>NZ_NRCJ01000009.1:104659-125757 GCF_003129965.1 Aggregatibacter kilianii | reverse complement strand
GCGGTGGGCCCACCTGACTCCATACCGAACTCAGAAGTGAAACGCCGTAATGCCGATGGTAGTGTGGGGTATCCCCATGTGAGAGTAGGTCACCGCCAAGCCTAATTGAAAAGCAACCCCTGATGTGGAAACACGTCGGGGGTTTTTGGTTTTTTAGGCATAGGTTTTTTAGTGGAAAAAGGCTACAATAACACACTTATTTAAAATCCCAAGAGAAATTATGACTGCTTTAAATGTACTTATTTACCCTGAAGAACACCTCAAAGTCGTTTGCGATCCCGTTGCGGAAGTGAATGATGCTACCCGCAAAATTATTGATGATATGTTCGATACCATGTATCAAGAGGAAGGCATCGGTTTGGCGGCGCCGCAAGTTGATATTTTGCAGCGTATTATTACTATTGATATTGAAGGCGATAAACAAAACCAGTTAGTGTTGATTAATCCTGAAATTCTGGAATCGGAAGGCGAGACCGGCATTGAAGAGGGCTGTTTGTCTATTCCGGGGTTTCGTGCGTTAGTGCCGCGCAAAGAAAAAGTTACAGTGAAAGCCTTGGACCGTGACGGCAAAGAATTTACCTTGAAAGCCGACGGTTTATTGGCGATTTGTATTCAGCATGAAATTGACCATTTAAACGGTATTCTTTTTGTGGACTATCTTTCGCCATTGAAGCGTCAGCGGATTAAAGAAAAGCTGATAAAAGTGAAAAAGCAGATGGAAAAGCAAAAATAATTGTGAATCTCCAAAAAGTGCGGTAATTTTTCACCGCACTTTTATTTATCTATAACGCAGAACATCATGAAACCACTTAATATTATCTTCGCCGGTACGCCGGATTTTGCCGCGCAGCATTTGCAAGCTTTACTCCATTCTTCCCATAACGTGATTGCCGTTTATACCCAGCCGGATAAACCTGCCGGGCGCGGCAAGAAATTGCAAGCCAGTCCGGTGAAACAGCTTGCGGAACAGCACAATATTCCTGTTTATCAACCCAAATCCTTACGTAAAGAAGACGCTCAAGCCGAGCTCAAGTCTCTTAATGCTGATGTGATGGTCGTTGTGGCTTATGGGTTAATTTTGCCAAAAGCAGTATTGGATGTACCTCGTCTCGGTTGTTTGAACGTTCACGGTTCGATTCTTCCCCGCTGGCGTGGGGCGGCGCCGATTCAACGCGCCATTTGGGCGGGCGATGCACAAAGCGGCGTCACGATTATGCAAATGGATGAAGGCTTGGATACCGGCGATATGTTACATAAAGTCTATTGCGATATTTTGCCGACAGAAACGTCCAGAAGCCTGTACAACAAATTGGCGGAACTCGCGCCGCCTGCGTTAATTGATGTGTTGGATAATTTAGAAAACGGTAAATTTACCGCAGAAAAACAAGATGACAGCCAATCCAACTATGCCGACAAACTCTCCAAAGAAGAAGCCAAATTAGATTGGTCGCTTTCTGCCATACAGCTTGAACGTAACATTCGCGCCTTTAATCCTTGGCCGATAGCATACTTGGAATTCACCGACGAACAGAACAATCCGCAAACTTTGAAAGTTTATCAGGCATCGGTGTTACCTCATGTAAATAAAATGCCGGGCACGATTTTAGCGGCGGGTAAGCAGGGTATTCAAATTGCGACTGCTGATGGCGTGTTGAATTTATTACAGTTACAACCGGCAGGCAAAAAACCGATGTCGGCACAGGATTTGTTAAACGGGCGCGCCGACTGGTTCCAAATCGGCAAGGTGTTACCATAATGAAAATGAACAAGGCAAAAACGCCGGTAAAACCGACCGCACTTTCTGCCCGCACAGCGGCAGTGCAGATCCTCTTTCAAGTGTTGGAGCAGAATAAATCCCTCTCGGCTCTGTTGCCTGACGCGCAAACTTACATCAAGCCGCAAGATCTGCCGTTATTACAAGAAGTGTGTTTTGGCGTATGTCGCGTGTTGCCGCGCTTGGAACAAATTATCGTGCAGTTAGTGGACAAGCCGCTACGCGGTAAAAAGCGCATCGTACATTGCCTGTTGTTAGTCGGTTTGTATCAGATTCTATATACCCGCATTCCGGCTTATGCAGCCGTAGATGAGGTGGTAAACACCGCCAAGGAGCTGAAATTACAAAGTTTTCAGGGCTTGGTGAATGCCGTCTTGCGTCGTTTTTTACGTGAGCAGGAAGCGATTTTGACGAAGGTGGATAAACATTGGCAGACTCTACACCCTGATTGGTTTGTGAACAAGCTGAAAAAAGTCTATCCGAATTGGCGTGAGATTGTTGACGCGAATAACCAAAAACCGCCTATGTGGTTGCGGGTGAATACGCAAAAAAATAGCCTGGAAACCTACCGCACTTTATTAACGGCACAGCAAATGGACACGCAAGTGACGTCACACCCACAGGCGCTCGGCTTAACCCAACCGACTGCCGTGCAGCATTTACCGTTATTTGCCGAGGGCGGCGTTTCGGTGCAGGATCTACATGCGCAATGGGCGGCATTATTGTTACAGCCGCAAAACGGGGAATTGATCTTAGATGCTTGCGCCGCGCCGGGTGGCAAGACTACGCACATCTTGGAATTAGCCCCGCAAGCGGATGTGATCGCGTTAGATGTGGAAGAAAGCCGATTAGTGCGGGTAAACGAAAATTTAGCGCGAATGCGGCAACAGGCAACGGTGGTTTGTGGCGATGCGGCAAATCCACAGGAATGGCTGGCGAAATTAAACAAAAGTGCGGTGCGTTTTGACCGCATTTTATTGGACGCACCTTGCTCCGCCACCGGCGTGATTCGTCGCCATCCGGATATTAAATGGCTACGCAAAGAAGCGGATATCGATCAGTTGGTTGAATTACAGGGGCAGATTTTGCAGGCATTGTGGCGCTATTTAAAACCTAACGGTGTGTTGCTGTATGCCACCTGTTCCGTGCTTGCGGAAGAAAATTCGCTGCAAATCGAACGCTTTTTGCAAAATACGCCTGATGCGCAATTAGCGGCGTTGAATTTGCCGTCTGCAGTGTTGGCACGCAACCAAAGTGCGGTCGGTTTTCAGTTTATTCCGCAAGCGGACGGCGGCGACGGTTTTTATTATGCGAAATTAGTGAAACGGCAAGGATAACCGTTAGGCATGGAGAGAATGGAATGAAAATAATTATTTTGGGTGCGGGGCAAGTAGGCTCCACCTTGGCGGCGAATCTGGTGAGCGAAGATAATGATATTACCTTGGTGGATAATGAATCCCTGCGTTTGGAGCATTTGCAGGACAAGCATGATTTGCGCGTAATGCAGGGTTCCGCTTCTTCGCCTAAAGTGTTGCGTGAGGCAGGTGCTCAGGATGCGGATTTGCTGATTGCGGTGACCAGTTCCGATGAAATTAACATGGTCGCGTGCCAAATCGGTTATACCTTGTTTAATACGCCTATAAAAATTGCGCGCATTCGTAACAGCGAATATTTGAAAGAAAAAGAAAAATTGTTTAACACTGATGTGATTCCTATCGATCACATTATTTCGCCGGAAAATCTGGTGACCAAGGATATTGTGCGCTTGGTGGAATATCCGGGTGCGTTGCAGGTGGCGCATTTAGCCAAAGATAAAATCAGTTTGGTCGTGGTAAAAGCCTATTATGGTGGCCCTTTGGTAGGCTATCCGATTTCCACCTTGAAAGAACATATTCCCCACGTGGATTGTCGCGTGGTCTCTATTTTGCGACAGGATAAAGTGATTCGCCCGCAAGGTTCGACAATTATTGAAGCGGGCGATGAAGTCACCTTTATTTGTGCCACGGCGCATATTAAGGCGGTGATGAGCGAATTGCAACGCTTGGAAAAGCCTTACAAGCGCATCATGATTGTGGGCGGCGGTAACATCGGTACCGGTGTGGCGAAACAGCTGGAAGATCATTGCACGGTCAAACTCATTGAGCGGAATGCCGAGCGTGCCGCCGTGTTAGCGGAGAAATTATCAAAAACGCTGGTGTTCAATGGCGACGCGTCAGACCAATCTTTGCTATTTGAAGAGCATATTGAAAATATTGACGTTTTTCTTTCTCTTTCCAGTGATGATGAGGCCAATATTATGTCCGCGTTGCTGGCAAAACGCCTTGGGGCGAAAAAAGCCATGGTGCTGATTCAACGTATGGCGTACATCAATTTGATTCAGGGCGGCACCATTGATATCGCCATTTCGCCGCAGCAGGCGACCATTTCCGCATTGCTTGGACATGTGCGAAAAGGTGATGTGGCGAATGTCGTTTCTTTGCGTCACGGCTTGGCGGAAGCGTTGGAGATTATCGTGCATGGTGACGAAACCACCTCAAATGTTATCGGTCGTCTCATCGGCGAATTAAAGTTACCTACAGGGGCGATTGTCGGCGCCATTTTACGCGGCAATGATGTTATTATCGGCGACAATCAACTGGTTATTCAGGAAGGAGATCATGTGGTGGTGTATTTAAGCGATAAGAAATACATTTCCGACCTGGAGAAATTATTCCAACCGAGTGCATTTTTCATTTAAATAAACGGAAAAATTTGTGCTTCTTAAATAAACTATCTATAATGTGCAGTCTTTTTAAGCAATAATGTGCGTTTTTTCACATTATCTTTTTTTAACAAGTCTTAGGAGAGCTTTATGAGTTTCATTAAAGAGTTTCGTGAATTTGCCATGCGTGGCAATGTTGTTGATATGGCAGTCGGTGTGATCATTGGTGGTGCTTTCGGTAAAATCGTCAGCTCATTGGTTGCCGATGTTTTCATGCCGGTATTGGGTATTTTAACCGGCGGCGTTGACTTTAAAGATTTGAAATTCGTATTGGAACCGGCGAACGGCGATATTCCTGCCGTGACCTTAAATTACGGTGTATTTATTCAAAACGTATTTGACTTCATCATTATTGCTTTCGCAATTTTCATGATGATTAAAGCGTTAAATAAATTGAAGAAACCGGAAGTTGTCGAAGAAGCGCCGGCAGAGCCTTCAGCAGAAGAAAAATTATTAACCGAGATTCGTGATTTACTCAAAAAATAATTTTTAGTTAAGAAAAATCTTCTCTATTTTGGGAAGATTTTTCTTTATTGCATCGCATTCCCCGTTTTCCCTTCACCTTTTCTTACCAAGGAAAAATTATGACAAATTTAGACGAATTACAGGCGGAAACCCGCGAGATTATTACCGATTTACTTAATGACGGCAGTGATCCTCATGCGCTTTATATTATTGAGCATCATATTTCTCATCATGATTTCGATAAATTGGAAAAAATTGCTATGGATGCCTTTAAAGCCGGTTATGAAGTGTCCGAAGCGGAAGAATTTGAAGAAGAAAACGGCAAGGTGGTTTTCTGCTGCGATATTATCAGCGAAGTGGAATTAAAGCCTGAAATCATTGATGCGCAACAAAAAGAACTGTTGCCATTGGTGGAAAAATATAAAGGCGGCTATGACGGCTGGGGCACCTATTTTGAAGATCCGAATGCCGACGATGACGAATATGGTGATGACGGTGAATTTTTTGACGAAGAAGATGACTTAGATGATGACGAAGCATTCGTTAAGCATTAAAAACAACCGCACTTTTGCGTTCTTATAGGAGCAACCATGAAATTTAAACACTTAGCCTTATTACTTTTGCCTTTGAGCGTGATGTTAACCGCTAATGCAGAAACAGAAACCAAGGCTACTGATCAGTCAGGAAAAAATTTTGTTTCTTTTAGCATTGAAGTCAATAAAGAAGTGGATTATGACGTGATGGAGGTTTCTCTTTTCATCCAACAGGAAAATAAAAATCTCAAAGAATTGAATAAAGCCATTAATGAAAAAACAAATGCCGCATTGGATGTGATTAAAAAGCAAAGTGCGGTGCAAATTAAGAGAAATACTCGCAATACGCAAGTGCGTTATGACAATAAAGGTAAACAATCCGGTTGGATTGAGCGTGCCGATTTAGTATTGGAAAGTAAAGATTTTGTGGCGTTGTCTCAGGTGATTTCCGATTTAAATGAGACCTTTGCGATTGCCGATGTAACACAAAAGCTTTCCAATGAAGCGGCAGCGAAAGTTGAAGATGAAATGGTTAAAAACGCTTTGGCACAATTCCAGCATAAAGCTCAGTTAATTCAGACTTCACTGAATGCCAAAGGGTATGAAGTCGTGACGTTGAATCTGGATAGCCGAAATGAAGTGCCGTATTTTGATGGGCGTATGAGGGCAATGGAGAAAGTGAAATTTTCTTCAAATGCGGATGAAGTGAATCTGGACAGTAACGATAAAGCTCAATTAAAAGCGTCCGTGCGTGCACAGATTAAGTTATTGAACTAATCGCTTTTGCACGACGGGTATTTTCTATACAATGGCAACGTTTTTCTGCGCTGAATTTTACGCGGAAATTCTTCTTTGAACAAATGAGGTAAACCATGAAAGTTGCAAAAAATGTGGTGGTAAGCATTGCTTATCAAGTTCGTACCGAAGACGGTGTGTTGGTGGATGAAGCGCCGGCAAACCAACCGTTACAATATTTACAAGGTCATAATAACTTAGTTATCGGCTTGGAAAACGCCTTGGAAGGCAAATCTGTCGGCGATAAGTTTGAAGTCCGCGTAAAACCGGAAGAAGGCTACGGCGAATACAATGAAAATATGGTACAACGCGTACCGAAAGATGTGTTTGTCGGTGTGGATGATTTGGAAGTGGGTATGCGTTTTATCGCCGATACCGATATGGGTCCGTTGCCGGTGGTGATTACCGAAGTGGGTGACACTGACGTGGTGGTTGACGGTAACCATATGTTAGCCGGTCAGGAATTACATTTCACCGTGGAAGTGGTGGATACCCGCGAAGCGACATTGGAAGAAATCGCGCACGGCCACTTACACCAAGAAGGCGGTTGCTGCGGCGGCCACGGGCATGACAGCGATGAAGAAGGTCACGGCTGCGGTTGCGGCGGTCATCACCATCATCATGACCACGATCATGATCATCACCACCACCATCATCATGGCGAAGGTGGTTGCGGCTGTGGCGGCAAACACTAAAAACTCCGTAAAAAAAGACCGCACTTTTTGTTGCGGTCTTTTGTTTTAGGCTAGTGACACTGCTTATTTGGCATTCGCTTTTTTCAGCACTTCATACATCAGATCTTTCAAACGCAATTTTTCCTTTTTCAACATTTCCACTTCATTGTGCGTACCCAATTCAATATGGGATTCGATGTTTTTAATACGTTGGTCCAGTTCGTTATGTTTATCAAATAGATTAGCAAAATAAGCATCTTCAGTTTTTAGTTTGGTAATTAAGTCTCTGAATTCCGGAAACATAGGGAAAGCACCTCATAATCAGTTAAGTTAGTATAACGGTGGTTATACTGTCGTTATCTTACCGAATTCCGCTCAAAATAAACGTGCGGGAGATCACAAAACGCAGGGATAAAATTTAACATTCATATTACAAATGATGTTCTTGGCGAATTTTTGCCAATAAGGCATCACAGCATTGATCCAACAGTGCATAGGTTTGGTTAAAGTCTTTGGTATACCAAGGATCGGGAATGTGGTCGATGCCTAAATCCGGGCAAAGTGCGGTGATTTGAAACAGTTTTTCCGGGTGCGTGCCGAATAGCCGTTCCAAATCGCGCAGGTTATCGTTATCCATGGCGATGAGGTAATCAAAATCCGTCCAATCTTTTGACCGCACTTTTCGGCTGACAAAATCGTTGGAGGCGATTTTATGCTGATCCAACATATCGGCGGTGCCGCAGTGCATGCCTTCGCCGTCATGCCAACCTGCCGTGCCTGCGCTGTCGGTGACGATTTTATGTTGTAACTGCGCTTGTTTGATTTTCTCCCGCATCAGATATTCCGCCATCGGGGAGCGGCAAATATTGCCCAAACAGACGAAGAGGATTTTAATCGGTTGCATTGTTTGTCCTTTGTTATCCATACAAAAAATCCTCATAGCGAGGATTTTTCACATTACATGGAATGGGCTTTGCGCCACTCCGTTAATTTTTCCGACAGGATTTTACCCATCGGGCTCGGATCGCCGCTGAATAAGGTTTTTAAGCCGTTATTTTCAATAATATGGCGACGCAGCTGTAAACGTTCCTGATGATTTTCCGCCAGGCGGATGGCACGTTCGATATAGTCGTCAACGCTGTTTGCAATCAGCCATTCCGGTAAGCCGAGGCGTTTAAATAAGCCTTCATCAATGTGTTCGTGCACTTCTTTGCCGGTTTTACACACGCCCACCAAGCCCAACGTCACCATGTCGATAATGCCGTTGGTGTTACCGAACGGGAACGGGTTCAGCATCATGTCGCAATTATGCAGAATGCGCAGGTATTGATCGTAAGGCGAATGCGGGTAAGCGGTGGCGGAATCGCCTAGGTAACTCTTAATGAAGCGCACCACATAAGGATGGGTAATGCCGCTGGATTGCCCCAACGCAAAGTGGAAATGCACTTTTACCTTGGCTCGATCGCGAATGGCTTTTAACGCATCCAGAAAATACGGGTTCAATTTCATGGTGGTGGCGGCAATGCCGATGTGCACCACTTCCGGATTTTCACGGAATAGATAATCGACTTTCTCCGGCGCCAAGGAAGACGGCACATAAGGCAAGGCGTCTTTCGGCAAACGTAACAGGGTTTCGCTGAAACAATCTTCCGAACCGACGTAATCGTCTTCCACGATAACATATTCGATAAAATCCGAATGGGTGGTGGCGGGGTGTCCGAGGGCAATCACCTGAATCGGCGCAAAACGCGCGTTACTGACGAAAATGGTGGCAAGATCCATGCCGATACTTGGCATATAGAGTACCGCCGCTTGATTTTGCGTACAAATATCTTTGAGGAAATTCAGCTTTTCCATGATGTTAGTGCCGTCAAATTCATGGAATTCGTCGAATACGTCGCGTCCCGCCTGATCCACCGCATTGTTGCCCAAACCGATGAGGTAAAATTGCTCCCGTGCAGCAACCATGGAGGTGGAATGGGTGCGATAAATGGAATGGGAGGAATGGAAGTGCTCCAACACCACTACCATCACCGGTTTACCGTTACGCGTGCCGATCTCGGTGATTTGTCTGTCCTGCCAACCGCACTTTAAAATATGGCGGCGAATCACCTGATTCAGCGCTTTTTTCACATCATGTTTGTTTTCCGCGATGTCGTAGCTGCAATGCATATACACGTCATGGGAAATATTACTTGGCAGATTATCCAGCGTTTCAAATTGCGCCAATCGTTGCGGGAACCATTGCAGAATCGCCGCACGTTTGGAAAATGCCGCCGGCGTACCGATAAAACGGGGGGATTGCAGGGCGAAACATAAGGAGCCGCACAGATCCCGATCCGCCTCCCACATGGCATCCAGATTCAGATTGACGTTGGCTTCCGGCAAATACAGCACGGCAAATTTCATCAGCGCGTTTTTGTTCGGTTCCAGATAAATATCGTAAATGGATTCTCTGTCCGGATTGCGGTTGTAGGTTTGCAAAATGTGATCGGCGTTAATGTACGGTGAGCTGGCGAAAATCAGATTTAACCAACGTTGCACCACAAAAAAACGATTGGCGCCGGACTCCGATAACACCAATTGCGGATCGACAAACAACGTCGTGACGGCGTTTGCCATACGGGTGCAGAAATAAATCAGGCGATCCTGCGCCAAATGTTCCAACTGTTGCGGGTAGTCGAATTCAATGTCTTCCAATCCGCCGAAATTGGTATCGATTTTGTAGAGAATATCCAGCAACTCCGTGCAGGCGGCCTCATAATTTTTCTCTGCGACTGCCGCTTCAAAGCGGATTACGCTGGGTTTTTGCGTTTCTGACATCGTGGTTTCCTTCTGAATGGGTTAACAGGTTCCCCATAAATCATATTCGTCGGCGTCGGTGATAGTGACTGAAATAACGTCGCCGATTTTGACCGCACTTTGGCTTTGATTATCCACATACACCACGCCGTCGATTTCCGGCGCATCCGCCATGGAGCGACCGATAACGCCTTCCGCGTTCACTTCGTCGACAATCACTTTCAAGGTTTTGCCGATTTTTTGTTGTAAACGGGCGGCGGAGATCGCTTGTTGCACCTGCATGAAGCGATGGAAGCGCTCCTCTTTCACCTCTTCTGGCACTTGCTCCGGCATGTCCGTCGCCGGTGCGCCTTCTACCGGGCTGAATTTGAAACAACCCACGCGGTCCAACTGCGCTTCTTTTAAGAAATCCAGCAACATTTGGAAATCTTCTTCCGTTTCACCCGGGAAGCCCACGATAAAGGTGGAACGCAAGGTCAATTCCGGGCAAATTTCGCGCCATTGTTTAATGCGCTCTAAAGTGCGGTCGATTTTGCCCGGTCTTTTCATGGCTTTGAGAATTTTCGGGCTGGCGTGTTGTAGCGGAATGTCCAAATAAGGCAACAGTTTGCCTTCCGCCATGAGCGGAATTAACTCGTCCACGTGCGGGTATGGATAAACATAATGCAAACGCACCCACACGCCGAGATTGCCCAATTGGCGGCATAGGCTGATTAAATTATTTTTAATCGGCATGCCGTTCCAGAATACGGTTTTGTTTTGATTTTCTTTGGTTTGATCCAGCGCGTAAGCGGAGGTGTCTTGCGATACGATAAGCAGTTCTTTCACCCCTGCATCCACCAGGCGTTTCGCTTCATCCAACACCTGCGTAATCGGGCGGCTGTCCAAATCGCCGCGCATGGACGGAATAATGCAGAAGGTGCAACGATGGTCGCAGCCTTCGGAAATTTTCAAATAGGCATAATGTTTTGGCGTCAGTTTCACGCCCTGCGCCGGCACCAGGCTTTCGTAAGGATTGTATTGCGGTTTCGGCACATATTTGTGCACCTGATTCATCACCGTTTCATAACTGTGCGGGCCGCTGATTTCCAGCACTTTCGGGTGCACTTGGCGAATTTGATCTTCTTTCGCACCAAGGCAGCCGGTGACAATCACTTTGCCGTTTTCTTCCAAGGCTTCACCGATAGCTTCTAACGATTCCTGCACCGCGCTGTCAATAAAACCGCAGGTGTTAACAATCACCAGGTCTGCATTTTCATAGCTCGGAATGATGTTATAGCCGTTAGAACGTAATTCGGTCAAAATGCGCTCCGAATCCACTAAATTTTTCGGGCAACCAAGGCTGACAAAGCCGATGTTTGGGGTAGAACTCATAAATTTTCTCAAAAGATTATCGTGGGTAATAAAAAACGGCTAATTTTACTTGTTTTAGTACAAAAAGGCGACAACGAAATGCGGGTAAAATCGTGCTTCAATGGAGGCGAATCGGCTTGATGGCTTTTAATTTTGGCGGAATCGGCTATAATGTGTGCCGTTTTTTAGCCGTAAAAAACCATTGAAATTGACATTAACAAGAGGAAATATCATGGCAAAACAGAAACATGCCTTGCAGACATCGCCTCAAAACGAGCAAGGGACGCTGACCTATCAGCATCAACGCGGCGTGATTAAAGATAATGCCGTTTTGGCGTTATTACATGATAAGCTATTTCGCCAACGCATCGAGCGTAATAAAAAAGGCAAAGGCAGCTATCAACGTAAAGCGAAGCACGCTAATCGTTACAACGAAAAGCCCGATAATAAGATTTCTATGATTAGAGATTTTATTATCGGGCTTTTTTCTTTCCGTTTATTTTGTGTAATGTATTGATATTAAAGAGGTTATTATGACAGCAAAAACAGAAGTTTTATTTAACAACACATGGAACGTCAGAATTAGCGACCCGGGCGAAGAGGGCGCGCAAAGCCATTTTTTTGAAACTATTTATATTACTTTAGAAGCACATATTAACGGCAACGAGACAACATACGAATTTACCCGCAAAGTAGAAGATCAAATTAAAATTAAAAAAGTCTTCAGCGATTTGGACGAATTATTTATCTATTTAAGCGAGCAAATTTCTCCGGTAGCATTAGGACATTTGGGGATTAAAATCGGCAATTTGGGATTGGCGAAAGAATAAAAGTGCGGTCGTTTTTGACGGCGTTTTTTAGCGGGGGAATCTTTCGGGTAAAAAGGATTCCCTTTTTTCTAATTCACTCATTTAACAAGAGAAAAAGGAAATATTAAATTTATGTAAATTTCCTTTTGTTCCTATTCTTTTTCTCCTTTCTTTTCTATAAAATCCACGCCACTTTTTATTGTTGTACTCGTTGGTTATTGCATTTTAATAACTGAATTTTTTAGTGTATTTATAAGGTCCATTTTATATGAACAAAGTCTTCCGTGTGGTTTGGCACCATGCAACGCAGTCGTGGGTTGCCGTCTCCGAATTATCCCGTCAAAAAAGCAAAACTTCCTCCGAAACCGATAAACGTGTCAGTTTATCCTCCACTGCAACAGCGTTACTTGTTATGGGGGCGGTATTACCGGGCACCGTATTAGCTGCGCCGATTAAGGCGAGTGATGTGACGCCTAATAATCAACATTTTATTAGTGTGGCGGCAACGCATAGCGATGCGGTTATTTCTACGGAGGCTAACTATAACAATGACGCAGCAAAAGCACCGGGTTCTATTGCGATTGGTACTAAAGCATCGGTTGCGTTTGAAGACAAAGACGGAGTGGGTTACGGTGCGCGTGAAGCGATTGCTATAGGTCAAAATGCGACGGTTAAGCTAAAAGGTGAGGTTTGTACCGATTGTTCACCTGAAGACCCGGCTTCTGAAGCGGCGATTGCCATTGGTCGTGATACAGTTGTTGGTGGTAAAGGCGCAATGGCATTCGGTGTCGGTGCAAGTGCGGAAGCGCATGCTGTATCTATCGGTATGAATGCAACAACCAACTTTAGTTCTATCGCCATTGGTGTTGAAGCCAAATCTTTATTCAAAAATGCGGTTGCAGTGGGAAGTTCCGCAAAAACCGAAGCAAATAATGCCATTGCCATTGGTAATGTGGCACTAGCTAAGAAACAATCAGATTTGGCTGTAGGGGATGGCGCAAAAGCATTAAATGGACAGGATTCTGCGTTTGGTGTATCGGCTAATGCAAGCGGTAATGGCGCAACGGCTATCGGTGGATTGACCGGTGCATCAGGCTGGTTATCTACTTCTATAGGTTATTTAAGTAAATCTGCCGGCAGCGGTGCTTATGCCGGTGGTGCGCGCGCCAATGCTAATGGTTCAGGCGCAATTTCTATCGGTATGAATTCTACTTCTACCAGCACAAACTCCACTGCGCTTGGTGCCTTTGCCAATGCGGCAGGTCCGCATTCCACAGCTCTTGGGGTAAATGCAAGTACCGCTTCCGGTGCATGGTATTCCTTGGCAACCGGTTCTTCGGCTAAAGCGAGTGCTAATTATGCAATGGCAAATGGTCATACTGCCAATGCCTCTGCCGAAGCGGCTATCGCGCTTGGTGCAAATACCACCGCAAGTCAGATTAACGCCGTGGCTTTGGGCGCGAATGCCACCGCAAGTCATATTAACGCGGTTGCTTTAGGCTCAAATTCCACCACAAAAGCAGCAGTTGCCAGCAATGAGGCCACCGTAAACGGCGTGTATTATGGCGGCTTTGCAGCCAATCAGTCGGGGAGTGTAGTGAGTATTGGTGAAGTAGGCAGAGAGCGCCAATTGGTAAATGTTGCCGCAGGTCAAATCAGCGCGACTTCCACCGATGCCATTAATGGGAGCCAATTGTATTTAGTAGCAAGCGGATTACGCGATCAAATGCCGGTGGTTTACACCACGACTAGCGGTAAAAAAGCCGTGAAGAAACCGGACGGTAAATTCTATGAAGTGGATGATGCCGGTAATGTGACAACAACAGTTGTGCCGAACGCCGATGTGATTGCTTCCATGAATGATGGTAGCAATTCCACGACTTCGCCAATGACCTTGGCAAATATCAAAAGCACCTTGCCTGATACGTTCAGCACGGCAACCAATCCGAAAGATGGCAGTGCAGTAACCGTAACGACAGCACAAGCTGCGCCAACCTTAACGGCGGCGCAATATAACCATGCCGCAACCCTCGGTGATGTGTTAAACGCAGGCTGGAATTTGCAGGCAAATGGAAGTGCGGTTGATTTTATTAAACCTTATGATACCGTGAATTTCGCCAGCGCTGACAGCACAGTTGAAATTACGCCGGATACCAATGGCGATAAAAGCACCATTGACTTAAAAGTAAAACATACCGATTTAGCGGTTGCCGATGGTAAGGTGACTGCGCCTGATACTACAAACGGCAGCAAATTTGTCAATGCGACAACTGTTGCAAACACAATTAATAATTCCGGTTGGAAATTGGGCGGTAACGATAAGACTGTAGCAGGCAATTTGGTGAAACCGTCCAATAACGTAAACTTCATTAACGGATTGGGGACGGAGTCTTCGGTGGCTTATGACGCAACAACAGGTGATTCTACGGTGACCTTTAACGTCAAACCAAACGGCACGACGATTAATGTGACGAATGACGGCATTTCCGTCAATACCGGCAATATTACGACCGCTCAAGCGACAGGTAGTGATGCGGGTAAAGTCACGGTCGCTACGGCAGAACAAGGCAAAGTGGCTACCGTAAGTAATGTTGCCGAGGCCATTAATTCCGTGTTCTGGAAAGTGGGTGACAACGCCGGTGCGGCACAAGGCAATATCAGCGCAGGCAGCCAAGTGAATTTTGTCAACGGTGATGCAACCACCGCGAAGGTGAAAACCGAAAACGGCGTAACGAACGTGACTTATGATGTGGCTTACGATAATAATACGATCGTAAAAGACGCTGACGGCAAATTAAAAGTAAATACGTCCGCGTTATCTTCCGTTAAAGTTGAAAATACTGATGACACCATTACCGTGACACCGACCGCCAACGGTTTCGGCGTAAAAGTCAATACTACGGACTTGGCCAACGCCGATGGTAAAGTAAGCACTCCTACAGAAGGCGATAAGCTCGTCAATGCGACAACAGTGGCTAACGCGATTAATAATTCCGGTTGGAAAGCGACTGCAACGGCGGATGGCGGTGAGGTTGAAGGCACGTCTAATCAATTGGTAAAACCGGGTGAGACGGTTAAGTATATCGCCGGTCAAAATATTAAATTGAAACAAGACGGTGCGAACTTCACTATTTCTACCACAGAAAATGTGACTTTCAAAAATGCGAATGTAAACAGCATGTTAACTGTTGGTGAAGGTAATAACGCAACGCAAATTACCTCGTCCGCTGATGGATTAAAAGTGGCGAAAGCGGATGGCTCTGCAACCAAAATTACCAATGTGGCTGCCGGTACAAATGCGACAGACGCCGTTAATGTCTCCCAGCTCAATTCTTCGGTTAACGCAGCGAAAACAGAAGTGGTTGCAGGGACGCAAGTGAGTGTAACAAATACTACCGGAGCAAATAATCAAACGGTTTATACCGTAAATGTTAATACCACAGCATTGCCGGCAACGGTAACCAATGCTGCGAATGCTGCGGAAGATGGCAAATTAGCGGTGCCGACAGGCGGTGGTTTGGTGAGCGCTTCCGATGTGGCAAATGCGATTAATGCGACATATTGGAAGGTCGGCGATAACAATGGTGACGCGAAAGGTAATATCGGCGCAGGTAGCCAAGTGAATTTTGTCAACGGCAACGGAACTACGGCGAACGTGGCGGTCGTAAACGGGCAAACCAATGTTTCTTATGACGTGAATGTCGATGGCAGCACGGTAGTGATGAAAGAAGTTACCGATCCGAATAATCCGAATAAGAAAATTAAACAAGTTGCCGGGAACTATGTCGGTGAAAAAGGTGTAACCGTAACCGGTAATGTTATTGCTGCCAAAACCGACGGCACGACAATTACCGTAAATAATGACGGTGCATTAACGCTTAGCGAAGACGTGATGAACAATATCACCAATAACGGATTTGACGTAACCACAGGTGAACGCGTTGATCGATTTGTGACCAATACTGCCGCAGGCGGTAAAACGACCAAGGTGAAATCAGGTAGTTCATTAACCTATGCTTCCGGTAAAAATATTGCGATTCAGCAAGAAGGCGCAACATTCACGATTTCTACCACGGAAAATGCAACCTTTACCAATGCCAATGTAGGTAACACGCTTACTGTCGGTGAAGGTGCGAATGCCACACAAATCACTTCTTCTGCAGAAGGAATGAACGTGGCAAAAGCTGACGGTTCGGCAACCCGTATCACCAACGTCGCCCCGGGCGTAAACCCGACTGACGCGGTGAATGTCAGCCAACTGGGCGGTTTGAAAAATGACATCCAAAATGTCAATAACCGAATCGGTAAAGTAAACCGTGAAGCCCGTGCGGGGATTGCCGGTGCTAACGCGGCGGCGAGTTTGCCGCAAGCCTATATTCCGGGTAAATCCATGGTGGCGGCTGCCGGCGGTACGTTTAAAGGTCAAAATGCCTTTGCGGTGGGCTATTCCCGCTCAAGCGATAACGGCAAAGTGATCTTGAAATTACAAGGAAATGCCAATACCCAAGGCGATGTAGGCGGTGGTGTCGGCGTCGGTTACCAGTGGTAATTTAATCGTATTATGAATAAACCCGATGTTGCATCGGGTTTATTTTTATCTGTTCGCGCCAAAAGTGCGGTTGTTTTTGACGGTGTTTTTACAAAATCGCCAGCACGCTTTCCGGCGGGCGTCCGATTTTGGCTTTGTCGCCGTGAATTACAATGGGACGCTCCAATAAGGCGGAATGTTGCGAAATGGCTTGCAGTAAATCTTGTTGGCTAAGCGTTGGGTTATCTAGTCCCAGTTCTTTATACAAGTCATCTTTGGTGCGCATCATTTGACGTACATCACTGACGCCTAATTTATCGGCGATGGTTTGCAGTTCAGCGACGGAATAGCGTTTTTGTAAGTAAAGTTCGATTTGTGGATGAATATTCTTGCTTTCCAGTAACGCCAAGGTTTCACGGCTTTTGGAGCAGCGCGGGTTGTGGTAGAGAATAACGGACATAGAAATTCCTTGTGTTGATGTAATTTGCCGAGATTTTACTTATAATCAGGCAAAATTTATAGAGGTAATAACATGATTGAAATGTTAAAAAGTTGGTATCGAAGACGGTTTAGCGACCCGCAGGCAATGGGCTTGTTCGCGATTTTATTCTTCGGTTTCGTGGCGATTTACTTTTTCAGCGATTTGATTGCGCCCTTGCTGGTGGCAATTGTGCTGGCATATTTATTGGAATGGCCGGTGCGTTTGTTAAACGAGAAACTCAAATGCCCGCGTTTGCTCGCCACCTGTTTGGTGATTGGCACGTTTACCGGTTTGGTTTTTCTGGTGGTGTTGGTGTTGATTCCGAATTTATGGACGCAGTTGGTGAATTTACTCAGCGATTTGCCGCACATGTTTAATCGCTTCAACGAGTGGCTGCTCTCTTTGCCGGAACGTTACCCGGACATTATTGACGCGCAAACCGTGGAGTCCATTTTCGGCTCGGTGAAAGAGAAAATTCTGGGCTTGGGCGAGTCGGCGCTGAAACTGTCCTTTGCGTCAATTATGAACTTGGTCACCCTCGGAATTTACGCCTTTTTAGTGCCGTTAATGGTGTTTTTCCTGTTGAAAGATAAACGTCAGCTTATGGACGGCGTGAGCCGTTTCTTACCGCGTAATCGCACTCTGGCGTCGAAAGTTTGGGTAGAAATGCAACAACAAATCGCCAATTATATTCGCGGCAAGCTGGTGGAAATTTTGGTGGTCGCCATGGTGACGTATGCTATTTTCCTGATTTTCGGTTTAAATTACCCGTTGTTGTTGGCGGTGGCGGTCGGGCTTTCCGTGCTGGTGCCTTATATCGGCGCTGTGTTGGTGACGATTCCCGTGGTGCTGGTGGCAATTTTCCAATTCGGCGATACCCATACCTTTTGGTATATCGTCATCGCCTTTGTGGTGTCACAACTGCTGGACGGCAACCTGTTAGTGCCGTTTTTATTCTCCGAAGCGGTGAATTTGCATCCACTGGTGATCATCATCGCCGTGTTGATTTTCGGCGGCTTGTGGGGGTTCTGGGGCGTATTTTTCGCTATCCCGTTGGCGACTTTGGTGAAAGCCGTGGTCAATGCCTGGCCTTCCAACGAGACTCCCTAAAAAACACCCTGAAAAACGACCGCACTTTTATCGTCCAAAGCCTAAAGTGCGGTAAAAAAAGCAACGCTTTTTCAACGTTGGCTTTGCCAACGGCCCTTTAGGGTGAATAAGCGAACGAGTGAGCTTATGAATAAAAAATCCAAGCGTTTTTCATAAAAAATGCAGCCTGTAAGGGCTGCATTTTTGTTTTCTCACCGCGTAGTTTTAAACCAATAATCCCGCCGCTTTGACCACCACATGAATGGCTTTTTCTTCTGTGGATTTGATGATGTCTTCATTCGGAATTTCCTGCTGGGTGCGATTGACGATGGCGCCCGCAATCATGCCCGCCCGCAAACCTAAGGCGGAGCACATGGTGAACAGGGTGGCAGATTCCATTTCATAGTTCATCACGTGCAATTCCTGCCATTGTTTGAGGGAGCCTTGGAAATGACGATAGATTTTGCCGGTGAAGGTATCGTAGCGTTCTTGTCCGGGATAAAAGGTGTCGGAGGAAGCGGTGATGCCCACATGTACGTGATTGCCGGCTTCTTCGGTGGCGACTTTATAGAGTGCGTTGGTGCATTCAAAATCGGCGACTGCCGGGTATTCCAACGGCGCGAAATGGCGGCTTGCGCCGTCTAAACGCACCGCGCCGGTGGTAATTAATAAGTCGCCCACATTAATGTGCGGCTGAATGGCACCAGTAGTGCCTATGCGCAAGAAAGTGCGCACGCCCAGTTGAGCCAATTCTTCCACCGCAATGGAAACGGACGGGCCGCCGATGCCGGTGGAGCAAACCACGACTGCGTGTTCGTCAATGTAGCCAAGCCAGGAGGTAAATTCGCGGGTGGCGGCGAGGAATTTCGGGCGATCTAATAAACGGGCGATACGTTCCACCCGCTCCGGCGCACCAGGCACGATGGCTAATTTGGCGCCGTCTAACATGGCTTTGGTTAAACCGAGATGAAAGACTTCTGACATAATATTCTCCTTTTATTTAAGGTATTGTTCTTTTAAGGTTTGATGTCACGCAAAATCGGATTTTGCATGGAAATTAAGGTTTCGGTGGATTGAATTTCGTCGATTAACTGAATTTTTGCCGACAGCACCAAATGTAGTTCGGCGATGGTGTGCGTCATGACTTTAATAAAAATAGAGTAGTTACCGGTGGTGTAATAGGCCTCCACCACTTCGTCGATGGATTCCAGCTTTTTGATCACTTTTTCATAATCTTTGGCGGATTTCAGAATAATACCGATAAAACCGCACACATCATAACCCAGCTTGCGTTCGTTAATGCGCACTTTAGTGCCTTCGATCACACCGGATTGACGCATTTTTTCCACCCGCACATGAATGGTGCCGGGGCTTACGCCGAAATTTTTTGCCATTTCCGCATAAGGCGTGCGCGCATCCCGCGTGAGTACGCGCAATATTTTCTGATCCAAATTATCGATATTGTGCATAACATACTCCTTGTTTAAAAATATTCTAATAAATCGAATAATAAATTAAAAATTATATAAATAATACCAGTTTTTTGTTTGATTGTATTGAATTATATTGCATTAAGTTTGAGGAATATGCAAAATCAGCGCCGTTACTTTAAATAAAAGATTGGGGTATAAAATGAAAAAGACATTTATTTTACAGCAACAAGAAATTAGCTTCGTGAAAAACACATTCACACAAAATCTCATTGAACAACTTGGTATTATTGAAGTTCAGGGACCTATCTTAAGCCAAGTGGGTAATGGTATGCAAGATAACTTATCCGGTATCGAAAAAGCGGTTCAGGTTCACGTCAAACAAATTCCTGGCGTGGTTTTTGAAGTGGTGCATTCCTTGGCAAAATGGAAACGCCACACCCTTGCCCGCTTTCATTTTAAAGAAAACGAAGGCTTATTTGTGCACATGAAAGCCTTGCGTCCTGATGAAGATTCTCTTGACCCGACCCATTCTATTTATGTGGATCAATGGGACTGGGAAAAAGTCATTCCCGAAGGTCGCCGCAACTTTGCCTATTTAAAAGAAACCGTCAATTCCATTTACCGCGCTATTCGTTTAACCGAACTGGCGGTGGAAGCCCGTTTTGACATTCCGTCAATTTTGCCGAAACACATCACTTTCGTACACACCGAAGATTTGGTAAAACGTTATCCGAACCTGAGCGGCAAAGAGCGTGAAAATGCTATTTGTAAAGAATACGGCGCGGTATTTTTAATCGGTATCGGCGGTAAATTGTCCGATGGCAAACCGCACGACGGTCGCGCACCGGACTACGACGACTGGACCACCGAATCGGAAAACGGCTACAAAGGGTTGAACGGCGACATTTTGGTGTGGAACGAACAACTCGGCACTGCCTTTGAGTTGTCTTCCATGGGGATCCGCGTGGACGAAGCGGCATTGCGCTTGCAAGTGGGGTTAACCGGTGATGAAGACCGTTTGAGCATGGATTGGCACCAAGAATTGCTGCAAGGCAAATTGCCGTTAACCATCGGCGGCGGTATCGGTCAATCCCGCATGGCGATGTTCCTGCTACGCAAAAAACATATCGGCGAAGTGCAATCCAGCGTCTGGCCTAAAGAAATGTTAGCGCAATATCAACACATTCTTTAGTCTGAAATGAGAGAATTTGCCGTGGGTAATAAATTACTCACGGTTACGCATAATTCAGCCCCTTTGGGACTGTTTTCGTTTTCATTGATGACCATTATTGATGGCGCGCGTTTCCTAACGCGTGCCGGTGTGTAGGATGGCTTGCCAGCCCACCGTGTAAGAGTGGATGGTGGGTTAGCAAACCGTTTGGACGCTTTAACCATCAAGAGAAAGAAAAAGTGCGGTGGTTTTTTAGTGTGTTTTTAAAACGCAGGAAATTTTGATCGCACTTTTATTCTTCCACAACCTCCCCAGATGGCGCGCGTCTCCCGACGCGTATCGGCTAGAAGCGCTTATTTAACCAACTTACCGTTTTCCCACTCTTGCGTGCGATAGACTTCATCTTCGCCTTTGTTATTGGTGCGGTAGA
>NZ_NRCJ01000009.1:0-104559 GCF_003129965.1 Aggregatibacter kilianii | reverse complement strand
TTATTTAACCAACTTACCGTTTTCCCACTCTTGCGTGCGATAGACTTCATCTTCGCCTTTGTTATTGGTGCGGTAGAATTCTTCTTTGCCATGTTTCACATTGCCATCCATTTCTTGCATATGAATGATGTGGCCATGTTTATGTTCCCAAACTTTGAACAATTTACCGTTTTCATCATATACACGATCTAAACCGTGTTCCAAATCATTTTGGTATTGGATGTCGCCTTTCAAAGTGCCATCTTCTCTATAAAAAACCATCTTGCCGTGTTTTTGCCCCTCGTTGTTATATTGCATAATCGCTAGCGGTTTACCGCTAGGTGAGTAACGCACATATTCTCCCACAGTAGCACCTTTTGGTGTTTGCGTAATAACAGATTCTAAAATAGTGTGTGCCGCATCATAGTAACGGTAACAGCGTTCATTACCATTTTTTAGCACTTCACACCGCGTTAGCGGAGGCGGTGGCGTGTATTGGGAAGAAGAACCGCCGGAATAGCTTCCGGATGAACAATTTGGGTTGTAACCATATCCACATAATGCAGGGTCATTCTGTAATGCACCTTTTGTTACATCATAAGTTGGATCGGCAGCATAACCACTCTCGGCAAGCATTGTTAACGAAATTAACCACCATTTTTTCATCATTTTGTTCCTTTTAAGTGAGAAAAATAAATCCGACAAAAACTATCAGAATCTATGCCGAAATGCACTGAAAATTCCCCGGATGGCGCGCGTTTCCTAACGCGTGCCGGCTAAAGGCGTTTATTTAACCAACTTACCGTTTTCCCACTCTTGCGTGCGATAGACTTCATCTTCGCCTTTGTTATTGGTGCGGTAGAATTCTTCTTTACCGTGTTTAATTTTGCCGTCCATTTCTTGCGAGTGAATCAGATGACCCTGATTGTATTCCCAAACTTTGAACAATTTACCGTCTTCATCATACTCGTGGGATAAGCCGTGTTCCAAATCATTTTGGTATTGGATGTCGCCTTTTGGTTTGCCGTTTTTCCAGTAGTGAACGATTGTGCCGTGTTTTAACCCCTTATCGTTATAACGCATAATATTTTTAAGTCTGCCATTATCATAATAATTCAAGTATTCACCAATAACGACGTTATTAGGATCTAGGGTCATGACAGATTTTAAGCTCGTACGGGTCACATCATAGTAATGGGCGCAACGTTGGTATCCATTGCCTAGAGCTTCACACTGAATACTATCTACGCGTGGTGGTGGCGTGTATTGGGAAGAGGAACCGCGGGAATAGCTCCCTGATGAACAATTTGGGTTGTAACCATATCCACATAATGCAGGGTTATTTTGTAGCGCACCTTTTGTTGCATCATAAGTTGGATCAGCAGCATAACCACTCCCGACAAGCATTGTTAATGAAACTAACCACCATTTTTTCATCATTTTGTTCCTTTATTAAGTGAGAAAAATAAATCCGACAAAAACTATCAGAATCTATGCCGAAATGCACTGAAAATTCTTTTTACTGGCGCAAACGCCCGTGCTTATGCTTGTTTTTTGTTCAAATATTGAAATATTCAGATAGCGCAAGCGTCCTCGCTTGTGCTTGTTCCGGTAGGATGGGCTTGCCAGCCCACCGTATAAATGTGCATGGTGGGTTAGCCAATCCACTCCACAAAAAACACATCAAAAACCGACCGCACTTTATTCTTCCACAAACCCAAGCGCGGTTTCCACCACTTCAACGCCTGCGCCGGCTTTGTAGGCATTTTCGCTTAAATACCGCCGCCATTGGCGTGCGCCTTTGCACTGTTGGAATGCGCCGAGCATGTGACGCACGATGTGGTTGAGATACACGCCTTGGCTGAGTTGGTTTTCAATGTATGGGAACATTTTTTCCACTGCTTGGCGCGGGGTGACAATCGGCGCATCGGCATCAAATAGTGCCTGATCGATATAGCCGAGCAACGACGGATTATGATAAGCCTCGCGCCCCACCATCACACCGTCCACCTGTTGCAAATGCCGTTGCATTTCTTCAAGGGTTTTAATGCCGCCGTTAATACTGATGAGCAAATGCGGAAAATCCCGTTTCAGTTGATAAACCCGTTCGTAATCCAACGGCGGGATTTCGCGATTTTGCTTCGGGCTTAAACCGGACAACCAGGCTTTGCGGGCGTGCACGATAAATTCTTGACAGCCTGCTTGTTGCACTTTTTGAATGAAATCGCAAAGAAAATCATAACTGTCGAGATCATCAATGCCGATGCGGGTTTTCACCGTAACGGGAATCTGCACCGCTTGTTGCATTTGCTGCACGCATTCGGCGACCAGCTCTGCTTTCGCCATTAAACAAGCGCCGAACATGCCGTTTTGCACGCGATCCGACGGGCAGCCCACGTTCAAGTTGATTTCTTGGTAGCCCCGTTGTTCCGCCAGTCGGGCGCAATGTTGCAGTTGCGCGGGGTCGCTTCCGCCCAGTTGCAATGCCACGGGGGGGGCCGCCAAATCAAAATCCAAGTGATCGTATTTGGCATGAATGATGGCTTGTGTCGTCACCATTTCCGTGTAAAGCAGGGCGTGGCGGGAAAATTGGCGGTGGAAATAGCGACAGTGGCGCGTGGTCCAGTCCAGCATAGGCGCCACGGCGAAGCGTCCGCGATAAAAGTGCGGTTGATTTTGGGGCATTTTTACGGTTTTTCCTTCATGTCTTTTTGCATTTCTTCTTGAATCCGATGGCGGAAACGCCCCGCCGCAAAGTGATAAAACGGCTTCGGATTAAATTGGCGTGAAATAATGGAGGAAATCAGGCAGCAAATCAATAGCCAAATCAACACGGGCTGGCAGCCGGTCATTTCCATTACGATGACGCTGGCGGTCACCGGCGATTGGGTGGCGCCCGCCAAAAACGCTGCCATGCACAACAGCACCAACAGGCGTTGGTCGATTAAGCCGTCGGTGAGCGTCGCCACTTGTACGCCAAGCCCGGCGCCGATGGTTAAGGACGGCGTGAAAATCCCGCCGGCAATGCCCGTCCAGTAAGTGCCTACGGTGGCGAACAGTTTCATCACGCCGATGTCCCCTTGTAAGGGTTGTCCGTCGAGGGCTTGGGTCACCACATGATAGCCTGTGCCGTAGGTTTGCCTGTGAGTGTATGTACCAAGTGCGGTCAAAATTAAACCCAAAATAAAGGCGGTATAAATGGGGTGATTGCGTACCCAGCCACGGCATAAATTCGGTAACACGCCGCTCACGCCTTTTGCCAACAGGCGCGCGAAAATGCCGCCGAAGACGCCGCTTACCACGCCGCACAATAAGACCCATAAATACAAATAAGGAATGTCGGTCACGCCGTGGTATTTAGGAAAATACGGGTTGTTGCCGTCGATGGCGACCAAAATAAAACCGGCGGCAAGCACGCCCAACAGCACTCGCCGTTCCCAGCGTAATAATACGCCGCGCCCCAATTCTTCAATGGCAAAGATGACGCCTGCCAGGGGCGCGTTAAAGGCAGCAGCAAGACCACCGGCGGCGCCTGTTGCCATCAATTCGTTGGCGCTTAAACCCTGAAATGCGATGCCGTATTTTCGGCACAAATTGCCCCACCATAACATCACGGCCGCCCCGACTTGCACGGAGGGACCTTCCCGCCCGACGGACGCGCCGATGAGCATTGCCAGAAAGGTTAGCGGGATTTTCCACAAGGTTTGTGCAAATGCCACTAAACGTGTTTTGTCGCCGTTATGAGGCAAACTGAGCGAAGCGATCACCTGCGGAATGCCGCTGCCGCCCACATAAGGCGTATATTTCAGTACGAACCACGCCAGTGCGGCTAGCCCGCAGGGCATGACAAACCAAGCAGCGAGAGGATATTGCTGCGTCCACTGCGCATTCCATTCCAAACCCAAATCCGCCAGTTTGGCAAAACCTAAGGAGAAAAGGGAAACTAAGGCGGCGCCGATCATGAGGCAGGAAAATTCGACGGTTTTGTGGGAAATGCGGTGGCTCTGGCGCAATTTCTTGTGTAAAACGTACCGCACTTTTGACGCAAAGTGGCGTAATGAGGTGATGAAAGCGTTCATTTTTATCGTGAAATTTTAAGGTATTGTGGTGTTTTATGAGCAATTTCTCTGTAAAACCGAATTTTATACCAATAAAAATCCCTTTGTTAGACATAAGTTCAAAATCTTTACACTGAGGCGAAAAATTCGCAATTATATTTCCCGTGACTTCTCTTAGAATACAATCATTCGCAATCCGCTGTTGGTCGTATGTCGAATACCCCATTTGTTGTTAGTCAATCCATCATATAAATAAGGAGATTATTATGGCTTTCAATCTTAAAAACAGACACTTATTAAGCTTGGTAAATCACTCAGAACGTGAAATCAAATATTTGTTGGATTTGTCCCGAGACTTAAAAAGAGCGAAATATGCCGGCACCGAACAACAAAAATTAAAAGGGAAAAACATTGCGTTAATTTTTGAAAAAACCTCCACCCGTACCCGTTGTGCCTTTGAAGTCGCCGCCTACGACCAGGGCGCCAACGTCACTTATATCGATCCGAATTCCTCCCAAATCGGGCACAAAGAAAGTATGAAAGACACTGCCCGCGTGTTGGGCAGAATGTACGATGCCATTGAATATCGCGGCTTCAAACAAGAAATTGTGGACGAGTTGGCGGCTTATGCCGGCGTGCCGGTGTTCAACGGTTTAACCGACGAATTCCACCCGACCCAAATGTTGGCGGATGTGCTCACTATGATTGAAAACTGCGACAAACCGTTAAGCGAAATCAGCTATGTGTATATCGGCGACGCGCGTAACAATATGGGTAACTCCTTACTCTTAATCGGGGCAAAACTGGGGATGGATGTGCGCATTTGCGGACCGAAAGCCTTATTGCCGGATGCCGAGTTGGTGGAAATGTGCGAAGGGTTTGCAAAACAAAGCGGCGCCCGTATTACCGTCACCGATGACATAGACAAAGCGGTAAAAGACGTGGATTTTGTGCACACCGACGTGTGGGTTTCCATGGGCGAACCGTTGGAAAGCTGGGGCGAGCGCATTAAATTATTGCTACCGTATCAAGTCACCCCGGCATTGATGAAACGCACCGGTAATCCGCGTGTGAAATTTATGCACTGTTTACCGGCATTCCACAACAGCGAAACTAAAGTGGGTCGTCAAATTGCGGAAAAATACCCTGAATTGGCAAACGGCATTGAAGTGACCGAAGATGTATTTGAATCGCCGATGAATGTGGCGTTTGAACAAGCGGAAAACCGGATGCACACCATCAAAGCCGTGCTTTATTCCAGCCTAATCTAAGAGGTGGCGTATGAGAATTGTCATTGCATTGGGCGGTAATGCGCTGTTGCGGCGCGGTGAACCGTTGACCGCCGAAAACCAGCGATTGAACGTGCGTATCGCTTGCGAACAAATCGCCAAGATTTATCCGAATAACGAATTGGTGATTGCCCACGGTAACGGTCCGCAAGTGGGCTTGCTTGCACTGCAAGGCGCGGCGTATAAAGATGTGCCGACGTATCCGCTGGATGTGCTGGGCGCGGAATCAGTGGGGATGATTGGTTACATGATTCAACAAGAATTGGGTAATTTGGTGCCGTTTGAAGTTCCGTTTGCCACCTTGCTTTCACAAGTGGAAGTGGATATTAACGACCCGGCATTCAAGAACCCGACCAAACCGATTGGCCCGGTGTATTCCAAAGAAGAAGCGGAGCGTTTGGCGAAAGAGAAAAATTGGACTATTGCGCAGGACGGCGATAAATATCGTCGTGTAGTGCCAAGCCCGTTACCGAAACGGATTTTTGAAATTCGTCCGGTGAAATGGTTGTTGGAAAAGGGAAGCATCGTGATTTGCGCCGGTGGCGGCGGGATTCCGACTTATTATGATGAGCAACATAATCTGCAAGGCGTGGAAGCCGTTATCGACAAAGATTTGTGTTCGGCATTGTTGGCGGAAAATCTGGAGGCGGATTTATTCATTATCGCCACTGATGTGTCTGCCGCCTTTGTGGATTGGGGCAAACCGACGCAAAAAGCCATTGCGTTGGCACCGCCTGATGAAATCGAAAAACTCGGTTTTGCCGCCGGTTCTATGGGACCGAAAGTGCAAGCTGCGGCGAATTTTGCCCGCCATACAGGAAAAGATGCAGTCATCGGATCACTTTCCGACATTGTTGATATTGTGAAAGGTAAAGCCGGCACCCGTATTACCAACAAGGTGACTGAAATTTCCTACTACTCATAAGGATGGACATAATAACAAAAGCGCTTTGAGAAATTCAGCGGTTCAAAGTAAAATGCGCGGTTGGCATAACTGCTTGAAAGTTATGCCAACTTGCCAAACAAAACTGTTGTATTGACGAGGAGTCTGTTATGGAAGCGTCTACTCAAAAAAAGACCTTTAATTTCCCATCGGCATTCACGATTTTATTCTTTATTCTCATTCTTGCCGTGGGACTCACCTGGGTTATTCCTTCCGGTTCATATTCTAAATTGACTTACAATATGACCGACAAAATGTTCGTAGTGAAAACCTATGGCGAACAAGATAAAGCCTATCCCGCCACCGAAGAAACATTAAATAACCTTAATATAAAAATCAAACTTTCCAATTTCACCGAAGGTGTCATTAAGAAACCGATTGCCATTCCGGGCACTTATCAACGTATTGAACAACACTATAAAGGCATCAAAGATATTCCTATAAGCATGGTGGAAGGAACCATTGAAGCCGTTGACGTGATGGTCTTTATTTTCGTGCTGGGCGGTATGATCGGCGTGATTAACAAAACGGGCTCCTTTAACGCCGGCCTGATGGCATTGGCGCGGCGTACCAAAGGCAACGAATTCATGATCGTGTTCAGTGTCTCCGTTTTGATGGTGCTGGGTGGAACCACTTGCGGTATCGAAGAAGAAGCCGTGGCGTTTTATCCTATCCTTGTACCGGTCTTTTTAGCCTTGGGCTATGATGCAATCGTTTGCGTCGGTGCAATCTTCTTGGCAGCTTCCATGGGGACGGCATTTTCCACCATTAACCCGTTTTCCGTGGTAATTGCCTCTAACGCCGCCGGTATTCAATTTACCGAAGGTATCGGCTTCCGCACCCTCGGCTTAGTGTTGGGGTCTATTTGCGTGATTTCTTATCTCTATTGGTATTGTAAGAAAATTAAAGCCGATCCGAGTTTTTCATATACTTATGAAGATAGAGAAGAGTTTCGTCATCGTTATATGAAGAATTTTGATCCGAATGTCGTGGTGGAATTTACCTTAAGAAGAAAACTCATCTTGATTTTATTCTGTATCGCTTTCCCAATGATGATTTGGGGCGTGATGGCAGGCGGCTGGTGGTTCCCGCAAATGGCGGCGTCTTTCTTATCTATCACCATTATCATCATGTTTATCAGTGGATTAAAAGAGAAAGAGATCGTGGAATCCTTCACCGATGGCGCATCCGAATTGGTGGGCGTATCGCTCATTATCGGCTTGGCGCGCGGGGTTAACTTGGTGCTGGAACAAGGTATGATTTCCGATACCATTTTGGATTACATGTCCAACCTCGTCAGCGGTATGCCGGGTAGCGTCTTTATTCTCGGTCAGCTCGTGGTCTTTGTCTTCCTAGGACTCATCGTGCCGTCTTCCTCCGGCTTAGCGGTACTTTCCATGCCGATTATGGCACCGCTTGCCGACGCCGTAGGCATCCCGCGCGACATCGTGGTTTCCGCTTATAACTGGGGGCAATATGCCATGTTGTTCCTGGCGCCGACCGGCTTGGTATTGGTGACGTTACAAATGTTGCATATTCCGTTTAATAAATGGGTGAAGTTTGTTATGCCGATGATAGGCTGCCTGTTGGTCATCGGCGCGGTATTACTGGTCGTTCAGGTTTCGTTGTATAGCGTTTAGACGGGATAATGAAAAGACCGCCCGTATTACAGATTTTTGCGGGTGGTCTTGTTATAATCTGTCGGTCTTTTTTCTTTTTTATAAAGGATTTTCTATGCGAAAGAAACCGTTTGATAACATTGATACGCGCATTCTTAAGGCATTGCAACGCAACGGAAGATTGCAAAATAACGAGCTTGCCAAAGAAGTCGGGCTATCCAATTCTGCTTGCCTACGACGGGTGAATCAGTTGGAAGAAAGTGGTGTTATTGATGGTTACGCAGCATTATTGGCACCCAAAAAACTGAATTGTAATTTGCTGGTGTATGTGCAGGGCACGTTTTTTGAAGAGGACCCGGAGATAAAAGAGCGGTTCATTTTTGAAGTGAAATTAATTCCGCAAATTACCGAATGTCATTTGATGGCGGGTAGCTATGATTTCATTTTAAAAATGTGGGTCTCCGATTTGGAAGAATTTAATGCCATTAAAACCAAATATCTCACTAAAGAAATCGGGATTAAAACGTTAAAATCCGAGGTGTCGCTGAAAATCGTCAAATCAACCACCGAGTTGCCGTTGTGATTTTGTTGTCTCTCTTAAAAGTGCGGTCGTTTTAAAAAACGTTTTTTAAAACGACCGCACTTTCTCTATGTAAAGATTAAGAAAACGCTTGCAGAGCCGGGGCACTTTTAGTAAAATTTGCGGGCTTTAATTATAGAAGCCGTTTAGTGTAATCATTTATTAAACGGGTATTACGATAGGTAATACTAACAATGTCCCCGATTTGGGGACTATATAACAGGTAGCTTGCACCTCCTTTTCTTGTTTTTTTGATGTAAGAATTGTGATGGTGTTAGTTTTTTTATTAGCTAAATTTATTGGAGCTCTGGTCTCATGCAGAACCAAAGAATCCGTATCCGTCTTAAAGCGTTTGATCATCGTTTGATCGATCAATCCACGGCGGAGATCGTTGAAACAGCTAAACGTACCGGTGCACAAGTGCGTGGTCCGATTCCTTTACCAACTCGTAAAGAGCGTTTCACAGTATTGATTTCTCCACACGTAAACAAAGATGCGCGTGACCAATATGAAATCCGTACTCACAAACGTTTAGTTGATATTGTCGAGCCAACAGAAAAAACTGTTGATGCATTAATGCGTTTAGACTTGGCTGCCGGCGTTGACGTGCAGATCAGCCTAGGTTAATTAAGAGGTTACTACAATGATTGGTTTAGTCGGTCGTAAAGTCGGTATGACCCGTATCTTCAATGAAGACGGCGTGTCAGTACCGGTTACCGTTATCGAAATCGAAGCCAACCGCGTAACTCAAGTTAAAACTCTTGAAAACGATGGCTACACTGCAGTTCAAGTTACAACCGGTTCTAAAAAAGCGAGCCGTGTGACTAAGCCTGAAGCTGGTCATTTCGTGAAAGCCGGTGTTGAAGCCGGTCGCGGTTTATGGGAATTTCGTACTGAAGGTGAAGAATTCACTTTAGGTCAAGAAATTAACGTTGACATCTTTGCAGATGTTAAAAAAGTCGATGTTACCGGTACATCTAAAGGTAAAGGTTTCCAAGGCGGTGTTAAGCGTTGGAACTTCCGTACTCAAGATGCTACCCACGGTAACTCTTTATCACATCGTGTTCTTGGTTCCATTGGTCAAAACCAAACTCCGGGCCGTGTGTTTAAAGGTAAAAAAATGGCAGGACACTTAGGTAATGAACGTGTAACCGTTCAATCACTTGAAGTTGTTCGTGTAGATGCTGAGCGTAAATTACTATTAGTGAAAGGTGCCGTTCCAGGTGCTACCGGTAGTGATGTTATCGTTAAGCCGGCAGTTAAAGCATAGGTCTGGGAGATAGAGATGGAATTACAAGTTGTAGGTGCTAACGCACTCACTGTTTCTGAAACTACCTTCGGCCGTGAGTTTAACGAAGCGTTGATTCACCAAGTTGTTGTTGCTTATGCAGCAGGTGCCCGTCAAGGTTCTCGTGCACAAAAAACTCGTGCTGAAGTGTCCGGTTCAGGTAAAAAACCTTGGCGTCAAAAAGGTACAGGTCGTGCTCGTTCCGGTGATATTAAATCACCAATCTGGCGTTCCGGTGGTGTTACTTTCGCAGCAAAACCACAAGATCACAGTCAAAAAGTGAACAAGAAAATGTACCGTGGTGCAATCAAGAGCATCCTTTCCGAGCTTGTTCGTCAAGATCGTTTGGTTGTTGTTGAGAAATTTGAAATTGATGCGCCAAAAACCAAAGTATTAGTTCAAAAATTAAAAGAATTAGCACTTGAAGATGTGTTAATCATCACAGCAAGCTTAGATGAAAATCTATTTTTGGCAGCGCGTAACTTATACAAAGTAGATGTTCGTGATGCTCAAGGTATCGATCCTGTAAGTTTGATCGCTTTCGATAAAGTGGTTGTGACTGTGGATGCTGTGAAGCAAATTGAGGAGATGTTAGCATGAGTCAAGAACGTTTGCTAAAAGTGCTTAAAGCACCACATGTCTCTGAGAAAGCAACAAATAACGCTGAGAAGTCAAACACTATCGTTTTCAAAGTAGCTTTAGATGCAAATAAAGTAGAAATTGCTAATGCAGTAGAGCAACTATTTGAAGTGAAAGTAGATTCTGTTCGTACCGTTGTGGTGAAAGGTAAAACTAAACGCCGTGGTGCTAAGATCGGACGTCGCAGTGACTGGAAAAAAGCTTATGTTACTCTTCAAGAAGGCCAATCTTTGGACTTCGTTGAAGGTGCGACAGAGTAATTACGGAGGAGTAGAAGATAATGGCTATCGTTAAATGTAAGCCGACCTCCGCTGGTCGTCGTCATGTTGTTAAAGTTGTTAACCCTGAATTGCATAAAGGCAAACCTTTTGCTGCACTTTTAGATACTAAATCTAAAACCGGTGGTCGTAACAACTATGGTCGTATTACTACTCGTCACATCGGTGGCGGTCATAAACAACACTATCGTTTAATTGATTTTAAACGTAATAAATTAGACATTCCTGGTGTTGTTGAGCGTTTAGAATACGATCCGAATCGTTCTGCAAATATCGCTTTAGTGCTTTATAAAGACGGTGAGCGTCGTTATATTTTAGCACCTAAAGGTTTGGCTGCAGGTGATCAAATCCAAGCGGGTGCGCATGCGCCAATTAAAGTTGGTAACGCATTACCAATGCGCAACATTCCGGTTGGTTCTACCGTACATAATGTTGAATTAAAACCGGGTAAAGGCGGTCAAATCGCCCGTTCTGCAGGTAGCTATGTACAGATCATCGCCCGTGAAGGTAACTATGTGACTTTGCGTCTTCGTTCCGGCGAAATGCGTAAAGTACTAGCTGAGTGCTCCGCAACCATCGGTGAAGTCGGTAACTCAGAACACATGCTTCGCGTATTGGGTAAAGCAGGTGCCAGTCGCTGGAGAGGCATTCGCCCTACAGTTCGCGGTACTGCAATGAACCCGGTAGATCACCCGCACGGTGGTGGTGAAGGTCGTAACTTTGGTAAACACCCGGTCACACCTTGGGGCGTTCAAACCAAAGGTAAGAAAACTCGCCATAACAAACGTACCGATAAATATATCGTACGTCGTCGTGGTAAATAATTTAAATTAATAAGAGGATAAGCCATGCCACGTTCTCTCAAGAAAGGTCCTTTCCTTGACCTACACTTGTTGAAGAAGGTAGAGAAGGCGGTGGAAAGCGGGGATAAAAAACCAATTAAAACCTGGTCCCGTCGTTCAATGATCATTCCATCAATGATCGGATTGACCATCGCAGTCCATAATGGTCGTCAGCATGTTCCTGTTTATGTTTCTGATGAAATGATCGGTCATAAATTAGGCGAATTTGCACCGACTCGTACTTACCGCGGTCACGCTGCGGATAAGAAAGCTAAGAAGTAAGGGGTAAAAGATGGAAACTATTGCAAAACATCGTTACGCTCGCACTTCAGCGCAAAAAGCTCGCTTAGTTGCGGATTTAATCCGTGGTAAGAAAGTTGCTCAAGCATTAGAAATTCTTACTTACACTAACAAAAAAGCATCCGCTTTAGTGAAGAAAGTTCTTGAGTCAGCGATTGCTAATGCCGAGCACAATGACGGTGCAGATATCGATGATCTTAAAGTTGCGAAGATTTTCGTAGATGAAGGTCCAAGCATGAAACGTGTTATGCCACGTGCTAAAGGTCGTGCAGATCGTATTTTAAAACGTACAAGCCACATCACTGTGGTTGTGTCAGATCGTTAATCGTAGAGGAATAACAATGGGTCAAAAAGTACATCCACATGGTATTCGCCTAGGTATTGTAAAACCTTGGAGCTCTACTTGGTTTGCGAATACACAAGACTTCGCCGATAATCTTGAAGGCGATTTCAAAGTACGTCAATTCTTAAATAAAGAATTAGCGAATGCTTCCGTTTCACGCATTACTATTGAGCGTCCTGCGAAAAGTATTCGTGTTACTATTCACACAGCTCGCCCGGGTATCGTAATCGGTAAAAAAGGCGAAGATGTTGAGAAATTGCGTAACGCAGTGGCAAAAATTGCCGGCGTTCCAGCACAAATCAATATTGCTGAAGTGAAAAAACCTGAATTAGATGCGAAATTAGTTGCAGATAGCATCGCTTCCCAATTAGAACGTCGTGTAATGTTCCGTCGTGCTATGAAGAAAGCGGTACAAAATGCAATGCGTTTAGGCGCTAAAGGTATCAAAGTTGAAGTTAGCGGTCGTTTAGGCGGTGCAGAAATTGCCCGTTCTGAATGGTATCGTGAAGGTCGTGTACCTCTACATACATTACGTGCGGACATCGACTATAACACTGCTGAAGCTCATACAACATACGGCGTAATTGGCGTTAAAGTATGGATCTTCAAAGGTGAGATTCTTGGTGGAATGGCTGCGTTGGCGCAACCGGAACAACAACCTGCCGACAAGCCTAAAAAGGCTCCGCGCGGTAAAGGTCGTAAGTAAGGAGAATCGCTAAATGTTGCAACCAAAACGTACAAAATTCCGTAAAGTTCACAAAGGCCGTAACCGTGGTATCGCGGGCGGTACAGAAGTTAGCTTCGGTACTTTCGGTTTAAAAGCAGTTGGTCGTGGCCGTTTAACTGCGCGTCAAATTGAAGCCGCTCGTCGTGCTATGACTCGTGCAGTAAAACGTCAAGGTAAAATCTGGATTCGTGTATTCCCAGATAAACCAATTACTGAAAAACCATTAGAAGTTCGTATGGGTAAAGGTAAAGGTAACGTTGAGTACTGGGTAGCCTTAATCCAGCCGGGTAAAGTTCTCTATGAAATGGATGGTGTGTCTGAAGAGATCGCAAGAGAAGCATTTGCATTAGCAGCTGCTAAATTGCCGGTTAAGACCACTTTCGTAACTAAGACGGTGATGTAATGAAAGCTCAAGAACTACGTACAAAAAGTGTTGAAGAGCTGAATGCTGAATTGGTTAACTTGTTAGGTGAGCAATTCAAGTTGCGTATGCAAGCAGCCACCGGTCAGCTTCAACAAACCCATCAGTTAAAACAAGTGCGTCGTAGTATTGCACAAATTAAAACTGTTCTAACCGAAAAGGCGGGTGAGTAATGACTGATAAAATTCGTAGCGTGCAAGGTCGTGTAGTGAGCGACAAGATGGAGAAATCTTTCGTTGTTGCTATTGAACGCAAGGTTAAACACCCACTTTATGGTAAGTTTATCCGTCGCACAACTAAACTACATGTGCACGATGAAAATAACGAAGCTAAATTAGGTGATTTAGTAGAAGTTCGCGAATGTCGTCCGATTTCTAAAACTAAGTCATGGACTTTAGTTCGTGTTGTTGAGAAAGCAGTAATTGCTTAATTAACGTTAAATAAAAGCCAATGATTTTGTGTCATTGGCTTTTTTATTTCTATATGATTCTTCTGAAAAACATTTAAAATTTTGACCGCACTTTCCTCTTAGTATGGTTAGAACCAATGACTTTGATAAAAGATCATAAGTTATTTAAAAGCTTATTGCTTTCGCTGTGTTTTTTATGCTAGAATCCGCACCCTATCCGCTATGGGTAGGTTCGTCCCGCAAGGGTGGTTTTTTAATTTAACGGAGCACTAATATGATCCAAGAACAGACTATGCTGGATGTTGCTGATAACTCAGGGGCTCGCAGCGTAATGTGTATCAAGGTTCTAGGTGGATCGCACCGTCGTTATGCTGCTATTGGCGACATCATCAAAATTACCGTAAAAGAAGCAATTCCGCGCGGTAAAGTGAAAAAAGGTGATGTGTTAAAAGCGGTTGTTGTGCGCACCAAGAAGGGTGTTCGTCGCCCAGATGGGTCAGTTATTCGTTTCGATGGTAATGCCTGTGTAATTTTAAATAATAACACCGAGCAACCAATCGGTACTCGTATTTTTGGACCGGTGACTCGTGAACTTCGTTCTGAGAAATTCATGAAGATCATTTCCTTGGCTCCAGAAGTACTGTAAGGAGAATGTAATGGCTGCAAAAATCCGTCAAAATGATGAAGTAATTGTGCTTACCGGCAAAAGCAAAGGTAAGCGTGGCAAGGTAACTAAAGTGTTATCTAACGGTAAAGTGATTGTTGAAGGTGTAAATATTATTACTAAACATGAAAAACCGGTACCTGCATTAGGTAAAGAAGGTGGTTTAGTTAAGAAAGAAGCGGCGATTGATGTATCAAACGTTGCAATTTTCAATCCGACAACAAATAAAGCTGACCGAGTAGGTTTTAGATTCGAAGACGGCAAAAAAGTACGTTTCTTCAAATCTAACAATGAAATTATTTAATAAACTGGAGTAATGCGATGGCGAAACTGCATGATTACTACAGAGATCAAGTAGTAAATGAATTGAAAACGAAATTCAACTACTCATCTGTCATGCAAGTCCCACGAATCGAAAAGATAACCCTAAATATGGGTGTGGGTGAAGCATTGACCGATAAGAAATTGCTAGATAACGCGGTAGCGGATCTCGCAGCAATTAGCGGTCAAAAACCTTTGATTACGAAAGCCCGTAAATCTGTTGCTGGCTTTAAAATCCGTCAGGGATATCCAATCGGTTGTAAAGTAACACTACGTGGTGAGCGTATGTGGGAGTTCTTAGAACGTTTAATTACAATTGCTGTTCCACGTATTCGTGACTTCCGCGGTTTAAGCGCGAAATCATTTGATGGTCGTGGAAATTACAGTATGGGTGTGCGTGAGCAAATCATCTTCCCTGAAATCGACTACGATAAAGTAGATCGTGTGCGTGGTTTAGATATTACTATTACCACCACAGCTAAGAATGATGAAGAAGGTCGAGCACTATTGGCTGCCTTTAATTTCCCATTCCGTAAGTAAGGCAGGTTACAAATGGCTAAACAATCAATGAAAGCACGCGATGTAAAACGCGTGAAATTGGCTGAAAAGTTCTACGCTCAACGTGTAGAATTGAAAAAAATTATTTCTGACGTTAATGCCTCTGACGAAGACCGTTGGAATGCCGTGTTGAAGTTGCAAACTTTACCACGTGATTCTAGTCCTAGTCGTCAACGTAACCGCTGTCGTCAAACCGGACGTCCTCACGGCGTTCTTCGTAAGTTTGGTTTAAGCCGTATTAAGGTTCGTGAAGCCGCTATGCGCGGTGAGATCCCGGGTCTTAAGAAAGCAAGTTGGTAATGTGCCACTTTAATTTGGAATCGGAGTAAAAGCACAATGAGTATGCAAGATCCTATCGCAGATATGTTGACCCGTATTCGTAACGGTCAAGCTGCGAATAAAGTTGCGATCAGTATGCCTTCATCCAAGCTAAAAGTTGCAATTGCCAATGTATTAGCTAACGAAGGTTATATCGAAAGCGTTAAAGTAGTTGAAGGTGTAAAACCTGAATTGGAAATCACATTAAAGTATTTCCAAGGTAAACCAGTTGTAGAAAGCATCCAGCGTGTAAGTCGCCCTGGTCTTCGTATTTATAAACGTAAAGACGAATTACCGAAAGTAATGGGTGGTTTAGGTATCGCTGTAGTATCTACATCTAAAGGTGTAATGACTGACCGTGCAGCTCGTCAAGCGGGTTTAGGCGGTGAGATCATTTGTTATGTAGCTTAATGGAGAGGTAGGAAAATGTCTCGTGTTGCAAAAGCACCTGTTAGTATTCCTGCCGGTGTTGAGGTAAAACTTAACGGACAGTTACTAACAATTAAAGGTAAAAATGGTGAGTTGTCACGCTCTATTCATCATTCAGTAGAAGTTAAACATGAAAATAATGAATTAACATTCTCCCCACGCGAAGGTATTGAAGGCGGTAATGCGCAATCTGGTACTGCTAGAGCATTAGTTAATTCTATGGTTATTGGTGTTACTGAAGGATTTACAAGAAAACTACAATTAGTAGGTGTAGGTTATAGAGCTCAAATTAAAGGAAATGCTGTTGCTTTAAGTCTTGGATTTTCTCACCCTGTTGAGCATGTTTTACCTGCGGGGATTACTGCTGAATGTCCATCTCAAACAGAAATTGTTTTGAAAGGTTCGGATAAACAGTTAATCGGTCAAGTTGCTGCAGATATTCGTGCTTATCGTCGTCCTGAGCCGTATAAAGGTAAAGGGGTACGTTACGCTGATGAAGTGGTGCGTATTAAAGAAGCTAAGAAGAAATAATTAAGGTAACACTATGGATAAGAAATCAGCTCGTATCCGTCGTGCGGCTCGTGCGCGTCATATGATGAGAGAGCAAGGTGTAACTCGTTTAGTTGTTCACCGTACTCCGCGTCATATTTACGCTCAGGTTATCGCACCAAACGGTTCAGAAGTGCTTGCTGCTGCTTCTACTGTTGAGAAAGCAATTAGTGAGCAAGTAAAATATACCGGAAATAAAGATGCTGCCGCAGTTGTAGGTAAAGTTGTGGCGGAAAGAGCGTTAGCAAAAGGCGTTAAAGACGTAGCTTTTGATCGTTCCGGTTTTAAATATCATGGCCGTATCCAATCGCTAGCGGATGCTGCTCGTGAAGCTGGTCTACAGTTCTAATTGAGGTAATTTGAGATGTCAAACATCGAAAAACAAGCTGGTGAACTGCAAGAGAAGCTAATTGCGGTAAACCGCGTATCTAAAACTGTAAAGGGTGGTCGTATTATGAGCTTTACTGCGTTAACCGTAGTAGGCGATGGTAATGGTCGTGTTGGTTTTGGGTATGGCAAAGCGCGTGAAGTTCCTGCAGCTATTCAAAAAGCAATGGAAAAAGCACGTCGTAATATGATCAATGTAACTTTAACCGAAGGTACATTACAGCATCCTATTAAAGGTGTTCATACAGGTTCACGTGTGTTTATGCAACCTGCCAGTGAAGGTACCGGTATTATTGCCGGTGGTGCAATGCGTGCTGTATTGGAAGTGGCTGGCGTACGTAATGTATTGTCAAAAGCTTATGGTTCAACTAATCCAATCAATGTTGTTCGTGCAACTATTGATGCTTTAGCAAAAATGAAGTCACCAGAAATGGTTGCTGCTAAACGTGGTAAATCAGTTGATGAAATTTTGGGGTAATTAATAATGGCTAAAACTATTAAAGTAACGCAAGTTCGTAGTTCTATTGCTCGTTTACCGAAGCATAAAGCTACACTACGTGGTCTTGGTCTTCGCCATATGCACCATACTGTTGAGTTAATTGATACTCCGGCAGTACGTGGAATGATTAACCAGGTTTCATATATGGTTAAAGTGGAGGAGTAATAGATGCGTTTAAATACTCTATCTCCGGCTGAGGGTGCTAAGCATAGTGCTAAACGTCTAGGTCGTGGTATTGGTTCAGGTCTAGGAAAAACTGGTGGACGTGGTCATAAAGGTCAAAAATCTCGTACTGGTGGCGGTGTTCGTCGCGGGTTTGAAGGTGGTCAAATGCCACTATACCGTCGTTTGCCTAAATTCGGTTTTACTTCAATGAAATCTGCAGTTACGGCAGAAGTTCGTTTAGATGATCTGAATAAAATTGAAAATGGTATTGTTACTTTAGAAACATTGAAAGCCGCCAATATTTTAACTAAGGACATTCAGTTCGCTAAAGTTATTTTAGCTGGTGAAGTGAAGTCTAAATTAGTTATTCGTGGTTTGCGTGTTACTAAGGGTGCTAGAGCAGCTATTGAGGCTGTTGGCGGTTCAATCGAGGAATAATTAATGGCTAAACAACCAGGCTATCAAACAAGAAGTACTCAAGGCGGTACAAGTGAACTAAAGAGCAGACTGCTGTTTGTTCTGGGGGCGCTTATTGTTTTCCGTATTGGTTCATTCATTCCGGTTCCTGGTATAGATGCAGCTGTATTGGCCCAATTGATTGAGCAACAAAAAGGCACCATTATTGATATGTTTAATATGTTCTCTGGTGGTGCGCTGAGCCGTGCTTCTATTTTTGCGTTGGGAATTATGCCATATATCTCGGCATCAATTATTATCCAATTGTTAGCATCGGTTCATCCTGCGCTAGCAGAATTAAGAAAAGAGGGTGAGTCTGGTCGTCGTAAAATTAGTAAATATACACGTTATTCAACAGTTGTACTTGCTACTTTACAGGCGGTGGGTATTTCAACGGGCTTGCCTAATATGTTACCTGGATTAGTCCCTAACTTAGGGTTTGGGTTTTACTTTACTGCTGTAATTAGCTTGGTCACAGGAACGATGTTCCTAATGTGGTTAGGTGAGCAAATTACAGAGCGCGGTATTGGTAACGGGATTTCTTTAATTATTTTTGCTGGTATTGTAGCTGGATTACCGGCTGCAATTGGTCAAACAATTGAGCAAGCTCGTCTTGGTCAAATGCATTTTCTCGTTCTTCTATTAATTGCTGTAATTGTCTTAGCAGTTACTTACTTTGTGGTCTTTGTAGAAAGAGGACAGAGAAGAATTAAAGTTGAATATGCTAAACGTCAACAAGGTAGACAAATTTTGGGGGGGCACTCGACTCATCTTCCATTAAAAGTGAATATGGCGGGCGTTATCCCAGCAATTTTTGCATCAAGTATAATTCTTTTTCCTGCAACATTAACTCAATGGTTTGGGCAGGGTTCCAGTCTGGAATGGTTAACTGATTTGTCAATGTTATTACATCCTGGGCAGCCTCTATACTTAGTTGTCTATGCTACCGCAATTATTTTCTTTAGCTTTTTCTATACTGCTATGCAATATAATCCTAGAGATACGGCAGATAACTTGAAAAAATCAGGTGCATTTATACCTGGAATTAGACCAGGGGAACAAACATCTAGATATATCGATAAGATTATGACCAGACTTACGCTTATTGGTGGTCTTTATGTCACATTCGTATGTTTAGTTCCTTATATCATGACTTCAGCATGGAATGTACAGTTTTATTTTGGTGGTACCTCCTTATTGATCGTTGTGGTGGTAATTATGGATTTCATCGTTCAGATTCAAAGTCATTTGATGTCTACAAGATATGAATCTGCGCTGAAAAAAGCAAACCTTAAAGGTTTTGGACAATAGTCCAATTAATAAAAGGATAAGCAATGAAAGTTCGTGCTTCCGTTAAGAAATTATGTCGTAACTGTAAAATTGTTAAACGTGAAGGGGTTGTTCGTGTACTTTGTAGCGACCCTAAGCATAAACAACGTCAAGGTTAATTGATATTTTTCTTGCAAAGAACAAGTTGGGTAGATATACTACTCAGCTCATTTATTTCCTTGGCACTCTGTTTGAGTATCCTGAAAACGGGCTTTTCAAGATCAGAGTGTCAACTAATCAAAAATAGGAGTGCATAGTGGCCCGTATTGCAGGCATTAACATTCCTGATCATAAACACGCTGTAATCGCTTTAACTGCAATTTACGGTATTGGTAAGACCCGCTCAAAAACTATTTGTGCAGCAGCAGGTATTGCCGAAGATGTTAAGATCAGCGAATTGTCTGAAGAGCAGATTGACAAACTGCGTGACGAAGTTGGTAAATTTACCGTTGAAGGGGATTTACGTCGTGAAGTAACACTCAACATTAAACGCCTATTAGATTTAGGTTGTTATCGTGGTTTACGTCATCGTCGTAGTCTACCTGTACGTGGTCAACGTACTAAAACTAATGCGCGTACCCGTAAGGGTCCTCGTAAGCCGATCAAAAAATAATCGGGGTAAATTAAGATGGCAAAAACACCAGTTCGTGCACGTAAACGTGTAAAAAAACAAGTTGTAGATGGCGTTGCACACATTCACGCATCTTTCAATAATACAATCGTTACTATAACTGATCGCCAAGGTAATGCCTTAGCTTGGGCTACAGCAGGTGGTTCAGGTTTCCGTGGTTCTCGTAAATCAACCCCGTTTGCTGCACAGGTTGCTGCTGAGCGTTGTGCTGAAATCGTAAAAGAATTCGGCTTAAAGAACTTGGAAGTTATGGTAAAAGGACCTGGTCCTGGTCGTGAGTCAACTATTCGTGCGTTAAATGCGGCAGGTTTCCGTATCACGAATATTACTGATGTGACTCCGATTCCTCATAACGGTTGTCGTCCACCGAAAAAACGTCGTGTTTAATGACGTTATAGGATAGTTGGAGAAAGAAAATGGCAAGATATTTGGGTCCTAAACTCAAGCTAAGCCGCCGTGAAGGTACTGATTTATTTCTTAAATCAGGCGTTCGTGCGATTGATTCAAAATGTAAGATTGATACCGCACCTGGTCAACATGGTGCTCGTAAACCACGCTTATCTGACTATGGTAGTCAGTTGCGTGAAAAGCAAAAAGTTCGCCGTATGTACGGTATTTTAGAACGTCAATTCCGCAATTACTACAAAGAAGCAAATCGATTAAAGGGAAATACTGGTGAAAATTTATTAGTATTGCTTGAGGGTCGGTTGGATAATGTGGTTTATCGTATGGGATTTGCAGCAACTCGTGCTGAAGCTCGCCAATTAGTGAGTCATAAAGCTATTGTTGTTAATGGTCGTGTGGTAAATATTCCATCTTTCCAGGTTTCAGTTGATGATGTAGTTGCTGTTCGTGAAAAATCTAAAAAACAAGCACGCATTAAAGCATCATTAGAGTTAGCAGAACAAAAAGAAAAACCAACTTGGTTAGAGGTTGATACTGCTAAAATGGAGGGTGTATTTAAACGTGTTCCTGAACGTTCTGATTTATCAGCAGACATTAATGAACATCTGATCGTTGAGCTTTATTCTAAATAATAGAGCTTAGAAGCAAAGAGAGGATAAAATGCAGGGTTCTGTTACAGAATTTTTAAAGCCACGTTTAGTTGATATTGAGCAAATTAGCTCTACGCAAGCTAAAGTGATCTTAGAGCCTTTAGAGCGTGGTTTCGGTCATACTCTAGGAAATGCGTTACGTCGAATTCTTTTATCTTCAATGCCGGGTTGTGCTGTTACTGAAGTAGAGATCGATGGTGTACTGCATGAATATAGTAGTAAAGAGGGTGTACAAGAGGATATTCTTGAAGTGCTTTTAAACCTAAAAGGGTTAGCTGTAAAGGTGCAAAATAAGGATGATGTTCTTCTAACACTTAGTAAGTCTGGAATTGGCCCTGTTGTTGCTGCAGATATTACCCATGATGGTGATGTCGAAATTGTAAACCCTGAGCATGTGATTTGCCACTTAACTGATGAAAACGCGTCTATTAATATGCGTATTCGAGTGCAACGTGGTAGAGGATACGTGCCAGCATCAGCTCGTACTCAAAATCAAGATGATGATCGTCCAATAGGTCGCTTATTAGTAGATGCTTGTTATAGCCCGATTGACCGTATTGCTTATAATGTTGAGGCAGCACGTGTTGAGCAACGTACCGATTTAGATAAATTGGTTATTGAGCTAGAGACAAATGGTACTATTGACCCAGAGGAAGCAATTCGTCGTGCAGCAACAATTTTAGCAGAGCAACTTGATGCATTCGTTGATTTGCGTGATGTTCGTCAACCTGAAATTAAGGAAGAGAAGCCTGAATTCGATCCGATTCTGCTTCGTCCTGTGGATGATTTAGAGTTGACAGTTCGTTCTGCTAACTGTTTAAAAGCAGAAACAATTCACTATATCGGTGATTTAGTTCAACGTACAGAGGTTGAGTTACTAAAAACACCTAATTTAGGTAAGAAGTCTCTTACTGAAATTAAGGATGTACTTGCCTCACGAGGCTTATCACTAGGTATGCGCCTTGAAAATTGGCCTCCAGCAAGTATTGCTGAAGACTAGTTTGGTCGTAGGTTAAAGATTTTTCTGAGAAGGATAAGGTTATGCGCCATCGTAAGAGTGGTCGTCAACTAAACCGTAATAGCAGTCATCGTCAAGCGATGTTCCGTAATATGGCAAGTTCTTTAATTGGTCATGAGATCATTAAAACTACTTTGCCTAAAGCAAAAGAATTACGTCGAGTAGTTGAGCCGTTAATTACTTTAGCAAAAGTGGATAGCGTGGCAAATCGTCGCCTAGCTTTTGCTCGTACACGCAACACAGAAACAGTTGCTAAATTATTTAATGAATTAGGTCCACGTTTTGCACAACGTGCTGGTGGTTACACCCGCATCTTAAAATGTGGTTTCCGTGCAGGTGACAATGCTCCAATGGCTTACATTGAGTTAGTAGATCGCCCGGAAGTTTCTAGTGAAGAAACTACAGCGGAATAAAACAAGTCATTAATGATATAAAGGCTGAATAATATTTTATTCAGCCTTTTTTTATTTTAATTCCTTAAATAATCCTTCAAGCCGATTTTTATATAAAATAAAGCCCGTATCAGACGGGCTTTTTATCTTATCAAGATTAACTTAGCGCTTTAGCGCTGAATCAAATAGCGCAACTTGGTGCCGTCTTGTTCTACGCTTAATAAGGTGTAGCCGTGGTTTTTGGTGTCCACAGGGATGTTGTTGATGGACTGCGCACAGTCGCTTAGTAATTCGAGGATTTCGCCTTTTTGTAGCTGCGGCATGGTTTCCAGCATCACGATTGCCGGGTATGGGCAAGGTTCGCCGAGAGTGTCTAAGGTGTAATCCGGAGTGATGTCTTTCGGATCTTTATCTAATTTTTGTACAACGGTAAATGCCATAGTGTGTTTTCCTTCTGTGAGATAAAAAATAACGTAAAATCGGACCGCACTTTTACGCCCGTGCAACGGCGGCGATTTTGGCTTTTGCTTTGGCAAGGAAGCGTTTTTCCCACCAAATCACGGCGATTAAGCAGAGAATCAATAAACCGTAGTTCACCAATAGCCCGCCGACCGCACCGAATTCTTTCAATAAGTTGAGCTTTTCGTAGTCGAGCGCCAGTGCCGGAGCCAAGTCGTCCCAGGCGTACGCTAAATAGGTGGAACCGATAACGTTGCCCACGCCGACCCACATGAAATGCACTTGCCCTTCCATCGAGCGATACATCCAGCCGGTTTCGCAGCCACCCGCCAACACGATGCCGAAGCCGAACAATAAACCGCCGATAATGGCGTTCGGACCCGCCCACATGATTTTAGGCGCGACGCCTAATTGAATATAACTGAATACGCCGATAGTGCCGGCAAGAATGCCGAAAATAATGGCTTTCGCCATATAAGCGCGACCGGTTACCCAAAGATCGCGGAAGGCGGAAGTAAAGCAGATTTGCGCCCGTTCGATCAGTAGTCCGAAGGCCAAGCCGCACAGCATAGCGAAGCCGAGTTTGACGGATTGGGTCATGACGTAAAGGGACGCGATAAGATAGGCGAAGAACACCACTATGCCGATCCAGAAACGGCGTTGCGCTTTTTTCGGATCGGTTTCCTGCAATTTCGCCGCGCCTTTTTTCAATTCCAATTTTACTCGGAACATCGGTAGCAAGGTGACTTTCACGCCGACGTAAGTGCCGAGGGCGGTGGCGAGGGTGAAAAACCAGGCGTGCACGGAGAATTGCGGGATCCCGGTGAACAGCGAGGCAAGGTTACAACCCATCGCTAAACGCGCGCCGAAACCCGCCAGCGCGCCGCCGATGAGCGCTTGTGCGATACGGCGTTTATGCGGTTGATTGCGCCATTTCACGTTGTTCGCCCACAGCGCGGCGGAAATACAACCGGCGAACATACCTAGAATCATCACGCCGTCGATACGGGTGAAAATCGTGCCTTGCATACCGATAATTTTGTAATAACTCCAATCGGACACATCCACGCCGAGGGCTTGTAACGCGTGTCCGCCCCAGCGGGTAAATTCCCCTGTGACAGCCCAATAAGTGCCGGTCACACCAAAATAATAAGCCGAGATCAAACCCGCCGCGATGACGGCGACAACCGGATTCCAATATTTCACCAAATATTGTTGTTTGAACTGTTGTAAAGCTTCGTTCATTTTCTAATCCTTTGAATTTGAAAGAAAGTTTTACAAGGAAGGTATAACAATGAGAAAAGGTTCAAAAGAAGGCTTTGTCATTTCCTATACACAAACTTGCGATATAACTGAAATACAAATTGAATTTGCGCGGTTAGTGTAAAAAATTTGCCCCGCTTCTGCAATAAGACTTTGGGGTTAAACTGATTTAGCGCAAAAAGTGCGGTCACAAAAAACAACGTTTTTTGAACGTTGGCTTTGCCAACGGCCCCATCGGGGCGAACAATCGAACTTGATTCGATTGTGAGTAATTTTTTCAAGTGTTTCTTAATCTGCCAAATAGGCTTTTAGATCTTTCATTACATACTGCGCATCGCTCACGCCTAAGTCATACATGGCTTGCACTTTGTGGACGTCTTTTTCAAGGCGTTGAATCGGAAGTGTGATAGAAGGTCGAATGACGAAGATTTTGCCTTGTTCGTTAAGGTGAATGATTTCTTCTACGGCGCGATTGTATTCGGCGTGACGGTTGGTGAGGCGTTCCACCAGTTTCGGATAGCGGCGATAAAAGGCTTTGAACAGCAGCGGATTGGTGGGCGTTTTACGGTAATCCAGCGGGCGGGTGAGAACTACGATGATTTTGTCGTAGCCCAGCTGTTGACAGAAATGTAACGAAATGCTGTCCGCAATGCCGCCGTCTAAGTATTTTTTGCCGTCAATTTCCACCATTTTGGACACGAAAGGCATGGCGGAAGTGGCGCGCAAGGTTTCCATTTGTTCAAACGCGTTGTGGATTTTCACATATTCCGCCTCGCCGCTTTCTACGTTGGTGAGCACCGTATAAAAATCAATGCCGGAGCGGGCGAATTTATCCTGATCGAACACGTCCAGTTCAAAAGGCAACTGATAAAAGGCGAAATCTTTGTTGACGATATTGCCCGTGGTGAACAGGCTGTGGAAGCCCATGTAGCGTTTGTCGTTCAGGTATTTTTTGTTGTAACGCAGTACGCGCCCTTTTTGTTTGGACGGAAAATTCACGCCGAACAAGGCGCCGGCGGACACGCTGACGATGCCGTCAATTTTAATTTGTTCGTCCAGAAACACGTCCAACACGCCGGCGGTGAACATCCCGCGCATGGCGCCGCCTTCTAATACCAATCCGACTTTCATTTAGCTTAACTCATAGGGTAAAGGTTGCATGTCTAACAAGGTTTGGCTGCCAGGCAAGCGGAAGATCTGCCCTTCTTCCAACGGCGTATTTAACACTGCCTGCAACCATAAAACGCCGCCAAAATTGACCGCACTTGTGATGCTGCCGGTGGCGCGCCAGTTGTCGCCGAGCGCCATTTCTAAGGCAGAACCGAGTTCCGGCAGCGCCTCCGTTTGTGCCGCAAAAATAAACAGAGCGCGTTTATTGGCGCTACGATATTTGGCGCGCGCCACGGTTTCCTGCCCGATATAACAGCCTTTGTGGAAGGAAATTGCCTGCTCAATACTTTGTAAATTTAACGCCTGCGGAATGAATTGTAATTGGGTCGCCGCCGCCAAGCTCGGCACACCGTCCTGAATATCCAACACATCCCACGCCTGCGCTTCGGCGGTCGGTTCAACGGCTAACTTGGTCGGATGCAATAAAATGATGCGCGGTTGTCGATCGTTCACTTCAACGCGAATTTGTGCGGAAATCTGACCGCACTTTTCAATGCCTTCTGTGCCTGCAACGCCGAGAATTTGCCAATCCAGCGGAGTGAAGGTGACTTTGGAAAATACCGCATATTTTTTCAGTTGATCCAACGCCGAAGGCAATAATTCGCGTTTCAGCAACATATAAAATAAGTGTTCGTCCTGACGAATCAAGCGGAACAAGGCGCTCATTTTGCCCTTCGGATCGCAATGGGCGCAAAGGGTGGATTGCCCCGCTGCCAATTTGGTCACATCGCAGGTGAGTTGCCCCTGCAAATATTTTTCCGCATCGGCGCCAGCGATTTCAATCAGCGCATAATGTTCGAGCGGGCAGATAATGTCGTCCTGTTGTGCCGTTAAAAGTGAATATGCCATCGTACTTTCCTTAAAAATATCAATAAATTACTCAAGATTTTGAATTTGTTCGCGCATTTGCTCGATGAGCACTTTCAGCTCAATGGCGGAATTGGTCACCTCCACGTTAATGGATTTGGACGCCAGCGTGTTGGATTCGCGGTTCAGTTCCTGCATCATGAAATCCAGTTTGCGCCCCACCGCGCCGCCTTTGCGCAGAATGTTTTGGGTTTCTTTCACATGTAACTGTAACCGATCCAGCTCTTCCGCTACATCAATGCGTTGCGCCAGCATGATGAGTTCCTGCTCCAAGCGTTGCGGATCGGGTTGCAGTTGAATTTCTTCAAAGCGTTGTAACATACGTTCGCGCTGCCATTGTAAAATCTCCGGCATTTTCGACCGCACTTTTTCCTGTTCCGCGTGAATGGCGTCCAAGCGTTGAGTCAGCAACGCATGGATTTTTTCCCCTTCGCGCTGACGCATGGCGATAAATTCGCCCACCACCTGCTCAAACGCCGCCAATAAATCTTGACTGATTAAATCCACGTCCTGCTCCGGCACTTCCACCACGCCCGGGTAGCGCAACACGTCGGTTAAATTCAATTCGCCTTCACCCGCCTGTTGTTTCAGCCACTGCAGGGATTGCAACACTTGGTTGGCGAGTTCTTGATTGATGTGTAATTCGGCGGCAGTTTGTTTTTTGTTGTCAATGCGCAATGTGCATTCGATTTTGCCACGGGTGAGCTTTTGACGCAGGGTTTCGCGTAGGGTATTTTCCAAACTGCGGAATTGTTCCGGCAGACGGAAAAAGGTTTCCAGATAACGTTGATTGACCGAGCGAATTTCCCACACCGCATTGCCCCACTCTTTTTTGATTTCCAAACTGGCGAATGCCGTCATGCTATAAATCATAATAATTCCTTCATTTTTATCCCGTAAAATTGCGCTCTATTGTACTGCCAAATTTCGTTTCTGTCAGTTTGCGTGCTAAAATGGCGCGGTTTTTTACAGCTTAACGAGGAATTTTTCATGCGTCCGAATCAACGTGCCAACAACCAACCCCGCCCGATTAATATCACCCGTCATTATACTAAACACGCAGAAGGTTCCGTGTTGGTGGAGTTCGGCGACACCAAGGTGTTGTGCACCGCCACTGTGGAAGAAAGCGTGCCGCGCTTTTTGAAAGGGCAGGGACAAGGTTGGGTCACGGCGGAATACGGCATGTTGCCGCGTTCCACCCACAGCCGTATGCAACGTGAAGCGGCGAAGGGCAAACAAGGCGGACGCACGTTGGAAATTCAACGTTTAATTGCCCGTTCCTTGCGCGCCATGGTGGATTTGGAAGCCCTCGGCGAACGTTGCATTACGCTGGATTGCGATGTGATCCAAGCGGACGGCGGCACGCGCACCGCGTCCATTACCGGTGCCTGCGTGGCATTATGCGATGCGTTGAACGGTCTGGTGGCAAACGGCACGTTGGCGAAAAATCCGCTGAAAGGCTTGGTGGCGGCGATTTCCGTCGGTATCGTGAACGGCGAAGCGGTGTGCGATTTGGAATATGTGGAAGATTCCGCCGCCGAAACGGACATGAACGTGGTGATGATGGAAGACGGTCGCATGATTGAAGTGCAGGGCACGGCGGAAGGTGAGCCGTTCAGCCATGAGGAATTGTTAACCTTATTGGATCTTGCCAAACAAGGTTGCGGTATCATTTTCCAAACCCAACGCGCCGCGCTGGCAGAATAAAGGATGCAAAATGGAAAACTACAAACAACAGTTTATTGAATTCGCCCTTGCCCGTCAGGTGTTGAAATTTGGCGAATTTACTTTGAAATCCGGACGGATCAGCCCTTATTTCTTTAATGCCGGGTTGTTTAACCAAGGCGCGGATCTTGCCCGTTTAGGCGAATTTTATGCCGCCGCCCTGCAAGATGCCGGTTTGCAATATGACGTGATTTTCGGCCCGGCGTACAAAGGCATTCCTATCGCTACCACGGTGTCTATTGCCTTATTTAACCGCTTCAACATAAATAAACCGGTGTGTTTTAACCGCAAAGAAGCCAAAGATCACGGCGAAGGCGGCAATTTAATCGGCAGTCCGTTGCGCGGCAAGGTGCTGTTGGTGGACGATGTGATCACCGCCGGCACGGCAATTCGCGAATCCATGCAGCTTATTCAGGCAAACGGCGCGCATTTGAGCGCGGTGTTGATCGCGTTAAATCGTCAGGAGCGCGGCAACGGCGAGCTTTCCGCCATTCAGGAAGTGGAGCGCGACTACCAATGCAACGTGCTATCCATTATTGATTTCGCCGATTTGATGGCGTTCATCGAAACCCAACCGGAATATCAACAATATTTGCCGGCAATGCGCGCCTATCGCGAGCAATACGGCATTAAATAAAAAGAAAGTGTGGTCGTATTTCACGACGTTTTTTAAGTCGTCTTTGGGGTTCGTCTTTGAAATTCACCAAAAAAATCCACCGCACTTTTTAACCCAACGGAGCAACAATGAATTTTATCGGAAAATTTTTAGGCGCCCTGATCGGCTTTCGGTTAGGCGGGTTTTTCGGCATGTTGGCGGGGATTTTTCTCGGTCACCTCGCCGACAAAAAACTGTATGAACTGGGCACGGTAAATTCTTCTTTCTTCAAAAACAAAACCACCCGCCAGTTGCTGTTTATGCAAACCACCTTTGCGGTGCTCGGACATATCAGCAAAGCCAAAGGACGTGTGACGGAAAGCGATATTCAGCTAGCCAATCATTTAATGAATCAGCTACAACTGGACGATGCCGGTCGTCGCTTGGCGCAGGAGGCGTTTAATCGCGGAAAGCAGGCGGATTTTCCGATTCGTCAGGTGATTCGCGAATTTCGTATCGGTTGCGGACAGCGTGCGGATTTGTTGCGTATGTTCCTGCATGTGCAAATTCAGGCGGCATTTTCCGATGATCATTTGCACGACAATGAAAAAGAGTTGCTGTTCGTGGTGGCGGAAGAACTTGGTTTGTCCCGCTTCCAGTTTGAACAGATGCTGGCGATGGAAATGGCGGCGCGTCAATTCAGTCGTGGCGGTTATTATCAACAGGGTGGCTACCGGCAAGGTTCTTACCAACAAAGCGGCGGTTATCAATACAACGATTATCAACAACATTCTCGCAGCCAATCTTCCGGTCCGACGCTGGATGATGCCTACAAAGTGTTAGGCGTGAATGCCAATGACGATCAAAATACGGTGAAACGGGCGTATCGTCGCCTGATGAACGAACATCACCCGGACAAACTGGTGGCGAAAGGTTTGCCGCCGGAAATGATGGAAATGGCGAAAGAAAAAGCGCAGCAAATTCAAGCAGCATACGATTTGATTTGCAAAGCCAAAGGTTGGAAATAACCGTTGCGCGTTATTTTAGCCCCGATGCAGGGCGTGCTTGATCCTTTCGTGCGCCTGTTATTAACGGAAGTGAACGACTACGATTTGTGCATTTCCGAATTCGTGCGCGTGGTGGATCAACGCCTTCCGCCGAAAGTGTTTTATCGCCTTTGTCCCGAATTACAACAGCAGGGCTTCACACCAAGCGGCACGCCGGTGCGCGTGCAACTGCTCGGACAACATCCGCAATGGCTCGCGGAAAATGCCGACCTTGCCATTCAACTGGGTTCCCATGGGATTGATTTAAATTGCGGTTGCCCGTCCAAAACCGTCAACGGTAGCAATGGCGGCGCTTCCTTATTAAAACAGCCGGAACTGATCTATCAAGCCACCAAAGCTATTCGTCAAGCCGTCCCTCAACATCACGCTGTCAGCGTTAAAGTGCGCTTAGGCTGGGATTCTACCGATTTCGCTTACGACATTGCCGACGCAGTGCAACAAGGCGGCGCCACCGAAATTGCCATTCACGGACGCACCAAAACCGACGGTTACCGCGCCGAACGTATCAACTGGCAAAAAATCGGCGAAATCCGCCGAAAACTCCATATTCCCGTCATCGCCAACGGTGAAATTTGGCGTTGGGAAGACGGGCAAAAATGCCGTGACATCACCGGCTGTGAGGCTCTGATGGTCGGTCGCGGCGCGCTCAATATCCCTAATTTAAGTCACGTATTAAAACACAACGACGCGCCGTTAAGCTGGGCGGAAATTATGCCGATCCTGCGTAAATACGCTGCGCTGGAAAACCGCCACGACAGCGGCTTTTATCATGTAGCGCGTATTAAGCAATGGTTGCAGTATTTGAAGTGCGAGTATGTGGAGGCTACAGGCTTGTTTGAGGTGGTAAAACGCTGCGATGACGGGGTGGAGTTAAAAAGGCTTTTGGATTCTTATTGTGGTTAAATTATTTTTCTTCAAATGATGCCTATCTACTGTATAAAATATAGTCTTTACTCAACTTACCAAAAAAAGTTTGATAAAATTTTCTTACTTCATTGTGAAACCGATATTGATTAAATGTGTTTTAATCTATTAACAATAGATATTAAATAGATGAAAAATTTCCACCACCAACACACTGCCCATTGCGAAAGCGGCGTCATGTCCACCCTGTTAAAATCGCACGGCGTGGATTTTAACGAAGCCATGGTTTTTGGCTTGGCGTCGGCGTTGACTTTTGTTTATATTCCGTTGGTCAAAGTCAACGGGTTGCCGCTGATTTCTTACCGTATGCCGCCGCGTTCGATTATCAAAACCTTGTCGAAGCTGCTAAAAGTGCGGTTAAAAATACAGAAGTTTCGCTCGCCACAAGCAGGGCAACAGGCACTGGATCAAGCGCTTGCCGACGATAAATTGGTCGGTTTGCAAACCTCGGTTTTCTGGTTGCCTTATTTCCCGCCTGAAATGCGTTTTCATTTTAATGCGCACAATTTAATTGTGTATGGCAAAGAGCAAAACGATTATCTGATTAGCGATCCCGTGTTTGAAAGCGTGCAACGTTGCGCTGCAGAAGATCTGCAACGTGCACGCTTCGCGAAAGGGGCATTAGCAGCAAAAGGCTTGATGTATTATTTTGAAAATCAGCCTAACCTCACAGAAATTGATTTACCTAAATTGGTTCGTCAAGCCGTTCGCAAAAATGCCAAACAAATGCTCGCGCCGTTATTTTTCGTCGGTGTAAACGGCATCCGCACGGTGGCAAAACAGATTGAAAAATTAGCCAACCACAAATCAGACAAATACAAGCGGTTATATTTAGGGCATATTGTGCGAATGCAAGAAGAAATCGGCACAGGCGGCGCAGGGTTCCGTTATTTGTATGCCTATTTTCTCGAACAAACCGCTGAAATTTGCCAAGAACCAAAATATAAACAAGCTTCTATCCAAATGACAGAAATCGGTGATATGTGGCGACAATTTGCCAATTTATGCGTGAAACAATGCAAAAAGCCAACGGAGAAAGGTTATAAAGTGGTGGCGGATTATTTGCGGGAGATTGCGGATAAAGAGAAACAATTATGGCGGGCTTTGTGTAAATCATGATAAAAATCCAAAACATTCAACACCGCTATCCCAACGCCGAAAAAAATGCTCTTAACGCGGTCAATTTTGATATTCAATCGGCATCCACTATTGGCTTACTCGGCCCTAACGGCGCAGGTAAAACTACGCTGATGTCTTTGCTTGCAGGGCTTCAACAGGTACAGCAGGGGGAGATTTATTTTGACGGTGTGCCTTGCGCAAAATTAAGTAAAAAGCAACGCCATCAAATTTCATTGGTACCGCAGGATTTTGCTTTTTATCCATTGCTGACGGTGTGGGAAAACCTCAAATTTTTCGCCGCACTTTATGAGGTGAAAGACAAAAATTATCTGCAAGCCTTGCTGGAACAGGTGGATTTAACGGTGCATAAAAACAAACTCGCAAAACATTTATCAGGTGGGCTGAAACGCCGTCTAAATTTTGCCATAGGTTTGATTAATCGCCCGAAAGTGATTTTTTTAGATGAAATCACGGTAGGCATTGATCCGCAATCCCGCCAATTTATTTTGGATAGCGTGAAAGCCTTGAAACAACAGGGAGTGACGGTAATTTATACTTCCCATTATCTACAAGAAATCGAGCAGTTATGCGATAAATTGGTGTTACTGAATGAGGGCGAATTGATTTATCAGGGATCGGTACAAGGCATTTTACAAGAAGGGCAAAGCTTGGAGCGTTTTTATTTGGACTTCTTAAATAAGGCGGGTAAAACGTGTTAATTGCTTCGATTTTCAAAGAACTTCGGCTATTAAGTCGCGATCTGCACGGTGTCGCCGTATTATTTATCATGCCGATTTTGTTCATGCTGATTATGTCAGCGGCGTTGAGCAACGATAATGCCTTAAGCAATCGCTCGGAAATTGTACTACTGAGTGAAAAAAATGCGCTTAACGATGCGTTTTTAGACGCGCTCAAAAATGAAAAACTTGCCGTTCGCCAAGCGTCGCCGGAAGAACTGGCGCAATACCAACAGGCGTTACAAGCCGGGAAATTCGATTTGCTGATCTTTAATCCGAACAAAAAACAGACCGCACTTTCCGAAGAACAAAACCTGCAGCTTTGGTTGAATCCGAGCGTGGATCGCAGTTGGTTGTTGGGTGTGAAAGGCGTATTGCAAAAGCATTATTCCAAACTCCGTGTGAACGACTATTTGGCAGACAATCACATCACGTTAGAAAACAATAAACGCAAGCAAATCAAAGAGATTCAAAATAAAGTCAATAAAGAACTGGATAGCAAGTTCGCCCAAATTAACGATTATCTGGCAAAAGATTTATGGCAGGAAATTTATGTGAATCGGCAGGGGAAATCGGTTTCCAAGCCGAATTCCGTGCAACACAGTGTGCCCGCCTGGCTGATTTTCGGGATGTTCTTTATCATGATTCCTCTTTCCAATGTCATGGCGATGGAACGACAAACCAACACGCTTACCCGTCTGCGCATGGCACGCGCCTCCGCATGGAGCCAGATTGTTGCCAAATTGATTCCGTATTTCCTCATCAACCAACTGCAATTTATCGGCATGGTGGCGCTCGGTTATTTCGTGTTACCTGCGCTGGATATGCCGGCGTTTGGGTTAACGGGCGACTGGTTGCCTTATTTTGTGCTTTCAAGCGCCGTTAGCCTTGCCGCCTTGGGTTACGGCTTGCTGGTGAGCGTGGTGGCGCGCACCACCGAACATGCCGTGGTGTTGGGCGGCGGCGGCATTATCATTATGGCGGCAATCGGTGGTATCATGGTGCCCGTTTATGTGATGCCGGAAATCATGCAAACCGTGGCGCAATTTTCCCCGATGGGGTGGGCATTAAGCGGTTTTCAGAATTTGTTATTAAATCATTACGATCTCGGTCAAATTGTCAATTCCTTGTGGAAATTGACCGCTTTTGGTGCAGTGACATTAGGTTTAGCAGCAATGATTTATCAGCGGCAATTAACCACGCAGGCAAGATTTTAACTTATTGTTTTAACACATTAATCATGTATTGTAGGGGCGGGTCCTGTGCCCGCCCGAAATTATCAATGGAGCACGGGCGGGCACAGGACCCGCCCCTACAGATAATTAATATGTATCAATTTACTCTAGAACCAGAAAAACTCGAATACGAACTCAAAAAACTCATCGTGCAAGAAACGGAAAAAGACGAATTTGACCCGACGGAAATCAGCGATGACGAATGGCTTTTCGGCGAACAAAGCCGCATTCAGTTGGATTCTTTAGATGCTTTACAGGTTGTCGTGGCGTTGCAGGCTCATTTCGGCGTGCGTTTGCAGGGCGATCGCATGGTGCGTAAACACATGATGAACGTGCGCGATCTTGCCGCCTTTATCCGCGAACAGCACCAAAAAGTCTGATGAATATTTATCTCAACGCTGCCTCCGCCAAGTTTGCCGATAGTTTAGGGCAACGTACCTCCAATATGTTGGGGCAACCGCTCCGTTTTCCTTACTTCAATGCTTTTAAGGAGCCTTTGCTTTCCCTTGAGCAGCTTTATGCGTATTTTGATGTGGAAATCGACCGCACTTTACAGCAGGCGGGCTGGAATAAAAGGGAGTTGAAGCAGATCCCGATTCTGCTCGGTTCCACCGCTTATGTTATCAGCGATTGCGAAGCCCGTCTGGCGCACAATCTCCCATTGCCGGAAGAACATAGTCTGGCGGTGATTGCCGATGATTTGCGTGCCCGTTATCAAACGGACGTGTTCAGTTTCGCCACCTCTTGCACCTCCTCCGCACAAGCGATGGGGTATGCCTATAAAATGCTGAAAAGCGGAATGTATGAAAAAGCCTTGGTCATCGGCTTTGAAATGTTTAATCGTCTGACGTTCGAGCATTTTCAGGCGATGAATTTATTATCACAGGAAGCGCAATATTCGCCTTTAACCCATTCAACTGGCATTGTGCTGGGTGAAGGTATCGGCTGTGTGGCGTTATCTACCCACCCGAATTCGAAATTGTCTTGCGAAATAGTGGGCGTCACGACGCTAACCGATAACGAAAATCTCACCAACAGCAGTGAATCAGCGTTGCGTGAACTCATCAATGAATGTTTGAATAAAACGAATTTAACACCCGCCGACATTGAAGGTGTGAAAATCCATGGCGTCGGCGGCAACAGCGACGAAATGGAGCAACGGGTTTTACAAGAAATTTTCCCTCATGCACAATGGCTTTCCATGAAAGCCCAAACGGGGCACACCCTCGGCACAAGCGGTGCGCTTGAAAGCGCCATTTTATTCAATCAATTGAAAACCGAAGCACAAAAGTGCGGTCGTTTTTTAAATTATTTTTTAGGTTTCGGAGGCAGTCACATTGCGTGGGTGCTTGAGGCGAATAAATGACGTACTTTATCCGACAAATCCATCAGTTCACCAGTAATGATATGGACGACAAAAGCTTGCGCCAACAACTCAAAGTACATGGCGTAGATGCCCGCCGTTTAAGTCGCTTCACCCAACTTGCCTTGCTTGGCGCATTGCCGCTCAAACCGTATCTGACGGAGAAAAGTGGTATTTACCTAGGCGCGCCGTTCAATTCACCAAGTAAATTCGACAAAATGTTCCGCCAGCTTACGGAACAAAACCTGCCAAGCCCGTTGGATTTTATGGCGAATATAAATAACGCGGCGACCTTTCAACTGGCGCAAACCTTGCAAATCCGTGGTAATTCGCTGTTTTTACCGGTAAACCAGCACACTCTTTGGCAACCATTGCAACTGGCGCTATTGGATTTAGAACAGGATGCGATGCCGTCCGCGCTGGTCGGTTGGGTGATGGAAGCAGACAACGGGCAACAAGAAGGCGCGTGCTTTTGGGTCGTGTCGAAGGAAGCCGAAAGTGCGGTCAAAATACCGAATGTTTTGCCGCAAGGTGAGGATGTGCAAGGAATGGATTTTTTGACTATTGTGCAAAGAGCAGTCTAATGGGAATTGGTCGGGCGCAGGACCCGACCTGACTAATTACCCCCGCCACCGCTTAAAAATCAACGAGGTGTTCACGCCGCCGAAGGCGAAGTTGTTATTCATCACATAATCCGTATCAATATGTCGCCCGTCGCCTTGGATGTAATCCAGTTTGCCGCAACGCTCGTCGATATTATCCAGATTGATGGTCGGCGCAAACCAGCCGTCGCGCATCATTTCAATGGAAAACCAAGATTCCAATGCGCCGCACGCACCGAGCGTGTGCCCTAAATAACTTTTTTGTGAACTTAACGGCACATTGCCGAACACGGCTTCCGTGGCGAGGGTTTCGGCAATGTCGCCTTGTTCCGTTGCGGTGCCGTGCCCGTTGACATAGCCAATTTTTTCTGGCGATAAGTTAGCATCTTTCAGTGCCAATTCCATACAACGCTGCATCGTATCTTTTTGCGGGCGGGTAACGTGTGCGCCGTCACTGTTGGCGCCATAGCCTATTACTTCGGCGATAATATTCGCGCCGCGAGCAAGAGCGTGTTCGAGTTCTTCTAATATGAACATTCCTGCCCCTTCGCCAATCACCAAGCCATCACGATTTTTATCATAAGGGCGTGGCGTTTGCTTTGGATTTTCTACGTTGCGACTTGCCGCATAAAGTGAGTCGAAAACATAGACTTCCGACGGGCAAAATTCCTCGGCGCCACCGGCTAACATCATCGGAATTAAGCCGTATTTGATGGATTCATAAGCATAGCCGATGCCCTGACTGCCCGAGGAACAGGCGCTGGACGTCGGGATAATACGCCCCGTTAAACCGAAGAAAATACCGATGTTGGCAGCGGTGGTATGCGGCATCATGCGCACGTAAGTATTGGCGTTAAAACCGTCGGATTTTCCGGTCATCAACAGTTCGGCGGCATCTTTGATGTCGTTGGTGGAGCCGGTGGATGAACCGCACGCCACGCCCATTCTGCCGTCTTTGAGATACGCCGGAATATTGCCGTTTTCATCCAACAAATTCGCATTTGCCAACGCCCGTTCAGCGGCCTCCACGGCAAATTGTGAGACCCGCCCGAGACTGCGTAATTGCTTGCGGTTCCAGTGTGTAGGCGGCTGATAATCGTGAATTTCCGCACCTAAACGGGCTTCCAATTCGGGGTAGCGTTCCACCCAATCTTCTTTTGCTAACACGGCATTTTGTTTGCGTTGAAATGCGGCTTTAATTTCTTGCCACTCTTTGCCAAAGGCAGTCACAGCACCAATGCCGGTGACGACAACTCGTTTCATTTTATGTTTCTCTTCGATTATTTAGCACAAACCGCCATTCACGGCGATCACTTGGCGGGTGATGTACGCGGCTTTTTCATCCATCAGGAAATTCACGGCGTGCGCCACTTCTTCGGGATCGCCCATGCGCGCCGCCGGGATCATTTTCAGGATTTCATCAATGGGCACATTTTCATCCAGGATGTCCGTATCAATTAAGCCCGGCGCCACGCAGTTCACAGTGATTTTGCGTTTTGCCAATTCCACCGCAAGGGCTTTTGCCGCACCGATAATGCCCGCTTTGGACGCACTGTAATTGACCTGTCCGCGATTGCCGATTAAACCCGATACGGAAGTAATACAGACAATGCGTCCCGCTTTGCGACGACGAATCATCGGCATCATAATCGGGTGAAGCACATTGTAAAAACCATCCAGATTGGTGCGTAACACCTGATCCCAATCCTCATCCGTTAAAGCAGGAAAGGCATTATCACGGGTTAAACCGGCATTCAGCACCACGCCGTAATATGCGCCATGTTCTTCCACATCGGCGAGTAATTTTGTGGCAGCTTCTTCACGATTGCTCACATCAAATTGCAACACTCTTGCATGTTGTCCTAAATTTCTGACCGCTTGTGCGACTTCTTCGGCTTCTTCAATACGACTGCGGCAATGCACCACAATATCAAATCCCGCCTGCGCCAAACGCAAAGCGATGGCTTTGCCGATGCCTCGGCTGGAACCTGTGATTAAAACTGTTTCGCTCATATGATTTCCTTAGTTCGGGTAAAAGTGCGGTGTGTTTTGGCGATGAATTTACACCTGCGGTCTGAATACGTTTAATGCGCCTTCCACAACCACTTGTTGGTTGGCGGCATCAATCAATTGGCAATCAAATACGCCGAAGCCTGTGGCATCTTCAATGGAAAGTTTGATGTGAATGCATAATTTGCTGCCGATGGCAATTTCCGGCTGATGAATACTGAGTTTGCGCGAGCCGATCCAATAGCCTAAGCCGATAGGCTTGCCGGCACGTACGCATTTGCAACCTGCCCAAGCGGCGACCCCTTGCGCCATGATTTCTGCACCGAGAAAGCTTGGTAAGGTATTTTCTTTCACCAGCAAATTATCGGGGCGTACTTCCGCTTCGGCGACTAAAAAATCCTCGCCGAAATCCGTCACCCGATCCAATAAAATCATGTTGCCGCTATGTGGCACGAGCGGGGCGATGTCGGTAATCGGACAAGTTAAATCAAGCATTCTGTTCTCCTAAAATCAGCACTGTGTTATTTCCGCCGAAAGCAAAAGAACTGCTTGCACCGATACGCGGTTCGTCGCGCCAATGGCTGTGTTCGTCCGTAATGGCAACCTTCGGTAACGCCGGATCCGCCTGTTTATCCCATAATTGGGCGGGTAGTTGTCCTTGCGGGTTTAACCTGCGGTCAATCATGCCCCATAAAATTGCGGCTTCTACCGCACCCGCTGCGCCGAGAGTGTGCCCGGTGTAAGGTTTGGTGGTGGTGCATGGGGTGTTATCGCCGAATACTTGATGTACCGCCAAGGTTTCCATTTGATCATTATGTACCGTTCCCGTGCCGTGTAAATTGATCCAGCCGATAGCGTCGGCATTTAAGTTTGCAGAATTCAACGCGGCACGAAAAGCACTAATGGCGCCTTCGCCTTCAGGGTGCGGGGAGGACATATGGTAGGCGTCGCTGCTTGCACCGTAACCTAATAATTGAATATCGCTATCGTCCAATTTTTCACGGGTCATCACGAAAACCGCCGCACCTTCGCCAAGATTAATCCCGTCACGATTCACGGAAAGCGGGTTGGAACGTTTATCGGACAATACGGATAAGGCGCCGAAGCCACTGATCGTTAGCGGGGAAAGCTCATCTACGCCGCCGCAAATCACAGCATCGCATAATCCGGCATTTAACAAACGCGCTGCGCTAATCAATGCCTTGGCGCCGGAGGTACAAGCGGTAGAAATGCCGTAGCTCAATCCTTGCAAGCCGTATTGGTAGGCGATGAAATCGGAAGGGGCGCAAAAATATTGTTGCTGTTGTTTGAACGCTGCGCCCGACCAATCGTTATGGCTGACGGCATATTTAAACACCGGTACGTTTTCATCCACGCCGGTGGTGGATGTGCCGATGACAACGGCAATACGTTGACGACCAAAACGCGCAATCGCCTGTTGGATTTGTTCTTCAATTTGTGCCAAACAATGCCACAGAAGCTGATTATTGCGGCTTTGATGTATCGCCGGCAAGTCCGCCGGAAACGGGCGCAAGGGCAGGTTCACTTCACCGAATACCCGAGCTTTGCCTTCGGTGTGATACATTTTAAATGCCGAATCGGACAAGGCTAGCGGGGAATCGTCGGCTGCCAGTAAACGCCGAACGTGCGTTTCAATGCTTTCGCCCAAGCTCGTCAAAACGGCAGGTTTGCTTAAATAAAGTGCGGTCATTTTTTCCTTAATTTAATTCTTCAATACGCCAGCGGCTGTCATCCGCCAGGTCAATGTCAATGCGTTGTGGGCGGGAGGTAATCCGCCACACTTTTTTATTGTGAATGAAATAATCCTTGCCTTGCTCAACAGGCTGAATATGGCTAAAAGTAAACAACGGCTGTTGCGGATTCAACGCTGTTGCCAGGGCGGAAAACAACTGACGCGCCTGTTGATTCGGCATAATAAACCCGTCGTTCTGCCAGCCTTGCTGCGTTAGAATCACGCGTGCCAGAGGGGCTCCCAGCGGATCCGTTTGCACCCAGCGCCATTGCTGCGGTTCCGTTTGCAAGGTTAGCAAACTGGCTTGTTGTAACTGATGTTGCGCATTGAGCTGTTCCACTTTGAACACGCGCACTGCCTGTTGTTGTGGCGGTAATTGCGTCACCTGCGGCAACGAGTGACAGGCGGTCAGCCAAAAACAGCACAATAACGCAACGTATTTCAACATATTAAAACGCATCTTAATCCTGCGTCGCCGTACCGCAAATTTCCGCTAAGGCCTTCAGGCGGGCGGTGGATTTCGCTACAAACGGATTTTCCGTATCCCACGCATAACCCGCTAAAATCGAGGACAACATTTGGCGAATTTCAGGTTGCGGGTTACGTGCATAAATTACGTCTTGGAAGGAATGATCGTACCAACCGTTCACATAAGTACGGAAGGCATTCACGCCGATCATCAACGGTTCGGCAAACTCTTTTTGCCAATCCACCACTTCACCTTTCAGCTGACGCGGGATAACGCGGCAAGCCAAACGGGCGGAATGCAGTGCAATGGTGACTCCTGAGGAAAATACCGGATCGAGGAACTCGGCGGCGTTACCCAATAAAGCGAAATGCTTGCCGTGCAAGGTCTTCACGTTGGCGGAGTAGCCTTGAATATTGCGATACGGGAACTCATTTTCCCAGTTTGCATTGGCTAAAATGCGTTTAAGCATCGGGCATTCCAGAGCAAATTTTTTCAACACGGTTTCATTGTCGCCGTCCAAGGTTTCCGGCAAGCCTACCACGCCGATGGAACAACGATTATCGGCAAAAGGAATTAGCCACAACCACACGTCACGGTGCACCGGATGGGTGGTGATGAGAATCTTATTACGGTCAAAATCGGGATCGCTGATGTTATCGTCAATATGTGTAAAACGGGCAACGCGCGCAGGCAGGGAGGACGGCGTTTCTAAATCCAATAGGCGCGGCAACACGCGACCATAGCCGCTGGCGTCCAGCACGAAACGCGCTTCAAGCTCGTATTCCGCACCATTTTCCGACCGCACTTTTAAGTGTGCCGCGCCACCTGAATTGTCTAAATTTAAAACTTCATGCCCGAAGCGTACTTCAACGCCTTTTTTGGCGGTTTCATCAATCAGAATTTTGTCGAAAATGCCGCGACGCACCTGATAAGTCGTGCCCGGTCCGGCGGTGAATTTATCGGTGAAGTCAAAATAGGTATAACGATTGCCCCAGGTAAATGCCGCCCCGTTTTTAAATTGGAAGGTCGGCTCCGCATTTACCGCGTCCACCAACTCCGCTTCGGCTAAAATGTCCATACAATACGGTAGCAGGCTCTCGCCGATGACAAAGCGCGGGAAATGTTGTTTTTCCAACACGCACACCTTAACGCCCTGTTTATGCAATAAAGACGCGGCAACAGAACCGGAAGGTCCTGCGCCGATAATCACCACATCAAATTGTTCCATTCGATTCTCCGGATTCACGCAATAGTTTAAAGGTAATGATAACGCTGAATAACACACCAAGACTCACACTCAACCCGAATGAAGCCACCGCCGGCGTGGAACTCAGCCCTAATAAGACAAAAGAAATCAGGGTTGTCGTTGCCGCCAATAATACCGCAATGTACTTACTGTATAAAGGTTCATTTGCAGTTTGCATATAGGCGGTGTAATCAATGCCGATAGCCGACACCAACAACAACCCGAACATGGTAAATAAGCTGATCGGCAACCCGAGCCAGCCGAAAATCGCCACCGTCATCACAATGGCGCACAATGGCGGAAGTAACATCCTGAACGTGCGCTTGGCACCGAACAAGCGCCACAGGAGCAGGCCTGCAAACACAAAGGACAACACTTTCAGCCATGCCGCCTGATCGCGGGTTTGTTGGAACGCCTGATTTAAATGCGCCCGTTTGTCCTGCCAGAAAATATCCTGTTGATTTGCCAGATGGGCGAGAGAAGCTTCATTTCCGTTCACCTGCACAATGCCCGCCACCTGATTTTCCGTCAATCTGCCCAAATAAAGCGGCTGCCAGGCTTTTCCGACGGTGGATTGCAAGGCTTGTTGCAGAGATAACGTCGGCTGTGAGCCTAATGCCTGCAACGCCTGTTGTAACGCTTCCGACGGCACGCCGATGTCCGTTAACACAGCATAATCCTGCGGTTTCAGCGTTCTCTTCAATTCCGTAATAAACTGTCGTTGTTGCGCTTCCGACATGATCCATTGGGAAAGGGCGCGATAAGGCACGTTCTGTTCATCCAGTTTTTCTGTCAGCGTCCGTTCTTTTTCCAACAAGGCATTGTCGTTGTCGGCAAGCACCAAGAAATAACGATTGCCCAAGTCCATGCCGGTCAGTTCGCCGATGTGTTTTGCCTCGTCTAACATGGCTTTCGGCATGGAAACCCATTGGCGAATATCGTCCCGCCATTGAGATTGATACAATCCGCCGCCGATAAAAATTATGCCCAACAACATCGGCAACGCACCGATTCGACGGGTAAAAAACGCGTCTAAAAACGACCGCACTTTGGGGTTAGGCGTACGCGGTTTGTTTTGATAACGACGGAATAAGGCGGGTAAAAAAAGCAAGGTGGCAAGCATCGCGGTGATCAACGCCGCAGCGGAGAAAAGTGCGGTCTGTTTTAACACCGGAAGCGCGGTGAAGCCGAGCAAACCGTAGCCCAGCAACGTCACAAGCAGGCTAATCAGAAAGGTAAAACGTAGCTTTTGCATTGCCTGCTCGCCGTTCCATTGCGGTTGGAAACGTGATGAGGCAAGCCAATGTAACGGAAAATCAATCAGCACACCGATGAGGCTGGTGCCGATAACAATGGTCAGGATATGAATTTGCCCGAACGCCCAAACGACAGCGGTTACGCCGCATAACATCCCCGCCAGAATCGGCAAAAACAACCACAGCACGCGTAACGTTCTAAAAACGACCAGTAGCAATAACAGCGTCAGGCTCACGCCGAGCGCGCTCATTAAGGTGCTTTCCCGCTCCGCTTTAACTTTCGCGTCAATAGCGAACAACGCCGCGCCGGTGGCTAATATGTCGCCCTGTTCCGTCGCAACGGTTTGGCGATTTTGCGCCAAAAGTGCGGTCAGATTTACCGACGGATTTATCAGGTTGCCCTGCTGCAACACAGCACGCAAGAACACCCAAGTTTTATCCTTCTCCGTGATGTAAAGCATGCCGTTTTCCGCATGCCATTGAATCCGGCCCTGCGTTTGCGCCTGCGGCAAAACGAATCTGCCGAAACCCGGCCAATCTTCATCTAAAGGAACCAAATGGGTTTGCGCGAACGGGCTCATGATTTGTTCCGCATAATCGCGAAAATAGTCCTGTGGGGCGTGAAGGAGTTGATGACGAACGGAGGGCGGCAAGGTGGCGAGGCGTAATTGCCTGATTTCCGTACGCAGAGCGGAAATATTCGGCTGCATATTGGCATCCACTTGCGCAAATAATCCGCTATCGCGCCACTGTTGCGCCACCAGCTCCGCCAGCTGAAACGCCTTTTGCGGTTCGGCATGCCCGATCAGGGAAACGAGTTGTTGATTGAGGCGTGCTTCCTGTTGTTCATCCGCCAGCAGTTGTTCCGTCGTCCAGCCCTGTTCTTGCGGTAGCAACGCGCGCAAATCCGTTTGCAACCAGCCGCCTTTTTGCACCGCATAGCCGAATAGCAACAATATCGCCATCAGAAACAGGGCATAGAGAAGAGAAAGTGCGGTGTTTTTTTTCATCGTTTTTTAGTCTAACGCCGATTGTGCAAACGCCGCTAAGGGCTGATTTTGTTGAATATGATCGAACCGAATATGGGTTTTATCGCCTTGTTTTTCGTTTAATACGATGGCTTTCACCACATCATCGCCTTGAATTTGAATGTCGGTAAAAATCTGTTTCATCAGTAACGAACTCGGCGTTAAAGTCAGTTGCCAGTTTTTTGCTTCGCCGGACAGCACCACGTGAAACTGCGATTTCAAACCGGAAATGTCGCCCGACAACAAACCGAGAAACAGATTGATTTGTTCCGTCTGTCCCATTTTGCTATTCGCCACCCATTGCTTGCCGTCCCACTGCATAATGCCGTCGGTTTTTACCCGCAGTTGGTTGGCAAATGGTTTTTCCATTTGCCACAACAAGCCTTTTTTAGCCAACAGGGTGAACTTGCCTTGAGTGGTGATGGGCTTGGCGAGGGATTTGAGAAAACGCTGCTGGGTGAAATTGCCCTGCACGTTTTGCGGGGTTTGTAACAAGGTGATTAATTCCGCTTCGGAGAAAGCGAACGTTAGCGGGCTGAAAAACAAAAGGCAGAGGGCGAAAATGTTACGCATGATTATTTCTCCGCCTGAAAAGTGCGGTGATTTTCCACCGCACTTCGCCAGCAAGGTGGGGTTTGCAGTTGCATTTCGCCGCTTTTGATTTCCACCGCCACTTGGGTGGTGCTGCCGCTGGTAAGTTTCTGATGGGTCGCCGCATCGCGAATCAGGTAATCAATGCGAATGCAGCTTTCGTATTCCACCAACGCCAGTTCCACCCGAATTTTCTGACGAAAAACGGTGGGTTTCACATATTTCAAATTCAGCTGCACCACCGGCCAGCCGTAACCTTTTTCTTTCATCACGTCGTAGGTGTAGTGAATTTCTTCCAAAAAGGCACAGCGCGCCATTTCCAAGTATTTCACATAATGGCCGTGCCACATGATGTTCATGGAATCCACGTCAAAAAATTGAATTTCATATTCGGAGGCATGATGACAATAAACGTGTTTTTTCATTCTGAATAATCCTCCCAGAAATCGTAAAAATTGAACCAATATAGCGGATTTTCTTCGCATTCTTTGGCAAGAATATCGGCGTATTGTTGCATGGCGCGGGCGATATTCTCGTTGCGCTGTTTGCCTCTGCCTTCAATGGGCGCGCAGAAATGACGTAATTTTAGATGATATTCGCCCCGTTTTTTGATACAAAATACCGTGTTAATCGGCGTTTTCAGCAGGCTTGCCAACAGCCACGGGCCTTGCGGAAAGGTTGCCGGCGAGCCTAAAAAATTCGCTTGCAGGGTTTTGTCGCCGCGCACCGGAATACGATCGGCGGCAATGGCGAGCCATTCGCCCCGTTCAATACGTTCGTTCAATTCCAGCATTTTCTGTGCATCTAAATCTTCCACCTGAATTAACGGCAAGGAGGTTGCTCCCGCTTTTTCGAGGGTTTCATTAAACGCCTGCGCATGGCGATTATGCACCAAAATGTTCAGCCGGAAATTGCCATGATGTCCGCTGTCCACCAGGGCGCGACAAATTTCAATATTGGCGAAATGGGAGCAAATCAGAATCTGTCCGCGTCCTTTGGCACGGATGTCGCGATACACATTATCGCTGTCGTCCAAAATCAAATCGGGATAGCGGATTTTTTTCTGCCACACGGCAAAGCGATCGGTAATGGCTTCACCGAACGCCAGGAAATGACGAAACAAGGCATAACGCGGCAAGGTCAGATGCGGAAAAGTTTGCTGTAACCGCTGATGATAACGACGAATGTGGCGGCGGGCTTTTTTAGAGGTGAGGAAAAAATAACTCACCACGATAAACGTCACGATGCGAATCACCCAAAGGGGGCAATATTGCACGATCAAACGGGTTAAGTTTAAGAAAAACTTACTGCCCCGCTCATGTTGCTGTGCCCAATGTTGTGAAGTCATATTTTCCGCCCCGTCAAAATACGCGACAGCATACCAAAAAATAAGCGCGTATGCAGTTTGCTGATTTGCCAATTATCGGCAACCCCGCGAAAATGGGAAATGCCGTCCGGTTCATAACGCACCGGCGTGTCCACCCACACCAGCGGGATTTGATGCCAATGGGCTTTGATTAAAATATCAATATCGAAATCCATGCGATTGCCGAGGGATTCCTGTTGCATAAGGGACAAAACGGATGCCAGCGGATACAAACGAAAACCGCACATGCCGTCTTTAATATCGAGAGAAAGCGTGTGAATAGCGTTCCAGAAATCGGTAATTTTACGTCCGTACAAACGCGCTTTGGGCGCGTCGTCGCTATAAATGGGACGACCGCAAATAAGTGCGGTGGGATTTTTGTGCATTTCTGCGATCATTTTCAGCACATCCGGCAAATGATGTTGCCCGTCCGCATCCACTTGCACGGCATGGCTAAAACCCATATCCGCCGCAAGACGAAAGCCGGTTTTCATTGCCGCCCCTTTGCCGCCGTTAGTGGAGCAATAATGAACGACAACCTCAGGCTGTTGCTGTAACGCCTGTAATACGCGCAAGTGATTTTCGGCGGAGCCGTCATCTACCACCAGTACGGGCAAATCGAAGGCGCGCAACTGCCGCACCACCTCGCCCACCGTGTCGGAATGATTATAATGAGGAATAATCACAATGACTTTTTGCATTAAAAATGTTCCTCTTTTTCCGTTAAAAACACCTGATTGAAATCATTTTTACCGATTTTTGACTGGCTGTTGCGCGGTAATTCCGTGGTAAACCGCCAAAAACGCGGCAAACCTGAGCGTTCCTGTGTTTGCATGAGGAAACTGCGTAATTGATTGACCAATTCATGACGTCCGAGTTGACGATATGCCGCGATGCCCGCTGCGTTTAAAGCCACCCAAGCCGCCGGGCGCAAATGTTGCGGATGCTGAGCCACGTAACAATCCGCCACCCATGAATGACGCAATAAATCCTGTTCGATTTTTACCAGGGAAATGCGTTTGTCACCGAATTTTACAATGCGATCCAAACGTCCGAGTAAATTGAATTTGCCATCGATCAGTTCGGCGGCATCGGCGGTTTGCTCGCGCTGATTGAGCCATTCGGACTGCACCCATAACGCGCCTTCGTCGTTTAATCCCACCCGCGTGAGCGGCGTCGGCTGCCATAACCCGTCATCGGCGCGAAAGGCGATGGCGCCTGTTTCCGTGCTGCCGTAACATTCGATCACCGTCGCGCCTAACTGCTCCCGTATGGCATTGCCCGTATGAGCGGGCAATACCCCGCCGGAAGAAATGATCCCCGCGAAGGAACAGCGTTTTAATTTTTCATCGGCTAAATTGAGTCGAGTCAGCAATGCGGGGCTACTAATCCAAAGCACCGCCTTCGCAGGCAGGCTTTCTTCAATGAGGTATTCCGGATAAGGCAACTGCTTGCGGGCAATGCTCCAACCCATGGTGAGCGGCAACATAATGCGATAGGACAAGCCGTAGTGATGTTGTGCCGATACGCTGGACACCAAATGAATCCCGTTGCCCGCAGGGAAAGGTAAGGATTGACGAATCGCCTCCGACTCCAGCCACATTTGCGCGGCGGTTTTCACCAGAATCTTTGGCTGCCCGCTGCTGCCGGAGGTTTTTAGCCAAATTTCCGTTTGATTATTCAGAGAAAAGTGCGGTCGTTTTTCCACGTATTTTGGCGTTATGCCATAATTGGCAAACAGCGCGTCGTCAAACAGAAAATCGGCATGTTCTTTAATCCATTGCTGATTTTCCGCCAGTAAATTGGGCGGCAACAAAATCCGCACGCCGGCATGAAAACATGCCAACATGGTGCAAGCAAACAGGGCGGCATCATCAAACCAGAACGCCACGGATTTCACCTTATCCTGCGCCAGCTGATCGGCAATTTGCCACGCACGTTCGTAAAAATCCGCCCATTGCCAATCCGGGTTGCGGGAAATCAGCGTTGTCGCTTCCCTTTGATTGGTTAAGAAATTGCGGTTATTCAATAAATTAGGGGTATTCATAGTGATTGTTGTTTTTTCACTTTTTGTCGAACCAGCCATTCGCCCGCCATCACAACACCGATGAAACAATAGGAAAGCACGCCGGTGTATAACGCCCAAAAATCGTAGTATTTCAGCCAGATTGCCGAAGCGGTGATGACAATATTAATGATAAATACGCCGCACCACAGTTGGGTGACTTTGCGCGTATAACGTACGCCTTGTTCACTTAAATCGGGCGTTTGCAGGCGGGCGAGACGCTCCACCACAGTTTGCCCGCGCCACAGGCTACCGCCGAATAAAGACAGCATTAAGCCGTTGATAATAATGGGATACCAAAACATGGTTTCCACGGAACGGGTGATACCGACGACAGCTAAAATCAACGCCATTGCCCAAGCAAAATAACGTTGCCCCTGTTGTTGAAAGCTCCCTTTCGCCGCCCATAATAGCGCCATAATCCAAGGCAGGTAAAACAACGGCGTTTGATCTTCGGCAAACAACCAAATGATGGGATAGGTTATGCCGGTGAGGCTAAGTAACACATTGATCAGAAATTTCATCATCTTTGTTCCATGTTGAAACCATGGACGGACATTACTGCTACGCCAAAGCCAACATCGCGACGCCGCTACAACAGATTTCATCGTTTACTTTTAACTGAAACGTGATTTTATCCTGCGCTTCATTGGCGAGCAGTTGCAAGACGAAAGTATCATTCGGACGAAGGAATTTTTGGAATTTCAGCTTATCAACCCGCCGGAATGAGACCTTGCGCCCGAGAAATTCATTTGCTTTCTCACTAATCCATTGCAATTCAATCACGCCCGGCACCAACGGAAAATCGGCGAAATGGTCTTTTAAATACACTAAATCCAACGGCACTTTGCCTGTCGCCTGATATTGCCGTTCGCTTTTTTCTGCACTAAACCAAATCGGTTCCCGTTGCGGCTCCACACAAGTGCGGTTAAATTCCAGCTTGTTTATTTTCGACTGGCTGTTGCGCGGCAGTTTATCGGTGAGACGCCAGAAACGCGGGATTGCTGTTTTATCCTGCGTTTCCGCTAAATACGTTTTGAATTGTTCGATAAGATAACGACGTCCTTTTTCACGAAAAATATCAATGCCTTGTGCATTTAAACCGACCCACGCCGCCAAACGGGCGACTTCCGGGTGTTGGGCAATATAGCAATCGTCCACCCAATCATGTTGTAGCAATTTGCCCTCAATGCCCGCAAGAGACGTGCGTTTATCGCCGATTTTCACAATGCGATCGCTACGTCCGAGCAAACGGAATCCGCCTTCCAGAAACTCCACCACGTCGGCGGTTTGCTCGCGGGCGGAAAGCCAACAGCCTTCAATCCATAATGCACCGTTTTGATCACTGCCTAATTGGCTGTTCGGCAAGGTTTGCCATAAATGGATGTCATCACGAATAGCGATAGGGCCGGTTTCCGTGCTGCCGTAAATTTCCACCACCGGTTGTTGCAACACTTGACGCATTTGTTCGGAAATATCTTCCGCCAAGGCACCTCCGGAAGAAATCACGCCCGTAATGCTTTTCGGCATGTTGGTGTTCGCCCAGTCGATTCGCGTTAACATGGCGGGGCTGCTGACCACCACCGTATGGGTGTTTTTTTGCGCTTCACTGATGATACATTCCGGATAAAACTGTTGTTTGCGTCCGATTTGCCAGCCGTTTACCAAAGACATCATAATGTGCACGGTTAAGCCATAAATATGCTGGATGCTGACGGTGCTTAACGCAGTGATATCATTGCCCGCCTTAAACGGCAATGCTTTCGCGAGCGCTTCTGCGCCAAGCCACATTTGTTCGGCAGTTTTGATGATCGTTTTCGCTTCGCCGGTGCTACCGGAGGTTTTCAGCCGAATTTCCGTCTGGTTGGCGTAATCAAAGAGCGGTCGATTTTGCGGGAGTTTTTCAATATGGAGGGATTGACCGAAGCGATCAAAATGTTCCGCCGTCGGTTGGTCGATGTCGCTGTCGGTAAGCCACAGATCGGCGTTTTCATTCACCCATTGCACGCTTTCGTGGGTAAAATTCGGCGGGAATAACACCCGCACATTGGCGTTCCACGCGGCTAAAAGGGTACAAGCCAGTTTAGCGCCGTCTTCCAACCAAACCGCAATAGCGCGAATTCGGCGCTGTTGCAATTCGGCGGCAATTTGGCGGGCTTTCCGCTCAAAATCGGCATAGCGCCATTCCGGATGATTGGCAATGAGGCTGTTATCGGTATATTTGAAGAACATTATTGTGCGTTTTGGCTCAGTTTCAGAACGGCTTTAACCACATCGTCCACGGTGCGCACATTGCGGAAATCCTCCGCTTGTAATTTGTGTCCGGTTTTCCGTTTAATGTGGTCGATTAAATCAATGGCATCAATGCTATCAATTTCCAAATCTTCATAGAGATTGGTTTCCGGTTTGATACGTTCCGGTTCAATTTCAAATAAAGATTCCAACGCTTCACTGAGCAAGGCGCGGATTTCCTGTTCGGTCATGGTTATACCTCACCTTTTTGGCTGCGGATAAATTTGGCTAATGTCGCGACGCTTTCAAAATGATCGCGCAGTTGGGTTTGTTCGCTGTCCAGTTGCAAGCCGAATGTTTTTTGCACCGCCAAACCCAACTCAAGGGCATCCACGGAGTCCAATCCCAAGCCGTCATCGCCGAACAGGGCAGTGTCGTTATCAATGTCTTCGATAGCAATGTCTTCTAACGCGAGGCTATCAATAATAAGTTGTTTAAGTTGTTGTTCCAGTTCCATTTTCGTTGTCCTTTGTCTGTGTGTTGAAATAATTTTCCAGATATTTGGTTAGACGGCGCGATGCCATGGGAATCGATTGTTCTTTCAGCCAATCCTGCGGATCAATATCGTCGCCCACAATCAATTCGTATTGAATGCGTTTATGCGGGATTTTATACCACGGCTGACCTTTTTTAAAATTCAGCGGATTCATGCGAATCACCACCGGGGTAATCACTTTGGCACTGCGTAAACCGATGGATACGGCACCGCGATTGAGTTTGACCTCACCGTCCCAACCTGTGCGGGTGCCTTCGGCAAACAACAGTAATGCCTCGTTCTGTAACACCTCATGGCTTTGTTCCAGTAATTCGACGGACTCCGTATTAGGCAGAAAACCGCAGGCTAAAATTTGGTTACGCATGGTGGGGTTATTCAATAATTCTTTTTTTACGATACAGTTTAATGTAGGCACTTTGCCTAAGATAAGCACGACATCCAATAAGGACGGGTGATTCGGCAAAATCAACTGCCCGGCGCGTCCGAGTTTCTCAAAGCCTTTATAGTTAACTTCCAATACGCCGGCGTAGGATAAATAACGAACGAAATAATACCAAATACCGCCCACAAAACGGCGGATTTTCAGTTGGGTTTGCAGGGTACTCTGTTTGCGTGCGTAAGGATACAACACGAGCTGAAGCAATGTGCCCGCTACACCCCAGAAAAGAAAACCGATAGCCGTGAAAAAAAAGCGGCGGAACCAATCTAGCTTTTCTGCCATAACCAAGTTCCCCCGGTGTTATTCGGCGTTTGCCATTGCGAACAATTAAGGTGCTGATTTTTCACCCATTCCAAGGCGGTATCCAAAATATCGACATTTTCAGGCACCGGATTCGTTAAGCTCAACTGATATTGCTCGCCGGCTTCAACAACCAATGCCAACGCATAGCTAAAAGGCTGACGTACGACCGGATACACATTGTAACGTTGTTCCAACGGCGATTCGGCTATCACTACCAACACTTTTTGCGCCCCTTCTTTGAGTAACAAATAGGCCTCCAGTAACGCCACTTCCAGATTATCTTTATTTGCCGTTAATGATGTGGTTTCCGCTTTAACCTGACGCAATTCAGACCATTGCCCGATAAGTGCATTATGTACCGATAAACTGAAAGACGTCGGCGACACATCGCCTTCCGTCAATAACGAATACCACAATGCAAAGTTACGATTAATTTCACTGTTTCCGGAGGCATACACTACCGGCAAATTGGATTGTTCTTCAACTAAATCCCAAGCGGCTTCAAAAAACAAGCGGGCGGAATCGCTTAAACGACGGCGTTTAAGCGGTGGCAAAAAGGCAAGTTTAGGCGCAAAATCGGCGAAATTAGCCTGATTTTGCTGCCAATGGGCATAACCCGATTTCCAATCGTCGGCACTTAACTGCTTATTACACACGATCTTCCAATCGGCTATGTTGAAAGAAAACTGACAAATAGTCTGTGTCATTACGGATTACTGAAATAATTGATTAATCATTAAGTCTGTTTGACCTTGTAAGCCCACTTGATCAACGCGATCTTTCTCATCGCCACGACGTTTATACGTCAGAAAACCTAAAGATTGCTTACTTGCAACATCCCGTAGATCCAATTTCGCTCGGGCGATAATACGGCTATTTCCTTTGACAGTGAAAAATAAAATACGATCACAATTGCCTTTTTCTTTTACGAATTCGGCAGAAATACCTTTATTCTTCAAACTTTTTTTCAACGCACCCACAAAGTCATCCGGCGCATTGTAGGTATTGCCTTTCAGGCAAAGGTGTTTCATGTTGTAATCGGAGGCATTGACGGGGCGAAGATCGGCAACGCCGGAAGAGCAGGCTGTTAAGCCGAATGCCGCCAAACAGACGGAAAGCTGGAATTTTTTCATAGCATCCTCGGGTTATTAACGAATAAAAACAAAAAATCAAAATTTGCCCAATTTTACCTAGGCTCCCCGCCGAAAGCAATTGGCGCACCGCAAGAAAACGCTATATATTCTTTGTTAATGGAATAAAAATGCTATACTTAGGACGCTTTTTATTTGTTCACTATTAAGGAGATGTTCATGAAACTGATGATGAAATTAGGTCTTGTCGCCGCCACCGTGCTGATTGCCGCTTGTGCCCCGCGTGATACTACCCACCATTATAGCATTCAAAGCGCATTGAATTCCCCTGAAGCACAAGGCGTAATCAATCCGAGCGTAAAACTTTACTTCGGCAAACCGGCGCCGGGGAAAGTGGTCGTCGCTAATGCGGTTACCAACAAAAAAACCAACGCGGCTAACAAATCCGATGAAAAAGCCTGCCAACGGGCTTTCTTGTCCGCCGTAAAACAATTACAGGACAAAGCACAAGTCTCCGGCGCCCGCAAAGTGGGTAACATCGTGAGTTATTACAAGAAAAATGTTTATAAAAGCACCAGCCAATACGAATGCCACGCCGGTCATCTTATCGGTGGCGTAGCCTTAAAAGGCGACATCGTGAAATAACAATAAGGAATGGACGGGAGGTCTCATATCCTCCCGTTTTATCAGAAAAGCTATTTTGAAGAAGGCTTACCAAAAACGTTGAAAAAAACGACCGCACTTTTACGCGTATAACGCCAACAGTTCCGCTAAATCCCCCATTTCCACCGTCGGTAAAAGACGCGCTTCGCTAGATTGTCGAACGGATTCCCCGCTTAAATTTAACCACACCGACTGACACCCCGCCTGTATCGCGCCCTGTACATCCGTCACGAGATTATCACCCACATGCAAAATCTGCTTGGGCAGCACATGAAAATAACGCGCGGTTTGTCGGAACAAATCTTCATGAGGCTTTGCCCGCCCATGTTCGCCGCCGCGCAATACCAAATCAAAGTCGTTAAAACCGATACGCGCAGGTTCCACGTTGCCGTTAGTAATCGCCACCAGTTTATAGCGGGATTTCAGCCGTTGCAGGATCGCAAAACTTTGGCTCGGTACGTCAATTTGATGGCGCCAATGGAGGAAATAATCCATGGCGGTTTGCGAAACGCCGGCAATTTCCACCGCACTTTTGCCCCGTTCTTGCAGCAACGCCTGCAAGCTGCGCAAACGCCATAAGGTGACATCTTCCGCCAGCAACGGGTTTTGTTGTGCGACAGCTTTCTTACGTTCCGTCCACATTTGCAGGGTGAAATCCGCAATGCCGCCATGTTGCCGCACAAAACCGACGAATTCCTGTTCCGCCGTGACGATCACTTGAGCATTATCATAAAGGGTGTCGTCCAGATCGAAGCTGATGACCTGAAAAGGCATTAAAGTGCGGTAGAATTTCATGGCGTTTTTCCTTTATTTTTTACGTTTCGCACGCGGATGGGCGGCATCGTACACATCGGCTAAATGTTGGAAATTCAGGTGAGTATAAATTTGCGTCGTGGATAAATTGCTGTGTCCGAGCAACTCTTGCACGGCGCGCAAATCGGAACTGGCTTCCAGCATGTGGGTGGCAAAGGAGTGACGCAGTTTGTGCGGATTCAAATGGCTGTTCAGCCCTTGCCGAATACCCCAGGTTTCCAACCGCATTTGAATGGCACGATGGGACATACGATTGCCCAGTTGGCTGACAAACAGCGCCTCGTCTTTCGGGTTAAATAACAACCGCACTTTCAGCCATTGCTGAATGGCGTGGGAGGCATAACGCCCAAGAGGCACGACCCGCTCCTTGTTACCTTTACCAATCACCCGCACTTCCCGCGCGCGAAAATTAATGCTGTTGAGATTCAGCCCTTGCAATTCCGACAATCGTAAGCCGGAGCTATACAACAATTCGATAATCGCCCGATCGCGAATATCAATGGGCTCTTTGCTGTCGTTGGCGAGTAACAGTTGAACCTGCTCGGTATCAATATTTTTCGGCAAATGCTTCGCCTGTTTCGGCGCGGAAATACCTGTCGCCGGATTGACTTTCAACTCGCCCTGCTGCACCAAATACGTGAAAAAACGGCGCAACGCGGAAAGGCGTAGCGCCAGACTTTTTTCTTTTAGCCCGTCCTGTTTACTGCTTTGCACCACCACATAACGAACCACACTTGCGCTGACCTGTTGCCACCGGGCAATGCCCGCTTCCTGCAAAATCGCCGAAATTCGCGTCAACTGGCGCTGATAATTGCTCAGCGTATGCGGGCTCACTTGGCGCTCAATGCGCAAATAGGTGAAGTATTTTTGCAGGGCGTTTTGCATAAGCGATTCCTACAAATAAACCACGCCGTCATAAACGTGAGTGGCGGAGCCCGTCATGTAAAGCGGATGTCCTTCGCCCTGCCATTCGATAGTCAAACTGCCGCCGGGCAAATCCACCTGCACTTCGTTATCCAGCAAGCCTTGCATAATGCCCACCGCCACCGCCGCACAAGCACCGCTGCCGCAAGCTTGGGTTTCGCCCGCACCGCGTTCATACACGCGTAATTTAATATGTTTACGATTCACCACCTGCATAAAACCCGCATTGACACGCTCCGGAAAGCGTTCATGATTTTCCAGCAACGGCCCCAACTTTTCTACGTTAGCGGTTTGAATATCCTCCACCTGCACCACGCAGTGCGGGTTGCCCATAGATACCGCGCCACACAGCACCGTTTGGATTTCCGTGCGTAGAATATAATTTTTCTCGAATTTATTGGCGGTAAACGGAATTTTATTCGGCTCCCAAATGGGCTCGCCCATGTTCACCCGCACGTTGTCATCCTCTTTCACGGTCAATACCATTTTGCCGTTTTGCGTGCTGACGGCGATGTCTTTTTTATTGGTTAAGCCTTTGAGCGTCACAAAACGGGCAAAACAGCGCGCGCCGTTGCCACATTGCGCCACCTCGCTGCCGTCCGCGTTAAAAATACGATAATGGAAATCCAGATCGGGATCATAAGGCGGCTCCACCACCAGCAACTGGTCAAAACCAATGCCGCGATGGCGATCCGCCAGCCGTTTAATGGTGTCCGTCGGAAAATAAACGTTCTGCGTCACCGCATCCACCACCATAAAATCATTGCCCAACCCGTGCATTTTGGAAAATTGCATGTGTATCCTTAAATTCATTCAAACAATGCCGAGCATTATAATCAGCCCTATTCGCTGAGTAAATCTATTGCTTCTATACCTGAGAGGAGAAAAAGTGCGGTGGTTTTTTCAATTATTTTTAAAAACGAAAAAAATATCGGAAAAACACTTGCTTTTGTGCGTGATCTCTTGCTATTAATTAAGCCCTTACACAACATCTTTTCAATCTCTCATCTAGAAGGACAAACTTATGAAAAACGTTGGTTTTATCGGTTGGCGCGGAATGGTGGGTTCCGTTTTAATGGATCGTATGCAGCAGGAAAATGATTTTGCGAACATCAATCCGATTTTCTTTACCACTTCCCAAGCAGGACAACCTGCACCGACTTTCGGCGGCAAAAACGCCGGCACCTTGAAAAATGCGTTCGACATTGAAGAACTGAAAAAACTCGACATTATCGTGACCTGCCAAGGCGGCGATTACACCAACGACGTTTATCCGAAATTGAAAGCCACCGGCTGGAACGGCTACTGGGTGGATGCGGCATCTGCGCTGCGTATGGAAAAAGACGCGATTATCGTGTTGGATCCGGTCAATCAACACGTGATCAGCGAAGGCTTGAAAAACGGTGTGAAAACCTATGTAGGCGGTAACTGCACTGTCAGTTTAATGCTCATGGCGTTAGGCGGATTATTTGAAAAAGATTTAGTGGAATGGATTTCCGTTGCCACTTACCAAGCCGCGAGCGGCGCCGGCGCGAAAAATATGCGTGAATTGTTGGTGCAAATGGGCGAATTAAACGGTGAAGTGAAAGGCTTGCTGGCGGATCCGAATTCTTCCATTTTAGACATTGAACGCGCCGTCACCGCAAAAATGCGCGACAAAGATTTCCCGATTGACAACTTCGGCGCACCGCTGGCGGGCAGCCTGATTCCTTGGATCGACAAATTATTGGAAAGCGGTCAAACCAAAGAGGAATGGAAAGGTTATGCGGAAACCAACAAAATTCTGGGCTTGAGCGATAACCCGATTCCGGTAGATGGCTTATGCGTACGTATCGGTGCTTTGCGTTGCCACAGCCAAGCGTTCACCATCAAACTGAAACGCGACATTCCGCTTGCCGAAATCGAACAAATTTTAGCCTCTCACAACGAATGGGTGAAAGTGATCCCGAACGACAAAGAAACCACCTTGCGTGAACTCACTCCAACCAAAGTCACCGGCACATTAAGCGTTCCGGTCGGGCGTTTACGCAAACTTAATCTCGGGCCGGAATATTTGGCGGCATTCACTGTGGGCGACCAATTATTATGGGGCGCGGCAGAACCGATTCGCCGTATTTTGGTGCAGTTGGTGAAATAATTAAACCGATTCCAAAAACAAAGGGCTGTTCAACACAGCCCTTATTTTTATCCGTCATCCGCAGGATTAATTAAAACGCACGTGGGATTTCACTTTTTCTAATGTAGAATCGCCAATGCCCGGCACGTTGGACAACTCGTTTAGATTTTTAAATTTGCCGTTTTTCTCACGATATTCAACGATCGCCTTGGCTTTCGCTTCACCGATGCCGGACAGGCTTTCTAATGTCGCTGCGTCGGCGGTGTTAATGTCCACTTTTTTGCTACGTGTGATTTTGGCTTTATTTTCCACCGCACTTTTCTCTTTGGTTGTGGATTTATCTTCCACCGGCGCCGGTTTTTCATTTTTGAATTTATCTTTTACTGCCTTTTTCCCTTCTGAAAATTTTTCTTTGGTGGCATCTTTCGCTTCGGTGAATTTTTCCTTAGTGGCGTCTTTCGCTTCAGTGAATTTTTCTTTGGTGGCGTCCTTCACTTCGGTAAATTTCTCTTTGGTCGCCTCTTTCGCTTCAACAAAAGTTTCTTTTGTCGCGTCTTTGACTTTCACCGCGCCTTCTTTGACTTTGCCGCCCACGGTTTTGCTCTCTTCCTTCACGGTTTGCCAGGCGGATTTCGCCCCATCCTTAACTTCCGAAAAGACGCTTTCTTCTGCGAATACGGTGGTGGAAACGGTCATGGCGACGGCTAAAGCAAGCAGCGATTTTAATGATTTCATGTTTTCTTCCTTTTCTGATGAATGAAAAAACACGGTGAAAACGCACCGCACTTTTCTCTGTTAAATGTTCTCGTTAGAACAAAAAGAGGCAGGAAAAGTTCAAGCGAAACAAAACCTATCAAATCTAAAAAATCAATAGGCAACATTAAAAAATTTAATTTTTTCCCTTGAAATCTTTTAAAACGATCTTATTTAATTTTGGCGAACAAATGTTCAATTGAACATCCATGAACTTTCAAGGGAAGAGATTATGAATATTGAAAAATTTACCACAAAATTCCAACAAGCCTTGGCGGAAGCGCAATCTTTAGCGGTCGGCAAGGATAATCAATATATTGAACCGGTGCATTTATTGAGCGCATTGTTAAATCAACAAGACGGCTCTGTAGCGCCGATTTTAACCGCCGGCGGCGTGAACGTTGCCGTGTTGCGTAACGAACTTAACACCGAACTTGCCAAACTTCCGCAAGTATCCGGCAATGGCGGCGACGTGCAAATTTCCCGTCAGTTGCTTAACATCTTGAATTTGTGTGACAAATTGGCACAACAACGGCAGGATAAATTCATTTCGTCCGAAATCTTTTTGCTTGCGGCGTTAGAAGAAAAAGGCGCCGTAAGCGATATGCTGAAAAAGTGCGGTGCGAAAAAAGAACAAATTTTACAAGCCATCGAGCAGATTCGCGGAGGACAAAAAGTGAACGATCAAAATGCGGAAGAAAGCCGTCAGGCATTAGAAAAATATACCATCGACTTAACCGCCCGTGCAGAAAGCGGCAAATTGGATCCGGTGATTGGACGTGACGAAGAAATCCGCCGCACCATTCAAGTGCTACAACGCCGCACCAAAAACAATCCGGTGCTCATCGGTGAACCGGGCGTGGGTAAAACCGCCATTGTGGAAGGGTTGGCGCAACGTATCGTGAATGGCGAAGTGCCGGAAGGCTTGAAGAACAAACGCGTGCTTTCCCTTGATATGGGCGCGTTAATCGCCGGGGCGAAATATCGCGGCGAATTTGAAGAGCGACTGAAAGCCGTTTTAAATGAACTTGCCAAAGAAGAAGGCAGAGTGATTTTATTCATCGACGAAATTCACACCATGGTGGGCGCGGGCAAAACTGACGGCGCCATGGACGCGGGCAACTTGTTAAAACCAAGTTTGGCGCGCGGTGAATTGCACTGCGTGGGCGCAACCACTTTGGATGAATACCGTCAATACATTGAAAAAGACGCGGCGCTTGAACGTCGTTTCCAAAAAGTGTTTGTGGGCGAACCGAGCGTGGAAGACACCATCGCCATTTTGCGCGGCTTGAAAGAACGTTATGAAATCCATCACCATGTGCAAATTACCGACCCGGCAATCGTGGCGGCGGCAACGCTTTCTCATCGCTACATTTCCGATCGTCAGTTGCCGGATAAAGCCATCGATTTGATCGACGAAGCGGCATCCAGCATTCGTATGGAAATTGACTCCAAACCGCAACCGTTGGATCGTTTGGATCGCCGTATTATCCAGCTCAAACTGGAACAACAGGCGTTACAAAAAGAGGATGATGACGCCAGCCGTAAACGTTTGGAAATGTTAGAAAAGGAATTGGCGGAAAAAGAACGGGAATACGCCGAATTAGAAGAAGTGTGGAAATCCGAAAAAGCCGCGCTGTCCGGCACTCAACACATTAAAGCGGAATTGGAAAACGCCCGTACGCAAATGGAACAAGCCCGCCGCGCCGGTGATTTGAGTAAAATGTCCGAGTTGCAATACGGAAAAATTCCGGAATTGGAAAAACAATTAGCGGCGGCAGAAGGTGCGGAAGGCAAAGAAATGACCTTGCTGCGCTATCGCGTAACTGATGAGGAAATCGCCGAAGTGCTTTCCCGCGCCACCGGCATTCCTGTCGCCAAAATGATGGAAGGCGAAAAAGAAAAATTATTGCGCATGGAAGAGTTCCTGCACAAACGGGTTATCGGTCAAAACGAAGCGGTGGATGCCGTGGCAAACGCCATTCGTCGTAGCCGTGCAGGTCTAGCGGATCCGAATCGTCCGATTGGTTCTTTCTTATTCTTAGGGCCGACCGGCGTGGGTAAAACCGAGTTGTGTAAAGCGTTGGCTTCCTTCTTGTTCGACAGCGAAGACGCCATGGTGCGAATCGATATGTCCGAATTCATGGAAAAACACAGCGTATCCCGTTTGGTGGGCGCACCTCCGGGCTATGTGGGCTATGAAGAAGGCGGTTATTTAACCGAAGCGGTGCGTCGCCGTCCGTATTCCGTGATTTTGCTCGACGAAGTGGAAAAAGCCCATCACGATGTGTTCAACATTTTGTTGCAAGTGTTGGATGACGGTCGTTTAACCGACGGACAGGGCAGAACCGTGGATTTCCGTAATACGGTGGTGATCATGACGTCCAACCTTGGTTCCGACTTGATTCAGGAACACGCCCAAAAAGGCTACGACACCGTGAAAGATATGGTGATGGAAGTGGTCGGTCGTTATTTCCGTCCGGAATTTATCAACCGTATCGACGAAACCGTGATGTTCCATCCGTTGAACAAAGAGAATATTCGTCAAATCGCCGATATTCAATTAAGACGCTTGACCCGTCGTATGGAAACCCATGGGTATGTGTTGAGCTTTACCGATGCAACCCTTGATTTCATCAGCGACATCGGTTACGACCCGATTTTCGGTGCACGTCCGCTCAAACGGGCAATTCAACAGGAAATCGAAAATCCGTTGGCGCAACAAATTTTATCCGGCGCCTTGCTGCCTGATAAAGTCATCGATGTGGATTATGTGGACGGTCAAATCGTGGCGAAGCAATAAGCCGTAACCGCTTAAAAACAAAAGCTATTTAGTGAAAGCTAAATGGCTTTTTGTCATCTCGAGACAGTAAAGTGCGGTTAAAAAAACATTGAGAATGTTGACCGCACTTTTTCCTACTTCCGCCGATACATATTCGCGCACATCACTTGCCCCAAGATGTACAGAGAGGATTGCGGTTGCAGTGTGATAGTGTGCTGGGATTGGCGCTTCGGTGCAGTGCGGATGCCATCGCCCCAGAAATCGGCGTAGAAATCACTACGCACATGGGTGAAATGGAAATTTTCACAATTCAGAATTTTATATTGACGTATGGATTTGGCGAAAAGCGTCGGATACTCTTTAAACACATATAACCCTTTATCCAGGTTAATCACCGCATCAAAGTAAATCAAACGTTTGTCTTGGTTATCTACCCAAACGGAATCCATATCCACATAATAAAAAATGCCCGGTACGAGTTGTAAAAAACCGGTTTTGGTGTCTTTCGGCGGGGTAATCGGCACCTCGTCCTGCTGCGCCGTTGCGGCATTTTTCGCCGAGGTGTGGGTTGAATGGAAATTTGTGCAGGCAGCCAATAAAAGTGCGGTAAGAATTACGATCGTTTTTTTCATATCAGACTCCTTTTGCATTCCGACCTCTTATTTCCTATGTCTTTCATTTTGGCACAATTCGGGGGGAATAGCTAACTGAAAGCACCTCCGACAAGAAAAATCCCTTGCATATATCGCAAACGATTGCGTAAGCGTGATACAATGCGCATCATTTTTTCGATCCAGCAATTAACAGGAAGCAATCGTGAGCAAACAATCCTTAAGTTACAAAGATGCCGGCGTAGATATCAACGCCGGCAACGAATTAGTCGAACGCATTAAGCCTGAAGTCAAACGCACAACCCGCCCTGAAGTCATGGGCGGCTTGGGCGGCTTTGGTGCGTTATGTGCCATTCCGGCGAAATATAAAGAGCCGATTTTGGTTTCCGGCACCGACGGCGTAGGCACAAAACTGCGTTTAGCCATTGACTTAAACCGCCACGACACCATTGGGATTGATTTGGTTGCCATGTGTGTGAACGATTTAGTGGTACAAGGGGCGGAACCGTTGTTCTTCCTGGATTATTATGCCACCGGCAAATTAGACGTGGATGTCGCCGCCAGCGTGATTAAAGGCATCGCCAACGGTTGCGAACAATCGGGCTGTGCCTTGGTCGGCGGTGAAACGGCGGAAATGCCGGGCATGTATCATCAAGGCGATTACGACCTTGCCGGCTTCTGCGTAGGCGTGGTAGAAAAATCCGAAATCATCGACGGCAGTGAAGTCAAAGTCGGCGATGCGTTAATCGCGCTCGGTTCCAGCGGGCCACACTCCAACGGCTATTCTTTAATTCGTAAAGTGGTTGATGTGTCAGGTGTCAATCCTGCCGAAGCGCAATTAGACGGTCGCCCGCTCGCCGATCACTTATTGGCACCAACTAAAATTTATGTGAAATCCATTTTACAGCTCATCAAACATGTTGACATACACGCCATAGCCCACTTAACCGGCGGCGGCTTCTGGGAAAATATCCCGCGTGTTTTGCCTGCAAGCGTCAAAGCCGTGATCAATGAAAATAGCTGGCAATGGCCGGCGGTATTCGATTGGTTGCAGCAACAGGGCAACATCACCGACCATGAAATGTACCGCACCTTTAACTGCGGCGTGGGCATGATTGTGGCACTGCCGCAGGAAGATGTGGAAACTGCTCTCGGTTTATTGCACCAAGCCGGCGAGAAAGCTTGGGTTATCGGTGAAGTACAACATTTAGGCAACGACGAAGAACAAGTGATTATTCGCTAATGAAAAAAATCGTTGTTTTACTTTCCGGCGAGGGAACGACTTTGCAGGCGATTATGGATGCCTGCAAGTCTTCCTACATCCATGCCGAAATCGTTGGCGTATTCAGCAACAAGGCGGATGCTTTCGGGTTACAACGGGCAAAAAGTGCGGTCATTTTTCACCGCACTTTTTTACGCCGTGATTTTGCCGATAACGCAGAAATGGATCGCCGCATCGGCGATGAAATCGAATGCTTACAGGCGGATTTAATCGTACTTGCCGGTTACATGAAAATCCTCAGCCCTGAATTCACTCAACGCTTCGCCGGTAAAATTCTGAATATTCACCCGTCTCTGTTGCCCAAATACCCCGGACTCAATACCTATCAACGCGCCTTGGATGCCGGCGAAACCGAACACGGTATGAGCATTCATTTCGTTAATGAAGATGTGGATGGCGGCGCCGTCATATTACAGGCGAAAGTGCCTATTTTCCCCGAAGACACCGTTACCGACATTGAGGAACGGGTCAAAGAACAGGAACAGCGTTTTTATCCTTTAGCCATCAAATGGTTTATAGACGACCGCCTAAAACTGGTCGGCAATCAGGCTTATTTAGATGGTGAGTTGCTGCCGGCGCAGGGATATGCGGTGGATTAGATAAAAAGCAAGAATATAGATGAAGCAATTGCAAAACTTAATCAGGCTTTGGATGAGATTGAAGATAAAGACTCTCAACTTGAGGAACAAAATAATGTCCAATTTTGGCTTGGGATCACTCCATTAAGGCTAAAGGAATCACCGAAGCAAAAAAATTGTTTGAACAAGCAATTGGTTAACGAGATGAAAAAAATGCCCGAATGTTAAGGTTTCTCGTTCATCATTGCCAATTTATACCAATCCTCCGATGAAGAAAGATTAAACCAAAAAAGTTTCCATAGTATTGGAAACTTTTTCTAGCCGTCTTCTTTCTCTAATAAAAAAATGAGAAACGTGTAAAAAAATAACCGCACTTTACAAATAAAAATGCGGTTATTAAATAAGAAAAGTAACATTACTTAGTCGGATAATCCCACCAAATATCAAACAACTCACTCACTTCAACTTGTTGTAAGCCGTTTTGGGTTAACCAGTTTTTCACTAATTCTTGGTGAGAAGCATCGCATTTGCCGATTTTTTCCAAGCAAACCAAACCTTCCCAATGTAAATAGCCGCTGCCTTCGTAAGCCAGTCCGTTTGGTTGGATGACGTCGCTGATGAAACGGTCAACGGTGCTGTCGATTTGCTCCACGGAAGTGCCTTCGGCGAATTGCCATTGCACCAAAAAGCCTAATTCTTGGAATTCTGCGATGTGCATTTTTTTGCGTTGTCTTTGATTACGTTTAATAGCCATGATGATGTCCTTTTGTTGAGGTGGATGAAATTAGGATTTGACGAAATACAAATCCCACACGCCATGCCCGAGGCGATGACCGCGTTGTTCGAATTTGGTCAGCGGGCGAAAATCGGGGCGGGGGATGTAGTCGTTTGCGGCGGAGGTGTTACGCAACTGCGGATATTGTTGCAATACCTCTAACATATGTTCCGCATAATTTTGCCAGTCGGTTGCCATGTGAATGAAAGCACCTGCTTGCAATTTGTTCAATAAGCCGTCGATAAAGTGCGGTTGTACGATACGACGTTTGTGGTGTCTGGCTTTGTGCCATGGATCGGGAAAGAACAACTGCATACCGCCGAGGCTGTGATCGGCAATGCTATCACGCAGAATTTCAGTGGCGTCGTGGCAAATCACGCGTAAGTTGGTGACGCCTTTTTCTACCGCGTAGGCGATACAGGCGCCGACACCGGGTGTGTGCACTTCAATGCCCAAATAATTTTTATCGGGATTTTGCGCTGCCATGTCTACTAGGGAGCTGCCCATACCAAAGCCGATTTCCAAAATGACGGGGTTGTCGTTACCATAAATTGCTTTGAAATTAAACGGCTGCGCTTGATAGTCCAAGCCCAACGCCGCCCAATTTTGGTTCATGGCGTTTTTTTGATAATCGCTCAAGCGCCCGGTGCGTAACACGAAGCTGCGCACTTTGCGCTTATAACGCCCGTCTTCTGTAAATTCGGCGGCTTCAACGGTTTTGCGTTTCTGGTCGGCAAAGGTCGGTTGTAATTGTGTGTCTAACATGAATTCTTGACATTGTTGTGTGCGGAAAATTTTAGCGGCTGATTATAGGCTGTTTCCGAACCATTGGCAATTTAGCCAATCAAACAAAAGGTATTTGTTAATCTTTAGTGAAGCAGGTTCGGGCTTTGTGTTAAACTTTGTCGGTTTTTTGTTTTATCGGGCGGCTGAAAAACACTTGAATTTTCAACCGCACTTTTAGTGAATTTATCAGGATTTATGCAGGCTCAATCATCTCCCAACGCGCCTTTTGCCCATGCCGTGCTGACGTGGTATGCCAAATTCGGGCGGAAGCACTTACCGTGGCAACAAAATAAAACTTTATACGGCGTTTGGTTGTCGGAAGTTATGTTGCAGCAAACGCAAGTGGCGACGGTGATACCCTATTTCGAGCGATTCGTAAAAACGTTTCCGAATTTGACCGCACTTGCCGATGCGCCGTTGGACGAAGTGCTGCATTTATGGACGGGTTTGGGCTACTACGCGCGGGCACGCAATTTGCATAAAGCCGCGCAGATCATGCGGGATCAGTATAGTGGCGAGTTTCCGATGGAATTTGAGCTGGTTTGGTCTCTGCCGGGAGTGGGGCGCAGTACGGCAGGGGCGGTGTTGTCTTCCTGTTTGAATGCGCCGTATCCGATTCTGGACGGCAACGTGAAGCGGGTGTTGTCCCGTTATTTTGCCGTGAGCGGTTGGCCGGGCGAAAAGAAAACGGAAGAACGGTTGTGGCGATTAACGGCAGAGATGACACCAACGGAACAGGTGGCGGATTTTAATCAGGCGATGATGGACATCGGCGCCATGGTGTGTACCCGTTCCAAGCCAAAATGCGATCTTTGCCCGTTGAAAACCGATTGCAAAGCGAACGCCGAGCAAAACTGGCAGGCATACCCGGGCAAAAAGCCGAAGAAAGCCCTGCCAGAGCGGGAAAGTTATTTTTTGTTGTTGGAAAAAGACGGCAAAATCGCCTTGCAACAACAGGAAAATAAAGGCTTATGGGGCGGGTTGTATTGTTTCCCGCAGTTTGCCGAAAAGCAGGCACTGCTGGCGTATCTGGCGGCAAACGGCATCAAGCAATATCAGGAATGGACGGCATTTCGCCACACGTTCAGCCATTTCCACTTGGATATTTATCCGATTTATGCACGAACGGACGAGCCAAAATTATCGGTAGACGAGAACCGCTCCGATTGGCAAAAAGTGGCGGAAAAGGGGGCGGAATATCAATCTGACCTATTAAGTGCGGTCAAATATTGGTATGATCCGCAAAATCCTGAACCTATCGGGCTGGCAACGCCCGTGAAGAATTTATTAACTCAATATGTAAGGAATCATTATGGCAAGAATGGTGTTTTGTGAACGTTTAAAACAAGAATCCGAAGGGTTGGATTTTCAGCTGTATCCGGGGGAATTGGGCAAACGTATTTTTGATTCTATTAGTAAACAGGCGTGGGGCGAGTGGATGAAAAAACAAACCATGCTGGTGAATGAAAAAAAATTAAACATGATGAACGCGGATCATCGTAAATTGCTGGAACAGGAAATGGTGAATTTTTTGTTTGAAGGTAAAGATGTGCACATTGAAGGTTATACGCCTCCTGAAGCGAAATAAGTAAAATGAAGAAGTATTTAATTTTAGCCTTAATTCCTTTTTTATATGCTTGTGGCGGCGGTACGTCACACCACAAGGGATTAGATTATGACGAAGCCTTTGCGAAAGATACGCGCGGGTTGGATATTTTAACCGGGCAATTCGCCAATAATATCGACCGCATTTGGGGGGTGAACGAGCTGTTGGTGGCGAGCCGTAAAGACTATGTGAAATACACGGATCGTTATTATACCCGTAGCCATGTCAGTTTTGACGAAGGTTTGATTACCATTGAAACACAGGCCGATTTGAACCGTCTGCACAATGCCATCGTGCATACCTTGTTGATGGGGTCCGATGCCAATGGCATTGATTTATTTGCTTCCGGCGACGTGCCGATTAGTTCCCGTCCGTTCTTGGTCGGGCAGGTGATTGATAATCAGGGCGGATCCATTACGGATCAGTTTACCGCGGGAAATTTCGCCACTTATTTAATTCAAAATAAATTGCAAACCCGCCGTTTGGCGAACGGTCATCAGGTGCAATTCGTAGTCATTCCGATGATTGCCAACCACGTTGAAGTGCGGGCGCAAAAATATCTGCCGATCGTGCGTAAAGTGGCGCGTCGTTATGGGTTAGACGAAAGCCTGATTCTTGGCATTATGCAAACGGAATCCAGTTTTAACCCGTATGCGATAAGCTATGCCAACGCCATGGGCTTGATGCAGGTGGTACCACATACCGCAGGGCGCGATGTGTTCCAAATGAAAGGCATGAGCGGTCAGCCAAGCAAGGCTTATTTATTCGATCCTGAGAAAAATATTGATGCCGGTGCGTCTTATTTGTGGCTGTTGCAAAACAAATATCTGGACGGTATTACCAATCCGACCTCAAAACGTTTTGCGATGATTTCCGCTTATAACAGCGGTGCTGGTGCGGTGTTACGCGTATTCAACGATGATAAAGACATGGCGATGATGCAAATCAATCAGCTTTATCCGGAACAGGTGTATCGTATTTTAACCACCAGCCATCCGTCCGCTCAGGCGAGAAATTATTTGGTGAAAGTGGACAAAGCACAGAAAAGTTATCGTGTGCGTCGCTGATTAGCCGGGTGTTTTTTCGTGCCCGCTGAGGTGTTTTTCAGCGGGCATTGTTTTATATGAGAAATAATAAATTCGACAAAAATGTAGCATTTATATACGTTTCGCTTGTTAAATGCACAACCAAGTTAATAATTTCCACTTTTTTAAAAATAGAGGTTGACTTGAAATCGAAAAAAACGTTTAATACGCACCACTGACGAGTTGCCTCGATAGCTCAGTCGGTAGAGCAGGGGATTGAAAATCCCCGTGTCGGTGGTTCGATTCCGCCTCGAGGCACCACTATTCCTCCTTAGTTCAGTCGGTAGAACGGTGGACTGTTAATCCATATGTCGCTGGTTCAAGTCCAGCAGGAGGAGCCAAATTCGAGAAAGCCGCTAAGTTATTAGCGGCTTTTGTTTTTTCTGTTTTTGTATCAGGATAATTATCTTAAAAAACACTTGAAATTCTGACCGCACTTTAGAAAAACACTAAAAAGTGCGGTCGTTTTCAACGGCGTTTTTAGTTCGCGTATTGATTAATCGCGTTGGAAATTTCCTGATCTTTGTAAATGGATTCCACTACTTCATTGAAGGTTTCGCCTAGCACTTTTTGGATTTCTTGATTTTTAGCGGAAAATGCGCCGGAGTGGGTGCGGCTGGCATTAATATTTTTAGTGAATTGCCCTCTGCGACCTTGTACATGAATGGCAAGTTGAATTTTGCTGTCAATGTCGTAGCGTAAGTTGCCTTGGTTTACTTTGGCGAAGAACTGCTGAATATCCACAGTGACGGCGGCATTTGAGTTGTTTGCCATACCGATACGGAATCCTTTGCTGACCAAATCCTGTTGTTCTACTTGTTGGAATAATTGAGTGACTTCAGGTGAAGCGAATAATTTGAATAACTGCCCTTGGTTAACGTAGCTACTGATTTCCGGCGCATTACGCATATCGCGGGTGGTGACATAAACGACGGCGGATTGATTGACATTCATTGAGGCTTTCGGTGCCGGTGGCGTGAATGTCAGCGTGCTGGGTTCGCTTTGACAGCCGGTTAACAATACGCTGGAAAGGAAAAGTGCGCCCAATGTAAGAGACTTGATCTTAAATTTCATAATATCCTCGATAGGTTTGAACAAAACGAGGTTATTCTTACAAACTTGCGGCATAAAGTATAGTATCGCCGCGTAATAATTGATTTTTAGGGACGGATTATGATGACCAAACAACAAGAATTGGAACAACGATTACAGCTGGAATTTCGACCGCACTTTATTGCTGTTGAGAACGAAAGCCATATGCATAGTTCGGGGCGTGGTGCGGACTCGCATTTTAAAGTGGTATTGGTCAGCGATGCCTTTGAAGGCGTAGGAAAAGTTGCCCGCCATCGTCAAGTTTATCAATTTTTAGCGCAGGATTTGCAACAAGGCATTCATGCCTTGGCGCTTCATCTTTATACATCATCCGAATGGGAAAAGTTAGGACAACAATTTCCTAAATCACCAAATTGTGCCGGTGTGGGACAATAATTTACCTCTTTATAATTATGCACATAAAAAGCAAAAATTGATTTTGTGCAAAGAAAGTGCATATTTTCATGAAAAATGAGCAAACAGTCGGCTTTCAAAGTGGCATGGAAGTTATTATTTGGTTAAAATAAGACATTTATTTTAGCAAAAATTTAACGTTTTTATGGGCGTGCAAGCCCGTGAAATCAAGACAGAATTTGAGTTTTATTTTTATCGGTTGGAGAGTGGTTATTCGGGCGTAATGCGGTATCGCGCTGCTTTCTTCTTTAATCATTTCAACAGCCATCACTCAAGACGAGGTAATAACCTTTTGGGTTATTGCTGTATTTTTAATCTAACAAAAGTAGTGCAAACAATATGATTACGATTAAAAAAGGCTTGGATCTTCCTATTGCGGGAAAACCGGAGCAAGTAATCCGTGACGGTAATGCGGTCACTGAAGTTGCTTTGCTGGGTGAAGAGTATGTGGGAATGCGTCCTTCCATGAAGGTTCGCGAAGGAGATGTGGTAAAAAAAGGTCAGGTGCTTTTTGAAGACAAAAAGAATCCGGGCGTTATTTTCACCGCACCTGCCGGCGGCACAATCACAGCAATTCATCGTGGCGAAAAGCGTGTATTACAGTCAGTGGTAATTAAGATTGAAGGCGATGAAGCGCTTTCTTTTGATAAATATCCGGCGGCTGAGTTAAGCTCCTTAAGCGCGCAGCAAGTACGCAAAAATTTACAGGAATCCGGTTTGTGGACAGCGTTTCGCACCCGTCCGTTCAGTAAAGTCCCTGCAGTAGACAGCGTACCTTCATCTATTTTCGTCAATGCCATGGATACCAATCCGTTAGCGGCGGATCCTGCAGTGATTATTGCTGCGTCCGAAAATGATTTCGTAAACGGTTTAACGGTATTAAGCCGTTTACATGAAGGCAACATTCATTTATGTAAAGCGCCTGATAACAAAATTCCGGCATCACATGCAAGCAATGTGATTGTTAACGAATTTTCAGGCCCGCATCCTGCGGGTTTAAGCGGTACCCATATTCACTTTATCGATCCCGTCGGTGCGCATAAGACCGTTTGGTATATCAGCTATCAAGACGTGATTGCTATCGGCAGATTATTTACCACCGGGGAACTTAATGTTGAACGTGTCGTTGCTATTGCCGGTCCGCAAGTGAAAAATCCGCACTTAGTACGTACCCGCATCGGGGCAAATCTTTCCCAATTAACTGCAAACGAATTAAAAGACGGTGAAAATCGCGTGATTTCCGGTTCCGTGTTAAGCGGTACGAAAGCTGCAGGCCCGGTGGATTACTTAGGTCGTTACGCGTTACAGGTTTCCGTGTTGGAAGAAGGGCGTGAGAAAGAGTTTTTAGGCTGGATCACACCGGGTGCAGATAAATTCTCCATTTCCCGTACTACGCTTGGTCATTTTGCGAAGAAATTATTCAATATGACTACCGCAGTGAATGGTGGCGAACGTGCGATGGTGCCAATCGGTGCTTATGAGCGTGTTATGCCGTTGGATATTATTCCGACTTTATTGTTGCGTGATTTAAGTGCGGGAGACACAGACAGTGCGCAGGCTCTGGGTTGTTTAGAGTTAGATGAAGAAGATTTGGCTCTTTGTACCTTTGTTTGTCCGGGCAAAAATGAATATGGTCCGCTGTTGCGTCAAGCCTTAGATAAAATCGAGAAGGAAGGTTAAAAATGGGGTTAAAACATTTTTTTGAGAAAATAGAACCCGCGTTTTTACCCGGCGGAAAATATGAAAAATGGTATGCCCTATTTGAAGCGACATACACCTTTTTATATACACCGGGTACAGTTACGCATAAAGCGTCCCACGTTCGCGATGCTTTAGATTCAAAACGTATGATGGTGCTGGTTTGGCTGGCGCTTTTCCCGGCAATGTTTTACGGGATGTATAACGTTGGTGCGCAATCCTTAACTGCATTAGGTCAGTTGGGTGCGGTAGACATTTTTAACCAAAATGTAGCAACCAATGTGGCTAACGACTGGCATTTTGCTTTGGCTAATGCTTTCGGCTGGTTATCACAAGATGCGGGCGTGCTATCCAAAATGGGGATCGGCGCGTTATTCTTCCTGCCGATTTACGCCGTGGTATTCTTTGTGGGCGGTTTCTGGGAAGTGTTGTTTGCGATGATTCGTAAACATGAAATCAATGAAGGTTTCTTCGTCACTTCCATTTTGCTTGCGCTTATCGTTCCGCCGACATTGCCGTTATGGCAGGCTGCGTTAGCAACTACTTTCGGTGTTGTAGTGGCGAAAGAAGTGTTCGGTGGAGTTGGTAAAAACTTCATGAACCCGGCATTGGCAGGTCGTGCTTTCTTATTCTTTGCCTATCCGGCACAAATTTCCGGCGACTTGGTTTGGACGGCAGCAGACGGTTTCTCCGGTGCAACCGCGCTTTCTCAATGGGCAAGTGGCGGTCAGGCCGCATTGCAACACGCCGTCACCGGTCAACCGATTACTTGGATGGATGCCTTCCTCGGCAATATCCCGGGCTCTATCGGTGAAGTTTCAACGCTCGCGTTAATCATTGGTGCGGCAATTATCGTATTTGCCCGCATTGCATCTTGGCGAATTATCGCCGGTGTGATGATCGGTATGATCGCAACCTCTACGTTATTTAATCTGATCGGTTCTGCAACTAATCCAATGTTTGCGATGCCTTGGCATTGGCACTTGGTGTTGGGCGGCTTCGCATTGGGTATGTTCTTTATGGCGACCGACCCGGTTTCTGCGGCGTTCACCAACAAAGGTAAATGGTGGTATGGTGCATTAATCGGTGTGATGTGCGTATTAATTCGCGTGGTTAACCCGGCCTATCCGGAAGGTATGATGTTGGCGATTTTGTTTGCGAACTTATTCGCACCGATTTTCGACTATATCGTGGTTCAGGCAAATATCAAACGTCGGAGAGCAAGAACAAATGGCTAAATTTAATAAAGATAGCGTAAGCGGTACGGTAACCGTTGTTGTGTTATTGAGTCTGGTTTGTTCTATCGTGGTTTCAGGTGCCGCCGTAGCCCTTAAATCCAAACAAGATGAACAAAAAGCCCTTGACGTTCAACGCAATATTTTAACCGTTGCAGGTTTGATGAAAGAAGACAACGCTTCGGTTATCAAAGATACCTACAACAAATTTATCGAACCTCGCTTGGTAGATTTGCAAAGCGGTGATTTCGTGCAAGCGACAAAAGAAGAAGCGGAACGTTTTGACCCGAAAACAGCAATAAAAGACACCGCACTTAGTCAGTCTATTCCTGCCGATGAAGATAAAGCCGGCATTAAAGTGCGGGCGAAACAAGCCGTGGTTTATTTGGTAAAAGACGAACAAGGGACAGTAAGCCAAGTGGTTCTGCCGATGTATGGTCGCGGTTTATGGTCAACCATGTACGGGTTCGTTTCCGTTGCGCCGGATGCCAATACCATCAAAGGAATTACCTACTATGACCAAGGTGAAACGGCAGGTCTTGGCGGTGAAATCGCTAACCCGCGTTGGCAGGCTCAGTTCGTCGATAAGAAATTATATGACGAGCAAGGCAACCAAAAATTCAAAATCTACAAAGGCACATCAACCGATAAAGAACATGGCGTAGACGGTTTATCAGGTGCAACCTTAACCTCAAATGGTGTTCAAGGTTCATTTGATTACTGGTTCAGCCAAAACGGTTTTGGTCCATTCTTAGCAAAATTTAAAGCGGGGGCAAGATAATGGCTGATGCAAAAAGCAATTTAAAAGCACTTTTGCTTGATCCGATTGCGAAAAACAACCCAATTGCGTTACAAATCTTGGGTATTTGTTCTGCATTGGCAGTAACTACCCAACTGCAAACGGCCATCGTAATGGCGATTGCGGTATGTTTGGTGACCGGTTTTTCCAGTATGTTCATTTCAATGATTCGTAACTACATTCCGAACAGTATTCGTATCATTGTGCAACTTGCGATTATCGCCTCTTTGGTAATCTTGGTTGACCAGGTGTTGAAAGCTTTCGCTTACGGCTTGTCCAAACAACTTTCCGTATTCGTCGGTTTGATTATCACCAACTGTATCGTAATGGGGCGTGCGGAAGCCTTTGCCATGAAATCCCGTCCGTTAGAAAGTTTCGTGGACGGTATCGGTAACGGTTTAGGCTACGGTGCGATTTTATTAATCGTAGCAACCTTGCGTGAACTCATCGGTTCCGGTCGTTTACTGGGCTTCCCGGTATTACAAACCATTCAAGACGGCGGTTGGTATCAACCGAACGGTTTATTCCTTCTTGCACCAAGTGCGTTCTTTATTATCGGCTTCGTAATTTGGGGCTTAAGAACGTGGAAACCTGAGCAACAGGAGAAATAATCAATGGAACATTATATTAGCCTATTTGTGAAGGCGATCTTCATTGAAAACATGGCGCTTTCCTTTTTCTTGGGAATGTGTACTTTCCTTGCCGTATCTAAGAAAGTGTCAACGGCATTTGGCTTAGGCGTGGCGGTAACGGTGGTGCTTGGTATTTCCGTACCGGCGAACCAATTCGTGTATGAGCATGTATTGAAAGACAGCGCTTTGGTTGAAGGCGTGGATTTATCGTTCTTAAGCTTTATCACTTTCATCGGGATTATCGCGGGTATCGTTCAAATTCTTGAAATGACCTTAGATAAATTCTTCCCGGCGTTGTATAACGCACTTGGGATTTTCCTTCCGCTCATCGCCGTAAACTGTGCGATTTTCGGGGGCGTATCCTTTGCCATCCAACGTGAATATACTTTCGCAGAATCTGCCGTTTACGGTATCGGCGCGGGCTTGGGTTGGATGTTGGCAATCGTTGCGTTGGCGGGCTTAACTGAGAAAATGAAATATTCTGACGTGCCGGCAGGTTTACGCGGTTTAGGGATCACCTTTATCTCCGCAGGCTTGATGGCGCTTGGCTTTATGTCATTCTCCGGTATTCAGTTATAAGGAGTGCATAAATGAGCGAAACTACAATTCTTTTACTCGGTGTTGCAGCCTTTACCGCTATCGTTTTGGTGCTCGTTGCAATCATCTTGTTTGCTAAATCCAAATTGGTGGATTCCGGCGATATTACCATTCAAATTAACGACGATCCGAACAAAGCCATTACCTTACCGGCAGGCGGTAAATTGCTCGGTGCCCTTGCCAGCAAAGGTATCTTCGTGTCATCCGCTTGCGGTGGCGGCGGTTCCTGCGGTCAATGTGTCGTGAAAGTGAAAAGCGGCGGCGGTGAAATTTTACCGACCGAGCTATCCCACATTACCAAACGTGAAGCGAAAGAAGGCTATCGTCTGTCTTGCCAAGTCAACGTGAAAGGCAACATGGATATCGAATTGCCGGAAGAAATCTTCGGCGTGAAAAAATGGGAATGTACCGTTATTTCTAACGATAACAAGGCAACTTTCATCAAAGAACTTAAATTGGCGATTCCTGAAGGTGAAGAAGTGCCGTTCCGTGCCGGCGGTTATATCCAAATTGAAGCGGAACCGCATACGGTTTACTACAAAGACTTCGATATTCCGAAAGAGTACCACGAAGATTGGGACAAATACGATTTATGGCGTTATGTGTCAAAAGTGGACGAGCATATTATCCGCGCTTACTCCATGGCGTCTTATCCGGAAGAAAAAGGCATTATTATGCTGAACGTGCGTATCGCAACACCTCCGCCGCGTGTGCCTGATGCGCCTCCGGGACAAATGTCCTCTTATATTTGGTCATTAAAACCGGGTGATAAAGTGATTATTTCTGGTCCGTTCGGTGAATTCTTTGCGAAAGAAACCGACGCCGAAATGGTGTTCATCGGTGGTGGTGCGGGTATGGCGCCAATGCGTTCCCACATCTTCGACCAGTTAAAACGTTTACATTCCAAACGTAAAATGTCCTTCTGGTATGGTGCCCGTTCTAAACGTGAAATGTTCTATGTGGAAGATTTCGATCATCTGCAAGAAGAAAATCCGAACTTCCAATGGCATGTGGCGTTATCCGATCCGTTGCCGGAAGACAATTGGACAGGTTACACCGGCTTTATTCACAACGTGCTTTATGAAAACTACCTGAAAAACCATGAAGCACCGGAAGATTGTGAATACTACATGTGCGGACCTCCGGTCATGAACGCTGCGGTAATCAAAATGTTGAAAGACCTCGGCGTTGAAGATGAAAACATCTTGTTGGATGACTTCGGTGGTTAATGCCTTGTAGGTTTAAAAACATCGTAAAAAATGACCGCACTTTATGTTGAAGTGCGGTCGAAATTTACAGCGTTTTTCATGTTGATTCATCACACGCAAACCAATTTCAACAGTTGGTTTGCGTGTGATCCATTTCATATCAGGAAAGTATTGTGCAAATGACGAAATCTCTCGCGCGCGGGTTTGCCCTTGCCGCGATGGCGTTGGTATTAAGCGCCTGCGATCAACCGACGGCATCGCAACAAGCGAATTCGCCGCAAACGGCGACGCCAAAACATGAAGCCGAAATCGTATCCCTTACCGGTAAAACCATGGGAACGACTTATCACATTAAATATGCAAACAACGGCGACGTTTCTATCGCATCACAACAGGCGCACGAACAAATTGATGCGATTTTAAAAGATGTAAATGCGAAAATGTCCACTTACATGAAGGATTCCGAACTCAGTCGTTTTAATCAAAACATAGAAACCAACGCGCCGATTGAAATTTCTGCGGATCTTGCCAAGGTGGTGAAAGAAGCGATTCGCTTAAATCAGGTGACACAAGGCGCATTGGATATTACTGTCGGACCGGTGGTAAATCTTTGGGGCTTTGGTCCGGAAAAACGCGTTGAAAAACAGCCGACGGCGGAGCAAATCGCCGAACGCCAAGCGTGGGTGGGCATTGATAAATTGTCACTTACTGAAGAGAGCGGGAAGTTTTTCCTAACAAAAGCCATGCCGCAACTTTATGTGGATCTTTCCTCTATCGCCAAAGGCTTCGGCGTCGATCAGGTGGCAGATTATCTGGAAAGCATTAAGGTACAAAACTACATGGTGGAAATCGGTGGCGAAATTCGTGCCAAGGGCAAAAATGCCGAAAGCAAGCCATGGCAAATCGCCATTGAACGCCCGACCTTTGACGGCAAACAAGCCGCCCAGCAGATTATCGGTTTGGAGAATATGGCGATGGCGACATCAGGCGATTATCGTAATTATTTTGAACAAGACGGTGTGCGCTTTTCCCACGAAATCGATCCGAAAACCGGCTATCCGATTCAACACGCCTTGGCGTCAATCACCGTGTTAACACCGACTTCCATGACCGCCGACGGGCTTTCCACCGGCTTATTTGTGTTGGGAGAACAAAAAGCGTTGGAAGTGGCGGAGCAGGAAAAACTGCCGATTTTTATGATTATCAAAGACGGCAAGGGCTATCGCACGGAAATGTCCTCGGCGTTCAAGCCGTTCTTGGCACAGTAAAAAAACACAGCTAAAAATGACCGCACTTTTTTGTCATAAGTGCGGTGGATATTGAGATTATTTATGGAGCGATTATGAAATTATTTTTAGTGACTTTCGGGATTTTCATCCTCATCATCTTAGCCATGGCACTGGGTTATATCGTTAAACGCCAAGCCCTTAAAGGCAGTTGCGGCGGGTTGTCTTCCTTAGGTATCGCCAAAGCCTGCGACTGCGACAAGCCTTGCGACACACTTCAATCAAAACTCGATGCAGGTGACGAACAAGCCAAAGCGGAATACGAACAAAAATTTGCGAAGAAAGATGATGACTCGCAGTTTTATGAAGTGAAGTAAAACCATGAAATTATCAAAATTTATTTCTTCTTCGTTTTTATTAATGATTTCATCTTTTGCTTTTGCCGGGCATTATCCCGCAAAGGTAAATTCGGATATTAATCTTTATGCTGATGCTGAGTTTAATAAAGCGGTTGTTTCAGTCAAAGAAGGCGCATGGCTAAATACGATGCCAATGTTTTCCACTGCTGAAGTGCGTTATGGCATGGGCTCACTTTATATTTCAGAAGAAGATGCAAAGAAATTAGTCGATCATAAACCATTCGCAATTGAAAAAGGTATTTTTCATGATGATGAAGATGATAGCGGTAATGCATCTTCTCCTGATGTGCTTGTCCAAAAAGATACACCTATTTATAGCAAGTCCGTCTTAGATTAAACCGAAAATGAAATAAAAGATATGCCAACCTTACTTATATTGAAAGCAACAGACATCCCTTGTCCGACGTTTAAAGAGGTGGTCGGAAAATCAGGAAAAACCTTTTACAAAATTTCTTTTAATGATGAACCCTCTTATATTCTGAAAGAGGATACTTCAATTATTCATTAAAAGAACATTATTATTGTTCAACAACCAATGTGCTTCGCCTTAACCGAAGTTACGGGAGAATTATGTTAACTTCAAACACTTATAACCAACGCTTTCCAAAATTAACCCCAGAACAACTCGCCGAAAATGCCACTAAAAAAGTGATTTGCGGGATGTCTGGCGGGGTCGATTCCTCCGTTTCCGCTTTCATTCTTCAACAACAAGGCTATCAAGTAGAAGGCTTGTTCATGAAGAATTGGGAAGAGGACGATGATACGGATTATTGCACCGCGGCAGCGGATCTCGCCGATGCGCAAGCCGTATGCGACAAGCTTGGCATTAAATTACATAAAATCAATTTTGCGGCGGAATATTGGGATAACGTGTTTGAACATTTTCTCAGCGAATACAAAGCAGGACGCACGCCGAATCCGGATATTCTGTGTAACAAGGAAATCAAATTTAAAGCGTTCTTAGAATACGCGGCGGAAGATTTGGGGGCGAATTATATTGCTACGGGGCATTATGTTCGTCGTGCAGGCGATGATGACAACGCTCAGCTATTACGTGGTTTGGATGCCAATAAAGATCAAAGCTATTTTCTTTACACCTTAAGCCACAAACAAGTGGGACAAAGCCTATTCCCCGTCGGCGATATTGAAAAGCCCATTGTGCGTGCTATCGCGGAAGATTTAGGCTTGGTCACGGCGAAGAAAAAAGATTCCACCGGCATCTGTTTTATCGGTGAGCGCAAATTTAAAGATTTTCTGGCGCGTTATTTGCCGGCACAACCGGGCAATATTCGCACGGTGGACGGCGACATTATCGGTCGTCATGACGGTTTGATGTATCACACTTTGGGGCAGCGCAAGGGCTTAGGCATCGGCGGTGTAAAAGGCGCAAGCGAAGAGGCTTGGTATGTGGTGGAAAAAGATCTGGTGAATAACGAACTGATCGTGGCGCAAGGGCATGATCATTCTGCGTTGCTTTCTACGGGCTTAATTGCGCAGCAATTACATTGGGTCGATCGCCAACCGATTCGCTCAACTTTACGTTGCACGGTGAAAACCCGTTATCGCCAAACGGACGTGCCTTGCACCATTGAGCCGATTAACGACGAAACCATCAAAGTCATTTTTGACGAACCGCAAATTGCCGTCACCCCGGGACAATCGGCGGTGTTCTACTTGGATGAGGTTTGCCTTGGCGGCGGTATTATTGAACAACAATTAAAATAAATGCGAATTAAAAGTGCGGTCAAAAATTCATGTGTTTTTTTGACCGCACTTTTTTGTTACTTAAGGACGACGTTTATGCAGCGTATTTTATTAGGATGTATTTTAACTCTGTTTTCCACCGCACTTTTTGCCAACCTAAAAACCGATTTAGCCTTATTAAATCTGAAAGGGCCGGTTAAAAAATGGGAAAGGAAATTAATTGAACGGGACAGTTCTCGGGTTGAGGAACGCGAGACTACTTACTTTAATCCGCAGGGGTTCAAAACCAAAGAAGAGGTTTTGGGGCATTTTACACAGGTGCTAAACTTTGTTTATGACGAACAAGGGCGTTTGGTGAAATCGTTTTCGGATGGTGATAATCATTTTACGGAGTATCACTATCGTGCCAATTCGGATGGTACTCTGACCGTCATTCAGGAATTCAAACCGGAAGGCGATTCAAAGCGAGTGATATCTGAAAATACCTATGATAAGAATGGGTTGTTGTTGATTGAAAAAACAGAAGACGAGTCCTGTGAAGAGGATTGTGAAAAACTTGAAAACGGACTGAATAAATACCGTCACCATTATGATGAATACGGCAATATTGTAGAATCCCGAAATGAAATATTTGGCGGTGAGCCTTTTAAATATGTAAACAAATATATTGAAGGGAAATTAGTTGAACAAACGCAATTTGCACATGGAGGACGGGAAGTGACGACCTTTGATACTCATGGACATAAAATTAAATTTGAAGTGTTTCCCCCTTACGGTTTCGGCGACGGTCGCATATCTTCCGTCATCAGGTGGAAAAATACGTTGGATAGTCATGGAAATGTGGTGAAAATTGAAGCGTTTGATGAGAATAATCATCCGACCAACACCATTGTTGAAAATTCATACGAATATTATTAGGGTAAAGTGCGGTCAAAAAAACACTTAAATTTTTCACCGCACTTTACCCAACAAAAAGCCACCTTTTTAGGTGGCTTTATTTTTTCGTGGGAATGTCAGTTTTTCACAAACTCGCTGAAGGTGAGTTCATATTCATCACCGTCGCGGTTATAGGAAATAAATCGAGGGAATTTTTCGCCTTCGTGTTTTTTCACCACAATGTCTTTATTGCCGGTTTTAAATTGATAGGTGATTTCGGTCACGTCCTGTTTGTTGTATTTAATCTGTTTTTTACTGGTGTTCAGCACCACATTTTCCATCGGGTAGAGTTTTTTGCCGTTGGTGATTTGGAAGCTGTTCGGCAGTTTATCGTAGTAACTCAACTGGAATGCCACCGTGAATAAATCGTAGGTCGGCAGGGTTAAGTCTTCGGTTTTTAAGCCGTCTTTCACTTTGCCGTATTCAATTTTGCGGTTGGCGATTTTGGCTTCCGCATAAGGCTTGTCGTTACGTGTGTCTTTATAACTTAACATATTGAAAAAGTTGCTACTTTGTGCGCCTTTGGACGTGAATTGAATGTTGTATAACGGCACGTTGATGTTGGCTTTAATGGTATATTCAAAGCCGTCTGTTTTAAAATGCACGTACGCAGGCATTAAATAATTGGAGCTGTATTTGATGTTTAAATCCACGGGATCCGCAGCCCATGCGCCGGGGATGTAAAGTAAAACGGCAAGTAAAAAGGTTTTGAATAATTTCATGTTGTTCCTTTTGAGTAGTGGAGTCATTGTGTTACTTAGAACGGGGGCTGAATCATAAGTTCCCGTTGAAAGTGCGGTGGTTTTTTATATTGTTTTTAACGTATAGCGAAAATGCTTCTCAAATTGGTGGATAAATTTACCCTAAAACCCAATAAAAAATAAAGTAATGTTCAAATATTTGATCAAGCTAACAGTTTTTGGGTAGAAATTTTCATAGAATATGCTCAATTTTTAATTTTAACTTTTAACACAATGAGGTGAAGTATGACAGATGTAAACAAAGTAATTAAAGAACTTGAAGCAATTGGTATCCATAACGTAAAAGAAGTGGTTTATAACCCAAGTTATGAACAACTTTTTGAAGAAGAAACCAAACCGGGTTTGGAAGGGTTTGAAAAAGGAACCTTAACCACAACCGGCGCGGTAGCCGTGGATACCGGCATTTTTACCGGACGTTCTCCTAAGGATAAATATATCGTTTTAGATGACACCACCAAAGACACCGTGTGGTGGACTTCCGACGCGGCGAAAAACGACAATAAACCGATGACGCAAGACACTTGGGCAAGCTTGAAAGACATTGTTACCAAAGAGCTTTCCGGCAAACGTTTATTTGTTATCGACGGTTTCTGCGGCGCCAGTGAAAAAGACCGCATTGCGGTGCGCATCGTGACCGAAGTGGCATGGCAGGCGCATTTCGTGAAAAACATGTTTATTCGTCCGACCGATGCCGAACTCAAAGATTTCAAACCAAGCTTCGTGGTGATGAACGGTTCTAAATGCACCAACCCGAACTGGAAAGAACAAGGTTTGAATTCCGAAAACTTCGTAGCATTCAACTTAACCGAACGCATTCAATTAATCGGCGGTACATGGTACGGCGGTGAAATGAAGAAAGGTATGTTCTCCATGATGAACTACTTCTTACCGTTGAAAGGCGTGGGCGCAATGCACTGTTCCGCTAACGTAGGTAAAGACGGTGATGTGGCTGTGTTCTTCGGTTTATCCGGTACCGGTAAAACCACCCTTTCTACCGATCCGAAACGCGAATTAATCGGTGATGATGAACACGGTTGGGATGATGTAGGTATCTTTAACTTTGAAGGTGGTTGCTACGCGAAAACCATTCACCTTTCCGAAGAAAACGAACCGGATATTTACCGCGCAATCCGTCGTGATGCATTGTTAGAAAACGTGGTTGTTCGTGCAGACGGTTCCGTGGATTTCGACGATGGTTCAAAAACCGAAAACACCCGTGTGTCTTACCCGATTTATCACATCGATAACATCGTTAAACCGGTTTCCCGTGCAGGTCACGCAACCAAAGTGATTTTCTTAACCGCAGATGCATTCGGTGTATTACCGCCTGTTTCTAAATTGACACCGGAACAAACCAAATACTACTTCTTGTCCGGCTTTACTGCGAAATTAGCGGGTACAGAACGTGGTATTACTGAACCGACTCCAACATTCTCTGCCTGTTTTGGTGCGGCATTCTTAACCTTACACCCAACCCAATATGCGGAAGTGTTGGTTAAACGTATGCAAGCGGCAGGTGCGGAAGCTTACTTGGTGAATACCGGTTGGAACGGCACAGGCAAACGTATCTCCATTAAAGATACACGCGGCATTATCGACGCCATCTTAGACGGCTCTATTGAAAAAGCCCAAATGAGCGAATTACCAATTTTCAACTTGGCAATTCCTAATGCATTACCGGGTGTTGACCCAGCCATCTTAGATCCGCGTGATACTTACGCAGACAAAGCGCAATGGGAAACCAAAGCGAAAGATCTTGCCGGTCGTTTCGTGAAAAACTTCGAAAAATACGCGACTAATGCAGAAGGTAAAGCCTTAATTTCTGCCGGTCCTAAAGCGTAATCGGCGTTAAATAATAAAAATCCCCGTGATGAGAAAATCGCGGGGATTTTTTTATGTGTCATTTAAGTTAATTTGCCGACAGACTTAATTCCAGCGTTTGTAAAAAACGATTTTCCAATGCCAGATCGCTCTTCACCAATGGATTATGTTCCAGGTAATTTGCTTCAAATTCCAACTGCCAGTTATTTAAAGTGCGGTCGGTTTTCAGGGTGATTTTTTCGGTTTTCTCGGTGGCCTGACGGGAGCGGTTGATGATCGCTGCCAAACGTAAAATACGAACGAGGGCTAACACATCTTTTTCGTGATAACGGGAGAATTTGAACATCTCCGGCAGTTTGAAATTGCCGCTATGATAGCGCACCAGCGTAGAAAGCAGGCGATGTTGTTCGTTATCAAAACCGGGCAGTTCCGTGTTGTATAAAATATACGCGGAATGCTTTTGCATGGCTTTGTGATTAATTACAATGCCCACTTCATGCAAACGCGCCGCCCAGAAAAGCACATCTTGCATTTCCGGAATCAGTTCGGCATTTTGCCAAGTGCCATATTGGTTAAACAGCAATGCGGCGCTTTGATACACCCGTTCCGCCTGTGCCTGATCGATATTAAATTGCTCCGCTAAACCGAGCGCCGTGCGTTCCCGAATATTATTCACCTGAAAATTTTGTTCCAGACTATACATGACGCCTTCGCGTAATGCTCCGTCGGAATAACGCATTTTATCAATGTGAAAGTTCTCAAATACCGCGCTTAAAATCGCCAGACCCGGCACGAAAACATCGGCACGATCGGGGTTCAAGCCGTTAAACTTCAGTTGATTAAAATGGGCGTATTGTAGGGTTTGCTCAATGAGTTGATTTAAGCGATACGCTGTGATCGTGCCGTTGGCATCGATATTTTCACAAATAACCTGATGAACGGTTTTAATCGTACCCGACGAACCGAGCACTGATTGCCAGCCGAGATTGCGATATTCCCAAGCGAGATCTTCGATTTTATTTAATGCGCTTTGTTTGGCTTGACGGAAATTTTCCTCGCTGATTTCGCCGTTCGGAAAAAATTGTTTGGCAAAGCTGACACAACCCATGTGGCGGCTTTCGTAAATTAACGGCGTGAAGTTATCGCCGATAATCATCTCCGTGGAACCACCGCCAATGTCGATAACGAATTTCCGCCCGGTTTCCGGCTGGGTGTGGCAAACGCCGGCATAGATGGTTTTGGCTTCGGTTTTGCCACTGATGATATTAATCTGATAAGGAAAGACCTTAGCGGCTTGACGTAAAAATTCATCGTTATTTACGGCGCGGCGTAAGGTGTAAGTGCCGACGACGCTGACGTTTTCGGCGGAAAATCCCTGCAAACGCTCGGCGAATAACGCCAGACAATTTACCCCACGTTCAATCGCCGCTTGGTTTAGTACCTGGTGTTCATCCAACCCTTCGGCAAGTTGCACTTTTTGCTTCAAGCGGGATAACACTTGCAATGTGCCGTTGACGATGCGGGCGATGATCATGTGAAAGCTGTTGGAGCCCAAATCAATGGCGGCGATTTCACGGACTTCGCCACGTCGTGCATGGAGTTGGTTAGCTTTATTCAGTAAATTTTCGTTATTCATAGTTAAAATTCAAATTGATACAGTAAATCAAAGGCTTGATTAACGCCCGAAACGGATTGTACATAAAGTTGCGGCAGCAGGCGATAACGCAAGGTGACTTCGGCTAAACCGTCAAATAATCCGACGCCATATTTAACTTGTAGTCGCGGCGTAATGCTGCCGCTTACTTCCACTTTTGAGCTGTCGCCGACTCCGGCTGTACCTAGATTCAGATCTTTGATGCCGAAGGCTTTACCGATGCCGCCGACCACATTGCCGCTTTTGGCAAGCCCCATGCCTAAGAGTGCAGCCCCCACGGAACCGCTGGACGCGGCATCTCCGCTACTTTCTAAAGAGCGTCCGCTCAGAATATAGGATAGGGCTTGATCCTGCGGCATTCCCGGTTCAGAGAAAATCGTTACGTTTGGCGCGGTCGCTATGCCGTTCACTTTCACACCGGCAGTGACGCTTGCATCTTCCATGGCTTCCGGATTCCGAATCGCTTCGATATTCAGCATGGGTTGTGAAGGTTGACCGACAAAACTGATGAGTCCTTTACGAATCAGCAAGTCCTGCCCGAAGGAGGCGTAACGACCATTTTTCAGGTTTACTTCGCCGTAAAGCCCCAGATTGCCTTTTTCCTGTTTCACCGAGAGTAATCCGTGCAAATGGGTTTTTAAACCGTAAGCGTTGAGGCTGACATCATCACCGATATTGATTCTTAAGTCAGAACGAATTGCCATGCCGCTTTGGGTTTCAGAGGGTAAATTTTTCGGCAGATTTGTTTTTTCTTTACCGTCCAAAATCACTTCGTCGGAACTCACTGCCACGGCACTGTCAGGCAGGCTTTCAATGGCAATGCGCGCCCAAGGAATATCAATATTGCCGGACAATTCCAACAGTTTTGGCGTGGCGCTGATGTCGATATTCGGGCTGATTTGCAGTCTTGCCATGGACGGAATATCCACTTTAAATTTATCCGCCTCGGCGTGTAAACGGGTGCGCCAGTCATTTACATTTTTCCAATTTGCTTCACCGCTTAGGTTTAAACGGCTGTCGGCGGTTTTTACGTAACCTTGTAGTGTGGAGCTGGTGCCGGCAAAGCGCAGTGTTAACTCACTTTCGGTAATGTCAAAAGGCAACGAACGTATTTTGGCACCGAGTTTGTTGAGGCGAACATCACCGTTAAGGGTCGGCGCCGTTAAGCTGCCGCCTAAAGTCAGATTCGCGTTAAGTTCGCCGTTGACCTGTTCGCCACCATTAAGCAGTTGATTGGCGAGATTGAGATTTAGGTTTTGAACATTGAAAGTACCGGCCAGTTTACGCGCGTTGACAATATCCGAGAGCTTCAAATCCGTTCCGATTCTGCCTTGATTCTGAATATGAATATCGGATTTCAGCGCCAGATTATTGTTCGCCAGATTCGCGTTTAAGCTGATTTGCGGAATCGCTAAGCGGAATGTTTTGCGATCCACTTTTTGCGTCACAGACAGATTATTGCCGTTAACTTGCACTTCGGCGAGTAACGGCTTGTCGGTAAACCAGGCTACTTTACCTTTGCTGTTTAATTGCCCGTTGAGTAATTCCTGTTCAAGCAGTTTATTGACGAACGCCAGATCGAAGCGTTTGATGTCAAAGGGCACTTCGCCGTTAGCGCCCACTTTAAAGGTTTGCGGGAAGCATAAATCTGCCTGACTGTGCATCCAGCAATGGGCGGAGATCGTCGCTTCGGCGGTTTTATTATCATAGGTGACGGCAACATTCTGGTTGGTTTGCAGGTTGCCGAATTCCGATTTAATCATCATTTGGCTTAGCGTGCCTTTCCATTGCTGTAAAGTGCGGTCGAAATTTCCGGTTAAATTTAAGTTGGCGGCGACTGGGTTGCCGTCTGATTGTAATTGCAGGCTATGTTTTTGTTCATCGCCGCTTGCCGTTAATTTGAGTTGATTGACGTTAATGTCATTGTAATTAAAGCCGTTTAAATTTACCTCAAGCTGACCTTTAATGTGTTCCGTACCGTTAATGTCGCCTTTAATCAGCGCCTGATTCAGGTGCATTTGCTGAAAGGTAAAACGGCTGGCGGTTAAATCTGCATAGATGTGCGGATTGGCGAGGCTGCCGTTGAGTTTCACATTGCCTTTTAAGCCAGCCGATAAATCTGCCCATAAGCCTTGTAAATTCGGTGCGTTAATGTTCAGATTAAAATCCGATTGATCGCCGATATGTCCTTGTGCGTTGATTTTATTCTCGCCGTAAGTGAGCAATAACTGCGGCACATTAAGCAATTGCCGGTCACCCGCCGTTAAGTTGCCTTTTAAGTTGAGCGGACGTTGGGACAGCGTTCCTTGAATATCCAACTCTGGCACATCAACTTGCCAACCGTTTGAGTTCGCTTTACCTTGCGAGCTTAATTTGCCCGATAACACTGCCGGGAAAGCGGCTAAGTAATTGCCTAAATTGATTTTGGCAAGTTGTAAACGGCTGTCCCAGGCAATGCCGTCACGCCAGTTCAGATTGCCTTGCAGTTCCGCCGAGCCGTTTAAGGCTTTCAGCAACAAACGGTTAATTTCCACGTTAGATAAATGGCTGACCGCTTGTAACTCAAGGGTATTATTGGGAATGCCCATGCCGCTGACCGCACCGGTTAAATTGACTTGCGCCGCCAGTAAGTCACCGTTCACGGTTAAATCCAACCCATGAATTTTTAGCGGATCTTTATTATCAACCGGATATTGCGCTTTGTCGGCAACGAAATGTAATGTTAACGGTAGTTTTGGCGCGGCAGGTTGAACTTTTGCCTCCAGTTTTGCCTCTGCCGCCCCTTGGGTCTGCAACAAAAGTGCGGTCGTTTTTTTCAGCGTTCCTGAAAGGGATAACTCTATTTTACTTGCCGGCAGCAGCACTTCGTCGTTTTGTTTGAAGGTGTTGAAATCGCCCGACAGATTGAATTGCACCGGAAAATCTTCGTTTAGTTGCATTTTCCCGTTCGCCGTTAAATCGCCGAGATTGCTATGCACGTCAAATTTTTGCAACTGCACCACATCATTGGTAGCGTCCGCTTGCAGTTCGGCGGAGGACACCTGAATATCCTGCAGCGTTTCCTGTTTTTCATTAACGAGTTGATATTGCCAGTTTTTGCCGTCAATGCTTTGAACGTGCATATCAAACGGCAACTCGATTTTTTGCAAATCGGCAAGCAGCGGTCGGCTCAAATTCTGTTCTACTTTTTCCCAGTTAATCGGCGGGCTTGGTTCTGCCTTTTCTGTTTTGATTTCGTTTGTTTTCTCGGCGTTTTCATCCATTTGCTGAAGAAAACGGAAATCATGGATTTGGGTGGGAGATACGGTTAAACCCGTTTCGTTATTTAATGTCGCGGCGGTGTGAAAGGTTGCCAACGTCATGTGGTGTTTATCGATCAATAAACTTAACTCACTCACCGCAACCTGCTTAATGTGCACGCCAATGGGCAGGGAAATCCGCTTCATCGGCGCACTTTCTTTGCGTGTCGGTTCCGATGGGGGCAACAGGGCGGTATCAATTTGAACGCTTGGTTGTTGTAGGCGGATGTCATCAATACACATATCTAAACGCCACAAGCAGCTTAACTGCATTTGAAGGCGGGCTTCGGCTACTTGTGTGCCGATGCCTTCCGTTTGAAAACGGAGATTTTTCAGCACCAAGCCTTCACTCAAGTTACCTTCGATTTGTTCAATGGAAAGGGCATCGACAACATCATCCGCCCAGCGAATCAGCCGGTGCTGCCCACTTTCCGTGGCGAGCATGCCGAGCAGGGCAAAAACAGGTAAAAAAACGACCGCACTTACGGCGCATAAAATGCGACGCCACTTGCTTTTTTTTCTTTTTGGCTTTGACGGCGTTTGCAAGGCTTGTTCCGTGTGTTCTGTCATGTTCTTATCCGTTCTGCTAATTCTTGTTATAACTCGGCGCCCAGCCCGATATAAAATTGAATATTTTTGCTGTTGTCCTTATCGCGCACCGGTGTGGCAATATCGAATTTTATCGCGCCCACCGGCGATGCCCAACGCACGCCGACACCGGTGCCGTAGCGCAATTCGTTGGTATCGAAAGCGTTTGCCGCCAGCCCGCTATCCACGAACGTGGCAAGCCACCAGTCCGGATAAACCTGATATTGATATTCGATGGAGCCGGTGAGTAAGCGCGAACCGCCGATAAGTTTGCCGTTGCGGTCTTTCGGCGAGATTTTTTTATAGCCGTAACCGCGCACGCTACGATCGCCGCCGGCAAAGAAGCGCAAAGACGGCGGAATACGATGAATATTGGCGGTATTCAGCACACCGATTTCCAAGCGGGTGAGAAACCGATGGTTTTGTGCATAGGTGCGAATCCAAGCAGTCGATGCCTGAATTTTCCAGAAATCTACGTCAGACAGCCAAAATTTGCGTCCTAAATCAAAGGTGATACGTTGTGAATCGCCCCAATCGGGAAACGCACCGCCGCGCAAACGGGTGCGGGTTAAGGACGTAGTCGGATACAGCAACAGTGTCTTATCGGAAATATCCGCCTGCGTAAAGGAATCGTGACGCACCCTTAAACCTAAAGAATATTGCCAGCCCGTCGGGTGGTTCCAGTAGCGCAAAGCGGCGAGCGTGGAGGCGGTGGTTTTGGTGTCGTTTTTATTTTCATTTTCAAAACCCGCCGAATATTCATAGTAATAATTCAGCGGATTTTTCAATAAAGGGTGTTTGTAAGTCAGTTCTAAGGTCTGTTTCGGCGACGAAAGATACAGATTGCTTCTGACGCTATGCCCGCGATCGTTAATCCAAGGCTTGGTCCAGCTCCATTGCAGACGCGGACCCACATCGGTGGAATAACCGATACCCACGTTCATGATGTTTTTCTTACGCGGATAAAGCAACACATCCAGATCCACCAGCTTCTTTTTATCGTCCAAATGAGGTTGCAACAGCACCGAACTAAACCAGTTGGTTGAAGAATAGTTATTGGTGAGGGTGGAAAGGTCATTGAGCAGATAGTCTTCACCGGGTTGAATATTCAGCATATTACGCAAATAGTCTTCGCGAATTTGCGCGTGTTGGAAATTGATTTTGCCGTAGCGGTAGCGTTCGCCGCTGTTAAAATCCAACTTCCACCATGCCTGATAAGTGGAGGGCATTACTTCTAAGCGGGAGGTTGCAAATGCCGCATCAAAATAGCCACGGGTCAGAGCAAGTTGTTGCAGGGCGCTTTTGTAATTGTCGTAGGTTTCGTGATTGAGGATCGTGCCGGGTTTCGGTACGTTTCTTTCCAGTTTAACAAATTCCGGATCTTCATCCGCCTGCCCGCTGATAAGTACATCGGTGGCGGCGATTTTCACCGGATTGCCTACGGTGACATGGGCGATTAATAAAGGTTTGTTGGGCTTGGCACGATTTTTGAGTTCAAAACTGACCGCACTTTCGTAGTAACCGAAGGCGCGCAAGCCCTTATCCACCGCTTGACGCACTTGGTCTTGATAGCGCTCGGAGCCGTCCATTTCTTCTTTTTCAATGGCATTGGTATAAATGTGCACGTTTTCATTTAATTTGTTGTTTTTAATTCCCGCGATTTGCAAGTCCACGAGATGTTCCGCCCATAAAAACGGCGGCCAAAACAAACAAATGCCGAAAACGGTTTTCGTTGCCCAATGTATTATCTGCTTGCCCGATTGCTTCATACCTACCCCAAAAGTAAAACGCTTGTAGTGTACCCGTTAGGCTAAAGCCCTGCAATGCAAAGTGCGGTGGATTTTCAAAATATTTCTTGAGGTCGGTCAAGGGGTTCTCATAAAAATAGCCGGCGATAATACCGGCTATTTGAGAGGTTATTTGGAAAACGGCTTAGCCGTTTTTATGTTCGAAATACAACACCGTCGCCGCCACGCGGGAATGGACGTTCAGTTTGCGCAGCAAATTACGAATATGCACTTTCACGGTTTCTTCCGAAATGAATAATTGCCCTGCAATTTGCTTATTGGAAAGCCCGGTGGCGATTAAACGCAAGACGTCCATTTCGCGATCGGTGAGGGAATAAATGGGCTCTTGCGAGGATTGACGTTCCAGTAATAGATTTTTGATGGAATCGCTTAAAATTACTTCCCCTTGGGCGATTCGTTTTAGCTGGGAAAGCAAAGTGTCGGGTTCGGTGTCTTTTAATAAATAACCGTCCGCGCCGGCGTCAATTAAGGTGAAAATGTCATTTTTCGCATCGGAAACGGTGAGGATCACGATTCGCGCATCCACCCCTTCGGCCCTCAAGGCTTTAAGCGTATCCAAGCCGGATAAGCCTTTCATGTTGAGATCCAAAATGATCAGGTCAGGCGAGGTTTGTAATGCCAGATTAATGCCTTCGGTGCCGTTTCCTGCGCCGCCGACAACCTCAAAACCTTCTTCCAATTCAACAAGTTGTTTGATACCACGGCGCATTAACGGGTGGTCGTCAATAATTAATACTTTTAATTTATCAGTCATATAAAACCTTTAGGATAACGCCAGACGGCTGTGGAACGGAACGATTGTCGTACCTTCCTTGGTGGCAACCAGTTGATAAAATTGTGGATAGTTAAAATCACGTTGCACAATTTTATACGGATTCTCATTTTCATCCAAGCCTGAGAACTGATAAATTCGGTTTATCTCGTGAATTTTTTTCTCTTTGGTGCCGTCGCAGTTGCGATAAATCTCAATACGATTCAGTTCATCCAAAATATACACGTTGAAACTGCCGTTTGCGTTATCTTCAAAGAAAAATTGCAGAAAACCTTCACTGGCGAACATGTCGATTTCGTGCGGATATTTTTGCGGTTTGGCTATTTTTGGTTCGGTAGCTTTTACCTTCGCATTAAGTGCGGTGTCTAATTGGCGTGTTTTGTCAACTTCCGCCTGATGGATTTCCTGCAAACTGATACCGCGCTCTTCAAAGAAAAATTGCCAGTTTTTACCCGCCACGCGTAACAGGTTATTTTTCGGCGGCGCGGCGGTTCCCACTTGAATGCTGATACATTTATTAATCAGCGTGGTAACAATGCGACGCAAGGCGTGGCGATAATAACGGCTGTAACAGAACACCTGCACCTGCTTCGGTAACGGTGCGCCGCGATAAATTTTGTTGGAAAGCACTTTTAACGCCAATAAAATTGCGTTTGCACCTTCAAAATGTAGGGTGCGGATTTCATTCCACACGTTGCGATAGGTGAGATCGATACTGCCCACTAAGCTTTCTTCATTCGGTCCGAAGCTGAATAAATCGCTGGATTGAATGCTGGATTTGACATCCGTTAAATGTTGGGTCGGATCTTGCGTTAAGTTGACGATAACCGCCAGATTACGAATTTCACAAGGGTGGCTTAACTCGGAATTGCCGGTGAACGGGCTTTCCGGCGGGAAAGCCAGCCGTAAATCGGTGACATATTGGCGCAGGGTTTTTAAATCCACATTTTCGCTGGTAATAAACAGCTCGGTGTTGGCGGTCAGTAAGCGGTTAAAATAAGCCCACGCCACCAGTTTATTCAGGCTTTCGTTGTATTCCGTGTAACGCGGTCGGCTGAAGCCTTGCACCGTCGGTGTTTGATTCACCAAATACCAACCGTCTTTAAAGCGGCGGTTGTTTTTCACTTCAATGAAGGTGAGATATTTTTCCGATAAATCCACTGCCAGCTGCGGATTGAGCAGGGTAACTTTGCCTGGCAACTCCTCAAATGCGGTATAGAGTTTGCGGGTTAAAATACTCATATCTTGCGGAATAATGCTGGCATTAACCTGATGTTTGCGGGCAAAATTCACCAAGTTGCGATAACTTAACATCAGGAATTTAATCAAGTCGTTGTGTACTTTGGTGGTTTGTTTGATTTTCCATTGCGCACGGTGATTTAGATGCTCCAGCTGACCGCACTTCCAGCCCCATCGCTGTGTGAGTTTGAGTAATTCGTCCAGACGCCAGTTGCTTTGTTCCGGTTCCACTTCATTTTCATGGACTTTAATATAAAAACAGCAACGCACGAAATCCAGGCGCTTGAATTCCTTTTGTTGGGTCAAATAAGCGGTAACCCGCTGTAACATGGCAAGATAAGCGTCAAATTTATGTTCCGGTTTTAATTGATTGCTCAATAGCGCCTGTTTGAACTCGCGGGCGATCAAAAAGGTGTTGGGGTAATCGTGTGAATAGGCTTCCAGCAATAAAATTTTGAGCAAGGATTTATATGGATAATCGATCCCTTTATACAGCTGCCACAGGCTTGCGCCGAAATATTCGTTTGCGGATAAACTGCCTAAACCGCCGAAATCCACCCAATCGTTTAAATCCAGTTCGCCATTTTGCGCCAAACGTTCAATTTCCCCTTCGTAATCCGCTTCATTTTCAATAGGCAAATGCAACCATAACAACGGTTTACCGGCAAGCCGAATGGCGGAACGGTAAAATTCATCCAGTAGCAACATATATTGCGCCGAACCGCAGTTTTCAATGCCGACAGGTTCCGTATCCTGAAAACAACGAAAGCGCTTTTGATCCATCAGATAGAAGTTAATTTCCACGTGAAACCGCTTCGCCCATTGTTGAATCAGCTCGGTTTTTTGTTGTAATAATTGACGGGCGGTTTGGCTTAAATCTTCCCGATGGCAAACCCAAATGTCCAAATCGGAAGACGGCGTTTGCGCAATGGAGGCGATGCTGCCCATAACATACACGCCGTGAATCGCCCGCTCGCGAAAAGTGCGGTGGGATTTTAAAATGTTTTTGATGCTATCTGGCGAATAGTTATGTTTGAGATAATTTTGCTGAAATTTATTGGCGATAAAATGCGTAATTCCGCCCGGCGCGTCGGCAACATAGCCGGGCAAATCGGGATGGTTGAAATGTAACAACAGCGGAATGAGCCGAAAAACTTGTTGAAAGGATTCAGGCGTGTCGGCTAGGGTGCGCTTTATGCGTAGTTTATCTAAATAATCTACACGTTTGCGGGCTTTATTGAGATCAAACTTCAAGTAATATCCTAACCTATGACAACGGGAAGACTGAGTTGGCGCTTACTCTACCATCGGCGCGCGCCGAAAGCAAAAAAATTAAATGGAAACTGACATTTCGGGCTAACAATGATAGGATAAGTGCTTATTATATCATTAAGAAATATTTTATTCTCATGACGCAAAAACGCTTAAAAATTGCTACCCGCCAAAGTCCGTTGGCATTATGGCAGGCAAATTATGTGAAAGACCGCTTGCAGCAGTTATATCCCGATTTAATCGTAGAATTGGTGCCAATGGTAACGAAAGGCGATGTGATTTTAGATTCGCCGTTGGCAAAAATCGGTGGCAAGGGTTTGTTCGTGAAAGAGTTGGAAAACGCCCTGCTGAATAAAGAAGCGGACATTGCCGTGCATTCCATGAAAGACGTACCGATGCAATTTCCCGTAGGGCTTGGCTTGGCGGTGATTTGTAAGCGGGAAGACCCGCGTGATGCATTCGTGTCAAATTCTTACCGCACTTTAGCGGAATTACCGCAAGGCGCGGTGGTGGGCACATCCAGCCTACGTCGTCAGTGCCAGTTGAAAGCCTTGCGTCCCGATTTGGGTATTCGTTCTTTGCGCGGCAACGTAGGCACGCGCTTAAGTAAATTAGATAACGGCGACTATGACGCTATTATTTTAGCTTCTGCCGGCTTAATTCGTTTAGGCTTGGCGGGGCGTATCGCCTCTTTTATTGACGTGGAACAGTCTCTGCCTGCCGCCGGACAAGGCGCAGTAGGCATTGAATGCCGCAGCGATGATGTTATCGTGCGTCGATTACTGGCACCTTTGGCGGATGCGGAAACTACCTCTTGCGTGCTGGCGGAACGTGCCATGAATAATCGCTTACAAGGCGGTTGCCAAGTGCCTATCGGCGGTTATGCGGTGTTGCGTGACGGTGAGTTATATTTGCGCGCTTTAGTGGGCAGCACAGACGGCTCGACGATAATTCGTGCGGAAGGTAAAAGTGCGGTGGAAAATGCCGACGTTTTAGGCGTGCAAATCGCCGAACAGCTTTTGGCACAAGGGGCGGATAACATCTTGCAGGACATTTACGCGTAAGGAAGAAATCGTATGGCAGTTTTGGTTACCCGCCCTGATGAGCGCGGTCAGCAACTGGTGGATATGTTGGCGAAAGCCGGCGTGGTTGCCATTCATTTGCCTTTATTTCGTATTGAAAGCGGTGCCGAACTCAATGAATTACCGAATAAACTGGCGCAATTGAAAAGCGACGATTATGTCTTTGCCGTGTCAAAAAGTGCGGTGGATTTCGCCTTTAAAACCTTAAGCGCGACCGGCTTTGTGTGGCGTGAAGATTTGCAATATTTTGCCGTGGGGCAAGGTACGGCGCAGTATTTTGCCGCCATGACGGAATTACCTGTGCATTACCCGACCGCGCAGGAAAATAGCGAAGGTTTATTGCAATTGAACGCCATGCAGGATTTATCCGGAAAAACCGTGCTGATTCTGCGCGGTAACGGCGGGCGCGAATTGTTCGCCGAGCAGGCGCAGCAACGTGGTGCCAACGTAGAAATCGTGGAATGCTACCGACGGGAACCGATCGTTTATAATAACGCCGAGCAAACCAGTATTTGCAAGCGTGCGGGTATTCAAACCATTGTGGCGACCAGTGCTGAAATCCTTACGCAATTAGTGGATTTTGTGCCGCAAAATGAACATAATTGGTTAAAAAGTTGTCAACTTATTACAGTAAGCGAACGCATTGCCCATTTGGCGCAAGCGTTAGGTTGGCAGAATGTGGTGATTTCTCCGCGTGCGGACAATCAATCCATATTACAAACGCTATTACAATGTCGTTAAATAACTCTTTCTTTTTTATAGGTATAAATTATGGCTAACAAGAAATCCAATCCTCCGAAAAACAACGCGGAAATTGAACATAAAATTGAAGTCAGCGAAGATCTTGATTTAGCGACACAAGATACCACGCCTAATGAACAGGTTGAAACCAATGCAGAGGATAAGATGGAAACTATCAAAAAAAATGAACAAAAAGTCACGCCATCGGAACAACAACCCATCGTGCACGAAACCGTTGTAGTGAAAAAAACCGGTTCCGCCTTAGGTTTACTAGCGTTGTTAATCGCGCTGGGTTTAGGCGGCGCGGGGTATTATTTCGGGCAATTACAGGTTGATGAAATACAGCAAAAACTGACCGCACTTGAAAGTCAATTACAACAAAAGGGTGCTTCAAATCGTGCCGATGTGCCTGATTTTCGTGCGGAAAAAGATCAACTGGCGAAATTGACCGAGTTCTCTCAAGTAGCGAGCGATCAAATCAGTGCGTTGAATCAGAATCTGTCCGCCAAAGAACAAAGCCTGTCGGCGTTGCAACAACAGGTGCAACGTTTATCTAATCAAGCCAAGGCGGATCAGCCGAACGATTGGTTGCTGACCGAAGCGGATTTCCTGTTAAACAATGCCTTGCGTAAATTAGTGTTGGATAACGACGTGGATACCAGCGTGTCCCTGCTGAAAGTCGCCGACGAAACCCTGTCAAAAGTTGCTATGCCGCAAGTGGCGCAGGTGCGCAGTGCCATTAATGCGGATTTAAAACAATTATTATCCCTAAATAACGTGGATCAAAACGCCATTATGCAGAGTCTGTCCCAGTTGGCGAATAATGTGGATGAGCTTACGGTACTGGATGTGAATTTTGATGAAGACCCGAGCAACGATAAATTGACGGATTCCTTGGACGATTGGAAGGAAAACGCCGAGAAAAGTGCGGTCAGTTTTTTAAATCATTTTATTCGCATTACACCGAAGAAAGCTGACAATAAAGCTTTGCTCGCGCCGAATCAGGACATTTATCTGCGCGAAAATATTCGCTTACGTTTACAAATTGCGATCTTAGCCGTGCCGCGTCAACAGGACGATTTATATAAACAATCGCTGGAAACCGTGGCGTCTTGGATTCGTACTTACTTCGACACCAACACCGAAACGGCGCAAAATTTCCTGAAAACCCTCGATGATTTAGCGGAGCAATCCATTTATGTGGATGTACCGACCCGATTAAGCAGTTTGAATGCGTTGGACAAGTTATTGGATAAACAACCGCAGGAAGTGCAAAAAATAACCCTTTCTGTGGATAAAGATTTAACCGATGCCGATGATAAACCGACAACCGAAAAACCTGCTGCCGAAACACCGGCGACCGATGCAGGTTCCGCACCGGTCGGTGAAACCCGCCAAGAAGCCAATCAGGCTGAACAGCAATAGGAGAAATAGATTATGTTCAGAGTGCTATTTTTGATGTTGTTGCTGTTAGCGGGCTTAATTGCCGGCCCGTATTTGTCGGGAAAACAAGGCTATGTGCGCATTGAAACGGCAAGCAATATTATTGAAATGTCCATTACCACGTTGGTGATTTTCTTTGTGATTGCGTTGGCGGTGGTGTATAGCATTGAAGTAGCGATTAGCCGCTTTTTCCGTTTGAGCAATAATACGTATAGTTGGTTCTCCCGTCGTAAACGGGCGAAAGCACAAAAACAAACGCTCGAAGGGTTAATGCGCATGGATGAAGGCGATTATTCCAAAGCGGAAAAACTGATCGGCAAAAATGCCAAACATTCCGACGAGCCGGTGCTGAATTTTATTAAAGCGGCTGAGGCCGCGCAACAACGGGGCGATGAATTCAGTGCCAACCGTTATTTAATTGAAGCAACCGAAATCGCCGGCTCTGACAGTCTGGTTCTGGAAATCGCCCGCACCCGCATTTTGTTGCAACAAAATAAACTGCCGGCAGCGCGCAGTTCCGTGGACAGCTTGTTGTTGATGGAAGGACGCAATAAGGAAGTGCTAAAGCTGGCGGTGGATATTTATTTGAAATCCAAAGCTTACCAAGCGCTAGATAATATTCTGGAACAAGTGGAAAAATCCGGTTTGTATTCGCCGCAAGAATTTGTGGAATTACAACATCGAGTGGAAGACGGTTTGCTGGATGAAAAAATGAACGAAGAGGGCGTTGACGGTTTATTGGATTGGTGGGACGAACAACCGCGTAAACGCCGTAACGACGCCTATGTCAAGCTGGCGCTCATTAGCCGTTTAATTGATGCCAATGATCATGAGTCCGCTTATGAATTGATGCTGGAATTGGTGAAAAAACTGGATGATGAAAATAGCCCACTAAATCAGGCGTTATTCAAGCAAATCAGTCGCTTGCAACCGGAAGATAACAGCAAGCTGATTAAATTTATCAGCAAATGGTTAAAAGGCGCGAATCCGTCGGTGCAATGCGGTGCCAATCGTGCGCTGGGTTATTTATATGTGCGTAACAATGATTTTGCAAAAGCCAATGAGGTGTTTAAAGCGTTAATTGCCAATAAAGACAAATTAGAGCCGGCGGACATTACCATGGCGTCTTATGTCTTTGAGCAAGTAGGGGACACCACGGCGGCAGCGCAATTACGCGAGGAAGGTCTGCAATCCATGATAGCAGCGCGCAAACCGCAGGCAGCGGAAAAAACACCTGAAAAAGAGACCGCACTTCTTGCGCAAAAAGAGTAATTTCTATCAATAAAAATGCCCTGAATCGTCAGGGCATTTTTTTATCCGTTCGCTTCTTCTATTTTTCCGTCAAATTCTGTTTGCATGGAAGCCGTCAGGCTTTCAATTTTGCGTAGAATCATATTTAACACGACGCCGTAAGCGGGTACGAAAAGCAATAAGCCGATGAATAACTTGAATAAATAATCCACAAAACCGATTTCCATCCAATGTTCCGCCATGAACGGATCGCTGCTGGCGTAAAAAGCGATAGCGAAAAATAAATAAGTGTCCGCCATGGAGCCGAACACCATAGAACTGGTCGGTGCAATCCACCAGGTTTTTAGTTGGCGTAAACGATTGAATACCAACACATCTAATAACTGTCCGAATACATAAGCACAGAAGCTTGCCACCGCAATGCGGAACACAAACAAATTGAATGCCGTTAATGCCTGCAAGCCCTGATATTGGCTGTCTGAAAACAGAGTGGAAACCACATAACTGATAATCAGCGCGGGAATCATCACCACAAAAATAATCCAACGGGCTTCTTTGGCGCCGAAAACCCGCACCGTTAAATCCGTTGCCAGGAAAATAAACGGAAAGGTCAGCGTGCCCCAAGTACTGTGAAACATGAAATCTTCCTGTGCGCCGAATAACGTAAGCGGCACATGCACTTCAAACGGAATTTGCACAAGGTAGTTGCTGGCGGTGATGATAAAAATGTGGAAAAAACTGAGCAAAACCAATGCCCGACGTTTTTGCTGATCGTTAAAGATCGAAAATGAATATGTCATTTGAATTACCTTTTTAGTTTAAATTGGGGTTAGGGAACCCAGTAAATCGCGATTTTGCAAAAAAATGCAGGGCGCAAATAATACTGCATCACAAAAATAATTCAACCGAATTAAATAACCTAAGGCTTGCCCCTATGAAAAAATGTTCTAAAAAATAAGTGAGTTTTTAGCAAATACAAAGCATTCTCATTTGAAAGTGTTGTTAATGTTTAGTTAAAATTGGCAGGCAGTATTTTATGTGTTTAATTCATTTTGGAGCATTTTATGCAAAAACAACCTATTTTTATGCTAAGTCTGCTTAGTGTCGCGTTATTTTCAAGTTATGGGTATGCGGAAGAGACAACAGAATCGCTTGCCCCCATTGTGGTTACCGCAGCAGGTACCGTTCAAGATTTAAAAGACGCGCCGGCAAGTATCAGCGTAGTGAATCAAGAATCCCTTAAACAACATCCCGTTACCCGTTTGGAAGAAGCCTTACAGGATATTCCGGGTGTTCATGTCAGTGGCAGTAATGTAAATAGATCGGATATTTCTATTCGTGGTTTACCTGCGGATTACACGTTAATTATGGTTGATGGTCGTCGTCAAAACACCCGTGAATCCCGACCAAATGGCAATGGCGGTTTTGAAGGTGCATTTATTCCACCGATTAATGCCATAGAACGTATTGAGGTTGTCCGTGGACCAATGTCTTCACTTTATGGCTCCGATGCTATGGGCGGTGTTGTTAATGTAATCACTAAAAACGTTACTAAAGAATGGACAGGTTCTGCATCTGTAGGATTTACTGCACATGATAAAAGCACTTTTGGCAATGGACATCATGGTAACTTTTTTGTTTCCGGTCCATTAGTGCAGGATAGATTAGGTCTGCAAGTTTACGGCGGAGCCGATTATCGTCCTGAGGATAGTATTATCGGCGGTTCCAACAGAAATAAAAATCGTAATTTAAATGCTAAACTTTCTTTCACGCCGACCGATAAACAAACCTTTATTCTTGAAGGCGGGCGTCATTTGCTGGAAAAAGATGAGACGCCGGGAAAATCTTTAGCATTGACCACAACACGCGGTGCGAGTGTTGCACAAAATCAACCGGGCTCCACCCGTGCAACAAGAAATCATTGGTCTTTTACTCACCAAGCCGATTGGAATTTTATGAGTTCTGAATTAAGTTTGTATCAAGAAAAAGCAAAACGTGAAGTGACCACTAATGGCGTAATGAACTCACGCATACCGGAAATTACAAATACAGTATTTGATGTGAAGTTTATGTTGCCTGTCGCTAATAATTTCTTTGTATTTGGTGGGCAATATCAACATGCAAAATTGGACGATGATTCTGTCTCCGGAGTAAACAGAGTCACCAGAACGGTAAATGGAAGAACTCAAACACGTTTAGTGCCGGTTTATCAAAATACAGAAAATAAAATTCATCAATATGCTTTCTTTTTGGAAGATGAAATTAACTTTTCCGATAAATTCCTGCTTACGCTGGGAACACGTTTAGATCATCACCAAAAATTTGGTACACACTGGAATCCTCGCGCCTATGCCGTTTACCATATCAACGATACTTTCAGTGTAAAAGGTGGGATTGCTAAAGCATTCCGTGCACCAAGTATTCGTGAATTAAGTGAAGGCTATGTCACTTCTACCGAGGCCGGTGCAGGTGTTATTTATGGTAATCCAAACTTAAAACCGGAAACTAGCGTCAATGAAGAGTTTAGCCTTGTTTATAATCACGAAAGCGGGGCTAATGCGACCATAACGGTATTTAATACGGATTTTAAAAATAAACTTACCAGCCATTACACCGGAAATACAGATCCAATTACAGGTGCCAAACTTTATGAATACAGCAATGTAGGTAAAGCAAATATTAAAGGAGTAGAGGTCAGCTCACATATTCCATTTAATGATCACTGGAATGTTGATTTATCTTATACATATCAACATTCAAAACGTAAATCGGATGAAGATATTTCTGCTTCAGGCGTGAGTTTGAGAGGCTTACCGCTAGACAATACACCGAAACATTTTGCCAGCGCTAAATTGAACTGGATTGTAAATGATAGTTTGAGTGCCTACACACGCGTAGCTTATAAAGGTAAGCAAATTTGGGCTAATCCGCGTAACGGTGACGCCAGAAATACTTACCGTAGCCGTGCGGGCTATACAACAGTAGATTTAGGCACGACTTATAAATTTAATCCAAATGTTTCATTAAACTTCGCTGTTTTGAATATTGGTAATGAAATTGGTGAGCGTGTTGATGCAAATGGCGGCAGTTGGACTGTGGAAGATGGACGTCGCTTTTGGACAAATCTGAATATCACATTCTAATGTTATAAAATAAGCAGAGTCCAATGTTAAAAGTGCGGTAGGAAAAACACTTAATTTTTTCACCGCACTTTTTTATATCATCTATTTATAAAATGCCTTTAAAAACAATTGGCTGCCCCTATCTTGTCTTCCCGTCAATAAAAAACGCCAAAAAATTCAAAATTCTTTGTAAGAAAATGATAGTCAACGCCGTCTAATGCCCATACGTGAAAATCGCAAGGTTTTCCGGTACAAAGCAAAGCACTTTCCTATAAACAAATCTCACAATCTAAAAGGAGTTTATGATGAAAAAAACAGCATTATTCGCCACATTTGCCGGCGTATTTGCCATGACAATGGCAACGCAAGCTTCAGCCGATATGAAAGATATGAAACCGATGGAGCAAAAAATGGAACAAGGTATGCAAGATGCTAAAGGTATGGCGCATACCATGAAAGATGACAAAGCCATGATGGAGAAAAAAATGGATAACACCATGCAAGATGGCAAAATGATGGAGAAGAAAAAAGATAAAATGATGAAAGATGGCAAGTCCATGGAACATAAAATGGACAAAGAAATGAAAGATCACAAAATGTGATCTATTAGGCATAACGATAACAATAAATCTCTCTTCTTGGACTTGTGATGAGCAAGTCCTTTTTTGCTATCATACACGATGATATTGTGAATGAATCATGAACCGCCACTTATACAGGTTTATCAAATAAATGGATTTCAATAATGTCTTCTACAATGCAATTTTCTTTTCAACATATTTCCCCTCAACAAATTGAGGACATCCGCCGGCAAATGCTGAAATTTGCTACGTTGCAGCTACGGGATGAAGATTTGGCGGAGGATGTGGTGCAGGAAACGTTGGTGAAAGCGTATCAACACGCGACCTCATTTAAAGGGGCTTCTGCGCTGAAAACTTGGTTTTTCGCGATTTTGAAAAATCAAATTATCGATTTGATTCATTATCGTAAACGCACGGTGAATGTGTCGGAAATTTATGACGATGAAGACGAAGCGGATGAGCCGAATGCCTTTTTTGATCGAAATGGTCATTGGGATCGTAGCCATTTCTCTCCGCAAGTCTGGCAGGAACCGGATAATCAGGTATATAAGCGGGAGTTTTGGATGATTTTTGAAGCCTGTCTGGATCATTTGCCGGCGCAACAGGCGCGTGTGTTTATGATGCGGGAATATTTGGAAATGAAAAGCGAGCAGATTTGCGCGGAATATGATTTGTCCGTTTCTAATCTGCACGTTTTGCTTTATCGCGCACGCTTACAATTACAAGCCTGCTTATCTAATAACTGGTTCGATGAAAAGAAAAAAGTGGGAAAAAATCATGAAGTGTAAACAGGTCACTAAGTTAATTTCCGATAGCCGGGAAACGCCGCTTTCCTTGTTGCAACATAGCCAAGTTTATATGCACTTGGCGATTTGCCCTTATTGCCGCGCATTCGCCAAAAATTGCGCGAAAATGCACGATATGATGCGTGAATTTACCGAGTATCAGGAAGATAAAAAAGCGTCGTAATCAAGACTTCCGAAGAAAAAGTGCGGTCAAAAATTTACATGTTTTTTTGACCGCACTTTTTGCCTCTAAAACAGGCGGTTTGAAAACTATTCGGCTTTTTCGTACCAAATTCGGTTTACATATAATTGAATTTTGCCGGAAGGCGTATCCACCGTAATTTCATCGTCTTCCTGCTTGCCGATTAAGGCGCGTGCCACGGGCGAATCAATGGAAATCCAGTTCTTCGCCGGATCAAATTCGTCACAGCCCACAATGCGATATTGCTTTATATCGCCATCTTCATTTTCCAGTTCTACCCATGCGCCGAAAAACACTTTGCCTTCCTGTTTCGGCGAATAGTCCACTATTTGTAATACTTCCAATCGCTTGGTGAGAAAACGTACGCGACGGTCAATTTCCCGTAGGCGTCGTTTGCCGTAAATATACTCCGCATTTTCACTGCGATCGCCCAATGCCGCCGCGTCAGACACCGCCTGCGTCACTTGCGGGCGCTCTTCTTTCCATAAAAATTTTAATTCCCGATCCAGCACATTCCAGCCTTGTCGGGTGATGTAATTTGACTTTGTCATAATAACGTCCTCAACTGCCGCAAAATTATACCGAAAAAGGAACAAACATTTGAGCCTCTTGTCCAAAAACAGTATTCTATGCCCGTTTTTTTCATCATTAAGAAGTACATATCATGTTAAATCAACAAATCAGCCGGCTTATCGCGCAGGAATTAAATGTACGCGATAACCAAATTCTCGCCGCCATTCAATTATTAGACGATGGCAATACCATTCCTTTTATCGCCCGTTATCGTAAGGAAGCCACCGGTGGGTTGGATGACACCCAATTACGTCATTTTGAAACCCGTTTGATTTATTTGCGCGAGCTGGAAGAACGCCGTCAAACCATTCTGAAATCCATTGAAGAACAAGGTAAATTAACGGACGACTTGCGCGACAAAATCCAAGCCACGCAAAGTAAAACCGAGTTGGAAGATCTCTATTTGCCGTTCAAACCCAAACGTCGCACCAAAGGGCAAATCGCTATTGAAGCAGGGCTTGAGCCGTTGGCGGATTTACTGTGGAATGAACCAAAAACCGATCCGGAAACGGCTGCCGCCGAGTTTGTGAATGCCGAAAAAGGCGTTGCCGATACGAAAGCCGCATTGGATAGCGCCCGTTATATTTTAATGGAACGTTTTGCCGAAGATGCCGGTTTGTTGGCGAAAGTGCGGGATTATTTGAGTAAAAATGCGCTGCTGGTTTCCAACGTGCTGGAAGGCAAAGAAACGGAAGGCGCGAAATTTCAGGATTATTTCGAGCATCAAGAATTGTTCAAAAATGTGCCTTCACATCGCGCATTGGCGATGTTCCGTGGGCGTAACGAAGGCATTTTACAATTAAGCTTGAATGCGGATCCTGACGCGGAAGAGGGCAGTCGCCAAAGTTATTGTGAAGAAATTATCCGTGATTACTTGGGCGTGCGTTTGAGCGGTCAGCCGGCGGATAAATGGCGTGAACAAGTCATCGCTTGGACGTGGAAAATCAAGGTCGCGCTGCATTTGGAAACCGAACTCATGGCAACGTTACGGGAAAAAGCGGAAGATGAAGCCATTGACGTTTTTGCCCGAAATCTGACCGCACTTTTAATGGCGGCACCGGCGGGCGCGAAAAACACCATGGGCTTGGATCCGGGCTTGCGCACCGGTGTGAAAGTTGCTGTGGTGGATAACACCGGGAAATTGTTGGCGACAGATACCATTTATCCACATACGGGCCAAATGGAACATGCCATGTTGTCCATTTTCCAATTAATTAAACAGCATAACGTGGAATTAATCGCTATTGGCAACGGTACGGCGTCCCGTGAGACGGAGCGTTTCGCTAAAGATGTGATTAAAGAAATCAAAGAGAACAAGCCGCAAACGGTGGTGGTCAGCGAAGCGGGGGCTTCCGTGTATTCTGCCTCCGAATTGGCGGCGCAGGAATTCCCGAATTTGGACGTGTCTTTGCGCGGCGCGGTGTCTATTGCCCGTCGCTTGCAGGATCCGTTGGCGGAATTGGTGAAAATCGAACCGAAAGCCATCGGTGTGGGGCAGTATCAGCATGATGTGAACCAGAGTCAATTGGCGCGCAAATTAGATGCGGTAGTGGAAGACTGCGTGAATGCAGTGGGTGTGGATTTGAATACCGCTTCTGTGCCTTTACTGGCGCGAGTGGCGGGGATGACCAAAACCATTGCGCAAAATATCGTTGCGTATCGCGATGAAAACGGACGTTTTGACAGTCGCGAACAGCTGAAAAAAGTACCACGTTTAGGTCCGAAAGCCTTTGAACAATGCGCCGGCTTTATGCGCATCGCTGCAGGAGACAATCCGCTAGATGCCTCCGGTGTGCACCCGGAAGCCTATCCGGTGGTGGAAAAAATCTTGCAGGCAACGGAGCAATCCATTCAGGATTTAATGGGCAACGCCGGTTTGGTGCGTCAGCTGGATGCAAAACAGTTCACTGATGAACAATTCGGTTTGCCGACGGTGCAGGATATTTTCAAAGAATTGGAAAAACCGGGACGTGACCCGCGCGGTGAATTCAAAACTGCGACCTTTGCCGAAGGGGTAGAAGAAATCACGGATTTAAAAGCCGGCATGATTTTGGAAGGCACGGTGACCAATGTAACTAATTTCGGTGCCTTTGTGGATATTGGCGTACACCAAGACGGATTGGTGCATATTTCTTCGCTAAGCGATAAATTTGTAGAAGACCCGCATCAAGTGGTGAAAACCAGCGATGTGGTGAAAGTCAAAGTGTTGGAAGTGGATGTGGCGCGTCGCCGTATTGCATTGACGATGCGTTTGGATGAAAGTGCGGTAAAAAATGACGGTAAATCCGACCGCACTTTATCGGCAAAACCGCGTTCCAATAATGCCCGCCAAGAACGTGGCAATCCACGGGCGAATCATGCCATGGGTAATGCCTTTGCCGATGCACTGAAGAATTGGAAGAAATAGCAGACTTTAGATTCGCCAAAAACAGTTGAAATAATGACCGCACTTTAGGGCGATAAAGTGCGGTATTTTTTAGCCTATTTTCGCTATCTTGTCATCACATAAATTTTAACTAAACAAAAAGGCGTATCCTTTGATACGCCTTTTTAGGTTGGTTGTCTTATCAATTATTTGATAATTTTAGCTACCACACCTGCACCTACTGTACGGCCACCTTCACGGATAGCAAAACGTAAACCTTGGTCCATCGCGATTGGGTGGATTAGGGATACGGTCATTTTGATGTTATCGCCGGGCATAACCATTTCCACGCCTTCAGGTAACTCGATAGTACCGGTTACGTCAGTCGTACGGAAATAGAATTGTGGACGGTAACCTTTGAAGAATGGAGTATGACGACCACCTTCTTC
>NZ_NRCJ01000008.1 GCF_003129965.1 Aggregatibacter kilianii | reverse complement strand
CTCACTCTATTTCTAAATCTATCAAAAACGAATCTTCAAGTGCCCACACAGTTTGTCTGATTGATTGTTAAAGAACAAAAAATTCTGAGAAATCTCAGAATTAAAAGTGGTCGGCGAGATAGGATTTGAACCTACGACCCACTGGTCCCAAACCAGTTGCGCTACCAAGCTGCGCTACTCGCCGGATGGGGTGGCTAATGGGACTTGAACCCACGACAACCGGAATCACAATCCGGGGCTCTACCAACTGAGCTATAGCCACCATATTGAATTAGCTGAACTTGCATGACCTCTGGCGCGCTCGACAGGATTTGAACCTGCGACCTTTGGCTCCGGAGGCCAACGCTCTATCCAACTGAGCTACGAGCGCTAGAAGCGTCGTTGCGGGGCGTATATTAAAAGTTTAAAAAGTGGTTGTCTAGTCTTTTTTTACAAAATTTTATCGCCAGCTATTTTTTTATGCAAAGTGAATAGAATTTATAAAAATTCTGATTATTTTTTGTTTAATTTTAACTTTTTAGTGAAAACGTTAACTTCTATTTAGTTTTGGAACGTTTTGCCGCACGGCGCTTCATACGCCGTATCCAGCGGGTAATTTTCCATGCCCGCGTAATAGAATAGGAATAAAGAAAGAAAAGAATAATGAACGCAATGAACATCACCCATTCATTAATATAGTAGATCTCCCCCAAAATTCCGAAACCCGCACACAATGCCGCTACAAAGGTAATCAGTAAAAATGCTTGCCGAGAGGTCAATCCGGCGCGCACCATCAAATGATGGACGTGTAAACGATCTGGACGGAATGGGCTTTTTCCTTTTCTTAAGCGTCGATAAATAATCGCCACCATATCCACTAACGGAATAGCAATGACCCAAAGTGCGGTCACCGGATTCATCGGATGCCCCTTACCCTGCGTGCTCAATAACAGAATCCAAATAATCGTAAAGCCGATTAAAGTACTGCCCGCGTCTCCCATAAAAACTTTAAATTTTGGACCTAACGGAATGCCAAGGTTCATCATCAAATAAGGGAAAATGGCAATAATTAATCCGAAACTCCAATAAGCCAAATCCATTTGTCCGTCGCGATACATCAAAATGCCGATTGCTGCAAAAGAAACGCAAGATAAACCTCCGAGCAAACCATCGATGCCGTCAATCATATTAAAGGCATTAATAATTCCAATGGTTGCCAATACGGTAATAATTAAACCGATAGATCCCAAGGTTAGCTGGAACGGCCCCAAAATTTGCCCCAAATGATCGAGATAAACATTCCCCATATCAATCATTAAAATGGCTAAAAATGCCTGAATACCGGCGCGCAAAAAAGGACTGATGTCGTAACGATCGTCAATAATCCCCATCAGCAACAACACCAAAATACTGAATAAATAAAGATAAGGTAAGCGGGTTTGATCCCATTGCATGAGGTAAAAACAAAGGTTACCCATAAATAACGAAATTCCGCCAATCAACGGAATGGCGCCCTGATGGCGTTTGCGGTAATTCGGTTTATCCACCAAGCCGAAGCGAATTGCAACGGGGCGCATCACGAGTAAAGTTAAAAATGCCCCCAAAAATGTAACAAATAACGTCAGTAACATAGGTCTTCCCGTGAAAATAAAATGCGCAAAGCATATCACAAAGGCAAAAGGCTACATAAATATTTTTACTCACATTGGCTTTTTTCAGTACAATAGCGAACATTTTTGAACATAAGGATAAAAAACGATGACAAATTCGACCGCACTTTTTTCCCGCGCCCAACATGTGATTCCGGGCGGTGTCAATTCACCGGTCCGCGCCTTTAACGGTGTGGGCGGGACACCGGTGTTTATTGAAAAAGCGCAAGGCGCGTATATTTACGACACGGATGGCAAACAATACATTGACTACGTCGGCTCTTGGGGACCAATGATCTTAGGGCACAACCACCCGTCAATTTTAAATGCCGTCATCAAAACTGCGCAAAACGGTCTCAGTTTCGGCGCACCGACGCCGTTGGAAATCGAACTTGCCGAATTGGTTTGCCAATTGATTCCTTCCATTGAGCTGGTCAGAATGGTGAGCTCCGGCACGGAAGCTACCATGTCCGCTATTCGTCTAGCGCGCGGTTACACCAAGCGGGATAAAATCATTAAATTTGAAGGCTGCTATCACGGTCACGCAGATTCCTTGCTGGTAAAAGCCGGCTCCGGCGCCTTAACCTTAGGACAACCTAACTCCCCAGGCGTACCGGCGGATTTCGCCAAACACACCCTCACCTGCACCTATAACGACTTGGATTCCGTCAAGCAAGCATTTGAGCAATACCCGAACGATATCGCCTGCGTCATCGTCGAGCCCGTTGCCGGCAATATGAACTGCGTCCCGCCGAAAAACGATTTTCTACAAGGCTTACGCAAACTTTGCGATCAATACGGCGCCGTGTTTATCATTGATGAAGTGATGACAGGTTTTCGCGTGGCATTAGGCGGCGCGCAGCGTTATTACAATGTAACACCGGATTTGACCTGCCTGGGCAAAGTTATCGGAGGCGGTATGCCGGTGGGTGCGTTCGGCGGTAAAAAAGAGATCATGCAACACATTGCGCCGACCGGTCCGGTTTATCAGGCGGGAACCTTGTCCGGCAACCCGATTGCGATGGCAGCGGGCATCGCTTGCTTAACGGAATTGAAAAAAGACGGCAACGAGCAAAAACTCGCACAACAAACAGAAAAACTGGCGAAAGGCTTACAGGCGTTAGCAGCAAAACATCAGGTGCCGTTTACGGTCAATTATGCGGGCGGTATGTTCGGCATCTTCTTCACCGACAAACAAGAGGTTTCCTGCTATCAAGATGTGATGGCGTGCGACACGGAAAAATTCAAACGCTTCTTCCACAAAATGTTGGATTTAGGCGTTTATCTGGCACCATCGGCATTTGAAGCGGGATTCATGTCTCTCGCCCATTCCGATGAGGATATTGACCGCACTTTGGCGGCGGCAGATATTGCTTTTGCCGAATTGGCGTAATCACGGATATAAAAAGTGCGGTGGATTTTAAAAACGTTTTGAAAATCCACCGCACTTTTCTTTGCTTAACCTTTTACCAAACGGGAGAAGTAAACCATTTCCCCTTCCGTTTTCACCTCGATCAATTTATTTTCCCGATGTTGTGCAATACAAAGTTCATTGCTTAACACATAGTCATATCCCAAGCTTTCCACAAATGCCAACAATTGCGCCCTTTTAGGTAACATTTTAGGCATTTGTTCGCCCCACACCTCAAATAATAACGGCGGAAAACCCGAATTTCGTAGAAATCTTTTTGCACCCTGTAACACTTCCAGCTCCCAGCCTTCCACATCAATTTTGATTAAATGTACTTTTTCATCAGGCCAATCTGCAAACAGCGAATTTAATGTGTTGCATTCCACTTCCTGATATTCGGAATATTCTTGTGTCCAACCGCAAGAAGCAAGTTGTTGATTAATCTCATCGGAAATGGAAAAGGCTCCAACATTAATGGAGCGATGAACATCTAACAGCGGAATTCGAATCGTTTCCCTTTTGTTACCTAACGCCATATTGTAGGCATGACAATGCATCAGATTATTCAGAAATAAATTGCCGCAGAGCTGGTAAAACACCGGCCGCTGCGGTTCAAAAGCAAAAATTTTACCGTGACGGGGCTGAATATATTTTCCCATGGGAATCGTCCACGCGCCTAAATTGGCGCCAATATCGAACAATACCGGATTTTCAATGCCTTCAATCAAAAATTGAGAAATCGTCAGCAAAAACTTTTCCCAGGTTTCGCCGCGCCGTAGGCGTTCGGTGATGTAATCGGGTCCGCGAGTCGAAAGCAAATAACGCACATTATCAACAGGATAAATATCGCATAAAGGTTCATTAGTCATTTTGATTCTCTTGTGGTTGTGGTTAATTCAGTTGTAATAATTGTTCGGTGAGTTGTTTTCTTTCGGCGCTGTTTAACGCCCTGCCTTCTTTGTTGGTCAAAATAAAAAAGTCTTCCACTTTTTCGCCGTTCGTGGTGATTTTCGCGTTGAGCAAATTCAGTTCCAGATCGCAAAAGACCGCACTCACATCCGCCAGAAAGCCCGCCTGATCCAACGCAAACAGTTCCATCTCCGTTTGATCGGTTTTTTCCGTATTCAAAAAACGCACTTCGGTTTTCACATGGAAATGTGCCAGTTGATGTTTTTCACGCAGACGTTGTTTATGGATCACATCGGAAGTTAGGCTCTCCGTCAACGCCGCCTCCAACATACGACGACGATCAAACGGCAAGACGGAACCGTCGAGCTCGGTGACGATAAAACTGTCCAGCACATAACCGTCTTTCGCGGTAATAATTTGTGCGTCGTGAATACTGAGTTTTTTGGCGCCGATGGTGCTCACCACTTTATTAAACAAGTTCGGACGGTCTTTGGTATAAACGAAAATTTCCGTGCCGCCGGCGGAAAACCGGTTGCTCACTTTCACCAGCAAATCCCCCTGAAATTCGGCAAGTAATTGTGTATGCCAGCTAATTTGTTGCGGTGAGTTGCGTAAAAAATAATCCAGCGGGCAACATTGCCACAATTTTTCGATTTGCCGCTCGGAAAGTGCGGTGTTTTTTTCGCGTATTTCCTGCAAAGCCAGCTTGCGATGTTCTTCGGCTTTTGCCCGATTATCCAATAAGGATTCCAGACCTTGGGCGAATTGTTGCGTGGTGTAGTCGTACAAGGTCGCCAACAAGGAACGCTTCCAACTGTTCCATAGGGTTTCGTTGGTCGCCACAATATCGGCGACGGTGAGGCAGGTTAAATAATCCAAGCGCACCTGATTACGCACCAGTTCGGCGAAGCTCAACACGATTTCCGGATCGTGAATGTCCCGCCGTTGTGCCGTGACGGACATCAGCAAATGCTGTTCCACCAACCACGCCATGGTTTCCGTTTCCCGTTGGTCGAAGCCGTGCAAAATGGCAAACTCGCGCACATCCACCGCCCCCAGCAATTCGTGCGCCCCGCCACGTCCTTTGGCGATGTCGTGAAATAAGGCGGCGATATACAACAAAGTGCGGTCGGAAATTCGGCTGAATATTTGATGGCAGATAGGATGGCTTGACGCCGAGGCTCCGTCTAAAAAACTTTCCAGTTTTAACATCACGCGCAAAATATGCTCGTCCACCGTGTAACAATGGAACAAATCAAACTGCATTAAGCCGACGATATTGCCCCATTGCGGCAAATAAGCGGTCAGCACGCCATATTGGTGCATAGGAAAAAAGGCGCGCTTAATGGCGTCGGGTTGATTAAACAGGCGTACGAATTTTTCCCGCGCCGCCGGCAAATCGCACAAATAGCCTTGTCGTTGATCCAGCGCCAAATAAAGCTCGCGCAACACGGAGGAATGAATCTCCGCCTGCGGAAATTGGGTTAAATAATAGAAAAGATCGAGAATGCTTTCCGGTTGTTGTTCAAAACATTGGTGGTTACGCAAGCAAATGGATTGATTCGTCAGACTGAAATTGTCGTCGAGCATTTGCTCGCTCACCACTTCATGAGACGTTAAAAAATGTTCCTGATAATGCTTCACCAACAATTCGCTTAACAAAGAAATGGAATGCAACGCCTGAAAAAACTGCTTCATCATGGCTTCCACGCCCTGATTTCCCTCGCCTTGAAAGCCCAATAATTCGCTTACTTTCAACTGGCGATCAAACAGCAGGCGGTTGTCATAACGCTTTAAAATTAAATGCAAAGCGTACCGCACTTTAAACAGAAACTGCTGGCTTTTCAGTAATAAGGCGTGTTCCGCCGGATGAATGAAACCCGCCTGCAAAATTTCCTGTAAATTTTTCGCGCCGTTGTGGCGTAGCGCAATCCAATACAACAAATGCAAATCACGCAACCCGCCCGGGCTGTATTTGATGTCCGGCTCCAGATTGTAAGACGTGTTATTATAACGTTGATAACGTTCGTTTTTTTCTTGAATTTTCGCCTGACAGAAATCCGTTTTCGACCAAAAATCCGGTTGTTGTACCAACGCCACCAGTTGTTTGAACAAATCGCGACTGCCGCATAAATAACGCGCTTCCAGCAAATTAGTAGCAATGGTGATGTCCGCCAGCCCCTCCGTTTTGCATTCCGCAAGAGTACGAATGCTTGAACCGACGTTAAATCCGCTATCCCATAAAAACTGCATGAATTGCCCGAGTTTTTCCTGCAATTCGGGCGTTGCCGGTTGCGCCGTTAAAATCAAAATATCCAAATCGGAAAGCGGGAACATCTCCTCCCGTCCGTAACCGCCCACGGCAATGAGGCTCAGTGCGGGATTTTCGGCAAAATGAAAATGGCGCCATAAATGGGAAAGTAATTGATCGTAAAAAGCGGTGCGGTTGGCAATCAGTAAATCCACGGCGATATCATCAAAGTTCGCCTGTTCAAACTGTTTTAAATTTTCTCTCTGAATTTTGACCGCACTTGGTGTGAGTTCGGCTTGGGTGTCGTAAGGGAAAAGCATAGGTCGTCTTGCAAAAGCAGAAAATAGAAAAAATCCGCCACGGAAACGTAGCGGATTTCAGTTAATTAAACATTCACCATAACGCGTTGGATGCGCCCTTCGGCAATTTCTTCATCACGGATGGTCATCACTTCACAGCCATTTTCCGTCACCACGATTTGATGTTCAAATTGCGCGGAATGGCTGCGATCTTTGGTTTTCACCGTCCAACCGTCGCCCATTAAACGCACTTCTTTTTTGCCCGCGTTAATCATCGGCTCAATAGTAAACACCATGCCCGGTTTTAAAATCACGCCACCATCGTCCGCGTAATAATGCAACACTTGCGGTTCACAGTGGAATTCTGTGCCCACGCCATGCCCGCAATATTCGCGCACCACGCTGAAGGTTTGCGATTCCGTATATTTTTGTACCGCGCGACCGATTTCATTGAGACGAATCCCCGGTTTCACCGTACGCAAGCCGACATAAAGGGCTTCTTGCGCCGCATCGACTAGTTTTTTACTACGCAAATTCGTTTCACCGACAATGTACATTTTGGAATTATCGCCGTAATAACCGTCTTTAATAACGGTAATATCGATATTTAAAATATCGCCTTTTTTCAGGTGTTTATCGTCACTCGGAATGCCGTGGCAAACCACTTCGTTGAGGGAAATGCAGGTGGCTTTCGGGAAACCGTGATAATTCAGCGGCGCCGGAATCACTTTTTGCACGTTCACCATATAATCGTGACAAATGCGATCCAGTTCGCCGGTGGTGACGCCCTCTTTAATATGAGGTTCAATCATCACCAAAACGTCGGACGCCAGTTTACAGGCTTCACGCAGTTTAACAATCTCAGCTTCCGTTCTTAATGGAATAGTCATCTTCATCTCCCTGTATAAAAATTATTGCGCGGAATTATAGCACTTACCTATTGAAAAATCCTTGATAAATTCTTGAATGGCGTAGTGGCTTATTGGATAATACGGGCTTAACTAAATCGTGGGGAATCACAATGACAGAGATATCAGTTCCGTTAACTTTTACCGACGCGGCGGCGCAAAAAGTTAAATCCTTAATTACCGAAGAAGAAAATCCGGCGCTTAAATTGCGCGTGTATATTACCGGCGGCGGTTGCAGCGGTTTCCAATACGGCTTCACCTTCGACGAGAAAGTCAACGACGGCGATCTGACCGTGGAAAATTCGGGCGTGCAATTAGTCATTGATCCGATGAGTTTGCAATATTTAATCGGCGGTACCGTTGATTACACCGAAGGTTTGGAAGGCTCGCGCTTTATCGTGAACAATCCGAACGCCTCCTCCACTTGCGGTTGCGGATCCTCTTTCAGCATCTGACATGGATTTTCAATTTACCTCTCACCAAGGCAACACCGTCGCGAAATGCTCAATGGAGCATGAGGCCTTTGCCAACTGGTTTAATATCGAAGTGCGGTCGAATCCACAGCTAATTTCCACCGCACTTTTTCATTTGCAACATTTACCGGCGCTTCACGAGGCGGACATTGTCTTAACCGGTGCCGAATACAGCTTATATATCAATGCCGATGAAGTGATGGCGAAAGCGAATAATCTCGCCATCGACAATCAAGAAGTACTTGAAGACGGCTTCTATTATTATGACGACGAAAGCATCGCCTTTTGCGGGGTTGAAGATTTCGCCCGTTTTCTGCATTCTTACTTGGATTTTATCCGCCCTTAATTCCAACATTCAGCCCGAACGGTAACGCACATGGCAACAAAACAAGATCAACACACTTCCACCGAACAGCAACCGACAAAGTCGAAACGATCTTGGAAAATGTTGCTGTTAAAAACCGCCTTTACCTTCTTTTGTATGCTGTTTTGCTATTCCGCCTATTTGGATTGGCAAATTCGCAGCAAAATGGACGGACAAATCTGGCGTTTGCCGGCGGAAGTGTATAGCCGTATCGAAAGCATTCGGGTTAGTGACGGCTTAAGCCTGGAGCAAATCAAACAAATCCTGCTGGATAACGAATATCGTCAAACCACCATGATTGCCGCGCCGGGCGATTTCAAAATTGAAGACAACACCATCGTGCTGCTGCGTCGCGGTTTCCCGTTTCCTGATACACCGGAAGCCCAACGGGTGTTCCGTCTGCGTTTTCAACAGAACAAACTGGCGGTGATCGAAGATCTGATTAACGTCAAAACCATCGACGAATTCCGCATGGCGCCGAAGCTCATTGCTATTTTGCAATCGGACAAAGAAGAACGCCTTGCCATTTCTTTGCAACAATATCCGCGCTTACTCATCGATGCGTTGTTATTAACGGAAGATCGCCGCTTCTTTGAACATGACGGCATCAGCCCGCTCGGCATTTTACGCGCCATGATCACCAATATTCAGGCAGGACAAACGGTGCAAGGCGGCAGCACGCTCACACAACAGTTAGTTAAAAATTTATTTTTAAGCAACGAACGCACCCTCAGCCGTAAAGTAAACGAAGCCTTGATGGCGTTGATTCTGGATTGGCGTTACGACAAAAATCGCATTCTGGAAACCTATTTAAACGAAATTTACCTCGGACAAAACGGCGATAACCAAATTCACGGTTTTGAATTAGCCAGCCAGTTTTATTTCGGGCGTTCCGTGCGGGAAATCAGCTTGGATCAAATTGCGTTGTTGGTGGGCATGGTGAAAGGTCCGTCGCTGTATAATCCGTGGCGTAACCCGAACAATGCCCTTGAGCGCCGTAACGTGGTCTTGCATTTGTTACTGGAACACAAAGTCATCGGTGAAGAACTCTATCAATTATTGAGCCAACGCCCGCTCGGCGTGCAGGAAAAAGGGAAAATTAGCCGCAAATACCCGGCATTTATCCAAACCTTGCAAACGGAATTACGCCATCAGCTCGGCGAAGGCAAAGCGGGCAACTTATTGGGTGCGCGGATTTTTTCCACCTTAGACGTAAAACAACAGGATCGCGCCGAACAGGCTGTGATCAACGCCGTGTCCGATTTACAGGTGAAACACAAAAATCCGCATTTGGAATCTGCCATGGTGGTCGCCGATTATCAAACCGGCGAAGTACGCGCCATTGTGGGCGGCTTGCAAACCCAATTCGCCGGCTTTAACCGTGCCTTAACCGCAAAACGTCAAATCGGTTCCTTGGTAAAACCGTCCATTTATTTGACCGCACTTATGTACCCGGATCAGTTCCGCCTCAACACGCCAATTAATAATCAGCCGATTACCATTAACGTGAAAGGCAGCCCGCCGTGGCAGCCACGCAATTACGACCGCAAATACAGCGGTTCCGTGATGCTGATGGACGCGCTGGTGCGTTCCCTGAATATTCCGACGGTGAACATCGGTATGAAGCTCGGTTTAACCAAAGTGATTTCCGTGCAACAAGCCATGGGCTGGGATAAAGTCGCCATTCCGAAAGTGCCGTCCACCCTGCTCGGCTCCTATTCCATTTCGCCCTATGATGTGACGAAACTTTATCAAACCATCGCCAACGAAGGTGCCAGCGTGCCGTTAAACACCATCAACAGTGTGACAGACAGACAAGGCAATGTGATTTATGCGCGCGAATTTGAACCGCAACAAGTGGTGCCAAGGGAAGCCGCCTTCCAAACCCTATTTGCCATGCAACAGGTGGTGGATCGCGGTACGGCGCGCAGTTTGCAAAAGGATTTCGCACCGTTACATTTAGCCGGCAAAACCGGCACCACCAATGATGCCCGCGATACTTGGTTCGTGGGTATCGACGGTGAGAACGTCACCACCGTTTGGCTGGGACGCGACGACAACGGCGAAACCAAACTCACCGGCGCCAGCGGCGCATTGCAAGTGTATAAAGATTATTTACAACGCGCCACCGTCCGCCCGTTAAAATTACATAAACCGCAAGACATCAAATGGGTCGGTATTAATGCCTACGGCGGCTGGGACTGCGCCAGCTCGCGCACCATTCCCGTTTGGGCGGACAGAAATCAGTCTTTCTGCCAACAAGCTCCGTTGACCCAAACCGCCAACATCGTCACCAACGCCCCAACGCAAACCAACGCCAACACCACAACCAAACCGGAAAGCGTGTGGGATGTGTTAAAAGAAGACAACGCCGCCCCGGTGGAAGAAGCGAAACCGGCGAATTAGTTTGGTATGGTTTAAATATAAAAATACAGCTGAAATTGACCGCACTTTAAATCTTACAATCTAAAGTGCGGTTACTTTTTTGTGCGTTTTTTATGGAGTTACGGAATCGCAGAAAAAACACCGTAAAAAAAGACCGCACTTTGGCGGTCTTTGTTTAGTTCAGGAAAAAATTTAACCCTTCTTGGATTCTTGTTTTACCGGTTCCTTCTCTCCACATTCAAAAATTTGTCCAACAACTTTATACCCGGTCATTGTCAGATGCGGATAATCTTTACTACATTCACCGCCACAAGTGATTCCTTCTTCTATAATGCGCAATGTAATTCGTTTGTTGGATCTTCCTACGATTTCTGCTGCCTGATTACGCAAATCATTTAATGCGCTATCGCGCAATTTTTCTTTACTATATCCCCGAGTAAATTGATCAACGCTATCTTTTCCTTCGGCTTCGCCCAATACATGACAACCGTATGGTGTTGCACGAACCGTCGCAATGCCCCGAGCTTCAGGATTTAATTGTTTTCCGACATACGGGTCAAAGTCCACACATCCGCTTAAAACAGAAGCGGCAACGGTTACAAAAGTTAAACTTGCAATTAATTTTTTCATTTTAATACTCCTAATTATTACTTGGTTCTTTCAGCACTGAAACTGGTATTTAAATCTTTAACTGATTCATCAAAGGTTGCTTTACCCGCCACTTCCTCTGCATTTGGTCCGAAGAATTTACCCTCATATTGACCTTCTCGACTGGCAAAGAACGGAAAATTTCCTTCAGCGACAGCTTTACCATTAAAGCCATTTCCTACAATTGGAGCTTCATGTAAGGAAATATTTCTTCTAGGGTAACTCATGTCTAATTCACCTTTAATCGTTTTATTATCAAAGTTGGCAATTAATGTTGCATCCCCTACGTTTCTTACGCCATTATTCACATTATCATAACGACTAGCATTCCCTTTATAAGTCACAACGCCTTTCTTAGGAATATTGGCTTCCGGTGTTTCATATCCGAAATAGAAAATATCACGAGTCGGATCTTTGCTTGCATTCCAAGCTGTTTTTAGCGCGAACGATAATACATTCCCTGTTAGTCCACCGATAGCCTCTGTTGCTTTACTAATCGCAAATTTAGTTACTCCATCAACGACTACCATATCAATATTATCTTCTTTTTTAAATGCGCCGTTAAAAGAATAATTGCGGTTGTAACCTGATAATTCGCCGACTTTTTTATTTCCTGACATAATATCAGCGCCATTTAACTCACCCTTCTCAAAGGAATCTTTAGAAATAGTTAAATCAGAATTGGTTAATTTTGTTTCCGGGATGGGATTAGACTGATTATTATCCCCACCGCCACCACCTCCGCTACAGGCGGTGATGACGATTGAGCTTAACAATAGCGTGGAAAACGTAAGTTTACGCATAGTATGGTTCCTCTTAGTTAGTTGTTTAGGTTAGAAAAAATATAAAAATAACGGCGAAATTATAAATCAAAAAAAAAAAAATAAAGCCAAAGTTAAAAATCTTTCAAATAATTACTTTAAACCTTAATTTTTAAATGAATTTTGACAAAATAGACTTCACAAAATAATTATTTCAATAAATAAAATAATTCCCGAAATATATCGTCATCACCAACGAAAAAACACCTTGAAAAATGACCGCACTTTTCCCCCCGCATCCCCTCACTAAAAAATCACAAAAACGTAAACAACTTGTTTCAATTTTGTAATAACTGCTACATAGATCACATTTCAATGAAAAGTGGGGGATTTTTCCTTGCACTCTGAATTTATTAGAGGATAATTATTATCAATTACAAGTAGGAATAGTTTCACGATAAGGAGATGGGTATGCGTTTTTCCCGTTGGTATCAATGTATTCTTTTTAGTCTTTTTCTTTTGTTTTCGGCGCTTTCCCATGCGGAAGATAACTATCAGGCATGGGTGCAGGATATTGAAAATCGGTTGGATAAAACCGCCGCACTTTATGCCGAAAACAAAACCGATGATGCGCAAACGGAAGTGCAAATGGCGTATTTTGAGGTGTTTGAAAATCTGGAAGGACCGATTCGCATTAACTTCTCCGCACAAAAAAGCTATCAAATGGAAGCCACTTTCGGCGAAATTCGTAAAATGATTCGCGACGGTTTGCCGCAAGATCAGGTGAAAGCCAAAATCGACGGGCTGAAAGCCGAACTTCAGGAAGTGCTTCCCTCTTTAAAAGACGGTCATCAACTCAACGCCTCCGGTCAACATGGCGTGTATGAAAACCAAACTATCGCCGCCCACTGGCAAAAAAGTTTTAAAACCATTGACGATTTATTAGCTCAAGCCATGACGGCGTATGAAGCGAAAGATTACGCCACCGCCAAAAAACTGGTGCAACAAGCGCAGTATGACGGTTTTAAAAATTCCGAAATGGAAATGTCCATCCGTCAAAACCGTTCCGCCGCCATTTCCGCCAATTTCAATCAACAGTTTTACGATCTCATCAAACTCAGCGAAGTGCCTGATCAAATCAGCAACTTCGGCTATCAAATCACCACATTATTGCAAGACATTGAAGAACAGCTTCCGGATTTGCCGACCACTCGTGACGATCAAATAGAACAACCTGCCAACCAAACCGTTGCCGATACCACGCCGGATAAAGACTGGGCACAAATCAGCGTGCAGGTGAACACGGGAATTCAACAAGCCATCGGATTGTACGAACAAGGCGAAGCGAAAAAAGCCATGTTGGCGGTGCAAGATACTTATTTCGATATTTTTGAAAACACCGGCATGGAGAACAAAATCGGCTCCCGTGACAGCAACTTTAAAGCGCAATTGGAAGGTTATTTCACCCGCTTGGTAAGTTTAATGAAAGCCGGTGCGGAAAAAGAAAAGTTACAGGAACAAGCTACCGGGTTAAGTCAGGATTTAACCAAAGCGGTAGAAATGTTACAGGGTGGAGAACAAACCGCGTGGAGTATGTTCTTATACAGTCTGCTCATCATCGTGCGTGAAGGCTTGGAAGCCTTATTAATCGTTGCCGCCATCGTGGCATATTTAGTAAAAAACAACCATCAGGACAAACTGCCGGTGATTCGCCAGTCCGTTTATGTGGCGTTAATCGGTAGCGTCATTACCGCCGCCATCTTCCAACTGATTTTCTCCAATTCCGGTGCCAGCCGTGAACTGCTAGAAGGCTTCACCATGATTATCGCCGTAGTGATGTTATTCATGATGAGCTACTGGCTGTTGTCCAAAGTGGAAGCGCAGAACTGGAAGCGTTACTTAGAAGGCAAACTGTCCACCGCGCTCACCACAGGTTCTTTAGTGGGATTATGGTTCACCAGCTTCTTAGCGGTGTATCGTGAAGGCGCGGAAACCGTGCTGTTCTATTACGCCCTTGCCGGCGACGCGAAAAGTGCGGTGGATTATTTCTATCTTTTCGGCGGCTTCTTCCTCGGTGTGATTATCCTCGCCGTGTGCTATTTCATCATGCGCTACACCGTGGTGAAATTGCCGCTCAAACCGTTCTTTATGTTCACCGGTTCTTTCATGTATTTAATGGCGTTCGTGTTTGCCGGTAAAAGCGTGTTGGAGCTGATTGAAGGCAAATTATTCGAGCCGACCTTGGTTTCCGGCGTACCGGAAATCCCGTGGTTAGGCGTTTATCCTTATGTAGAAACATTGGTTCCGCAGGCTGTGTTGTTGGTCGCCGCTGTTTTTGCGTTAATTTATATGAAGTACCAAAGCAGAAAATCCGTTTAATTTAAACGACAAATACTTGTTAAGTTAAGGAGAAACTAAGTATGAAAAAAACATTAATCGCCACCGCACTTTTGGCAGGCATGATCACCGCGCCGGCAGCTTTAGGCTTTAAAGAATATCCGATCGGCGAACCTGTCACCATGAATGAAATGGAAATTGCCGCCGTGTATTTGCAACCTATCGACATGGAGCCGCGCGGCATGGGCTTACCGGCAGCGAAATCCGACATTCACTTAGAAGCCGACATTCATGCCACCAAAGGCAACAAAAACGGTTTCGGTGACGGCGAATGGATGCCGTATTTAACCATTCAATACACTTTAGTGAACGCCGACACCGGTGAAAAACAAGAAGGGACTTTCATGCCGATGGTTGCCAGCGATGGCCCGCACTACGGCGCCAACATCAAAATGATGGGCGTGGGTAACTATAAATTAACTTACCACATCGACCCGCCACCAAAAGCCGGTATGCACCGTCACACTGACGAAGAAACCGGTGTTGGTCGTTGGTGGAAACCGTTTGACGTGAACTATGAATTTAAATTCACCGGTTTGAAATAATCCTTTCAGGTGTGAATAAAAATTAAAATCAATAAAACACCTTGAGGCATATCAAGGTGTTTTTGTTTATTTGGGTGCATAATTAATACATTTTTCAAAAAGATCCTTCCCTCCCCCGTAAACGGAGGGAGCCAAGATAATTTAAAAAATAAGCAATATGATTCATTCAAATACTCGGAGTAAGCTATGAACTATTTCTTTGTTTTTCTTATTCAAACCCTACTCCCGATTTCTGTGCTGCTCGCTTGCAGCTGGGTACGTTACCCGCAAGCCGACTTCAAAAAACTCATTTGGCTTTCCCTTTTCGGCTTTATTGTCGGCAGTCTCATTACCTTAAATTTACCCGCAACCCAAAGCGCAAAACTCACCGTCGCCATTGTCGGTTTGTGTATTTTACTGTTTGCTTATTTCAGCCAATTTCTTCATTGGCAAAAACTCAATGGCTTTTGGCATATTATGTTGTCCGTGCTCGCCGGACATTTGTGGGCGAAAGATCCGAACATCGCCGCCATCACCGGCACGGATGTGATTAATACGGATTTTTTACTGCACCTCAGCGCCATTGTTCTCGGTTTCCTTTTCTGCTTAATTGTCGCCGGCTGGCTGTTCATTTTATTTCAACAACAAAAAACACCTAAAAAAACGACCGCACTTTCCATCCTGTTAACCACGCTTTTTACGCTGTTATTGATTACTCCGCTCATCGGCGATGTATTGCTGATTTTAATGAAGTTGCAAGTGCTGGAACTTACCAAAGTGCGGTTAAGTTTTGTAGCGAAATCCGGCAATATTGCCACTTATTTGAATTACATTAACGCCGCCGTGCTGGCGTTTATCGTGCTTGTTTTTACTTTTAAAACATATTTACCGCGCGTTCGTCAGGTCGCACTTGAACAGCAACCTATCGAAAAACGCAAAGCCATTGCCGCCAAACGTACCTCCGCCAAAATCATCGGTTACGGCTTGACGGCGGTTGTTATCGTTCTGTCATCCCAACTTTACTGGGACAAAATCGCCTCCCAACCGCCGCAACTTTCCGAGGCGCAACGCATCACGTTGGATGCGGAAAACAACGTGCGCATTCCGATTCAACAAGTGAAAGACGGCAAATTACACCGTTTCCTTTGGATCGCCGATGACGGCAAAGCGGTACGTTTCTTTGTGATTAACCGCCTGCCCGACAAACTCAGCCTCGCCGCCGTGTTCGACGCCTGTATTTTATGCGGTGACCAAGGTTATGTGATGGAAGGCAACCAAGTGGTGTGCGTGGGCTGCGGCGTGCGTTTGTTCACCCCATCCATCGGCAAACCGGGCGGTTGTAACCCTGTGCCCATTGACGACTGGAAGCAAACGGAGACGGAAGTGGTCATCAGCAAAAAAAGTTTGGAAGAAGGCTTGAATTACTTCACCACCGTCATTGAAATTGAAGTCACGGATCCCGTTAACGGCAAGAAACTCACCAACACCAAAACGGAACATAAATACAGTTACAACGATAAAACCTATTTCTTCAGTGATGAAAAGAACCTGAACCTGTTCCGCGATAATCCTGAAGCCTATTTAAACAAAGCGTCTGCTGCGAAAGAGGAGAAATAATCATGTTGGCAAGAATGTTATTTCAATCCTGGCGTTACGGGTTAAAACGCAAACTCCTCGCCATCGTGACCATTTTCCTCGCCGCCGGCTTAATTTCCGCCTTGCTTGCGGTGTCTATCGACATCGGCGACAAAATGGCGAAAGAACTCAAATCCTACGGTGCAAACATTTTGGTGGAACCTGCCAGCAGCGCCATTTTGCCCGATGAAGTAAGCGGCAATAATTCTCTCGCCACACAGGATTTTTTAGACGAAAAAGAACTGCCGAATATCAAAGACATTTTCTGGCGCAACAATATCGTCGGTTTCGCGCCATTACTTAGCGCGCAAGTGAAAGCCAACACAACAAACGGTAGCGAGCAGGACGTTGAAATTCTCGGCACGTTTTTTGATCATCAAATCGCCGTGCCCGATGAAGACGACTACCACACCGGGCAAAAAATCATCAGCCCTTATTGGCAGGTGGAGGGCGAATGGGTGAACGACGCCACCGATAATTTCGGCGAACAGATTCCGGCGTTGCTGGGTGCGCAACTTGCCAAGCAGCATCAATGGAAAATCGGTGACGTGATTACTTTACGCTATCAACCGGATGAAAACGCACCGCAGCAACAGCTTAACGCCATCGTGAAAGGCATTGTCAGAACCGGCGGCACGGAAGAACAACAACTGATTCTGCCCCTAAGTGCGGTGCAAAATTTACTTGGATTGGAAGGCAAAGTACAGGCGGTGAAAGTCTCTGCGCTCACCGTGCCGGAAAATGAGTTATCCCGCAAAGCGCGCGCCAACGTGGACGGCTTGGCGGCGGAAGAATATGACCGTTGGTATTGCACCGCCTATGTTTCCTCCATTTCCCACCAGTTGGAAGAAGCCATTTCCGGCGCCATTGTTCGCCCGATTTGGCAAGTAGCCGCCTCCGAAGGCGTAGTGATTGAGAAAATCCAATTGTTGCTCGCCGTGGTCACCCTTGCCGCCCTTATCGCCGCCGCCATGGGAATTGCCTCATTAATGACTACCACCATCATCGAACGCAGCAAAGAAATCGGCTTAATGAAAGCCCTCGGAGCCTATCAATGGCAAATCGTCTTGCTGTTTTATTGCGAAGCCATCATCAGCGGCATCATCGGTGGCGTGCTGGGTTGCGTTGCCGGCTGGGGCTTGGCACGTTTTATCGGCGCAACGTTGTTCGGCGCGCCGCTCAGTTTCGCCTGGATCGTCGTGCCTTGCGTGTTGGTGATTTCCGTGTTAATTGCGGTCATCGGCGCCTGGTTCCCGGCACATCGTATTGCCCGTCTTTATCCTATCGAGGTGCTTTATGGCAGACAATAAACCCATAAATATGTTCTGGCGACTGGTGTTGCGCGCCCTGCGTTTACGCTTACAACGGGTGTTCATCATTTTTGCCGCGCTCACCGTGGGTGCCAGTATCGTCACCGCCATGGCGGCGGTGTATTTCGACATCAACACCAAAATGAGTCAGGAACTTCGCACTTTCGGCGCCAACTTTTATATCGGTTCTAATAACGGCGGCTTAATTAAAGTGGATCAGGTGCAAGAGATTATTAACCAAGCGCCGAAAGGCTTAATCACCGCCGCAAGCCCCTATTTATACGGCGTCACCCGCAGCGATCTGGAAAAAATCGTCATCATGGGCGTGTGGTTTGAAGACATGAAAACCCTCGCCCCCTACTGGCAAATCACCGGCACGCCCATCGGCGTGAACTTCGACGAACGCAACGCCATGATCGGCAAAACCCTTGCGGAGCGGTTAAATTTAAAAGTCGGCAGCAAACTGACCTTAAGCCTGAATGCCGTGGATAAGCACCAGTTCACGATTAAAGCTATCGTGGAGGCGGGCGACGCCACCGACAATATGCTCATCGTGAGCTTGGATTTCGCGCAAAACTGGCTGGAAAAAGAAAACCTCGCCACCAATGCATTGCTTAATGTGAAAAACGATCAGGGGCAAGTGGAGCAATTCGCCCAACAATTACAACAACAATATCCCGATTTAGACATTCATCCGATTCGCAAAGTCTCCGCCTCCGAAGGGCAGATTCTGGATAAAATCAAAGGCTTGATGGGTTTGATTTCTGTGGTAATTTTGATTTTGGCGACGCTGTGCGTAAACACCACCTTAATCGCCATTGTGGGTGAACGGGCAAAAGAATTTGCATTACAAAAAGCCCTCGGCGCGAAAAGCCGGGACATCATCAAACAAATCGGCGCGGAAACCCTAATCATCGCCGTATGTGCAATTTTCAGCGGCTTGATTATCGGCTATTTATTGGCGCAAGTGCTCGGCTTAACCGTGTTCAAAGCCTACATTGACATGCGCCTGCCAGTGTTGCCGATCACCATCGGATTATCCTTATTAGTGGCGTTCATCGCGGTTATCGTCCCGACCCGCCGCGCCTTAGAAATTCAAACCGCCAATGTGTTAAAAGGGGAATAACATGGCTAAAACCGTTATCGAGACACAGCATTTATATAAACGATTCGGGCTGGTGACCGCCCTTGAAGACATCAACATTCAAATTGCCGAAGGCGAATTTGTGGCGATCATGGGTGCCTCCGGCTCAGGCAAAACCACGTTAATGAACATTCTCACCGGGCTGGACACCGCCACCGAAGGCAAAGTGATTTTAGACGGCGTGGACGCAGCGCAATTGGACGAAACGGGCAGACAACGTTTCCGCGCGGAAAAAATCGGCTTGGTGTTCCAACAATTCCACTTAATCCCCTATTTAACCGCCTTGGAAAACGTCATGCTGGCGCAGCATTATCACAGCGTAGTGGACGAAACCGCCGCCAAAGCGGTATTGGATCAGGTGGGCTTGGCGCACCGTATGGATCACCGCCCAAGCCAACTTTCCGGCGGGGAACAACAACGGGTGTGTATCGCCCGCGCGTTGGTAAATCAACCACCGGTGATTTTCGCCGACGAACCGACAGGCAACCTCGACGAAAAAAACGAACATTTGGTGCTGGATTTGCTTACGGAATTAAACCGCCAAGGGCGTACTATCGTGATGGTGACGCACAATCCCGACTTGGGCAAACTCACCAATCGCATTATCTATCTGCAACATGGCAAACTACTGGGCGAGGAAAAAAATGCGGGCTGACTTCCTTCGCTTTCTCGGCATAAGTGCGGTCGTTTTTTTCAGCGTTTCTTGCAAGGAAGAGACCGCACAAATCGGACAACCCGCGCCGGAAATCGCGGCGTTCGATTTACAGGGCAATAAAGCCGAATTAAGCGACTGGCGGGGCAAAACCCTACTCATTAACTTCTGGTCGGAAACCTGCGGTGCCTGCATCGTCGAATTGAAAACCCTGCAACAATGGGCGGAAAAATACCCGAATCACGTCCAGCTGGTCGCCATGAACATCGACGGCGAAAACGCCGACACCCAAGCCATCGTCAGCAAACGACAATTAAGTTTGCCCGTATTCAAAGATCAAATGAAAATCACCGCCGAGCGCTACCAACTCGTCGGCACGCCGACTTCATTTGTTATCGCGCCGAACGGCAAGCTGTTACACAAATTTGAAGGCTTACTTTCCGAAAACGATTTACAGCAACTTTTCAACCCGACGAAAAACGAATAAACCATGAAAATACGCTACGCTACCCTATTCTTTCTTGCCGCCTGCGGCACCAGCACCGCACGGGCAGAACCCGACATTGCGCACGGACAAAAAGTATATAACCGCGCCTGCGCCCTTTGCCACGGCAAGCAGGCGGAAAAGCCCGCCATGGGACAATCCAAAATCATCAACACGTTCTCCCAAGATCAAATCATCCAAGCCCTGCAAGATCGCAAAAGCGGCAAAATCGAAGGCGGCGGTAACCGCGCCAAATCCACCCTAAGCGAACAGGATATGCAAGACGTGGCGGGCTATGTGGAGACATTGAAGAAATAGCGGAAAAAGTGCGGTCTGTTTTGAAAGTGTTTTTGTAATAGACTATACCGGCGCGTGTCTCCTGACGCGTGCCCATTAAATTGAAAATACAAGCACGCGTCGGGAGACGCGCTATCATGAGGAAACCCTATGCTACAAGCAATTATCTTTGATATGGACGGCGTGATTGTCGATACGGAATTTTTAGAATACGACTTACAAGCGCAATTTATTGATTCCATTAAAGAACACGACCGCACTTTAACCCCGCTCGAACGCTCGGAAGTGGTGGGCAAAGGGCTGGCGGAAATTCCCGAAATCGTGAAAAAATTAAGCGGTTCATCCCTCTCTTTAGAAGAAATCAAACAACGCTATTTTGATTTTTTCAAACAGCTTTTTGCCACCGTGGATTACCTTTCCATTTTTCGCGGCGACATTCATAAAATCATTGATTTTGCCAAACAAAACGGCATTAAATTAGCGGTCGCCTCCTCCTCTCACCTTGCCCACATTCAAAACATCCTGACCCAATGCGACATCATTCAGTATTTTGATCTTATCGTCAGCGGAGAACAATTTGAACGTAGCAAACCCGATCCCACCATTTATCGCTACACTCTCGAAAAATTAGGCGTGCACGCCAAAAGTGCGGTCGCCATCGAGGATTCTTTTTTCGGCATCCAAGCCGCAAAAGCCGCCGGCATTCCCGTCATTGCCTACGAAGAAAAACGTATGCACATTGACCAATCCAACGCCGACTACTGCGGTAAAAACATGAACGACATTTTAGCGATTATTCGGCAGTTGCATGGATAGGAAAAGTGCGGTCGGCTTTGAACGTGTTTTTGAAGTTGAAAAATGTTTAAAAAAATGACCGCACTTTATCTTTGCGATCCGGCTTCCAAAATTTATTCCGGAAACTTTTCTTATCAACCTAATCCATTAGAATAACCCTATTATAAATATTACATATATGTTATATTAAGGTTGCTCTATGTGGAATCTTATTTTCTACGAAACTCAATTAGGACGTTGCCCGGTTGCTGAATTTATCAACGATCTGCCGGCAAAATTACAAGCCAAAGCATTGCACGATCTTGATTTGTTGCAGGAATTTGGCAATAAACTATCAATGCCTTATTCCAAAGCCATGAGGAGTGGCATATTTGAGCTAAGAATTACACAATCTACTAACGCAGCCCGTATTTTTTACTTTTTCACCCAAGGTGAAAACATCATTATCACTAACGGTTTCATTAAGAAAACACAAAAAACGCCGAAAAATGAATTGGCTAGGGCACTGGAATATAAACACGATTATCAGGCAAGGAATTCATGATGAAATTTGAAGACTTTAAACAACAGGCATTACAAAATCCCGAAGTCAAAACCGAATACGATCAACTCACGCCACAATATGATCTTATTCGTCAAATCATTCAATTACGCCAAGAACAGCAACTCACCCAAAAAGGCTTAGCGGAAAAAACCGGTATCGCCCAAAGTGCCATCAGCCGTTTTGAATCGGGTAATCACAATCCTTCACTCGCTTTTTTACAACGTATTGCAGAGGGATTGGGGAAGAAGGTTTATGTGGAGTTTCGATAAACTCAACTGTGCACATTTGGATAAATAATACAATTCACCACAACTTTAAATCGCTAAAGGAACATCATGAATATCAAACTATTTGAACAAAAAGAAGTACGCTCCGCATGGGACGAAGAACAAGGAAAGTGGTATTTTTCTATTGTCGATGTGGTTGAAATTTTGACGGAAAGCACCTCTTCCACTGCCTATTGGAGAAAGTTAAAACAAAGGTTAAAAGAAGAGGGAAATGAAACCGTGACAAATTGTCACGCTTTGAAAGTATATCCTTCATATTAATTGATAGCGCACGCTTTCTAGCATGTGCTTGTAATTCTAAAAAAGCACACGTTAGGAAACGTGCGCCATCAAAGGACGAGTTGGCTACAAATTGTAGTCAACTGAAAATGCAGTCTTCGTGTAGTCTGTTTTGAAAATGTTTTTGAAGTTGAAAAACATTTGAAAAAATGACTGCACTTTTTGAGAACAGCACGATGGTTCAAGCGTCCTCGCTTGGACCAAATAAGCACAAGCGTGGACGCTTGCGCTATCGTGGGGGTTGAAAAACACCTAGAAAAATGACCGCACTTTATGCTGGTTATGCTGGCGCGCGTCTCCCGACGCGCACCCTGAAATTAAAAATAAAATCACACAAATTGATAGCGCACGCTTCCTAGCGTGTGCTTATATTTTAGGAAAAGGCACACGTTAGGAAACGTGCGCCATCTTGTGACGCGCGCTATCGTGGAGGTGGACGCTTGCACTATGGGGTAACTTCTCTTACTTTTTGACCGTTATTCCATTCTATGGCGCGATAAGCCTCATTTTTTCCGCCTTTATTACGGAAAAATATTTCTGCTCCGTGCTTAACATCGCCATTCATGTGTTGTACATGAACTTCATTGTCATTCTCAAATTGCCAAATGGCAATCTTTTTACCACTCTGATCGTACTCATGGGAAAAACCATGGGCTAAGCCGTTTTTATAATCAATCACTGCTTTTACCTTACCGTTTTCCCAATAGTGCGTCATTGTTCCATCTAATTGCCCTTGCGAATTATAGTTCATATCACTTCTTAACTTGCCATTTTCCCAATAGCGAGCGTATTTTCCACTTAATTGTCCTTGCTCATTAAAGTTCAAAACACTCTCTAACTTGCCGTTTTGGTAATAATTTTTAACCTCGCCGATAAGACCACCGCCTACGACACCGGTCCAAGTTTTCTTAACTTTCGTTAATTCATAATCATAATACTCTGTGCAACGCTGTGTACCATTGCTTGGCGCTTTACATTTAATTCTTGGATCAGGCGGGGGGGCAGGATCACGTTCGTTAGAGGAATAACCTCTGGAGGGATACGAACCAGATGAGCAATTTGGATTATAGCCATATGAACATAATGCCGGATGATTCTGCAAAGCACCTTTTGTTACATCATACGTATTCGCTTGAGTACTACTACTAATCACAATTAATGAAGCTAACCACCACTTTTTCATTACATTATCCTTATCTAATAGAGAAAATAGAATTGCAAGAGTTTAAACATAACTTACTAAAAATCAAGCAAATTTATCTGGTAGTTTTTGAAATGCTATTTACGATTTAACTTCCGCAATCACATTCAAAACCCTCTTCTCCGACACCTGATACTTCGTTCCTAACTGTTGCGCAAATAAACTTACGCGCAATTCTTCGATCATGTATCGAATTTCCGCCACTTCATCTGACATTGGCTTAGATTTTGGTAATTTAGCCAACAGCTGTTGGTAGGCTTGTTGTACTTGTTCCACGCGTAACATTGCTGCACGGTCGCGGTTTACGTCTTGATTGAGTTTATCAATGCGTTTATCAATAGCTTGTAGATAACGGAGTAAATCCGGCAGGCGCGCATAACCGCTCTTTTGCACGAAACCTTGATAAATGAGGCCGGCAAGTTGGGATTTAATATCCGACAGCGCAAATGCCATGGTGAAATCCATTTTGCCTTTGAGGCGTTGATTGAGCTGGTGCGTGAGCGTGAGGATTTGCTCCACTTTTTGTGCAATATCCACGGTGACTTCATTGAGATTTTCGCGCACGAAATCGCGCAATTTTTCAAAATCGGCTTCATTCCACACAAAACCACCGAAATCGGCGATGAGTTTATCCACAGCGCAGGCGATACAATCGTCAATCAAATCCAGTACGCGACCGAACGGCGTGAAATACAGCCCCAGCTTGGCTTTGTTCGGCAATTTTTCATGCAAATATTTAATTGGCGACGGCACGTTGAGCAACAACAATCGGCGCAAACCTTGTTGCATTGCCACCGCTTGTTCAAATTCCGTTTCAAAGAGTTTGATGCCCACAGAATCTTTTTCATCCACAATCGCCGGGAAGGCTTTCACGCTGAAACCGCGCTGTTTTTGCTCATAGCATTGCGGCAGCTCGGCAAAATTCCAAATATGAGCGCCACTTTGTTCAATGCCGTCGTCCGCCACGGCGGAAATACTTTCCTGCACGCGATCTTTTAGGTTAAATTTCAGCTCGTCCAAATTCATGGATTCGGCAATTTTCTTGCCGTTTTCATCCACCACGCGGAAAGTCATTTTCAAATGGCTTGGGATTTGTTCCCAATTCCAATGCTCCGCTTCCACCGTCACGCCTGTCATACGGCGCAATTCGTAAATCAGCGTGTCCAATAATGGTTTTTCTAACGGCACGGTGCGCCCTAAAAAGGCTTGGGCATAATTCGGCGCAGGCACGAAATTACGGCGATAGGATTTCGGCAAGGATTTAATCAGCGCAATCACCAGTTCCTCGCGCAAGCCCGGAATTTGCCAATCAAAGCCCGTCATTTCAACTTGGTTGAGCAACGGCAACGGAATATGCACGGTCACACCGTCCGCGTCGGTGCCCGGTTCAAATTGATACGTAAGTTTGAGCTTCAAATTGCCTTGATGCCAGAAATTCGGGAAATCCAGCTTGCTCACCTGTTCCGCGTCGTCGTTAATTAGGAAAGAACGCTCAAAATTGAGTAATTCGGGATCCTGCTTTTCCGCCTTTTTCCACCAAGTATCAAAATGCTTTTGCGACACCACGTCTGTGCCGATGCGTTGATCGTAAAACTCAAAAAGCGTGCGCTCGTCCACCAAAATATCACGGCGACGGCTCTTGTGTTCCAGTTCCTCCACTTCACGAATTAAGCGTTGGTTTTCTTTAAAGAACTTATGGCGCGTATTCCAATCCCCTTCCACCAGTGCCGATTGAATAAAGATCTCACGGCTTACGGTCGGATCAATGGCGCCATAATTCACCTGCCGCGCCGCCACAATCGGCACGCCGTAAAGGGTGACTTTTTCATCAGCAATCACCGCCCCGCGTGATTTCGACCAACGGGGTTCGGAATAGGATTTTTTGGTTAAATGTTCGGCGAGTGGCTCAATCCATTCCGGTTCGATTTCCGCCACCATGCGCCCCCAGAGTTTGGAGGTTTCCACCAGCTCCGCCGCCATCACCCATTTCGGTTGCTTTTTGAAAAGCACGGAGTTCGGAAAAATGGCAAAGTGGGCGTTGCGCGCGCCGAGATATTGTTGTTTTTCCGCTTCTTTTAGCCCGATATGGGAAAGCAAGCCGCTCAAAAGTGCGGTGTGAATTTGCTGATATTCCGCTTTTTCCGAATTAATCGGCAAGCCCATTTCACGCACCGCCAGGCGGATTTGTTGATAAATATCCTGCCATTCGCGAATGCGCAGATAATTCAAGAAATCCTTTTGGCATTGACGACGGAATTGATTTTTCGTCAGTGCCTTTTGCTGTTCTTGAACGTAATTCCACAAGTTCAAGAACGCCAAGAAATCGGATTTTTTATCGGCAAAGCGACGATGTTTTTCATCTGAAGCCTGTTGTTTTTCCGTCGGGCGTTCACGCGGATCTTGAATAGATAACGCGGAGACGATAATCATCACTTCATAAACGCTGCCAAAATTGACCGCACTTAGGAGCATTTTTGCAAGGCGCGGATCGACAGGGAGTTGGGCGAGTTGGCGACCGATTTGTGTTAAACGACGTTTTTCACCAAATTTGGTTTGAACAGTTTCAAACGCGCCTAGCTCTTCCAACAACTTCACACCATCCTGAATATGTCGCTTATCCGGCGCGTCCACAAATGGAAAGGCTTCAATATCATCCAAGCCTAACGCCGTCATTTGCAAAATTACGGAGGCTAAATTGGTGCGCAGGATTTCGGGATCGGTAAATTCCGGGCGGTTGTTAAAATCCTCTTCCGAATAAAGACGGATACAGATGCCTTCGCTCACACGACCACAACGTCCTTTACGCTGATTGGCGGAGGCTTGGGAAATCGGCTCGATTGGCAAGCGTTGCACTTTGGTGCGGTAGCTATAACGGGAAATCCGCGCGGTGCCGGGGTCGATGACATATTTTATGCCCGGCACGGTAAGGGAGGTTTCCGCCACGTTGGTGGCAAGCACGATGCGGTTCAAACCGCTCGGGTGGAAAATTTTGTTTTGTTCTTGTGCGGAAAGACGGGCAAAGAGCGGTAAAATTTCCGTGTGTTTTAGATTTTGTTTTTGCAGCGCTTCGGCGGTGTCGCGGATCTCGCGTTCACCGTTCATAAAAATCAAAATATCGCCTCGCCCTTCCGCTTGCAGTTCGTCCACCGCGTTGAGAATGCCTTGCAGCTGGTCTTGATCGTCCTCTTCCGCAATCGGACGATAGCGCACTTCTACAGGATAGGTTCTGCCCGACACTTCAATAATCGGCGCGTTGTTGAAGTGCTTGGAAAAACGTTCTACGTCAATGGTCGCCGAGGTAATAATAAGTTTTAAATCAGGACGGCGCAGCAGAAGCTGTTTCAGATAGCCGAGGATAAAATCGTTGTTCAGACTGCGCTCGTGGGCTTCGTCGATAATTAGGCAAGAATATTGATTGAGAAAACGATCCGTCTGAATTTCCGCCAGCAAAATCCCGTCGGTCATCAGTTTGATTTGGGTGTTGTCGCTGATGTGATCGTTAAAACGAACTTTATAGCCCACCAAATCGCCCAGTTCCGTTTGCAATTCTTCCGCGATTCGGGCGGCAACGGAACGCGCGGCAATACGACGTGGCTGGGTGTGCCCAATCATCCCCAAATTGCCCAAACCCAGCTCCAAACACATTTTCGGCAACTGGGTGGTTTTGCCCGAACCGGTTTCGCCGGCGACGACGATCACTTGATGTTCTACAAGCAGCTTTTCAATTTCAGCTTTGCGTTGGCTGACAGGCAGACCTTCCGGAAAAACAAGGGAATTTTTGACCGCACTTTTACGGCTTTCCACGCGCAATTTTGCCTGTTGGATTTGTTGTTCAATTTCAGCAGCAACGGCTTGTTGCGCCTCTTGGCTTTTGATTTTGCCGATACCGTGAATGCGGGCGGATAAACGGCGTTTATCCACCGACATGATGTCATTTAATTGAGAAAAAAGGGATTGTTGTAGAGGGGTTAATTCGTGTTTTATGGATCTGTTCTTCATACCGATTTACTTTTGAAACTGCCGTAAGCCAAGCAAAGCCAGCCGATTAAAAATAACGTGCCACCGATAGGCGTGAGCCAAACCATAAATTTGCCGGCACCGAGGGCAAGGGCATAGAGGCTGCCGCTGAAGAGAAGAATGCCGAATGTCCATGCGCCGGCGGCAAGATTGGTGATTTTATCGGCGCGTAATGATTCGCGGCACACTTGCACGATGCCAATGCCCATAATGGCAAGGGTGTGAAACATTTGATATTTCACGCCGGTGTCAATCCAAGCCAAGGCTTTCGGTTCTAAAATTTGACTTAAACCGTGCGCCGCAAAAGCCCCGACGGTCACGCATAAAAAACCGCTCAGAGCGGCGATCAATAACCATTTGTTTTTCATATTACGATTTCCCTAAGAATAACGATAAAATCCCCGCCGCAATTAAAGGCCCTACCGGTACGCCGCCAAGAAAAGCCACGCCTAAAATCGTGCCGATAATGAGCCCGGTGAGCAAGATCGGATGTTCCCCCATTAAAGGGATCCCCCTGCCGCCCAGCCATGCCACCAGAATTCCGACGGCGACTGCCAGAAACATTTTCCAGCTAAGAAGCGTGTTTAACGGCGGCAATTGAACCTTGCCCGAAACCAGCGGGCTTAATACGCCGATGGTTAAAATGACGATGCCGACGGTGACACCGTATTTATCAAGAAAGGGAATATATTTGGAGAGTAGCGTTTGTTGCATGATAAGCAACACAGCGGCGGAAATGGTGATGGAGCTGTTGTGGCTGAGGACGCCTAATAAAATTAAAATCACCAAAAGCAAGGCGATCATGTTGAATTGGAGCGACATAGAGATCCTAAAGTGCGGTAAAAATTTGCAGAGAATTATAGCACAAGCTGTCTATGTTGCCTTGCTTCCGACAACAAAAAACCGCACGAGGAAAACTAAAGTGCGGTCGGTTTTCAAAATGTTTTTTAAACCGACCGCACTTTTTTATTCCTCAAACAACCGCTTCAACTCTTTCTCATAGCAATAAATATTTACCGGATTGGTGGGCGACTGTGATTCCAGATATTCATTGGCGCGCTTCACATAGTCCGCATGATGTTTGTCGTGATTCTCGATCACGTCCAACAACACCCGCGCCCCTTCAAACGCATCAAACTGATCGTAATAATAACCGACGCCTTTCGGCAATAATTTGGAATTATGAATAAACGGATAACCGCCGTACAGCGCGTCATTGTAGGCATAATTCAGCCCGTTTTCCCATTGATGGCTGACTACAATGTCCGTATAACGGGCGAGAAAATCCGGCATTTGATAACGTCCTTCCACCGTCATCACATTGTCTTTTACCAACTCAGTGCGCCCGATGAAGTTGAAAAATGTCGGATTATCTTTTTTATCGTAAGTATTACACATATAAACGTGCCCGATTTTTTCCGGCGCCATACGATACGCCTGTTCACAAATTAAAATCGGCGTAAAACAGGTTTTAAACACATTAATGTTAGCCTCGAAAGACGCCATTCGGCGGGACTGTTTTTCTTGATTCGGTTTATAGCCGAAGTCGATATTATGTTCAGTTTTAATGCGACGAATCACTTTGTCGCAGAAGGTCGGTGCCCAAATCGCCGGCACTTGATAAGAATTGCAACGATGCATGATGGCAAAATAAGACGCGCACATATTCATATTTTGCGGGATGATCCAGTTGCTATCATAGTGCGTTCCATTAAATGTGCGTCCGCCTTTTTTATCAAACAGAAAATATTCCATATCCATGACATAATCGTTGCCCATCTTATAGCAAACGATTTTCCCGCCATGATCATGCATGCGACGCATATATTGCGGTTCAATCACCAAAGTGCCCTCAATTAGCACATCCAGCTCATCAATCACATCTTCCACATAAGCGCATTTTAAGGCTTCATCGTCCATCATAAACCCGCTCGGCGGCGTAGATTTTTTCTCAGGCCCCCAAGATACCAGCACGACGTCCTCTACAATAGAAGAAGCCTCAAACAATCGATAAAGAAAAACGACATTTTGATTCACGCCGTTCGCCCAAATATCGGGCACGGTCGATTCAAAATTGCAGGTGATACCGATTTTATATTTACGCGACATACACATCTCCGAAAAAAATACTTTGATAAAAAAATCTCACCTGCCAAAGCAGGTGAGATGATGTTTAAGCGTTAAAACTATTTCCACTGATAACCGATACCGGCGCCGACATTGTAATCCCCTTGTGTGGTTGCCGCCGCACTCATTTTCAGGATCACTTTATTGTTATCGCTGGCTTTTGAGTAACCCACCGCAACCGCACTTTGTCCGTGGTAATTCCCCACGCCCAATCCGAGTAGGTTTGCACCCGGTTGAGTGACTTGCGGGATATTGGCGATCGCTGTTGCTCCCGCAATACCGGCGCGTAATTTACGGTTCGATCTGTCGATCTTGTTATTCAAACGGGATTCCGATGCAGAAACTATATCTTTGACCTGACCTAAGTTGGTCGCGTCAGTATCCTTCTCTGCTCTACCCACATTGGTAATCACACGTTCTCTGCCTTCGCTGCCCACAGAAACCGTATTGGCGCGATCCGCCACAGAGTCATTGCCCAGCGCAACGGAATTTTCCGCTGTTGCCGTGGCATTTTGACCAACTGCCGTCGCACCTTTGCCAGTGGCTTTTGCTTTATTACCAAAGGCTGAACTATTTTCACCGTCAGCGGCAGAATCTTTACCGTATTTCGTCGCATTCGTGCCGTTAGCTTGATTCAAGATACCGGAATTATTCAGCATATCTTCCGTTCTTATTGCCGAACTTTCTGCCGCAGAAGCGGAGCTTGATGCTGAAACGGCAGAACTATTGGCAGAACTTGCCGAGCTACTTGCCGCCGTTGCCGAACTGTCCGCACGGTTTGCTGAACTTGACGCGGCAGAAGCTGAACTGCTCGCATTACTTGCCGATGTTGAAGCCGTTGAAGCGGAACTATCTGCCGCACTTGCCGAACTGGAAGCCGCTGTAGCCGACGTACTGGCATTTGTCGCCGAGCTTGAAGCGCTTGATGCTGACGTACTTGCATCGGCAGAGAAATCGGCCGCTTCAAGTGCTGCATTTTCAGAAAGCACCGCCCATTGGTGTGAGCTTGAAGCGGAGCTTGATGCTGCAACCGCCGAGCTGTCGGCATGACTTGCAGAAGTTGATGCCGCTGTTGCTGAAGACGCGGAAGAAACTGCTGAAGTACTTGCCGCACTTGCAGAGGAATCCGCTCTATTGGCTGACGAATCTGCTGCAGAGGCTGAACTTGACGCCTGTGTTGCAGAACTATCTGCCGCCACAGCCGAGCTGTTTGCGTTACTTGCTGAAGTTGACGCAGCTGTCGCAGAGGAGGCGGAAGAAACTGCTGAAGTACTTGCCGCACTTGCAGAGGAATCCGCTCTATTGGCTGACGAATCTGCTGCAGAGGCTGAACTTGACGCCTGTGTTGCAGAACTATCTGCCGCCACAGCCGAGCTGTTTGCATGACTTGCTGAGGTTGATGCTGCCGTTGCAGAAGAAGCTGAAGATACTGCGGAGGTGCTTGCCGCACTCGCAGAGGAATCCGATCTATTTGCTGACGAATCTGCTGCAGAGGCTGAGCTTGACGCAGCTGACGCTGAAGTGCTTGCCCTTGTAGCCGAAGATGCTGCATTAGTTTCGGAAGTTGAAGCAGCATTTGCTGAACTTAATGCGCTTGAAGCGGCATTATTTGCTACTGTCGCAGATGACGCAGAAGCAGTAGCAGATGTGCTTGCTGCACCGGCTGAAGAATCCGCTTTTGTAGCAGAGCTATCGGCTGCTGTAGCCGAACTGGAAGCTACGCTTGCAGAAGAAGCCGAAGATACTGCCGACGTACTTGCAGCACTTGCAGAGGAATCAGCTTTATCCGCTGAAGATCCTGCTGCAGACGCAGAGCTTGATGCTTGTGTTGCCGAAGTCGCTGCCGAAGTCGCTGAGGTTGATGCAGCAGAAGCTGAGGAATCTGCTTTACTTGCTGAGGTACTTGCCGCGCTGGCTGAACCTGAAGCTGTCGTTGCGGAGCTACTTGCATTGCTTGCCGAAGTTGACGCTGCAGAGGCTGATGTACTCGCATTAGACGCAGAGCTTGCCGCAGATGTTGCAGAATCTGCCGCTTTCGTTGCGGATGAATTAGCTTCTGTCGCAGAAGATGCTGCTTTGCTTTCTGATGTTGAAGCGGCGCTTGCTGAACTTAACGCATTAGATGCAGCGGTACTTGCCACTGTGGCGGATGACGCTGAAGATTCTGCGGATGTACTCGCTGCTGTGGCAGAGCTTTCCGCTTTTGTTGCCGAGCTATCTGCCTTGCTTGCTGACGTGCTTGCTTCTGTCGCAGAACTACCAGCAGCAGTTGCTGATGAACTTGCGTTACTCGCTGAAGTTGACGCTGCAGAGGCTGACGTACTCGCATTAGATGCAGAGCTTGCTGCAGATGTTGCAGAATCTGCCGCTTTGGTTGCAGATGAATTAGCTTCTGTCGCAGAAGACGCTGCTTTGCTTTCAGATGTTGAAGCGGCATTTGCTGAACTTAACGCATTAGATGCAGCGGTACTTGCCACTGTGGCGGATGATGCTGAAGATTCTGCGGATGTACTCGCTGCTGTGGCAGAGCTTTCCGCTTTTGTTGCCGAGCTATCAGCCTTACTTGCTGAACTGCTTGCTTCTGTAGCTGAAGATCCTGCTGCAGACGCAGAGCTTGATGCTTGTGTTGCCGATGTCGCTGCCGAAGTCGCTGAGGTTGACGCCACAGAAGCTGAGCTATCTGCTTTACTTGCTGAGGTACTTGCCGCGCTGGCTGAACCTGAAGCTGTCGTTGCGGAGCTACTTGCATTGCTTGCCGAAGTTGACGCTGCAGAGGCTGACGTACTCGCATTAGATGCAGAGCTTGCTGCAGATGTTGCAGAATCTGCCGCTTTGGTTGCAGATGAATTAGCTTCTGTCGCAGAAGATGCTGCTTTGCTTTCTGACGTTGAAGCAGCACTTGCTGAACTTAAGGCATTAGATGCAGCGGTACTTGCCACTGTGGCAGATGACGCTGAAGATTCTGCAGATGTGCTTGCTGCTGTGGCAGCGTTTTCTGCCTTCGTTGCCGAACTATCAGCCTTACTTGCTGAACTACTTGCTTCTGTTGCTGAAGATGCTGCTTTATCTGCTGAAGTGCTTGCCGCGCTCGCTGAACCAGAAGCTGCTGTTGCAGAACTGCTTGCGTTACTTGCTGAAGTTGAAGCTTCAGAAGCTGATGTGCTGGCATTAGTTGCTGACGTAGATGCACTTGATGCAGAACTTGATGCCGCTGAAGCGGAGCTACTTGCATTTGTCGCCGAAGTTGATGCTGCTGAGGCTGACGTACTCGCATTAGATGCAGAGCTTGCTGCAGATGTTGCAGAATCTGCCGCTTTCGTTGCGGATGAATTAGCTTCTGTCGCTGAAGACGCTGCTTTGCTTTCTGATGTTGAAGCGGCATTTGCTGAACTTAACGCATTAGATGCAGCGGTACTTGCCACTGTGGCAGATGACGCTGAAGATTCTGCGGATGTACTCGCATTACTTGCCGAAGTTGACGCTGCAGAGGCTGATGTGCTCGCATTAGACGCAGAGCTTGCCGCAGATGTTGCAGAATCTGCCGCTTTGGTTGCAGATGAATTAGCTTCTGTCGCAGAAGACGCTGCTTTGCTTTCTGATGTTGAAGCGGCATTTGCTGAACTTAACGCATTAGATGCAGCGGTACTTGCCACTGTGGCGGATGATGCTGAAGATTCTGCGGATGTACTCGCTGCTGTGGCAGCGTTTTCTGCCTTCGTTGCCGAACTATCAGCCTTACTTGCTGAACTGCTTGCTTCTGTAGCTGAAGATCCTGCTGCAGACGCAGAGCTTGATGCTTGTGTTGCCGATGTCGCTGCCGAAGTCGCTGAGGTTGACGCCGCAGAAGCTGAGCTATCTGCTTGACTTGCTGAGGTACTTGCCGCGCTGGCTGAACCTGAAGCTGCCGTTGCGGAGCTACTTGCATTACTTGCCGAAGTTGAGGCTTCAGAGGCTGATGTGCTCGCATTAGCTGCCGAGCTTGACGCGGCAGATGCAGAAGAACTTGCGTTACTTGCTGAGCTACTCGCTTCTGTCGCAGAACTACCAGCGGCAGTTGCTGATGAACTTGCGTTACTCGCTGAAGTTGAGGCTTCAGAAGCTGATGTGCTCGCATTAGCTGCCGAGCTTGATGCCTTAGTTGCCGAACTATCAGCCTTACTTGCCGAACTGCTTGCTTCAGTTGCTGAAGAAGCTGCTTTATCTGCTGAAGATCCGGCTGCCGAGGCTGAGCTTGATGCCTGACTTGCCGAAGAATCCGCTTTACTTGCCGAGGTGCTCGCTTGGGTCGCAGAACTATCTGCCTTACTTGCTGAACTGCTTGCTTCTGTAGCTGAAGATCCTGCTGCAGACGCAGAGCTTGATGCTTGTGTTGCCGATGTCGCTGCCGAAGTCGCTGAGGTTGATGCAGCAGAAGCAGAGGAATCCGCTTTACTTGCCGAAGAGCTTGCGGCTATGGCGGATCCGCTGGCAGAACTCGCCGCACTTACCGCACTACTTGCTGCCGTTTCAATTTTTCCTAAATTCTCATTGACAGTAGAAGCTGCAGATGAAGCAGCCGAAATGGATTGTTTCGCTGTTGAAGACAAGCCGTAAGTAATTTTTCCATTGCCATCTGTGGTGACGTCAAGATCCGAAGTCGCCGCAAAGACAAGGGAATCATTAGCACCTAACGTCCAAGTATCCGCTGTCGATGCTGTAGCCCCTTCATTTTGAGTACTAAAGGTATAAGTACGGTTAGCATCTGCTTTAGTTTGCGCTAAAGACAATGCCGTACTTGCTGTGCTATTGGCTACGGTTGCTGTTTGTTGCGCTGTGCTGGCTGCGGTAGATGCGGTATTTGCCGTATCTTTTGCTTCATTTGCTGCCGTTGAGGCAGAAGTTGCCGTATCTTTTGCCTCACTTGCCGCAGTTGAAGCTGCTACCGCTGTTGTATTTGCTTGATTTGCTGTTGTTTCGGCTCGACTTGCAGCAGTTGAAGCGCTACTTGCGGTTGTATTTGCTGTATTTGCCACGGAAACGGCATTAGCTGCAGCTGTAGAGGCATCATTCGCCGTTGTTTTCGCGTCATTTGCTGTAGTATTTGCAACTGTTGCTGTGGATTGCGCTGTGCTCGCAGCGGTAGAAGCACTACTTGCGGCGGTACTGGCGCGACTTGCAGTGGCATTTGCCGTGCTTGCAGTTGCGTTAGCTGCATTTGCCGTGCTGTTTGCAATAGTCGCGGTGGATAATGCCGTGCTTGCTGCGGTAGAAGCCGTAGTGGCTGTGGTTAATGCCGTACTCGCTGCCGTTGAAGCGTTGGCCGCGTCATTTTTTGCTTCGGACGCAGCTGTTTTTGCGTCAGTTGCAATGGTTCTTGCATCATTTGCTACGTTTTGTGCCGAGTTGGCAGTAGCGTTTGCCAAATTAGCCGTATCTCTGGCTTGAGTAGCTAGAGTCTGGGCATTTGTTGCGGTGGTACTGGCGGCATTTGCCGTATTGTTTGCAACCGTTGCGGTAGATTGTGCTCTACTCGCTGCGGTAGATGCGGCGTTAGCCGTATTATTGGCAACCACAGCCGTAGATTGTGCGGTGCTGGCGGCAGTAATACCTTGTTGTGCCATGGTTTGAACGGCAAATAATTGACTACCGTTTACGGCGTCCGTTGAACTTGCAGAAATTTGTCCGGCTGAAACATATTTAATTTGTCGGGTTGTAGAAGCATTACCTACGGAAACGACCCCACCGGATGTAGCGCCGGCGAAGCTGATTGTTGAAGCAGCACCATTTGAGTTTGTGTAACTTAAACTTCCTGAGTTCACAGCAGCAACGGTATTGGCGCCGTTGCCCAATGCCACGGAGTTTGCAAGCGTAGCATTGGCTTTGTGTCCCAAAGCTAAAGAGCTTGCTGCGCTTGCTGTTGCGTCATTCCCCAATGCTGTTGCACTTTGCCCCTGGGCTTTAGAACCTGAACCGATAGAAACGGCATTTTCTGTGGAGGCATTGGCGTTATTACCAATTGCTACGGTATATTTGCCCAACGCATTAGTAAGGCTACCTAAAGCAATCGCATTATTGTCTGTTGCATTAGCGCTATTTCCCATTGCGAAAGAATAACTTCCCGAAGCATTTGCATTATAGCCGGTTGCAATGCCCTGAATCCCTGCTGCTTTGGCGCTATCACCAATCGCAATTGCTCTTTCAGCAGAAGCATTTGCATATAGACCCAACGCAAATGAATTTGTCCCTGTAGCATTCGCCCCATTACCAATAGCTGTAGCACTCATCGCTGTCGCATTCGCATTCATGCCAATGGCTGTTGTATATTCTTTAGTCGCTTTAGAATTACTTCCCAACGCAACCGCATTATCTCCTAACCCATTGGCTGCGTAACCAATAGCCACTGCCTGATTAGCCGTTGCGTTAGAATAAGAACCAAATGACATAGCGTCAGTACTGTTAGCATTACTGTCTATACCAAAAGCAAAGGAACTGGTACCGGAAGCTCTTGCTTGAAGACCAATGGCTGTTGCATTTACACCTGAAGCATTACTTTTATGCCCAATTGCCGTCGCATTTAATCCGCCTGCCGAAGCAAAGGAACCCACAGTTGTAGAATTATCTCCACTCGCATTGGAATTAAAGCCAAGTATAGATGAAGCAATACCTGTTGCATTAGATCCTGAACCGACAGCAGTTGCCCCGTCGGCAGTGGCTCTGGACGCTGAGCCAAGAACAGATGACAACTTACCGGTTGAAGAGGATTGCGAACCGATTGAAATAGAACCAAAATTACTTGCCGTTGGCTTAGGATACCAAGCCAGTCTTGGCGGGGTGAATCCCAGAGTACTTCCAATCCCAGTTAAATCATCACCACCAATTGCAATTGCTCCACGTCCGGTGGCAAAAACATCATTTCCGATAGCCACAGATTGAGATCCATTTGCATTTGCATTTGGACCTACTGCAACAGACTGACCACCCGGAGCATAAGCTTTGGTGGTAGCATTAGTATCTGCACCGCCAATAGCAACACCTGTCCGATAAACATCATCTGTTCCATGTACAGCATAAGCACTCACATCACTAGCCACAAACGAAGCCACAAACCCAATGGTCACCATCGCGGTTCCATAGGCACTTAAATTGATTAATCCTGATTTATCTGACGATAATTTGATGCGTTTATCCGAGGAAGAAGAGGATTTCCCTTTTGATTTCGTTAATTCGGAAACAACAATTAAACGATTTAGCGTTGTATTCCAGATAACTTTAAATACTTTATTCAAATACTTTATTCATAAATTAAAAAATCCTAGTCGTAATGAAATAGAAGAAATATGTTTAACAATGATAAAAATGTCGCTCTATTTTCACGGTTTCTTTACACACGAATCACAAATTGAGAAAAAAATAGAGCAATGAGAAATGAGTGCGCAAAATATACCAGAAAACCGTATGGTTATTAAGCTGATTTACAATTATTTAAATTGATTTATCAGGTTTTCCATATTTAAGGATTATCCGTTGAAAAACCAGGTATTTTCCTAAATATCTTCATGCGTCACAATTTTAAATTTATGTAAATCCCCATAAAGTGCGGTGGGTTTTAAAAACGTTTTTAAAAATGACCGCACTTTTCCCCTACCAACCTCGCGCCAAACCAAGTCAAAACAGTGTAAATCTTTGTCAATCCGTTAATTAAACATTGAACTCTATGTGGATTTATCTATAATACGCGCGACAAAATTGCCACGATAAACGTGCTATATACGGCATTTGCCAACGTTTTATTCACCCCGTCACGTTTATCTTATTGACAAGGAATAGCTATGAACAAAGTATTTAAAGTAATTTGGAATCACGCAACTCAATCTTGGGTTGCCGTTTCGGAATTAACCAAAGCACACAAAAAATCAACTGCATCAAAGACAGATAAACGTACATCCATTTCAGAATCATTAAAAATCACATTTCTTGCTACTGCCACATTGATTGGGATTAGTTGCAATACGTTTGCTGCGGGGAATGTACCACAAGGTATTGTTGCAGGAACCGGTGTTGCAGTTGGCTGGAATGCAAGCTCAACAGGATATGCCGCTGTTGCGTTAGGTCAAAATGCAACAGCAGCACCGCATTATAGCGTTGCTATCGGTGCCAATAGTACAACCGGAGGTACATCTCAAAGTATAGCGATCGGTGGCGGTGGTGCATCAGGAAATGGAGCAAATGCATTAGGCGATCAATCCATTGCCATTGGTGGAAATACCAAAGCTCAAGGACACTCCTCTATTGCTATTGGCGGTGATGATGTTACTGGCGCATCTAATCAACAAACCAAATATACCAACCTTGCAGGTACTGAAGTTTCCGGCACTGTAGGTCAGGCATTTACTGCACTTACCAACAAAAATCTTCTGCAACCACTTTATGCAAATACGACTGCCGGACAAGCTGCTGTTGCATTAGGGATGAAAGCCACCGCAGGCGATATCGCATTGGCGATGGGTACATTAGCAACCGCGTCTAAAACCAACTCTATTGCTATCGGTACAGGCGCTGTCGCAAATCGTGATAACGCGGTCGCTATCGGTGGCGGTGCAACCACAGATCAAGCCGGTACCAAACAAACCGAAAAATCTTACACCGTAAATGGCGCAACCTATAAATTCACTTGGGTAGGTGGCGGGAATACCTTGCCGGGGGATATTGTTTCCTTTGGTACGGAAGGCTATGAACGTCAATTAAAACACGTCGCTCCGGGTGAAGTGAGTGCAACATCAACAGACGCCGTGAATGGTTCACAATTAAATGCCGTTGCCGAAAAAGTGGCAGGCGGTTGGAATATTACCACCTCTGCCAATGGCGGTTCAGTGAGCGGCGCGTCTGTCGTCAGCGTAAAACCTGAAGATAACGTGACATTAAAAGCCGGTCAAAATATGGTGATCGCGCAAGCCGGTAGAGATTTCACTTTCTCCGTCAATTCAACCCTAAGCAATATTTCAAGCATCAACGGCAATGGCTCTGCCTTAAGTTTCACTGCTGCCGGATTGAGCTTAAACAATAAGAAAATCAGCGGGGTGGCAAATGGTACAACCACAGGTGATGCCGTTAACTACCAACAATTAGAGGCTGTGAAAAATAGCCAATTTACCTTCACCTCCAATACCGGCGGAAGTGCGGTCAAAAAATTAGGTGAATCTTTAAAAATTCAAGGTGACGGCGACGATATTACCGGTACTGCCACGGCTGACAATATTACCTTTAGCCTGAATAAATCCACAACGGTAACGCAAGGCGACAACAAAGTTGTCACTGGGGATGCGGTTTATAAAGCTATTCAAGCGAACAGCCAATCAACCCAAATGCACTATTTCTCTGTAAGCTCCTCAAAAGCGGGCAATAGAGACAACACCGGTGCGACAGGTAATGATGCTATCGCTGTAGGTCCTGAATCTACCGCAGGTAATTATGCTGTTGCATTAGGTAATAAAGCGAATGCCGGCAATGACGGCTCTATTGCCGTAGGTTCCGAAAACAAAGCGGAAGCCAGAGATGGTATCACGATCGGTCGTTTTGCTTCCACCAATGGTGCAGGAAATTCACAAAGTATTGCTATCGGTGGCGGTAACTACGATGGTGCGGGGGCTAACGCAACAGGCGATCAATCTATTGCAATTGGTGGTAACACCTACGCCAAAGGGAACTCTTCCGTTGCCATTGGTGGTGATGACGTAGATAAAAGTGCAGACACACAAACCAAATATACCGATCCGACAAGCGGAAACGAAACTCAAGGTACGATTGAGAATGCCTTTACCAGCATTACCGGTAAAGCCTTCAAAATGAGTACAAACAGCGATGGTCAAACCCAGCAATACCGTAATACCACAACGGGTGAATCCTCCGTTGCTTTAGGTAGTAAAGCCATTGCCGGTGACATTGCCTTGGCGTTGGGTACTAGTGCGGAAGCTGCTAAAACAAACAGCATTGCTATTGGTACAGGCGCAGTTGCAAATCGTGATAATGCTGTGGCAATCGGTGGCGGTTCAACCACTGATAAAGAAGGTACAGAAGAGTTAAGTACGACAATCAACGGTACTGCTCTAACTTGGGCTGGCGGAAATAAAACGCTCAAAGGCGACATTGTCTCCTTCGGTTCCGAAGGCTATGAGCGTCAATTGAAAAACATTGCGGCAGGTAATGTCAGCGCGACATCAACCGATGTCATCAATGGTTCTCAACTTTATGCTGTAGCTGAAGTTGCAACTGCCGGTTGGAATATTACTTCTACTGCCGATGGCGGTTCTGTGACCGGGAACTCTGTTGTAAATGTCAAACCAAAAGAACAGGTGACATTAAAAGCCGGCTCAAACATGGTGATTGACCAATCCACTAGAGATTTCAAATTCTCTGTGAATTCTACTTTGACGAATATCACATCTATTGGTGGCTCAGGTACAACTATGACTTTTGGTGCCGATGGCGTGAACCTAGGGAATAAAAAAGTTTCGGGTGTGGCTGACGGTACAGCATTAACAGACGCCGTGAACCTACAACAATTAAATGCCGTTAAAAACTCCCCGCTAACATTAAACGGAAATACCGGTACATTTACAAGAAAACTCGGTGATACGCTAACCATTAAAGGCAATGGTAGTGACATCACAACAAACGCAAATGCGTCAGGCAACAGCATTGATATCGGCTTGAATAAATCAACTGTCGTTACAAATAATGACAGTAAAGTCGTGACCAGTGGTGCAGTTTATACTGCTATTCAAAACATTAAGTTAAACACATCCGGAGATAGTGGTACAGGTTCTGTAAACTTAGCCACTTCTAACTTATCCGTTAAAGGTGCGGACGGAATTACGACAGCTGCCAACGGAAACGGCATTACCGTTAAAATCGACGATGCGACCAGAACAAAAATTAATTCCGTTGATAGCAAAATCGGTGATAACGCCATCAAACTTGGCTCGGATAATGGTGAAACCGGATCACAAAACTTAAGCCAAAACAACGGGTTAAGATTTAACATTAAAGGCACCAACGGCTTAACGACGTCTGCTGCGGGTGAGGATGTAACTGTGCAGTTGGATACGGCAACCAAGAATAAAATTGATAATGCAGCTGATGTGAATTTAAGCAACATTAGTGATGCAGGCAAAGGTGTGATTACCGGCTTAGTTGATATGGAAAACGGTGAAAATACCGTTGTCAGCAATACGACCGATGCGGCGACAGGTAAAAAAACCTTTAAAGTCAATGTCACTACAACTGCCATTACCTCAACTAACGGCGTGGCGGCAACAACCAGCGGTACTGCGCCTGTGACTGCACAATCTGTAGTTGATGCCATCAATAACAGCTTCTGGAAAGTCACATCAAACGGTGAAACGGCAAGTGAAGTAAAACCAGGTAACACCGTTAAATTTATTGATGGTAACAATATCAACATCACCAAAAATGGAACCGACTTTACCATCAAGACAGCGGATGATGTGACCTTTAATAAAGTCACTGTCGGCAATGTTGTCGTTGACAGTAACGGCATTAATGCAGGCAACAAAGTGGTGACGAATGTAGCGAATGGGGTAAATGGCACTGACGCGGTTAATAAATCTCAGTTAGACGCCGTTAACGCTACGGCAAATCAACCGCTGACCTTTGCCGGCGATAGCGGAACAAATACTCAACGTAAACTAGGAGAAACCCTAAATGTTACCGGTGGTTTAACTGACCCAACTAAGTTATCCGACGACAATATCGGGGTTGTATCCAATAACGGCTTACAAATTAAACTGGCTAAAGACATCAAAATTGATTCCGTAACTGCCGGTTCAACCAAATTAGATAACAGCGGATTATCATTCGTTGATACTGCCGGAACGAAACTGCCTAATACTCCAAGTATTACCTCAGGTGGTATTGATGCAGGAAGTAAAGTGATTTCCAATGTGGCAGATGGCGTTAATGCCAATGATGCCGTAAATAAATCGCAGTTAGATGCTCTTGGTAATAACACCATTAAACTTGGTAGTGATAGCGGTGAAACTAATACACAAGCCCTAAATAAAAACAATGGCTTGAAATTTAACATCAAAGGTTCAAATGGTTTAACAACCTCTGCTACCGGTGATGACGTTACTGTGAAGTTGGATACTACTACTGAAAATAAAATTAATAACGCAGCAGATAAAGATCTAAGCAACATTACCGATACCGGTAAAAATGTTGTTAAAGGCTTAATCAATATTCAGGATGGTAATCATACAACAGTAACGCATAGTGAAGTAGCAGATGTTAAAACCTTCAAAGTTGATGTGACGACTGAGAATGTCTCAGTTAATACAAACGGTCAAGCAACTGCAACTTCCGCAGCCCCTGCAACCGCACAGTCTGTTGCTACTGCAATCAATAGTGCATTCTGGAATGTAACTTCTAACAGCGAAGCTGCAAGCCAGGTTAAAGCCGGTGATACTGTTAAGTTCTTAAATGGCGAAAATATCAATATCACCAAAAACGGTACCGAATTTACCGTCAGCACAAGCAAGAATGTCAGTTTCGATAAAGTCACTGTCGGTAATACCGTGATCGATAAAGATAACGGCATCAACGCGGGCAACAGAATTACCAATGTTACTGCGGGTACGAACGATACCGATGCAATTAATCTTAAACAATTGAGAGAAAATATTACTCAAAATAACACCGCACTTACCGACAAAGGTATGAACTTTACAGGTAATGATACTGCAACTAATGTTCATCGTAATCTAGGTGAAACTTTGACAATTAAAGGCGATCACGATGCTACGGATGTTTCAGCGAAGAATATTTATGTCGAGGCAGATACCTCCGGTTCACTTACCGTGAAAATGGCGGAAAAACCTGAATTTAAAGGTGTTCAATTAACTGATAACGGAAATACCGTAAATTTAGCACCAACAGTGGATGGTTTAACGTTAAGTAAAGATAACAATAACACTCCGGCCAAATTAAGCGGCGTAGCCAACGGTACAAGCACCAACGACGCGGTGAACTACGGTCAATTGCAAGATTTAACCAACAATGTCAATGGCATGGGGTGGAAAATTGCAGAAAATCAAAACGAAAAAGGTCAGGTGAAATCCAATGCAACTGTTCGTTTTGTTGACGGTGTTGGCACAACTGCCAACGTCACTCAAGTAGCAAATAACGAAACCTCTGTAAAATTTGATGTTGTAACATCTACTCTGACCAAAGACGGTAACACGGGTAAATTATCTGCAACAACGACAGGAAACACCTTTGCGACAGCCGCTGATGTAGCAACTGCAATCAATAATGCCGGTTGGAAAGCTAATGCGGCAGCAGATGGTGGTGCTGTTGATGGAACAGCTACAGCAAGCGATGTAACCAACGGCGATGAAGTTGTCTTTAAAGCCGGTAAAAATTTAACCATTAAGAAAGTTAACAACAACTTTACTTATGCTACGGCTGATGATGTGAGTTTCAACACTGTGAATTTAGGTAACACAGTATTAAATAGCACAGGCTTAACTATTGATAATGGTCCAAGCATTACCACTGCGGGAATTAATGCTGCAAGTCAAAAAATCACCAATGTGAGCGATGGTGTAGCACCTAACGACGCGGTGAACAAGAGCCAGTTAGATGCTGTTAACGCTACAGCCAATAAAGGTTGGAATTTGACTGCTCAAGGTCAAAACTTAAGTAACGTTGCACCGGGTGAAGGCGTTGATTTAAGCAATACCGATAGCAATATCGTGATTAACAAAACGGCTGCTGATAATAACGTGACGTTCAATTTGGCTAGAAACATTAGCGTAGATAATGTGACTACCGGTAGCACAAAACTGAATAACGATGGCTTAACTGTGGGTGGTGTTACCGTAACCAACGTAGCACCGACTGTGAACGGAACTGCGGTTAATAACCTCAATGACGCTATTACACAAACCGCAACTCAAGCCTTCAAACCATTAACATTTGGTGGGGATAGTGGCACGGCATTTGAGCGCAAACTTGGCACACAAGTTGATGTGAAAGGTGGCATTACTAATGAATCAGAGTTATCTGATAACAACATTGGTGTCGTTGCGAATAGCACAACAAATACATTAAATGTGAAGTTAGCCAAAGATGTCAAAGTGGATTCCGTGACAGCAAGCGGCACGAAGATTGGTTCTGACGGCTTAACTTTCGTTGATAATTCAGGTAATGCAATTAATAACAGCCCAAGTATCACTAAAACCGGTATTAACGCGGGTAATAACACCATTACCAACGTTGCCGACGGCGTAAATAATACGGATGCGGTTAACCTCAAACAATTGACGGAAAAAGAGACCGCACTTACCAATAAAGGTTTGGATTTCACAGGTAATAACAACACCGAAACCGTGCACCGTAATTTAGGTCAAAAACTGACGGTAAAAGGTGAGCACGCCGGCACAGATACCTCTGCGAAGAATATCTATGTTGAAGCGAATGCAGCTGACGGTTCTTTAACAGTGAAAATGGCTGAAAAACCTGAGTTTAAAGGCGTTAAATTAGTTGACGGTGCAAATACCGTGAATTTAGCACCGACTACAGATGGTTTAACTTTAAGTAATGCAAATGGTCAACCAACCAAATTAACCGGTGTAGCGAATGGTACGACAGCAAATGATGCCGTGAACTTCAGCCAATTGGATGAAGTGAAAACAACTGTTAACAAAGGCTGGAATTTAACGGCGCAAGGTGCAAATTCAACGAATGTGGCTGCCGGTGAAACGGTTGATCTGAATAATACAGATAACAATATCGTGATTAGTAAAACAGCTGCTGACGATAATGTGACGTTTAATTTAGCCAAAGAAATCACATTGGACAAGGTAACCACGGGTAATACCGTGCTTGATACCAACGGTTTAAAAGTGGGCGACGTTACAGTAACCAGTCAAGCACCAATGGTGAACGGTGCAGCTGTTAATAACCTCAACAGCGCAATCACTCAAACCGCAGCCCAAGCCTTTAATCCATTAACATTTGGTGGCGATAGCGGCACTGCATTTGAGCGTAAACTTGGTGAACAAGTGAATGTGAAAGGTGGTGTTACCGACGCTTCTGCGTTATCCGATAACAATATCGGTGTGGTTGCAGGTACAGATACACTCAATGTGAAATTAGCGAAAGAGTTAAAAGATTTAACTAGTGCAAACTTCACAAGCGCAACCGGCAATACCACACTTAACGGTGATGGAATTACCATTACCCCGGCAGATACATCTAAATCGCCTGTGAAATTAACCACAGCAGGATTGGATAATGGCAATAACACCATTACCAATGTTGCCGACGGGATAAATAATACCGATGCCGTGAACAAAGGTCAGTTAGACAAAGCTACACAAGACTTAACCACTTTAGGTTTCGGCTTGAAAGCGCAAGATGGCAAAGAGTCTAAGAAAGCCTTGGGTAACACCATCGAGGTTGTCGGTGATGAAAACATCTCAACAGAAATCGATGAAACCGATGCTAATGATAAAAAACTTAAAGTGAAGTTATCGAAAGACTTGAACATCAATACGGTAACTGCAGAAAACACCAAACTTGATAGCAACGGCTTGACAGTAGGCGGTGTAACTGTGACCAACGCGCAGATCACCGTCGGCGGTGCAACCGTGAATAATGTGAATGACGCTATTAACAAAACGGCAGAACAAGCCTTTAAGGACTTAACTGTAACCGGTAATACAAATAGCGATACCGGAGCAAACGGTACTCAACAAAAATTGGGTTCTACTTTAGCCATTGAAGGCGGTTTAGCTAACGGCAAAGAGTCTACTGCACAAAATGTTCGCACCGTTGTGACGGACAATAAAGTAGAAATCCAAATTGCGGAAAAACCGGAATTTAAAGAGGTTCAATTAGTTGATGGCAATAATGCTGTGAACTTAACACCGACAGCGGACGGTTTAAAAGTCAGCAAAGCGGATGGTTCGAATGCAAAAATCAGCGGTGTAGCTGATGGTACTGATGATAACGACGCAGTAAATCTGAAACAGTTAAATGACGTGAAAAACAGTCAATTAACCTTTGCCGGTGATAGCGGAGCCGACGTGAAACGTAAGCTGGGCGAAACCGTCAAAATCAAAGGCGGTGAAACTGACGACAACAAGCTTGTTAACGGCAACATCGGTGTAATTGCCGATGGCACCGACACCTTAAACGTAAAATTGGCGAAAGAGTTGAAAAACTTAACCAGTGCGCAATTTGTTGATGCCGCCGGAAATAATACGGTTATTAACGGTAACGGCGTGACCATTACGCCGGCAAACGGTGGTAATGCGGTGAGTTTAACCAATAACGGCTTAAATAACGGCGGGAACAAAATTACCAATGTTGCCGACGGTACGGACGCAACCGACGCAGTAAACAAAGGCCAATTAGACACTGCCGTGAATGACTTGACCACAAAAGGCTTCGGTTTGAAAGCCCAAGACGGTCAGGAGGTGAAACAAAGTTTGGGTACAACCATTGAAGTGGTTGGCGCAGACGACAATATCTCCACTAAAGTTGAAAACGGCAAAGTTCAAATTGAACTGGCGAGGAACTTAGATCTTGGTAATAACGGTAGCGTGAAAATGGGCGACACAACCATCAATAAAGACGGCTTGAAAGTAGGCGACAAAGTCTCTGTCACGAAAGATGGCTTAAATGTCGGCGATGACGTGAAAGTGACCGAAAACGGCTTTAAAGCCGGTGATGTTGAAATCAATAAAGACACCGGTATTAACGCGGGGAATAAAGTCATCAGTAATGTTGCCGATGGAAATGTTGCCGCCGGCAGCAAAGAGGCGGTAAACGGCGGTCAATTACATGAAGTGAAAGAACTTGCCGGTCGCGGTTGGAATGTCACCACTTCGGCTCAAGCAGGTTCAACAGGTGTTGCCAACGGCTCGTCCGTCACCAACGTCGCACCGGGCAACACGGTCACCTATACTGCCGGTAACAACATTATGCTGACCCAAAACGGTACGCAAATTACCATTGAAACCAACCAAAACTTGGATGCCGAGTCCGCGACAATCGATACGATTAAATCCAATACCATTGATGTAGGCGGTCCGGATGCGCAAGGTGCGGCAGGCAAAGACGGCGTCGTGACGGTACAAAGTGCCGATGGCAAAGCCTCTGTGGGGATTAATGGTAAAGACGGTTCCATCACCTTGACGAAAGATGGTAACCAGCATATCGCCTTAAGTCTATCAAACGGTGAAGCCGGTGTTGAAGGTGCAATTAACGAGACCAAACCACGTTTAGACGTTAACGGTGAACATGTTGCTACCCTCAACGACGGAATGAAATTCGGCGCTAACGATGGTACGACGCATGCGGCTAAGTTAAATACGCAAGTGAATGTGAAAGGTCATAAAGACAATTCCGACTGGAGCAAATTTGACGAAGGCAAAAATATCATGACCCAAGTGAACGGCGATACCATCACCGTTGCCATGGCGAAAGAGCTGAACGTGGATTCCGTCACGGCGGGCGGTACGCGCATTAGCGAAAACGGGCTTACTTTTGTGGACAACAACGGTAAACAAATCGAAAACAGCCCGAGCGTGACGGCGAAAGGTGTTGATGCCGGTAACAATCAAGTGACGAACGTTGCACCGGGTCGTGTCACCAAAGACAGCAAAGATGCCGTCAACGGTGCGCAATTACACGCGGCGTTAACTGATGTCGGCAACAAATACAACACCCTTGCCGGTCAAGTGAACCATATGGGTAAACGCGTCAACGCGGGTGTGGCGAGCGCTTTAGCGGCATCTCAATTGCCACAGGCATTTATGCCGGGTAAAGGCATGGTGTCCGTCGCGGCGGGTAACTACCAAGGCGAAAACGCCATTGCGGTAGGGGTATCGAAAGTGTCTGATAACAGCAAGTACATTATCCGACTTTCCGGTACCAGCGATTCCCAAGGCAAAGTGGGCGTGGCAGTAGGTGCAGGTATGCACTTCTAATCGCACAGCTTAATAGCAAAAGGCATAGATAGATTTCTATGCCTTTTTTATTGCCCCTTTTATGCTCCAAAGTGCGGTTATTTTTTCAGACGTTTTTGATCTTAAAAACACCACGAAAACAGACCGCACTTTTCTGACTCATTATCGTCGAATCATCAAGCAATCGTTTGCGCAATAAAATGAAATTCACTAAAATAGCGCCCTTCTCATTGATAACACAACTTTCATCTATTCAAAGGACTCCCTATGGAACACGAGCAAAAGGCTGCCGAAGCCGATTTGGTTTATCGCCTTGAAGATAAACCGCCCTTTCTCAACGCGTTAATCAGCGCCATCACTCACCTGCTGGCGATTTTCGTGCCGATGGTCACGCCCGCCCTTATCGTCGGTGGCGTGCTAGGCTTACCGGTGCACATGACCGCCTATTTGGTGTCTATGGCGATGGTGGCATCCGGCATCGGCACCTACATTCAAGTACACCGCTTCGGCTTTGTCGGTTCCGGCTTGCTTTCCATTCAATCGGTCAACTTCTCCTTCGTTAGCGTCATGATCGCCGTCGGCATGAGCATGAAAGAAAACGGCATTGACGAAAACACTATGGTCTCTACCCTGCTCGGCGTGTCCTTTGTGGGCGCATTTTTAGTGTGCGGTGCGGCTTGGGTCCTGCCTTATTTGAAACGCGTCATCACCCCGACCGTCAGTGGCGTAGTCGTGTTGCTCATCGGCTTGAGTCTCATTGACATCGGCATCACCGACTTCGGCGGTGGCTTTTCGGCGAAAGGCACAGAGGCGTTCGGCTCCTTGCAAAATATCGGCTTGGCAGGCTTCGTATTAATCATCGTGTTGATTTTTAACTGTATGCGCAACCCAGTATTACGCATGAGCGGCATTGCCGTCGGCTTAATCGCCGGCTACATCGTGGCGTTATGTTTAGGCATGGTGGATTTTTCGCCGTTAAAAGACGTGGCTATTTTTACCGTTCCCGTACCGTTTAAATACGGTTTTACTTTCGACTGGTCGGCATTCTGGGTCGCCGCCATCATCTATTTATTAAGCGTATTTGAAGCCGTAGGCGATTTAACCGCCACCGCAATGGTTTCCGGTCAGCCTTATGAAGGCGAAGAATTTCGTCAACGCTTACGCGGCGGGGTGTTCGCCGACGGTTTGGTCTCCGTGATTGCCACTGCGCTCGGATCCCTGCCGCTCACCACCTTCGCACAAAACAACGGCGTGATTCAAATGACCGGCGTCGCCTCCCGCCATGTGGGTAAATTTATCGCCGCCATTTTGGTGCTATTCGGTTTGTTCCCGATTATCGGGCGCGCCTTCACCACGATTCCAAGTCCGGTACTCGGCGGTGCCATGGTGTTGATGTTCGGCTTAATCGCCATTGCCGGTGTGCGAATCATTATGACCCACGGGATCAATCGCCGAGAAGCCGTCATTGCCGCCACGGCGGTCGGCGTCGGTTTGGGCGTCGCCTTTGAACCGGAAGTGTTCAAAATGTTGCCTGACGTGTTCCGTAACGCCATTGCTGCGGGCGGCATCACAGCGGTAGTGTTAAATCTGGTGTTACCGCGTGACACCTCCGATAAAAGCGTTTATTTAACAGACAATAACCTACATTGATAGAAAAAGTGCGGTCAGTTTTCACGGCGTTTTAAAAACACGCCGAAAAACCACCGCACTTTTTATGATCCACTTCAAACTTTACACATAAAGCCGTTTACAACGGCTTTATTTTTTCGCTACATTCAACGTTCTACGAATAAATCTCACAATCTAAGGAGCAATTATGGATTTAATCATCGGCTTAGTCGCGATTATCGCCGTGGCGTACTACATCGTTAAAGGCTATTCGGCGACAGGCGTATTAATGTTCGGCGGCTTGGCGCTGTTACTGATTTCGGTGTTATTGGGGCACTCCATCTTGCCGGCAAATGTCAAAAGTACCGGCTCCGCCTATTTTGATATTTTGGAATATGTCAAAGACTTGCTGTCCAATCGCGCCGGCGGCTTGGGCTTAATGATCATGATCTTATGCGGTTTTTCCGCCTACATGACCCATTTGGGCGCCAACGACGTGGTGGTCAAACTGGTTTCCAAGCCGTTAAAAAATATTCGTTCGCCCTATATTTTAATGGTGTTCGCCTATTTTCTGGCATGCTTAATGTCTTTTGCCGTCGCCTCTGCCACCGGTTTAGGGGTGTTGTTAATGGCGACCCTGTTCCCGGTAATGGTAAACGTAGGGATTTCCCGTGGCGCTGCGGCGGCGATTTGTGCCTCACCGATTTCTATTATTTTGTCACCTACCTCCGGCGACGTGGTGTTATCCGCCGAAATCTCTAAAGTCCCCTTAAGCGAATTCGCTTTCAGCACCAGCCTGCCGGTATCCGTTTTCGCCATTTGCGGTATCGCCGTGGCGCATTTTTTCTGGCAACGCTATTTGGATCGTAAAGAAGGGATTAAAATCGAACGGGTTGACGCTTCCGAAATCAAAACCATCGCACCAAATTTCTACGCGATTTTGCCACTCTTGCCAATCATCGGCGTGTTACTTTTCGACGGGCAGCTAGGCTTGCCGAAACTGCACATCGTCACCATCATTCTTCTTTGCTTTGTGATTACCGCGATCATTGACTTCGCCCGCAATTTCAGTGCGAAAAAAACCTTTGACAACTTGGTGGTCGCCTATCGCGGTATGGCGGACGCCTTTGCCGGGGTGGTCATGTTATTGGTTGCCGCCGGCGTATTTGCGCAAAGTTTAAGCGCCATCGGCTTCATTACCAATCTGATCGATTCCGCCCAATCTTTCGGCGGCGGCAGTTTAATCATGATGTTGGTGCTTGCCGTGATCACGATTTTAGCCACCATGGCGACCGGTTCCGGCAACGCCGCGTTCTACGCCTTCGCCGAATTGATTCCGAAACTCGCCGCACAAATGGGCGCCAACCCGGCGTATTTAACCATTCCGATGTTGCAAGCTTCCAATCTTGGTCGCGGCTTATCCCCGGTGTCCGGCGTGGTGGTGGCAGTGTCCGGCATGGCAAAAATCTCACCGTTTGAAATCGTGAAACGGATGTCTGTGCCCATGGCTGTAGGTTTTATTTGCGTCATTATCGCCACCGAGCTATTCATTCCGGCATAATAGACATAAAGTGCGGTCGGTTTTTCCGGCGTTTTTTAGCAATGAAAAACACCCGTGAAAGTGACCGCACTTTTGTTATAATCCTCCCTCGTTTTTCATTTCAATAAATCAATCATGCAATCAAATCGCTTTGCCGCCACCATGTTGGTTGTCGGCTGTATTTTATTCGGGCTCGGCAGCCTTATCGTCAAATTCGTGCCCGTAGGTGCTTATGCCATCGCCTTTTGGCGCTTGCTCATTGCCTCCGTGATTTTTTGGGTGCTGGTGAAACTTTACCGCAAGACATTGCCGAAACAACCGAAAGCCTTGTTCTGGGCAATTGCCTCCGGCGTGTTTCTCGCCTTTGATTTAGCCTTTTGGCATGAAAGCATTTACGCCGTCGGCCCTGGCATTTCCACCTTATTGAACAGCCTGCAAATCTTCTTTTTGGCGTTCATCGGTCGGCTGTTTTTCCAAGAACGACAAAGCAAATTGCAACTGGCAAGCCTGTTTATCGCCACTGTCGGCGTGCTACTTATCGCCAGCCCGGAACTGCAACATAACATCGACGCAGGTTACGGCATTTTTATCGGCTTACTTTCCGGTGCCTGCCTCGCGTCTTCCATGGCGGCGATTCGCCAAGCGCACAGCATTGAGCCGATTTCCATTTTTCCGCTCATGTGGCTTATCAGTATCAGCGGTGCCGTCGCATTAATTCTGCCCGCACTGATTTTCAACGCCGATTCCCTCTACCCGACCACGTTCACGGACATCGGCTTAATCCTGATTTACGGCATCGTCATGCAATGCATCGCTTGGGGCTTGATCGCCTACACGATCCCGCTACTCAGCCTCAGCCTGACGGGCTTATTACTGCTCTCCGAGCCTGTCGCCGCGCTGGTTATCGACGCCTTTTTATTACACAAACCCATCAACGCCCTGCAATGGCTCGGCGCGTTAGTGACCTTATTGGCGATTTATTTGGGGTCGCTAAAAAACAAGTAAAAAAAATACTCATAAATCACTGAAGTGATTTATTCGCCCCGTTGGGGCCGTTGGCAAAACCAACGTTCAAAAAACGTTGTTTTTTGTGCCCGCACTTTGTGCTACACAAGTGTCGCAATCGTTTACGTTAGGTGGGGGAAGTGGTAGAATGCGCCACCGTTTTGCGATAGTGCATAAAATCATTTAAAAGTGCGGTTGAAATCGGCAATGTTTTTGTATTGCATTGCAATACATTTGACGTATAATGCCTCCATGACTTAATGGAGGAACAAATTATGTTAGATAGCGCTGTCAATTTCCGTACTCAAGCAGAGATCAAAGAGCAAGCCTTTAACGTCATCAAAAGCTACGGCTTAACGCCTGCCCAAGTATTAAATATGTTTTTAACCCAAATCGCCAAAACCAATACCATTCCGCTCAGTTTGGATTATCAGCCGAATGAAATTACCCGTCGGGCAATGGAAGATTCTTTGAATGGAAAAGTAATTAAAGCATCCTCTTTAGAAGAATTACATCGTCAAATTCTGGAGAATGACTGATGAGTAACACTCAAAGAGAACTTTATTATACTAATGATTTTAAACGGGATTTAAAAAAGCAGTCTTTCCAAATGGCAACAAGTCCCGAATATATTGAAGTAATGCATTGCCTTTTAAATAGGAAGGTATTACCGGCAAAGTATAAAGATCACCAACTTACCGGAAATATGAAGGACTTTCGGGATTGTCATATAAAAAATGATCTCGTGTTGATTTATCGCTTAGTTGATGACGATTTACACCTTATTCGATTAAATACTCATTCTGAAATTTTTGGATAAAACCATGACCAACATCCACAACCATAAAATCCTCATTCTCGACTTCGGTTCCCAATACACCCAACTCATTGCGCGTCGTGTGCGTGAAATCGGCGTGTATTGCGAACTTTGGGCGTGGGATGTGACAGAACAACAAATCCGCGAATTTAACCCGACAGGCATTATTCTTTCCGGCGGGCCGGAAAGCACCACGGAAGAAAACAGCCCGCGTGCGCCGGAATATGTCTTTAATGCCGGCGTACCGGTGCTGGGCATTTGCTATGGTATGCAAACCATGGCAATGCAACTTGGGGGCTTAACAGAAACCTCCGATCACCGTGAATTCGGCTATGCCTCCGTTTTAATGGAAAATCCGACCGCACTTTTCGCCCATTTAAATGACGGCGACAGCAAACTGGACGTGTGGATGAGCCACGGCGATAAAGTCACCCGCTTGCCGCAACACTTCCAAATCACCGGCACCACACCGACCTGCCCGATTGCGGCGATGTCCGATGAAAATCGTCGTTTCTACGGCGTGCAATTCCACCCGGAAGTGACCCACACCAAGAAAGGCTTGGAATTATTAACCAATTTCGTGGTGAACATTTGCGGCTGCGAAACCAAATGGACGGCGGAAAACATTATTGAAGACGCTGTTGGCCGCATTAAAGAACAAGTGGGCGACGACGAAGTAATTTTAGGCTTATCCGGCGGCGTGGATTCCTCCGTGGTCGCCTTGTTATTACACCGCGCCATCGGCAAAAACCTGCATTGCGTGTTCGTGGATAACGGTTTATTGCGTTTAAACGAAGGCGATCAAGTGATGGAAATGTTTGGTAATAAATTCGGCTTGAACATCACCCGCGTGGATGCGGAAAGCCGCTTCTTAGGCGAGTTGGCAGGCGTTGCCGATCCGGAAGCGAAACGCAAAATTATCGGCAAAGTGTTCGTCGATGTATTCGATGACGAATCGAAAAAACTCACCAAAGTAAAATGGTTGGCGCAAGGTACGATTTATCCTGACGTGATCGAATCCGCCGCCAGTAAAACCGGCAAAGCCCATGTGATCAAATCCCACCACAACGTCGGTGGTTTGCCGGATTACATGAAACTCGGCTTGGTGGAACCGTTGCGCGAATTGTTCAAAGACGAAGTGCGTAAAATCGGCTTGGCATTAGGCTTGCCGGCAGACATGATCAACCGCCACCCGTTCCCGGGCCCGGGCTTGGGCGTGCGCGTGCTCGGCGAAATCAAAAAAGAATACTGCGATTTATTACGCCGCGCCGATGCCATCTTTATCGAAGAATTGCGTAATAGCGGCTGGTATGACAAAACCAGTCAGGCATTTAGCGTATTCCTTCCTGTGAAATCCGTGGGCGTGATGGGCGACGGACGCAAATACGACTGGGTAATTTCTCTGCGTGCCGTGGAAACGATCGATTTTATGACCGCACATTGGGCACATCTGCCTTACGATTTACTCGGCAAAGTCTCCAACCGTATCATCAATGAAGTGAACGGTATTTCCCGCGTGGTATATGACATCAGCGGAAAACCGCCGGCAACGATTGAGTGGGAATAATATTTCCGCATTTCATAACATTTCATGACGTTTCAAAATAGTCATAAAGCCCCGCTCTGTCGGGGTTTTGTTATTTCATGGCGTTTCATATCATTTCATAGTATTTCATTTTTATTGCGTTATTTTTGACGGTGTGTATTGAAACACAATCCAAAAAGATCAAAAATACCGACACTTTTCAGACGGTATAATGGACGTAATAAAAATGCTCACCGATTCAAAAATCAAATCACTAAAACCCAAAGATAAACTCTATAAAGTTGCTGATCGTGACGGGCTTTATGTATCAGTAACCCCCGCAGGGACTATCACTTTTCGTTACGACTACAGGATCAACGGTAGGCGCGAAACTTTAACTATCGGCAAATACGGCGCCGACGGAATAAATCTCGCAGAAGCGCGCGAAAAATTAATGATCGCAAGGAAGCAGGTCAGTGAAGGAATTTCTCCCGCCGGTGAAAAGCGTAACCAAAAACACCTTATCCGCAATGCAGATCGCTTTTCTGCTTTCGCTGAAAAATACCTTGATGAGGTGCAACTGGCAGAAAGTACAAAAGCCCTACGCGCGGCCACTTATGAACGAGATATTAAAGGTACGTTTGGGAATCGCTTAATGACCGAAATCACTACGGATGAAATCCGCCGCCATTGCAATAAAATTAAAGATCGCGGTGCGCCTTCCACGGCCATTTTCGTTCGTGATCTAATCGCGAATATCTACCGATACGCGATTCAGCGCGGCCATAAACTGACAAATCCGGCCGACGAAATCGCAAATTCATCTATTGCAACGTTCAAAAAGCGCGAACGCGTTCTAACCCCGAGAGAGATAAAACTCTTCTTCAGTACGCTTGAAAATACGCAATCCGATTTTGCGCTGAAAAAAGCAGTCAAATTTATCCTGCTAACGCTTGTGCGAAAAGGGGAACTCATTAATGCAACTTGGGACGAGGTGGATTTTAAAAATAAGGTGTGGACGATTCCGGCAGACCGAATGAAAGCAAAACGGGCGCACAACGTCTATTTGTCAGAACAGGCATTAGACATCATCGTCGCATTTCAAATTTATTCGGAAGGTTCGCCGTATCTGTTGCCGGGAAGAATAAATCGTGGTCAGCCAATCGCGAATAGCTCGCTTAATCGAGTTATAGCAAACTGTATCAACATCATCAACAAAGATGAAAATCGCATTGATGATTTCACTGTTCATGATTTACGCCGCACAGGATCTACCCTGCTGCACGAAATGGGTTTTAACAGTGATTGGATTGAGAAAAGCCTGGCACATGAACAACAAGGTGTACGTGCTGTTTACAACAAAGCGGAATATGCCGAACAGCGTAAAGAGATGATGCAACGGTGGGCGGATCAGGTGGACGAATGGATAAATGGCTAACCTATGATAAGGAAGAAACGGCGGATTCCCCGCCGTTTTGTTTATGCTATTGAAAATCTTCGGTGTATTGTCGGCGGTAAACCTCACTAAAATACGCTTCTTTGCAGTGGTTACGGTCAAAGAACACCCCGTTAATCACGCGGTAAAGTACGCGCCAACGCTTACGCGGATACTCGGTTAGAGCTGCGCGACGATAGGTGCGGCTTGATAATGTCTCATCTGCTGCGCCGCCAATCAGCGCGTTGAATAACTGATCGATTGCCACGACTACATGATAGCCCCATGTTTTCACAGTTTTTGCCATTGGTTAATCTCCTGTTCAATTTTATCCAATTGTTCCATTGTTTCGGCTTGCTCAATATGCTTTTCAAAGCCTTGTTTAATTGCAAAGAGTTTACCCATGATGATCGCGAACAGGTCCGCTTTTTCGATAACCTTTTTTTTCAAGTCATCAATTGAGCTTAAATCATCGCGCCCTTCGAAAATTTCCGTCAAAAGCATGGTCGGCAATTCGTCTCGCGCTTCACGTTCTTGTCGATAAAAACTGTCAATTTCTGCCTGTGAATAGCCGATTAGATACTGCGCTTTGAAATTATCGGTTTTGTCGGCGATGGTTTTGAGCAAATTCGTTTTTCGTTGTTGCAAAAGTGCGGTTAGTTTTTCGGGTGAAATTATCCATTTGCCGTCTTTTAACTCGTGCGCGGGGCTTGGTTGTGGTTCAACTAAAATTGGCTTGCCTGTGTTATCAGCAATAATTTGTTTTCCTGTAGCTTGACCATCAAGTAAAGTGCGGTAGGTTTGTTCGGTGATTTCTACTGCACCTTGCGGTACATAGCCGCCATTTTCATCGTTATAGAAACCATTTTTATAGTAGATTGCCATTACTTCCATCTCCCGATTGCTAAGAATTGGATTTTTACGTTACCTTGGTCAGGAGTTCCAACTTCCCATTCAAAATAATAACACGTTGTGTTTGTTGATTTTTTTAGTATATTTACACCGCATGAATGATTCCCGTTATACGACGTTTGGATTTTTTCAAAGATCAGCGGGCTTCCTACAAATGCTTGTGCCCAGTTAAATGATTTCTCCACCCAGTCTTTTAAATCATACTGTTCTATAAAATACGTTTGTATCATCGTCCCGTCTGGATACCGGCGAATCTCAAAATTACCGATTTTTTGATATGCGAAATCACTTAATTGTGCAGCTGTATTTAGTGATTTACCACCAGCGGTTTTAACATCATTCGCCGCAATAAAATCGCCGTTATGTTCAAAAGCCCAATATCTATTTGAGCCATTATCTTCCGCCATGTGGATAATGCCTTTACCGAATCCATCGCCTTCACCCTGTTTTGTTGTGTAGCCGAATGAGAATGCGGTTCCGTATTTCCCTGCTTTGCGAAATCTACCTTTAACCAGCGGGAAATAAGTATTTTTTCTGTCGGTTTCAGCTTCTTCAACCATAAACGGTGCGCCGCTTGTGTATTGTTGATTGTAATCACCAAAGCCAAACTGTTTTGAAGCAATGCCAACTGTGCGCAATATGCCCGTTAGTGTGTCGCCAAGTTTGCTAACCCATCTATTTGCCGCGTAAATAACATCATTCGTTGATTTTCTTATAACAACTAAGTTTCCGTCGGTTTGAAATACAAACTTATAATCGCCAATAGTAAGTTCTTTACTATTGCTATTATTTAGCGGCAAAGCAGCGTCTGCGGTTTTCTGTGCATTATCTGCTGCGGTTTTCGCTTCCACGCCTTTGTCATAAGCCGTTTTAACCGCTTTTGATGTCGCTACAGTATCAGACGAGTTACTATTCACAGCATCAGATTTTTTGCTGTTCGGAATAACATTACCCAGAGTTCTTGTATTTGAATCAATAAGTTGTTTTAGTAAAAATGCAGTTTTAGGCGTTAATGCTAAATCCTCGCGCTGACTGTCGTAACCGGTATAAAGTTGAGTTAAGCCGTATTGGGTTAATGTCGCACGGGCAATTTCGGTTAGCGTAAAACCCCAACGCACCCAATATTGCGAATTAGCTTCATTTGGTTGGTTGTTTTTGCTTGCTTTTAGTGCGCGATAGCTTAAGCCGTCAAACTGTACACAAGAACCTTTAGTGTAGTCTTGTGTAGCAGACCATTCCGGCAAACCGCGCTGCATTAAATAGGCGTGTTTTTCGTCCAGGCGTTTAAACAAAAAGTTAAACCACTCCATAGGCGGAATACCTTGCGTTTGATCGAATGTGATTCCCCACCCACGCAACAAATCGGGGAAATTATCCACTTCGCCCTGTTTTGCTGATGAAGCAAAAATGCTTTCGTCCGGTTTATTCACTAATGCCATAAATGACCTCTATACTAAGCTGAAAAGATATTGCACGCCTGCTTGGCGCGGTAAAATATCAAGATGATTGATTGCAAATTTTTTGAAATCGGATATGTTTTGGTTTGATACTGATACTGATACTGTCATGTCATAGTTATCGATGACCCGGCAGCCGTCTCCAAAAATAAACCGGCACGCCTCAATGATATTTGGTAGCGTGCTGGTCTGGTAATTTTTCAAAATTCGGCATTTGATCAGAAATCGATAATCCTCATCGGATAATCGCACCGAATCAGCCAATGGATCTCGCTTTCTGTACCATTGCCCACCGCCGACACGTTTTTGACTAAATCCGAGTGCGAGTGGTGAACCTCGAAAGCCGAAAAACTTACGCAGTTGATACCCGTTAATGATTCTCCCCTGCCCTACGTGCTTCCCGACAAGATCTAACTGATGACCTGTTGCCGTTTCAATATTTAACACGTCTTGCAACTGATACAGGTCAACAAAGCCTTTGGCGATAATGTTTTCTATCAGCTTGATAGTGGCAATGGCTTTCGGCTTGTTGCGATATTGCCAAATCAATAAATCAGCATAAGCCATTATTCCACCTCGATAGTAATATCGGATGCTAAAATACGAGCCAGCTCACGTGGCTGAACAATCACATTTTCTGCTTTTAATGCCTGCCCTTTGCGTCCAATTTTTAGTTCTTCTACCCAGAATCCGCCCACCTGGTTAATTGGCGAATAAAGACGGGATAACGATAAATTCTGACCGATTTCAAACTTTTGGATAGATAATAATCGCTTAATTTCGTCTTTATCCACTTCGGTAAAATCTTCATACCGCACACAACGCATAGACACCTGCACATCAACCGGCGCAACGCGATCAAAGCGTAATGTGCGACGCTCATTATTTATGGTCAAAGTCGTTTCTGTGCCACCTTGCAACCCTACGCCGGCGCCCTTGTTTTCGTAAATCACTTGCGCGATCTGATTATCTGCGCCACCGTCAACAATAACGTTTAAAGAATGTGGCTCAACGCCGTTTTTGTCCCGTTGTTTGGTGTTGTTCTCTAACACTTTCACCTGTTTAACATCAGGCAAGGCGGCAATTTTGGATTGGATAGCGTCCGCCGAATTTTGCGCATTCTTGGTTCGACTAATGAAAAAACGTTCTCGTAATTGCTGATCGGTTTCTTCTTCCACGCCGATTTCCGCATTTTCAAGCGTTGTGGCCGCGTTAAGCCCAAGAGTCACAGTCTCAATCGTCAAATTTGTGTTCTTGGCAAGATTAAATGCGCCCAGTTCTTCACTGCGAAAATCCGCACGTGCGGAACCGTTACTGTCTAACTGCACATTTGCATTCAGTACCCACCGCACTTTATGAGGGTCTGAAACGACAATACCGGCATAAAGCTGTGTTAAGGGTTCACCGGTTAAAACTACCGAGCGCAGATAGCTGTAACTTGCCGCTCGCCGCATTAAACCCGCATAGGCGACGCGCTGTTCAAGCCATGCACCCGTTGCCACATCAGGATCTAATTGGCGATAGATATTTTCCGCCAGTTCTTCAATATCCATCTTAATTTGCGATAATAAGCCGACCATCTGTCCGTCCGGTGTATCGGGCGAAAGGTCAATATTTTGTCCGTAAATTTGCCGAAAGCCTTCTTCAAAGCGTGTAATAATGTCGTTTAATCGCTCAATCTGGATGCCGGTTTCAATCAGCGTCGCCATTATAATTCCCTCATAAAAAAAGACCGCACTTTAAGCTGTATAGCGTGCGGTCTGTTGTTGCCCGTAAATGTCTTGATAGTCAATTGAGATTGTCAGCTTGCGCGAATCGGGTTCAAAATCTGCCTGATAATCGGTGATTTTTGACACGCCTTCCGTTTCTAATACATGACGCTTAATTTTGATTTCCCAATCAGCCAGATTGACACCGCGCCCCATTTGCTCAAGCCACGGTAAACCATGTTCCAAATCCAAAAACCAGTCATTGGCAAATGACCAAAGGCGGGTTTGTACATTCTGCGCGATAGCTTCAGATTCGGTGGCGTAGTTCGAAAAGCCTTGCCCAAACGTCCAATCGTGATTTTTATCCAGCCGTCTTACTCTTGTTGTCATTGTGGTGTTCCTGTTGTTCCGCCGCTGTCCCCCCGGTGAGTATGTGACTTGCCGGAAATACCCGCCGCTTTTACGTCGGTATCGCTACTAATTGCACCCGTAGAATGTAATTCGCCTTTTTGTTTTGTGTTGCCGTCATGCTCAATATCGCCTTTAATCTTGATTGATCCGTTCACAATACGAATATACGTGCCACCGTCGAGGGTTTGCATGGATAAGCCACCGGTAAAAAAGCCATTAAGCGCTTTCGGCACCGAACAGACGCCCGGGATAAACATAGCATCAGACAAATCATGCAACCGAAAATCTAGTGGCAACGACGCACCTCCGCTATGCCACCATCCGTCAATACAACGTTCGGAGAAAATAGCAATGCCTTCATCACCCGCCTGTAGCGGAAATGTCACAGCAAAGCCCCCTCCGCGCGGAAAACTCACTGGCACATCAACCAACGGGGGGATGTCGGCGCCGCTTCCGTCTGCAAGTTGCATTTTAATTTGTACCGCAAGCGTAACCGTCTGTTTTGCAGGATCGAAGCTGACCACTTTAGCCGGCAAAGCGGTGTGTAAGTTAAGCCGATCTTGCTGGATTTGCTGATCTGTCGCCGTTTCTGGGGTTGCTAAGGATTGGTCATAATTCATTTTTTATCCTTTTTACCGTCTTTCTTCGGTTTTTCCACTTTTTTGAACTTGCCGCCAATCACGGTGAGTTTGCTTTGCCAATCTCCGCCAATACCATCTCCACTGTGCGCCAGCTTCACGATTTTATATTCGCCGTTGAAATACTCTAAGATTGATTCCACCTGGACTAACCCACCTATTTGCAATGCAGGATTAAGCAAACAGGTTAATTCAAGCCCATCATCGGTTTGCTCCGGTGCGTTAATCATGCCCGTTTCCTGCGACAACAAAACGGCGTCATCACTCAACACCTTGTCTTTCGGCAAGAAAACCAAAGAACCGTCCTGAATAGACCAATTCGCCCCATTGTTACGCGCGATCTTGGTGAGAATATCCCGGCTGTTGCCGTTTAATACACGCCCGCGAGGAAGTTTACGTTGATTCGGAATGTCTATTGCGCCCGTCTGCACTTTTGGCATGGTTTTCTGTAATTCCTGAACAATTTGCTCATCTGTTGCACCCGCTTTAAGTGTCGTTGTTGCCCGCGATTTCGTATAGGCTTGATGTCCGTCCGCACATTCGAGCGTTAACACGAAATCCAAGCCCTGACGTAATACGCGCGCTTTTGTAATATCACCGGAATAAATCTGGCGCAATTCGCCATAACCAACCGATAAAGTAGCTTTTTGAAACGCACCACTTAAAAGTTGATTAAGGTGATCTCGATTTAAATTCCAGACTTGGATTTTTGCCGGGTTTGGCTTCTCGTTGATAGTCTTATCAATTTCAAATGCCACACGCAATTGTTCGATACTCAACGTTTCCTGATCGTTACTTATGTCAAGTTTCCATCGTCGCCCGAATTGCTTCATGCATCCCCCTTAAAACTATTTTATAACTTCAATCAAAACATTAGCTAACGGTGTGATACATAAAGCAAACAATCCAAGGGCAACAATAACAATAGAAAACGCGATTGCACCGCGCATAATAGGACTTGCATTTGTTTCCATTTCTAACCCCTCTTTTAAGTGGATTTTTAACTTAGTTTTGCTATACTTACTCAAAATTTGTTCCTTCTTTATTGGGAAAGTTGGAATGAAAAACCCCGATAGTTACCAGCTATCGGGGTTTGTTTTATTCTAAAGTGCGGTCGTTTTTACGATGACTTTTCACCTATATACAAAAAACAACGAGTGCCTAAATCCGATATTTCCATCGGATCTAACTCCGCACCGCTTTCATCTTCAAGGAAGAAAAAATAAGGCTGCGTACTGCGGACAAGTAAAGGAACGCCGCAAGCAAGCGCTTGACCTGTGCAAATTTGTTTTTGATTCACCGGCTCAAATACATCCATTGCCCAAAAACGCCCCACACTGTTAAATCGAAGCGTGAGGCGAATCTTGGTGCCATTAAATTCGAACGTTTGTTCTTGGTGGGGGGATTGGGTTACGGGAATTTGTTTCATTGCGACACTCCTAAACCACGCTTAATCTTACCTGCTATATTTCCACCTAAGTTATAAAGTGCGGTCGTTTTTTTCGGCTCTTTTGCAACAGGCTGTGTATTGCCTTGTTGTGTTTTCGACGCAGATTGCGAACCCGCCCGACCACTTTTCTTATTGCCTGCCGTCGTAGTCTTCCCGCTTTTCGTTGTAGCGGTGTTTACCACAAAAATTTCTCGCGCGGTGATCGTGAATGTGGCGCTGCCATCTTGCGCCTGTGAAACTGCCACAGATTGGATTAGCATATCTTTGTACAAGTGGATGCCGGTCTGAATATCGATGGTTTCGCCCGATTTCTGACAAGCGACTAAATCCGCGTAGCACTTCTGCACCCGACTGTCACCCAATGAGCTATCCAACAAATCAAGAACCGCAGAATCAGGTAGCCACGGTGCAAGTTTCCGCACTTTATTCACTACATCAAGACTTGTGCGAACCGCTGTAGCGACCATGCTAACCGCACGCCCGACTTTAGCAATGGTTTGAGCAGTCTGCGTAACTACTTTACAGGGCAGAGGGAAATTGTTTAGAAAGTCCACGCCACCCCGTATATCACCGATATACGGGAGGTCTAAACCAAAAGTATTATGGTCATGATCGACCATAACGCCGTTTATCGTCACCTGTTTCGGCTGAATCACTGCGTGATCGGCAATTGCAGCTCCTGATTCAATGGGGTTTTCGGTAATGGAGAGATCGGATTGATGATCTTCACTCGTGACCACATCAAACTTAATAGTTCCAATTGACCGGTTAGAGACCTGTGCAAAATTAAACATTGATTACCCCACAATAGGCGAAAGTTGATTACTAATTGCACGAGCAGACTGATCCGCAACGATCTTAGGATTGTCCGCGCCTTGAATGTTTTGCGTGATGGTGATCTTGTTATTACTGTTTTTGATACTGTTATCCGCGTTTGATGTCCCCTGCCCCAATCCGGCGGCTGCCGCTTGCGGGGCTGTCGCATAGTAATTCGGGTCAAACATCATTGCGTCATAGGCTTTTGTGTTCTCACTCACTTTGCCAGTTCCGCTAGAACCAAACCAATCTCTCACCGTATCAACAATCGGACCAATGTATTCATCGTAATAACCCTTTACCCAATCGAAGGCTGACTGGAACGGTTTTTTAATCCAATCGGTGACTTTAGCGAAGCCCTTTTCAATCACGTCAAGATCTAACTGTTCACCAGTGAATAAATTCCACAAACCAACCACTAATGCCAAGCCGAGCTTAAAAGGCAGCTCAATCATATTGGTAACCAGTGATAATGTTGAACCAATCGGATCTACAGTGAAATTATCGACAAAGTTTTGCCATGTGGTTTTTACCCACAAAAGCGCGGATTTAAAAGGTTTCCAAAACTCACCCAAGGCTGTTTCATTACCCTCTAAATATCCAATAAAATCATCAACCAACAAAAAGACGGCTGAAATCGCTGCCAAAACAAGCGTAATCGGATTGGTCGCAAAGGCTAAAATCATACGACGACTTAACCAAAGCAACGCCGCGCCCAAGGTATAAATGACAGTGCGCCAGCCAATGGTATTTGATACCACATTATCAATCGCTCCGGCTAACTCAAACAAGAATGAAAACACTCTTCCGAAGCCGTTCAAAATGGCTTTAATCAGATCATTGTTTTCTGAAAACCATTTTGTAAAGCGCTCAATAATACGAGAAATCGCCGGCGCAATACGTAACGACAAGTATTCTCCCATTGCCGTGAAAACTTGCGTGAGCTGCGTCATATTGTCTTTAAATGCCGCTGCCGTTTCCGCGTTTTCCGCATTGCCAACACCGAGCGTTAACTTGTCAGCAAGTTCGATTTGCTCGCGAAGTTCATCATTACCAAGACGCAAAAGCTGGATCATTGAACCATCAATGCCCAACTTGGCGAGCATCGCAATTTGCTCCTGCTCGCCCATCTTTTTCATCTTATCGGAGATTTCACCAAGCATTTCACTTGACGTTTTCACATCGCCGTTGGCTTTTTTCGCGCTTAATCCGTATTGCTCAAAAGACTTGGCACCACGCCCAATTCCCGCTGCAGCTTCACCGATAGTGCGTGATAACCCTTCAATGGACGCCTGGGCCGCCTGTGAAGACGATCCGTTAACTTCGGCGACTTTACCAAGTTTGTAGATCTGATCTGCCGCTTCGCCTGTTACCGCCGAAAGCTGTTTAATTTCATCCAGGGCATCAAGGTTATTATCGACAAAGTTTTTTACTCCGATAGTTGCCGCATAAAACGCCGCACCAAACGCCGCAAATTTCAATGTGGTTTTACTGATATTGATGCCGAGCAATTCGAATTTTTCAATCAGCCCATCAGCACCGTATTTGGTCGCCCAAAGGGCGATCATTTTATCGGCTAAATTACCCGCACTTTCCGCATTGTCGTTTTGTGCTTCAGTGTTTTCTTGAGTGCTTTCTGTGTCGTCTTCGGTGGTTTTTTGCTTTTTCTCGATAGCGTCTTTGAGTTTTACAATAACCTTTTCTACATTCTCCGAGCTCAATCCAAGGGAAACCAAACCTTGTTCAAGCTCTTGTGCATTGGTGGTGAAATCTTCTCCGAACTGAGATAACAACTCGTCGCTTTCAAGGATTTTCTGAACCCATGCGTCAAGCGCTTCATCTTGCGATAAATCCTTAGTTTTCTCCTGCAAATCGTCTAACGACTTAAAAAATTCGGAGAACTCCGGCATTTCCTTTGCTTGCTCAACGGCTTCTTTTGCAACATCTTCAATTGCTTTTGCAAAATCACCTAACTGTTCGGCGGCCCCATTCGCGCCCTGCTCAAGCGTATTAAGCAATTGCTCAAATTGCTGCATAGCTTGGCTGTCAGCGTCGAAGCCGATTTTAATAAGTAGTTCATTGAGTAGCATTGGATTGTTCCATTTGGTTTAGCTCCACAATCACTTCATGAAAAGACAAAAGGTCGGCTAACGAATAGACCGACCTTAATTCATGAAGCGTACAGAAGCGCTTAACAATAGGGGTGAAAATAAACCAATCGACCTGGGAATCAGACTGGCTTACTGTGTTTTCAGATTGAGATTTGGAAGCATAGAACTCAGCAACCCGCCCCCACCGATAAAAAAATCAGCGAATTGATACACCAAACCTTCTTTCAGTACGGGTAATAAATGCCCGCGATGTTGATTGAAGTGCGCATCAAAACGTTCGGATAAGCGGTATTGCTTGCCGTCCTGCTCGCAGGAGGTGTGTTTCAGTACAATATCTTCCAGTGCTTTAATGCTCGGATCGCCCAAATTGGCAATAATCGCTGTCAACATATTAGCGCCGACATTGCCTTTTTCCTTGCCGATATTTGATAAGTCAACGTGTTGCACCAATTTCAGCGCATTTTTTAATGCAGACCATGACGCCGTCGCATTTGCCGGTGTCATGTTATAGGTGATGTCTTCAAGTGTAAATTGTTTGCTTTGTTCCATTATTGAACACCTTTTTCAAGATTCATCGTCATTTTTTCGAACACAATCGTCCATGTGGTTGCATTATGCCCATTACCGCGCACATAAGGCGCAGGCGTAGTGAAATAACCCTTAGTTGCTGTTACCACGTCATCGTTGATTAAGTCGCGGATAGCGAGGGTGATCGGCAAATAGGTTTTGATACTTGTTTTCTGCTGATTAAATAACTTGGATAGATAAGCATTATCTTCAGAGTGCTGTTTAATTTTTAGCGTCAACTTGCCGGACTGATCCGGATTCGCGATAAAAACGCCTGTACCATTTGCGCCGATGACCATCTGCCCCGCGTCAACCTGATTTGTGGCGTTAATAACATCTGCGCCATCTGCCCAGTCGCTAATTTCTCTGCCGTCTAATAACACGACAACTTGTTTTGGATCGAAAACTGCCATAGTTTTTCCTTATTAAAAAAATAAAGCCAGGGCTATTCCTGGCTTTGGGGTTATCGGTTATAGTTCACAATCACATCACTTGAATGGATTGCGCCGGCTAATTTCACCGCAGTTTGAATCGGCGTTGCGCGACGTGCTTCACGGTCGCTGTCAGAAAGCGTATCCATTGGTGCCGCCCAGACATAGAAGCCTTTTTCAAGATAATCACCAGTGGTTAAATTACCGAAACTATCGCCAGTCCATTGCCCTGGTGCGAATGCGCCGTTGTTGATGCCTTCAAGACAAACCTTTTCAACCGCCGCAATTAAAATCGCCTGCCCCTTATCGGTTAATGGGATTTTAGTCGGTGATTTGTAAAGGCGGGCGAACACTTCTTTTTGCACCGCGTCAACAAACCAATCTAAGATCACGATTTCATCAGCAAATTTACCACCGATAACCGTACCTTCAGCAATCATCGCCACATCATCAAAATAGGTGTAAACGTTGATTCCAAGACGCTTAGCTTTAGCAAATTCCGTTGCGGTGATTTCGTCCGCCGTGATGGTCGGTTGCTGCTTGAATTTGAGCGTCAGGGTTGAATTGTTTGCGGCAAAGTTGGTTGATAACAAACGGGCTAAGGCGGAAGAAGCCGGGTACATGTCGTTTTTATCAAACATCGCCAAGGTATGATCTAAGCCGGCATCGTACAATTTCTTGTAAATGTTATCGGCAGACCACTCAATTTGTTCAGCTCGAATCACATTAGCGCCGAATAGTTTCGTGTTTGCTTGGGCGTATTTCGCCGCCGCTTCCACTTCACTATCGGTTAATTGTGCCGCCGCAGTGAAACCGTACCAGGTGTTATTTACTTCAGCCACATTAAACAACGCTTCGCCCAAGGTTTCTTTTTTCAGAGAAACGGAGTTTTTACCGACTTTACGGCTTGCTTGTCCATTTTCCAGCTTAAGCAATGCGCCGATATATTCGCCGTCTCCACCTTCATCAATGGCGTAATGAATTTCGGTTGTTTTATCTTCGCCGGCTACATTTGCGCTTACAATAAAGCGATTGCCGGTTTCGTCATAAGAAATCGACACGGCAACAGAAAGTGCGGTCAATTTTTCCTGAATTTTTGTGGCCACTGCATTAAAATCAGCAAGGCGTGCAAAAGACAACCCATCAACCTTTTTCACTTCGCCGCCGATAGTCAGCGAGAAACGACCATTAGCAACGGATTTAAAACGATCCAAATCGTCTGATAATGTCGCACCGCTCAAAGTGTTTTTTGTTGCATCGATGGTTGATGCCGCTTTTTGCCAACGCGCGATGATTAATTGTTTCGCCCGCGGACTTTGTGCAAAGAACGGTTGCGCCGCTTTTGCTGTTTCTGAATTGGTGCCGAATAACTGTTCGACATCACGTTGATTTTCGACATACACATAACGCGTTTTTTCGTCGGCGAATGCCTGCCCCGCTTCCGGCGTAAACAACGCGACAATGCCGAATGATTTTCGTGCAGCAGATTTCGGCACAGTGTTTAACTGCACGTTGACAATCTGCGAAATAGATAATGCCATAAGGCTATTCTCCTATTTGTTGAGTTAAATGATTTGTTCGTTGCTCTACGCGCTTAATCGGATCAAGCGGCGTATCGACGATATGATGATGACTAAACACCGCGTCAAACTGCCCGCGCTCTTCATAATCGGCGCCGATGGTTGCCGTGAGGTTGCGCACATCGGAGAAGCTCACAATGCCGACATTCATTGTTTTTAAGGCTTGCAGTATCACGGAACTTTGCAAGATAGCTTTCATCTTGTAACACTGCGCCATGGCATTTGTGCCGAAGCAGGAAAAACTTACCGTGCTTTGCATTGACATAGTGATCCGCTCCCGCTTGCCGTCAAAGTCACGTCTTGCGATACCCGTTTCACTGCTCATCAGTACATCTACGGTAATAAATGCACTTAACGGATTTTCAGGCAACCACCCGCCAATCACTACGCCGTCAGGTAACTGTAAAGCCTGTTGAATCAACTTTCGCAGTCTGACTATGTCTAATCCCGATATTGTTGTAGTATCCATAATCTCCCCAGTTTGCTGCGGTTTTGATTTTGTAGGTTTGACCCCGATAGTCCACCAGATCACCAATATTAAGCGGCTGTTGTGTGTAAACCTTAATAGACGGCAAATAGCGCTCACCTTCAGGCAACAACATCACATCATTAGGTGAAGTCGGAATCACAATTGCGGTGATTTGTTGCGTTTCATACCTCACATCAAAGCCACTTGCAGAATGCGATCCCGATTGCTTTTGAACAGTGATTTGCTGACGAAATCGGCTATTTAAAAAGCGCCCCGATTGATTAATTAAGCTCATTTGACGATACCTTTTACTGCTTGACGCATTTTCCCGGTGTCGATTAAAGGCTTGCTGGATTTTTTGCGTCTAATTGTTGATTTCGCGTTTGCTACCCATTCACCCTTGACGATATTCATCTGCACATCACCTTGCGCCATAACAGCTAATCGCTCATAGATTTGCGCAGCAGGTACACCCTGATCGAACCATTGGATAAAAAGTGCGGTATATTTTCCCTGATTTTCCTCAAGCGTCTGGCGCAGGAAAGGGCGGGAAGGAATATGTTCGTTACCGAACTCCAACACCGCCGCCAAGGAAGCGAGATTAAAGTTTTTACTCCCTTTTACCTTCTCATCAAACTCTGCGGGGAACCCCACATAAACCGCCTTTTCTTTTAGCGACTTCATCTGCTCAATCAGTTGTTTCGCCGCGCTGAAATTAGCCGTTACAGTTACCGCCATTTAAGCCACCATAACCCCTACACCAATCAATCTACGCAAGCGCAAATACTCTTGCCCATACGCCGTAAGCTGATAAAAATCATCAGAGCCGTTAGCAGAAATCGGCGCCGCATAACTAACCGATAATTCGCCCGCACTTTCGCTTGCGAGATTACGGCTTGCGGCACCTCCGCTAATTTCTGCGTCCGCACTAAGTTTGAGCAAATGCGCGGTTAATGCCATTACACCGCGATCGTACAATTTACCCCACCGAACTTTGCTTACTTCCGCCTGTGCGTCAGAAAGAAAAAGACCGATACGTTTTGCATCGGTCTTTCCAAATTCAGGATAGCGTAATAAAAAATCTTCGGTTAATGGCATAACTCACCCCTTAGTAGTCCACATAAAGCGCTGAATCAGGCTCCATGAATGTTACGCCACCAAATGCCATACGCAAACCAGATTCAAAGGCTAATAAGCCCTTAGGTTGTGCGTCTAACACAGTAGGCGACATCGGCACGTCAAAGATAACGTGTTCTTTGCTGTTCACGTAAACCATGGCACGAGTTTTCCCGTCTGTCACGCGAGTACCATAATTGGATGGTAGCGCTTTAATCGCAACTTCACGACCGGCCGCCGCAGAAAGATGTTTAGTTAAAAACTCTAACGCGGTAGTGTCGGTGTTTGCGCGTTGCACTAATGCCAAGTGAGCTAAATCAAGGCTATCAATGGCGAAAGTGTTCGGAGCTTCAATGCGTTTGGTTTTCTCCATGCCTTTAAGGAAAATTTCTTTGAAGAAAGCCACGGCTTTATCAAAGTCCATTGCCTGAACTTTGGTGTTTTGTGCAGCACCTTTGATCGCATACACTTCTACAGACTTGTTGTTCAACAAACCGGTTAAACGGGAATCTTTGGCATGGCCCAAGAACGCGACTTTTTGCAAAGTTTGTTGCGCGTTTTTGTTTAACGCCATGATTTTCGCGGTGTTCAGCGCCAAGCCCAATAATTGACCTTGCTCAAGCTCCGGTTTAGTCCATGTTACGGATTTCGCCCACGGCACAATGTAAGAGCGGGTAGGCGTGAAACCAACTTCCACCTGATCAAGCGTGCTTGTGCCGACGGTAATTAAACCATCATCAAGAGAACCGTGTTCATCGGCGCCATAATGCAGTTTTTCGGTAATGCCTACCGCAGTTTGCTGATCCACATAAACAAATTGCGGGAAGACGATTTCAGGATATTTTGTTTCTGCAATATCCTTACTTACGGCGGTTAAGCCATTTTGTACATAAGCCAATAATGACATTCATCACTCCTTAAAGTTTGGTAATTAACGCTAATTGACCTTTAACATCAATCACGTTGTAATCAGTGGCGATCGCGTTGGTTGCGTCCGCTTTGCCTTGGATTGTGCCGGATTTTTTGTTGCTGTTTGTTACCGCGATAGCAAAAACTTTATCGCCACGAGCAACGGTTTCACCTTCTGCCACAATCACCCAAATAGCGTCGGCAGGGGCAATGTGCATGACATCGACCAGCTCACCTTCCGCCCATTCGTCTTTGATTCGGCTTGCCAAAACCACACCGGCGATCACGTCAGTTTTTGCCGCTAAGGCTTTTACACCACCGGCAGCATTTAACGCGACGAATAAACCCGCTTTTAATGCGCCACCAGAAACCATCTCGGCACTTGTTTTTGCACTGGCAAGGTTGCCCTTACCTAATTCACCCGCACGAGCAGGCGCTTGTTCATAAGCGTAACTCATTTAGTCACTCTCCTTAACTGTTGTAAGTTTTATTGAAGTCAATCGTTGGTGCGGCTTTATTTGGCGTAGCGTCACCAAGCAAAATACTACCAAGTGACTTGCGTTCATCAGCCAATTTCGCCACAACCGCTTTTGCAGTTTGATATGCACCGGAAATCTCTGCATCAGATAACTTAGCGGCTTCGTCTTTCGTGAAAATACCTTGAGCTACTACCGCACTTTCTTGAATTTCACGAACGGTTGCGTTATCGGCGAACTTCACATCTTTGAAAACGGTTTGAGCGTCGGCTAATACGGCGGCTTTTTTTGCGTCCGCTTCTTGCTTCGCCTGCGCGTCTTTCAACTGTTGAATCTCAGCGTCTTTTGCCGCTAATTTTTTTTCGTATTCTTCTTTGTTCACGTCGTCTTCCTTTTCTTTTTTCGGGTCGGATTCGTCTTTTTTAGGTTCAGTAGGCTTTTTCTCCCCTTCCGGTTTACCTTCGCCTTCTTTGCCCTTTTCTTCGTCATCTTCGATTTGTTTTTTCTGCTCATCCGATAACTTAATACCGAACGCACCTAAAAACGCATCAATGAATTTTGCGGTTTTACCCATAATGGTTTTATCCTCATCGGCAAGTTTTACACTTCCACCGCAGCGACCCTTTGCCACAATCGCTACGTGGTTGCCGATCATCGGCGACATCTCAAAATCTGCATCTTGTACGGTTGACGGCTTAATATCGCAGTCATAACCACAAGACAATTGCTCAACGCCCTGCTCTTGCACGGTTTTAATGGCGTTTTCGTCATAAATCCACGCTTCCGCCGTCAACTCATCGCCGACGCGCTTCACATTGCGTACCACACCAACGGATAGCTGTTTCCAGTTTTTGGCATTTACGCCGTCTTCCGGGTGTCCGATAGTCAGCGTGGCATTTTCAAAGCTCTTAATGGTTTCGTCACCAAACAAAGATTTCTCCGTTCGAGCGACTTTCTTAATGCCTTCTTCTTCCAAACCAAGTTCGGTTGCCAGATAGTCAAACACGCCAACCTTGGAAATGGTTGCCGGCACCACTAAAAAGCCGTCCTTCGTAATCGTGCGCTGCGTTTTTGCTTGTGCTGTTTTATCTGTAAATTTCATTATTTACCCCAATAAAAAACCGCACTTTCCAAAAAGATTGTGCGGTTATAAATTAGCGAATAGATCTAATTGTTTAATTTGTAAAAGCTCGCGTTCAAGGGCCTGCTTTTCCGATTTGCATTGTTGCAATAACTTCCCGCGCTCCCCAGCGCGTTGAGTGTATTCAGTCTTCTTCTGCTGCCATAGTGCCAGTTTATTTTTGACTTCATCACGGCGGGCGACGCCTTCTGTCCAGTAATCCCATAGCGCCAAGAAACATTCTTCTTGGTAGTTTTCCAACCGCCCCTTTAAATCCGACCGCACTTTGTTTGGATTAATGCTAAACAGCCATCCGTTTAATTTTTTAATCGGAATGCAGAGCATTTCACGCCCTTTGCCGTCTAAAGCAACTGTGGTCATATGGTAACAGTTGAATTTATCCCACTGATCTGTAAGTTTTTTATATTGAGGCTTCCAAGCAAGACCTATCCCTTCAACCACTTCACGCATTGCCACATAAGCAACGCCATTGTTATCAACTAAAGTGATTTCTTTACCTAAAAATTCAGCTTTTAACGCTTCCATTTCATTTTCTCCTACTCCACAAAAGGGAACCCGTAAGAAGCGGTGAGTGGAGAAGGAAACACCGCTTGTCGCGTGTACATCGCTATCTTACAGGCAATAAAAAACCCGCCAATTCAAGCGGGTTATAAAATTTCAATAAAAAAGCCGAACTGCATTACTACAATTCGGCTATTGTGGGAAAATTTACTGCATAAATTTTATTGTGTCAATTTTTTAGTTTTCTAAAAATGCCTTTGCTTTAACGTATTTTTCTTGTCTCACTAAATCTTTTTCAGTGACTACCGGCAACCTTGACAGATCCATATTATGGGTTAAGTCAGCGATTTTAACCAGCCTTGCAATTGGATTTGCTTTTACCCTGGATAAATATTTATCGTATGGCTCTTCTTTCACTTTTGTGATAGCAGAAACCGCATCCGATACCGTATCGCCGAAATAACGTGATAGTTCGTTAAGAGTGATTTCAGTATCTTCTACGCTATCATGCAACCATGCTACTGCCATCATTTCATCTGATGGTTCTACGAGGTTATTTACTACAGCTTGTAAATGTTCAACATATGGCCTGCCCGCCTTATCCATCTGATTATGATGGATTGATTTTGCGAACAATTCAGCTCTTGTTGATAAAGTCATTATCAGTTTCTCATAAATCGGATAGCGTCACTTTCGGAAATGACCTTGAAATCACTAAAACCACTTTCAAGCAAGCGTTCAGCCCATGAAATACCTCGTGAGGAATCCCACTCTAATTTTTTTGGCTCAAATACTGAAAAGGATAATAAATCAGAAGGGTTTCCTCTGATAAGTTTCTGTTGATTCTCGCCAACGTTTGCTAAGTAATATTGAAAACTCATTTTTTATCCTCAATAAGCTCAATGCCATCCGGCACTTTAATTTTACTACTTAGCTTACGCATTTCAAGCAATAACTTCTCTTTTTCGTGAAATGGCGTTTTTGGATCTCTAAATTGCTCATAGAGTTTATGCAATAACCCATTTTTTAAGTCAAAACTCTGCTGCGTATGGTATTGCATTTCAAAAATATCACCATCTTCATTTTGGATAAATGTATTAACGCCTTTATATGCACTATCATTTTTCCAAGTGTTTTTGACTATGATGGTTTTATACCCCTTGATTGCCAACAAATACTGCATTGCTTTATAGCGAGTAACAAAGTCCTTTTCTTTGAAAACGGTCGTGTACCGAATAGCATCACGAATTTTATTCAGTGACAGTGACTTAGAAAATCCATCTGCTACTTCCGCTTCAATTTTTCTCTTTATTGAAGATGGACTTTTTAGACGATTTTCTAATCCGACAAGTTTACCACCTGCTTTTATGGCAATATTGTTAATATCTGCCGTAATTGTAGGTTCTATCTTCTGTGATTTTTCAACAATCCTATCAACCGAAAGCGATAAATTCTCTTTGACTGGCTCCGATAGTATCTCTTGCGCTTTAGTTTTCTCCTGCACCTCGTCGAACACCGGAATAGCCACGCACCGGCAGTTAAAATCATGCCCCGGATTGCCAACCGCAGGCGGTTTGTCATAACTAAAAATCTGACCGTCCAACTCTGCGTGACTATCCCGCACACGCTCATCACCAGCCGTACTCCACATATATTTTTTAACGCCTAAATCTTCATGGCGCGCCCGTGTCAATGCGGCGTTAAGCTTTGAAGATTGGTCACGGGCGATAAATGCAGCGCGCTTTTCGGTTGTTTGCCCAAGCGCTTTAATTTGCGCGGTTAAATCCTTGTTCAGGGAGCCGCTAACCAAGGCTTGAGTAACAGCACTCTGAACTTTATCTAAATACTGTGACCGGATAGATTTAATCAACTGCACATTTGCCGTTGTCATCGCATTGACTTTCTCGGCAATGTTCGGGCTATTGCGCAAATACCCAGCTAAATCCACACCTGTTTGATTTTTTAGGTTCGTTGACACTTCCGCCTGGTTTTGTGCGTCGCCACGAATAACAAAACCCTGCGCAATATTTTCAACCTGTGAAGTGCGGTCGGTTTTTTCGTACTTTTCCAAATATGCTAACAAGGCTTTCGCACTAATCGCCTTAAATCCCTCGGCGGCGTCCATAAAAAAAGAGCCTTGCGGTTGTTGCAATGCCCTTTCTACGTCGCTTGTCATCGTTTTTACAAGCTGCTTTAGCTGTTGTTTATACCAAAGCTCCGCCCGCTTGCTGACCTTCACCGGTCTGAACTTGCGCGCCCTCCATGTTTTCTGGCTCTTCAAAATTTCCGGCAAATTCATCAGCATTTTTCATTTCCTCAATGTCTTCGGCGGAGATATTTGCAAACAAGCCGCTTTCGCGCAGTTCGTTAGCAATCTGATATTCGTTTAATACACCGTTTTGAATCAACGTATTCGCGGCGGTGGCGAACGTGTTCAGCATATTGATTTGCTGTTCCTGTTTCACCGTAGTTAATGGTACGAACTCAAACCACCAATCGGCAGGAACACCACCAAATAACTCATTGCAAATCATCGGATCGATGACTTCAAAGATTGGGCGAAGTCGCGCTTCTTGCAAGCGATGAATGGATTCATGATAGTTTTGAATGTCTTCGTCGCCGCTCGCCAATCCAGAAACAGACTGCCCGAATAAGATTGTCACCGGCATATCCGCCGCACCCGCTACCGCATTGCGAAATTCGGTAAGCAGGTCTTTTAACCCTGAAAATGTCAGTTCTTTTCGGTCATACTCGTTTTCGGCATCAAGTAAAAGACTGTTTGTTGCCGACTTGATAGACTGCACCGCAGAAATGACACTTGCGACTTCGTTTTCCATACCAGCGGCAATTTTGTCCGACAGCCCCGCAATTTTGAATATGTCAATTTTGCTTTCAAAAATCAGATCGCCCACGTTCACTGAAGCACTATCAAACCGCTTCAGTACATCGATGATTTTTTCCAGATCGGAAACGCCCCAAATATCGTTATCAGATAATGGCGCGTCATTGGCATTTAGAATAATTAATCGGGAGTAATGAGCGGTAATTGATTGGGAACCCCCAAGAATTGAATATTCACTATATCGTCCGAAATTAGGCGAAAGCACATCATCATCTTTAGTGCCGGTCGGGCTGATTTTCCACTTTGGCAAAATAATCAAACGTTTTAGACGTTCAGTTGGATTCAATGGCGCGCTAATGTTCGGAGAATTAGTTACAACCAACAAACCAACGGAGCCATAAAGGCTTGACCATTGGAGGGCTTTAGTAAGTGTTTCGCGCAATTTGAGTGAACGCTCAAATTTTGTGAATGAATCTAACTGTTTTGAATTTAAGTCGTTTGAATAAATCTCGCGCCAGTTACGCACCATGTCTTCCGGGCGCTTAATGCAAACTTTATTAGCAATCCAGTTATCGCGCCAAAGGGCTTCTAATTGCACCAGATCGTCAGTTAAACTCAAGCCACGCGAATAATACGTCTGCTCTTGCTTACTTCCGAGTTTCAGCGCAAGTGATTTAATGCCGTCAAAAAATTTCATGTTATAAATCCAGTAGTGATTTTGGTTTTGTTGGCGCGTAGCACATCACCAAGGCATCCGCCATATTTGGCGAAGGTATGCCGCGCTTTTTCATATCTTTTTTGCTTTCGACTTTCACCCGTCCGTTATTGTCATAATCAACACGCGGACGCGATAATTCCGCTTTTAGATATTCAAGCTCTTTAATTTCGCCAGACAAGCTAATTAATTCATCTTCAGGGTAAACATCACCATGTTTTACAGCTCGATAAGTTTTGTAGAAACGATCTCTTAATGCCCACCAAGCTTGCGCCTTGATGTTTGCGAACATATCTTGGTTTTTCTTACCTTTGATATATTCGCGCTCCGGATAAGCAACCGAACCGCCGGCGTTAAACCCTTCGACTTTTAGCGATTTTGGTAAACGCTTGAAGTGCGCTTTCACACCGGCACCGACACCGATACTGTCAAAAATAATTAAATCTGCACCAAATTTGACCGCACTTTGATTCGTGCGATTAGCAGAATCAATCACATCACCGTTTTTCCAAACATCAATATCAACAACAATCGAGCCATGAACAAACGCATTTGCGTTACTATCCACGCCCTCATCTGCAACGTCGAATCCAACCTTTTTCATGCCTTTAGCTGTAAAGCCTAGTTTGCGGTGAGAGTCCACAGCAGATTCAACCCATAACGGCTTAATAATCGCCTGATCCGAATCGGCAATCGGCTGACCTTCATAAACGTGCAAATAAAGCTCATAATCACGTTCTTTCATTTGCGCCATATCTTCCATTAATTCTTTCGGAAAATATGGATTGTCTTGCCAGTTAACCAGTACAGAGCAACAACGTTCAGGCTGATTGATGACAAATCGCTGATAAGTGTCATCAAGAATATTTTTAGGGTTAAAGCTCACAATAATCTGCGAACCATCTTCCCGAATTGTGGGGATAAGAACATCCCAACTGTCTTTTGAGACATTTTCCCCTTCCTCCACCCAAACAATATCAATCCCTGTCATTGACTTAATAGATGTGATGTTTGTTCTTAGCCCGGCGAAAGTAAACCGTGAACCGTTACGCCCAACAATCTGTGTTTTTTGCACCTCAAAGAATGATTGAAGCCCCAACAATTCAATCTGATCAGCTAACATCTGAATAACAGAATCAGAAATAGATTTTTGAATCTCACGACAGCACAAAACGCGAATCGGCTTAGTGTAAGATCTAAGGACTAATGCCCTTGCGATATTAAAACTCTTCCCGGAACCACGACCGCCGTAGAAAATAATAAACCGCCAAATCTCTTGAAATAGCGGTTTAAACTTAGGCGGGAACTTAATATCAAGCGTCGCCATCTCCAAAACTCACATTGATTGTTGTCGGTAAAGGCTTCCCGCCTGTTGTAATGTCTATGCCATCCTTAAACATCCCCAAATGCTTACCAAGCAATTCCAAAGATCTGTTCACGCTAGATGATTCATAAACGAATTGCGCTATATCGTCGCCCACAAGCTCACCGTCTTCCGATTTTCTTATTTCGGTCTTGATCACGGCTTTTTTACCGGAAGCAATTTCTATGTTTTCAAGCAACATTCGAATAACATCATCTTGCTTAATTTGCGCACGCTCTGACCGTTTGCTTTGAGCTTCTGCAATAGCCTCCTGAATATGAGGTTTGGTGAGGTTCTCATAACCTATCTCTTTAGCAGTATCTTTGCTATACCCTGCTCTAATCGCTGCTTGGGTTGCGTTTAAGTCAATGAGGTATTCCTCAATGAATCGCTTTTGCTTGTTAGTTAATTTAGATTCACCACGCCGAGACGTGGATTTAACCTCGTCTTTTCTGCTCATGGTTAATCCTTTTTGGTTGATTTGTTATATATACATTACATAGTTTAAATATAATCCCGAGATTTTTGATACTCGCGGCGGAATTAGATTTAAAATATGTAGCATATAGATTACAAAAAGCGGTTGTTTTAACCGCCTTTTATTATTGTTTTTAATGTTGAACACTCTCAACTTGCCATTCACGGATCTTATCCAAGCGACTTAAACAAACATCACGCTCACGCTTAAGTATTACAGAGTATTGCGTAATATCACCATAAGTGTTGCCACTAAATCCCGTCTTGTCTAGATGGGCTATATAAGCGGGTGGTAGTGTTGGGCAAATGCTTGGGGGAGTCTTATTTGCGCAAGAACTCAATAACGCCGCGAGGGCCAACGCTATTGTAAGGATTGCTTTTTTTGACATCTTGCGGGATTGATTTGATAACATCATCTGCTTCGCTCCTTGCTTCTGCTTCACGTTGTGATAGCTCTAACAAGATTCGTTGATTATCCAGAGCTTCTTTTTTCAGCGCTGTAATATCTGATTCTTGTTGCTCAATAGTTTGGGCCTGCGCCTGATTCTCGGCTTTTAAGTCAACAATATTACTGTGCTGGTACCGTGACCATACACCCAAGCCCAAAACTACCGCGGCTAAAGCGCCAATCAAGTAAGTTTTTATTGTTTCGATAGGTCGGTTAAACATAGCGTTTTTTCCTTTTCCCTACGGGTTACTAAGCCAGGCAGTTTGGTTTTACCGGCATACACCCATTTTGGATATTCGTTACAAGCTCCGGCATAGTCCCCTGCATTGAGCTTCTTAAATAATGTTGACCGTTGAATGCGCCCACACCCAACATTGAATGTGATGGATACGACGGAATCAAAAACTGATTGCGGCAATTGTTCACCTTTGGCGAATCTGTTCACACATGATTCAGCAATCTTAATGTCGTTTTTCCAACGTTCGGCAATTTCGAAATCGGTGTATCGACGTTTCGGATCGATTTCTTCTCCACCTGCTTCTGTTGAACCAATACCAACGGTTAACACATCTGCCGGGCATTTATACGGGTCACGGCGACAACCTTCTGCGTTACCGATGATTTCTGCACCTTTCGGACTTAACCGAATTTCAGTGCCGAATTGTGCATACATGATGCCAATAATTCCTAGCACGGAACACACGCCTAATGCCCCTCTAGTCTTCGATAACATCATCCCTTAACCCCCTTTTTAATCGATCTACTTTGAGCTTGTGAATTTCTTCTGCTCGGCGCTCTTCATTCTGCCGCACTTTCCCTTCTTGGCATTTAGCGTACATGTTGACAAGTCCGCTAATTAATCCGATTAACAGACCGAATATTGCTAACCATTCTTGAAGCGAATACATAGCCCAGAAAGCCCCAAACCCAGACCAAAAAACACTCTGATTTCCTGCGTCTTTAAACATTTTCATACTCCACCTCGCTTTTTGCGGGGCAACAAAAAAGCCCGCGCTGTAAACGTGAGCTTTGCAGCAGATTCCGCTGTTCATGGAATCTATAAAATTGGTAATAAAAAACCCCAACTGTTTCCAGTCAGGGTTACGATAGAATTCATTTCTGCGCTAATTACTTGCTAATATCGCAAGATATACTTAACTATATACTTTCACTTGCAAGTAATCAAGTGTTTTTTGATAAATTTATTTTACCTGTGTTACATGGCAAATATGCCCGTCGCAGTCTTGGTGTAAATTTAATGCGAATGCCGCCCACAACAACGCCACCGCCAATACAATCTTGAACATAATGTGTCCTTTTCGTGGATTTTGGGTGTGAAAATCCGCCGCACGATTTTCTCAAGGTAAAAGTGCGGTCGGATTTTGTGTTGTTTTATAGGATGTCTAGCTGAAAGCCCGTTGCTTTAGGGTCATAGGCTCTAAGATATTTTAAGACTCGCCAGTTATTGCCTTGCTTACATTCAAATTGATCCGTAATGCGACTTAACACATTATGCGCTTGACGGATAGTGCTGCGATATTCATAAGCAATGTCATGAACGGGCGCAGCATAATGTGAGCCTATTTGTTTTAATGCAGGGAGAAGATTTTGGCAAAGTTCGGTGCCACGCAATAAAGCAAACCATGCCCACACAAGCTGTTGTAATTCATGCTCTGTAAATTCACGGGTGAAAAGTTCATCTTTTTTCGGTTCAGTGATAAGCTCACCTTCAAGCACAATTCTATGCACATATTCAACCGCACTTTGTAATTTATCTGCCGGAATATCTTCTATGCGCTCTACGTTCATGTATTGGTGAACAAGATTATAAGCATCGGAATAAATCAAGCCTTTCTTGCTCACTAACATATTTACGGCATTACGTAAGCCTGTGCGATCGTCTGCGGTGGTTTTGGCTTCGTACTTCCCTGTTTTACGGATTGCCGGTAAAACTTCCGCTGTAACCCATTTTCTGAAACGGTGCGGAACAGATCCTTTTTTAACGGCATCACGGCAACGTAAGATTAAAGTGTACATTCCGCTTTCGCTGACAATGTTCATTTCTTGCTGTCCGCCAAGGGTGTAACTTAAAGTTACACCCTTTTCATCTTCATCTAATGCTAAGAGTGCCTTGCGGTTGTTATCAATGCCGATTGCATCGCAAACGTCCTTAGCAATAAACCAAGGTTCGTTATTGATAGCTAAAGTGCGGATAGATTTTGATTCAAAATTGAATGTGGAAAGTTGGGTTTGATTAGACATAAGTCTCTCCTTGAATTTTACGAAGTTTAGATTGACCCAATTAAGGGTGCCAAGAGGTTCGTAAACCGCAAGAAGTCGGCCGGGATTATTCCCCTTTCGGGTGTTGTATTCTCCGCCCTCTCGGCATAGATAGAATTTGATGTATGCGTATTAAGTCTTAATGGCAATAAAACTAAACGAGATCACAAATTTTACGCATAAAAAAACCGCTATGCTGTCGGGTGCGGATTTCCGCTTCTTGTTAAGGTTACGAGCCTTGGAGCACAATATAAAACAAAAACCCCGTCTTGTAAACGGGGTTTTGGGTTTTATGAAGATTTCTTTCTAAAGTTTTCATCATTTATGCAATATTCAAAACAATCTCGAATAATGCCACTTAATCTCAAGATATTTTCAGGACAATCTATAATAATTTGACTGCCTGAAATTTCCAATCCCGCTCTAGAAATCTCTTTTTGGTTTTCTGGTGTCAGTTCAATAGGAATAGTAATTGAAGGGCGTTGTTTGTTATCAAAATAGCGCAATATCCATCTGTTAGATTTTCCCTGATATAAAATACTAAAATAACTTTCAGTGTCTTTAGCGATTAAATCAGACTCTTCACCAAGAATCATTGACACATATTCTAAAACCTGTCTCTCAGTATATGTGGTAACTATTTTGCTGTTTTCAGGATCTATAATCGGCGCAGTCTCATCAATGATTTCAGATTCGGGCTCATTAACAGATTCGGTATCAACAGCCTTTTTCGATAATCCTGAAACTACCATGTCGCTTACCGCTTTTTCTACAGCTTGCTTGACTATTGGCGTGATAGATTCAATAAAGCGTTGATTTAGCTGTCTTCCAATATTAGCGCGCCCTGCCACATAGCGAACAAATTCACTATCCACTTCTTTTAATGAAGATGAAATGGTTTTAGTAAAGGCTGATAAATAAATACTTTCTTCCGCTAATGTCCGCAATGCTTCCGGCTGAAACTTATCATGACAAAATTGAGATAATTGGGGAATCTTTGATTCGTCTAATGCTTCAAAGTTAACGCGTAAAAATGGCGCATTATCCATAATATTTTTATCTTTTAAATCGGTAAAAAACCTCCATTCACGCCCGTTTGTAATTGCGGCTACAGCAACTTCAGGTGTTGCATTAAAATATCTTGCAAGCTGGGGAGAATGATTAGTTAAATCCTCATTATAAGATTTGGCTTCAATAAACATCACCGGCACGTTATGGCAGAATAAAGCATAATCAACTCGTTCGCCATTTTTCGCACCAGTAAAATCAGCGGCATATTCTGCCTTCACTTTAGTTGGGTCATACGCTGAAAATCCCAAAATATCAAGAAAAGGAAGAATCAAAGCCTGCTTCGTTGTTTCTTCGGTTGTACAATGTTGCCCAACTCTCATAATATGTTGAGAATGCGCTAATATTTTTTCTTTGAAAATTTGATCGCTCATTTTTGGATTCCTCTTGGTTTAATAGAAACGCCCATTCTACAAAACCCAAGACATTTCCGTAAGTTTTCCCTCGAATTTATTTCAATTTTGCGATGTGGATCGCAGATTCCATTATTAAAATTCGACCGCACTTTCTTTCGTAGTTATTCTCACCGCGCATTTTACAAACGCAGGAGAACAACAATGAAAGAACAATTCAAACAATGGCTAATCAGTCTTAATTCACCGTTTATTGATGCGTTAGGCGTTGATTCCATCGCGTCCAGGGTAAGCGATACCCTAGAACCCATTCACTGCAACAACGGTGAAATGGAGGTTTTGGAGCGGTTATTGTGTGATTTTTTTGACACGTTAAGCTGTCATGAGTTATCGGAGATTTGCTAAGTAAAAGCCCGCGTGTATTGCGGGCTTGTATCAGTTTATCCAATATAGTGATATTTGATTTTTAGCATAGAAAAGGCACCTTGCAGAAATGCTATACCGCGATTGCGCATGCGGTACATTTTTGATGGGGAGATATTTAGCGCAGTGGTAATGTCTTTTTCGCTTAAGTCTTGTATATACATTGCCATAGTGACCTGGTACGCCAATAGATCCACTCCATGCAATGCCATTATGGCACCTTCAATTTTTAAGCATTCTTCATCACTCAAATGCTTTAACCATGCTTTACGTGGCTCTGATGGCAAAACAGGAATGCTTGGTGTAACACTTGGATATTCCGTTCCGATTCTATCGCGCCCCCAGCAATTTCCCCAACGAACTAAAATTTTCTCTACGCTATACTGCATTTACTCAATACCTCTAATTTTAATGATTGACTTGCCTTTACTCACTACGCCTTTTTCCTCAATTGAATACTTGCGTATGATTTTTCTGTTGTCGTCCTTGATTAAACCCGCGCCGACCAAACTATCAAAAATTCCTTTAGGCAGATTATCAAGGTCGCGTGGGCGATTATCCGGGAAGTAAATTTCTATCTTGATTTCGACCGCACTTTCAAACGGATCGAATTGTCGGCAAACTTCTGTCGCAACGTGTTTAAATTCACGCCCCGCCTTTGAAATGTAGTGTTTACCCTGTCTTGTATGCTTCCAGTAATGATTCACGCTCGGCGGGTACGGTAAACAGATTTCTAACCAGTCGCTCATAGCTTACCCTCGCTGATTAAAATCGCCTGTGTGCGGGCCATACCCTCAAAATGAGCTAGTAGCAGTTCGTCCTTGGAGTAACCGGTCTTTGTTCGCAAGTCAATCGCATCGTGGCAGCAACTACACGCCCACGCCCCTAATTGGTCGGGCGCTTTTTGCCCTGCTCCAGTAATGCCGGCGGCGCGTATGTGTGCTAATACGGTTGTTTCCGGGTTATAATTACAAACCCCAATTAACCGCACTTGGCAATCACGCCCCTTTGCTTCTTTGCGATAATCTATTTTTCCCATATTTACACCTCTAAAAATGACCGCACTTTTAACTGTCAACTAATAATTGACGGTTAAGCGGCGAATCCAATTAGTTGATTTATTTTGTTATCAAGCTCCGCTTCGTCTTCGTAGATATTACAAAGCGTTTCGTTCCAAATGACGCCGTACACTGTTTTATACACATCGTTAAATCGTTCTTGACTCATATTCGCGAATGAGATTGACCAACGCTCTTTAACGGTTCCGCCGTCTTGTGCTGGCTTGATGTCGTAAAATCCCGCTTTTTTCATCACATGATCGAGATACGCTTCAAGGGTTTTCATGCCCTCATAATCTAATTTTGATTCGCGATTCGACCGCACTTTTGCCAGCACGCTATCTGCTATCGGTTTAGTTACATTCTGATACAGATTTTCATCGTTTGCCGCTACCGCGATTTCTTTTGCAACCGCCTGCGCTATCCATTCTTCCGCTTGGGTAAGTACGCTAAATTCAGGCTGCCAGTATTCAAAACCTGCATCGAGTAGCGCAAAAAACTTCTTGTGATGTTGATAGTTTCGATTGTTGCCGATAGGTGTAATTTTTACCGCACTTCCTATCGGTAGCCCTTTTAGTAAATTGCGGTCATAGTCTGTTTCCGCTACCACCGCACCGTTCGCATATTTAACTGCGTGAATTACTGTTTTCTTCTGCTTTTGGCTCGCCATTCGAAATTCCCAAGGTCGTCAATGTGAACATGACGGATAACCTGCCCCATATTGCGGTGACGTGGGTCAAATATCGCTAAATGATTACCACGGCAAACATCAGTCCATAAACCAGTCTGAGGACTTAAAAACTTAATACGGCCACCAACAATAAAACGGATTTCTGTTGCTTTTTGAGTGATTAACGAAAACCATTCCGTGCTAATGTCAACCGGCAACAACATCACCACTAAGCAGTTGTGATTTTCAAACAGTTCGACGGAACGTTTGATAAAACTTAACGGATCACTAAATGGCGGGTTGATGAAAATGCGCTCGTTTTGTAGTGGATAAGTTAAATAATCCATCTCAGGCGTTACATATCGCTCAAGTTTTGCGTTGTGGGGCAGTGCGGCACCATCAATCGTGAAGCCAAATTCAGCATGAATCGGGTTAAATAGTGAAAATGATGTTGGATAGGTATCTTTGTCAAAGTCTGTCATTTTCTATAACTCTCCCAATCAAATGCAATAATTGCCCCTTGACCTTCCATCATGCGATCTAATACTCGTTCACCGATATAAGTACCCAACTCCTGTTCAGATAAATTGCTGATTAAGATCGTGGGTTTCATTTGCTCATAACGAGTATTGATAATTTCAAATAAAATGATTTTTTCCGCTTCTGAGCCGAACTGAATACCAATTTCGTCAATAATCAGCAAATCTTTGTCTGTGTAGGTTTTAATTGCCCGTTCTTCGCTAATTTGGCTATCTCTGCTCCAAGAGTTTTTGATATCACGAGCAATACGCAATGCGGTTGAGATTAATACTTTAGCTTGATGATTTTCGATAATGCTATTGGCAATCGCACAAGCTAAATGATTTTTGCCTGTCCCTGGTTTACCGCAAAATACTAAACCACCACCTTTTGCCAAACGGTCAAGCCATTTATCCGCATAGCGTGTCGCATAAGCTAAGGCTTTTTTAGCACCATCATTCACAGGTTCATAATTGCTCAAGCTGCAATGGGCAAAACGCATTGGGATATTTGATAATGTTTTCAAACTCAAAATTTCGCTTTGATTTTCTGCTTGAATCTCTTTTTTCAACGTCGCAATTTTCTCTGCGGTACAATGTGGGCAAGCCGTCTTAAACGTATATGTTCGATTCATTAACTGGTTCGTGCTTTCGTGATAAGCGTATTCACCATGGTTAGAATTTGCCTCACAAATACTACGCTTAGCCGTTGGCTCTTGCTGAATTCTCTCAACACTCAACAACGTCTGTTCCAATTTTGCTAACTCAGCTTGTAATTCGGTTAATTTAGCCATTTTGTTGCTCCATCGCCTCTACCGCATCGGCATAAAAATCAGGGATTGTTTCAGTGTATTTGCGCTCTTGAAATCCTGTGTGGGCATTGGGTTTATTGGGATTTACTAGCGAATAATTTTTAATTTCAAATAACCCAGTCCAAGTATTACCAATCGAACGTTCCAGTACCGCAATCGCTTTTTGCGGATCACCGCCACTGAATTTTTCTAAATCACTCAAACACTTCTCAAGCGTTTCTTCGGTTTTAATCTCAGCACGTTTCGCTTTTCGCATTCGGCAATAAGCAATCCAAGTTTTACGATCAACATACTCAGGCAAATCTACCGTTTCGGGATTAAGCGCAGATACTTTTTTCGGCTTTTTCGCACCGTCCGTATTATTGATAGGTTCATTAATAGGATCATTGATAGTATCTTGATAGGATCGATGGACAATTTGACTACCCTGACTGGACATTTTGACTACCCTAGGTGGACAATTTGACTTGTCTGGGTGGACAATTTGACTACCCGACAAATTGTCAGGGGCTACATTTTGACTAGATCCTAAAGAGAAAATGAGTTGGTATAGAGATGATTTATTTCCTGTACCTTTTCTCAGTGTTTTTACAAAACCAAGTTCTTCTAATTTCTCAATTACACGTTGAATAGTTTTTATTGATACTCCTGCCTGTCTTGCCAAAGTTGGCTGACTTGGATAACAGCAATCTTTTTCATCGGCATAGTTAGCCATTAAAATAAATACAAGCTTGAGATTACCTGATAACGGAATTTCAACTGCTTTAGCTACTGCATTAAAACTCATAACCCCACCGCCTTCTCTTGTATAAATTTGCCGTTCCACGTTGCTTTCATCGGCAACAACCCTTTTGCGTACCACTCATAGAGTTTCGCTGCGCCTTTTTTAAGTAACGTTGGCTTGTACTTGATAATCGGATCCGCTCCGTGAGGCACAACCTCGTTAGTTTCTTCGGTCATATACCGATCGCGACCATAAGACGTTACGCGCCATTCGCCGCGTTGGTCTTTATAAAGCCAATTCTTTTGCTGTAAAAACGTGTTGATTTGCGTTGAATTTACGCCGTTTAAGCCTTTTACAAACTGCGGTGCGGTCATGCCTTGGCGGAAATAGCTATTCATCGCTTCGATATGGTCGGCTTGCTGTTTATTTTCCAGTTTTAAGGTTTCTTCGCGCTCTACTGATTCCGCCAACTCACGCAATGCAGCGGCGTAATTTTGTGGTAAAAGTGCGGTCGAATTTTGACGACTTACCAAGTTGTCAAATGTGCGAATAACGTATAAGTGGAATTTCGGACTGATCCACATTGCGTAAGCGTAAACAAGCTCCTTACTTACAAATGTTCCAAGTCCTTGTTTTGTAAGGATAGACGGAATTCCGTCTTTTGAAATTTCGCCGATTAACTCCTGCGTTTGCTGATTTGATAACCAATAAGCCGGACGATGACGACTTTCACCGCCGCTGGCTTGATGTAAATCATTTAAGCAAAAACGCCCTTGTTCATCTTGGCGAATTTGTGTATCATATAACTGTATTTTTATTTCCATAAAAATTCCTTTGAGTAAAACCACAGTTGGCGCTGTGGTTTTTTATTGCCGTTTGTTTAGCGAAATAACACATTCAACAGAATGCTGTGTTGCCGCTAAATGTTTGCTTAATAATTTGCGGATTACATCTTCTTCATCGGTAGTGATTTCGCCATCGGCTAACGCGCTCTCCAATGCTTCAAATAGCAATCCACGCGCTGATAACTCATGCAGTTGTAGTGTTGAGATTTCCACTGCATCTAATTCGCTTGCTGTTGCGTCAGGTACAAAACGTCCACCGGCACTACGGCAAAGTTCATCGATAAAATCAGTGCAACCATACTCAACCTGCAATGCGATCAGCTCCTCATTTTTGAAGCGTTGCCCTTTGGTCTGGTAAAGACGGTTGTTAAGCTCCGCTTCCGAAAATCCAAGAAAACCCGCTACCGCACTTTTGCCACCAGGTATTTTCTCTATCATTTCGATGATGACTTTCTTCATTGCCATAATTTTTGCCTTGTTTTTATGGTTTTCTTTTTCTGTTGGGTTGATAAATTACGCTCTAAGGTGTTTTGGTAATCCATCATCTGGGTTTGGATATAAGTGCGGACTTAATTCATGCGGAGTAACTAAATAATCAGTTACTGCAGACCAAGCTAATGTCGTCTTCGCGCTTAATTCACAACGTCCCGTCAGATAATGGCTAACAAATCCTTGGGTTTTTTGTACAAGCCGAGCAAACTGTTCTTGAGTGAGTTTTTTCTCGGCTAAATAATCGGTTAGTTTCATATAGCCTCCTGAATAGTTAAATATTAGCAAAACTATTTACCTTGTTCAATAGTTTTAATATTTTCACTGTTCTTGATCTTATTAGCGGGGCTAATATAATTCCGGCAAAAGATACGAGAGGGATACAATGAGCGAAGTGGAACAAAGACTTTTTGAGATTAAAACTCGCCTAAAAAGTATTTATGAAACAAAGAAAAAAGATTTTGGATTAACTCAAGCTAAAATCGCTAATCTGTTGGATATTAAGACACAGGGCGGTGTAAGTCACTATATGAACCCAAATAGTAAGCAGCCTATAAGCAAAGAAACAATCATTAAATTTGCTTCGATTCTTGATGTTGAACCATCTGATATAGATCCTGATATTTCCGAGGACTTCACTACTCTTGTAGCAAAAGCAAAAGAGTTTTCGGAACCGACAGCCACCGATTCAATCAAGCTCACACTACTTGATAACCATCTTGCCGCCGGTGATGGCGTCATCAACCTTGATTACCCGGACACAATCCGCTCTATTGAATTTTCGCGCGACAAGTTCATGGAGATTTTCCAACGCAGAACGGCTCATAATCTCTCGATTGCGATTATCGACGGAAACAGCATGTACAATCCGACTAATGCTGAAATGAGCCTAAAACACGGCGATATAGTAGCAATTGATCAGACAATTAATGAATTCAAAGATGATGGCATTTACGCATTCGTATATGAGGGCAAAGCAAGGATTAAACGCTTGCAGTATCTAAGCGGCTACAGACTAAAAGTAATTTCGGACAATCCAAGCTACGATCCTGAAATTTTAGAAAAAGACCAGGTAGAACAGATTCATTTTGTTGGAAAACTGATCAAAAAGCTAACACTGGATATTGTTGATCTATAACTGCTAACCTAAGGAAATGATTATGAGCAAACAAGTGAAGCTTAGAGCATTTGAGATTTCAAATAATGCCGTGACAAAATCGCTTAAAGTCGCAGATCTATTAAAGCAAAAGTTAGACAATTCTAAGTCTAGTAACGAACGTAGAATGTTGCTAAATAAAGACGATCCAAAGAAAGAAGAAGATTTAATTTCTCACTTCGATACAAGCAAAAACGACATCGTCTTTGCAACAATGTTGCGTATTGCTCCTGGAGATAATGTTCAGCATATTGATGAAAAGCTATTTGAGAAAGCAAATTTCTCAATTGGAGATTTACTTAACGCTAAACTTAGCACAAGTGCCATATACAGAGATCATTATTATTTTTTACTTTCCAATCATTTCGTTGTAACTAATTTATCAGGCAGAACAACCATCATGCGTTTACAAACCTATATAAATTGGCTATTAAACGAACTTATTGAGATTAATCCGGTAATAGAACTTAAAGAAGAATATGATTTAAGCAATGTGAGATCTTTCGTTATTCAAGATCCAAGTAATGATAACAAAACAAATATTGAAGCAAGTGCCAGAGATAATGCGGGCAACTCAGTTGTATCCAGATACAAAGACATTACTAACCTTGCCGTTCAGCATGTTAAAGAATTATTTGCTGATGCAGAGGACTTGGAAGATATTGATTTTAGTCAGCTTGTGTCAGCCAAGTTATTAATCCAAATTAAAAAGCCAACTAAAAACTCACCTGAAGAGGTCAAAAAAGTATTTTCAGCAATGTTGAAACCGGTCTCTGATTTAGATAATATTTCGTTTAAGACCCGCGGTGGGAAGTCTGTTACAGGAAGCGAACTTGAAAAGACTAAGCAGGTTGAAGTGGATACTACTGACGCGGGTAAACTTAATGAACAGACCCTTTTCCAACAAATGGAAATTTTTATAAAAGAACTTGAAAATGCAGATAAAAAATAAATGGACAATAGTTAGCTTAATGACATCTTTATCGTCATTCGTGTTATCTTATATCTTTAATCAAGAAGATAACATGAATCAAGCTATAGTGCCTACCATTTATACCTTATCCGGCATTATGTTTTCCATTGGAATGGGAATTGTGTGTACATTTAATCCAAGTCCGATTAAAAACAAACAAATCTTTCAACGTATAAAAGTCAACATTGCCAATGTGAGAAATTCTTTTATGGTATATTTCTCACTATCTACAGTAACATTCTTGGTCAGCCAAATGTTTAACCGCAACTGCATTTCTGTTGCTGATTTTACAATCATATTTGATCCCAAAATATTTGCTTTATCATTTTCTTTGGTAGGCATTATTTACTTTATTATTAATTTTCTTACTATTCAGAACTTAATCTTTGATATAGCCGAAAGAACAATAGAAGAAAACAAATAATCAACAAACCGCCCTCGTGGCGGTTTTCTTTTGCCCGAAATTCCTACCGCACTTTTTAAAATCCCCACTCCCCTACTCTCTTTTTTTGTGATCTAGGTCACAAATTCAGCAAATATTTCAACTTTTTCAAAAAAATAATATTAGTAAAATCACGCATTTAATAGTTTAAATAGTAAATACATTAAAAAATATTAGTTCTGCTATTTACTAATAATATTAGTTTTAGTATTATACGCCACATCAAAGCAAACCACTTTGAGTTGCTCTTTAAAAATTGTGATGAAAAAAAAGCCCCTTTCGGAGCTTTATAGTTAAGTGAGGATTTCAACCTGAGTTGATTGATTTGTAGATTTAACCAAATCGATAGCATGTAAGCAATCAGTGTAGTTTTTATAGCCTTCCCCGCTATCTGCAATGATTTTACCGTTATCTGCTTTTAGACGCCATCGCCATTCAATGCGAGAGTCCACATAAGTTTCAAATTTCATAAGGGGTTCCTCAATGAAAAAGTATTTATTCCATTATTACTTCCAAGGCGCCAAATGGGCATGTGATGTTTACGCAAATAACCCAGAAGAAGCCAAAGAAAAAATAAAGGCAATGTCCCAAGCAATCTATGACGGCGAATTAAAATGTGAAATACGCATCCCAGAAAATCCGCTTTCAAGGGTGGCAAGGTTAATTGCAAGAATAACTAAAAATATTCGTTAAGTAAGTGACTATCATCACAATTTTAGACAATTAGGTTAAAAACACATTGATCGCCTGATGGTGAGTAGTTAGTGAAAGTGCGGAAGGCAGATAGACCCGCCACTACAACAAGACGGAATAAAGCCCGAATCGGTTAATGTGTTTAGCTTAAATATGCCTCCGGCAGTGAATCGGGAATATTGAGCGAGCAAACGCGGCTTAGGCGTGACATACCGGAGAGACGGTAAACTATGCCGGGGTTGCTAATAGAGGTCGAGGAGCGGGGCTTATAACTCTGTAAAGCAAACACCAGATAAGTGTTGTAATGTGGGTTCGAATCCCACCCCCGGTACCACTTCAAAGCGCATTCGGCAGAGAGTGAATCTAGGCATGCGGAAACACGAATGCAAGACAGAGTGCGCTTTGAAATGGCAATAAAACAATGGCTCTTGTTCGCCCCTCCATGTGAGAGGCTTTTTTACCGACGGGACGCGCAACCAAAGGAGCAAAAAATGATTCTGTTAGAAAAAATGCGGGCAAAACTCCAACGGCTGGAGAGTGAGCTTGATGCATTATTTGCGAGCAACCCTCGCAACGGCCACGGCGGGACGCCGGACATTACGGATAACGCAAAAGGCCGGCAAATGATGAGAGCGTCCGAAAAACTGGACGAAAGAATACGCGCTAAATTTGCTCAAATTGACGAGCAAAAGGCAAAAATCGAAAAAATGGAAGCTCGCTTGGCGCGGAATAATGCGCAGACAAAGAAAAGCCAGAAGTTTTTAGACAAAAACCCGATTCACGCAGGATTATTTAAGCTTGAGGAGATGGGTTTAGTTAAGCAATGGGCGAAAAACCCGCAGTATTTTTTTATTGTCGGTCTGGACAGGGTCGCACTTGCAACGTTTAACGGCGAGATTCATCGTTGCAAAAGATTTCCGTCCAAGACGACGGAAGAGACAAACAGAGCTGAAGAGCTTATCTCTTTAGCAAATAATACCGGCCGCGCATAAAGTGCGGTCATTTTTTTTGAGGAAGCCAAAATGAAAATCAGCGAATTAATCACAACCGCACTTTGTGCAATCATCGGCGGCATCATGATGTTATACGCCGTCGCATTAATCGCTCTACCCGCTCACGCGAACAACTCAACAGATTATTACGATAACGACGTGAGCGAGCAAATATCAAAAGAATGGCAACGTCAAGCGAGCCTTGAGTTCGGCGATATTCCACGCGAGCTGACAGCAGAAGAGCTCCGATACATGGAAGCCTATACAGCGCAAAAACAGAAAGAGTTAGATGAGGTGAAAAATGGTAAATAACGAAAACAAAACCCATTACATCCTAGAAATTCTTGCTAACGACTACGGATTTCGAGGTTTGGTCATTAACGCCAAGACAAAACTCGTTGAGCGACGAACGGCAGTTCATAAAACGAGAAATGACGCGTTTAATGCGCTAACTGAATTAGTGGAAGCGTTTTTAACGTCTTATCCTGAAGCGGATATTTTAGGTGTGTCGATGATTAATAAAGAAGCTGTTGTTAATGCAAACATGGTGCGCGGATTGTTTGAGGATTAAATATGAATGGGTTACAGACAGCATGGGAAAATCGGCGGGAAGCAGAATATCACGCACAGATTGAAGCAGGCGAACGTTACGAAGCCGAACTTGAAGCTGAAAAAGCACGAATCGACGAACAAGCCTGTAACGGTGATGAAGTACTGATTGACGCAATCAATAACGCAATCGCATTAAGCGACGATGATTTAAACTTCCAATGGTTAGCTATCGGCGCCGGCGCGTGGGATAAGTTAGAAACCTTACGCAATAACGCGATTGAGTTTGTGGCAAGAAAACAGTTAGAAAATAAAGTTTATTAGGAGAAGTCAATATGGCACTGAAAATTATTTCATCAGCACAACCGATCGAGGTTAAAAATATTATTGTTTGTTTATACGCTCCTCCGGGTGCGGGCAAAACCTCAACCGCATTTACAGCTTCAAGACCATTACTACTCGACTTTGATCACGGATCTTATCGCTCACAATTCCGCAAAGATACCGTGCAGGTTGATAGTTGGTCTGATGTAACAAGCATTACCGAAGACGACTTAGCAACTTACGACACAATTATTGTTGATACCGTGGGGCGCGCGCTGGATATTTTAACGGCGGATATTGTTCGGCGTAATGTTAAAGGCACAACACGCGGCGGTGGTGAGTTAACGCAACAAGGTTACGGCGCACTAAAACACGCATTCAGTTCATGGCTAACACAATTGCGCAGTTTTGGTAAAGATGTTGTTCTATTGTCCCACATGACAGAACAACAGCAAAAAGATGAATTCGTAGAACGTTTAGATATACAAGGCAGCTCAAAAACGGAAATTTACAAAGTAGCGGATTTGATGGGGCGATTGCGCTTTGATGATACAAACAAAAGAGTTTTGGATTTTAACCCAAGCTCTACCGGGTTCGGTAAAAATCCGGTGCAATTTGACGCAATTCCGGTACCAAATTTCAAAGCCGCCCCCAAATTCCTCGATGACGTCATTAATAGGGTAAAAGACGGATTAAACAAACAATCCGCCGAAGCTGTACAGGCGCAAAAAGAATTAGATGATATTCACGCAAAATTTAGCGAGCTGATGACAATCGAACAGTTTAATTCTGCAATCGATCCAAATATGTCGAACCTTCACAAAAAACTGCTATTGGACTATGCGCGGAAAAGTGGATTTAAATTTAACGCCGAAACAAAAGAATTTGAGGAAGTTGAATCATGATCCGGATTTCTGCCACACAACTTGAAGTCTATCGGCGGTGGCTTGAAAACGAGGAAGCGACTATTGAAGAAATGGTTGCTTATCTAGAAAAGAAAGTGATACCAAATGAAGCTATGCTTGCCGGTTCCGCCTTTCATAAGGTCTTGGAAGATTATGAAAATATGACACTAGCTTTTGTTGAGAAAGATGGGTTTAAGTTCGACTTTAGCGAAATTGATACCGAAATTCACATTCCGCGAATAAAAGAATTCAAATTTGAAATCGCTAAACGCATAAATGATGAGCCGGTTACATTCGTTGGCGTAGTTGATGCAATGGAAAGCGACTGTATTTTTGATCACAAGCTCACTGCATATATTGACGCGGAAAATTACACCGGCTCAATGCAGTGGCGGTGTTACTTATCTTGGCTGGATATGAGTAAGTTTACTTATAACTTATTCCAAAAATACGTCCCGGCAGCGGAACCGGATAAGTACGTCATTAAGAGCGTTACACAAATTTCATTTTACCGCTATCCGGAGATGGAAAACGACGTGCTGCTATTAGCGACGCAGTTAGTCGATTTCATCAAGGTAAATGCTCCACATTTAATAACAAATTGAGGTTTAAAATGGCTAGAAAAATCATACAAATTTGCGAATCCGCAATGTGCGGCGAATCGTTCGGCGATTTGTGGAATCTGTCCGCGCTATGTGACGACGGAAGCGTTTGGATAATTGGCGGATTGCGTGACTTTAATGGCAACCCGTGTAAGTGGGTGCGGATGCCGGACATTCCGCAAGACGACAACACCGAAGCCGCTGAATAAGCGGCTTTTTTATTAACCGAACAAAGGCAAAAAAAATGACAGAAAAAACTACAGAAACCCTTGCTTATAAAGGTTTTAACAAAGATTGGACATGCCGCGATTATCAGTACAAAGTCGGAGAAACATACGAACATAAAGGCAAGGTTAAAGCGTGCGGAAGTGGATTCCACGCGTGCGAATATCCGCTTGATGTATTTAATTATTACCCGCCATCCGATAGTAAATTTGCGATTGTGCAAATGAGCGGCGAAATCTCAAAAGATGACGATAGTGATGACACTAAGATTGCATCCGCCAAAATCACCATTGAAACAGAAATCAAACTGCCGGAAATGGTTAATAGGGCGGTTGAGTGGATAAAAAGCAAGGTTGATTGGGGTAATTCCGCCGCGACAAATACGGGTGATTACTCCGCCGCGACAAATACGGGTTATCAATCCGCCGCGACAAATACGGGTGATTACTCCGCCGCGACAAATACGGGTACTCGCTCCGCCGCGACAAATACGGGTGATTACTCCGCCGCGACAAATACGGGTACTCGCTCCGCCGCGACAAATACGGGTTATCAATCCGCCGCCGAAGTATCAGGTAAAAATTCCGTTGCGGTTTCGCTCGGACGTAATTCCAAAGCAAAGGCGGGGAAAAGCGGCGCTATTGTTTGCGTTTATCGCAACGACGCCGGCGATCTGCTACACATCCGCGCGTCGATTGTCGGCGAAAATGGGATTAAGCCCGATACGTGGTACACGCTAGGCGTGGGCGGTGAGTTTTTAGAGCTGCCCGACGACTAACAAAAATTTCAATCAACAGCCCTCCATTGTGAGGGTTTTTTATTATCCAAAAAAAGGTAAAAAAACATGAAAAAAACAATCATTGCAGCGGTTATCGCTACTCTCGCAAGTGCGGCTCACGCAAACGTAAATCTGGACACCGGTGCAACGGCGACGGGTGAACAAGCTATCGCTATTGGCACTTATGCTGACGCATTCGGCAATCAATCAACGGCAATCGGCGCATACACGGCGGCCGAAGGTTATCGCAACGTGGCACTGGGCGACCATACAACCGCCAAGGGTGAAACGTCCGTTGCTATCACTGGCACGGTTAACGGTAACGCGTCAGTATCGGTACTTGGTACGGTCGTCGGCGACTTATCTACAGCAATCGGCAATACGGCTACAGTAACAGCTAACTACGGTACAGCAATCGGCGTGCAATCCCGCGTAACAGCAAATACCGGTACGGCAGTCGGTGACGGCGCACGGGTGAGCGGTTTTAGCGGCACGGCGTTAGGTACGGTTGCTAACGCTTCCGGCGTGCGCAGTGTTGCAATCGGCCGCAGTGCGACAGCAAGTGACGCTTACTCCGTGGCCATCGGTAATAATGCCACCACCAGCGCGGCCGTCGGGACGGATTCCGCCACCATCGGCGGCGTGACTTACGGTGACTTTGCGGGTACTACTCCGGTTGCGACTGTATCAATCGGCAACGACAGCGAGCAACGCACGATTACTAACATTGCTGCGGGACGTATCACCGCAGGCAGCACTGATGCAATCAATGGTAGTCAGTTATACGCCGTAGCGGGGCAGGTATCCACCAACACGGCGGAAATCACCGCGCTTAACGGACAGGTGCAACAAAACACCGCCGACATTACCGCAAATCAGGCTTTGATTGCGACTAACGCACAAGCAATCAACGACAACGCCGACAAAATCGCAAGCAACACTCAAGCGATTGCGCAAAACAAAGCGGACATTGTCAAAGCCAAAACGACGGTTTCCGGCGGCTCAAATATCAGCGTTACTAAGTCAACCAACGCCGACGGCAGCGATAATTATCAAGTGAGCGCCGAAGGCTTGGCAACGACTGATGACGTCGCTCAAGTGCGCACCGCTACAGCGCAAAACGCCGCGCGAATCAATACCAACGCCGCAGCAATCAACACCAACCGCGCCGATATTAATCGATTAAGTGCGGGCTTGGCTGATACAAGCAAGCGCATTGACAAGCTAAGCGACGACGTGCACAAAAACCGCAAACGCGCTTCAGCCGGAACTGCCGCAGCAATGGCCGTTGCTAACATCCCGCAAGTCACTCACGGCGGAAAATCCGCCCTTGGCGTTGGGGTTGGTGGTCATGCCGGACAACAGGCAATCGTAGCACGCTACTCAAAAATGAGCGACAGTACAAAATGGATCGGCAGCGTATCCGTGGCGGTTAATACTCAAAATGAGGTGAGCTACGGCGCCGGCGTAACTTACCAGTGGTAAGTTCAACGCGACCGCACCGTAAAAAGTGCGGCCAATTTTTAAGGTGAATTATGAACAAGATTGATATAAGTATCAGCTACTCGCACTTTAAAGACATATTTACGACGTTTTTTTATGCGCGGATTAATAGCGGGATTTCCTCCGGCGCGTTATCCGCAATCAAGGCGGCAAAAGAATATTGGGTATTGTTTGACAGTGAGTTGCGCAGCGATATTACGCGGATCGCAATGTCGGCACATCACCCAAAAGAAGCAATGGAAGCTGCAAATGAGTTTGTTAAATGGACAAACCGCAATCAACAAGCAACACGCAGCTATAAACAACCAATCCCACTAACGGTGTTGCCGGTGGTGGATTTAAAACCGCATAACGGAGGCAAAAATGACAACCGAAAATAACGGATGGATAGACCTCGCAGAATATCTACCGCCGCTTGATACAACAATCCTGCTTTGTTGCGTCACTAAAGATGGAGAGCGCTACATTACAACGGGATTGGCGTACCGCGATGATTACGGCTGTGTGATTTATTCAGACAGACGCGTTAATCTGTCAGCGACACACTGGATGCCGCTCCCACAGCTTCCATAGATAAAAACGGAGGGAAAATGTTAAACGAAAAAGAAAAACAAGCGATTTTAAACGGGGCATGGGGCGTTTCCCGCGACGGGGGCAAATGCAAACTTGTTTTTAGATCCGACAGGGATATAAATAAATACTGCAATCTCTTTGTCTATATAAATGACCGGAGTGATGGCTATCAAATCATATCGCATGATTGGCTTGATGATGATTTTAAAAAATCCAGAGACAGTGTAAGTAATGTAGTTGGCTTGTGGCAAGACAAGCCCGAACCGTTTGATTTGGATAGGGCGCTGGCTGGCGAGCCGGTGGTATTGCAAGATAATACAAAAGCCTTTGTAGTCAAAAAATTAAACAGTAAAGATAACCTATGCTTAATGGGTTATTACATAAATTGCGACGACACCGAGGAATGCATCCTATGGGGTATTGACGGGCGGTCGGAACATACACAAATTGACGACGCAAATATCGTCGGCATGTGGCGCGAGCCGGAACCAGTTCTGGAGCCTAAACGTGAACTGCCGAAGCCGCTAACTAAAGCGACTTACGACGGAGATAGCGAGGTGTGGTATTTAGCCATTCCGCCAGAAACTGGAGGGTATGGTGTGGGTCACACAATGCCGAGTGGGATAGAGCTTGATGAGGGCGTGTATTACAAGTCAAGAGACGACGTAATCCAAGTCATTGAGATGCTAACAGGCAAGCCGTATCAAGAGTAACAACAGACCGCCAAGTGCGGTCTTTTTTTGTTAGGTTTTATGAGCTTTCCGTGTGTTCCGGTCATGCGATGGATCGGCAAAAGGATTAATGATTATTTGGAGATGGCATGAGTTATAAACCAATTTTAGATGCGTGCTGCGGTAGTCGGATGTTTTATTTTGACAAGCAAAATCCGCATGTTTTATTTGCGGATAACCGCACGTTTGAGAGTACGCTATGCGATGGGCGGCTATTAAAAATAGAGCCAGATGTAATCCATGATTTTACAGATATGCCGCACCCCGATAAATCATTTAAGTGCGTTATTTTTGACCCGCTGCACTTAGTTAAAGGCGGTTTTGATGAGTGCATGCGGGTGCTTGATGACAGCGGCTCACTTATTTTTAAGTGGGCCGAAACGCAAATCACGGCAAAAGAGATTTTATCCGCAATTGGAGTAACACCGATTATTGGACATAAATCCGGCAGGCTAAATAATACGCATTGGTTGTTGTTTATTAATGGTGTTAGTTGATTAAGACCGCACTTTTTACAGTGAGGTTTTTTATTGGAGTAAATATGAGTGTTGAATGGTTAATAATTGAAGCCTTAGCTTTAATCTGGCTATCAGCAGCTTTTGAAAAATGGCATCGTCAGAAACTCACAGAAGATGAAATGGCTTTTCGTCTTAAAATTTGGCTTATAGAAAGAGGTTGCAATGTTCTTTAGACAAGAATTACAGGTTATAGATGGCAAACGCTATATTGTGCTTGAATGCCAATTTCGACGAGAATGGAATGTGGTTATGGAGACGCGTGGAACCGTAACTCAAGGAGAAGCGTTAGAAATAGTTCAGTATTGGATCAAATATAAAGATGTAAAACCGGAACAGTTAAAAGTCGTTGAAGTGCCGGATATCTTAAAGAAATAAAGATGGAGAAGAATAATAATGGAACAACAACCAACACTGCTAAGTAAAGCTAAGGTGATTGAAGTCACCAGCTTGAGCGACACAACAATTTGGCGTATGATGAAACAAGGTAAATTCCCCAAAAGTGTTAAAGCGTCCATGGGGCGTGTAGCGTGGAGAAAATCTGATATTGATACTTGGCTTGCTGAACGTTCTTGATGTCATTTTCTTCCAACGACGGTAAAAATGACGGTATAGAATAAACAATATCAATTTTATTCATTGATAAATCATTGCATTATTCCGCCGATAAATAATCGAGTGGGAATAATTCACCCGTAAAATATAATTAAACCCCTGAATACTCAGGGGTTCTTTTTATTTAATTGTATAATCAAAGCTATTTACACCAAACTTGTAATTAACTACTATTTGCACAATCAGTCTCGTCATATTTATTTCATTTATTAAGGAATCGCTATGTTAAAACCTAATTCTGTCGAAAATTCAAAAGCATTTGTAAAAAAATACGGTTTTGTTGCTTTAGGTGCAATTGCCGTCATTGTTGCACTGAATTCTTACTTTACCGTAGATGCCGGCGAAAAAGGCGTTATCCGTCGTTTCGGTGAAACCATTCGGGTAGTTGATGCCGGTTTGGGATTCAAAATTCCTGTTGTTGATAGTCTTATTACGATTTCTACCCGCGATCAATCTCTGTCCTTTGGTACGCGCCGTAACGATGGTGAAGTGGGACATGGTTTAAATGCGTATACACGGGATCAGCAATCGGTAAATGCCGCCTTAACCATTACCTATAATGTGACGGATCCCATCGGCGTTTACGATCGCTATCGCACCATTGAAAACATGGTCACTCAAATTATTGAGCCACGCGTGCGCTCTCAGGTAGAAACCACATTCGGTCAATTTACGGTGCAAACCAGTATCACTGAGCGCGCCAGATTGTCCGATACCTTACAAAACAACATCAGAAAAGCATTGGAAGGTCAGCCTATCAGCGTAAACAGCGTGCAGCTTTCTGAAATTAAATATTCTGACGCCTATGAAAAAGGCATTGAATTATCTATGCAGAAGAATATTGAAATTCAAACAAAGGAACGCCAATTAACGATTGCGCAAAAAGAAGCGGAAATTATTCGTACACAAGCGCAGGCTGAAGCTGATGCACAGATTATCCAAGCGCGTGCAGAGGCAGAAAAAGTAAAATTGCAAGGTGAAGCGGAAGCGCAAGCAATTAAAGCTAAAGGTGAAGCGTTAAGAGAAAACCAACAGTTAGTTTCCCTCACCGCCGCGGAAAGATGGGATGGCAAACTACCGGAAACGATGCTCCCGAACAGTACCGTCCCCTTTATTCAAATGCCCAACAATGGAGCTAAATAACAGTTGAGTTAAAGTTAACTAGGCACGGAAACGTGCCTATTTTATTTATGGCACAAAACGTGAAAATTTAAGGTAACAAAGTTTGATATTGGGGAAAGAAATGAAACGTGAGACTAGGTGGTGAACTAAGCAGAATTGGTCTTAACAGTAAGCGGTTTACTGCGTCGCATCCCTGCGGATTTCTACCTAGTCCACCATTGATAGATGATGATGCTTTGTAGTGTGCGACATAAAACTCATACTAAAAGCGTTTTATACCTTAGCCGCTTATTTCAGGAGACCAATCCTGACTTTCAAACATCTTATTTAGAAAGTGAATACATCATAAAATCGTTTTAGCGGATTGTCAATCATGTTGCAAAATATATTTCATTAATTTTCTCATCAAATATTTCTTTAAAAATAACAATAAATTACCTGAAATTACATAGCGTTGGCTGGTGTAACCAGATTAATTTTTATGGTATTTATGAAAAAAACACATAAAATGTCCAGTTTAATTGCGCCTACACTAAAATCTTGTTAAAGTGCGGGGCAAATTTTTCACAAAACCAGGAATAACCCAATGAGTCAAGAATACTTAGATTTTGAATTACCTATTGCCGAACTTGAAGCAAAAATCGAATCATTACGCTCTGTTGTGGGTCAAGATAATGACATTAATCTTGATGATGAAATTGCCCGTTTACAGAAAAAAAGCATTGAATTAACCGAAAAAACCTTTGCAAATTTAGATGCGTGGCAAGTATCCAAAATGTCCCGCCATCCGAATCGTCCTTATACTCTTGACTATATCGAACATATTTTCACCGATTTTGATGAGCTTGCCGGCGATCGCGCCTTTGCCGATGATAAAGCCATTATCGGCGGTTTAGCGCGTTTAGACGGCAAACCGGTGATGGTTATCGGACACCAAAAAGGTCGTACGGTAAAAGAAAAAGTGAAACGCAACTTCGGCATGCCCGCACCGGAAGGTTACCGCAAAGCGTTACGTTTAATGCAAATGGCAGAACGTTTCAAATTACCGATTATCACGTTCATCGACACCCCGGGGGCTTATCCCGGCGTTGGCGCGGAAGAGCGCGGACAATCGGAAGCCATCGCGCGCAACTTACGTGAAATGTCCACGTTAAAAGTGCCGGTCATTTGTACCGTTATCGGTGAAGGCGGTTCCGGTGGTGCACTTGCTATCGGCGTGGGCGATAAAGTCAATATGTTGCAATATTCCACCTATTCCGTCATTTCCCCGGAAGGCTGCGCCTCCATTTTATGGAAAAGCGCGGACAAAGCCTCCACAGCAGCAGAAGTTATGGGCTTGACCGCCAATCGTTTAAAAGAACTCGGCTTAATCGATAACATCATTCCCGAACCACTGGGTGGTGCGCACCGAAATTATGAAGAAATGGCGCAAAATCTGAAAAAACGCTTGCTGAAAGATTTAGCGGATCTGGAAGTATTAGATGCGGAACATCTGCTGGATCGTCGTTATCAACGCTTAATGAGCTACGGTTACGTCTAAAAAATCATTATAAAAACCGTATTTGCTGTCTTTAAAGGGATTTTAAAAGGAGAAAATAACAATGAAAAATGTACTTTCAATTCAGTCTCATGTGGTTTACGGCTATGCCGGCAATAAGTCGGCAACCTTCCCGATGCAATTGCTCGGTGTTGACGTTTGGGCGTTAAATACCGTGCAATTTTCCAATCACACCCAATACGGCAAGTGGACGGGCATCGTCATTCCAAAAGAACAAATCGGCGAAATCGTGCGCGGCATTGAAGACATCGACGCATTACACAAATGCGATGCCGTGGTTTCCGGTTATTTAGGATCCGCCGAGCAAATCGACGAAATCGTCAACGCCGTGCACAAAATTAAAGGTATCAATCCAAAGGCACTTTATTTATGCGATCCTGTCATGGGTCATCCTGACAAAGGCTGTATTGTTGCCGATGGTGTACGTGAGGGGTTAATTAACATCATTTCGGAAGCGGATATTATTACGCCGAATCTGGTGGAACTACGCGAATTAAGCGGTTTACCGGTAGAAAATTTTGAACAGGCACTGGCGGCAGTGAAAGCGATTTTAGCGAAAGGGCCGAAAAAAGTGTTGGTTAAACACCTAAGCAAAGTGGGCAAAGACGCCTCGCAATTTGAAATGCTACTTGCCACCGAACAGGGCACTTGGCACGTATCCCGCCCGTTGCATCCATTCGATCGCGAACCGGTGGGCGTGGGCGATTTAACTGCCGGCTTATTCTTAGCCAACTTACTCAACGGCAAATCCGATGTGGAAGCCTTTGAACACATGGCAAACGCAGTGAATGATGTCATGCAAACCACTCTGGAACACGGCGAATATGAATTACAAATTATTGCCGCCCGCGACCTCATCATCCACCCGCGCAGCCACTATAAAGCACAAAAAATCGCCTAGTTTCCAACTTCCTCCCGATATTCGGGAGGAAATTTTATCTGCCTATGCTGCTCGAATCCTTTTCACAACAACTACAACGGCTCGCCCCAAACCAAACGCAATTTCTTATCGGGTTTAGCGGCGGCTTAGACTCCACCGCGCTCCTCGCTTTATTTGCAAAATACCGTGAAAATCGACCGCACTTTCAGCTACGCGCCATCCATATTCACCACGGATTAAGCACGAACGCCGACGATTGGACCGCCCACTGCCAACAAATTTGCCGACAATTCAATATTCCCTTGTTAATTCAACGTGTCGAAGTCGGCACGGAAAACGGCATTGAAGCAGGCGCCCGTCTGGCGCGTTATGAAGCCATTGCTCAGCAGATTTTGCCCGACGAGTGGCTCGCCACGGCACATCATCAACAAGATCAGACGGAAACCTTTTTCCTTGCCCTAAAACGGGGCAGCGGCTTACAGGGATTGAGCGCAATGCAACCGCAAAGCCAAGTTTACGGCGTGCCGATTTTCCGTCCGTTGTTGAATTTCAGTCGCCGACAATTACTCGAATTCGTGCAACAACAGGGGCTAAGTTGGATTGAAGACGAAAGCAACGCAGACAACCAATATGAGCGCAATTTTCTGCGCAATGTGGTGTTGCCCGAATTGCGCCAACGCTGGGCGCATTTTGATTCGGCAGTACAACGTTCCGCGCAACATTGTTATGAACAACAGCAATTACTCAATGAATTGTTGGCGGATGAATATCAAAAAAACGTGGAGAAAAATGACCGCACTTTTAAGCTGCAACACTTTGCCGACTATTCCGCCGTGAAACAGCGGGCGTTATTGCGTTTATGGCTGCAGGATTGGGGGCTCGCCATGCCTTCATTGGTGCAATTGGAACAGATGATTTCCGATGTTATTTTTGCCAAAGCCGATGCGCAACCGCAATTTCGCTTGGAAGATAAAGTAGTGCGCCGTTATCAAAACAGGCTGTTTCTCACACCAGTTTTAGCGGATATTTCATCAGAAAGTATTGCGGCAAAATTGAATGAAACGATTCTATTGCCCGACAACTTGGGCTCGTTGCTACTGCAAAAAACACCGGAAAAAATGACCGCACTTTGGCGTGATGAAAACGGCTTGGAACATAAAACAAGCCTTAGTTTACCCTTAGAGGAGACGGCAGTTTGGATCCGTTTCGGTTATTCGGGCAAGGTGAAATTAACGCGACAGGGCGTGAATCAAGACATCAAAAAAGTGTGGCAACAGCTGAACGTACCGCCTTGGCAACGGCAACGGATTCCGCTGATTTTCTACGGCGAAAAGCTGCAAAGTGCGGTCGGTTTTTTTACTGTTTTTCAAGATTAAGGAAAAATAAAAGGCGCATATTACTGCGCCTTTATTTGTATTTAGGGAGCGGAATTAAATCGCCCAGCCGCAAGCGTAGAACGCCACTAAGACAACGGCGATAACCACGGTGCCGACATTTAAACGTTTGAAATCGCCACTTACGATACGTCCAATCACTAACGCGGCAAAGCCCAGCATAATGCCGGTTACGATGTTCGCGGTGAGTACGATAAATACCGCGCAAATCAAGCCGCTCATGGCGCCGACAAAATCGTCGAAATCCAATTTGCTGACATTACTTAACATCAATAAACCCACATACATCAACGCAGGCGCGGTAGCATAGCTTGGTACTAAGAAAGCAAGGGGTTGGAAGAATAGCATTAACAGGAATAATACGCCGACCACGATGGCGGTGATCCCGGTTTTGCCGCCTGCTGCGGTGCCTGCGGCGGATTCGATATACACTGCTGCCGGTGCCGTACCGAAAATACCGGAGAACAGGCTGCTCACGGAGTCGGACGTTAAGGCTTTGCCGCCATTGATAATTTGACCCTCTTTATCCAGCAAATCCGCTTGTCCGGCAACGGCGCGAATCGTGCCTGTGGCGTCGAACACGGCAGTCATCACGAGTGCGAACACCACCGGTAAAATCGCCGGTTGTAACGCACCGAGCACGTCTAATCTTAAGAACAAGGAGTCTTCACCAAAAGACGGCATTTTGAAAATCTTGCCGTTAAACGTCACATTCGGATCAAAAATCAAGCCGACAATGGTAATGGCGATGATGACCCATAAAATACCACCTTTAACCTGCATTTTTTCCAAGCCGACAATTAACGCCAAACCGATGAGAGACATCATGACAGGAAAGGAAGCAAATTCACCCAATTTCACCGGTAAGCCCGCTTGGTTACCAACCACAAGCCCGACACCGTTTGCCGCAATTAACAACAGGAATAAACCGATACCGATACCCGCGCCGTGCGCAATGCCTATCGGTAAATTACGCAAGATCCAAGCGCGAATGCCCGTGGCGGAAATCAACGTGAAAAAAACACCCATTAAAAAGACCGCACCTAAGGCGACAGGAATGCTCACTTTTTGCCCGATAACCAAGCTGAACGCAGTAAATGCCGTTAAGGAAATGGCACAGCCGATCGCCATCGGCGCATTCGCCCAAAAGCCGATTAAAATGGAACCAAGCCCCGCGACCAAACAGGTGGCGATGAAAACAGATTCGGCCGGAAATCCTGCCGCACTTAACATATTCGGCACGACGATCACGGAATACACCATAGCAAGGAAAGTGGTTAAACCGGCGATAATTTCTTTGCGCACGGTGGAACCGCGTTTAGTCAACTCAAAGCGTTGTTCTAAAGCGGTGGATTGAGAAGATGACATGAAAAATTACCTTTAATGATAGAGAAAATTGAGGGCGGTATTTTACCGAAAACGTTGAATAAGTAAACGTTTGCGCAAAATATCACACAAAAGGGCTAACCTTTCGGTTAACCCTTATGACCATTAACTGATGAGACTAGTTTTTTCTGCAACCGTGTTGGAAACGGCATGTTCTTTAGGATTATCCCCAAAGCGATTTGTGCCTGGTTGACTGTCAAAACACATGAAGACAAGTACAACAATTACGCCGATGATTGGAATGAAACATAACAAAATCCACCAACCGCTTCTGTCCGTATCATGTAAACGACGCACACTCACCGCAAGTCCAGGGAGGAAAACGACCAATGAGTAAATTCCACCCAATATGCCCATATTAAGAGTTGAACTATATAATCCCAGTACAAGATCAATAACGCCTAAAATAATACTCACAATGAAGCTAAATAAGCAGAACATCCAATATTCTTTTCGTCTCGCTCTGCCATTAAAAGTGACATAGTTTTTTAATACGTGTAAATACCAATTCATTTTTAGGTTCCTTAATTATAGTAAGTTTAGAGGGAGATGAATTTTATTCATTCTGAATAAAATAAGCAATTATTCTACGCTTATTTAAAAACAAATTTATTCATACTAATAAAACACCAATTTTCGCGATTTTGCTTCACCGGCAAAAAGGGCTATACTAGCCCGCAGTTATTTCATGCAACAAGGAAAGAAATTATGACCATTTTAGTCACCGGCGGTGCCGGTTATATCGGTTCGCATACTGTCGTGGAATTATTAAATGCAGGCAAAGATGTGGTGGTTTTAGATAATCTTTGTAACGCCTCACCGAAATCCTTAGAGCGCGTTGAGCAAATCACCGGTAAAAAAGTTAAATTTTATGAAGGTGATGTTTTAGATCGTGCCTTACTGCAAAAAATCTTCTCAGAAAATCAAATTGATTCCGTTATTCATTTTGCCGGCTTAAAAGCCGTGGGCGAAAGCGTACAAAAACCGGCGGAATATTATTTGAATAATGTTACCGGCTCCTTGGTTCTGGTACAGGAAATGAAAAAAGCCGGCGTGTGGAATTTTGTGTTCAGTTCGTCCGCCACCGTTTACGGCGATCCGAAAGTCATCCCGATTACCGAAGATTGTGAAGTGGGCGGCACTACCAATCCGTATGGCACGTCTAAATATATGGTGGAACAAATTCTGCGTGATATTGCCAAAGCCGAGCCGAAATTCAGCATGACGATTTTGCGCTATTTCAACCCGGTGGGGGCACATGCGAGCGGCTTAATCGGTGAAGATCCGAATGGTATTCCAAATAACTTGTTGCCTTATATCAGCCAAGTGGCTATCGGCAAATTGCCGCAACTTTCCGTATTCGGTAGCGATTACGATACCCACGACGGCACCGGCGTGCGCGATTATATTCATGTGGTAGATTTGGCTATCGGGCACGTTAAGGCCTTAGGTCGCCACCAAGACGATGCAGGTTTGCATATTTATAACTTAGGCACGGGCGTAGGTTATTCTGTATTAGACATGGTGAAAGCCTTTGAGCAGGCGAATAACATTCAAATCCCGTACAAATTGGTTGATCGCCGCCCCGGCGACATTGCCACTTGCTATTCCGATCCGGGTTTAGCCGCCAAAGAATTGGGCTGGAAAGCGGAGCGCGGCTTGGCAGAAATGATGAAAGATACTTGGAATTGGCAGAAAAATAACCCGAAAGGCTATCGGGATTGATTCCATGCACGAATTATCGCTGTGCCAAAACATCATTGAAATTGTTGAGCAGCAATGCAAACAACACAATGTCAATAAAGTCACCGACCTCTGGCTTGAGGTTGGTGCGCTTTCCTGTATTGAACCGAGTGCCTTAGAATTCGGCTTTGAAATGGCATCCAAAGGCACGCCGGCGGAAAACTGCAAACTCCATTTAATCCCGATTCCCGCCAAGGCTTGGTGTTGGGATTGCAAACAATTCGTTGAAATTCAAGCTAATAACAGCACCTGTCCGAATTGCGGCAGCGTGCATTTACAACGCCAAAGCGGCGATGAACTGCGCATTAAAGAAATCGCCGTCGAATAATTGATTATGTCTCAAACCTCCCAACCTTCCTTAACCCAGCAAATTTTCAGCCGCAACATGCTGATTTGCGTGTTTACCGGCTTTAGCTCCGGCTTGCCGCTATTTGTGCTATTGCAAATGCTGCCCGTGTGGCTAACAGACAAAGGGCTTTCCATTGAGCTCATCGGCGCAGTGACAGGCGTCACCCTACCCTACGGCTTAAAATTTTTATGGGCGCCGTTGTTGGATCGCTACTTTCCAAGCTTTCTAGGACGGCGACGTAGCTGGCTGTTAATCACCCAAATTGCGTTATTGATTTTACTTTATGCCATTAGCCGATTTGATCCGCGCAGCCAATTGAGCATCGTGGCAAATATTGCCTTTCTTATTGCATTTTTCTCGGCAACGCAGGACATCGTGCTTGATGCTTATCGCCGCGAAATTTTAACCGATAGCGAATTGGGCTTAGGTAACACCATTCATATTAATGCCTACCGTGTGGCGGGCTTAATTCCCGGCGGGCTTTCCTTGTATCTCGCCACCCTCTATCCTTGGGAAACGGTTTTTTTATGGACCGCACTTTGCATGCTATTCGGCTTATTTATGACCTTATTTCTCGCCAAAGAACCGAAAATTCCCATGCCGGATCGCAATCAACCTTTCTATCTCGCCTTCTGGGTCCCCTTGCAGGAATTTTTTCAACGCAAAGGCGTGGCGCAAGCATTCGGTTTTTTACTGTTTCTTTTTCTGTATAAATTCGGCGACTCCTTTGCCACCACGTTGCAAACCAAATTTATCTACGACATGGGTTTCGGCAAAGAAGACATCGCTCTGGTAGTAAAAAGCACTTCCCTCTGGGCGAGTATTTCTGCAGGGCTTGTCGGCGGCGTAATTATGATCAAGCTCGGCATTAATCGAGCGCTCTGGGTCTTTGGCTTAGTGCAACTAATCACCATCGGCGGCTTCGTGTGGCTTGCCGGCTTTGGGCATTTTGCTCAAATCACCTCCGTCGAACTGTGGAAACTCGGCTTCGTCATTGCCGCCGAATATATTGGCGTCGGCTTAGGCACTGCCGCTTTTGTTGCCTTTATGGCGCGGGAAACCAATCCCCTTTACACCGCAACCCAATTAGCCCTTTTCACCAGCTTATCCGCCTTACCAAGCAAAGGCCTCGGCATGTTATCGGGCTATTTGGTCAAATCCGTCGGCTATTACGATTTCTTCTGGATTTGTTTATTCCTCGCCGTACCGGGAATGATCTGCCTGTTTTGGGTCGCCCCATGGAACGAAAAAGCGGTGGCGGCGAAATCCGTCGATTGACATTTTTAAGGAATTAAGCAACCATACGTAACACATAAAAACATCGTAAAAATCAACCGCACTTTTCTGCGATTCAATAAAAAGTGCGGTTGTTTTTTCAAGTGTTTTTTCGATCACTTTTATCTTACAAGAGGACAACATGAAAATTATTTTATTAGGCGCACCGGGCGCAGGCAAAGGCACGCAAGCCCAATTTATTATGAACAAATTTGCCATTCCACAAATTTCTACCGGCGATATGTTACGTTCCGCCATTAAAGCGGGCAGCGAATTAGGCAAACAAGCCAAAACCCTGATGGATGCCGGTCAATTGGTGCCGGATGATTTAATCATTTCTCTTGTCAAAGAACGCGTTGCACAACCTGATTGTGCCAAAGGCTTCTTGCTTGACGGCTTCCCGCGCACCATTCCGCAAGCGGACGCGTTAAAATCCGCCGGTATCGCCATTGATTATGTGCTGGAATTTGATGTACCGGATGAAGTGATTGTAGAACGTATGAGCGGTCGCCGCGTACACCAGCCGTCCGGCCGTTCTTACCACATCGTTTACAACCCGCCAAAAGTGGAAGGCAAAGATGACGTGACCGGTGAAGATTTGATTATCCGTGCCGATGATAAGCCGGAAACCGTATTAGACCGCTTGAAAGTGTATCACACCACCACTAAACCGTTGGTGGATTACTATCAAGCAGAAGCCAAAGCGGGTAACACGCAATATTTCCGCTTAGACGGTACGCAAAAAGTAGAAGATGTGAGTAAAGAATTAGACAAAATTTTAGCTTAATTCCGCTACTATCGAAAAAAGCCATTCAGAAAACCGCTGATGGCTTTTTTGTTGCCTGAATATAATGAATTTAAGATTAGGTTTTGATATATAGATGAAAATAAGGTGGCTGGGGTACTAGGATTCGAACCTAGGAATGCCGAGATCAAAACCCGGTGCCTTACCGCTTGGCGATACCCCAATAACTATATTGATTATCAACGAAATGAATGGTGCGGGACGAGGGACTTGAACCCACACACCTCGCGGCGCCGGAACCTAAATCCGGTGCGTCTACCAATTTCGCCAGTCCCGCAAATATGGTGGCTATGACGGGATTCGAACCTGTGACCCCAACATTATGAGTGTTGTGCTCTAACCAACTGAGCTACATAGCCATTTATTTGCAACCATCTCATTGACTTTGCGGGGCGTATTATGCGGATATTGCCCCTACTCGTCAACCATTTTTTTCGGAAAATAAATAAAATTAAAACATTCGGATAGAGATTAAGCAAATCGCACTAATTTTGAACGAACACTATCTTGTGCATTTATTCTTCGATTAAACGACGCAACAAACTGCCGTCAAATAAGGCTCTTTTAACTAAGGCGAAAGCGCCGATCACATCTTCATTGCTTAATTCCGACGCGACCAACGGCGTATTTTGTACGAACGCCGGCAATGCGTGACTTTCCAACGTGCGACGAATCGCCGCAAACAACACGTTTTTGGCTTGGGTAATTTCACCGGAAATCACGATTTTTTCCGGATTGAACATATTCACGCTCATCGCCAACACACGCCCGATTTGTACGCCCACATGCTCAATCAGCTCCGTCGCGACAGCATCCTGTTTATTGCTGGCTTTACAAATAGCTTCAATATCATGAGCTTCCAAAGAAAGCCATTTACTTTGATAACCATCCTCCAGCAATTCGGACATTTTATTTTCAATTGCCGAATTGCTTACCACAGTTTCCAAGCAGCCGACATTCCCGCACATACAACGCTTACCCAACGGATCCACCTGAATATGCCCGATTTCACCGACATTTTTTCTATAGCCGGAAAAGACTTCATGATTAATCACAATCCCCGCACCAACCCCGCGATGAATACGTAATAACAGAGAATCATAGCAATCTTTCGTCACACCGAAATAATGCTCGGCGAGCGCCAAACTACGTACATCATGTCCGATATAGGTCGGTAAATTGAAACGTTCTGCAAGATGGCTCGCCAAGTCCCAAGGCTCATTTAATTCAAAATGTGGCACTTGTTCGATCATGCCGCTTTTCACGTCCACAAAGCCCGGCACGGTAATACCGATAGCAATAAATTCACTACCGCGTTTTTGATTAACTTGAATAAATTCATCTAAATGCCGGAACAAAAACTGCTCGAATTCCTGTGGCGTTTGGTGACTCGGCAGTGTGAACACCTCTTTTTTCAGCAATTTTGTCGATAAATCCATGATTGCCAAGGTTAAATGTTCGCGCCCGATGCCAATTAAAACAGCACGGAAATTCTTATATTCCGCCACAATGGACGTTGCGCGACGGCCGCCGGTGGATTCCTGCTGCTCCACTTCTTTAATTAAACCGCGAGCAAGTAAATGACGGGTGATTTTGGTGACACTTGCCGGCGCAAGCTGGCTGATTTCGGAAATTTGGATACGGGAAATAGGACCTTGCTGATCGATTAATTTATACACAACCGCACTATTCATTTGTTTCACTAGGTCAACATTCGCGATTTGAGGATTTTCTCGCATTTTTTTCTCCCGCAAAGATAAGTTGGCTTATTTTAAAAGGAATTTGAGCAATTGGAAATAGCTATTCTTGTTCCATTCCCAAGGCTTTTGAAAAGGTTTGCAAGCCCGTCGCATTGCCGGTTTTTACCATGGTTTGCATGGCTTGAGTCGGTGAATGAATCAATTTATTCATCAATTTATAACTCAATTCCTGCAACACCTGTTCGGCATTTTCTCCTTGTTGCAAGGAAACCATGGCTTTTTCCAATAAATCCTGACGGGTTTGCTCGGCACTTTCACGATAACGGCGAATCAAGTTGGAAAATTGATGAACCTTCAGCCATTCGAAGAAATCGGCGCATTCCGCCCGAATAATGGCTTTTGCCTGCTCCGACGCCTGTTCCCGTTGATTCAGGTTGTGCTGAATGATGCTTTGTAAATCGTCCACCGTGTAATGATAAACGCTATCCAAATCCACCGCACTTTCTTCAATATCGCGCGGTACGGCAATATCCACTAGCAGCATCGGGCGATAATTACGTGCAATTTGTGCCGTCTCAACCATATCACGACTAATCAGAATATGCGGGCTACCGGTAGAACTGATGACAATGTCCGCCTGATTCAAGCCCTGCTGCAACTGTTCCAGGGGAAGGACTTGAATCTTCGCTGTTGAATCGAGTTTTTCCACTAACGCTTCGGCGCGCGCCAACGTGCGGTTGGCGATGAATAAGTTTTTTACCCCGTGACGCAATAAATGACGACTGACCAGCTCAATGGTTTCACCGGCGCCCACTAATAAAATCGTCAGGTCGCGCAAAGATTCAAAAATTTGGCGCGCCAAGCTGCACGCGGCATACGCTACGGATACCGCGCTTTCGCCGATATTAGTTTCCGTGCGCACCCGTTTGGCGGTGGCGAAGGTTTTTTGGAACAACCGCGATAATTCGCCGGAAATGGCTTGCTGTGCCTGTTGGTAATGCAGTTCGCTCAGTTGATAGGCTTGTTTCACCTGCCCCAAAATTTGCGGTTCGCCCAAAATTAACGAATCCAAACCGCAAGCCACTTCCATTAAATGATTGACTGCCAACAAATTTTCATAGGTGTAAACGCAACGTTGCAACTCTGCCAAATCCAGTTGATGAATGTCGGCGAACCATTGCACGGCTTGTGTAATCCAGCTTTGGGTGTCTTGCGGCGGGACGCTTTTGTTATGCAGATAGACTTCCGTTCGGTTGCAGGTGGACAAAATCACCGCACTTTCCGCCAGTTGAATTTGCCGAATATGGCGCAAGGCAAAAGCGCGCTTTTCGTCAGAAAACGCCACTTTTTCCCGTAACGCCACGGAAGCGGTTTTGTGATTGATACCCAGAACTAGAATCGTCATAAAAATACATGAAAAACCAACCGCACTTTATGCTGAAAAGAGAAATGCGGCTAAAATTCGTCCCACGGAAAAAAGAAAAGAGAGAAATAAAAACGGGCATATTCTAGCTGAATTGCCCGCTTTTGAGCAAATTGAAGCGATACGGATCGGCTATCAATCTGCGATTTTATTGCGTATGGTCAAATAAGTGACGAACGCCAATACGGCGAAACCCACCAACACGGCAGACGTGGCGACGAAAATATCGCCCAATCCCACCAAAGGTGACACCACCCCGCCCAAGAAAAACGGACAGAAGCCCAACAAGGCGGAGGCGCTGCCGGCATATTGTCGTTCGGATTCCATCGCCAAGGCGGAAGAACTCGGCAACACAAAACCGGTGCATAACAACATGACTAAAAAGCCACCTTCCACCAACCACACGTTAGCTTGCAACAGCAACATGGCGCAGATAAAAATGACCGTCGCCAACAAGCCAAACACGCCAATGTCCAACGCCTGACGGCTTTTCATGCGGTTACTCAGGTTCACGCCGAGGATCATCGCCGCACCGTTAACGGCAAAACACAAGCTGTATTGTAAGGCAGTTAAGCCGTAAAAATCCTGAAAAATGAACGCCGATGAGGCTAAATAAGCAAAAAAGGAAGCGAACTGGAAAGATTGTAACGTCACAAACGTCATGAATGTGCGATTTTTGGCAATGAGCTTAAACGGCGAAAACGTATGCAAAATATTGCCTGATAAACGATCTTGTTCATGCAAAGATTCTTTCAACGGGATCGCCGCAATCATCAGGAGGACACCCAATAAAGTCAATGCCACAAAAATACCGCGCCAATCCACGAATTGCAGCAAAAAGCTACCGATAATCGGCGAAATGATCGGCGCCAAACCATTCACTGACATTAACAAGCCAAAAAAGCGCGCCATTTCGCGACCGCGATATAAATCCGTGGCAATGGCGCGGGAAATCACGACACTGCCGGCAGAAGACAAGCCTTGCAACGTACGCAAAACAATCAGGCTTTCCATATTCGGCGCGAAGACAATCAAAATCGAACTGACAATATAGCAAGTCAGCGAAATCATCAGCGGTTTTTTACGCCCGTATTTGTCGCTAATCGGTCCTAAAAATAACTGCCCCACCGACAACCCGATCATCGCCGAGGTGAGCGTCACCTGCGTCAACGCCGTTGAAGACTGAAAATACTGGTTGATTTGCGGCAAGGCGGGCAGGTACAAATCCAGAATAAACGGCCCGAAAGCGGATAATGCCCCGAGCAACAACACTAAAAATAATTTGGAATTTTGTTTACGACTCATCTGATTCCTTAAAAATGATCTTTGGCTTTGCGCAATTGGGTAAATTGCGCCAAATCCGTTGCCGTTAAAAACGGATTAATCTGTTTTTCCAAGCCGATAGTGCTCGGCACGCTCGGTTGATTAGCGGCACGTTGGCGTTCCACCCAAATGCGCTGATTTTCCACCGCACTTTGGTTTCCCCAAACGCTTTCCACGAATTTCAGGTTGCTCAAGGTATATTCATGCCCCGGGCAAACCACGGTGTCGTCGGGCAGACGGGCAAAACGTTGCATGGCGGCGAACATGGCGGCGTAATCGCCTGTAAACACCCGCCCGCACCCGGCGGAAAATAACGCATCGCCGCAAAATAAATGCCCATCTGTTAAATAAGCCACATGCTGCGCCGTGTGCCCCGCCGCCGGCAACACTTGAATTCGATAATGTTCGGTGTTAATGTCCCCTTCATTAACGATGTGCGTCGCGCCTTTGTCGGCGCATTCGACAGGTCCGTAAATCGGCACATTCGGATAACGCACTTTAAACTCGCCGACACCGCCAACGTGATCGTCATGCAAATGGGTCAGCAATACCGCCTCCGGCGTTAACTGACGGGTATCCAAGAATCGGAATAACGCTTCGCATTCCGGTAAATCAACGATTAACGGCGGCAAATTATCTCGGGCATAAAGCCAAATGTAATTGTCATTTAAGGCAGGAATCGGAATTAACATAGAACCTCGGAGTTACCATGATGTGGCGTGCTAAATATGAAAAGTCGCTGGCGATGCCGACCGGCTGGCAACAACTTCCCAACGGAAGCGCGTATTGTAACGCATTAAGCGACTATTTTGCGCCTTGGTTTACAAAAATTTGCGGCTATCAAATTCTGAAAATCGGCGGCTTGAGCGCCGAAATTCAATGCGATTTACCTCTACGCCACCAAATCAGTCTCAATGAAAAAACACCTCAAAATCTTACCGCACTTTTAAGCGAGTATCATTCCGTCGTGCAAGGCAAACTCACGGAATTGCCCTTTGTGGAGCAACAAATCGACGCCTGTATTTTAACCAATACCCTGAATTTTGCGCAGGATCCACACCAGATTTTGCGCGAAGCGCATCGCGTTCTGACAGACGACGGTTATTTATTTCTCAGCCTGTTTAATCCGCTCAGTTCATTTCTGTTTAAGCGCAAATTGGACGAATTTCCGCTCCGTCACTACTGCGCCTGGCGCGTCGCGGATTGGTTGGAATTATTGAGTTTTGACATTCTGGCACAGCAATATTTGGCGTTACATGATCGACAATCAGGTTGGTTTTCCCCGCTTATCGTCATGGTAGCGCAAAAACGCACCTACCCGTTAATCCTCAACCCGCAAAAAGAGCGGTCAAAAATCCCGGCGTTTTTACAACCGGCAGAAGCGTTGAAGCAGGCGGAAGATCTTTAGTTTTTAACTAAATTCAAGACAAAAAAATCGGCACCGAAGTGCCGACAATCCCAATCTATTTATTATTGTATGTTATGCGGTCAGATCCTTAATGACTTCGCTGGACGCGTTGTTCATCACGGATTCCATGCCTTTTTGTGCAGCAGCTTGCGAAGAATAATATTGGCTGCGACCGATTTCCTGATGGTTTGCCGCTTTTAATACAAAATACGGTTGATCATTTTTTGTGGTACGGAACTCAAAGTTTTTCGCCTCCACACCGTTTTTCTGTACGGAGGCAATGCCGTTTTGTGCGGAGGCTTTAGATTTATAAAGCTCACTGGTTAAAATAATTTGTCCATTTGTAGCAAGCAGGTTGAACATAAATTGCCCGTCTTTTGCTACTTTTAATTCGTAATGTCCTTGCGCCATTTTAATGTCTCCTAGGTTAATCATGATGGCTGATAAATTACCGAAAAGGCATAGTTTTGACTCTTTCCTTCCGACAAAAGTTCCCACAGAAAAATATCGCCACCTCAACCCTCAGGCATAAAATATGCTAGAATGCGCCTCTTATCTGACAGAAATCCGGGAGAACATCATGGCAGGCATTTATCCGCTTAAGGGCAGTCTTCAACATTATGCGTGGGGGGGCGAAAATTACATTCCGAATTTATTGCACATCCACAAAACGCTGGCACATTACGCCGAATATTGGCTCGGCGCACACCCTTCCGCGCCGTCACAGGTTCTCACCGAGCAAGGTGAAATGTCGCTGGGTGATTTTTTACAGAAAAATCCGACCGCACTTGGGACGCAAAGTCGTCGCTTGTTCGGCGAAAATCTGCCTTATTTGTTCAAAATTTTAGATGTCGCCAATCCCCTTTCTATTCAGTTACACCCGACTAAAAAGCAAGCGGAAATCGGCTTTGCGCAGGAAAATGCAGCGGGCATCGCGTTGAACGATCCAAAACGCACTTACAAAGACGATAATCATAAGCCCGAAATGATGATCGCGCTGTCCGATTTCTGGCTGTTACACGGGTTCAAAACTAAAGAAAAAATTCTGGAAACCTTACGTCAACGCCCATCATTGGCGGATTTGGCAACAAAACTGGCGTCACAAAATTTATCGGACTTTTACGCCGAGATTATGCTGGCAAAACAGGCTCAACTGGCAAACTGGCTTTTGCCGATTATTGACGGGAAGCAACAGGCTTACACACAAAATCAACTCGCCATGCAGGATCCCGATTATTGGGTGCTTTATACCCTGCACGCCATGAATATTTCCCGTGATAAGCTGGATGCGGGGCTGATGAGTTTTTACTTGTTCAACATCGTCAATTTACACGTCGGTGAAGGCATTTTTCAGGCGGCAGGCATTCCGCACGCCTATTTACGCGGGCAAAATATCGAGCTCATGGCCTGTTCCGACAATGTCATTCGTGGCGGTTTGACGCCGAAACACGTTGATATTGAACAGTTATTGAAGGTTATCGAATGCCGTGAAGTCATCCCGCAAGTGATCGCCCCGGCACCAGAGGATGCGGTTTATTTTACTTACTCAACTCCTATTGACGATTTTGCGTTGAGTAATTTGCGCTACGCAAAAAACACCGAATTTTCCGACCGCACTTTAAACGGCACCATTCTGTTTGTGATGGACGGAGAAATCACGCTGAAAGGTGCGCAGCAAAAACTCACTTTGCAACAAGGACAGGCGGCGTTTATTGAGGCAGACACCGATTACCTTGTGCATGGTATCCAAGAGGGTTATGCGGTGCTGGCGGGGTTGCCGGTTTAATTCAGTTATCCTCCCCTCTCTCTGGCTTCAAGTGCTAAATGCACTTGAAGCCTGTCTCTCTCCCGTAAACAGGCGAGAGGAAAAACTTAACATTCTTCTTTGCTATTAAAGAAGAAAATACGTCAAATATAGGAACAACAATGACACAACAAACATTTATTCCCGGCAAAGATGCCGCCCTTGAGGAAAGTATTGAAAAGTTTCAACAAAAACTGACCGCACTTGGCTTTCATATTGAAGAAGCCTCGTGGTTGAATCCGGTGCCGAACGTGTGGTCTGTGCATATTCGCGATAAAGATTGCCCGCAGTGTTTCTCCAACGGCAAAGGCGCCAGCAAAAAGGCGGCGTTGGCGTCGGCGCTGGGCGAATATTTCGAGCGTCTTTCCACCAACTATTTCTGGACGGATTTCTATTTAGGACAAGACATCGCCAACGGCGATTTTGTGCATTACCCGAATGAAAAATGGTTCCCTATCGAAGACGAAGCCCTGTTGCCACAAGGCATTTTAGACGATCATTTATTCGAGCATTTCGATCCGAATCAGGAACTTACCCCTGAACTGTTGGTGGATTTGCAATCGGGCAATTACGAGCGCGGCATTGTCGCCGTGCCTTATGTGCGCCAATCGGATCAGCAGGCGGTATATATCCCACAAAGCATCATTTCCAATCTCTACGTTTCCAACGGTATGTCCGCCGGCAACAGCCGATTTGAAGCGCGCGTGCAAGGTTTATCGGAAGTGTTTGAACGCTATGTGAAAAATAAAATCATCGCCGAAGCCACCAGCCTGCCGTTGATTCCGCAAGAGGTGATGGCGCGTTACCCGTCCATTCAAGCCTCCATAGAAAAACTGGAACAGGAAGGCTTCCCGATTCTGGCGTATGACGCCTCGCTCGGCGGCAAATACCCGGTGATTTGCGTGATTTTGCTCAACCCGACTAACGGCACCTGTTTCGCTTCTTTCGGCGCGCATCCGAAATTCCAAGTGGCGTTAGAGCGTACCGTCACCGAACTGTTGCAAGGTCGCAGCTTAAAAGATTTGGATGTTTTCGCCCCGCCGTCCTTCAATAACGACGATGTCGCCGAACACGCCAATTTGGAAACCCATTTTATCGATTCCAGCGGTTTGATTTCCTGGGATTTATTTAAAGACAGCACGGATTACGACTTCGCCGACTGGAACTTCTCCGGTAAAGACACCCACGAAGAATACGACAACCTGATGGCGATTTTCCGTGCGGAAAACAAAGAAGTGTACATTATGGATTACAACCATTTGGGCGTTTATGCCTGTCGTATCATCGTACCGGGCATGTCCGATATTTATCCGGCGGACGACCTAATTTATGCCAACAGCAACATGGGCATGGACTGGCGCGAAATTCTGCTGGATTTACCGCACTTCCATCACGACAAAGAAACCTATCAAGAACTCTTGGAAGAGTTGGACGAGCAAGGCATTGACGACGCCACCCGCGTGCGCGAATTTATCGGCATCGTCGCCCCGAAAGGCAGCGGCTGGACGACATTACGCATCGGCGAATTAAAATCCATGCTTTACCTTGCCTTAGGCGACTTGGAAATGGCGCTGGATTGGGCGAACTGGACGTACAACATGAACAGTTCCGTCTTCACCGCCGAACGCGCCAACTATTACCGCTGCCTAATCAGTAGCCTGGAATTATTCATGGATAGCAACCGCGAACCGCAACAATACCGCATGGTATTCGAAAAAATGTACGGCAAAGACGCTATGACATTTGCGTGGGGCGCTATTCAAGGTGGAAATCCGTTCTACAACCTGCCAGCCGGCGATGAAACCCTCGCTAACTTTAGCGAGCATCAAAAGTTACTGGCAGCTTACGCCAAATTGCAAAAGGCAAAACGTGAAAATTGGCAGTAAAGTGCGGTTGTTTTTTTCCGTGTTTTTTAGGGCGAAGCAATTCGCCCTTTTTATTTTGTGTAAATATTTGGGGTAAAATTTTCCGTTCTGTGATCTAACACATAGAAATATAAAAACGTTTAAGCTATGATTAGCCTATTGTTTTCCCTAAAGAATGAGGAGTATTTTTATGCAAAGTTGGACAACTGAAATGTGGCAAGCCGCGTTAATCGGTTTGGTCGTCGGTTTTATTATCGGTTATTTCTTATTACGCATCACCAAAGAATCCGCCAAAAAACAGGTGAAAACCGAAGCGGAATTACGCGTCGCAAAAGAACAACTGGAAAGCCAAAAACAACAATTGGAAAAACATTTTGCCGAAAGTGCCGACTTGTTGAAATCCCTCGCGCAGGATTATCAAAAACTGTATCAACACCTTGCCCAATCCTCTACCCAATTACTGCCCGAACTGAACGATAAAGATCTGTTCCAACACAATTTATTGGATGACAAAGGCAACCCGCTAAATCCGCAAAATGCCGACGATCAACCGAAAGATTATTCGGAAGGATCTTCCGGGTTATTGAAAGCGGAGAAATAACCGCTTTTTCAACTAAAAATGAATATAAGTGCGGTCATAAAATTCAATTTCCAGAGTGACCGCACTTTTTTTATTTTTTCCTGCAAAATCCCTTGAAGCCTCTGAACATTCAAGGATTTTTTTTGTCTTAGCAGTTACCGAAATCTCATGGAAATTTCGAGTATATTTACGTTTATTGGAGAACAACTTTAATGAAAAAACGCAATTTTGTATTAACAAGCATCGCGCTCGGATTGAGCCTTTTAAGCACACCAATGTTAAGCCAAGCCGAAATTCCCGCTATTGTTGAAGGGCAACAAGTGCCAAGTTTGGCGCCAATGCTAGAAAAAGTGTTGCCTTCCGTGGTATCCATTTCTGTAGAGGGCAAACAAAAAGGTCGTTCCGCCCAACAATTTGACGATATTCCGGAAGAATTTAAATTTTTCTTTGGACCGGATATGTTCGACCGTGAGCGCGCGCCGCGTAACTTCAAAGGCATCGGCTCCGGTGCAATCATCAACGCGGAAAAAGGTTACGTTTTAACCAACAATCACGTCATTAAAGACGCAGACAAAATCACCGTACAATTACATGATGGTCGTGAATTTAAAGCCAAAGTCATCGGTGCCGATGAAATGTCTGATGTGGCGTTAATTCAAATCGAAAAACCGAAAAATCTGACCGCACTTAAAATCGCCGATTCCGATAAATTACGCGTGGGTGATTTCACTGTGGCGATCGGTAATCCATTCGGTTTAGGTCAAACTGTGACTTCCGGTATTGTTTCCGCGCTAGGCCGTTCTATGGGGTCCGATAGCGGCATGTATGAAAACTACATCCAAACCGATGCAGCGGTTAACCGCGGTAACTCCGGCGGTCCGTTGGTCAACTTAAACGGCGAACTCATCGGTATCAACACCGCGATTATTTCCCCAAGCGGCGGCAATGCAGGTATCGCTTTTGCCATTCCAAGCAACATGGCGAACAACTTAGTCCACCAAATTCTTGAATTTGGTGAAGTCCGTCGCGGTATGTTGGGCATTAAAGGCGGCGAATTAAATGCCGACTTAGCGCAAGTCTTCGACATTGAAGCGAAAAGAGGGGCTTTCGTCAGCGAAGTTATTCCGGGCTCCGCCGCCGATAAAGCAGGCTTGAAAGCCGGCGATGTGATCACGGCAATGAATGGTCAATCCATTTCCAGCTTCGCCGAAATGCGCGCAAAAATTGCGACATCCGGCGCAGGCAAAGAAATCGAACTGACGTATTTACGCGATGGTAAATCCAACACCACGAAAGTCACGTTGCAATCCGACGACAAAATCCAAACCAGTGCCGACAACTTACTTCCGGCGTTAGACGGTGCGGAATTAAATAATTATGACGAGAAAGGCCTGAAAGGCGTGTCTATCGGTAAAATTAAAGCCGGTTCCTTAGCGGAACAACGAGGCCTAAAGACAGGTGATGTCATCATCGGCATCAACCGTCAAAAAGTGGAAAACTTGGGACAATTACGCAAAGAATTAGATAAAAAACCGTCTGCTGTTGCGTTAAATATTGTTCGTGGCGATAGTAACTTCTACTTGTTGGTGCAATAACAGCAATATTCATAGATTAAGGGCGAATTTTCGCCCTTTTCTTTTGCATTCAAACCGCACCTTCGTTAGGCTATATTCCGTTCAAATAAATTTCATGAGTGACATTAAGGAGAGAAAATGAAAAGAGTGAATGTCGGAATTGCCGGCTTTGGTATGTCGGCACAGGTTTTTCATACGCCGTTTCTAGATTTGGATCCGCGCTTTCAAATAAAAAAAATTTATGAACGCAGTACCGATAAAGCGCAACAACGCTATCCTTATGTGCAAACGGTGCGGGACTTTGCCGGCTTGCTTACGCCGGACATTGATTTGGTGATTATTACCACGCCAAATCTGACACATTTCGATCTGGCAAAACAGGCTATTCTTGCAGGCAAAAATGTCATTGTAGAAAAACCGCTTGCGATTACTGCACAGCAAGCCCATGAGTTAACCAAGTTGGCTGAGCAAAACCAAGTGATGCTATCCGTTTATCAAAATCGTCGCTGGGACAACGGTGCGCTAACGGTGAAAAAGCTCATCAAAGAAAACATCTTGGGCGACATCGTGAATTATGAATTACGTTTTGAACGTTATACGAAATCCAAAAATGCCAAAGCCTGGAAAGAAACCGGTGAATTTGGTAGCGGGCTGGTATTTGACTTGGGCGTGCATTTAATCGATCAGGTCGTGGATTTATTCGGAAAACCGACCGCACTTTATGCGGACATGGCAAAGCAACATGAAGACAGTGGCAGCGAAGATTATTTCCAAATCCAGTTTTATTACCCCAATAAAAAAGTCACCATGAGTGCGACAAAATATGCAAGAGAAGCCGCTCCACATATTATGTTACAAGGAAAACTTGGTTCCTATTTTAAACAAAGGGTAGATAATCAAGAAGCCCTGCTCGTCGCCGGGACGTTACCACAAGGCGATTGGAATAAAGAGACACAAGAAAATTGGGGTATTTTGCACACCGAACAAAACGGACAGACTATTCGTGAAAAACTTGAAGGCGAATTAGGAAATTATCAGGCGTATTACGACAATATTTACGCCGTATTAGCCGAAAATGCGCCGCTTATCGTTACTGCAAAACAGGCGGCTGATGTATTGGATTTAATTGAAAAGGTCTATCAAAGTGCAAAGTGCGGTCAGAAAATTGCGTGTTTTTAAAGACGTGAAACGATTTCATTCATACATAAAAAAATCTGCACCTTTTTCGAAGTGCAGATTTTATTTTAAAGATTGACTAAATAGAGGTTAAAAAATTATTTTGTGCCGTTTACTGCGATTTCTACGCGACGGTCATCCGCTAAACACGCGATAAGTGCTTTACGGCCTTTAACGGCATCACATTTGTTGCCGGTAACCGGATTCGCTTTACCGTAACCGGTCGCAGAGATTGCTTGTTGAGAAACACCTTTAGAGACAAGGTAGTTTGCTACGGTTTCAGCACGTTTTTGGGATAATTTTTGGTTGTAAGCATCAGAACCGATACGGTCTGTGTAACCTGCAACTTGGACATTAGCGTTATTCACTTGCGCAATTTCGCTATAAATGCCGTCTAATGTGCTTTGCGCTTGCGGTCTTAAGTTCGCTTTATTGAATGCAAAAGTCACATCAGAGTTCAAATTGAATGTTTTGTTAACCACTTCAGGCGCAACAACCGGCGCACCTTGACCGAAACGGTAAGATAAACCTAAAGAGACAGAACCGATGTCAGGGGAGTAGCGAACATCATCTTCATGGTAGTTACCCGGACCATAATAAGCGTCCGCTTTTTTTCTTTCCGCTTTACCAAAGTTACCTACGCGGCTCACCCATTGGTATTCAAGACGTAATGCCAATTCAGGAAGAATGGCGTATTCCAAACCGCCGGCAAAAACCGGAGATACTTTTAAGTCGTTAAATTTATGTGTTTCACCAAAAGTGTCATCTTTATAGTCAACGCGAATTAATGCCGCACCGGCGCGCGCATAAAGATCTAAATTATCTAAGACAGGATAACTTGCTTTAAGGGATAAGCTGGAACCGTGCGCTGTAATTCTTTTTTCACCGCCGGTAAATTCTTTCACTTTACCACGACCAAAGAATTCATAACCCGCTTCAACAGCAAAATGATCGGTAATTTGATAACCGCCGAATACACCGTAAGCTTCAGAGTTTTTCTTTGCTTTACCAATGACTGCGCCATCAGATTCGTCTCTATATTGATATTGATTCAAACCATGACGAACAGATGCCCAACCGGCTTTTGCTCCAACATAGAAAGTATTTGCCTGAGGCGCTGCTTGTACGACAGTTGCAACTGTTGCAGCTAAAGCTGCAGTAGTCGCTAAGGCGATTGCAGTTTTTTTCATTTTTTGCTCCTATTTAATTTGATTATTTCAAATACGCTAACTTAAGATTTTTATTTATATTAAAGGTGAATTTCCGCTATTTATTTTGAGCAATTTACACCTTCATTTTAAATAATAATACAAAAGCTTTTGCATTATCCTACCAAAAAAATAGAAAATCAAATTCTGTTCATTTAAGGTTAATATATAACCAAATTAAATGTTTTATACTAAATTAAATAGAAGCCAAATGATAAAAGATATTATTTTTAAACCAACCTTTTATTTACCTAATAACATAAAATTTTCGCGCAGTTGCTGCAATTGATCGCGTACCGCTGCGGCTTTCTCAAATTCCAAATCCTGTGCAAATTTATACATTTGCTGTTCAAGCTTCTTGATTTGTTGTTGATATTCCCTAGGCGATGTAGGGGCATTATAAAGTGCGGTCGGTTCCGCTACCATTTTCCCGCGTTGCTTATTGGCTTTGGCTTTTTGATTTGTCCCCTGACCAATATCTAATAACTCGCCCACCTTTTTATTTAATGCCTGCGGAACAATACCGTGCTCTTCATTATATTTCGCTTGTTTTTCACGGCGGCGGTTGGTTTCGGTAATGGCTTTTTCCATGGATTTAGTAATGCTGTCTGCATATAAAATCGCCTTTCCGTGTAAATTTCGCGCCGCGCGTCCGATGGTTTGAATTAATGAACGTTCGGAACGCAAAAAGCCTTCTTTATCTGCATCTAAAATTGCCACTAAAGATACTTCCGGAATATCTAAACCTTCCCGCAATAAATTAATCCCAACCAACACATCAAATTCGCCCAAGCGCAAATCGCGGATAATTTCCACCCGCTCTACGGTATCAATGTCAGAATGCAAATAACGCACGCGAATGCCGTGTTCGTCTAAATAATCCGTTAAATCTTCCGCCATTTTTTTGGTGAGTGTCGTCACCAAAACGCGCTCATTTTTATCCGCTCTTTGGCGGGCTTCGGACAATAAATCATCCACCTGAATGGACACCGGACGAATTTCAATTTGCGGATCCAACAAGCCTGTCGGACGCACCACTTGATCGATAATTTCTGCCCCAGATTTTTCCAATTCGTAAGGTCCCGGTGTGGCGGAAACATAGATAGTTTGTGGCGCTAAGCGTTCAAATTCTTCAAAACGCAACGGGCGGTTGTCCAATGCCGAAGGCAAACGGAAACCATATTCCACCAAGGTTTCTTTACGGGAACGGTCGCCACGATACATTCCGCCGATTTGCGGCACGGTGACGTGGGATTCGTCGATAATTAAAATGGCGTCGGACGGCATATAATCAAACAAAGTCGGCGGCGGCTCGCCCTCGTTTCGCCCCGATAAATAACGGGAGTAATTCTCAATCCCTGAGCAATACCCCAATTCATTCATCATTTCAATGTCAAACTGGGTGCGTTGGCTAATGCGCTGCTCTTCCAATAATTTATTCTCTTTAATGAAATATTCCCGTCGTTGCGCCAGTTCGACTTTGATCTTTTCAATGGCATCCAAAATACGTTCACGTGGCGTGACATAGTGCGTTTTCGGATATACGGTAAAACGCGGGACGCTGCCAAAACTGCTCCCTGTCAGCGGATCAAATAAACTTAAGCGCTCAATTTCATCATCAAATAATTCAACACGTACCGCGCGTTCGTCCGATTCCGCCGGGAAAATATCAATAATTTCACCACGCACACGGAATGTGCCACGCTGGAATGCCTGATCGTTGCGCGTATATTGCAATTCCGCCAGTTGCGCCAAAATCTGGCGTTGGTTAATAATCGCGCCTTGTTGCAAATGCAGCATCATTTTTAAGTAAGAATCAGGATCGCCCAAACCGTAAATGGCGGACACCGACGCCACCACAATGGTATCCCGCCGTTCCAGAAACGACTTGGTTGCCGACAGACGCATTTGTTCGATTTGATCGTTAATGGAAGCATCTTTTTCAATGAAGGTATCGCTGCTCGGCACATAAGCTTCCGGCTGATAGTAATCGTAGTAAGAAACGAAATATTCCACCGCATTTTCCGGGAAAAAATCCTTCATTTCCGCATAAAGTTGGGCAGCAAGCGTTTTATTCGGCGCCAGCAACATGGCGGGACGGTTTAATTGCGCGATGACATTGGCAATGGTAAAAGTTTTACCGGAGCCCGTTACGCCAAGTAAAGTTTGGTGAGCTAAACCGTCTTCTAAATTTTCTGCAAGTTTTGCAATGGCTTGCGGCTGATCGCCGGAGGGTTTGAAGTTGGAGTGTAGAATAAAAGGTTTGGTGTTAATTTTTTCTGACATAAAGTGCGGTCGTTTTTCTGAGCGTTTGTAAAGGTTGTGTATTTTAGCACACTTGGCAGGCTAAATTGAGCGGTAAAAATTCAAGTTTTACACAGAGTTATATTTGTCAAGTCCGTCCCTTCACAAATTTACGAAAAAATTTTCAAAATCCCTCTGGATTTTTATTAACTATTTGAAAAACCAGAAAATGTCATTTTACAATCAATTCTTCGGCAAATCTGAACGGAGCCTGATTTCATCGGGAACAAGCTGTTTTTTAAAATAATAACTCACAAACTTATCCACAGACTTTGTGGATAGAAAAAAACGGTTAAAAATGTTAAAAAATTTTTAATTTGAGGTGTTGACAAGGAATAATCGGATAAGTAATATACGCGACCTATCTTTATTGATACCAAATTATTCCTCCTTAGTTCAGTCGGTAGAACGGTGGACTGTTAATCCATATGTCGCTGGTTCAAGTCCAGCAGGAGGAGCCAATTTTTTCTTTTGGATAGTTTTTATTTGTCTCCTTTTATAAAAGCTAAAGCATACCAAAAGAATTTGAGCCCATATCCTCCTTATGGGCTTTTATTTTTTCTGCTGAATCCTTTTAATTCCTAAAATCTTCTCTTAACGGGCAAATAATGCCGCCCCACCGCTCACCGGCAAGGTTGTGCCGTAAAGCAAACTTACGGCAAAGAAAATTAAGATGATACCAGCAAGGCATTTCATGAGCGCTTCCGCATTCACATTCGCGAAAGGCAGGCGATACCACTGCCCCATTTTAACTGCTGTAGAACGGGCGTAACGCACCAATAATGCAAACGCCGACAAGGTTATTCCTGTACCGAAAGACATTGCCAGCGTCGCCGCCATGCCCCAGCCGTAAAGATCCAACATGTACGCCAGAAATAGCACGAAGATCGCACCTGAACAAGGGCGCATACCAATACTGAAAATAATCAGCAAGCTTTCTTTGATATTCGTGCTTTGATTCAACCTGTCGGGATCCGGCACATGTTGATGACCGCAACCGCAATTGGCATAGTGTTCGGCATGGTCCGTTGAAAAAACACTTAAAATTCCGACCGCACTTTTTTCGGCAATCAGCGACCCAATTCGCATTTCATTGGTTGCGGCACTTTGAATTTTATTAATTTGCAATTTTTTCTTGGTTTGTCGATGTTGTTTATATATCGCTTTCCCGCTTTTCCAACACCAAGTTAAGCCAAGTAGAATCACCAGTCCGTAGGCGGCTCGTTCCAGCCATAATTGACTTAAATTAAAATAGGCGGAAGACAGTTGCAACAACAAAACCACAATAGACACCGCAGAAATCGCCACCAATCCTTGCGTTAAAGAAGAAAAGAAAGTGATTTGCATACTGCGAGCAAGTTTGGTTCGATGCGTGGCTAAATAGCCGGCAATAATAAATTTGCCATGCCCGGGACCGAGCGCATGAAACACGCCGTAGAGGAAACTGACAGAAATCAGCAGGCTGCCAGCATAAACGGGCTGTTGTTTAATTTCGCGCAGATAACCGGACATGAGTTGATTAAATTCCCGCTGCCACAGGGCGACCTGTTTAAATAACCAAGGGAAAAGATAAATGATGGCAAGAACTAAAATGACAAATAATATGCTGTAAAATAAACGGGATTTCATAAGGCTCTTAAAAAAACTAGCGGCAAATCAACCGCACTTTTTGTGCGAACATCGCACCCAATGTATTGTCTTCATCACGTTGCGTTTGATCCAATGATGAGGCGTATCGCTTTATTTTATCATCCACCTGAGGCTCAAGCACTTCACCCTGACAATTTGCCGGAAGTGCGGAAAAATCCACCGCACTTTTTGTGGGGTCGGCGTAGTACATAGACACATAATAAGTGGGATCATAAGTGCTTAAGGTAAATTCGTTATCTTTCAACAATTGCGGTTTGGACAATGTAAAATCAAAAAAGTACAACACTTGCGAACCGCTGGATTTCATGCCGTAATTTTTTGGCATAGCACTGTATTTGATTTTATTGCCCTGCTTGTCGAACAAATAGCTGAAATAATGCTCGTTCACTACATTGCCGATGACTTCATCAATGAGCTTTTGCAACGCTTTTTTATCGCCATGGGTTTGTTGCACATCATATAACATCGCCGCCGAACTGGGTTCGTCTAAAATCCACTGCATGGAAAAACCAACTAATTGCTGATTTTCCACTAAAATTTTGTTTTTCATCTCAATAAACGCATGAGGATGGGCAAAAACAGGTTGAACAGATAACAGGGACAATAACAATAAAAACGGTTTCTTCACAAATTCACCTTCCTAAAAATTCTGTAACGCATTCTAACATAAATTAAAATCTCACAGAACAAGTACAAAAAAGCGGCAAAAAAGAAAAAATCTGCCAAATTTTGTGATTTATATCAAAAAAACCTGATTTAGCATTTTCCTTCATCCCCAAATATCTATATTATTCAGTCGCATCAAGTGATTGCTTGATATTCATAAAGTTCCTAAATAAAATAATCATAAATAGCTAAACTACTTTCCTACCTCTCCTTGCGGAGAGGTTTTTTTATGCCTAAATTTTTGCTTCGGGAAATTGGCACAACCGCAAACATCAAGTAGAATGAGCCACCTGAATCATTACTGCTTTTTATGATTTATTGTTCCTTAAGGGTCATTCGGAAAACCAAAAAAACACCGATAAAAATGACCGCACTTTTCCCTTAACCAGAGAAAAATTATGTCAACACAATTCGTTTACACGATGCACCGAGTAGGCAAAGTGGTTCCGCCGAAACGTCATATTCTGAAAGATATTTCCCTGAGCTTTTTCCCGGGCGCCAAAATCGGTGTGCTCGGTTTAAACGGCGCCGGTAAATCTACGTTGCTGCGCATTATGGCGGGCATTGATAAAGAAATCGAAGGGGAAGCCCGCCCGCAACCCGGCATTAAAATCGGTTATCTGCCGCAGGAACCGAAACTTGAACCGCAACAAACCGTGCGCGAAGCCATTGAAGAAGCAGTGGGTGAAGTCAAACGTGCCTTAACCCGTTTAGATGAAGTTTATGCGCTGTATACCGATCCTGACGCGGATTTCGATAAACTCGCCGCCGAACAAGCGGAACTGGAAGCCGTCATCCAAGCACATGACGGACATAATTTGGATAACCAATTAGAGCGCGCCGCCGATGCGCTGCGCTTGCCGGATTGGGATGCCAAAATCGAGCATTTATCCGGGGGCGAACGTCGCCGCGTGGCGCTTTGCCGTTTATTGTTAGAAAAGCCGGATATGTTGCTGTTAGACGAGCCGACCAACCACTTAGATGCGGAATCCGTGGCGTGGTTAGAACGCTTCTTGCACGACTACGAAGGCACTGTGGTGGCAATTACCCACGACCGTTACTTCTTGGATAACGTTGCCGGCTGGATTTTAGAGCTTGACCGTGGCGAAGGCATTCCTTGGGAAGGCAACTATTCTTCCTGGTTGGAGCAAAAAGAAAAACGCTTGGCACAAGAACAAGCGCAGGAATCAGCCCGTCAAAAATCCATTGAAAAAGAATTGGAATGGGTGCGCCAAAATCCGAAAGGTCGCCAAGCGAAAAGCAAGGCGCGTATGGCTCGCTTTGAAGAACTTAATTCCGGCGAATATCAAAAACGTAACGAAACTAACGAACTCTTTATTCCGCCCGGTCCGCGTTTAGGCGACAAAGTGATTGAAGTGCAGCATTTAAGCAAATCCTACGGCGACCGCACGTTAATCGATGACTTGTCCTTCAGTATTCCGAAAGGCGCCATCGTCGGGATTATCGGTGCCAACGGTGCGGGTAAATCTACCCTGTTCCGTATGCTTTCCGGCAAAGAACAACCGGATTCCGGCTCCATCACCTTGGGCGAAACTGTGGTGTTGGCGTCCGTGGATCAATTCCGCGACGCCATGGACGACAAAAAAACCGTGTGGGAAGAAGTGTCCAACGGACAAGACATTCTCACTATCGGCAACTTTGAAATTCCAAGTCGCGCTTATGTAGGTCGCTTCAACTTCAAAGGCGTGGATCAACAAAAACGCGTGGGCGAACTTTCCGGCGGTGAACGCGGTCGTTTGCACTTAGCAAAATTGTTGCAGGCAGGCGGCAACGTGCTGTTACTGGACGAACCGACCAATGACCTTGACGTAGAAACCCTGCGCGCACTGGAAAATGCCATCTTAGAATTCCCGGGTTGCGCCATGGTGATTTCCCATGACCGCTGGTTCTTAGACCGTATCGCCACCCACATTTTGGACTACGGCGATGAAGGCAAAGTGACGTTCTACGAAGGCAACTTCTCCGACTATGAAGAATGGAAGAAGAAAACCTTCGGCGCCGATGCCGTTCAACCGCATCGCATGAAATATAAACGCATTGCGAAATAATATTTCATCAACATAAAAAACCCGTTTTCAATGAAAACGGGTTTTTATTTTTACAAACTAGGTTAACATTAAAAAAACAACGTTCAAAATCCATTGGATTTTGTGACCGCACTTTTTAATGGAAATTACCACTCAAAGTTCACGCCGGCATTATAAGTTGCACCGCCGCCGTTTGTACTAAATGCTACACCGGCTTTTGCAGCGACATTTTCGTTAAAGCGATAACCTGTACCGACCGCTAAAGCCGTCTTAGATTTGTAACCGCCCACCGCTGCGCTCACATTCACTTTGCCCACATTATACGGTTGGAACAAACCGCTTAACGCCGCTTGAGATGCCAAGCCGTTTTTCACTTCTTTATCCAAATCGTTTACACGATTGTCTAATTGATCGATACGGGCGGAATTATGGCTGGCAACCTTAGCGACATTTTGTTGTGCAGATTTTAAGTTTGAAATTTCGGTTGTATGTGTAGAAACAGTCGCTTTGTTTGTCGCAATTGCAGCCGCATTATTTTCTACATCAGCTTTGTTAGCCTTCGTTTCAATGGCTGTTTTATTTGCCTTCACTGCTGCGGTATTTTTGCTAATATTTGATGTATTTTCATCAATTTTAGCACCATGCTCTGTTGTTGTTACCTCTAACTTTTGAGTAGCTTCATGGACACCGTCAAATTCTTTTCTTACTGCAGATTCATCGGCTTTTTTCTCTAAGTCTGCTTTATTTTGTGCAATCGCTTTTGCATTTTCTTCAACTTTCGCCGCATTAGCAAAGGTCGCTGTGGTTTTTAGTTTTTCAATGCTATCTGTGTTGCGATCCACTTTACCATCTAACTGAATCACTTCATTAACCAAACCGTTGTGATTATCTTCAATGGCACCTAAAGCAGTTTGTGTTTGTTTAAAACCTTCAAGAGTTTGTTCTTTAAGTTTTGTAATATCATCATAATTAGTATTGATACCATCCGTTAAACGTCCAACCTCTGAAGCAACATGTTCGCCTAACGCTTTTAAATCGCTGGCATGTTCTTGTTTAAATTTCCCGTAATTTTCCTTAACTTTTTCGACTTCATCAATCAAGCTATCAGTATTTTCACTAATCCCATTTACATAATCAATAACTTCGCCCAACTCATCTTTTGTCGCTCTGTTATTTATCGCATTTAAAAGACTGTTATGGTGATCCTGCAACGTTTCTTGACTTACTTTTTTCGCCAATTCCGCATCAACCGCCGCTTTATCCGCTTTTTTCGCTAATTCTTGATCAACGTATTGTTTACCGGCTTTTGCATCAATGCTGACTTTTTGCTCACGAAGCGCTTGTGTATTTTTTTCCACATCTTGATTTACTTTGGTTAAGCCGTCTTTCACGTTATCTACTTTGCGATCTAACTGAACAACTTCATTGACTAAACCGTTGTGGTTATCTTCAATGGCACCTAAGGCAGTTTGTGTTTGTTTAAAACCTTCAAGAGTTTGTTCTTTAAGTTTTGTAATGTCATCGTAGTTAGTATTGATGCCATCTGTTAAACGTTCAACCTCTGAAGCAACGTGTTCACCTAACGCTTGCAAATCACTGGCATGTTCTTCTCTAAATTTGCCGTAATTTTCCTTAACTTTTTCGACTTGATCAATCAAAGTATCGGTATCGTCACCCAACTGGTTTGTACGGGTAACAATCTCAGCAACACTGTTATTTAAGCCATCGACGTCTTTAGTCAACCGCTCAATATCTTCTGCAGCAGCGTAAAAGCCATCCGCCATAGTTTCTACAGCGGCTCGAATATTCGCCTTATTCTTTTCAACTTGTGCCTCTAATGCAGCATTATCCGCAAATGCACCCGCAGAAAAAACACCGGTAACAAACAAAGCAATAGCAGTACGTTTTAATAATTGGTATTTCATGGTTCACCTTAATAAAAGAAATTAAATTTAGAAAAATAAGTTAGCAACATCATTCAAATACTAACTTTCATTATGCAAAAGAAGGGTGTAATGACTTAAGCCTCCCTGCTTTTGTTATTTTATATCATGAAAAATCTAATAAAAAAATTGAATCTATTCACTTGAATAATAATAAAAAGAAATAATAAAAGCATAATTTATAAACAATTTTTTTACTAAAACCGTTAAGCAAAACAACATTAAAACAATACAAAAACCTTTAAGCTTATATCTATTTTCCAAATAACTTAAAGAAATAAAAAAGCCATTAAACGATGATTTAATGGCTTTAAAAATTTCAAATTGTTGCAATAGTTTTTACCTACCGCCCTCCGCAATCACTCTCGGGAACAAAATATTATTTTCCGTATGAATGTGCATCATTAAATCGTCCATAAATTCTTGGATGCCGCTATACAATGCCCACCAAGTGTTACAGGCATCTGCCGGCGGTGTTAAATTATTAGTGAGCGCTTTTAATACATCCAAATGCTCGCCATGTTCAGCATGTTCATGCTCCATCACCTGAATCGGCATTCTTGTCATGGCGTAATTGCCCATTTTGATCATCGGGAACAAAATTTGTTCCTCTTTCATCATGTGATTGGTTAAGTCGGCATACACATTATGTAATTCCGCCGCAATGCCTACTGGGCAATCGGCACGATCGCCATGTACCGCTTCCACGCGTTCCGCAAGCACGATCAATTCCTGCAACTGCGCACGATGACGTTCATGATAACGATGTAAAATATGTTCGATAGTTTCCGCGTAATCCGCCGTCAACCAATGCTGTTCGGCATCGGCTTGTTTTTCCGCCTGCAATGCGGCTAAACGGGCTTCAATTTCCGCCAAATCCAAATTTTTCGCCGTTACGGCAACCCCCAGCAGGGTTTCGCCGCCACAGCAAAAATCCAAATCATATTCACGCAAAAGTGCGGTAGATCCCGGAATCGAAACGGCAATTTCACTTAATTTCTTATCTGCATAAGACATCTAATTTCCCCCTAAAATGAAAGATAAATAAAAACCGAGTAAAATACTAAACTACTCAGAAAAAAGAGAGAACCGATTTAGATAAAAACCCTCGGCTTCTATGATTAACATCAAAGCCCATACCTTAAATGAGGGAGAGCACTTGGCATGATTCAAGCTTTTCCTGAGGAAAAACTGAAAAACACCTCAAAAAACCACCGCACTTTCCTTCCTTTCGTTAAAGTGCGGTTAAAAATCCCGTTGTTTTTTGCTATAATCCCGCGCAATTTTGTTTCCTGATTTTATTGATTAAATAACTATGACAACGAATTATTCCGCCAACGAAATTACCGTTTTAAAAGACCTTGAACCTGTGCAGCTGCGCCCGGGCATGTACACGGACACCACCCGCCCGAATCACTTGGCGCAAGAGGTTATCGACAACAGTGTGGATGAAGCCCTTGCCGGATTTGCAACGAAAATCGAAGTGATTTTGCATAAAGATCAATCCATTGAAGTGATCGACAACGGACGCGGTATGCCCGTGGATATTCATCCGGTGGAAAAAGTTTCCGGCGTGGAAGTGATCATGAGCAAACTGCACGCGGGCGGTAAATTCTCCAATAAAAACTACACCTTCTCCGGCGGTTTGCATGGGGTGGGGATTTCCGTCGTGAACGCCCTTTCCGAACGGGTTGATGTTACCGTAAAACGCAACGGCGAAGTGTATAAAATCGCCTTTGAAAACGGCAAAAAAGTGGAAGATCTTACCGTTATCGGCACCTGCGGTCGCCGTACCACCGGCACTACCGTGCATTTCAAACCGAATCCGAAATATTTCGACAGCGACAAATTTTCCGTCAGCCGTCTACGCCATTTATTGCGCGCCAAAGCGGTTTTATGCTCCGGCTTGGAAATTAAATTTATCGATAAAGTCAACGACACCGAAGACTCCTGGCTTTATCAGGACGGCTTAAACGATTACTTAATGGAAGCGGTGAACGGTTTGGTTACCCTGCCGGAACACCCCTTCATCGGCGAGTTTAACGGCGAAAAAGAAGCAGTTTCTTGGGCGTTATTATGGCTGCCGGAAGGCGGTGATCTCGTCGGCGAAAGCTATGTGAACCTGATTCCTACCGCCCTTGGCGGCACCCATGTGAACGGCTTGCGCCAAGGCTTATTGGATGCCATGCGCGAATTTTGCGAATTCCGCAATTTATTGCCGCGCGGAGTCAAACTGACCGCCGATGATTTATGGGATCGCTGCGCCTACGTGCTCTCCCTCAAAATGCAGGATCCGCAGTTCGCTGGACAAACCAAAGAACGCCTGTCCTCCCGTCAAAGTGCGGTGTTTATCGGCGGCGTTGTGAAAGACGCTTTCAGCTTATGGCTAAACCAAAACGTTCAAGCGGCGGAATTGTTAGCGGATATGGCGATCAGTTCCGCCCAACGTCGTTTGCGCGCAGCGAAAAAAGTGGTGCGCAAAAAATTGGTCAGCGGCCCTGCGTTGCCGGGAAAACTCGCCGATTGCAGCTCACAAGATCTGAATTTCACCGAATTATTTCTAGTCGAAGGAGATTCCGCCGGCGGCTCCGCCAAGCAGGCGCGGGATCGCGAATATCAAGCCATTTTGCCGTTACGCGGCAAAATTCTGAACACGTGGGAAGTGTCGCCGGAACAAGTGCTGGCGTCACAAGAAGTGCATGACATCGCCGTTGCGCTCGGCATTGACCCCGACAACGACGATTTATCCCAACTGCGTTACGGCAAAGTGTGTATTCTCGCCGACGCGGATTCCGACGGCTTGCACATCGCCACCCTGCTCTGCGCCTTATTTCTGCGCCATTTCCCGAAACTGGTGGAACAGGGGCATGTGTTTGTGGCAATGCCGCCGTTATACCGAATCGACCTTGGCAAAGAAGTGTTTTACGCCTTAGACGAAAGCGAAAAAGACGCCATACTGGATCGTCTCAAAGGGAAAAAAGGCAAACCGAACGTACAACGCTTTAAAGGCTTGGGTGAAATGAACCCGATGCAACTGCGCGAAACCACCATGGACCCGAACACCCGCCGTTTAGTGCAACTCACTTTTGAAGCCCAAGGCGAAGAAAGTCAGGAAACCATTGAAACCATGGATATGTTACTGGCGAAGAAACGCGCCGAAGACCGTAAAAACTGGTTGCAGGCAAAAGGTGACCAAGTGGATTTAACCGCTTAACGTAATCATGTAATTCCTTAATAAACTCATTAACGGAGGCAACAAAATGAACGAGCAACGACGTGACTTTCTCAAACACAGTAGCTTAGGCATCGCCACGATCGCATTAGGCGCAGGTTTCAGCGTAATCTCGCCGGCCGCTCAAGCGGAAACTGCAACGAAAACGTCCGATGCCAATCAACCGTTGCCCGTTATTGAGGCGGAACTGACCTACGCACCGAACGTGCCTAAACCCTTAGCCCGCAATTATCCCGCAAAAGTCGTGGTAAAACTGACGGCGTTTGAAAAAATCATGGAGCTTATGCCCGGCGTGCAATTCAAATTCTGGTTGCTCAATGACGCCGTTCCCGCGCCATTTATTCGCGTGCGACAAGACGACATCGTGGAGTTACAACTTTCCAACTCGGCAAGTTCCATGATGGCGCACAGTATCGACTTCCACGCAGCCTCCGCCCCAATGGGCGCCGCTGAAGGCAGTGAAACCGCGCCGGGACGCACCACCGTCTCCACATTTAAAGCTGTGCACCCGGGAATTTATTTATACCACTGCGGTAGCCAACCGGTTTCCATCCACTTAGCCAAAGGGATGTACGGCTTAATTTTAGTCGAACCGAAAGAAGGCTTACCGAAGGTCGATCGCGAATACTACATCATGCAAAGCGAGTTCTACACCAAAGGCGGTTTCGGCGATCCGGGCTTACAACCGTTCAGCATGCAAAAAGCGGTGGACGAACGCCCTGATTACGTGCTGTTCAACGGCAAAGTGGACGCGCTAACGGAAAGCAACGCACTAAAAGCCAAGGTGGGCGAAACCGTCCGTTTATTCGTCGGCAACGCCGGACCGAATCTGATTTCCTCTTTCCACTTAATCGGCGGTGTGTTTGACACCGTTTATGTGGAAAGCGGCAGCCTGACCAACCACAACGTGCAAACCACCCTGATTCCTTCAGGCAGCGCAACCATTGTGGAATCTAAATTACTGGCGCCGGGCATCTACCCGTTTCTCGACCACTCCATTTTCCGTGCCACCGAAAAAGGCACTATCGGACATTTAATCGTGGAAGGTGAAGAAAATAAGGAAATCTACGCCGGTCAATTAAGCAACGAACCTTTTAAAGAAGCCAACCCGCAAAAACCCCAACCCGTGCCTTATGAAATTGAAGCGCACAAAGGTATGATGATGGGGCACAAAGGGCATAAGTAACGATAAAGTGCGGTCATAAGAAACAACGTTTTTTCGATCTCCCCTTAATAACATACATATTAAAAAATGTAAGTATAATAAAAACTAAATACAGAAATAGAGCTAAAATGATTACATTATTATTTATTATATTTTGCCTTATTCAATACAATATTTTGGAACCTCTAAAAGAAAAAAAAGGCAAACAATATTCTAAAGACTTGAATAAAATTAAAGTAATAAGACTACGCGAAACGACTATGAATTTATCTGTATGATTGAGAGGAAAGCGTGGATTCTATCATTTCTTATTTTTTAATTTGCTGGCAAAATAGTTTTAACTACAAAGGAAGAGCAAGGCGCTTAGAGATTGGCGCATTTCTTCTATTAACAATAATTATTGCAGCCGGACTCCAGATTACCGAACTATTTATTAAAGAATATATATACTCTTATTCTGATCTATTACATTTCAATCTGGTTTATACACATGTTGAAAATGGTTATTTAATCAAACAGCCATATTTTACTTTTCATATGATAACCTGCTGTTATCTACTCGTAAGCATTGCACCACTGTTATCAGTTACAGCAAGAAGGCTACAAGACCTGAACAAGTCTAAATATTGGATTTTTTATTTATTTCATCCATTTTTTATTATTTTAATTTTATTTATAAGATTATCTATTTTTATATATTTTGAAACAGATATTTTAGGTATTACATGGTTAGATGAACATTGGGTTTATGTCATATCACCTTTTCTGCTTTATGAAATTTTCTTAATTCTAAAAATTTTATTTCAAGAAGGTGAACCTGATGAAAATCAATATGGTCAATCACCAAAATACTAAAAAAATCGACCGCACTTTATCTGGGGTCGCCTTTCTTTTGGTTACTTTTCTTTGGCGAAGCAAAGACAAAATCTTTAGATTTTGAACGTTGGCTTTGCCAATGGCACGAAGTGCAAGCGTAGCGAAGTAAAAGTAACTCGCCCATCGGGCGAAACCGATTTACACAACTAAACTTGAAACAAAATGACAACAGAATCCATCAACTACGAAGGCATCGAACAAATGCCACTACGTCACTTCACCGAAAGTGCGTACCTCAATTACTCCATGTACGTCATCATGGATCGAGCTTTACCCTTCATTGGTGACGGTTTAAAACCGGTGCAACGACGTATTATTTACGCCATGTCAGAACTCGGACTGAACGCCACGGCGAAATACAAAAAATCCGCCCGTACCGTGGGGGATGTGTTGGGTAAATTCCACCCCCACGGCGACAGCGCCTGCTATGAAGCCATGGTGCTGATGGCACAGCCCTTCTCTTACCGTTATCCGTTGGTTGACGGACAAGGCAACTGGGGCGCGGTGGATGATCCGAAATCTTTCGCCGCTATGCGTTATACGGAATCCCGCTTGTCGAAAATTTCCGAAATTCTGTTGGCGGAACTCGGCCAGGGCACGGTGGATTATCAGCCGAACTTCGACGGCACATTAGAAGAGCCGCAATATTTACCGGCGCGTTTGCCGCATATTTTGCTCAACGGCACCACCGGTATTGCGGTGGGCATGGCAACGGATATTCCGCCGCACAATATCAATGAAATCGCTGATGCGGCGGTGATGTTGTTGGATAATCCGAAAACCACGCTGGATGATTTATTAACCGTGGTACAAGGCCCGGATTTCCCGACGGAAGCGGAAATTATTTCACCGAAAGAAGACATTCGTAAAATCTATCAACAAGGACGCGGTTCCATTAAAATGCGCGCCAGCTGGAAGAAAGAAGACGGCGAAATCATTATCAGCGCGTTGCCGCACCAATCCTCACCGTCCAAAGTGATTGCGCAAATCGCCGAGCAAATGACGGCAAAAAAATTGCCGATGGTGGAAGACATTCGCGATGAAGCGGATCATGAAAACCCGGTGCGTATTGTGATTGTGCCGCGCTCCAATCGGGTGGATACGGATGCCATGATGGCGCATTTATTCGCCACCACCGATTTGGAAAAAAGCTATCGCGTGAACATGAACATGATCGGGTTGGATCACAAGCCGGCAGTGAAAAACCTGCTGGAAATCCTCACCGAATGGCTCAGTTTTCGCCGCACCACCGTCACCCGTCGATTGCAGTATCGTCTGAATAAGGTGCTTGCCCGTTTGCATATTTTGCAAGGCTTGATGATCGCCTTTTTAAACATTGACGAAGTGATCGAAATTATCCGCCACGAAGACGAACCGAAAGCAGAATTGATGGTGCGCTTCAATTTAAGCGACGAGCAGGCGGAAGCCATTTTAAACTTACGTTTGCGTCATTTGGCGAAACTGGAAGAACATCAGTTGCTGGCGGAACAAGCAGAATTAGAAAAAGAGCGGTCATCTTTGGAAGAGATTTTAGGCTCCGAACGTCGTTTGAACACGCTACTGAAAAAAGAAATTCAGCAGGACGCCAAAACCTACGCCAGCCCTCGCCGCTCACCGTTAGTGGAGCGCGCGGAAGCCAAAGCCATCGCGGAAAACGAAATGTTGCCGACAGAACCGGTCACCGTGATTTTATCGGAAATGGGCTGGGTGCGTTGTGCTAAAGGGCATGACATTGATCCGCAGGGCTTGAGCTACAAAGCGGGCGATAAATATCTGGCACATGCCTACGGCAAGAGCAATCAGGCGGCGGTGTTTATCGACAGCACGGGGCGCAGTTATGCACTCGATCCGCTAGCCTTGCCGTCCGCCCGTTCACAAGGCGAACCGCTCACCGGAAAACTCACCTTGCCGGCAGGCGCAACTATCGATCAGCTGCTCATTGAAAACGAAGATCAACCGCTACTCATGGCATCCGACGCAGGTTACGGCTTTATTTGTAAATTCGCCGATTTAATCGCCCGCAATAAAGCCGGGAAGGCGCTGATATCCTTGCCGGAAAATGCCAAAGTGCTGCCGCCATTAACGCTGAAAAATCCGACCGCACTTTTAGTGGCGCTCACCTCCGCCGGCAGAATGCTCATTTTCCCGGTAAAAGATTTACCTGAACTTTCCAAAGGTAAAGGTAACAAAATCGTCACCATTCCGTCCGCCAGCGCGAAAGCCCGCTCCGAGTTGTTGGTGCGATTATTGTTGATTGAAGAAACGTCCAGCTTGGTGTTCCATTCCGGCAAACGCAAAATCACCTTGAAGCCGGAAGACTTGCAAAAATTCCGCGCCGAACGCGGACGCAAAGGAACCCAGTTGCCTCGAGGCTTACACAGCAATGTGGAAATTGAAGTGGTAACGCTGCAGGAATGATAACAATACGCACGTAAAACATGCGATTTTAGGTCACCTATAAAGGACATCGGGCTTCACATGCCCTTGAGGGGCATGTGAAAAACTTGTAGTGATTCAAAACCAGCAACTTTTCCAACAAGTTCTGTAGATAACTTGCTTCCGGCTTGCCATCTACAGTTCCTTTTACTAAACTTTGACTCATAGTTTTAGCTTCTGCTTTAGCGCTCACATGTTTTGTAGTATGCAGACCTCGTGATGGCCTTTGCGCGTTGTAAATATTTACTCTTTGTTCTTTTTTCCACTTAGGGCAAACCTGTAACCCCAACGGTTCCACAAACGCCGTCGGTATTCCCACATACCCATACGGATTAAATCCCCCCAGCAACCCTATCGGGTCATGGCTGAGATATTGCCCTGTCTCCGGTGAGTAATAACGGAAGCGGTTATAATGCAGTTCACTTTCCTCGTCATAATATTGCCCCACAAAACGGTGATTGCATTTAAGCGGGTTACTATCATTCGCAGCATAGTGCCGATGTCCATCAATCTCCGCTTCGCCCCACAAGTTGAGTTTTTGCCGGTAGTCGATGTAACCGTCTTCGGTTAAGAGTTCTGTAATCGTCCCCACTTGGTCAGCAACCGTATAGTGCAGCTGCCCTTTTTCATAACGCGCGGTCGGGGTGAAGTCGTCTTCCTGATATAGCCAGTAAATGGCTTCATTCCAGTTGGCTTGCAGGATTTGTTGCCGACCTTCGGCTTGTAATGCCGGATTACCGTCTGTCGCCGTGATTTGCAACGGCGCTTCGGCAACTAACTGGTTTTGCTTATACAGATAACGGTACCCTAAAAGTGCGGTCGTTTTTACCGGCGTTTTTTCAGCTTGCCCTTGGTTTTCCGTTATCTGTTTTTGTGCTGGGTTTTCTGTTGTTTCGTTTTGTGCCTGTTGCTCTTGCGTCTCCCACAACTCACTTATCTTATGCCAGTAATCCTGATTCGGACGTATCGGCATGTCTATCAGTTGATTCTTGTACGGGTTGTTCGGGTCGGTTGTGGCGGCTTGGTCAGTTTGAACTTGGTACTTCGTTATCCGTCTGCCAAAAGCGTCATACTCATAACGCCAAGTCCCCTTATGAGGACTATGCAACTCAACCAACTGGCTCTGACTGTTCCACTTGTAATACGTGGTCACAGGGCGGAACCCTTTCTTAGTTTCCGTTTTGCTTTGCAGTCTACCTAACTCGTCATATTTATAGGTCTTGTTCCCGTATCTGGTAATCCGTCCGTGACGGTGTTTGATACCGTAAGTGGCGTCATTGGCAGCCTGTAGCTGATACTGTCCGTTCTCATTTGTCTCGCGTTGGACTTTCTGCGTAAGATTAAGTTGGCTGTCGTAGCGGTAATGTTCGCTGCTGCGAATGCCGTTTAACACATCGGTCACCTGACCGTTTTTATTCACTCGGTATTCCGTCGCACCCCAGTGATTATCTTGGGTATGCGTCAGGTTAAACGCCTTGTCATATTGCCATTTGCGGCTGATTTGGGTGCCCGCTATCGGATAGGTGTGGTTAGGCTGGTAGTTATCGAGTTGCTCTTCAGTCAGGTTATTATGCCAACCGCCGCCTTGCGCCTGTAACAGACCTGATGGGCTGAAGTGCTCGGCAAGGATAAAACCGTTTTCATTCTGTTTACGTGTTTGTCTGCCAAGTTTGTCGTAGCTGAGGTTAAGAGGGTTATGGTCATCGACCTGGAATTGCGTCAACTCACCGTATTGGTTAAATCTTTGCGAGATTCTGACCGCACTTTCTCCGCCATTCGGGAGTGAGAAGCCCGTTTGTCTGCCGTATTTATCTAACTCAACTTCAATCCGCTCGCCGTCCTGAATCTCCGCAATCAGACGATGTTGCTCGTCATATTCAAACTCGGTGATGTGTGTCGCATTGAAAGGAAGGTATTGTGTGTTGACGGTTTTGCTCAGCTGCCCCGTTTTCTTCGTGTACGCGTAACTCACCTCATGCGCCAACGCGTAACCTTCCGGAATAGCTATACCGTTTACACCGTCTGTCGGCGCAAAAAGTGCGGTCAGTTTTTGAAGTGTTTTTTTTTCCGGTTTTCCCGTCGTATCTACTTTGATGTCGACTTTTGTTTTTTTCACCTGCCAAGTCTGACGGCTAAGCAGTTTATCCTCTTCATCATATGAATAAGTCTCAATACTACCGTCTGCTTGTGTTTGTCGGGTCAATCTGCCAGCTTGGTCATACGCATAGCTTCTGACTCTGCCGGTAAAGTCCGTCTCGCTGATGAGTTGTCCCGCTTTGTCATATTCATAACGGTAACTGTCACCCTGGCTGTTCTTCACTTCCGTTAAACGCGTCAGTTTGTCATAGCGAAACGTCAGTGTTTCGCCGTTCGGCAGCGTCTGGCTGTGCAGTAAATCAAACGCGCCGTAGGTATACTTCGTTTTGTTACCATTACCGTCAACCGCTTCCGTTAAAAGCCGTTCGCTGTTATAACGGAAGTGCTGAATCGAACCTTCCGGTGTGGTGAGCTTGGTTAAGCTGCCGTCCGGGTTAGCGTGCGCCTGACTGTATTCATAACGGTACTGACTGTTATCCGGTAGCGTCAATTGCGTTATCCGCCCGAATAAGTCCTGTGTAAATGACGTTAATTCGCCTCGGCTGTCACGTCGTCCAATAAGCTGATATGTATGTTCGTCATATTCGTAGCTTTGATACGTCTCATCCAGATAATCCAGCCGAATTAACCGCCCCTTCTCATCATATTGATAATGCCAGGTTAATCCGTAAGGTGACGTCAGCTTAGATAAAGCGCCTCTCTCATCATATTCATAGCGCCAGCGCTCGCCTCGTGCCAGAATCCGTTCGGTCAGCAAACCCTTTTCGTTATAACGGTATTGCAACTTCTCTTCATTCGGTAAAATAACCTCGGTCAGTTCACCATAATCATTGTAACGATAGGATAATGTTCTGCCTAACGCGTCCGTCTCCGACAGCTTCAGACTTAAATCCCATTCCGTCTCTTTTATCCGTCCAAGCGGGTCTTCTTCTTTTGTAACAAGCGCATTGTCGTTATACCAAAAATGACTAATACCTCCTTCCGCATCATAATAAGTAGTGCAACGATTCGCTTCATCATACGCAAAACGGTCAGCATAATAGCCGCCCGATGCCTGCGTGGAAATCACCCGCCCCCGTTCGTCATAAACCACATCCGTCTGCGTTGCCTGCGTATCGCGCCACGACACCATATAGCCGTTTTCATCATAGTCATGGAAGATTTCGCCGAATTGGTGACTCCGGCAGTAAATCAGCTGTCCCCGGGCGTTATATTCACAACGTAACAACTGCTGATTCACCTGACCGTCAAAATACTCGATTTCCCGTATCAGCCAATCTTGACTTTGAACGCGTAAGTAACAACCGTCACTATGTGTGACTTTGCTTAATCCGTTTTCGTCATAATCCAGATGAATGTAGTTGCCGAAATAGTCCATTATCCAGGTTAAATAGCGCGTTTCATGCGACTGAACGGAAATACTGTCAAAAACGTAGGTAAGTTGTGTTTTACGGTCGAAGAGATACAGAGAATGGTTCCGACGTCCATAGAGAACATAGTTGGGCGCATGTAAATGCGTGGCGAAAACGGTCTCTCCGGGAACATAAAATGTATATTGAACCCCTTCGTTATCTGTGAAAACAATAGAATCCGATTGAAGGAGAAGACACTGAGACCAGTCATCCGACCATTTTTGCCCTAAATGACCGTGAATTTCAGTGGTTGAACGATAAACGCGGGTAAATTTTAGCGGCAAAAGGCTATTGGTTAAATCAATGAGTTGCCATTGTTGTAAATAATCACCCGTTGCGACGTTAATAGGTTCACCAACAACAGTTATTTGATGTAAGGAAGTATATTTTTTAAGTACACTAACGGTTTCTGGTGGAAAGAAAAAATCCATGGAAATTAGTTCTTAGTTAGTAATACAAAGTTATCATTCTTACTATTAAGAATATTCTTACGCTTAATATGTGTTTCTAAATCAGCATACCTCGTAGTAATCGGTAATCGACTAGATTTATCTACAAAATGTAGTGTAATCTCTATAGCAGTAGATAAATCAATCCAATTACCACAAGAAACATAAATTGGTTTAACATTAAATTGAGTTCTTAATACAGCACCATAAACCGTTTCTCTAGATTTTATTAACTCATAACTACCAGCTGTATTTGAAGGTTCAGAATATGAAACATCATTAATTTTAAAATAGTTTTTAGCCACCCCAATAGTTGGTTTATTAAGATAAAAAGAAGCATGAGTAGCAATACCCATATGCCTAAAATGTAAATAACCATTACCATCAAACATATATAGATCCGGCTTAGAAACCATTCTTTTGACTGCATTTAGAACTAATGGTAGTTCTCTAAAAGCTAAATATCCTGGGATATAAGGTATACTTACTTTATCAACGTAATCAACCTTTTCTATTATTTCTTTAGTTTTATAATCAACAATAACAATACAACATACACCGTATTCTATTCCATCAATATCAGTCCAATAAGCAATATCAACACCAGCAATCAATTTTAGTTCAAGTAGATTAAAATTATTAATTAAAGAAATCTTTTCTAAAAAACGATTTTGCTCACATTTAAAATCATTCAAAAGAACCATGTTATTTGTACTCATAGTTTTTATCTGCAAGTAGATTATATGTTGATTTAAACTTGTAAAATATCAATTCTTCTGTTGGTAACTCTAATAGTTTCAAAATATCCTCAGGAATACCCTTGTGTAATTCAGCTTGATATTTAACTATATTAAAATTACCACTAACAGAATTCACCTCAACTATTTTTAAATGGCTATTATTCAAAACTACAGAAACCGTTACCAACAAATTATTTTCATCAAACTCCTTAGAAATACCATATAACACATTATGCTTATACTCAGAAATTTGTTCAATACTACCATCTGAGCGATAATTCACTTCAATACCATTTTTATATCCATCTTTAATTTCCGCTTCATAATCTAAGGCAGATTTACACATTCCATAAACAATGCCATTAAATGGTCTTTCACAAATTTTATCTAAATAATAAATCCACTCGCCATTTATGTCATTTTTCCCATACAATTTTTCATCAATATCTTCTAGTTTTTCTATTATACCGTTCATATCTTTATTCCTTTTCTATTCATGCACATGAGTATTTATGCCATCTGTTATTCTCTGACAATGTTCACATCTAGGTTTAGGTGGTGGCATACCTCCATTATTTCTTATAGCAGCATTCTGTAAATCTACATTATACAAATCCATTTCAGAAATAGATGAAGCATCCACTGGAATACCTCTCTCTCGTCTTGCTTTAATTGCTTGATCTAAAGCTCTAATTTCTGAGTGAGCAGCTGTTCTACGATCAGCCATATCACTAGGGGTAATTTCTCCACTTGCAATTTTAGCTTCATATTGTGCAACGCTCTCTTTAATTATAGGATCTGCGCCCCCTGTTTCAGGAGATCCATTTAACCAAGCCTCATAAGCACGATCTCCTGTCGCATTATTTTTAAAGTTTTGAGCATAAAATGTTTCTCCAGTAGCCGGATCATAAACACCAGAAAGACAAGGCCCCCTTTCCTTCGCACTAACACCTGACTCTAAAATTTCTTGTGCTTTCATCTTAACATCATCAATTAATTTTTGATTCAGAGGACGCTGTGAGTTATTTCCTCCAAATAATCCCTTAACCTTCCCAAACATTTTATGCCAAGGTGCATATATCGATGCCGTCGCCGTAAACTCAGCCAATAAACTGGTACTTTCCCGAATCGGATATTTCTCCGGATCTGTCGCCGTCGCCTTATCCACCCCGATAGTTGTTTCCGTTTTTCTGTCCAGATTCCCGTCACAGGTCGTTCGACAACCGACCTTCGCGAGCAATCTACCGTTCACCGTAACTGTTTTTACGCCTTCCGCAATAAACTCTTCATGTGAATGGTCACGACATTTTACCCTATCTCCCATTCTGGCAACAGGTCGCCCTTCAAATGTTACATTATCTGAGCCACTTTGTATTTCTCCTTTCACCTCTCCATATTGAGACATCGCGTTACCAGCCGCCATGATTGTACCGCCGACCAATCCACCCAGCAAACCGGCAACAAAAAATCCTAAACCAAATGTAGAAATACCCACCCAGACAACCAGCGCACCTAATATCACTCCACCGACAATGCCCCATAAACCACAGTCTTTTTTCTGGTGGGCAATAACATCACCTTTGCAAACGGGTCTATCGCTATCTGTGTCAACTTTATACCAACCTTTCTTTTTAGCAATCCAATTTCCTAAAGGGTCGCCAATAATCATTCCTCCAATTCCACCGACCAGCCCGCCCCCAATAAGTGCGGTAACAGCCCCCAATCCAGTTAATCCTCCTGCCAGAAAAGTCCCACCATTTGCAACACTGGCAAGCCCTCCCTTAACAAAAGCTGTACCGACACCCGCCCACATCGTCACAACATTTGCTGTTTGTCCACGTCCATATTTTAAAACCGCACGAACCCCAGTTTCCCAATCACCTGATTTAACCCCTGTGACCATTTCTGAAAATTCTGCTTTAGCCGTTTTCCCATCAACCATCATACTGTTTTTTACATACATTAAAGCGGATGAAAAAATAATACCTCCACCTAAAACAGAATTCTGCGCCAATCCGCCGGAAGGGGACACCACAGGCGCGGTTTGCGCTGTTGAGACCGACATTTAATCCACCCTTGCTTTAAAACTACGCACAATATCTAACAAAATTTCTTTTTGCTTACTCGTGAGCGCTACAACACTCGTCAGCGTAATCATCAGCGGAAATTTATCCGCCATATCCACAATCGCTGTAATCTGCTGCAGTTTTCCCTGCGGCGAATGCCAGGAATACTCCGTGAAAACACAAGGACGGTTATCCAACTCGCCGGTTTCTCTTGACACTTCTTTATAATCCGTGAGTTGTTTGCCAAGTGAGGTGATTTCTCGCTCACAGAACTCGGAAAAACCCATGCCAAACGGCAGTTTGTCATAAGAAATCGAAATACTTTGTCCGAATTCGTTAGTCAGCAAAATGATACTTTTATCCTGCCAGTCGCTGCCTATCTCAAGACTGCCTCGATTAAAATAAAACATCGTTCATCTCCTATCATTTTTTAGAATCATTCAAGCCGACATGAGCCGATTCTAATAAAATATTTTTATCGTCCATGGTGATTGTTGAAGTACCGCATTTCAATTGAATTTGACCTTCTCCCATTATGATTGAAAGGCTTTCGCCGACAAGCAATTCAATCTTTTCCGCCGCATCAAATTTTACAGTTTTGGATGTAGCATCACGCGCACCGTTCGGGATGATTTCTTCTAAACTGCCGGAATCCACGTGTTTAGTATCATTTCCCTCAGAAACCCTAACTGAGCGCCCCTTACCAACCGTTGTTGATTCCGAACCGGCTACCTCGATAGTACGATTTTGTCCAATGGTCGTCGAATCATTCCCCGTCACATCCAACGACCGATTATTCCCGATCGACGCCGACTGGTCATTCAACACCTTGGTGTTCATGTCCTTCTGCGCCTGAAAATCTAATCGCTGATTTCCCGTCGCATCTTCCATTATCATTCCGTTATAGCC
>NZ_NRCJ01000007.1 GCF_003129965.1 Aggregatibacter kilianii | reverse complement strand
CTCACTCTATTTCTAAATCTATCAAAAACGAATCTTCAAGTGCCCACACAGTTTGTCTGATTGATTGTTAAAGAACAAAAAACGACGCGCTGTTTTCACTTCACAACGGCGCGTCGTTGTGGGGGCGTATTATAGGCATTTAAGATTTCCTTGCAAGGACTTTTTTCAAAAAAGTCCAAATTTTTTTTCGATTGCAAATAATTTAAGCATCATCAAAATTATCGTCCCGTAAAAACTCTAATATTTAACATTAAATTTACAAGGCAAAACCTATTAATTTCATTATATGAAACGCACCGTTTAAAAGGCAGTTTTAGGTTGCTTTCTATAACAAGTGCGGTTATATTTTCAATACTTTTTTGCCATACCCAAAGGATGGCGACCTTACAATCAACTCGTTTTTCCACCTCTCAAACAAAGGAATACATTATGACTAACCAGTTAGATTCTCTCCGCGAATTTACCGTTGTTGTTGCCGATACCGGCGACATTGATGCCATCCGTCAATACAAACCGGAAGATGCCACCACAAACCCATCCTTAATTCTTAGTGCCGCCGCGTTGCCGCAATACGCTACCTTGATTGATGAAGCCATCGCTTACGGCAAGCAACAAAGCCAAGATAAAGCACAGCAACTGGTGGACGCGGAAGACAAATTGGCAGTCAATATCGGTTTAGAAATCTTAAAATTGGTGCCGGGTCGTGTTTCTACCGAAGTGGATGCCCGTCTTTCTTATGACACTGAAGCTACCGTTGCGAAAGCCAGAAAACTTATCGCGCTATATGAAGCGGCAGGCATCAATAAAAATCGTATCCTGATCAAAATCGCCTCCACATGGCAAGGTATCCGCGCAGCGGAAATCTTAGAAAAAGAAGGCATTAACTGCAACCTCACCTTATTATTCTCTGAAGCCCAAGCGCGTGCTTGTGCGGAAGCCGGTGTTTACTTAATCTCGCCGTTTGTAGGGCGTATTCTTGACTGGTACAAAGCCAATTCCGATAAAAAAGAATACGCGCCGGCAGAGGACCCGGGGGTGATTTCCGTGACAAAAATCTACAATTACTACAAACAATACGGCTATAAAACCGTGGTGATGGGCGCCAGTTTCCGTAATGTCGGCGAAATCATCGAATTAGCCGGCTGCGACCGTTTAACTATTGCGCCTCCGTTATTGAAAACCTTACACGAAACCCCGAACGCCGTGGTGAGAAAATTAGACTTCCAAGGCGAAGTAAAAACCAAACCGCAACCGTTAACAGAGGCAGAGTTCTATTGGCAACACAATAGCGACCCAATGGCAGTGGAAAAACTGGCAGAAGGCATTCGTAAATTCGCCGTTGACCAAGGCAAATTAGAAGATATGTTGCTGTCCAAATGGTAATGGTTCGTTAATTATGTTTTAAGCAAAAGTGCGGTGGAAATTTAAGGCGTTTTAAAAACGCCGAAAAATTTGACCGCACTTTTTTATCAGCACACCCTTTTTTCAAATTTATCCAAATCAGGAGGCACAATGTCAAATCGTCAACAACTCGCCAATGCCATTCGTTTTTTAAGTATGGACGCGGTGCAAAAAGCCAAATCCGGTCACCCGGGCGCACCTATGGGCATGGCGGATATCGCCGAAGTGTTATGGCGTGATTTTTTACATCACAACCCGACCAACCCGCAATGGGCAAACCGCGACCGTTTCGTTTTGTCCAACGGGCACGGTTCCATGCTGATTTACAGCTTATTACACCTCAGCGGCTACGATTTATCTATTGAAGATTTAAAACAATTCCGTCAATTACATTCCAAAACCCCGGGACACCCTGAATTCGGTTATGCACCGGGTGTTGAAACCACCACCGGTCCGTTGGGTCAAGGCATCACCAACGCCGTGGGAATGGCAATTGCGGAAAAAACCCTGGCAGGTCAATTTAACCGTGACGGTCACAACATCGTGGATCATCACACCTATGTATTCTTAGGTGACGGTTGCTTGATGGAAGGGATTTCCCACGAAGCCTGTTCATTAGCGGGCACCTTGGGCTTAGGCAAATTAATCGCGTTCTACGATGACAACAATATTTCCATCGATGGGCACGTTGACGGCTGGTTCACAGACGACACACAAAAACGTTTTGAGGCCTATGGCTGGCAAGTGATTCCGGCGATTGACGGTCACAACCCGGCACAAATCATTGACGCCATCAAACAAGCGCAAGCGGAAACCAATAAACCGACCTTAATTATCTGCAAAACCATTATCGGCTTCGGCTCACCGAACAAATCCAACTCCCATGACTGCCACGGCGCGCCATTAGGCGATGAAGAAATCGCCTTAACCCGCAAAGCGTTACATTGGGATTATGCGCCGTTTGAAATTCCAGCAGACATTTATGCACAATGGGATGCCAAAGCGAAAGGCGCGGAACAGGAAAAAGCCTGGAATGAAAAATTCTCCGCTTATGCCAAAGCCTATCCTGAACTGGCGGCTGAATTTACCCGCCGAATGGAGAAAAAACTGCCTGCCGACTGGGCGAAAGCATCTCAAGACTTCGTAGAACATTTACAAGCCAATCCGGCAAGTATCGCGAGCCGCAAAGCATCACAAAATGCCATTGAAGCCTACGCGAAAGTGTTACCGGAATTACTGGGCGGCTCTGCCGACTTGGCAAGCTCCAACCTGACCCTTTGGTCCGGCTCCAAACCGATTCGCGCCACCCAAAACGTTGACGGTAACTACCTCAACTACGGCGTACGTGAGTTCGGTATGGCGGCGATCATGAATGGTATCGCGCTACACGGCGGTTTCATCCCTTATGGCGCCACCTTCCTGATGTTCATGGAATATGCCCACAACGCCATCCGCATGGCGGCGTTAATGAAACAACGCTCATTGTTCGTGTTCACCCATGACTCCATCGGTTTAGGCGAGGACGGTCCGACCCACCAACCGGTTGAACAAACAGCGGCGTTACGTTTAATCCCGAACCTGAACACATGGCGCCCTTGCGACCAAGTGGAATCCGCTATCGCATGGAAAGCGGCGATTGAAAGAACCGACGGCCCGAGCGCGTTGATTTTCACTCGTCAAAACTTAGCGCAAATGGACCGCACTTCCGAGCAATTAGCCAACGTGGCACGCGGCGCTTACGTCTTAAAAGACAGTGCCGGCACGCCGGATCTGATCTTGATCGCCACCGGTTCCGAAGTGGAGTTGGCAGTGAAAGCGGCGGAACAATTAACCGCCGAAGGCAAAAAAGTGCGTGTGGTTTCCATGCCAAGTACCAACGTATTCGACAAGCAAGATGAAGCTTATCGCGAATCCGTGTTGCCAAGCGCAGTGACCAAACGTGTCGCCATTGAAGCGGGCATTTCCGACTTCTGGTATAAATACGTCGGTTTCAACGGCCGTATCGTCGGCATGCACAGCTTCGGTGAATCCGCACCGGCAGACCAATTATTCAAACTCTTTGGTTTTACCGTGGACAACGTCGTCGCCAAAGCGAAAGAAATTCTCTAATTTCTGACCGCACTTTCAACAAAAAACCACCTCACAAGAGGTGGTTTTTTTATTATGAATCATTTAATAACAAGACTAAGCTCTGACCGCAATTGCCTCAATTTCCAAACCCACATCTTTTGGCAGACGGGCAACTTCCACGCAAGAACGTGCCGGGAAATTCGGGTGATTATTCTCTTTGAAGAAACGTTCATATTCGGCATTAACCGCCGCAAAATCATTTAAATCTTTCACAAAAACCGTGGTTTTCACGATGTCGGCCACGTTTAATCCTGCTTGTTCAATAATGGCTTTCACGTTTTCCAAAGATTGACGGGCTTGTGCCACAATGTCTTTCGGCACTTCACCGGTTGCCGGATTCACCGGAATTTGTCCGGAAGTCAGAACCAAATTGCCTAAATCAACCGCTTGTACATAAGGACCAATGGCTGCCGGTGCTTTATCGGTATGAATTACTTTCGTCATTTTTTCTCCTTACTTGATTTATGTCATCGTCCGCCATTCTACGCCGAAATAAGGGGAATGTCAGTTTTAAGGCGTCTTCTAATCAAATTCGCTCGGTTCCGCGCCTACATAATCGGCAAAATCATCCCGATTAAAACCGTGTGAAAGCATATATTGCCAGATTTTTTGACGCATTTTCGGTGTTTGTTTTTCTTTATAATCCGGGAATTTTTTGCGTAGCACACCCAACGCCAGTTCGGGCCAATCGATTTCAGACTCGTTCATCACCGCCTCAATAGTCACACTTTCAACGCCTTTTAACTGACGTAATTCCTGTTTGATCCGATTAAGCCCATAACCTCGTTGAGCACGGCTATGCAAATAACTTTCCGCAAATCGTTGGTCGCTTTGCCAGTTTTTCTGCTGGCAATGCGCGATCGCCTGCTCGATTTCCTCTTCGGAAAAGGATTTCTCCTGCATTTTACAACGCAATTCAAATTCGCTGTATTCACGGCGGGAAAGTAAATTCATCACATAATTAAGGGCAAGGGTGGACATATTGTGAGTCTTGTCATTATTGAACTAACGGATAGAAAAAGTGCGGTCAAAAATGACCGCACTTTTAGCGCAGAAAATCTTATTCAAAATCGTCTTCGCGGGCTTCGTTTTCTACATCGGCAGTAATGGCTGTTTCCGGGTGCGCCAACAATTCGTCACGCAAGGTGCTTTCAATCAATTTGGCTTGCTCAGGATTGTCTTTCAACCATTTCATCGCGTTGGTTTTACCCTGACCGATTTTCTCGTTTTGGTAGGCATACCACGCGCCCGCTTTGCTGATGAGCTTGTGTTTCACGCCGAGATCAATAAGCTCGCTTTCTTTGGAGATCCCTTCACCGTACAGAATTTGGAAATCCACTTGGCGGAACGGCGGCGCCACTTTGTTTTTGACTACTTTCACGCGGGTTTCGTTACCGATCACTTCATCGCCTTCTTTGATGGAACCTACGCGACGAATATCCAAACGTACGGAAGCGTAGAATTTCAGCGCATTACCGCCGGTAGTGGTTTCCGGATTACCGAACATCACCCCGATTTTCATACGGATTTGGTTAATGAAAATGACCAAACAGTTGGCGTTTTTAATTTGGCTGGTGAGTTTACGCAACGCTTGGGACATCAAACGCGCCTGCAAGCCCATGTGAGAATCACCCATGTCGCCTTCAATTTCCGCTTTCGGTGTTAAGGCGGCAACGGAGTCAACGATAATCACATCCACCGCACCGGAACGCACCAAGGCATCACAAATTTCTAACGCCTGTTCGCCGTTATCCGGTTGGGAAACCAGAAGTTCTTTCACATCCACGCCGAGTTTAGACGCATAAATCGGGTCCAAGGCGTGTTCCGCATCAATAAAGGCGCAGGTTTTACCGGTTTTTTGCGCTTCGGCGATCACGGAAAGGGTTAAGGTGGTTTTACCGGAGGATTCCGGCCCGAAAATCTCTACGATACGCCCCATTGGCAAACCGCCGATCCCTAACGCCAAGTCAAGTCCGAAAGAGCCAGTGGAAATCGCTTCAATATCCAGTTTTTGGCTGTCGCCTAATTTCATGATGGCGCCTTTACCAAATTGTTTTTCAATTTGACCTAACGCCGCGTCGAGTGCTTTTTGTTTTTCTTCTTGAGTTGCCATTTTTCTACCTCGGGGGAAATCATTACCAAAATTCGCGCTTATAATAACTGTATCGATATACAGTATCAAGCGAAATTTTGATCTTTTTAAAAATTCTGTGACATGGCTTCCAAAACGGAATTATTTTGTCCTTTATTCCGCTTGCGCCATGATGTTTTCCATCTCTTCCTGCAACGCCAGCCAGTCCGTTTCGACTTCTTCCAGCTGTTTTTTTAGCCTCACCTGATCGCTTAAAAGTGCGGTCAGTTTTGCTTTCATTTCTGCTTCATACAAACTCGGATCCGCCAGATCCGTTTCAATTTGCTGCAATTGTGCACCCAGCTTTTCCATTTGCGTTTCCAGCTGCGTTACCTGTTTACGTAACGGCGCGAGTTGTTGGCGCAGTTCCGCTTCTTTGCGTTTTTGTTCTTTACGATTGGCGGCGGAATTTTCGTTTTCCACAGGCACGTCTTGTGCTTTTGTCGTCGGTTGAGCAGTTTGTTCGTTCAGCCATTTTTGATAATCCGCCAAATCGCCTTTAAATTCTTCCACCTGTTTATCGTGCACCAAATAGAACTCATCCACGGTATTACGCAACAAATGACGATCGTGCGACACCAACACCAACGAGCCCTGATAATCCACCAGAGCTTCCGTCAACGCCTGACGCATATCCAAATCCAAATGGTTGGTCGGCTCGTCCAGCAACAGCAAATTCGGGCGTTGCCAAACAATGAGCGCTAACACCAAACGGGCTTTTTCACCGCCGGAAAAAGAGGCAACGGGCTGATTCACTTTATCGCCATGAAAAGCAAAACCGCCCAAATAATCACGCAGTTGTTGCTCCGTTTGTTGCGGCGCGATTTTTTGTAAATGCCATAGGGCGCTTTCGTCGGCACGTAACGTATCTAATTGATGCTGCGCAAAATAGCCCAGTTGCACGCCTTTCGCCAGTTGAATGGTGCCGCCGGTAGGCGCGATTTCGCCAGCCAATAATTTAATTAAGGTGGATTTCCCGGCGCCGTTTTTGCCGAGCAAGCCGATACGCGAGCCGGGCACCAGATTGAGTTTAATTTTACGTAAAATTTCCACCGCACTTTCGCCATCCCCGTAACCGGCAGACGTATTTTCCATCATTAATAACGGATTCGGCAGGGAAAGCGGTTCGCGAAATTCAAAATGGAACGGGTTATCCACATACGCCGGTGCAATTTTTTCCATACGTTCCAATGCCTTAATGCGGCTTTGCGCCTGTTTGGCTTTGCTTGCTTTGGCTTTGAAACGATCGATATAACGTTGCAGATGGTCGATTTTCAGTTGTTGCTGACGATACATGGCGTTTTGTTGTGCCAATTTGGTCGCCCGTTGCAGTTCAAAAGAAGAATAATCGCCGGTATATTCGTTCAGCTTTTGTTGTTCAATATGCAGAATTTTGCCGACAATCGGGTCTAAAAAGTCGCGATCGTGCGAAATCAGGATCAAGGTGCCGGGATATTGCTTTAACCAACGTTCCAACCAAATCACCGCATCCAAGTCCAAGTGGTTGGTGGGTTCGTCCAACAGCAGTAAATCAGAGCGACAAATCAACGCCTGAGCCAGATTCAGTCGCATGCGCCAACCGCCGGAAAAGGCTTTCACCGGCTGAGTTAATTCCGCCTGAGAAAACCCTAAACCGTGTAATAATTCGCCGGCGCGGGCTTCAATGGTCCAAGCATCAATGGCATCCAATTGGTTGTGCAGGGAGGCGATGGCATTGCCGTCATTATCGGCATTCGCCTGTTGCAGCGCACGTTGTAAACGTCCATATTCGCGGTCGCCCTGAATCACATAATCAATGGCGCGGCAATCCAACGCAGGCGTTTCCTGATTCACCCACGCCAACGCCCAATTGGGCGGGAAAGTCACGTCGCCGCTTTCGGCGCTCATTTCATTTTTCAGCAGGGCGAATAAGGAGGATTTGCCGCAACCGTTTTTGCCCACCAAACCGACTTTTTGTCCCGGATTGATGGTGGCATTGGCATTTTCAAGAAGTGTGGTTAAGCCACGTTTTAATGTTAAATTTGTGAAAAAAAGCATTGGTTTGTGATGAATTTATTATAAGATAGCAGGTCATAAAATTACGCATTATTTTCCACTTTTTTCTTGGGGTTGCCAATGTTTGATTCTCTCGTCGTTCAATTTGTGGTGCTGTGGGCGGTTATCGATCCCATCGGCTCCATTCCTGTTTATTTAACCAAAACTGTGGGATTATCGGTGGAAGATCGCCGCAAGATCGCGTTAAAAGCCGTAATGATCTCCGCCGGCATTTTGATTTTCTTCCTGATTGCCGGGCAAGCCTTATTGGAAGCCATGCAAATCCCGCTCACCGCCTTCCAAATCGCCGGCGGGCTGGTGTTATTGCTGTTCGCGTTGACCATGATTTTCGGCGAAGGGAAAGCGGAACAGGAAATCAAACTTTCTTCCAATTTAAACGAACTGGCGGTGTATCCGTTAGCCGTGCCGTCCATTGCCTCACCCGGTGCCATGATGGCGATCGTGTTGCTTACCGACAACCACCGCTTCAGCCTGTTTGATCAAACCATGACAACCTTAATCATGCTGTCCGTGTTGGCGATTACCTATCTCCTGTTCCTCGCAGCAAACCGCATTCAGCGTTGGATCGGTAACACCGGCGCGGCGGTCATCAGCCGTGTGATGGGCTTAATTTTGGCGGCGGTTGCGATTAACAATATGCTGGTGGGGATTCGTGATTTCTTCACGCAAATGAGTTAATCGATTTCCCAAAACACCGAAAAAAATGACCGCACTTTTTGTTATCGCGTTTAAAGTGCGGTTGTTTTTTTGAAACATTCCTTCATTTAACGATAAACAGAATACTTTTATGATGAAAAAGAAAAATCAAATCCTCGTCAGCCTTTCATTGGTGGCGCTTTTAGGCGGTTGTTCGGAAGAGGAAATGCAGCGCGACGTGTATAACAGCCTGGATGACTGTCTCGCCGACTGGCAACGCCCCGAATTGTGCGAAGCGGATAAATCCGACACGGCGAATGCGCAAAATAATACCGAACCGACCACCAACGTCAGCGGCGACGAAGGACCTTCCATGGGCAGCGCCATTGCCGGCGCGGCAGCGGGTTATATGCTCGCACGCGCCATCGGCAGTTTTATGGGGCCGGCATATCATCCCGGTAACCGCGCCGTTTCCACGCCCACCGGGCAAGTGATTCAACCGCAGGGTAATCGTTCCGTGGGCAAACCCGTGTTAGTGAAAGGCGGTGCCGGCAGCGCCAACAGCAAACCGGTTTCCCGTGGCGGTTTTAGCAACAGCCATGCAAGCAGAAGTTCCGGCGGTTAAGCATGAAACGCATTACCGGTTTGCCAACCCGCCCCGACATGGCGCAACAGTTAATGGATGTGGGCTTCGATTATTACAATCTACCGTCTAGCGACGGCTCCCATTATTGGTCGGATAATGTGGCATACGAATTCACGCTGGCGGAAATCGACCGCATTGAAGACGCCACCAACGAACTGCACGCCATGTGCATGGATTTTGTCGCCGACGAAGTGAAACAGGGCGACTACCACGATTATCGCTTCAGCGAGTTGCAAAAAAAGCTGATCGAACAATCTTGGCGTGAAAACGCGCCGCACTTATACGGTCGCTTCGACTTGGGCTACGACGGCAAACAGCTCAAAATGTTTGAGTATAACGCCGACACGCCGACATCTCTGCTGGAAGCCGCCGTGGTGCAATGGCAATGGCTGGAACAGGTGGAAGGCATCCCGAATCGTGACCAATTTAACTGGATTCACGAAGAGCTCATCACCCGTTTTTCCGTGCTGCAACAGCAAAGCGGCAAGCCGCATTTTCACTTCGCCGCCATGTCCGAAGCCGGGCGGGAAGATTGGGGCAATCTGGATTATCTCGCCGATGCGGCATACAACGCAGGCTGGCACATTCACCGTTTGGCGGTGGAAGACATCGGCTACGATAACGAAACGCAGCAGTTTCTGGATCTCAACAACCAACCCATTGACATGCTGTTCAAACTGTATCCGTTGGAATGGATGACCACCGCCGACTACGCGCCGCATATGCTTAATTCCGCCACGCAATTCTTTGAACCGGCATGGAAACTGCTGCTCACCAATAAAGTGCTGCTCGCCAAATTATGGCAAAAACACCCGAATCACCCGCTATTATTGCCGAGCTATTGCAACAAACACGACCTTGTCGAGCGCAAATCCATTTGGGTGAAAAAGCCGATTCTGGGGCGCGAAGGGGCGAATGTGTTTTATTATGAGAAAAGCAACAATCTGGAATTTGCCGCCAAAGGCAGCGAACATTCCAATTTCTATGCCAATGCGGGCTACATTTATCAACAAAAATTTGAATTGCCGAATTTCGACGGCATGTACCCGGTGATCGGCTCCTGGGTGGTAGGCGATGTGGCGTGCGGCATGGGATTGCGCGAAGATTTCACTGCCGTCACCGGCAACGACAGCCACTTTGTGCCGCATTATTTCGTGGAATAAAAAACACCGAAAAAAAACACCGCACTTTTTAATCTGCATAAGAGAAAATTATGTTTCTGTTTTATATCCTCATTGCGTTAACCGCCGGCGTGGCACTAGCGTCGCAATCGGCGATTAACACCCAACTGGCAAAGGCCATGAGCGGCGAGCCGATTATCGCCACTTTCATTTCCTTTGCCGTGGGCACGCTTATCTTATTTTTCATTGCTTGGGCGAAAACGGATTTTTGGGGAAACCTAAGCACATTGCCGCAACAATCCTGGTGGAAACTCATTGGCGGGGCATTGGGCGCCTTAGTGGTGTTTACCACCGTGCTGCTCGCACCGAAAATAGGCATCACCGCCATGCTGTTTTTCATTATCGTCGGGCAATTGCTCACCGCCGCCGTTATCGATCATTTCGGTTTAATCGGCATGCCGGTGCGGGAAGTGAACCCGATTAAGCTCATCGGCTTGCTGATCGTGGCGTTCGGGCTGGTGTTTTATTTTTTCGGCGACAAGTTTATTCAGGTGTTTATCAGAGGATAGCCTGTCAAAAGTGCGGTCCTTTTTCACGATGTTTCAGGAAATTACGCCATTCCGTCAATGATAATCCCCGTTTCCGACACCTTCTTTACCGGCACTTTCGTCGCGATCTTTCAGCGCAATAATCCGCTTAATTTCGATAATTTGCTCATCGCTTAATCCGACGTTTTTGCCGAGGCGAATATGCGATTCAAATTGGCTTTGTACGCCGTCCATACTACCCAGCGCGGCAATCGTAACGATTTCGCGTTCCTGATGGGTTAAGCGGTTGTCGGAAAAAATATCACCGAATAAATGGCGTTTTAAGTAACGATCGATATGCGGCGAAAAGTCAAATAACGGACCTGCGACCTTTTGTCCCGCCAGTTCGGTTTGCACCTGTTCGCCGAGTGCCAGTAAATCCGTATCGGCAGGCAACGGTGCGGCAGCTACGCCCGCTTTGGTCGGTTTGTGTTGCGTCTGACGTGCATTGACCACGGTCATTAATGTGCTCAATGCATTCAAGCTACGCGGAAAACCGCAATAGGCATACAGTTGCTCCATGGCGCTTTTCGCCTGATTGACGGTTAGCCTATCGGCATCAAATGCCTGATTTAACTGCTTGGTTAACGTTTTCTGATCGCCCGTCGCAGTGGCAACGGCAACGGCGGCTAACGCCTGTTGAGTCGGTGTCAGAATCATAATTCCTCCTTTGTTATTACTATCGGCAAAAACTTTGGGCAAGGCGGAGACCAATGCGAAACCAGCCCAGAGTTTCAATAATGTACGACGTTTCACGAATATTCTCGACTATCCGTGTACAGCGAAATATTCCGCATCACTCACCGGCTCGCACCATTCGGTGGAAATGCCCGGTTTCGGTACCATGACGGAAATGTGGGAAAACCAGCCGTCTTTGGTGGCGCCGTGCCAGTGCTTTACGCCTGCCGGAATATCGATCACATCGCCTTCTTTTAAACGTTGCGCCGACTTGCCCGCTTCCTGATACCAACCTTCGCCTGCGGTGCAAATCAAAATCTGGTTGGCACCATGATGAATATGCCAGAAGTTGCGGCACCCGGGCTCAAAGGTCACATTCGCGACGTTCGCATCGCCGTTCGCCAATGGCGCCAAATAACTGATACCGGTGAAATAGCGGGCATAAGCGGTATTTTCTTCGCCCTGCGGAAACATTTGTTGAAAGGTAGTCTGTGTCATTTCGCTCTCCTTCTTTTAATCAATTGTTCATTTTGTATTCTATGCCTGATGGCTGAAAGGATAAAGTAGGATCCGTTCATGAGTGCGGTGAATGAAATTCAACAATAAAAACGTTTAAAAAAACGACCGCTCTTTTTCTCGCTAAAGACGGATTAAATCCGCATTTATTGTCGTTTTGGATTTTTCCATGGCGATTATTCCGCTACAATGTAGCCCGCGCAGAACTTTTAACCGTTTGCGCGGTCTTTTAGCGGTGTGGCTTGAATTGAGGAAATCATGCGAAAACGTTGGTTGTGTCTTTTGTTGCTGTTGTTCATCCTGGCGGGGATCGGTTCTCTGCCGTGGTGGATAACGTCTAAACAAGTCGCACAGCTTGCCAACCGTTTTTTAGCACCGGATTATTCCCTACACATTAGCGCCGAGCGTTCGCTTAATATCGACGGCTTGCAGTTGCCCGAATTGCGTTTAAATGCCGCACAATGCACGCTCGTCACCCTTGAAGATATACAATTAAACTGGTGGGCGCCCCGTCGTTTGGAGGTGGCGAAGGCGACCTTGGATTATGCCTGCCTGAACACATTGCCTGCCGATGACAATGAAAAAACGCCGCCAAAACTGACCGCACTTTTCGCTGCGCTGCCCGAAGCGGAGGTGGCAATTCGGCATTTAAACATCATCAACACCGACAACATTACCCAACCGTTACTCCACCGGATCATCAACGCCGATCTTGCCGCGATGGCGAATTATGACGGCAAGCGCTTACAATTTCACGCCGAGGCAATGGAAAACGGCACGCTGATCCTGCAACACCGCGCCTCCCTCACGCCGCAAAACGGGCAGTTCCAATGGCAGGGGCAGACCGATTTCCAACCGATGGCGCAACAGGCTTATCACCTGGCGTTCGACGCACAGTTAAACGACGAATTATTACGTCTGCAACCGCGCGGCGAAATTATGCTGAACTGGCAAAATCCCGATTTGCCCGTCACCAAAGGAGAGTTCAAGTGGACCTGGGACGGCGAAAAAGGGCAAATGAATGCGCAGGACTTGGTACGTAACGCGCCGTTGTTAGACGTGCCTTTTATTCTTACACCAAACAGCCTGGAAGTCAGTTGGGGCACGTTTTATTGGACGTTTGACGGTTATCAGCCGGTCAAAGGCTTCCTCGGTTTAACCTTACGTAAACCGCAGGAAAATTGGTTTCCGCTCAATTTGGATTTGGATATCATTCTGCAAACCTTCGGCGAACAGGGCAAAGGCGAAATTGTGTTTGCCGGCAAAGGCGGACAAATCGGTGGCGGCGAACAGCAAAACGAGATTACATTTGACCTGAAAACCCGAGGCGACCTACGTTATAACAACACCGTGGCGCAAACCAATCTGGCATACCATATCGGCGGCAATTTCAGCGATCCGATTCTACAATTCCGCCCCGGTTCGATTTTCAAAATGGACAACCTGCAACCGGATTCCAAAATTCACGTTCGGCTGCCGTTGGATGATGTGATTATCGGGCGTTATGGGCTGGAAGGGCGGTTACAGGCAACCTTACAAGGTTCTACACCGCAATTTGAAAACCTTGATTTAAAGCTCGACGGGCAAGCGCATGAGTTCATTGCGGGCATTAAAACCGTGTTTGAACTGCGCGACGAACAGCAAAATCTGCGTAGAGCGGAAATGCGTGCGGCGAATCGTTGGGATTGGACGATTAACGGCAGCGCACAATGGAAAGCCTTAAAAACCGCCGTGAATATGCAGGGTGTCGGCTTTTGGGAAGCGGATCACATCGAGCTGAACCAACTGTCGGCACATTCCGGTAACGTTTATACGAGCGGGGTAAAAATGGCACCGCTGTCGCTGGAACTGAAAGATCGTCTGCGCTGGAATTATGAAAAAGAACATATTCGCGGGCTGATGCAGGCAAAAACCGATTGGATTGAATTCGATTATGGCGGACGTTTCAACAAACCGGTGTTCGGTGTCGGGCTGGACGGCAAAAGTATCAATCAATTCAACATCGCCGGCGAATTGAAAGCAGGCTCCCTCGGGCCGCTAGATCTCACCGCCCGTTATGAAAATCAAGCATTAACGGGCAAAATCGGTTGGAAAGAACAATCCGCTAAGGTGTTCCAATCGCTGTTCCCACAACAATGGGAATGGATTATTCACAACGGTAGCATTAAAGGCGCAAGCGACTTCGTGATTAACGGCGACGGTGTCGCGTTACATGGCGAACTGAACCTGCGCGGCGGCGAAATCACTATGCCCGACGGCGAAATCCAAGGGCTAAACATTCGTTTCCCGTTAAATTATCAAGATCTTGCACTGCGCGCGACGCGTAACAAACCGATTCGCGTCTCGGCAAAAAACATCCGTAAAGGTGCGCTGTCCATGCATAAAGCGGCGTTTAACCTGTTCGGTGCCTATCCCAATTCCATCAAGGCGCCACTGACTTTAAGCAATGCACGCATCGGCGTATTTGACGGCGAATTACACATCCCAAGTTTAAGCTTCCCGCAACAAAAAATGGCAACGCTCAGTTTCAATAACATTGATTTGGCGCAGGTCATCGCCATGGCGCAATACAACCAAATCAGCCTGCGCGGACGGGTCAACGCCACATTGCCGTTCTGGCTCGGAAACAAAGAATGCCTGATTTGCAACGGCACTATCGAGCAAGTGGATAACCTGTATATCAAGCTGAATGACGACATTGTTTCAGGCTTGAAAAAAGGCGGCTGGACGGAAAGCATTTTGGTAGATTTATTAAAAGAAATGGAATTGGAAAAATCCCATGCCAACCTCAACCTTGCGCCGAACGGGCAAATGACCCTGCGCTCCAGCCTTACCGCTTTTAACCCGACAAGACGCACACGCAGCCCGATTACGCTGAACTACACGCACCAAGAGAATATGTTTGAGTTGTGGAATATGATTGACTACGGCTCACAATTTGAACAGAATTTACAATATCGACTTTACCGACATTTAGAACAATGAAAAAACACCTTAAAAATCGACCGCACTTTTTTTCTTTAGCGACCGCCCTGCTGATGCTTGCCGGCTGCACGCCGACCATTCAATTAGACACGCCGAAAGAAGGCATCACCATTAACATGAATGTGGTGGTGGATCATAATATCAGCGTCAAAATGGATGACAAAACCAAAGCGGCTGCCGGCGAGAATAACGGCACAGACAATAAAACGCAGACAAAATAAAACAAAATTTGTGCATTAAAACCTTGTCTAAACAAACGGAAACATCGTCGTAAACAATAAACGAAAGGGAGAAAATCATGTCACTTTCCGATTTATTACAATATCGCCGCGCCGTGCGTTATTACGATCCTGAAAAGCCGCTGGACAGTGAAAAAGTCCGCCATTGTTTGCAACTGGCAACCTTAGCGCCAAGCAGTTCTAATATGCAACTCTACGAGTTCTATCACATCACCGACAAATCCGTATTGCAACAACTCGCCCACGCCTGCTTAGGTCAACAAGCCGCAGCCAGCGCACAACAGCTTATCGTTTTCGTCGTTCGGCAGGATTTATATCGCCAACGCGCTACCGCCGTACTTAACATGGAACAGGAAAATGTTCGACGTACCAGCCCGCCGGAAAAGCAGGCTTCGCGCCTGAAAGCAAAAAAAATGTATTACGGCTGGCTGATGCCTTTCATTTACGCCCGCTGCTGTGGCTTGCTTGGCTTATTTCGCAAAATCACCGCCTTCCCTGTTCATCTGTTCCGCCCGATGCAAATCGATTTATCGGAAGCGGATATGCGCATTGTCGCCCATAAAAGCTGCGCGCTGGCGGCACAAACCTTCATGCTTGCTATGGCGGAGGCGGGCTACGACACTTGCCCGATGGAAGGCATGGACAGCGGACGGGTGAAAAAAATCCTCAACCTGCCGCGCGGTGCCGAAATCAACATGGTCATCGCCTGCGGCATCCGCAAAGCCGGTCGCGGCATCTGGGGCGACCGTACCCGATTGCCGTTTGAGGATATTTATCGACATATTTAAGAAAAGTGCGGTCGGAAAATCAAACGGATTTTGTGACCGCACTTTCAGCCCAATAATTCCTGGTAAAGCGCTATCTTACGATTGAGATTTACCAAATAGGCTTCCCATTTTTGCTTTTCCTGTAAAACATACGACTGATGTTGTTCTAACAAGGCTAAGCGTAGCGCAATGGTGCTGTCACCCTCATCACGCCATTTGGCGTAAGTGCGAATGTCTTTCAGTGGCATACCGGTTTCTTTTAATCGTTGAACAAACTTTGCCCATTCCACATCTTTTTCCGAATAATAACGCCGCCCGCCGCCATCCCGTTGCACCTGAATCAGCCCCTCTCTTTCATAAAATCGCAAAGTGTGAGGCGTGATTCCCGTCAATACGGAAAATTTGCCGATTCTCATTTTTCCTCCCGATGCTTGACTTAGAGTGCACTCTAAATTCTAAACTGAAAAAAATTCACAACACAAGGAGGAAAATAATGACAACACGTTTTGAGCGGGGACTAAATAACTTGAATGCTATTGACGGCGAAGCGGGCGAGCGGGTGATTCAGGCATTGCAGGACATTGCGCCGGATGTGGGCAACTACATTATCGAATTTGCCTTTGGCGATATTTATAGCCGCGCGGGTCTGACAATTCAGGAACGTGAGCTGATTACGCTCGCCTCACTGCTTACCCAAGGCGGTTGCGAAGCACAACTTGAGGTGCATTTGAATGCCGCACTGAATGTAGGGCTGAGTCTGTCTAAAATCGTGGAAAGTTTTATTCATTGCATTCCGTATGTGGGATTCCCTCGCGTATTAAATGCCGTGTTTCAGGCGAAAAACGTGGCGCAGCAACGTGAGAAAGTATTGTAAAAACGCCGGCGAAAATGACCGCACTTTACATTCAAAGTGCAGTTGTTTTCCCGCCTATTTATAGTTAAATAAGGTTCGCGCCAGAAAATCTGCTGTTTTGGGAAACAGTGTATAACACTTACGGGCAACGGCGAGAGAGCGGGGTAAATTGATTTCGCGGACGTTTTTGCCCAAGGCATCGGCGACTTTTTGTGCCACCACATCCACCGGAATTAAAAACCGTTTGATGGATTTCAAATACGAGCCGTCGGGATCTGCCTGATTGAAGAACTTGGTCGCAATGGGACCGGGATTGACGGTGGTGACAAATACCCCTTTTCCCGCCAGTTCGAGACGAATCGCGTCGGAATAGCCGATCATGGCAAATTTACTGGCGGAATAAAGGCTGGATTTAGCAGATGCCAAAAAGCCCGACATGGACACGATATTCACGATATGCCCGCGCCCCGCCTCTTTCATTGCGTGCCCCACCAGCTGACAAAACGTCATGCCCGCAAACACATTCACCTCAAACATGCTGCGTGCCTGTGCGGTGGTGAGGCGATCAAAATCGTCATACTCTGCGTAGCCCGCGTTATTCATCAACACATCCACCGCGCCATAGCGGGACTCCAGCTCCCGCAAACAGGCGGCGACGGCGTGTTCATCGCAAATATCCAACTGAATACAGACTTTTTGCGGATGGAAGGTGTAAATCCGTTCCAACTGTTCTGCATTTCTGCCGATTAAAATGAAGTGATCATCGGGCAACTGCTTGACGATCGCCTGCGCCAAATCGCCGGCGGCACCCGTGATAATAATGTTTCTCATGGCTCAAACTCCTTTTGTCAGCGTCGAAAATCCCGCGCCTTCAATAAATGCCTGCTGATTATCCGTTCTGTGAGGAAAAAGCACAACTTTTGTTCCTAGGGTAACAAGTTACCCTAGGTTAGGCATAATTCAACCCCTTTGGGGTTGGCTCTTATAGAACAGAAATTTACTTTCCCCGAATCTGTTTTTCCCAAAATTCCACCGCACTTTTCTCCCAACCTTCGGCGGAAGTGCCTGTGCCTAAGGCAAAGCCGTGACCGAGATTAGGGAAGTGGTGAAACTCGGTGGTCGTGCCAAGTTCTGCAAGACGATCAAGGCGGCGTTTCATCACGCTTGGCGGGGCGATGCCATCGTTATCGCCCACGGCAACAAAAGTCGCAGGTTCGCCTTTCGGGTTGTAATCGCTGTGTCCGGTGTAAAGCATAATCACCGCAGAAGGTTTAGAGTTTGCATTTGTGCCAAACACTTGCGTGCTGTGCGAGCCAATCGCCGCCGCCATTCTTGCGCCGGCAGACGCGCCCCAAACGGAATAATGATTCGGGGAGACTTGCAGCGATTTTGCATTTTTCCGCACAAATTCCACCGCTTGCGCCATATCTTGCGTGGCGACATTGCCGCCCATACCTGCCCGATATTTCACCACAAAGGCGTTATAGCCCATTTCCGCTACCTTCTGTGCAATGGGAAAGCCTTCGTGCAGCGAGCCAACATAAGCAAAACCGCCGCCCGGGGCAATCATGGCGAAAGGCGCGTTTGGCTTGCCTTTGAACACAAAAATGCCGGTGTAATGCTTGCTGGGATCGTGGCGTTTTTCCGCTTCCGTATAAATATCGTAAAAAATCGTCTCGCCTTGTGCTTGTTTCTCCGCCATTTTATTCAATGCCGCCACCACCTCTTGCGGATGAATATGGCTGTGATAAGGCATTAAATCCGCCACCCGATTGAGCGGTAAATCCGTGGCAACAGGTTCATCGTCCCAAGGCAAAAGTCGCTCGGCGAAGCCTTGAAATTCAGGCTTATTGAGCAAATCGCCCAAGGTATTTGATGTGGTTAGAGGCTGTGCAAAAGCCGTCATAGAAAGTCCTCCCCATAAAAGTGCGGTTAAAAATTTCGCCGTTTTCATTGCTCGCGCCTAGCGTGAAAATGCGTGCAAATCCAGTTTTACCCGTGCAGGCTCTTGCGCTATCGGGCGATTATTCGGATCTTTCACCGCATCAAAATTTTCGTTTGGTTCATCGCATAACATCGGGGCAAACAAGGCGTTGAAATTCGTCGTCCTTTCGCCTTTTTCGGCAAATAATTCCACGGTTTTATTTAAGGCTTCGGGCGTGCTTAACGCTTTCACCAAGGTTTCCGCTAATTGAACGCGGAAAACGCCACCATCGGCTGCGGTTAAGTTGTAATCGGTACGACCTTGAGTGAGAAAAAGCTGCTGCGCATTCGGTTCATTGCAATCAAACCAGCTCGGGCGCACAATGGTGTAAGGCAATTGCGAAGCACGCACCACCCGTTCCATTCGGCGTTTCCACGCCCGCCCCTTATCCGTGCTGGCATTGTTCGACACCAACGGCGCATAAATCGTACTCATCAAGGCAATGCGTGCAGTTCGACCTTGCAAATCACGCAGCACATTCAACACGCCACCGTAATCCACGCCTTCGGGATTGGCATAATTGCCTTGCGTAAAAATAATACCGTCGATGTTTGCTGTAATCCCGCGCAAGGTTTCGGGTTGGGTTAAATCGCCTTCAAACAACTCCACGCCCGCATCAAAATGTGCTTTTCTCGCATTTCGCACCAAAGCACGCACCGCATAACCCTGCGCCACCGCTTCTTTCACGACCAACTGACCAATGCTGCCTGTTGCGCCGATAACTAAAATAGTCTTCATTTTGTTCTCCTGTTTATATTTAGTGAATGAAAGTATTGTACGGCGATGTGATTGTCTTGATTAGATAGGCAAAATGGGAAAGGGTTGTGAATGAAATTCAATAATTAAAGACGACAAATAAATTTATCAATCATTTTTCATTAATTTTGATTAACAATCTTGCTTGTTTATCATAAATAAGAGACAATTTTATTTGAAAATCAAAAACACACTTTTTTGATTAACAAAGAGGAAACGAATGTACACACAACTTAATTTTGATGAGGCGATTTCATATCATTATGATCAATTTCCACCCAAATCTTTGGATTACACACAATTAATGCCGAGTTTGTTACAAGCAACTGATGCCCTTGCTCGTTACGATCAAATGCTGAAAAATTTGCATAACAGCGAAATTTTACTTGCTCCATTAAGAAACCAAGAAGCGGTTATTTCATCGCGTATGGAAGGAACAATTAGCACAATGGATGAAATTATGCAGTATGAGGCTGATTTCAGTGATGGTAATGAATCTAGCGAGGTTCGTTCTGACATTGTAGAAACCGTGCTTTATCAACGCGCATTAAAAAATGCGCAAGGGGCGATGGAGGATGGCTATCCTTTTAGTAAATCACTTTTAAAGACAATGCATCAACAGCTTTTATCTTATGGGCGAGGGGCAAATAAATCCCCTGGTGCATTTAAACATGAGCAAAATTATTTAGCCGATAAAAGTAAAAAAGCAATTCTCTTTGTGCCAATTAGCCCTGAAAAATTAGAAGAAGGTTTAGATAAACTATTTGATTATATCAATCACAACACAACGCCGATTCTAGCCAAAACTGCTGTTTCACACCTTGAATTTGAGGCACTTCATCCATTCCAAGATGGTAACGGACGTATCGGAAGAATGTTGATTACATTAATGTTATGGCAAGCCAAAGCCATCAGCGCACCGTATTTTTATATCAGTGGTTATTTTGAAGAACACAAAGAACGCTATACCGAATTAATGCGACAAGTTTCTAAAACAGGTAATTGGAATGAATGGTGTGTGTTTTTCCTTGAAGCTATTTATTGGCAAGCAAAACATAATCTGAAAATTGCCCAAGATATTCATGCTTTATATGAAAAAATGAAATCGGTGTTTGCCGAAACCCTTTCTTCCAAATATGCTCTTGCGGTGTTGGATTTTGTGTTTACTTATCCCGTTTTCCGTAACAGTCGTTTAGCCGAATTAACTGATATTCCTCCAGCAACAGCCAATCGTTTTACCAAAGCATTATTGGAAAAAGGGATTTTATCTGTGAAAGAAGAAGCAAGTGGGCGAAAATCGGCGTTGTATTCTTTTGAGAGGATGATGGAGTTGGTGAGGGTTTGATGCACATTTTAATTTAAAGGAAAAAATATTATGTATTCAATAGAACATGCTAGAGACGAAAAAATTATTTTTGAAGAATTAGAAGAATTGTGCCAACAACCTGGATATGCTCATATCATTGCATATTTTTGTTTTAGAGATAATTCTCTATTCGCTGAATCAGATGACATTACTAAAGATGACATATTAAAACAATATAATCTATATCGTTTATTGCGATCTGAAATTTCTTTGCTTATAGGGTTAATGACTAAAAATATTCTCAATTTTACATTGCCAGAACCAGAGCTATTCCAAAACCTTATTATCAAAACAGAAGAATTATTGCAAGAATTACATACTTCAATGATTAAACCTTTTGATATTTTAAAGGATTTAAAGTCTATAGATGACATTCAGAAAAAATTTCAAGACTATCTTAAATCTGGAACATTCCTAAGGGAACCAATGTTTTATGGAGGGGAGTCTGCATATCACTTCCAATATAGAGAATTTTCCAAATTAAAATATTCAAAAGATAATGACTGGTTTATCAAAAACAAGGGATATTCAGTAGAAGAATTGTACCAAGTTATAAAAGTCTTGGAGAATATCCAATCTGAGAAGGTTAATGGTGTTTTAACTAATTTTCATAATAAAGACTCTAAATACTGCAGTGTTTTAGATGGATATAAATTTTCTATTGAAGATATATCATCAAGAGTAAATATTAATAATTCTGTAATTGGAAAAATAATAGATTCATTTACCCTCTCTCAAAATGTTCAAGTATCTAATTTTAATAGCATTGGAAGCTTCAATCCTACCAATGCCTATCCAATAATTTCTTTGGGTAATGGAAGCTATCTACTATTTCAATACTATAGTTTAGTTGAGGCATTATATGAAACTCCATTTTTCTGGTTTAATAGTGATTTAAACTATAAAGATATAGCAATGGTTAATAGGGGATCATTTACTGAAGAATTCTCTTATGAAAAATTAAAATTTGTTTTTGGCGAAGATAATGTATTTAAGAATGTAGATATTAAAGATACAAATAGTAATAAACTTGGAGAAATTGATGTTCTTGTTATCTTTGGTAATAGAGCAATTATATTACAGGCTAAATCTAAAAAATTGACTATTCCTGCTCGGCAAGGTAATGACAAAGCATTAAGTGACGATTTTCAAAAAGCCATCCAAGCATCATACGATCAAGCGGTTGAATGTGGAAAATTATTACTGGATTCTAAAAATAATCTTATTTTACCATCTGGTAAGATGAAATCTATGAGTAGAGATTTCATAGAAATATACCCAATTTCTATTGTATCTGATCATTATCCCGCTTTAGCAACACAGGCAAGACAATTTCTTAAACAAGTAAAACATGAAATTATTCAACCAGCCTTTGTAATCGACATATTTACTTTAGATGTTATTACAGAAATGTTAAAAACCCCTTTATATTTCTTAAGTTATATTAATCGTCGTTCTATTTTAACAGAAAAAGTCATGGCTAATCATGAGCTTACAATTTTAGCCTACCACTTGAAATCAAATTTATATTTACTAGAAGAACACACAATGCTTCAATTAGATGACAATCTAGGAGCTGAACTTGACTTTGTAATGCTATCTAGAAGAACAGGATTATCTGAAAAATATGATATTGATGGAATTTTAACTAAATATAAAGGAACATTCTTTGAGAGATTAATAAAAAGTATCGAATGGAACCCAAAGCCTCAAACTATTGATCTGGGATTTGAGCTTCTCATGTTAAACGAAGAGACTGTATCAATGCTAAATAAGTCTATTGATAAAATTCGACAAGCCAGTTTACAGGATGGGAAATTACACGATCTTGTTTTAACTTTCGATAAACAAGATTCAAAAGGAGTTATTGTACATTGTACCAATGAGCCAGATGAAATTGCTATGCCAAAACTCATTAAGCATTGTGAAATAAGAAAATATAAACATAGAGCAAATTCTTGGTATGGAATTGCAATTGACATTGAAAATGCTAAGTTGCGGTTTGGAGTAAATAAAAATTATCCTTGGGAAAAATCAGATAAAATGGAGCAAGTTCTAGATGTTTTCCCTTTTTCTAAAAAATTTATATTTTCATCTCCTCTAATCAAAAAAAATAAAATTGGACGCAATGACCCTTGTCCATGTGGAAGTGGTAAAAAATTTAAGAAATGTTGTATTAACAATTGTTAATTTTATTTCTGTCGAGGGTAATATCTTACCCTCAGCATTTAACCTAGATCTTTCTCCCTCAACGAGTTAGAGAGTTGATCCGTCACTTCCATATTATTGAGAGCCGATATCATACAATGTGTGTTACCTTTAATGCCGGCTTTTGTCAGTTTCATAATCGTATTTGTTCACCACATCAGGCTTAAGTATCTATAACCAGATAACTGCGGTCAAAAATGTGGAGATTTTTACAAGTTTTTCATGGAGGCTCATTGTAAGGTGGGATTTATCCCACCCTATGGTTTACCCCCTAAACTCCGCCAACCACTTAATCATTTTCGGATCACGGTGATCGAAGATAGTTTCATCACGATTAAGTGTCGCAATGTCCGCGAAATCTTGCGCATCTAACTTAAAGCCGAAAATATCGCAGTTTTCGATTATTCTCTCTTCTTTCACGGATTTCGGGATAATCGCCACGCCGCGTTGATTTAACCAACGAAGCACCACTTGCGCCACGGATTTACCGTGTTTTTCGGCGATTTTCACCAAAACAGGATTCGTGAAAATATCGAATTTCCCTTCTGCTAAAGGCCCCCACGCTTGTTGTAAAATGCCGTTTTCTTTGTGGAAAGCGATTTCCGCTTCACGTTGATAGAACGGGTGGGTTTCGATCTGGTTCACCGCCGGCACGATGTCGTGGCAGGTGATTAAGTCCATCAATCTGTCCATATGGAAGTTACTCACGCCAATCGCATGCGCCTTGCCGGCTTTGTATAGCTCTTCCATCGCGCGCCATTCTTCGTGAACATCGCCGAAGGGTTGGTGCATTAAATAGAGATCCACATAATCCAAGCCTAAGCGCTCGAGCGATTCTTCCAAGGCTTTTTTGGTGTTTTCATAGCCGTTTTTGCGTTGAATCCAAAGTTTAGTGGTCACAAAAATTTCTTCACGCGGAATGCCGCTCGCTTTAATCGCGCGCCCGACACCGCCTTCGTTTGCGTAAACCGCTGCGGTATCTAACAAACGATAACCCGCTTTTAATGCTGCCAATACTGCCTTTTCAGTTTCTTCATCACTCACTTGATATACGCCAAAACCAACCATTGGCATTTCGACACCGTTGTTTAATTTGAATACTTTTTGCATTTTGTTTCCCTCTTCTGAAATCGTTGTTTCGTTTTGATGAAAGCATTATAAAAGCGAAAAATCATTTTGATTAGATAGGCAAAATGGGAAAGGGTTGTGAATGAAATTCAATAATTGAAATAACGAATAAAGTGCGGTCTGTTTTCGTTGTGATTTTACACAAGCGTTTGAATTTGAACTTTGGCTTTGCCAATGACAGAGAAATGAAGCAGGGCGAGTAAATAAAAACGGAAGCCGATGACTTCCGTTTTATTTTTTAATTAGCCAGCACCGCTTTATAGCGTTCTACTTGAGCAGTAATTTGCTCGGTTTGAATTGCCAAACAGCCTCCCGTCACGAATGGCTTTATATATTTCATATTGGTGTAGTTCGCCATAATCTCAAACGGCAATAAAATTTCATCCACCGTATGTCCCATTTCACCTTCAACTTGATAATCCGCTTCAGGTGCACCTAAGGATATGGCAATCATCAATTCCTTGCCTAATAACGCTTTGCCTTTACTACCATATGCCCAACCGTAAGTCAGCACGTCATCTTGCCATTGTTTGAGCAAGGGTGGCGAACTATACCAGTACATCGGAAACTGCAACACAATGCGATCAGCCTGCGTTAATGCCGCCTGTTCCACCGCCACATCAATCTTGCCATCAGGGTAAAGATCGTATAAATAACGCACCTCTACATTTGGTAAATCTGCAATACCCTGTGCCAATGCCGCATTGACGCGGGAATCCTTCAAATTAGGGTGAACTACCAAAACAACCGTTTTCATCATTACTCCTCTCATCAATTAACAAAATAGAGGCATTGTAGAAGGTTTAAGTGAAATTGAAAAGAAAAGTGCGGTGATTTTTTAACCCATTTTATAATGATGCTTTTAAGAAAAACATTTGTTAATCTTATGAGCAAAATTCAACAATCGAGAATTAAATTATGATCGACAACATCAACGAACTGCGCACCTTTATCGTCGTGGCGCAACAAGGTAGCTTTACCAAAGCAGCAACAAAATTGGGCGTATCCACTTCCGCGTTAAGCCATTCCATTCGCAAGCTGGAAGAACAGCTCAACATCAAACTGTTCAACCGCACCACGCGTAGCATTGCCACCACGGAAGCGGGCGAGCAGTTATTCCAAAATTTGCTGCCGTTGTTTGAAAGTATTGAAGATAATCTCAACGCGTTAAGCATATTTCGCGACACGTTAAGCGGTAAATTGCGCATAAACGGCAACGATCACGCCTTTTTATGTGTGATTTGGGATAAGTTGATGGCGTTTTTAGCGCGCTACCCTGACGTGGAATTGGAACTCACCAGCGATTTGAAATTTGTGGATATTGTCTCGGGCAGATTTGATGCGGGCATTCGCCTAGGACACGGTTTGCAGCAGGATATGATCGCCGTAAAAATCAGCGATGATATGCAAATGGGCGTGTTCGCCACCCCTGATTATTTATCAAAACACGGCACGCCGAAAACCTTGGAAGACCTGAATTCGCACCGCTGCATTAGTGTGAAAATTCCGTCCATGGATGGCGTGATGCAGTGGGAATTTATGCCGAAGGGCAAAAAACGCAAATACGATCCGCACAGCGTAATCAAATGGCAGCCGAAAGGGCGATTGTTGCTAAATAATAGCCATCTCGTTACCCGTGCCGTTGTCGCAGGACAAGGCTTGGCGTGGTTATCTAGAGATTGGTTGCATGATGAAATCGAACGAGGTGAGGTGGTGGAAGTGCTGCCTGAATACGCCGTGTATTACGACGGCTATTATCTTTACTACCCAAACCGCCGCCAAAATTCACCGCTCTTTAAGGCGTTGGTGGATGCGCTGAAGGTGTAGTGTGCAAATAAAGTGCGGTCATTTTTTCAAGCGTTTTTTGAAAACAAAAAAGGGGCTTTCGCCCCTAAATTCACGCCTTATTTACACTCAAAACTCTCCGCTTTATTCTCATCTCCGCCGATATAAGTCGCCACTTTCGGATAAGCACAAATCGGCATTTGTTTGTTCGGGTAGGTTTTGCTTTTCGCCAGCAGGCTTTCAGGGGCTTGCTTGTTGTCGTGCCATTGTTCTAGCGCGGTTAATGGATCGAAATCGTCCAAGCCGTTACCGCCACCGCAGTGGGTTAAGCCTGGGGCGACGAAAAGTCGGGAAAATTCACCCGCACTTGGGGTGTCTTTTTGCAGATCGTTGAACCACGCCACTTGGTCTTTAGCGGAGAATACAGGGTCAGACGCGCCTGTCACCACAATCAATTTCCCACCGTTGGCTTTGAAGCTGCTTAAATCGGTGGAAATCGCATCGTTAATCGCGCCTGTTTGATACACGCGTGGCGTGTCTTTGTCGAAGTCGAATTTCATTAAGTCGAAATCAGGTTCCATCGGAGTCATAAAGTAATAGGTCATTGAACCTTTAGAAAGCACGATGTTGCGGGCGTTTGGTTCGGCGGTTTGGGAATCGCCTAACTTCCAACCTCGCCAACCTTCTTGGTTGATGCCTGTATCAAAATACCAACCGCTATAAATTTGCTCGCCGCGGCTGTTTTTCGCGCCATCAAAAATGGCTTTCAATGCCGTGATTTTTTCTTTCGGCAAATCCAAGGTTTGCGGGTGGAAATCGCATTTCTCCCACGCATTTAAAATGCCGTCTTTCAAACCATCTTTCGCATCACATTTCGCCAACACGCCGTTTACCACTTTATCCAAATCCGCTTGGGTTAAGGCGTTTGCAAAAATTTTCTCGCCTTTTTCGTTGGTCGGCGCAATTTTCATCAACTGCTGATTATCCCATTGCTCCGCCACGGCAGCACGAGAAAGACGGAAGCCCGCATTTGCCGCGATGACGCCATCAAACTCCAACGGATAACGCTGTGCCGCCATCATCGCCGAACGTCCGCCGTTTGAGCAGCCCATAAAATAATTATGTTTAGCAGGCTGTTTATACGCCGTTTGCACCAGCTGTTTCGCCACCGGCGTTGCTTTACCGATGGCTTGATAAGCGTAATCAAGACGCGCTTGCTGATCCGCACCGAAATCCGGCGTCGGCGTTGGGTGACCGGAATCCATCGTCATCACCGCATAGCCGCGCATTAAGGCAGGCGTTGCGGTTGAAGTGCGCACCGGAATCGCCCCCACCGCAGGCGCGACGAAACCATCTAAACCACCGCCCCCTTGGAACAAGAATTTGTTATTCCAATGCTCCGGCAAACGGAGCTGAAACTTGATGCCATAAGGCTTGCCGTCAGCCCCTGTGCGCGCTGCAATTTCCCCTTCCACAATACAATGCGGCTTGGCTTGTAACGTTTTCTTTGAACCGCCTGTCAATGCCGACATTCTATCCGCAGGCACTTCACCGCTCGCATTCCATTCTGCTTTTTTGATTTCTGTATTGAAAATTTGGGTATCTTTCAAGGCAAGACATTGCGCTTCAGTGAAAGCGGTCGGATTTTGCGAAGGATTTGCAAAAGCGCTGGAAGATGCGCCAAGTAAGGCGAGAGAAAGGAAAGAAAGGAGGAATTTTTGCATAGAACAACTCCTGAAAAACAGATAGAAAACTAACCGCAGTTTAGCAGAAAATGGCTGTGCGGTCAGTTTATTTAAGCGAGATTACCAAGCCTGTGTGGTCGGTCCGATAGTGAATTCGCTGATGTTGGTATCTGCCGGTTGGGAAAGCGCGAATGCCACTACATTTGCTACGCGTTCGGCGGGGATTTCAAAGTTATCGTAAAGTTCGCGATAGCCTTTTGATGTACTTGAGTCGGTAATGTGGTCCACGAGTTCAGATTGCACCGCTGCCGGATAAATCGTTGCCGTGCGAATGTTAGTGCCCGCTTGAGCCGATTCCATACGCAAGCCTTCCATAATCGCTTTCACCGCCCACTTGGTACCACAATACACCGTGCCACCCGGGTACACTTTCAAGCCTGCGACGGATGAAGTGGTTAAGATGTGACCTGACTTTTGCGCTTCAAACGTCGGTAGCACCGCAGCGATACCATTCAACACGCCTTTGATATTCACATCCACCATCGCATTCCAGTTGTTGGTTTCTAAAGCGGAAAGCGGAGAACTTGGCATTAAACCTGCGTTTAAGAAAATCGCATCCAATTTGCCAAACGTCGCCTTTGCTAATTCCACCAATGCCGCGTTATCCTCCGGTTTTACCACATCTGTTACGCGATAAACCGCCTCACCGCCTTTGGCTTTAATCTTTTCCACAATCGCTTTTAATTTATCTTCACGACGCGCACCCAGCACCAATTTCGCGCCATTTTCCGCTAATTTATAAGCCGTCGCCTCGCCGATACCGGATGATGCGCCGGTGATAATGATTACTTTATTTTCGATGTTTTGCATTTTGCTTTCTCCTATCTATTTAAGTTGAGCCTATTCTAGCCCCGTTTATTTCATTTGATTAGTTGGCTAATCACAAAAAGAATGTTAGGTAAAGCCTAACAATTTTTGATTCTGAATTTGTTAGGATGAAAATAATATAGTCCTCTCGACTCCTTCCGACAATGAATGAAATTGGAATTTAGGATTCTGAAAAATGGAAACATCGAATAAATAAAATTCCATTCAAATTTTTATCTCTATTTATTATTCACTCTCACTAAAAACACCCTTCACTTTCCCCCTCTTTATCTACAATTAAAAGGTTTCTACAATAGATTCATCAAAAATCAACAGAAAAAACAATGAAAAAGATGCCTGTATTATTCGTAGGGCATGACAACCCGATGAATGTACTAAATAAAAAAATCCGCTTAACCGGAACTTCGGTGAAAACGCGGAGCTTGCCGTGCCAACGCCCGATCATATTGAATTTTTCAACGATAACCTGATTGCCGGCTCGTTGAGTATGACCTCCCTGTTAATAAGATAAGGAGAAAAAATGAAAGCAAAACTGACGTTTGAAGTGGAAAAATTAGTGCTGACATTAGGCGAACAAGAGGTCGAAATTCCGCTTTCCATTGCAAAATTACAAGCTCAATTTACGCCTTATCCGCCAAGTGAAATGGCATGGGAAACGGCAATTATGCAGGTGGAAGATGCGATCTCGCCTTACCGCGATGCGCTCAACGCTTATTCCTTGGTCGAGCTACATAATGCGACACCATTGCAAGTGGTAGCCAACGAACAAGGGCAGATTTCCAGCGAAATGTTTGAATGCGCCTTCGCCGTTCTTGCCGGTTATCGCCCAAGCCGCGATTTACCAGCCTTACCCCACAACGCTCAAACCGCCGCTTTTGTACTCATTATGCGGGAATGGATGCATCATTTAGGGTTTGAAATGGCGGAGGTTATTGAGTAAACACAAATGGAAGCCCAGGCTTCCGTTTTTTTACTCCGCCAGCGCCTCCACAATCACCCTTATTTTCGGCTGTAAATGCTGTTTTTTCTGCCAAAGCACGGAAATCGGCACGGGTGGAGGCATAAAATCTGCCAGCACTTGCACTGCTTCGCCGCTGTCGATATAGGGTTGAAACAACCAATCGGGCAGCATTGCCAAGCCATATCCTGCCAAAGTCATTTGCAGTCTTGCATCGCCGTCGTTGGTTTGGTGTGCGGCTTGAATTGGAAAGGCTTGGGCTTCGCCGTTTCTGTTTTTCAGCCACCAAACTCGTTCGGATTGTCCGCCTGTAATCGCGGAATGTTGTGTCAAATCATCGGGCGTTTGCGGCTTGCCGTGCTTGGCAAGGTAATCGGGTGATGCACAAATCATCATCTGCGAATGCCCGATTGGCTTGGCGATAATATCCGCCAAATCGCCCAGTTCGCCAAAACGCACCGCAATGTCCACGCCCTCGGCAATCATATCCACATTACGATCTTGAAAGACAAGATCAAATTTCAATCTCGGGTATCGCTGCCCCAACGCCAACAATTTCGGCAACACATATTGCCGCCCGTAAGTGGTGGGCAAATCTACCCGCACTCGCCCGATGGGTTCTTGTTGCTCGTTGGAAAGCAGTTGCTCCGCCTGCACCAACTCTTCCATCATTCGCTTGCACGCCGCCAACCACACTTCACCTTCGCTGGTGAGCGTGATTTTTCGGGTAGAACGATGGAAAAGTTGCGTGTTCAACCGTTTTTCCAAGCGTGAAATGCTTTTGCCCACCGCGGAACCTGTTAGCCCTAATTTCTCCGCCGCCGCGCTGAAACTGCCGAGTTCAACGGTGGCGAGAAACTCTTTAATACATGAAAAGTCTTGCATTTATTGTTCCCTATTGGCTCGTAGGGTGTGTGAATTTGAAAAATTCACGCACGCGGATATTTTGCGTGCGTGAAACTTCGTTTCACACACCCTACAATTATAGAATTTAATTCCTAAATAAATGGAATTTTAACACATTAATCAAATTATAAGAATAAATATAATGTAACCAACAAAACAAACAACAAGGATTCCAAAATGACAAAACAAATTCAATTTAATCAAACCGGCAATGCAAATGTACTTGAAATCGTGGACGTGAATGTTCCTGCGCCGCAGCCAAACGAAGTGCAAATCGAATTTCACGCCTTGGGCTTGAACCGTGCGGAAATTATGTATCGCAATGGGCAATATGTGATTGAGCCGCAATTCCCTGCCCAATTGGGCTATGAAGGGGCGGGCGTGGTGCGTGCGGTGGGTGAGAATGTTGCTGGCATTCACATTGGCGATCACGTCAGCATTATTCCAAGTTTTATGTTCACCGAATACGGCACTTATGCGGAAGTGGCGAATATGCCGGCACACGCGGTCGTCAAACACCCTAAAAACCTCTCCTTCGAGCAAGCTGCGGCAAGTTATATGATGTTCGTGACCGCTTATGGTGCGCTAATTGAACTGGGCAAACTGCAAGCGGGCGAATTTGTGCTGTTAAATGCAGCCACCAGCAGCGTGGGCTTAGCGGCGATTCAAATCGCGAAAATGCAAGGCGCGACAGTGATTGCCCTTTCTCGCACTCACGCCAAGGGCGATGTGTTGTTAGAAAAAGGGGCGGATTTTGTGCTTGCTACGCAAGAAGACGACATCACGGCACGCCTTAACGAAATCACAAAAGGTCGCGGTGTTGATCTGGTATTCGATCCCGTGGGCGGTAAAGGTGCGGCGGACATTTTCAAAGCAATGGCGCAAGACGGGCGTTATTTCATCTACGGTGCATTAAGCCACGATGATATTGCCGTGCCGGTGTTCGATATTCTCGGCAAACACTTAACCTTGCGCGGCTACGAATTGTTTGAAATCACCACCGTGCCTGAAAAGCTCGAACACGCTAAAGCCTATGTGAATGAAGGCTTAGCCAGCGGCAAATTACGTCCGGAAATCGACCGCACTTTCGCCTTTGAGCATATTCCACAAGCCCACGAATACATGGAAAGCAACGCACAAATCGGCAAAGTGGTGGTAAATGTGAAATAAAGTGCGGTCATTTTTACGAAAGATTTTGCAAGACCGCATAAGGAGAACCCTATGAACGAAATGAACAACGTGCCGAATTTATCGGTGTTAGGACAAGATAACAGCCAACTTTTCCACGCTTCAAACGCGAACACACAAACAACCTTGCCGGCGGATTTGGCACGCCACAAAGCCTTTTCGCAAGTGTTTCAAAAAGACAAATTAACGCTTGGACTCATCGCGCCATTCAAGGGCTACCCGAACACGCCAATCCCGAATGTGGAAGATATGGGCGACGTCGCGGAGCTTGCCGAAAAACTCGGTTTTGCAGCCCTTTGGCTGCGTGATGTACCATTTTTCGACCCGAATTTTGGCGATGTGGGGCAAGGTTTAGACCCGTTCGTGAGCCTTGGCTATCTTGCGGCTCGCACCAAAACCATCGCGTTGGGAACGGCAGGGATTGTGTCGCCCTTGCGTGAACCGATTCATATCGCTAAAGCTTCAGCAAGCGTTGATGCGCTGACTAACGGACGTTTTATCCTTGGCTTATCCAGCGGCGACCGCTCGGTGGAATATCCAGCGTTCAAGCAAGATTTCGGCAACCGCGCGGAACGTTTCCGCGAAAGTTGGGACTTGATTCGCACGCTGACCAACCGTGCAACGCACAATTTCCCCGTGTTCAAAGGCGAACATTACGGCAACTTGACAGGCAATATTGATGTTGTGCCGAAAGTGAAATCCCGCTTGCCGATGGTGGCGATTGGGCGCGCTCGCCAAGAATTAGATTGGCTTGCCAACACCGCCGACGGCTGGATTTGGCACGGCGTAAACCCGAAAGACACCGCAAACATCGTACAAACGCTGGCGGAACTCAACCAAGACGGCAACTGGCATCCCTTCGGCTATGCGAACTTTGTCGAGCTTTCCGAAAACCCGAACGAACCCGCAAAACTGTTCAACAACATCTATTTGCGTGGCGGCGCAAACGGCTTGCTGGAATTTTGGCAAGAACAAAAAGAAAAAAGCTTGGCACACGTTACCATTAACTTGAAACCGACCGAACGCCCTGTGGTAGAAGCGTTGCAGGATTTGGCGGAGAATGTGGTGGCGAAGTTGAATCGCTAGGCTAAAAGAAAAGAGCGGTTGGTTTTTACTAAGATTTTGCACAATGCTTGCGTTTGAATGTTAGCTTTGCCAAGGACTCCAAAGGAGCAAGCGAATCGAGTAAAACTAAAACGGAAGTCTGATTTTTTAATTGGACTTCCGTTTTTTTTCACGTTGTTTTTGCCGACAATGGCACAATCGATAAGGTCTTCCCTAACGGGGCAAGCAGTTTCAGCAATGTTTCAAGTTGCGGATTGGTTTGCCCTTTCTCAATGCGGGCAATCACGGGTTGCTTCACGCCACTTAAAGTTTCAAGCTGTTTTTGGGAAATTCCCAACTGCTGGCGAGCAGTGATCAATTCTTTAATTAACGCCACCCGTAAATTACTTTCGCGGATTTCTTCTTCACTGAAAACTTGGCTTTCAAACTCATTCCAGTTTGAGCCTAATGGACTGACTTTATTCATTTTTTAATCTCTCTTTTAAATCGACCAAACGTTGCTGGGCTATTTGAATTTCTCGCTTCGGTGTTTTCTGAGTTTTCTTCATAAATTGATGAAGTAACACAAACCGACCGCCAACCAATGCAGCAAACAAAATGCGATCTCGAATGGGGCGAAGTTCCCAAATATCGCCTTCTAAATGTTTCACATAAGGTTCACCTGCTCGCGTGCCAAGTTCGCTTAATAATTTGACATAATCCCGAATCTTATTGAGCTTAATACGGCTATCTTTGCTTTCATTTTTTGCAAGAGAAAACAGATATTCCTTTACAGGTTCAACACCGTTCTTATCTCTGAAAAAGATAATTTCGTACATAATTTATCCTATTTATTGCCTCATTTCAATAACTAGAAAGTTATTAAATTAGCTGTTGAGCATAAATAGAAACAAAAGTTTTGCACGGCTCACGTTTCAATTTTTCAAGCAAGATCGCAAAAAATGAAAAAAGCGGTTACTTTTTTAAATGTTTTTTTCCCGTTTTGGGGCTTGTATCTCTACCGCCCTTATCAGCCGATCACGCCAAAACGCGTACTGGTAGTGTTTGAGTTATTGAAAGATATTTTGAGAAAAGAAATGGCATAAAAATACACTAAAAAGCGACCGCACTTAGTCGATCACTTTAATGATTTTCGCCGGCACGCCGCCCACGACGCAATTTGGCGGGACATCTTTGTCCACTAACGCCCCACGGTGATTAAACGAACATTCTACAAGCGCATTGATCTAGTGACAAAATTCAATAAATACTTGCTTGTCCATTACTCGTCCTTTTTAAATTTAATGCGGCTTGATTGCGAAAGTGCGGTCAAATCGCCGTTAAATTTCCCTAGATAAATCAAACCCGTTGCCTTTTCTCCTTGTTCAAAGAACATCGCCACATTACCCCATGGGGCGTAATAAGTGATATCGCCCGCATTCGCGGCATAGCTTTCGGGAGCATTTTCGGCGCTAAGTTTGTGTGACGGGTAGAAGATTTTTTCGTTGTGGGAATAATTGTCGAGCTTACTTTCTAACGGCAACAGCTGCCAAAAACTTTGGCTGGTTGGGTTCTCTTCAAGCGTGGCGGAATACACGTCGCTGTCTAGGGTGATTTTAAGTTTCATCGTTGCTCCTGCATTGAGACTGAATAATGCAAGTGCAAGCATAAACCATTTTTTCATTTTGCAAAATATCGTTAAAAAATAACCGCTCTTTCGAGCGGTCTGTGACGATTATTTCAAATTTGCTTTGAAGAATTGTTCAAATTTATCGTAAGGGATTTTGCCTGCCACATCATCGTATAAATCGACATGCGTTGCGTTTGGTACGATGTATAACTCTTTGTTTTTGCTGCCCAATGATTGGAACGCTTCTTCACCAAAATAGCGTGAGTGGGCTTTTTCGCCGTGAACCACAAGGGCTGGGGCTTTCAACTCTGCCGCACGTTGTAAAAGTGGCATATTGATGAAAGCAATCGGCGTGGTTTTTGACCAACTTGCATTTGAGTTCACCGAACGAGGGTGGAAGCCGCGTGGGGTTTTGTAGTAGTCCGCATATTGTTTCACGAACAACGGTGTGTCTGCGGTGTGCGTTTCTGGTGCAGGTAAGTGGTCGTTTTTGGCAACGTGTTCAGGTTCGCCATTTTCTGCATCTGCCCAACGTTGTACGTTTAACGCTTCTTTCATTTTGTAGCGAGCTTCTGCGTCCATTGCCGGTTTACGATCATAGGTGCCTTGTGCGTTTGGCGTGAAGTCGATTTCATAGCCGTCCGCCATCACTTTACTCATATCGTACATGGTGCTGACCGCTACCGCTTTCACGCGAGTGTCCGCCACTGCTGCGTTCAATGCCATACCACCCCAACCGCAAATGCCTAGAATCCCGATTTCATCACGGTTCACAAAACTTTGTAAGCCTAAGAAATCTACTGCCGCGCTAAAGTCTTCGGTGTTAATGTCAGGGCTGGCGATGTTGCGTGGTTCGCCCGCACTTTCCCCCGTGTAAGAACCGTCAAAGGCTAGAGTAACAAAACCACGTTCTGCCAAGGTTTGTGCGTATAAGCCTGAAGATTGTTCTTTCACTGCACCGAACGGGCCGCTCACTGCAATGGCGGGCAATTTACCTTTCGCGCCTTTTGGTACATATAAGTCGCCCACAAGCGTAAAGCCATAGCGGTTTTTGAAGGTGACTTTATGGTGTTCGACTTTATCGGATTGTTTGAATGTTTTATCCCAAGTTTGTGTTAATTGCATGGTTTGAACTCCTTTCATCGGTGTGATGTTTACCTCTGCCATCGCAGACGTTGCGAATGTTGCTGAAAGTGCTGCGGCAAGTGCAGTGGTTTTTAAGATTCTTTTTAACATTTTGTTTTTCCTAGTAAATGTTGATTGATGACGATGATGAGGAATCATCTGTTTACGGGGTTCATTATAGAAATCAAACTATTTCGAGTAAATTCACAAAAATGAATTTCACAATTTCTGAAAATGGAATAATAAAAATGCCACCGGAAAAAACTTCAAGTGGCATGATTCTGTTTTTATGCTTGGTTAGCGCGTAGGCTATGCATGACGTTTTGCCGTCGATGCAAAGGTGATTTTGTCCGGGCGATAACTAATGCTGCCGTATTGAAATGGGCGCCCGTCGGCTAAATACGTGGTGCTGGTGACGTTCACGACCATGTTATATTCGCCAAGATCCATGGTGCTTTTTTCTTCTTCATTGGCATAGCGAAAAACAATTTCCCGTTGCGAATGGCTGATTTTTAAGCCCAACTCATTCTCTAAATATTGGTAAATGGATTGCTCCGCAATTTCTCGGTTAATAAAAGAGACAATGCGACGATCAAAATACGACACTTCATATTCCACTGCTTCCCCATCAATTTCACGGATACGACCTATACGGTAAAAGTCAATTTGATCATTTACGTTAAAGATCTGCATTAATTCCTCTTCCCCTTGCACAATGTACAGGCTGGTTAAGGTGGTTTTCACTTGATGGGTTAAAGGGCGGTTTAATTCACCCACGGTTTTGATTTCGGAAAGCAACTGCGGCTTTGATAAATTGTGATCCAACACAATGGACGTTCGCCCTTGCTGTTTCTGAATATAACCGTTCATTTCAAGCAGAGAAAGGGCTTTTCGGATGGTGTCTTTCGAAAAGCCATATTCCTGCATCAGCTCACTTTCACTGGGTAATTCTTGTTTTGCGGCTAAGGTTCCGTTGGCAATTTTGCTTTTTATATCGTTATAAACCGCTTTGTATTTACTCACTTTCCCACTCCATTTTTTTGCTTTGATTCCTTATTCCAAACGCCTAATAGCATAACACAAACTTTTATAGTTATACGTATAGTTTTTGTGATCAATATCACACTTTTACGTTAAGGATATAACTTTTACGTAAAAGTTATTGCATAAAATAACGTTTAGGTTAAAATCGCCCGCAATTTTTACTCCCAAAGGAAACATTATGACTACTCGTTCAAGCGGTGTTTTGATGCACATCACCTCGCTACCCAATTCATTCGGAATCGGTAGTTTTGGGCAATCCGCTTATGATTTTGTGGATTTTTTAGTGGAAACCAGACAAACCTACTGGCAAATCCTCCCCTTAACCACCACCAGCTACGGCGATTCGCCTTACCAATCCTTCTCCGCCATTGCCGGCAACACCCATTTAATTGATTTCGCTTTATTAACCCAAATGGGCTTATTGAAAGAAGCGGATTATGCCTCGGTCAACTTTGGCGATGATCCGACAAAAGTCGATTACGAACGCATTTTTTATGCGCGTCGCCCTATCTTAGAAATCGCCGTCAAAAATTTCCTCGCCGATAAAAAACGCCAAGCTGACTTTAAAAACTTTGAAAAAAACAACCGCACTTGGTTAGAAGATTATGCGGAATTTATGGCAATTAAAGAGCATTTCGACAATAAAGCCTTGCAAGAATGGGAAGATAAGCAGGTTGTTGCCCGTCAAGCAAAAGCCCTTGAGAAATACCGCAACATGCTGAAAGAACAGATTCAGTATTTTAAAGTGACGCAATATTTCTTCTTTGAACAATGGCTGGCATTAAAAGATTACGCCAACCAAAAAGGCATCAAAATTATCGGTGATATGCCGATTTATGTGGCGGCGGACAGTGTTGAAGTGTGGACAATGCCCGAGCTTTTCCAATTAGATAAAGCACGCAATCCGCTGTTTGTTGCGGGCGTGCCTGCAGATCAATTCAGTGCCACCGGACAACTTTGGGGCAATCCGCTGTATGACTGGGCTGAACACAAAAAACAAGGCTATGCGTGGTGGATTCACCGTATTGAAGAAAGCTTTAAGATTTACGATATGCTTCGTATCGATCATTTCAAAGGCTTTTCCGATTATTGGCAAGTGGACGGCAAAGCGGACATTGCCAAATACGGCAGCTGGCAGCCGGGCCCGGGCTATGATTTATTTAAAGCGGTGAAAGCCCAATTGGGCGATTTGCCGATTATCGCCGAAGATCTGGGCAATATTGATGAAAAAGCAGAGAAATTGCTGGCAGATTGCGGCTATCCGGGCATGAAAATTTTGCAATTCGGTTTTGAAGATGTAAGCGGTGAAAGCCTTGATAGCCCGCATTATTGCATTCCGCATTGCATTGCTTACACCGGCACGCACGACAATGATGTGATTAACGGCTGGTATGCGGAGTTGGAACCGAAGCAACAACAATATATCAATGCTTATACTCACCGCCGTGCCGATGAATCCGTTTGTCAGGCAATGGTTCGCCAATTATTCGCCACGGTGAGCAATACAGTGATCGCCACCATGCAAGACGTTTTAGATTTGCCTGCCAGCTCAAGAATGAATATTCCGTCCACGATTGGCGGAAACTGGGAATGGCGAATGCAAGAAGGCGATTTAACCCAAGCCAAAAAAGATTTCTTAACTCAAATGACCACCTTATATGGACGCGCTAATAAGGAAAAAACCATGCTCAAATTTACGACTTTTGTGCAAACAACTACACAGAAAACCCTTGAACAATTAAGCGATCGCGAAATTTACGTGCAGCTCTTAAATTACGTGAAAAACATTGCGGCAGATAAACCGAAAAACACGGGAAAACGCAAGGTTTACTACATTTCCGCAGAGTTTTTGATTGGTAAATTACTCTCTAACAATTTAATCAATCTTGGTGTGTATCAAGAAATCAAAGACGAATTGGCGCAGGCTGGTAAATCCTTAAGCCATATTGAAGATATCGAACCGGAACCGTCTTTGGGTAACGGCGGATTGGGGCGTTTGGCTTCTTGTTTTATTGATTCTATGTCCACCCTCGGTTTAAACGCGGAAGGGGTCGGCTTGAATTATCATTGCGGCTTATTTAAACAAGTCTTTAAACACAATGAACAACAAACCGAGCCGAATGATTGGATTGAACAAGACTCTTGGCTGATTCCAACGGATATTAGCTATGAAGTGCCATTTAAAACCTTTACTCTGACTTCTAAGTTAGATCGTATTGCTATTTTGGGTTATCAAAAAGACACGAAAAACTACCTCAATCTTTTTGACATTGAATCCATTAATCATAATTTGATTAAAGAAGGCATTACCTTTGATAAAACCAAAATCAAAGAAAATTTAACCCTGTTCTTATACCCTGACGATTCCGATAAAAAAGGTGAATTATTACGCATTTATCAACAATATTTTATGGTGTCCAATGCGGCGCAATTATTAATTGACGAAGCCATTGCACGCGGCAGTAATTTACATGATTTAGCCGATTATGCTTATGTGCAAATTAATGATACCCACCCTTCTATGGTGATTCCGGAACTCATTCGTTTATTAACGGAAAAACATCATATTGATTTCACCGAAGCCGTTGAAATTGTACGTAACATGGTGGGCTACACCAACCACACCATTCTTGCCGAAGCCCTCGAAAAATGGCCGTTAGCCTACTTAAACGACGTGGTTCCGCACCTTGTGGTGATCATCAAAAAATTGGATAAATTAATCCACACAGCCTATAAAGCGCCTGAAGTGCAAATTATTGATAAACAAAAACGCGTGCATATGGCACATATGGATATTCACTTCTCCAATTCAGTGAACGGCGTGGCGGCATTGCATACAGAGATTTTGAAAAATTCCGAGCTTAAAGCCTTTTATGAAATTTATCCGGAAAAATTCAATAACAAAACCAACGGCATTACGTTCCGTCGCTGGTTAGAGTTTTCCAATCAGGAATTGGCTGCTTATATTAAAGAATTAATCGGCGATGGTTATTTGCATGATGCGACGCAATTAGAAAAATTGCTTGCCTTCAAAGACGATAAAAAAGTGCACAAAAAATTAGCTGAAATTAAATTCAAAAATAAATTGGCACTCAAAACCTATCTGAAAGAAAACAAAGGCATTGAGTTGGACGAAAATTCCATCATTGATACGCAAATTAAACGTTTCCATGAATATAAACGCCAACAAATGAACGCCCTTTATGTGATTCATAAATACCTTGAAATCAAAGCGGGGAAATTGCCGAAACGTAAAATCACCGTGATTTTCGGCGGAAAAGCCGCACCGGCTTATGTGATTGCGCAGGATATTATTCATTTAATTCTTTGCTTATCCGAATTAATCAATAACGATCCGAAAGTGAGCCCATATTTAAACGTGCATTTAGTGGAAAACTACAATGTCAGCGTGGCGGAAAAACTGATCCCGGCGACGGATATTTCAGAGCAAATTTCCCTTGCCTCAAAAGAAGCGTCCGGCACGGGTAATATGAAATTTATGCTTAACGGCGCGCTCACCTTGGGCACAATGGATGGCGCGAACGTGGAAATCGCGGAATTAGCCGGCGCAGAAAACATCTACACCTTCGGTAAGGATTCGGAAAGCATCATTAAACTCTATGAAACCGCCGGTTATGTTTCCAAAGAGTATTACAAAAAGGATAAAAACATCAAAAGAGCGGTCGATTTTATCCTCAATTCTAAACTGGTGAAGTTAGGCAATGCGGTGCGTTTAAAACGCTTGCACGATGAGTTGCTCAATAAAGACTGGTTTATGACCTTAATCGACTTTGATGCTTATATCACGGCGAAAGAACAAATTCTGGCGGATTACGAAGATCAGGATAGCTGGAATGAAAAAGTGATTCATAACATCGCCAAAGCCGGTTTCTTCTCATCGGATCGCACCATTGCACAATATAACGCCGATATTTGGCATTGTGAGGAATAAGGGGAACGTATGAAATTACTTACCCTCAATGTACACGCTTGGTTAGAAGATAACCAAGCGGAAAAAATCGACATCATTGCCGACACCATTATTGAAAAGGGCTACGACATCGTCGCCCTGCAAGAGGTGAATCAATTAATGTCCGCCCCCGCTATTTCACAAGCCTTAAAAGCCGATAATTATGGCGTTGTCTTGTTGAATAAAATCAACCAACGGGCGACGCAAAAATATTCGCTGTTTTGGAGTAATTCACACATTGGCTACGATAAATATGATGAAGGTATCGCCTTTTTAACCCGCTTGCCGGTGTATGAGGTGGATGCCTTTTATTGCAGCCAACATCAACGTTTGGATTCCATTCTTTCCCGCAAAATCCTTGGCTTAACCGTGGAATATCAAGGCGCGCTTGTGGATTGCTATTCCTGCCATATCAACCTACCGAATTGCGAGGGCGAAAATCAGCTCGATAACATTCGTACTATCGTAGAACGCAGCCAAAGCTCAAGCCTTAAAATTTTGCTGGGCGATTTCAATACGGATGCAATCAGCGATCCCAAGGCTTATCAGAAAATTAAATCCCTTGGTCTGTTTGATACTTTTGACCTGGCGGAACAGAAAGATAGTGGGATTACCGTTGAAAAAGCGATTGATGGCTGGAAAGGTCACAGCGAAGAAAAACGATTGGATTATATTTTTTTAAATCAAACAAAAAGGGTTTTATCAAGTCAGGTAGTTTTCAATGGCAAAAATAAACCGGTAGTTTCCGACCATTTCGGTTTGGAAGTCGAGCTCATACTGTAGGAGAACATACATGAAAAAATTGCTCAGTTTTGAATTTTGGCAAAAATTCGGCAAATGCCTAATGGTGGTGATTGCCGTGATGCCTGCCGCAGGCTTAATGGTGAGTATCGGTAACTCGTTACCGTTAATTAGCGATGCCGAATGGCTGGCACGCGTGGGTAATATTATCGCGCAAATCGGTTGGGGCATTATCGGCAACCTGCATTTGTTATTCGCTTTAGCCATTGGCGGCAGTTGGGCGAATGAGCGCGCAGGCGGTGCCTTTGCTGCCGGTCTTGCCTTTATTTTAATCAACTTGATTACCGGTCACTTCTTCGGTGTGAAAATTGAAATGTTAGGTGATCCGAATGCTCACGTCAGCACCCTCTTGGCTGGTGACATTCCGGTGGCAAACTACTTTGTGAACATCCTCGGACAACCTGCATTAAATATGGGGGTATTCGTGGGGATCATCGCCGGTTTTGTGGGCGCGACAACCTTCAATAGCTACTACAACTTCCGTAAACTGCCTGAAGTGCTTACCTTCTTCAACGGTAAACGCTTTGTACCTTTCGTGGTGATTTATCGTTCCGTATTGGTGGCATTAGTGTTAGCGGTGTTCTGGCCCGTGGTGCAAACAGGTATCAACCATTTCGGTGAATGGATTGCCAACTCACAAGACTCCGCGCCTATCCTTGCGCCTTTTGTGTACGGTACATTAGAACGTCTTTTACTGCCTTTCGGTTTACACCATATGCTCACCATTCCGATGAACTATACGTCATTGGGCGGTACCTATGAATTCTTAACCGGTATGCAACAAGGCAAACAAGTCTTCGGACAAGACCCATTGTGGCTCGCTTGGATCAGCGATTTAATCAACCTGAAGGACGCCGGCAATATGGCGCAATATAACGAGCTCCTTGCTAATGTTACCCCTGCACGTTTCAAAGTAGGTCAAATGATCGGCTCAAGCGGTATCTTAATGGGGATTACCCTCGCCATGTACGTAAACGTGGATGCGGATAAGAAAACCATCTACAAAGGGATTTTCCTTTCTTCCGCCCTTGCCGTGTTCTTAACCGGCGTAACAGAACCGATCGAATATATGTTTATGTTCGTTGCATTACCGCTTTACCTGGTTTATGCAGTTATCCAAGGTTGTGCATTTGCCATGGCGGATATTGTGGATTTACGCGTACACTCATTCGGTAACATTGAGTTCTTAACCCGCACGCCAATGGCAATTAAAGCGGGCATCGGCATGGATCTTATCAACTTCATTTGGGTATCCGGAGTGTTTGCCGTCGCGGCATTCTTAATTGCGAATTTCATGATTAAGAAAATGAACTTAGCGACCGCCGGTCGTAACGGCAACTACGACGCCAAAGGCTCAGACGAAGCCCCTGCCGAGGAGAAAAAAGTCGCCAATGCCAGCGCACAAGTAGTGAAAATCATCAACTTACTTGGCGGCAAAGATAATATCGCGAATGTGGACGCTTGTATGACCCGCCTCCGTATCACCGTTCACAACCCGGAATTAGTGGGCAAAGAAGCGGAATGGAAACAAGTAGGCGCAATGGGCTTTATCGCCAAAGGCACCGGCATCCAAGCCATTTACGGCCCGAAAGCCGATGTATTGAAATCAGATATTCAAGACTTACTGGCTTCAGGTGTGGATATTCCGAAAGTGTAATTTTACCTTCCTCTCTCCCTCAAAAGTGCGGTGAATTTTCACCGCACTTTTCTGTTTAGAACACTGTATTATTTTCAATGTGGTTATATAATTTGGCATCATCATTTCTAAAAATGGAATAACCATGAACAACCGCTTTGAAACCCTAAAAGTCTTTTGCTCCCTTGCGGAAACCCTACAATTTAAAGAAACCGCGAATCGCCTTGCCGTGTCGCCCCCCGTCGTCACACGCTTGATTGCCGAACTGGAAGATTATTTGGGTGAGCCGTTATTTCAACGCAACACGCGCCAAGTGCATTTAACGGATTTCGGCGAGCAATTTTTGCCGCAGGCGCAGCAACTGTTAGCCGACAGCGAACGCCTGTTCGTGCCGGGCAAACAACGAGAAGCAGAAGACATGCACGGTGTCGTGCGCATTACCGTGCCGAGCTGGCGGTTGAACGATGACATTTTGGCAAAATTATTGACCGCACTTTCCCCTTATCCGAATCTGGTGATCGACTGGCGAGACGATATGAGCAAGCTCGATTCGGTAAGCCACCGCATTGATATTGGCGTACGTATCGGGTTAGAACCCGACCCGAACTTCATCGTCCGCAAAATCACCGAGATCGGTGATGTCTTGGTTGCCGCTCCCAGCCTACTGGCACGCTTGGGTGAACCGACATCGCTGGAAGACCTGGAACAGCGTTTTCCTTTCGCCGCAGAAATTAACGTTGAAACAGGCAGAACCTGGCATTTTCCGTTAAATACGGAACAAACGCTCAAACCACGACATATCCGCTTCCAAAGCACGAGCGTGTACAGCAATTTGCAGGCCGTGCTACAAGGCAAGGCAGTGGGCATGTTGAGTGATTTTCTGGTTCAACCTTATCTTCAATCCGGCGAATTACGCCAACTGTTTCCCGAGGTGGAAATTCAAAAATGGCAACTGTTTTTATATCGCCCGTACGAAACCATCACGCCGCCGCGCGTGTTGAAAGTGTTTGAAATGTTGGAAGGAATTTTGCGGGAGCAATTTCAATAAAAAACACCCTAGAAAACGACCGCACTTTTCTTTTACCGTCGAACCCACATCACGGAATTCGTTATGCTTAATAAAATCGAACAAACCTTAGAAAAACTGCGCGCCCATTACGGCGAGCAGAATTGGTGGAACAGCGAAAACCGGCTGGCGGATTGGCTGTCGATGATTCTAATTCAGCAAACCACCGCACAAAATGCCATCAACGCCCTATGTCAACTGGAGGATATTTTAACGTTGGAACAACTGTTGGCGGTATCTGAAGAAGAGTTGCAGCGTCGAATTCGATCGGCGGGATTTTATAAACAGAAAAGTGCCTATATCAAACATCAAATGATGTGGTTTGCCGAGCGGGGCGGGGATTTGCGCGCGTTTGAAACCGTACCGACCGAAACCTTGCGCCAAAATCTGCTTGCCCTGAAAGGCGTAGGGCAGGAAACGGCAGATGCCATGTTGTTGTATTTGTTTGATCGCAAAGTATTTATTGCCGATCAATATGCCCTGCGCCTGTTTAACCGCCTCGGCTTAAGCCAAGCCAAAAGCTACACCGCCTTACGCGCGGAATGTATGCCGTTGATGGAACGTATTTCGTTAAAAACCGCCCAAGAATGGCACGCGGTGATAGACGAACACGGAAAAGTTTTTCGACAAAATCCACTGTTGGATGAGGCGTGGTTACGGTAAAGTGCGGTCGGAAAAAACGTTATTTTTTTCCACCGCACTTTTGTGTATACCAAGCGGCAATGAAGTCGGCAATTTGCTCGATATTGTTAATATCTAAGCAAGGTTTAGCCGTCGTTAAAGGATAATCGGCAGCGATGGCGAGGACGTGTTCGTCGATTTCCGGTAGCGGTTTGATCATGTCTTTGCGGTGTAACAAAATCTTTTCGATGGGTTCCTGTTTGAAGCCTTCCACCAAAATCAAATCCGTTAATGCTTCATCAAATTGTTTGCACAAATAAGACAGGGAAATGTGTTGTTGCGGGGTTTCGGTCATCAGCGCCCAGCGTTGGTCGCACGCCATAATCACTTGGCCGGCACCCGCTTCTTTCATGCGCCAGCTGTCTTTGCCCGGCTTGTCCACCTGCGCGTCGTGGTGGCTGTGTTTAATCACGGCGGGACGCAACCCCCGTTGTTTTAGTTGCGGAAGTAATTTTTCCAATAAGGTGGTTTTACCGCTGCCGCTGTAACCGGTAATGCCAAGCATGGGAAGCATAATATTTCCTTAAAAACGATAAAATAAACGGGCTGATTATATACCAGCCCGTTAAGGAAAACGAATCGTGCGGAAATTTATAACACGCGCAATAACACCGGTTGATAAGCGGATTGGCGATTGAGTTTTTGCGCGTACCAACGCACACCGAGGAAAGAAAGTGCGGTGGAAATAAAGATAAAAAACACGCTGACAAGCTCATTCTCAAACAGCGAATCAAACAGCAAGGTGCTGAATAATAAGGTTAATAACGGCACGCAATACATAAGCAATGCGGATTTGATTAGGGAGTGTTCGGACAAGCCGATTTCCACCCGCTGACCGACTTTCAGCGGCGTGATGGTCTCAATAGTGAAAATATGCTCTCCGCGCGCACCTCGACCGGCTAATTCGGACAATGCCGAATTGCCGCAGGCGGATTTCGCCGCACAAGCGCCGCACGCGCTTTGCGATTGGCATTTCACTTTGGCTCTACCGGATTCATATTCAATCACGACCGCACTTTCCGTCAACATAATCGCCCGCTTATTTTCTGAATTTGATGTCTTGCACAATACGTTTTGCCGTAGAAATCGGCAGCTGACCGATAATGGTCACTTCTTTGCTATCCACGCTTTCCGTGTAAATAGTATATGCCCCCTGACGCCAGGTATTGTCCTGTTGTGTGGAATCGGCGATTTTATCGGAAACATATAATTTGAAAGAGAATAAACCGTCGCTGTAAAGTTGCGACTCGATTTTGTCCCCGCCGTCCATTTCGATACTGCGGTTAACGGATTTAAACCCTTCCGGCAACCAGCCCGCCTGCCATTTAAATGCCGGCGTTTTATTGGCGGCTTTGTCCATTAATAACGGCGGGAAAACCATACGGTTTAAATACGCCGGCAACCCCGACAATTCATTGCCGATATACAAATTCACCACGCGGAATTGATCCAGCAAATTGCCTTCTCGATCAAGCATATCGGTGCGTAACAACAAATGATTTTCTTCATCAATAAACGCCAGATATTGATAGCGGAAATCGTCTTTCGGCAGAATACGAATGGTTTGCACCACATGATCCGCCACGCGATTACGCCCGATATTCACGAAATCATAATATTTTTCCAAAGCATCAAAATTGGCGCGTAACAGCGGTGGCAAGTTATCCACAATGCTTGAGCCGTTAATGGTAAACGCCTGATAGTTCGGTTGGAAATAACTGATTAAATTCTCCCGTTGGACGATTTCCTGCTGCGGACCGTCAAGGGTGACCAGTTGGGCATAAGTTTTGCCGTCGGCAGTAAAATGGCGATAGCGTAGGGAATCCATGTTGGAGGGAGTGGTTTGCACAAAAGAGAATTCGTAATTTAGCTGCCCGGCAGCTTTTTTCATTTCGCCTAACAGTTGTTTCGGCGACAGATTCTCTTCTGCCAGAGATGAAAATGAACAGGTTAGCAACAAGAAAAGTGCGGTAGTTTTTAGAAACGTTTTTAACATACTTAAATTCCTAATAAACAAATTCACCACCAAAAATGGTGGTGAATTTTTCAGCAAACAGTCATACCGGAAAACATACAAAGTTTATTTTGCGCGGGTTTGTTCCAAACTTAAGGAATCGCCGTAAACCCGGCGTTGTAGTTCGTAACTTTGCAACATCGCACCGATACGTTTATTTTTTTGTTCCAACTGTTCGGTGGTAATCACATCTTTGGTCGGCGCATTATAGCTTACTTCCTGTACGCCGTTGTTAAACGGTAAGGTTTGTAATACCGGCGTATCCGGCGCATTTTGCACGGCAGATTTGTTGTTAAGGGATTGCACGCCCAACACAGCCACCAAACATACGCTTGCCGCCACCGCAACCTGTGTCATCGGCACAAACCATGACTTCAGTTTTTGCATAAACGGAGAAGATTCCACTTCTTGTGGTAGTGGCTGGGAAACGGTCGGTTGTGCAACGACAATTTCTTCATCCGCAATCAGACTTTCCATTTTTGCAGTGAAATCAGCACCTAAGAAAACGTTTGTCTCCTGACGCATCACCGCGCGAATCGTATGAAAATTCGCCCAGCTTTCTTGCAATTCCGCATCTTGGCATAATTGTTCGGTGAGTTCACTGCTAACCTGCTCACCGTCAATGTATGCTGAAAGTAATTCTTTTTGCATTTGTTTACTCCGACTAACCGTAGTTGTGTTGCTGTTTATGTCTATTAACGTTGTAAAAGCGGTTTGACCTTGCTTTCGATAATTTCACGCGCTCTGAAAATCCGCGATCTAACGGTTCCCACCGGGCAATCCATAATTTCCGCAATTTCTTCATAACTCAATCCTTCGATTTCGCGTAAAGTAATTGCCGTGCGCAAATCTTCCTGCAAGCCTTTGATCGTATCAAACACAATCTTTTTCAATTCATTGGATAACATTTCATTTTCGGGCGTATCCACATCCCGTAAATTTGTCCCCACATCGTAGGATTCTGCATCTTCAGCCAGAATATCTTCATTCGGCGGGCGACGCCCTTGTGCAGTTAAATAATTTTTTGCAGTATTTACTGCGATTCTATATAGCCAAGTGTAGAAAGCGCTATCACCGCGAAACGAATCAATGGAACGATATGCTTTTATAAATGATTCTTGTACAACATCAGGAATATCATTCGGTGAAATATACCGAGTCAGTAATCCAGCCACTTTATTTTGATAACGTGATACCAATAAGTTGAAAGCTTTCTTATCTCCCTGCTGTACCCTTTCTACCAAAGCTTGATCTGTTAGCTGTTCAGCCATATAACCTCATATATCACTTCTAACAAGCTTTAATTTCAAAGCCAGCAAGCTTCTTGTAATGCGTTAGACGAAGTGAAAGAAAAAAAGTTCAGTCCCTTTACAAACTTTACAAAAAACACACATTAAAATTAATAACAAATTAATCAATGTGTTAGATTTAATTTTTGTTGGATTTCCGCCACCATTTGACGTAATTCCGGATCCTCGATCGTGCCGTTATTAAAAAACCATGAAAATAATTGCAAGTCGGAACACGCCAATAACCGCACGAAAACAGCTTTTTTCTGTTCGCTTAATCGGGCGAAATATTGCTGATAAAAAGGCATAATGACCTTATCCAACTCCAACATACCGCGCCGGCAATCCCACTCAATGCGAAACGGATCATAATCTGTCATTTTGATCTCCTTAATCACCACAACGGGCGAATTATATAATCAGTGTGTCGTTTGCGAAAATAAATTAATCACCAATACGCCGCTAATAATCAGCCCAATCCCAATTAAACCGACGGTGTCGATTTTCTGCCCGAAGGCAAAATACGCCACAATCGCCGTCAACACAATGCCCACACCGGACCAAATGGCATACACCAAGCCCACGGAAAGCGTGCGAAAAATAATGGACACAAAATAAAAGGAACAACCATAAAACGCCAACGCGCCGAGGGTCGGAAGCGGCTTGGTAAAGCTATCGCTCACTTTCAGCAGGCTGGTCGCCACGATTTCCAAACAAATGGAAATCGCCAATAACATCCACGGATTCATGCTTTCCTCACACAAAAGTGCGGTCGGAAATTCAGTTAAAAATCCGACCGCACTTTATTCGGTAAATTACGCTTTAATTTGGCTTTTCAGGAAATCAATCAGTTGATCTTTGGCGATCATCTGCTTCTCGCCGCTACGACGGTTTTTATATTCGATTTCGCCGTTCGCCAGATTTTTCTCACCGATCACTACCATGTGCGGCACACCGATGAGCTCCATGTCGGCGAACATTACGCCCGGGCGTTCTTTGCGGTCATCGAAAATCACTTCCACGCCCTGCGCCAATAAAGTGCGGTATAAATCCTCGGCGAATTGTTGCACGCTTTCCGATTTGTGCATGTTCATCGGCACAATCGCTACGGTGAACGGCGCCATGGCATCGGATGGCCAAATAATACCGCGTTCGTCGTGATGCTGCTCAATCGCCGCCGCCACCACGCGGGTCACGCCGATACCGTAGCAACCCATGGTAACGATCGTTGGACGACCGTCTTCCCCCTGCACGGTGGCGTTCATCGCTTTGGAATATTTATCGCCTAATTGGAAAATATGTCCCACTTCGATACCACGCTTAATGAGCAACGTGCCTTTACCATCCGGGCTCGGGTCACCTTCCACCACGTTACGAAGATCGGCGACTTTCGGCAACGCCACATCGCGCTCCCAGTTAATGTTGAAATAATGTTTGCCGTCAATATTCGCGCCCGCGCTGAAATCGGACAGGATTGCCACGCTGCGGTCGATAATCACCGGAATGTTTAAGTTAACCGGGCCAAGAGAACCGACGCCCGCGCCGATTTTGGCTTTAATCGCCGCTTCATCGGCAAATTCAAACGGGGAAGCCACTTCCGCCAGTTTTTCCGCTTTCACTTCGTTTAACTCGTGATCGCCGCGAATGATTAACGCCACCAACGGCTGTTCTTCGCTCGCGCCTTTAACAATCAGGGTTTTGACGGTTTTTTCAATGGGCTGATTGAACTGTTCTACCAGCTCCGCAATGGTTTTCGCGTTCGGTGTATCCACCAATTCCATGGCTTTGGTCGGTTGCGCACGTTCGCCGACGGCAACGGCTTCGGCAAGTTCGATATTCGCCGCGTAATCGGATTCGGTGGAGAAAATCACATCGTCTTCGCCGCTGTTGGCAAGCACTTGGAACTCATGGGACGCACTGCCGCCAATAGAGCCAGTGTCCGCCTGCACAGCGCGGAAATCCAAGCCTAAGCGGGTAAAAATATTGCTGTAGGTTTGGTACATCACGTCATAGGTTTGCTGCAAACTTTCTTTGTCCATGTGGAAAGAATAAGCGTCTTTCATGATGAATTCACGGCTACGCATCACACCGAAACGCGGGCGCACTTCGTCACGGAATTTGGTTTGAATATGATACAAATTGAGGGGAAGTTGACGGTAAGAGGTCACTTCGCGACGCATTAAGTCGGTAATGGCTTCTTCGTTAGTCGGGCCGATGACAAAACCGCGTTCGCCACGGTCGGTAAAACGCAATAATTCCGGTCCATACTGATCCCAACGGCCGGATTCCTGCCACAACTCCGCCGGTTGTACCACCGGCATTTTGATCTCGATGGCGCCGCTTTTGTTCATTTCTTCACGAATGATGTTTTCGACTTTTTGCAGCACGCGCCAGCCGGTCGGCATCCAGTTATAAAGCCCTGAAGCAAGCGGGCGAATCATGCCGGCACGCAACATTAACTGATGGCTGACAATTGCCGCTTCCGCCGGGGTTTCCTTTAAGGTGGATAATAAATATTTACTTGTACGCATTGAATTACCTATAATTCTGAAGAGTTAAAAATATGAGAAAAAAATTGGCGATAGTGTATCTAATGCGCAAGCAAAAGCAAGCAGGAAATCAGGTTTCGCGCGTTACCGCCGCATTTAATGCGCCGATTTAACCCCGTAAAAAAGGAATCATCATGTCAGCCCTTTATCAAGCCCTCCCCGCCGTCGATAAACTCCTCAAAACCCTGCAAGGCGAACAGCTGGTGGCGGAGTTCGGTCACAGCGCCACCGTCAATCAGTCCCGCGAGATGTTGCAACTGGCGCGCGAACACATAAAACGCCACGAAAACCTACCGCACTTTTTGCAGGATACGGACGCCACCTTTCAATACCTTCGCCAACAACTTTTGTTACAGCAACAGGTGAACATCAAAACCGTGCATAATTTAACCGGCACGGTGTTGCACACCAACCTCGGGCGCGCGTTGTGGTCGCCGGCGGCACAACAAGCGGCGTTAGATGCGATGCAGGGCAACGTGGCGTTGGAATACGATTTAAGCGCAGGCGAGCGCAGCCATCGGGACAATTACATCAGCGCCTTATTAAACCGACTCACGGGCGCCGAAGCGGCGTGTGTGGTGAATAATAACGCAGCGGCGGTGTTACTGATGTTGGCGACCTTCGCGCAAGGCAAGGAAGTGATTATTTCCCGTGGCGAATTGATTGAAATCGGCGGCGCGTTCCGCATTCCCGACATCATGGCGCAAGCGGGCTGTAAACTGGTAGAGGTGGGCACCACCAATCGCACCCATTTAAAAGATTATCGCAATGCAATTAACGAAAATACCGCCTTTTTAATGAAAGTTCACAGCAGTAACTACCAAATTTGCGGCTTCACCCACGCCGTCGACGAACAGGAACTGGCGGCATTGGGCAAAGAGTTCGGCATTCCGGTCATCACGGATTTGGGCAGCGGCGCTTTAATCGATCTGAAACAATACCACTTGCCGGCAGAGCCGACGGTGCAGGAAAAATTGCAGCACGGCGTGGATTTGATTTCTTTCTCCGGCGACAAACTGCTGGGCGGCCCGCAAGCGGGCATTATCGTGGGCAAAAAAGCGCTGATTGAACAGCTGCAAGCCCACCCGCTCAAACGCGTGCTGCGTTGCGATAAAGTGACCCTTGCCGGGCTGGAAGCCACTTTACGCTTATATTTGCAGCCGGAAAAAATCACCGAAAAACTGACAGCACTTTCGTTGCTGACAACGCCCGTGGAACAGTTACAAACGCAGGCGGAACAACTAAAAGTGCAGTTGGAAAATCGCTTAAATGCAGACTATCTCGTTGCCATTGAACCGAGCGAAGCGCAAATCGGCAGTGGCTCTCAGCCGTTAGCGCGAATGCCGTCCGTAGCGGTGACCATTGCGCCTACCGATGAAAAAACGCCGGCAAAAATCACCGCACTTTTCGCCCGGTTGTTGGCATTACCGCAGCCGATTATCGGGCGTATCGAACGGGATAAAATTTGGTTAGATTTACGCAGTTTGGCGAGCCTTGATCGCCTTCTAGACAGCTTGGAGACATTATGATTATCGTTACCTCCGGACACGTTGACCACGGCAAAACCGCCTTGTTGCAAGCCCTCACCGGCACCCACACGGCGCATTTACCGGAAGAAAAAAAGCGCGGCATGACCATCAATTTGGGCTACGCCTATTTGCCGTTAAACGATCAGATTCTCGGCTTTATCGATGTGCCGGGACACGATCGCTTTCTCGCCAATATGCTGGCGGGGCTGGGCGGCATTCACTACGCCATGCTTATTGTCGCCGCAGACGAAGGCGTGCAGGCGCAAACCATCGAACATTTAAACATTTTGAGCCTGTTGCAGTTACAGGAAATCATGGTGGTCATCACCAAAGCCGACCGCGCCGACAAGCAACAAATCGATGCGTTGGAAAACCAATTGCGTGGGCAATATCCGCTCTTGGCGAACAGTCACTTTTTCGTCACCTCCGCCACCACCGGCGCAGGCATTGAAACGCTACGCGATTATTTGGCGCAGTTGCCGGAGCTCTCAGACACAGAAAAACCGTTTCGTTATGCCATCGACCGCATTTTCACCATTAAAGGGGCGGGCACGGTGGTGACGGGCACGGCGTTTGCGGGCAAAGTGGCTATCGACGACGAGCTGTATTTAAGCAACGGGCAAAAAGTGCGGGTGAAAAATATCCACGCGCAAAATGAGCAAAACAGCGAAGGCTTGGCGGGGCAACGGCTGGCGTTAAATATTAACCTGGATTTCGACCGCACTTTAATCGAGCGCGGCGATTGGCTGTTCTCCCAACCGCCCGGCAAACCGACGGATCGCGTCACCGTTTGGTTGGAAAGCCAAATTTCGCTGAACGAAAGCCAGCCGGTACATATTTATCACGCCGCCTCGCACACCACCGGCAAACTGACGTTGTTACAACAACAAAAACTGGCGCCACAGGAACAAGCATTAGCGGAGCTGATTTTGGAGCAACCGCTGTTTTTGGCATACGGCGACAAAATCATTCTGCGTAACAGCAACTCCACCGCCGTGTTGGGTGGCGCAAAGGTCATTGAAATCGATTCGCCGAAGCGACACAAACGCACGGAAGCCCGTTTCGATTATTTACGCCGACTGATCCAAGCCGAAACACCTGAAAAACGCACCGCACTTTATTTGCAAAATCAGGCTGCAGAAGCCGAGCGGTTAATGTGGATTGAACAATTGACGAGCGCGCAACTGAACGAGGTGCTTGAGAAAAACGGCGATATTCGCTTCCAAAGCTGGTGTTTCAATGCCGATTATCACGCGCAACAAACGGCAAAATTATTGACCGCACTGACGCAATACCACGAGCAACACCCCGACCAATTAGGCTTAGGCAAAGCCCGTTTGTATCGCATCGCCGCGCTCAATCAGCCGGAAAAACTGATTTATCATTTTATCGATGATTTACTTGCGCAAAACCAACTGCAACAAACTCGTGGCTGGCTACACACCGCCGAGCATAAAATTCAATTTAACGAGCAGGAACGCGCATTATGGCAGCAGGTTCTCACCCAATTCGAGCAACATAACGGACAAGCCTTATGGGTGCGTGACCTTGCCGGTCTGTTGGGGCAGGAAGAAAGTGCCATGCGTAATTTTCTCTACAAAGCGGGCAAACTGGGCTATTTAACCGCCGTGGTGAAAGACCGCTTCTTCCTCACCGAGAACATTTACGCCTTCGCCCGTTTAATCAAGCAACTTGTCGCCGACAAAGAAGGTTTTTCGGTGAACGAATTACGCGACGCACTACAATTCGGACGCAAAATGACCGTGCAACTGGTGGAATATTTCGACCGCTGTGGCTTCCTGCGCCGCAAAGGCAACATTCATGTGTTGCGCGACGCAGATGTGTTTGATTTATAACGGCTCAATAAATCGGCAGAATGGTTGGTAATTCTGCCGCTACCACATTCATCAATTTATCCCGCCATTCATCGCGCGAATGTTTAAGCCAAAGGGCGGACACCGGTAGTTTTTCACGAATCGACTGAAACTCTGCCGCCAAAGGCACGGATTTCACCCTTAAAGCGGACATTTGCGTCACCCAACTCGGCATGATCGCCGCGCCCAAACGGGCGGCAACCATATTTAGAATCGTCAATTTTTCATCGGCAAGTTGTAACAATCGGGGTGGTATGGCACTGTTAGCGAACAGGTGGGTGGTTAAATCATGGCTGTGCGGGCGGGCTTTACGTTCCGGCACAATCAGCGGTACGTCGGCAAGATCCGACACCCTCACTTGTGACTTATGGGCAAGCGGGTGATCAGCGTGCACCACCAGCGCCACATTCTCATAAAACAAAAAATGATTTTCCAGCGCATTATCCGTCGGCACGGAACGGGCAAAAATCACATCCAATCGCCCCGATTTCAATTTCGGTAGCAATTTTGAGGTCTTATCTTCCGTAATATGAATGTCCACATCGGGGTAACGGGCGCAAAATGCACTCAGAACATGCGGCACAAGCCCGACCACGACACTATCGATAGCGCCGATGCGCAAATGATTGGATTTTCTTCGCGCCAGATTTTGAAAACGCTTCTGTAATTCGTCCGCATCCGCAATAATTTTCCGCGCTTCAGGCAAAAACTGTGCACCGTAATCGGTCAACATCACATTGCGGGTTGAACGCACTAATAAACGCGTGCCGAGATCGTCTTCCAACAACTTAATATAACGTCCCAGTGCCGAAGGCAGTATATTCAGGTTGTGCGCCGCCTGCCCGAAATGCAAGGTTTCCGCTACCGCCACAAAACACCGTAAGTGATGTAATTCCATAACAACCCCCGATTAGCCCATGGTTTTTATTCGAGACGATTATGTCAATTTTTTGTATAAACCGATGCGCTTGATGATACCCCGCGTTTGCGCATAATGACAAGCACCCGCACCCACGCAGGTGCTACGTTTTCAAACCGCCAACAGACTTAAAGGAGACTCATTATGCGTAACTATAAAATTGCCGCCATTCCTGCCGACGGTATCGGTATTGAAGTGATTTCCGCCGGGGTTGATGTATTAAAAAGCTTGGAACAACGCTTGGGCGACGTAAAATTTGACGTGCAAAATTTTGATTGGGGTTCCTATTATTACAAGAAAAACGGCGTAATGATGCCCGCCGACGGATTAGATACCTTGAAAAAATTCGATGCCATTTATTTCGGTGCGGTAGGTGCGCCGGATGTGCCGGATCACATTACGTTATGGGGCTTGCGTTTGCCGATTTGCCAGGGTTTCGACCAATATGCCAACGTGCGTCCGACCAAAATCTTCCGAGGTATTCAATCGCCGTTGCGTAATGCCGGTCCGGACGATTTGGATTGGGTGATCGTGCGTGAAAACTCCGAAGGGGAATATTCCGGTCACGGCGGTCGCGCACACAAAGGTTTGCCGGAAGAAGTAGGCACCGAAGTGGCGATTTTTACCCGCGTCGGCGTCACCCGTATTATGCGTTACGCTTTTAAACTGGCACAATCCAGACCGCGCAAATTACTCACCGTCGTCACCAAATCCAACGCGCAGCGACACGGCATGGTGATGTGGGACGAAATCGCCGCCGAAGTGGCAAAAGAGTTCCCGGATGTCACTTGGGATAAAATGTTGGTGGATGCTATGACCGTACGTATGACGCTACATCCGGAATCACTGGATACTATCGTCGCCACCAACCTGCACGCGGATATTCTCTCCGATTTGGCAGGTGCACTAGCCGGTAGTCTGGGTGTCGCACCGACCGCCAATATCGATCCGGAACGCCGTTTCCCATCCATGTTTGAACCGATTCACGGATCCGCTTTTGATATTACCGGCAAAGGCATCGCCAACCCGGTCGCCAGTTTCTGGACGGCAGCGCAAATGCTGGAGCATTTAGGCGAAAAACAAGCCGCCGATATACTTATGGCAGCCGTGGAAAAAGTCTGTGCCGACGGCATTCAAACGCCGGATTTAGGCGGCAACGCCACCACCAAGGAAGTCACCGATGCGGTGATTAAAGAAATCCTTAATCAATAATTAAACCTCTCAAGTGCCGCCTCCCCGGCGGCACTTGTCGCATATTCTTTGCGGAACTGTCTTAAACGCGCCCGATAATGCAATGGTGACGGGCGTCATCTAACTTTCACACAAGAGGACGGATCTATGAGTGCAAGTACTATCACCCTGCTGTTTCTGTTGTTTGCGATTGTGATGTTCGTATGGGAAAAAATTCCGCTGGCGCTGACCGCGATGATCGTCTGTATCGGACTGGTCTTAACCGGGGTGCTGGATGTCAAAACCGCTTTTCATGGTTTTATCGATCCCAATGTGATTCTATTCGTCGCCATGTTTATCGTCGGTGGAGCATTGTTTGAAACCGGCATGGCAAATAAAATCGGTGGATTGGTGACCCGTTTTGCCAAAACCGAACGCCAGTTAATCATTGCCATCATGCTCATTACCGGCACTATGTCAGGCTTTCTGTCCAATACCGGCAGTGCCGCCATCTTAATTCCTGTGGTGGTGGGCATCGCCACCCGCGCTAATTTTGCCCGTTCCCGTTTATTAATGCCGCTGGTATTCGCCGCCGCCATGGGCGGTAATCTGTCGCTTATCGGCGCACCGGGCAACCTGATTGCGCAAGGCGTGTTGGAACAGGGCACCGGCTTAAAATTCGGCTTTTTTGAATACGCCAAAGTGGGACTGCCGATTCTGCTTGCGGGCATTATTTATTTTGCATTTTTTGGCTATAAGCTGTTGCCGAACAAAGAAAATTTAAGTATGTCCGACTCCATTTATCATGGCAAACATGATTATAGTGACGTGCCGCCGTGGAAACAGCATCTATCGTTGATTATTCTAATCGCCACCTTATTGGCAATGATTTTTGAAGAGGTCATCGGCATTAAACTCTATATTTCCGGCTGTATCGGCGCCATTTTACTGGTGCTAACCGGCGTGATTTCGGAGAAACAGGCGTATAAGTCGGTGGATTCGCAGGTAATTTATCTGTTCGGCGGCACGTTAGCGCTTGCTACGGCGTTAAAAGATACCGGTGCAGGGGCGGAAATCGCCAACAGCATTATTGGCTTGTTAGGCGACAAACCGAATCCCTTCGCTTTATTGGTAACCGTATTCATCATCAGCTGCGTCTTGACCAATTTCATGTCGAACACCGCCACCACCGCCTTGCTTGCGCCGATCAGCCTGTCCATCGCCAATGCCCTTGGTGCCGATCCGCGCGCGGTATTAATGGCAACCGTCATCGGCGCCTCCTGTGCTTACGCAACGCCAATCGGCATGCCGGCAAATACCATGGTGTTGTCCATTGGCGGTTATAAATTTATGGATTATGTCAAAGCGGGCGTGCCGCTGATTATTGTCGCCACTATCGTCAGTCTCATTCTACTGCCGATTTTCTTCCCATTCTTTCCGTAGTTCGGGCAAAAGTGCGGTGAAAAAACACCTTAAATTTCCACCGCACTTTTTCGCCTCTCATGCCTCAAGTCCTCTGACCTGACCGCCCGTCTCCGGCATTCTCTTCCCTTTGTCGGTTGCAAGACGAAACAAAACAGCGTTTAATAACTCCGTCGAATCAACATAACGGTAAAAAGTGCGGTCATTTTTTGCCATGAATTTATAAGGAGTTTCCATGAAGAAATTACTCATCGCCACACTCATCGCCGGTAGCCTAATGCTTACCGCCTGCGACGACAAAGAAAAAACCGCGCTTATCGAGCAAGCGCAAAAACAGGCGCAGACGATAGAACAATTAAATACGCAAGTGGATAACCTGCAAAAGCAAGTGGTGGATTTGGCGGAAAATCAAGCCGTTCGAGTGGAACCGGAAGTACTGTTTGAGAAATCGGAAACCGTTAAGTTCGACAAAAAACCCGCCGAACCTTCCGATGGCTATGTGCGGGAAAGCGCCGAGGCGAAAGTCAGCGTGAAAACCCTAAAAACCAACATGGATTGGCTGACGGATTTGCTGTTAAACGAATTAATCCGCAAATTCACGGCAGAGGGTCAAGATAAAATTGAGAGCAAACAACAATTTGTGGAGCAGTTACAAACACTTTATACAGACAGTGTTAGCTATGTTAAAAACAACGAAGCGCTTGGTAGAACCACCAATTTTAATGTTAAGTATCTCGGTCAAAAGGAAAATTTGGCAACCTTCACTATCAATTATTACGGCTATTTCGGCGGTGCTCATGGAATGTATTCCACCGAATTCCTCAACATTGATTTGGCGAAAAAAAACCTGCTGGATATTGATGAGGTCATCAATCCGGATCAACATGATAAATTAAAAGAATTGTTATGGAATGCTTACAGTAACGAATCGAATAACGAGACATTTACACCGAAATCCGAGTTTTATGTACCAAAAGACTTTTACTTCTCTCGAGACGGCATTGCCTTCGTTTACCCGCCTTATGCCATTGGCAGTTTTGCGGAAGGAGAAAAAGAACTGACCCTATATTGGTGGCAACTCAAAGAAGAGAAGTTGCTTATGCCGCAGTTCGACTATTTAACGGAAAACGTTGTTGAATAAAAAAATCCCCAAGCGCAAACTTGGGGATTTTTTTAATTTTCCAGTTCCAAACTCACCACGTTCGAATCATTTTTCAGCAATAAATACAATTCCTGAATAGTGGCTTTGTCGTTGATGGCGCAGCGAATGGAGAGCTTGGTTTCGCCGTTAGGTTGATCTTTGACATTAATGTTTTCGATAGCATGGTTGTTGTTATGTAACAACTGAACAAATTGCCCAATGGCGTTCGGCGACAATAAGGTGGCGTTGATTCGCGTTTTTTTCTTTCTATCGCGATGACGCACCCAGTTATGCACATAAGGGCTTAAGCGGATAGCGATTAAAATCATGATGGTGGCGATCATGGCATCAAAGTAAAAACCTGCACCGGAAGCAATACCGATGCCTGCCGCCGCCCAGATAATCGCGGCGGTGGTTAAGCCGGAAATGGCGTCGTTATGTTTGCGCAAAATCACGCCGGCACCGAGGAAACCGATGCCGCTGATCACTTGCGCCGCCAAGCGCATAGGGTCGGTACGGATGTTTTCCGACACCTGCGCATAATGCTCCGCCGATTGAATAGAAACGATGGTGAGCACGCAAGTGGTAACGGCGATAATCATGCAGGTTTTCACACCTACCGGTTTTGCTTTCAATTCCCGTTCCAAACCGATAATACCGCCCAAAATCATAGCAAACGCCATTTTGGCGAAGATGAAAAAGTGGCTGTTATGCGCGGAAGTTTCAATAAAATTTAATAGGTCATTCATATCAGTCATGTTAAATCGTTAATTTAAGTAATTGGTACAGTTCGCTTAGTTCGTTTTGAGTCAGCGTACGGTAGGTTTTCGGCATCAAATTTTGCAGGTTGAACCCCGCCAATTCATAGCGAATCAAACGCAGCGTCGGAAAACCGATATGCGCCGTCATTCTGCGCACCTGTCGATTTCGCCCTTCATAAATCTTTATTTCCAGCCAGGCGGTGGGAATATTTTTGCGCTCACGAATGGGCGGCACACGCTGCCACAAAAAATCCGGCTCGGAAATCAACCGCACTTTTGCAGGCAATGTCATGCCGTCTTTTAATTGTACGCCACGCCGAAGTTGCACCAGCGCCGTTTCGTCCGGCACGCCTTCCACCTGCACAAAATAGGTCTTTTCCATTTTGAACTTAGGCTCCGCCAAGCGATGCTGTAGCTCGCCGTTATTGGTCAGCAACAATAATCCTTCGCTATCACGATCCAACCGCCCTACGGGATAAACCCCCGCCATATCAATAAAATCTTTCAGTGTGCTACGCCCGTTTTCGTCGGTAAATTGGCACAACACATCAAAAGGCTTATTAAATAAAATGACCTTTGTTTGGGAAAACGTGATTTTAGGTTTAGAAACACCGCGAAAACCGACCGCACTTTTGCGCGTTTTCGCCTTGTTCTTCGCCCGATGAAAAGACGCCGGTTGCATAAGATTCAGGTAACTCAAAACTTGTGCATACTTTACACTAAATTCACCGAAAGTTTAAATTTCCGCCACTGAATTCCGCCGATTTACGGGAAATTTCCTCGTCCAGCGTTTTATTCGGCGCTTTTCCCTGTTTTTTAGCAGTTAAATTCAGTTTTACTTTAATTTCATTTTTTTATTCTAAAAACAAAAAGCAAAAACAGAATAATATTCTATAAAACAATACGATTTATTATAAAAATAGCGTGATTTTTATAAAAATTGTTATTTCTCTCTATTGACTCGCATTTATATTGGTCTATATTGACCGCCTAACATTTTTTTAACTTTTGATTTTTAACATTCATAGGTGTTCAAATGACACACTCCACACACAAACGCGAAACTTTCTCCGGGCGCCGGGCATTTATTTTTGCCGCTATCGGCTCCGCGGTAGGTTTGGGTAATATCTGGCGTTTCCCGTACGTCACTTACGAAAACGGCGGTGGTGCTTTCATCATTCCTTATATCGTTGCCTTATTAACCGCCGGGATTCCGTTACTTTTCCTTGATTATGCCATTGGGCATAAATTCCGTGCCTCCCCGCCATTGGCATACCGCAAATTAAAAACCGGCTTTGAAACCTTCGGCTGGTGGCAGGTGATGATTAACGTCATCATCGGGCTTTATTACGCGGTAATTCTCGGTTGGGCGGCGAGTTACGCCTATTATTCCTTTAGCTCCGCTTGGGGCAACAACCCGGTGGATTTCTTCCTGCACGAACACATCAAAATGGCAGGCGAAGTTGCGTTAAGCCTTGACTTCGTAGGGACTGTAGTTGGCCCATTACTTGCCGTTTGGATTATCACTTTATTGATTTTATCCTTTGGGGTACAAAAAGGTGTGGCTCGATCTTCCGTTATCTTCATGCCAATTTTGGTTATCATGTTTGTCACCCTGGTGGTTTATTCCTTATTTTTACCGGGCGCAGAAAAAGGGCTTAACGCCTTATTCTCACCGGATTGGGATAAATTAAAAGACCCGAGCGTATGGATTGCCGCCTACGGGCAAATCTTCTTCTCTCTTTCCATTTGTTTCGGCATCATGGTGACCTACGCCTCCTATTTGAAAAAAGAATCGGATTTAACCGGCGCGGGCTTGGTAGTAGGCTTTGCCAACAGCAGCTTTGAAGTGTTGGCAGGTATCGGTGTATTCTCCGCTCTAGGTTTCATCGCCGTCGCCAACGGACAGGATGTAAGCGAAGTGGCAAAAGGCGGTATCGGTTTAGCCTTCTTCGCCTTCCCGACCATCATCAACCAAGCGCCCCTCGGTCAAGCGCTAGGCGTGTTATTCTTCGGCTCCTTGGTGTTCGCCGGTTTAACCTCCTTTATTTCCGTATTGGAAGTAATCATCTCCGCTGTGCAGGACAAACTTCGCTTACGCCGCGCCCACGCGACCTTCTTAGTAGGTTTACCAATGATGGTGGCTTCCACCTTGTTATTCGGCACGGCAGCCGGCCTACCGATGCTCGACACAATGGATAACTTCGTGAATATGTTCGGTATCGTCGCCGTGGCGTTCTTCTCCTTATTCTCCATCATCGTCACCGGCAGATTAAAAGAACTCGGCGAACACCTAAACGAAACCAGTTCCTTCAGAGTAGGTATGATTTGGAAAGCCTGCATCGTTATCACCACCGGCGTGTTAGCCTTCATGCTCTATAAAGAAGCCACAAAAGTCCTGACAAAAGGCTACGAAGGCTATCCGGACTGGTTCGTCAACGCCTTCGGTTGGGGCATGGCAATCGGTTTGGTTGTCATCGCCTTCCTACTTTCCCGTCTGCCATGGAAACATTTAGCGCCAACACAAGGAGTAAAATAACATGTCAACCAACGCAATTATCATGATGGCAATCGCCCTCATCATCATCTGGGGCGGGCTATTGGTTTCCGTGATCAGATTACCGAAAGAATAATTCGGCACGTCAAGAGTCAAGAAAGAAAAAACCAACAAAAAGAAAAATCCCATCGATTGCCCGGTGGGATTTTTTGTGGGGAAAGTGCGGTATTTTTTTCAAACGTTTTAAAAAAAACGCCGCCAAAATTCACCGCACTTTTTTGCTATTAGCGCTCTCGCTATCAGCTATTTGACTTTGTCACATTTTGATTCAGGTTTTGGGTTAATCCGTTAATATCGGCGCCGTTTAGCCCGAGTTCTTTTAACAGATTATCTACCAATGGCGCTTGCCCGCGATAGCGTAATGCGCTATTTACCAGCTGATCGGATAAACTTGCATTAGAAGGCACTTCACCGTTTTCGACAGAAGCTGCTCCGCCGAAGCCGGCTAATCCATTGACCTGCAAAATTTTAATGTCATCAATATTTTCCATCGGACGAACACTTTCACGAATAATATCCGGCAGGTGTTTTAATAAGGCAAGGCGTACCTGCATTTCCACCTGTTCCACAGAAAGCACGTTAGACGCTTCATTCACCGCACGGGTACCTTCCGCATCTACTTTATATTGTTGTTCCAACGCTTTTGCCAAAAGAATTTTCGCATCCGCTTCCCCTTTTGCTTGTAGGCGTTGTTTCTCAGCTTCCGCTTCCGCGACAATACGCAAGGCTTCCGCGCGATCGAGTGCCGCTTGTTTTTCGGCTTCGGCGGCAACAGTGATGGCAATCGCATCTTTTTGTGCCACTTCTTGCGCCGCAATTAATTCAACCGCTTTTACACGTTCCGCTTTTTCCGTTTCACGCACGGTAATAACGCTTTCTTCTTCGCGAACGGCAGCGGCTCGGGCTTTGTCGGCAAGGGCTTTGGCTTCCGATTCGGCGCGGGATTTTTCCGCCACGGCAATGGCGCGATCCTGTTCGGCTAATTCGATAGCTTTTTTACGTTCTACTTCTGCGCGTTCAATTTGCTGATCTTTTTGAATTTTTTCATTTTCAATATCACGTTCGGCAAGAATACGTTTTAAATCTACTTCACGGGAGGCAGCAATTTTTACTTCTTCCGCTTCACGTTTTTTCTGCGCTTCCTGTCCGGCAATTTCGGCATTTTGTTCCGCACGACGCACGGCAATTTCACGTTCTTGCTCCAATTTGGCATATTCTTCTTCACGCAAAATTTGCAAACGGGTACGTTCCGCTTCCAAATTTTTGGTTTTAATCGCCAAATCCGTATCCTGTTCAATATCGTTGCGTTTTTTACGACGCACTTCGATAGTTTCCGTTAAGCGAGTTAAACCTTCCGCGTCAAAGGCATTTTGCGGATTAAAGTACTCAAAACTGGTTTGATCCAAACCGGTAAGCGAAACAGTTTCTAATTCCAAACCATTTTTAAACAAATCTTCCGAGACCACTTGTTGTACTTTTTGTACAAAATCCACCCGCTTTTCGTGTAATTCTTCCATTGCCATTTCTGCCGCAACAGCACGCAAACTATCAACGAATTTACCTTCCACCAATTCTTTTAATTGTTGTGGCGACATGGTTTTCATCCCTAAGGTTTGTGCCGCCGTAGCGATGCTTTCGGCAGTCGGTTTAACCCGAACATAAAACTCCGCCGTGACATCAACCCGCATACGATCACGGGTAATCAGCGCCTGTTCTGCCGCTCGACGAACTTCTAAACGCAATGTGTTCATATTAACGGGAATCACTTCATGCAAAACAGGTAAAACAATCGCGCCGCCGTTCATGATGACTTTTTCACCGCCGAAACCGGTACGCACAAAGGAAACCTCTTTGCTGGCGCGGCGATATAGACGGGTAAGAATTAAACCGAGAATTAATAGCGCAATAAGTACAATGCCGGCGATAATTCCTATTGAGATCAGTTCCATAATTTTTCCTTAGTTTTTGATAAAAATGTTTATTTAATCAACCAAATTACCATTTGGGTTTTTGATTGCCTTGAAGAGGTTGTTGTGTAAAGAAATCAGTAATACGGTTTCTCCTTGTGTTAATGCGTTCTCATCATCCGGCTCAACCATCACATAATGTTGCTGACCATAACCGTCTTTTACCCGCGCTTGAGCAGGGCTGCCGGGTTTTGCCGTGCCGAGTACGATAACGCCGACACAGCCCACCAAAGTATCTTGCTCCACGGCGGTAGTTTCATCTTTAGGAAAGATTTTATACACACCGGCAGCGGTGACACGCACCAAAGGCAAGCTTACAAACCAAACGATTACGGCGGCAAAACAACCATGCAAATAAAAGCCGGAAAGGTTATGCCAAGTATATTGCAGGCTGTAACCAAACAAACCAAAAATAGCGAGAAAAATCACCAGTAACATTAACAAAGGCAGCTTGCCTACATATAACCAGCTCAAAAATCGGATAAAAATGCCGGCGTCTGCGGTATCAAGTCCGATTTCCGCATGTGCCGTTTCGGTTAAACTGTCCGGTAAAAAACCATCTACCCAATCATTAATGCCACCTAACATAAATGAAATAATCTCAAGAATACCAAGTAATAACATCAACATAATGGCAATCCCAAAAATTTCATTTTGTGGCGCAGTAATCAGTTCCCACATAATTTATCCTTTATTTAAATAAGCTATTTGGTTGTTTTGAGTTGTGCCAAACGCTCTTTAATTCGATTAGCCCGGCTCACTTCCTCCAGCTCTTTTAATTTTGCTAATTGTGATGGATCACGACCATCAATATTTAAGCCGGTTTGACGCCCCATTATACGATCAAATGCATTTACTGTTTTTTCCGTATCGCGCAAAATTCGATTTAATTTCGTACCGTCGTTGCTATTTTCATTTGTTGCCGCTTGAGTTTGGCTTTGTTTCCAATCTTGAATTGCTTGCTGCATTTCACGTCGTTTCGCTTGTAATGCAACAATAAAACCTTCAAGCTCCTTCTCTTGCGCCGCACAATCCGCCACCGTATTTTCCAACACCGGAAGACGAGCTTCAATATCCATTTGTTCGGCAATGCCGGTCTCGGCCAAATCATCCCGATGAGATTTTAGGGCTTCTTGAATATGCTCCTGCAAGGCCTCATGACGACTACTTTCATCCGCCATTTTTTTCGTCGCTAAGTGCTTTTGCACTAAAATCTTACCTAATTCCGACCGCACTTCATCAATAGCACGTTCAATTTCACGAATATTTTCATTCATTACCGCTTCCGGAGCCAGATTTTCTGCTGCATCTAAAATGGCATGAAAACCACCGCTAACTAAACGACCTACCCGACGGGCTAATGTTTCACTCATGTTTTTCTCCTTTGGTTAATTAATGGTTATTTTTCATCATGTTGACGAATAATTTGCGCTAAATTCAATGTATTTTCTAACTCTTCCAACACGCCGTCATCAAATGCAGCCCCTTTACCGGTAATGGCAAGTTGCAAGACACTGTCCATTAAGCGAACAATACGCCACATCACTTCACGCTCATATTTTTTTAGTCCTTCTAAGTCAACTTCAGAGGGAAAATCAGTTGCCAATGTAGCGGTTAAATCAGGTAATAATTCAAACAAACGTGCCAAAATATGAGAATGAACACCAAGTTCTTTTTCTGCGTGCAATAAATCACGTTTCGCATTCTGTAAAAATTGCTCCGCTCGGCCTAAGGCAGTACCGTAATCTTGCGATTGCGTGTAACTTTGTCTTGCCTGTTTCAATAATTCGCGAATTTTTTCAGAGGGTGTATTCGCGCCATCAATTTGTAAATTAGCAATAAAATCAGCATCATCTTGAGTAATTCTAACACTTATGGGAATTCTATTAACTGCATTCATATACATAATCCTATTTTTGTATTCATTTGAATTCAATATACACAAAATGTTTTCATCACGCAAATTATTTATTAAAAAAACGCTCTGTTATTAATCTGTTCTAACATCAACAAACCTTTAGGCACCTGTAAATATTGAATAAAAAACGAACTAACCATCGCCAAGCCCCTCTAAAATAGTGTAATTATTGACCAATAGAGGAGTAATAAAATGATGAAAAAATACATTAACCGACTCACTTTACTACTATTTCTTTTAACTGCCTGCGTTAGCTTTACCAAAGCGGAAACGCCAAAAGCCAATTTTCAACATTCGCAAATTTATGGCGTGACCGTGGATGATAGTTGGGAGGGTCGGGTTGAAACCGCACAAATAGTGGAAGCGCTCAAAGCTATGGCAGTGAAGCCTACCGTGCGGATTGTAATGTCGCGAAATATTGCGCCCAAGGATTATAAGGAACTGTTTCAGGAAATTCATGAAGCGGCTTATATCATGGCAACACCGGTGGATTCCTACGAGATGAAAAAATACAGCAAAGCGACGTATCTGAAACGTTTTCAGGATGCTTACGCCGCGCTTGCGCCGTATGTGGATATTTGGGAAGTCGGTAACGAGGTGAACGGCGACTGGCTGGGTAAAAATGCGCAGGTCGGCAATAAAGTTTACGAAGCCTATAAATTCATCAAATCCAAGCGGGCGGAAACCGCATTGACGACCTACTATTTTGCGCCGAACAACCAGCAAATCAGTATGGAGGAATGGCTGAACAAATACATTCCGCAAGAAATGAAAAATGGGCTGAATTATGTGTTGGTGAGCTATTACGAAGACGATAACGACGGCTATCAACCCAAATGGCAGGCGGTGTTTGACGATTTAGCCAAAATATTCCCAAATTCGGGACTCGGCATCGGCGAATGTGGTAATACAGATGAAAATGCCACGACTGACAGTAAAGTGAAAATGGCGAGCCGTTATTATGCCATGCCGAAATATGTCAAAAATTATGTGGGCGGCTATTTTTGGTGGTATTGGGTGCAGGACGCCGTGCCTCATGAGGGAAATAAGGTTTGGCAGGCGATAAATAACACCATCAAAAATCAAAACAGCAGATGAATAAAAAAGTGCGGTGGTTTTTTCAAGCGTTTTTAAAACGCCGTAAAAATCCACCGCTTTAGGTGTAACAAGTTAAACGGAACTACGACATCCGCCCGTTTGCAATAGGAATCACCTGATCGCAAATCGCCATGGTGGAGGCGCGATGGCTCACCAGAATAATCAATTTTTCCGCTTTTACGTTCAGCAAAGATTGCAAAATCATGGCTTCGTTTAAGCTGTCCAGATTGCTGGTCGGCTCGTCTAACAAAATAATCGGTGCGTTGTGCAGGAAGGCGCGGGCAATGCCGATACGTTGTTTTTCGCCGTCGGAAAGGTTGTTGCCCATTTCGGTAATTTTGGTGTCGTAGCCTTCCGGCAGGCTCATGATAAACTCATGAATAGAGGCTTTTTTCGCCGCCTCAATCACTTGTTCCTTGGTCGCATTGCGGTTCGCCAACACAATATTTTCATAAATCGTTTCGTTGAAAATATAGGTTTGTTGCGTGATGTAAGCGATATTGTCGCGCAGGTTCACGGTGTTAATCTGTTTTAAGTCCTTGTCATTAATGCGAATAGCGCCTTGCTGCGGGTCGTAAAAGCGCATAATGAGCTTCAGAAGCGTACTTTTTCCGCTACCGCTACGACCGTGAATACCAAGGATCTCGCCTTTATTTAGCTGTAAATTCACATCGGATAAAATCTGTTCCTGTGCATAAGCGAAGCTGACGTTTTCCACCTTGATTTGCTGCACATCGGCGATGTTCACGCCATTTTCCACGTCTTTTAATTCCGGTTGTTCCGCCAATAATGCCAACACACGTTCACCGCTGGCAAGGGTTTGCAACAGGTTGTTGGAAAGGTTACTTAAAGCGATCACAGGGCCGTAGCTAGACATCAATAAAATCACGGCGATGAGCAAACCGGCAAAATCAATTTTGTCGTAGGCAAACAGGGTTAAGCCCACCAATAAAATCACGATATTAAAGAAGGACACGGCGATTTCGGTGAACGAGCGCACGTTGCCTTCCTGTTGTTTGATTTTTAAGAACGCGCGGTCGATTTTTTCGCTGCGTTGATGGATTTCCTGCAAACGTTGTTGTTCGTTGCCGAATAACTGGATTTCTTTCATGCCGCGAATACTGTCGAGGAAGAAATCGTTCATTTCGCCCACCAATTCGCGATATTTGCGGCCGTCTTCACGCGCCATTTGCGTGGTGATAATCGGCAAAATGATGCCGATGGTGACATACGCCAAGAATGCCACCAACACGAAACACCACGAAATATGGGCGAACACCGCCAATAAAATGCCGGAGGTCAGAAACGCGATAGCAATAGGCGCAATGGTGTGCGCATAAAAAACTTCCAGCAATTCAATGTCATTGGTCACCAAAGAAAGCAACTGCCCGGATTGTTTATCCTGCAATTTCACGAACGCCAAGCGACGCAATGCGCCGAACACTTTATCACGCAACAACGCCAATAGTTTGAAAGCAATATAATGCCCGGACATTTGTTCCAGATAACGCAAAATGCCGCGTGCCACCGCCAGCACAATAAGTGCGGTCAAAATTTGCGATAAATTTAAGTGAATATGGAAGTTGAGCAACTCCGCCAAGCCCATGGCGCCCAACACCATGATGAAAATCGCACTGAGGAAACCGAGGGTGCCCATAATAATGGTGAAACTCATGATGTGCGCCAACGGTGTAACCAGTTTCATCAATTGCCACATGACGACAAATCCGTTCTTACGCATGGTTTGCCCCCGTTCTGATATTTTCTAAATTCTTTTGTTGATTGAACATTTCCGCATAAATTCCGTTTTCTGCCATTAAAGAAGCATGATTGCCCGATTCTGCCAAGCGTCCGCTTTGTAACACATAAATCTGATCGGCGTTTACTGCATTTGCCAAACGATGGGAAATCATAACGATGGTTTTTTCATATTTAAGTTGTTGAATAAATTGCAAAATAATTTCTTCGCTTTCTACGTCGATGTTGCTGGTGGCTTCATCGAACACATATAACTCGGCGTTGTGCAGCAGCGCGCGGGCTAACGCCAAACGTTGAATTTGTCCGCCGGAAAGATTGCTTCCGCGACTTAACAACGGCATCTCCAAACCGCCGTTTTCGCGCACGAAATTAGCCAGATTCACTTGTTCCAAGCATTGATAAATGGCGTCGTCGGAAGCATCGGATAACGCCATCAGCATATTTTCTCTAAGGCTGCCTTTGAAAATATAACTGCTATGACTCACCAGCGAAACGTGACGATATAAGGCATGGCGGTCAATTTGTTTAATGTCCACGCCGTTAAACAAAATTTCCCCTTGTTGCGCCTGATAAAAGCCCATTAAGAGAGAAACCAAGGTGGATTTGCCGCAACCGCTTTTGCCCACGAAGACCGTTAATTGCTTCGGTTGAATGCTGAGGTTTAACCCGTTAATCGCCGTTTTTTCGGCGGAATACGCAAAATGCAAATCCTTAATTTGCACGGTGATGTCATTTTTAGCCGGAAAATCCACCGCACTTTTATTTTCTTCTACCGGCGTATCCAACAGGGTGAAGATTTTTTCCGACGCCGCTTTGCCGTTCATTGCCACATGGAAGAAAGAACCGAGCAAGCGTAACGGAATGAAAAATTCGGACGCCAGCAAAATAAACAGCACCACGCCGAAAACGGTTAAATCTCCGTCTTGGAATTGCAAAAGTGCGGTCAAAATACCAAGTGCTGCGCCGCCGTAAGCCAATAAATCCATTAAGGAAACGGAATTAAGCTGCATGGTGAGCACTTTCATGGTGATGGTACGGAAATTCTCCGCTTCAATATCCATTTGTTTGGCTTTGTAATCGTCGTCTTGATAGATTTTTAACGTGATCAAGCCTTGTAGGTTATCCAGAAAGCTACTGCCCAACCCCACATAAATCGACCAATATTTCGCCAATAAACGTTTGGCGATTTTATTCACGGCGATAATAGACATAGGAATTAAGGGCACGCAAACCAGCAGAATTAAAGAAGTCGGCGCGTTAAAAAAGACCAAAAAAACAAACAGCGTTAACGGTGCAAGCAGGCTGTAAAACAGTTGCGGGAGATAACGACCGAAATAAATTTCCAGCTGTTCCACCCCTTCGGACGCCACTTGAATCACGGAAGACGTGGATTGTCGGTTCACTTGGTTAAGAGGCATGGAAGACAGCTTTTGATAAATCAACGTGCGTAATTTATGTTTTACCTGCGTACTGGCTTTGTAAGAGGCTTTCACCGCCATTTTGCCCGCCCAAGCACGTAACGCCAGACAGGCGATCAAAACGCCGGTAAAAATGACCGCACTTTGTAGCGTCAGCGTGCGCTCAAACGCCGACTGTAAACAAATGGCGAACACCACCGCACTTATAATGCCGCCGATTAAAGCAACCCAGTTCCATAACACATTCATCGCAATCCATTTTTTGCTATCGGCGACCGTATTTATCAGCCGTTTATCAATCATCATACTGTTTATTTGTCCTTAAAAAATCACGTCAATGAAAAGTGCTATATCATAACATTTACATAACAAATGATAATTAATTTTATTTGTAAAAATAATTTATTTTATATTTCATGCGCAAATTTAAAACAAAAAAATAGCGCCTTAAAACAAGGCGCTATTGATAATGAAGATGAAATCGCGTTATAGGAAAATATTCGCGAATAATAAACCGAAGGCTAAGCTGAATGCCATGCTCAACAAGCCAGGCAACATAAAGCTGTGGTTGAAAATATATTTACCAATGCGGGTAGTGCCGGTGGTATCAAAGTCGATTGACGCAATGATCGGACCATAGTTAGGAATAAAGAAATAACCGTTTACCGCTACAAACACACCGATTAACACGGCCGGCGGGATACCCAATGCGATACCGAGCGGGAATAATGTGGCAACGGTAGCACCTTGGCTGTTCACCAACACGGAAAGAATAAATAAGGCAAAAGCAAATGTCCAAGGGGCGGTTTCCACTAAACCTTTAACCAATTCTTTCACTTCTTCGATATGCGCTTGCATTAAGGTGTCGCCTAACCAGGCAATACCGAAAATGGCGATAACCGCACGCATACCGGCGTGGAATACGGAACCTTTGGTAATTTCGGTGCCGTCCGGTTTGCAGGTTAAAATAATTAATGCACCGATGGCTAACATGATGATTTCAATGGTGTGTGCCATACCCATCGGTTTGCCGTCAAATACCGGACGTAGTGAAGGCATCGCACCCATTAAGACCACGAGTAATGCGCCGAATAAGAAAAGGGAAACGGAAATTTTCGCAGTTTTGCTTATTTCAAGTTCTTTACCGCTAATAGTTGAATTGAAAGCTTCCGCGTATTTCGGATCTTTTAAACGACGTTGATATTCAGGATCATCTTTTAATTCTTTACCCATTTTGTTAACAAAAATACAGGCAAGGAAAATACCGATAATCGTGGCAGGAATGGTGACAATCAGCACATCGCCCAAATGAATGCCTTGCGGTTCAAGATAAGCAACCACTGCCACTACTGCTGCTGCAATCGGGCTGGCAACAATAGAAAACTGAGAAGCAATCACCGCCATGGATAACGGACGTTCCGGACGAATGCCGTTTTGGCGGCTCACCTCGGCAATCACCGGCAATACGGAATAAGCCACGTGACCGGTTCCCGCTAAAAAGGTAAACAACCAAGTGACGGCTGGCGCCATAAAAGTGATGTATTTCGGATTACGACGCAAAATGTTGGTGGCGATTTTGATCATATAATCCAAGCCACCTGCAGCCTGCATCGCGGATGCTGCAGCAACCACCGCCATAATCATAAACATCACGTCAATCGGCAGGCCTGCAGGTTTTAAACCGAATCCGAAGGATAGGATCGCAAGTCCCAAGCCGCCAAAAACACCCAAACCGATACCGCCGACGCGTGCACCGACTAAAATACAGAGCAATACGATGGCGAACTGAATTAAAAACATAGCAGACATACTGCCTCCTTAGAGTGAAAATAAAATTTGTTTGACGTATAAGAAATTATACTCAATGAGATTTTGATGAAATGCCTTGTGTAAGGCAATTGGGATTTAGTTAACTCAAAATTCGGCTCAATTATATAAGAATGTGGTAAAAGTGAGTATGGCGGATTTCAGATGTTCTGATTAAATTATGATCTATATCACATTTTAAACAAATAATTGATTGTTATTTCAACAAAATCAACAGCCTCCGCAAAAACAATAATTTTTGATAAATAGTCAAAGTAAAGTTATACTTGAGCCCTTATTTTTAAACCTAATTATTGAGAAAAAAATGCAAGAATTTATGCCAATGGCAACCGCTTTTGCCAAAAATCACACTTTAATCGTCGTCGCTTGGGTGGCTGTCTTTGTGATGGTGATCTATAACTTTGTCAAATCCGCCACCAGTAAAACCAAACTGATTGATAATGCGGAAGCGATTTCTTTAATGAACAACCAAAATGCCGTCGTGATCGACTTGCGCTCCATTGACGAGTTCAACAAAGGTCACATCATAAACAGCCTAAATATCCTGCCTTCCGAAATCAAAAATAACAATCTCGGAAAAATTGAACAGCATAAAGATATTCCGGTGATCTTAGCCTGTGCCGATTTCGTTTCTTCCCGTTCTTCCGGTGAAATTTTGGCAAAACAAGGCTTCAACCACGTTTATGTGTTAAGAGAAGGCATCGGCGGCTGGCGTGCAGCAAATTTACCTTTAGTTAAAAAATAAAATAAGGATTTAAAAATGACCGAAGAAAACAAAGATGTAGCGAACGAAGAACAACAGCCTCAGGCAGTGTTACAAATTCAACGTATTTATGTCAAAGACGTTTCTTTCGAAGCGCCGAATTTACCACATATTTTCAATCAGGAATGGAAACCGCGTTTAGGTTTTGATTTGTCCACCGAAACCGTAAAATTAGGCGATGATTTATATGAAGTCTGTTTAAATATTTCCGTGGAAACCACCTTGGAAGATTCCGGTGATGTGGCATTTATTTGCGAAGTAAAACAAGCGGGTGTGTTTACCATCAGCGGTTTGGAAGAAATGCAAATGGCACATTGTTTAACTTCACAATGCCCGAATATGTTGTTCCCGTATGCTCGTGAACTGGTGTCCAACTTGGTAAACCGTGGCACTTTCCCGGCATTAAACCTGTCTCCTGTCAACTTTGACGCATTATTTGTTGAGTACCTGCAACGTCAGGAACAACAAGCGCAAGAAGCCGGCGAACAAACCGTTAATTAATGTGAGAACCCACTTTTTGAAAACAGAAAAGTGGGTTTTTATTATTTTCGTTACCGTCTTTTTCGCCTCTTTTTGTCATAAAGTAAGGAGCAAATGATGAATACGACAATAACCGATTCCCCTATTACCGTGCTCGGTGCCGGTTCTTTCGGTACGGCATTGGCTATCGCATTCTCACGCAATGGTCATCCCACTTATCTGTGGGGACATAATCCGGAAAAAATGCAACAACTTCAGGCTGATCGACAAAATAAAGCGTTTTTGCCCGATATTTTTTTTCCATCAGCATTGGTTATTGAAGCGGATTTAGACAAAGCCATTCATGCCTCAAAAGATTTATTACTCGCTGTACCAAGCCATTGTTTCGGTGAAATTCTCGATGAAATTCGACCGCACTTACGCCCCGATCATCGCATTGTATGGGCAACCAAAGGACTGGAACGGGATACCGGTCGTTTGTTGGAAGACGTTATTAAAGAAAAACTCGGCGATCAATACCCGCTTGCCGTGCTTTCCGGCCCGACCTTTGCCAAAGAACTGGCTTCCGGTTTACCCACAGCCATTACGCTGGCCTCCGATAACGACGTATTTGCCCGCGAATTTCAAGCACGGATTCATTGCAGTAAACATTTTCGGGTTTATATTAATAACGATATGCTCGGTGTACAGCTCGGTGGCGCAATTAAAAATGTGATTGCTATCGGCGCGGGCATTTCCGACGGCATGGGCTTTGGCGCCAATGCCAGAACCGCATTAATTACGCGCGGCATTGCGGAAATATCCCGTTTAGGCACCGCACTTGGTGCCAATCCGAATACTTTCATGGGGATGTCCGGTTTGGGTGATTTAGTGCTCACCTGCACCGACAACCAATCGCGTAACCGGCGTTTCGGCATCATGCTCGGACAAGGCATTTCCGCGCAAGATGCTATGGAAACTATCGGACAAGTGGTGGAAGGGTTTTATAACACCAAAGAAGCGCATTTGCTGGCGCAACGACACGGCATTGAAATGCCCATTACCGAACAGATTTATCAAGTGCTGTTCTGCGGCAAAGCGGCAAAAGACGCCGCCGTTAACTTATTAGGCAGAGAACGTAAAGAGGAATAATCATGTCACAAGACGTTTGGCAAAATATTCGTCAGGAAGCGAAGCAACTGGTAGACAACGAACCCATGCTTGCCAGTTTTTTTCACTCCACGATTTTAAAACACCATAATTTAGGCAGTGCATTAAGTTATATTTTGGCCAATAAACTCGCTAATACCATCATGCCTGCCATCGCTTTGCGCGAAATCATCGAAGAAACTTACCAGGCAAAACCCAGCATTATTGAATGTGCCGCTTGCGACATTACGGCGGTGCGCCAACGCGACCCGGCGGTTGAATTGTTATCCACGCCGTTGCTTTATTTAAAGGGTTTCCATGCGTTGCAAAGCTATCGTATTACCCATTATTTATGGCAACAAGACCGCAAAGCTCTGGCGATTTATCTGCAAAACCAAATTTCCGTTGCTTTTGACGTGGACATTCACCCGGCGGCTAAAATCGGACACGGCATCATGTTTGACCACGCCACCGGCATCGTGGTCGGTGAAACCTCGGTAATTGAAAATAATGTCTCTATTTTACAAGGTGTTACTTTAGGCGGTACGGGCAAAGAATCCGGTGATCGCCATCCAAAAGTGCGCGAAGGTGTAATGATTGGTGCCGGCGCGAAAATTTTAGGTAACATTGAAGTCGGAAAATATGCTAAAATCGGCGCCAATTCCGTCGTGTTACAACCGGTGCCGGAATATGCCACCGCAGCGGGTGTACCTGCACGAATCATTGGTAAAGATAAAGACGCCAAACCGGCGTTTGACATGAACCAAAATTTTATTGATCTGGGTATGGAACTCAATATTTAAGATCAATATAAAATTAAAAAACACCTTAAAAAACGACCGCACTTTAGCGCATTAAAGTGCGGTCCGTTTTTTTGTTATTTTTAAATTAAAACCAATTTTAAATGGATTATACATAATGCAAAATCAATCTTTTTTTTCAAAAAAATCCCGTTTATTTATCTTTTTTATGAGTTTATTTTTTGTTTTTTCCTGCGGAAATAATATGGATAAATTAGAGGATGAATATCTTGGTAAAATCAATCTCAATGAGGAATATCACTATACTGTTAATCTTGATAAATTAGCGAATGGAAAAGCCGTGGAAACGTCGGTAAAAGTTGCTATTACGCCTGAAAATTCAGGTTTAACAGGAAAATACCTATTCAATGAACAAGCTCAACCAGCACAAAATATTGTGGTAATTGAAGGTAAGCCGCAAGTAAAAGGCGATATTTATATTGATGTTCAATGGGGAATTTACGGCAATATGAGCTATTCGCCGAAATTATTTAAAAAGCGCTATATTTTAAAAGCAGAATAAACAAAAGCCGGTTTCATCACCGGCTTTATTTTTTCTTACGCATTAATCAGACGGGAAAGTGCGGTGTCTTTTCTGTCCAAATAATGGGTGGATTGAATACGACGAATGGTTCTGGATTTACCGCGAATTAATAAGGTTTCCGTGGTTGCCAAATTGCCTTTACGATGAATCCCTTTTAATAAATCGCCGTTGGTAATGCCGGTCGCGGCAAAGACCAAATTGTCGTCACGCACCAACTGTTCCAATTGCAGTACCGTATTCACCTCCACGCCCATTTCTTGACAACGACGAATTTCTTCCGCTGCCAACGCCTGATTTTCCGCCGTATCGCCTTTTACCTGATTACGCGGAATTAAGCGAACCTGCATATCACCGCCCAAAGCGCGAATTGCGGCAGCGGCTACCACGCCTTCCGGCGCACCGCCGATGCCATAAACCATATCCACTTCCGCTTCCGGTAAACAACATAAAACGGAAGCCGCAACATCACCGTCGGGAATGGTAAAAACACGCACACCTAATTCGTGCATTTTTTCAATTACCGCATGATGGCGGGGCTTATCTAACACCATCACACTTAAATCGGACAATAATTTGCCTAATTTGGAAGCTACGCGACGCAAATTTTGCTCAATAGGCAGATTCAAATCAATTAACCCTTTCACTTCCGGCCCTACCACCAATTTTTCCATGTACATATCCGGCGCTTTTAAAAAGGTGTTTTTACCGCCCGCCGCCAGCACGGAAATAGCATTGGATTGCCCCATTGCAGTCATGCGCGTGCCGTCAATGGGATCAACGGCAATAGACACCAACTCTCCCATACCGGAACCCACTTTTTCACCAATATACAACATAGGAGCCTGATCAATTTCGCCTTCACCAATCACGATTTCCGCATCCATGTGAATTAAATTCAACATATAACGCATGGCTTTCACCGCCGCATCGTCCGCTGCATTTTTATCCCCGCGCCCCAACCAGGCAAAACCGGCTAATGCGGCAACTTCCGTAACTCTTGAAAATTCAATAGCTAATGCTCTGTTCATGATGTATCCCTTAAAATCAAAATGTAAAATCGCCCTATTTTAGCACCAAGCAAACGATTGCATAGAAAAAATTTAAAGGAAAATTTTATGAAAAAGAATTAATTAGCAAATCATGTGATTCTTTTCTTTAAAAAAGACGATTAAGTAAGGTAGAATACGGTTACTTTACATCCATTTGTTTTAGAGGAAATTACTATGTCACTAGAAATTCTAGACCAGTTAGAAAACAAGATTAAACAAGCTGTCGAAACCATTCAGTTACTTCAATTGGAAGTGGATGAATTAAGAGAAAAAAATGGCAGAGCACAACAAGAAAATGATGCGCTACGTGGTGAAAACGAACAATTAAGAGGCGAGCACCAAAATATTCAAGAACGTTTACGTTCCCTTTTAGGTATCACCGACAGCATCTAAAAAGATTATTTTTAAACAAAGGCTTAGTTAATCTAAGCCTTCTTTTTTAGGAGAGAAAATGCAGCCTAAAATTTGCTTAATTACCGGTAGCACCTTAGGCGGTGCCGAGTATGTTGCCGAACACTTGGAAAGCGTATTAAATCAACAGGGATTTAGCACGGAACTGTTACACGGACCTGCCTTAGCAGACGTAATCAATGAAAAGTTATGGTTGGTGGTCACTTCTACCCATGGCGCAGGCGAGCTGCCGGATAACCTGAAACCGCTATTTGAAGAGTTGAAAACAAGTAATATTGATCTTTCGGATTTAAGATTTGCAGTGATCGGGCTTGGTAATTCCGATTACGACACCTTCTGTTTTGCAGTGGACACGGTTGAAGAAGCGCTATTGGCAAAAAGTGCGGTCAAAATTACCGATGCTTTACGCATTGACGTGTTAACGGATACCGATCAGGAACAATATGCGGAAGATTGGCTACCGCATTTTGTGGACAATCTTTAACCGTTTTAATTAAATATAACTCAATAAAGCAACGAAACCTCTTGTGGATAACTTCATATAAAATTGTGAAAAATCTGTTTTTATAACATGAACAAATTTTAGAAAAGATCCGTTTGTGGATAAATAGCGAAGTTATACACAAGAAATGAGCGTAAGGATCGGTAAGATCTTAACAACTTGTAAAAAGATCCATCTCCTTCATTTACAACAAAAAAAGGATCTTATTCACGGTTTTAACGCCTCTTAATTATAGTAATAATTAATTTATATATAGATAAAGATCTTATTACTTATTAACGACAGATCCTTGTGTAGATCCGATTATCCATTTCCTGAAACTGACCTTTCAACCGCAGAAGATTTTCAGTAGAATAGCGACCAATTTTTTTAAGGATCTAATGATCCTTTCCGAATACAAAAAGAGATAAGAAATAATGATGTTTTATACCGAAACCTATGATGTCATCGTGATCGGTGGCGGTCATGCAGGAACCGAAGCCGCACTGGCGCCTGCACGCATGGGATTAAAAACCCTGTTACTTACCCATAATGTTGATACATTAGGACAAATGTCTTGTAACCCGGCTATCGGCGGGATCGGCAAAGGCCATTTAGTGAAAGAAATTGATGCCATGGGCGGTTTAATGGCAACGGCGGCGGATCAAGCGGGAATTCAATTTCGCACGTTAAACAGCAGTAAAGGCCCTGCAGTACGTGCCACCCGTGCGCAGGCAGACCGTGTACTGTATCGTCAAGCTGTTAGAATCGCCCTTGAAAATCAACCGAATTTAGATATTTTTCAACAAGAAGCCACCGATATTTTAATTGAGCAGGATCGCGCAACTGGCGTAGTGACCAAAATGGGGCTGAAATTTCACGCTAACGCCGTGATCTTAACTGCCGGCACGTTTTTAGCCGGTAAGATCCATATCGGTTTGGAAAATTATACTGGTGGACGCGCGGGCGATCCGGCTTCCGTTACCCTTGCTCAGCGTTTACGTGATCTAAATTTACGGGTGGATCGTTTAAAAACCGGTACGCCACCGCGCATTGACGCACGTACCATTGATTTTTCCGTACTTGCTGAACAACATGGCGATGCGCAGTTGCCCGTTTTCTCTTTTATGGGATCGGTTACGCAACATCCGCGCCAAATTCCGTGTTTTATTACCCATACCAATGAAAAAACCCATGAAGTGATCCGTAATAATTTGGATCGCAGTCCGATGTACACCGGCGTTATCGAGGGGATTGGTCCTCGTTATTGTCCCTCCATTGAAGACAAAGTGATGCGGTTCGCCGATCGCAATTCTCACCAAATTTACCTTGAACCGGAAGGCTTAACCAGTAACGAAATTTATCCGAACGGGATTTCCACCAGCTTACCATTTGATGTGCAAATGGGCATTGTCAATTCAATGAAAGGCTTGGAAAACGCCCGTATCGTTAAACCGGGCTATGCCATCGAATACGACTATTTTGATCCGCGTGATTTAAAACCGACGCTGGAAACCAAATCTATTCAAGGTTTGTTCTTTGCCGGTCAAATTAACGGCACGACCGGTTATGAAGAAGCGGCGGCACAGGGATTGTTAGCGGGAATTAACGCAGGGCTTTATGTACAGGAAAAAGAGGCCTGGTTCCCACGTCGCGATCAGGCGTACATGGGCGTATTGGTAGATGATCTTTGTACGCTCGGCACGAAAGAACCCTATCGTGTATTTACTTCCCGCGCGGAATATCGTTTGCTGTTGCGGGAAGATAACGCCGACAGCCGCTTAACGCCGAAAGCGCATGAACTGGGCTTAATTACGGAAGAACGTTGGGCGCGCTTCAATCAAAAAATGGAAAATATCGAACAGGAACGCCAGCGTTTACGCAGTATTTGGTTACATCCGCGTTCGGAACATTTAGAAGAAGCCAATAAGGTGTTGGGAAGTCCGTTGGTGCGTGAAGCCAGCGGTGAAGATTTATTACGTCGTCCGGAAATGAATTATCAAATTTTGACCGCACTTACGCCGTTCCAACCGCCGATGGAAGACAAAGAAGCCGTTGAACAAGTGGAAATTGCCATTAAATATCAAGGCTATATCGAACATCAGCAGGAAGAAATCGAAAAACAAAAACGCCATGAAAATACCGCGATTCCGCCACATTTTGATTATTCCAAAGTGGCGGGCTTATCTAATGAAGTGCGCGCGAAGTTGGAACAACATCGCCCGGTGTCCATCGGGCAAGCCGGTCGTATTTCCGGTATCACGCCGGCGGCGATTTCCATTATTTTGGTCAATTTGAAAAAACAAGGCATGTTAAAACGTGGTGAATAATGGCTAACCTGGAAATTCAACTGGCGAACAAACTAAAAACGTTGCTAAAACAGACCGCACTTTCCGTCACAGAAAGTCAGCAACAACAATTAGTTAAGTTAGTGTTGTTGCTAAATAAATGGAATAAGGCGTATAACCTGACTTCTGTGCGCGATCCGCAGGAAATGCTGGTGAAACATATTTTAGACAGCATTGTGGTTAGCCCTTATTTACAAGGCGATCGGTTTATTGATGTGGGAACCGGTCCGGGCTTACCGGGCTTGCCTTTAGCTATTGTGAATCCGAAAAAACAGTTTGTTTTGTTGGATAGTTTGGGCAAACGCATCAGTTTTATTCGTAATGCCATTCGTGAACTGGGGCTCACCAACGTGGTGCCGGTATTAAGTCGGGTAGAAGATTATCAGCCCGATCATCAATTTGATGGTGTGCTAAGTAGAGCTTTTGCTTCTTTAAAGGACATGACGGAATGGTGTCATCATTTACCTCAATCTGATGGTATGTTTTATGCTTTAAAAGGAATCTATCAACAAGAAGAAGTACAACATTTAAGCAGTATGTTTATGCTTGAAAATGTCATTCATCTTGATGTTCCTGAGCTCATTGGCGAGCGAAATTTAGTTGTTTTGAGTAAAAAGTAAAATTTTTGTTAATTATTTTTTGAAATTGTGATTCATTTAACGTTTTTTTCAGTGCTTTTGAGTTGAATCTGATTTTTTCAAGGGTATAATTGCTCCGTTTTAAGGTTTAAAAAAGTTATGTCCAGAGTTTTAGCGCAAGCCAGAGCCAAATATAAAAAGTCCATTTTCATTGAATTTTTTATAGGTCTTGTTTCAAGCTCCGTTATTGCGTTGTTATCCAATGCTCAAAGTGCGGTGGATTTTTGTTTAGGATTTTCTTCCGCCTTCATACCTTTTTGTATCTTTGTGTATGTTGTTTTTTATCGCAAACAGGATTTATCAAAAAAATTAACCGCACTTTATCGTGGTGAAGCCATTAAATTTATCTTGACGATTTTAATCATTGTTATCTCATTTAAATGGTTGTCGGTAACGTATTTTATTGTTTTCTTTACAGGTTTTTTTGCAGCATTAATGCTTAATAATATTATTCCGTTTTTGCTGAATAGGTCTTAAGTTTTTATTTTACAAAGGGTTAACTATGTCTGAACAAACAACTTCAGAATATATCGGTCACCACTTGTCTTTCCTTAAAACGGGAGACGGTTTCTGGAATATTCACGTTGATACCTTATTCTTCTCAATTCTCTCTGCTGTTATTTTCCTCTTTATTTTTCGTCGGGTAGCTAAAAAAGCAACACCGGGCGTGCCGGGAAAATTACAATGTCTGGTTGAAATATTGGTCGGTTGGGTTAATGGTATTGTAAAAGAAAATTTCCACGGTCCGCGTGATGTGGTTGCACCGATTGCGTTAACCATTTTCTGCTGGGTGTTTATTATGAACGCCATTGACTTAATTCCTGTCGATTTTCTTCCGCAACTAGCCGGGTTATTCGGTATTCATTATTTAAGAGCTGTTCCTACGGCGGATATAAGTGCCACGTTAGGGATGTCTATTTGCGTCTTCTTCCTGATTCTTTTCTATACGGTAAAATCCAAAGGTGTTGGCGGTTTAGTAAAAGAATACACATTACACCCGTTTAATCACTGGGCGTTTATTCCCGTAAACTTTATCCTTGAAACGGTAACTTTGCTGGCTAAACCGATTTCTCTCGGTTTCCGTTTGTTCGGTAACATGTATGCGGGGGAACTGATCTTCATTCTTATTGCCGTAATGTATTCCTCCAATATGGCGATTGCGGCATTGGGAATTCCATTACACCTGGCGTGGGCGATTTTCCATATTTTGGTAATTACGCTACAGGCATTCATCTTTATGATGTTGACGGTGGTTTATTTGAGTATTGCTTATAACAAGGCAGAACATTAATTTTATTAACCGGCTCTAGGGCTAAACTTAACTTCTATTGGAGAACATTATGGAAACTGTAATTACAGCTACAATTATCGGTGCATCAATCCTTCTTGCATTCGCTGCATTAGGTACGGCAATCGGCTTTGCGATTTTAGGCGGTAAATTCTTAGAATCATCTGCCCGTCAGCCGGAACTTGCTTCAAGCCTGCAAACTAAAATGTTTATCGTGGCAGGTCTTTTGGATGCGATTGCGATGATTGCAGTTGGTATTTCTTTACTTTTCATTTTTGCAAACCCATTCATCGGTTTATTACAATAATCACCTTATTTGCTTATCAACGTGAAGCAAGCAGATTAAGGAGGACGTTGTGAATTTAAATGCAACATTAATTGGTCAGCTCATTTCATTCGGACTGTTCGTATGGTTCTGTATGAAATTCGTTTGGCCGCCGATTATTAAAGCAATTGAAACGCGTCAAAGCCAGATTGCAAATGCTTTAGCCTCAGCGGAAGCAGCAAAAAAAGAACAAGCGGATACTAAAGCCCTTGTTGAAGAAGAAATTTCTAAAGCAAAAATTCAAGCGCAGGAAATTTTAGATGCTGCCAATAAACGTCGTAACGAAGTATTGGACGAAGTTAAAACCGAAGCTGAAGAACTTAAAGCGAAGATTATTGAACAAGGCTATGCGGAAGTTGAAGCCGAACGTAAGCGTGTTCAAGAAGAATTGCGTGTTAAAGTGGCGTCTTTGGCAGTTGCCGGTGCAGAAAAAATTGTGGGTCGTTCTATTGATGAGGCGGCAAACAATGACATTATTGATAAATTAGTTGCAGAACTATAAGAAGGTTGAGCTTATGTCAGAATTAACTACCATAGCTCGCCCTTATGCGAAAGCAGCATTTGATTTTGCCGTAGAACAACGTTCAACCGACAAAAGTGCGGTTGAAAAATGGGGAGAAATGTTAGGTTTTCTAGCCGAGGTTGTTGAAAATGGCACCATGAAGGATTTCTTAACAAGTTCTTTTTCTGCACAAAAATTGGCAGATACGGTGATCTCAATTTGTGGTGAGCAAGTAGATCAATATGGGCAAAATTTGATTCGGTTAATGGCTGAAAATAAGCGTTTAACTGTCCTTCCGGCAGTATTCAAAGAGTTTCAACATTATGTTGAGGAATATAACGCAATTACGGAAGTTCAAGTCACCTCAGCTCAACCATTAAGTGTCGCGCAACAAGAAAAAATTGCTGCCGCAATGGAAAAGAAATTAGCCCGTAAAATTAAGTTAAATTGCAACGTTGATACCTCACTGATTGCCGGGGTTATCATTCGTACAGATGATTTTGTTATTGACGGAAGTAGCCGTGGGCAACTTACCCGTCTGGCAAATGAGTTGCAATTATAAGAGGATTAGAAGATGCAACTAAATTCAACTGAAATTAGTGAATTAATAAAAAAACGCATTGCCCAGTTTAATGTAGAGAGCGAAGCGCGCAATACGGGGACAATCGTTTCGGTAAGTGACGGTATTATCCGTATTCACGGTTTAAGTGAAGTCATGCAAGGCGAGATGATTGCATTACCGGGAAATCGCTATGCAATGGCGTTAAACTTAGAAAGAGATTCTGTTGGTGCAGTGGTCATGGGACCTTATGCGGATCTTGCAGAAGGAATGGAAGTACAATGTACCGGTCGTATTCTTGAAGTACCGGTAGGTCGTGGTTTGTTGGGTCGAGTGGTAAATACCCTTGGTCAACCGATTGACGGTAAGGGTGAAATCGAAAATGACGGTTTTTCTCCGATTGAAGTGATTGCGCCGGGCGTAATTGAACGTAAATCCGTAGATCAGCCGGTACAAACCGGTTATAAAGCGGTTGACTCCATGGTACCAATAGGTCGTGGTCAACGTGAATTAATCATCGGTGACCGTCAAACCGGTAAAACCGCGTTAGCTATCGATGCCATTATCAATCAACGTAATTCAGGTATTAAATGTATCTATGTTGCAATCGGTCAAAAAGCATCAACTATTGCTAACGTTGTACGCAAATTAGAAGAACACGGTGCATTGGCTAACACTATCGTGGTTGCCGCCTCTGCGTCAGAATCTGCCGCGTTACAATATTTAGCCCCTTATGCCGGTTGTGCAATGGGTGAATATTTCCGCGATCGCGGTGAAGATGCGTTAATTGTTTACGATGATCTTTCCAAACAAGCGGTTGCTTATCGTCAAATTTCCTTGTTATTACGTCGTCCGCCAGGTCGTGAAGCTTATCCGGGTGACGTATTCTACTTACACTCACGCTTACTTGAACGTGCTTCCCGTGTAAATGAAGAATATGTAGAAAAATTCACTAAGGGTGAAGTTAAAGGAAAAACCGGTTCTTTAACCGCACTTCCAATTATTGAAACCCAAGCCGGTGACGTTTCCGCATTCGTTCCGACCAACGTAATCTCTATTACCGATGGTCAGATTTTCTTAGAATCTAACCTGTTTAACTCAGGTATTCGTCCGGCGGTAAACCCGGGTATTTCCGTTTCCCGTGTGGGTGGTTCGGCACAAACGAAAGTGATTAAAAAATTAGCGGGTGGTATTCGTACCGCACTTGCACAATATCGTGAATTGGCGGCATTTGCTCAGTTTGCTTCAGATCTTGATGACGCAACCCGTAAACAACTTTCTCATGGTGAAAAAGTTACCGAATTGTTAAAGCAAAAACAATTTGCGCCACTTTCAGTTGCAGAACAAGCCGTAGTCTTGTTTGCCGTTGAATTTGGTTATCTGGATGATGTGGAATTATCAAAAATTGCAAGTTTTGAGACCGCACTTTTAGATTATGCAAATCGTAATAATGCCGAGTTTATGCAAGAGCTTACCAAAACCGGTAACTATAACGATGAAATCAAAGATACATTAAAAGGTATTTTAGATAGTTTCAAAGCGAACAGTGCTTGGTAGTAACGGAGAAACAAGATGGCAGGTGCAAAAGAGATAAAAACCAAAATTGCCAGCGTACAAAGTACGCAAAAAATTACCAAGGCAATGGAAATGGTTGCAACCTCGAAAATGCGTAAAACGCAGGACCGTATGGCGGCATCTCGTCCGTATTCTGAAACTATCCGTAATGTTATCAGCCATGTGTCTAAAGCAAGTATCGGTTATAAACATCCGTTTTTGGTTGAACGCGATGTGAAAAAAGTCGGTATTTTGGTGGTTTCTACCGATCGTGGAATGTGTGGCGGTTTAAATGTGAATTTGTTTAAAGCCGCACTTAACCAGATTAAAGGTTGGAAAGAACAAAATATTACAACAGAAGTTGGTTTAATCGGATCGAAAGGGATTAGTTTTTTCCGTTCCCTTGGTTTTGGTGTAAAAGGTCAACTTTCCGGCTTGGGCGATAATCCGGCTTTAGAAGAACTTATTGGTGTGGCAAATACCATGTTTGATGCTTATCGTAATGGCGAAATTGATGCAATTTATATTGCATACAATAAATTCATTAATACGATGTCACAAAAACCGGTAGTACAACAATTAGTTCCTTTACCGGAATTAGAAAACGATCACTTAAGCGAAAGACAACAGTCATGGGACTATATTTATGAACCTGACCCGAAAGTTCTATTAGATAGTCTTTTGGTTCGTTATTTAGAATCTCAGGTTTATCAAGCGGTTGTAGATAATTTAGCTTCAGAACAAGCGGCTCGAATGGTAGCGATGAAAGCAGCAACGGATAACGCAGGTAATTTAATTAATGATTTGCGGTTGGTGTATAACAAAGCTCGTCAAGCAAGTATCACAAATGAATTAAATGAAATCGTTGCCGGTGCGGCCGCGATTTAATAGAAGAGGAACGGTAATGGCGACAGGTAAAATTGTACAAATCATCGGTGCGGTGATTGACGTCGAATTTCCACAAGATGCAGTACCAAAAGTTTATGATGCATTAAAAGTTGAAACAGGTTTAACTCTTGAAGTTCAACAACAATTAGGCGGCGGTGTGGTACGTTGTATCGCATTAGGTGCTTCCGACGGTTTAAAACGCGGTTTAAAAGTAGAAAATACCAATGACCCGATTCAAGTACCGGTCGGCACAAAAACCCTTGGTCGTATTATGAACGTATTGGGTGAACCAATTGATGAACAAGGTCCAATCGGTGAAGAAGAACGTTGGTCAATTCACCGTGCAGCACCAAGCTACGAAGAACAATCAAACAGCACCGAATTATTAGAAACCGGTATTAAAGTTATCGACTTAATTTGCCCGTTCGCGAAAGGGGGTAAAGTTGGTTTGTTCGGTGGTGCAGGTGTAGGTAAAACCGTAAACATGATGGAATTAATCCGTAATATCGCGATTGAGCACTCAGGTTATTCCGTATTCGCCGGTGTAGGTGAACGTACTCGTGAAGGTAACGACTTCTACCACGAAATGAAAGATTCCAACGTATTGGACAAAGTGTCTCTGGTTTACGGTCAAATGAACGAGCCGCCGGGTAACCGTTTACGTGTGGCGTTAACCGGTTTGACTATGGCAGAAAAATTCCGTGATGAAGGTCGTGATGTATTATTCTTCGTGGATAATATCTATCGTTATACCCTTGCCGGTACCGAAGTATCCGCTCTTTTAGGCCGTATGCCGTCAGCGGTAGGTTACCAACCGACCCTTGCGGAAGAAATGGGTGTGTTACAAGAACGTATCACGTCAACTAAAACAGGTTCTATCACCTCCGTACAAGCGGTTTACGTGCCTGCGGATGACTTGACTGACCCATCTCCGGCGACAACCTTTGCGCACTTGGACTCAACCGTGGTATTGAGCCGTCAAATTGCATCTTTAGGTATTTATCCGGCGGTTGACCCGTTAGATTCTACTTCCCGTCAATTAGATCCGTTAGTTGTCGGTCAAGAACACTATGATGTTGCTCGTGGCGTGCAAGGTATCTTACAACGTTACAAAGAATTGAAAGACATCATTGCGATTCTTGGTATGGACGAATTATCCGAAGAAGACAAACTTGTGGTGGCACGTGCGCGTAAAATCGAACGTTTCCTATCACAACCGTTCTTCGTTGCTGAAGTCTTCAACGGTACACCGGGTAAATACGTTCCGTTAAAAGAAACGATTCGTGGCTTCAAAGGTATTTTAAGCGGCGAATACGACCACATTCCGGAACAAGCGTTCTACATGGTCGGTTCAATTGACGAAGCGCTAGAAAAAGCCAAAAATATGTAATCACTTCAAGCTGATGCATATCAAACTTGAAGGAGAAAAACATGGCAACATTTAATTTAACAGTGGTAAGTGCAGAACAACAAATCTTTTCCGGCAACGTGAAAAGCGTTCAGGCAACCGGTATTGAAGGTGAGCTCGGTGTTTTACCGGGTCACGCCCCATTATTGACGGCTATCAAACCGGGTATTGTTAAACTGACGTTAGAAAACGATAGCGAAGAAGTGATCTATGTTTCCGGTGGTTTCTTAGAAGTGCAACCGACGGTTGTCACCGTCCTTGCGGATGTGGCGATTCGTGGTCAGGAACTTGACAGCGAACGTATTCTTGCTGCGAAGAAACGTGCGGAAGAAAACATTCGCCAACACCACCACGATGCCGACTACGAAGTATTAATGTCCAAACTTTCTAAAGAATTGGCAAAACTTCGCGCTTACGAACTGACAGAACAATTAGTGAAATCAAAACGCTAATTTTTTTGACCGCACTTTAAATCTGCATCTTAAGAATCGTTATATTTTACGATTCAAGGTGCAGATTTTTTATTTCCTCCTCTTACTGCTTTTCCACAAAAAACCGCACTTAACCTAAGTAAAGTGCGGTCATTTTTTACGGTGTTTTTATCAAAACGCGGTTTTATAAATTTCCAGAATCTCTTCTGCCGTACAATCGCGCGGGTTACCGCCGGTGCATACGTCTTTCAGCGCATCTTGCGAAAGGGCGACCAAATCTTCTTCTTTCACGCCGATCATGTGTAATTTTTCCGGAATGCCTACATCTTTGGAAAGTTGTTTTACCGCATCAATCGCCGCTTTGCGATATTCTTCTTGGTTCATCTCATCGACACCTTTCACACCCATGGCGCGGGCGATTTCACGGAATTTTTCGCCGGTTGCAGGCGCATTAAATTCCAATACATAAGGCAATAAGACCGCATTGGCAATGCCATGTGGCGTGTCGTAATAGGCGGACAGCGGGTGCGCCATGCTGTGTACGATGCCCAAGCCCACATTAGAAAAGCCCATACCGGCAACATATTGACCGAGCGCCATGCCTTCGCGCCCTGCTTTGGTGTTTTCCACTGCACCGCGTAAGTGCGTAGAAATCAAGCGAATCGCTTCCAAATGCAAGGCATCGGTGAGCGCCCAGGCGGCTTTGGTGGTGTAACCTTCGATGGCGTGGGTGAGTGCATCCATACCGGTGGCAGCGGTTAAGCCTTTCGGCATGCTGGACATCATGTCGGGATCCACCACAGCGACTACCGGCACATCGTGCACGTCCACACAGACGAATTTTCGTTTGTTGGCTTCATCGGTGATCACATAGTTAATGGTCACTTCGGCGGCAGTGCCGGCGGTGGTCGGTACCGCGATAATCGGTACGCATTTGTTTTTGGTCGGCGCCACGCCTTCAAGGGAAAGCACATCGGCAAATTCCGGGTTGTTGATGATAATCCCGATAGCTTTTGAACTGTCTGTCGGTGAGCCGCCGCCGATGGCGATTAAATAGTCGGCGCCGCTTTGTTTAAATTTTGCCACGCCTTTTTTGATCACATCTACACTCGGGTTGGCTTTGACTTCGTCAAAGATCTCGTAAGCGAGCCCCGCTTTGTCTAAAAGTGCGGTGACTTTTTCCGCCACTTTAAATTTAATCAAATCCTTATCCGTCACGACTAACGCTTTTTTGAAGCCACGGCTTTTGACTTCATCCACAATATGTTGAATGGCACCCGCGCCGTGATAGCTGGTTTCGTTAAGAATCATTCGATTAGCCATAAGATATACTCCTTTATTTAAGATGATAAAAATACCTAAAAAAACGACCGCACTTTTTAGTGAAGTGCGGTCATATTTTGCGTTATTTTAGAACCTTCCAAGTTCTGAAGCCGTAAATCGCGATAACCACGAAGCAGATTAGCGGCAAGATGAATGAGAAGTTGACGGCAGGCAAGCCCATGACTTCGCCTTGGTCGATAATCATGCCTTGTAGCGGCGGCATTAACGCACCGCCCACGATTGCCATGACCAAGCCGGCAGCGCCTAGCGTAGATTCTTCTTTTAAGCCGTAAAGCGCGATGCCGTAAATGGTCGGGAACATCAGTGACATAAAGCCTGAAGTTAAGATTAAGCAGTACAAGCCCCACACGCCGTCAATAAAGATGACACCGAGGATGCTGAAGAAACCGCCGATGGCAAACAACATCAGCATGAATTCGGCTTTCAAATATTTCATTAAGCTGGTGCTAATAAAGCGGCTGGTAATGAAAATCGCCATGGCGATGATGTTGAAGTTTTGTCCTTCCGCTTTGGTGAAGCCCAAGCGTTCCGCATATTGCACAATGAAGGTCCAGCACATAATTTGCACGCCCACATAAAACACTTGTGCAATCACCCCTTCGCGATATTTGGCTTTTTTAATTAAGCGTCCAAAAGCTTCTTTGAATGAAATATGGCTTCCGCTTTCTTCCACTTTTACCGCCGGCATTTTATATAACGCGATGACGATTAACACGGCGACCACCACAAACCCTAACGCCACATAAGGGTCGCGAATTTCCGCCAAATCGTGGGTACGAATACCCATTTTTTCCGCTTCGGATAAGGTGTGGAAAATCAAGTTGCCTGCTGCATCCCGTTTGTCGGATTCCAGATTGGTTAATACCAGTTGAGACGCCACAAACATCCCGGTAATGGAACCGAGCGGGTTGAAGGATTGGGCAAAGTTCAAACGACGGGTAGCGGTTTGCGGATCGCCCATGGCAAGAATGTACGGGTTCGCGGTGGTTTCCAAAAATGCTAAGCCGAAAGTTAAAATATATAAAGAAATCAAGAAGAAATTGAATACTTCATATTTTGCCGCCGGCCAGAACAGGAATGCGCCGATGGCATAGAGGATTAAACCCAGCATAATTCCCGCTTTGTAGCTGTAACGGCTGGCGAACAGTGCCGCAGGAATCGCCATGGTGCCGTAACCGCCGTAAAAGGCGAATTGCACCAGCGCCGCTTCGGAAGCGGGGATTTCCATGACGGTTTGGAACACCGCCACCATCGGATTGGTAATGTCGTTAGCAAAGCCCCACAGCGCAAATAAGCTGGTAATTAAAATAAAGGGAACGACATATTTCTTTTCTAATACTTTAGCGCTCATAATATTTTCCTTGTTTGACCAATGTATTAACTTTATTTATGAACTATTCCTCAATGCGTAAGCCGTAAGTATGGAATTTGCCTAACACGACCTGCATTTGTTCTTTGCTGAGTAGCGGAATTTCCAAGCCGGTGGCGAGCAGTTTTAAATACCAGGAAGCCAGTACTTCCACTTCCTGTGCCAACCATAAGGCTTTGTCCAGATTTTCGCCGCACGCGATTAAGCCGTGATGGGCAAGCAAAATCGCCTTGCTTTCTTTGATGCCTTCGCCTACATAAGCGGCTAATTCGTGCGTACCGAAGGTGGCATAAGGCACGCAAGGAATATGATCGGTGCCGCCCACCGCCACCATGTAGTGAATTGCCGGAATCGGTTTTTCCAGAATGGACAACCCGGCGCAGTTAATGGAATGGTTATGTACCACCGTATTGGCTTCCGGACGAGCGTGATACACCGCCAAATGGAATTGCCATTCGCTGGACGGCAGTTTGTTTTCTTCGTGTTTGCCTTTGCCGTCCACATACACGATATTTTCCGGTTTCATTAAGTGATACGGCATTCCTGTCGGGGTAATCAGCATGCCGTCTTTATAACGCACGCTGACATTGCCCGCCGTGCCTTGGTTTAGTCCTAATCTTGTCATTTCAAGGCAAGTGTCGATAATTTTTTGAGCAAGTTCTTTTCTGTTCATTTTTCAGTACCTCTAAGCTGTTATAAAACGGGAGTCACCCCTTTTTTAAGAATAATATTGCCGTATTTTGCGGTTTCCCCGCTGATCACCACGGCATAAGCCTGTTTGGCGCGATCGTAGAACGCAAAACGCTCGATACGTTCTAAATTAGGCGTAAAACCGACCGCACTTTTAATCGCCGCCAGATAATTTTCTTCCACCTGCGGATCGAGCGTATCGCCCGGCACTGCCTGCATCATAATCAGCGGTGCATCCACATAAGCATCGAACTCAAATAACGGCGCAATGCCTGCAAGCAAAGTGGCGACGGAAATCCCGTCGGCGCGAATAACTTTTGAATGTAACGAATGGGCCGGAAAATGTGCGTCGGATAACACAATTTCATCACCATGCCCCATTTCGGCAAGGGTTTTGAGTAGTTCCGGGGAGATAGCCGGATGAATTCCTTTTAACATGCTGTAACCTCTTTCATGAATGATTGTTTTCTTGTTGTTCTCGGGCAACACAGATTTTTTCGTATGCCTTGAAGAATGGATAATAGATAAATACGTCCAGTATGATTAATGCCGTACTTAATATCGGCGCCCAAACATCGCCGCCGGAGACTAAATACGCTCCGATTGGCGCAGGTGTTGTCCATGGCGCCATGAGATAAATTCGGTGGATTAAATTGAAATCCAGAATCAAATAAGCGATGACGGCATTGGCAATCGGGGCGAAAATCAACGGAATAAAGAACGTCGGATTAACTACCATCGGCACGCCGTAAACGATAGGTTCGCCGATGGAAAAAACGGACGGAAGCAAACCGATTTTACCGATGGAGCGCAAATGCACGGACTTACTGCGCACTAACAGAATTGCTAGGGCGATAACGCCGCCGGATGCGCCATGCACCACATAGAAATCCCAGAAGGAATTGGTGATGATATAAGGCAACGGTTGTCCTGCTTGTAAGGCTTCCAGGTTAGCCGCCATATTTTGTAACAGGAACGGCGTCCAGAGTTGCATTAAAACCAGTGATCCGTTAATGCCTAAAAACCAAAGTAAGTGGGTGGCAAAAACAAACAGAACAATCGCACCTAAAGAATCGCTGACTTTAATTAATGGCGCCATAAAATCCATGATTAACTGCGGAATAATAGAGCCGGTAGCGTGTTCCACATATAAAGCAAAAGGGAAAATAGTCAGTAACATTGCCAGAATCGGAATAACGATATTCAGCGATTCGGCAACTGCTGTCGGAACCTCTTTCGGCAGGCGGATACAAATATTGAATTTTTCCAGTAAACGGGTAACTTCCACGGAATAGATAGCAACGAAGATTGCGGTAAATAATCCGGTTCCGCCAAAGAATTTCACATCTATCATGCCATCTTTAATCGGCATAGAAACCAACAAAAATGTCATCACGGAAAGAAACGCCGCCGGTAACGGTTCGCGTTTATAGGCTTTGGCGAGGTTGTAGGCAATACTGGCGGAGGTTAATAGCGAAATAATGTTGAACGACATTTGGAAGAAGCGCCAACCGTAGTCGCTTGCCCAGTTAGCAAACTTCCACCAAGCCATACCGAAACTGTTCGTCGTATTTTGGTCAAACGGCGGAATCAACAGAATCATAATGAAACTACCGACCACCAAAAACGGTAACACCACAATAAATCCGTCCCGAATGGCGGCAATGTGCGGTTGATTTTCCAAGCGTTTTGCAAATGGAACCAAATGGGCATTCATGTAGTCGATGACTTTTTGATTGAATGAGTGACTCATGCTTTCCCCCTATTCGCCGTTCGCCGTTTTAAAACAAAGGACCTGCCAATCTCCCTTGTAATTTTCAAGGCGGATTTTGACTTTGCCGGATTCCATATTTTGTGCGAATTTCACTTCAGGATTTAAGCAACTCACCTGCACGGAACAAGGCAACTCAAATTCGTTATTGCCGACGTTAAGACCGTCAACAAAACAATAACGATCTTTTCCTTTACGGGTAAAATGGAAAGTCAGATGTTCCTGTTGATAAGATTCCCGACAGCTGCATCTTGTGCCATAAATGCCTTCACCGTTCACGTCCAGCCATTTGCCGAGTCCTTTTAAGCGGTCTATTTGACCTTGCGGAATCGTGCCGTCCGCTTTCGGCCCCACATTAAGCAGTAAGTTGCCGTTATTGGCGACCACTTCAACCAATAACGAAACCAGTTTTTTCACGGAAATTAAACTGTCATCGGTTTCATTTTGGTTATAGCCGAAAGAAAGCCCCAAACCACGACACATTTCCCATTTATTGGTGCGGGAAGCTTCCCCTTGTTTGTATTCTTTGTGAGCAAAATCGCCCCATAAATCATTCCAACGGCTATCTACAACACCGTCTTCCACTTGGTTGTAGTAGTAAGCAAACAGGCTTGGCAGCATATGCTCGCCTTGTTTCGGCCAGCCGATATCATTCCACAGCACAGAAGGTTTATAGCGATCAATGAGTTCTTTGTAATGGTTGTAGGCATAATCGGCGTAAGCATAGGTCGGGCAGGCGTTCGACATATTTTGGCTTTCGGTGAAAATCGGTGCGGAAGAAAACGTCCAGTCAATAACACCGGAATAATAGGCGCCCATTTTCAATCCTTCGGCTCTAACCGCTTCCGTCAACTCACCCATGATGTCGCGTTTCGGTCCATAATTCAGGCAATGATAGTCGGTATATCGGCTTGGAAATAAACAGAAACCGTCATGGTGTTTTGTGGTTAAAACCACATATTTCGCACCGGTTTCACGGAATAACTTCGCCCACTCGGCAGGTTGCCATTTTTCAGCCTTCCACATCGGCAGAAAATCACGATAAGCAAAATCTTTGCCATAGGTTTTGAGGTGATGTTCGTAGGTTGGCCCGCGTTTTACATTAATGGAGTTGAAATACCATTCTGCATAGGGATTATTGCAGAACCATTGTTCATCAACATCGACTTCACCCAGTTCCCAAGTTAAGGGGGCATAAGCCGGAACAGAGTAAATTCCCCAATGAATAAAAATGCCGAATTTATAATCATCATACCAATCCGGTAAAGAGTGGGTTTTTACGGAATCCCAAGTTGCTGAATAATAGTGCTGCATAGACGTACCTCATTTGCTGATTAAGTGAAAATCTGTGTTGCGCTGATTATTGTGACGGATAAACCCGCGTTCTATTCGGTTGCATGGCTTTTTGTGCCTGTTCCGGTGTTTTATATATTCCGATGCCCGCGAAGGTGAACATGGCGGCACCCAGCACGGTGCTTTCCGCCACATCCACCACATCAATCGGCAAGCCTAAAACATCGGCGCGGATTTGGTTCCAGAGCGGGTTTTTGGAGCCGCCGCCGACGCAAAGCAGGCTTTCCGCTTTGAAGCGGCTGACTTGTTGTAATACGTCCAAGCCCTGTTTGAGTTGGTTTGCCATGTAATACAGGGCGGCACGATAAATTTCGCCACGGGTGGAGAACATGGAAAGCCCGGCGATGTTGCCTTGTCCGAGTTGACTGAAAACGCCTTGAAAATTGACCGCACTTTGTGTGCCTTTTTCAGCGGCGGCGGTGCCTTCGGCGATCATGGTCGGGTAATATCGGTCGGTGCCGTACACCTCGGCGAACAGCAACTTACCGAGCCATTCCATAATGCCCGAGCCCACCCATTGCACGGCGGGGTTAAAGCAATTCGGTTGTGCGTCGAATTCGGTAGTTAAGCCTTGCGGTACGAATTCAAATTGCGGTTCGGCGTGTTCGGTGCGCGCCATTAAGATTTCCCAGGTACCGGAGCTGAGCACCGGTTGATTCAATCCCGCGCCGGAACCGAACACCGCAAATTGGGTGTCGTGCCCGCAGGAAATCACCGGCACGCGGTTTAAGCCCCAATGGTCGGCAAGTGCGGCGGTTAATTCGCCTGTTTTTTCACCGGCGTTACGCATCGGCGGGAAATGGTTTTTGCTTAAACCGAGCAGTTTTAAAATGTCCTCGTCCCAATCGCCGGTGGCAAGATTGGTCATCATGGACGTGCCTGCCATGGTGCGGTCGGTCGCGAATTCGCCGGTTAAACGTTGCGCCAACATGGAGGAAATAAACACGAATTTATCCATTTTTTGGAAAATATCCGGTTTATTTTCTTTCAACCAAAGCAGTTTGAATAAGGTATTAAAGCTGTATTGCCCGATACCGTTACGTTGATAAAGGGCTTTTATGTCCAGCAACTGAGGCAGATTTTCCATTACCGGCACGGTACGCGGGCATTTCCAAGAAATAATCGGATAAAGCTGTTGCCCGTCTTTGTCGAAAGGCGCGCCGTCCACCCCGAAGGTTGTCACGGAAATGCCGACAATTTCTTTTAAATCAATCCGTTGTTGCTTTAGTTGAGCAATCGTATTGTCTGCGCACACCGTCAATTTTTGCCAAATTTCTTCAAAATCCCAAATGTGATAATCAGGCGATTCGCTTCCCGCTTGGGTGTTGTTGGCAAGATGATGGGATGCCACGATTTTGCCTTTATCATTCATCGCGATGGTGCGTAAATTGGTGGCACCGCAATCAAAAATCAGTACGATAGACATAAAAGCTCTCCCTAAGATTTGGAGGAAAGTGCGGTTGAAAAAACAAATGGATTTTTAACCGCACTTTGATTTGAATTTTTTATGGGACAATGGCACGCGTCAGGAGACGCGCGCCAGTTATGCTTTATTTATAAAGCGGTCCGAAGTTTTTGCAGGCACGGTAGTCCTGACCTTCTTTGTCTTGACCGAAGCCGTTCCAAGAGCTTGGGCGGAATACGTTGGCGTCTTCCACGTTGTGCATACAAACCGGAATGCGCAACATGGAGGCGAGCGTGATGAGATCCGCACCGATGTGGCCGTAAGTGGCAACGCAGTGGTTAGCGCCCCAGTTCGCCATCACGGAATACACGTCGGTAAAGGCACCCTTGCCGGTCAAACGCGGTACGAACCACGTGGTCGGCCAGGTTTCGTTGGTGCGGTGGTCAAGCACATCGTTGACTTCTTTCGGTAAATCGATGGACCAACCTTCGGCGATTTGTAATACAGGACCTAAACCTTTGATCAGGTTAATACGGTGCATGGTGAACGGCATACCGCCTTTAGTGAGGAATTGAGAAGATAAACCGCCTCCACGGAAGTATTCGTGCACCGCAGGACACCAACGGGTGTGTTCTAAACAACGTTTGCCGTCTTCTTCGGTGACCTCCCACGCCGGTTTCATGGTTGGGTTGCCGTCGGCATCTTTGTGTTGACCTGTGCCGTCAAGGGCGGCGGAACCGGAGTTGATTAAATGCAGGAAGCCTTGTTCCGGACGGAAGCCGGTGACACGTTCGACGGAGTCCGGGCTCCAGTAAGTACGCACGTCGGCGAAAATTTGTGCGCGGCCGGTAAGTTGATTACCGAGCAGCATACAAACCGCGTTCAAACTGTCGTTTTCGGTGGCAAGAATGTATGGCGGACGCACGCCGTTCCAGTCGTAAGTGGAGTTCAGCATGGCTTCCATGAAGTCGCCGTTCGGTAAATGGTCGGTCCAATGGCGTTGACCTTGGAAACCGGCGGCGATGGCGTTGTGACCCAGCGCTTCTTCGCCGAAGTTGAGTTTCGCCAATTTCGGATTACCCACCATTAAATCACGGGCGATGATGGTCATTTTCACCACATTTTCCCAAAGTTCGGCGCGTTCTTCCGGTGTGCGTTGATTTTCCGGGCTGTTCACGTCAATGCCGTCTTTACAATATTGTTTTACCCAGGAAAGCGCTAAATCCACTTCTTCCTGATCGTAAATTTTGCGATCCAAACGGCGTTTAATTTCGGTCATGTCCACATATTCGTTGCGCATGCCGAGGTATTCTTGGAAGAATTGTTGGTTCACGATGGAACCGGCGATACCCATGGAAACGGAACCGATGGATAAATAGGATTTGCCGCGAATGCTGGCGACCGCAAGACCGGCGCGGGCGAAGCGTAACAATTTTTCTTTCACATCGGCAGGAATGCTGGTGTCGTCCGCTTCTTGCACGTCATGTCCGTAAATGGAGAATGCCGGTAAGCCTAATTGAGAGTGACCGGCAAGGGCAGCGGCCAGATAAACGGCGCCCGGACGTTCTGTGCCGTTAAAGCCCCAAATTGCTTTCGGCATATGCGGATCCATGTCGATGGTTTCGGAACCGTAGCACCAGCAAGGGGTAACGGTAATGGTTAAGCCCACGTTTTCATGTTTGAATTTTTCCGCGCAGGCGGCAGCTTCCGCCACACCGCCGATGCAAGTGTCGGCAATCACGCATTCGACGAAAGTGCCGTCCGTATGACGAATGTGGCTTTGTAATAATTCGGCGACGGATTTCGCCATGCGCATGGTTTGATCTTCAAGGGATTCACGAACGCCCAAGCGACGACCATCAATGGTTGGGCGAATACCGATTTTGACCGGAGTAGATTTGAATTGACTCATTTTTTAACCTCTTTAGTGAATTAAAAATAAAGTACAGCGAAGTGAATAAATCTTGCTTAACTTTATTTTTCATGAAAAAAAGAGATTCACATACAATTTCTGCATATTTGTGCGAAAAGCGTGAATGAGATCACAAAAAGCGGGCAAATTATCGGAGGAAAAATGACCGAATTGCTATTTTTATATCCAAAACGGGCAAAACGGTCATTTTCTTAATCAGACAGTGATGAGCACATTATGCTCCCGGCAATAATGTTGCAATTCTTCGGAAGGGAGTTGATCGATAAACAAGATGTCGATTTGTTCCAGTTCGGCGAGCTTAATCAGATTTTTGCGTTGCAGTTTGGAATAATCCGCCAGTAAAAATTTCTTCTCACAGGCATCCATGATTTTTCGTTTAACGGAGGCGTTAAGCTCGTTGGATTCCCAAATATTGCCTTCATTATCAATGCCATTACAGGAAAAAATGCCAATGTCGATGTGCAGTCGTTTCAATAATTGTTCCGACAACGGACCGTAAAAGGCATCATATTTCGCCGAATACACCCCGCCGGTGGCGATGGTGGTGATGTTGTTTTTGTTCATCAGGGCGGTGATATTGTGCATGGAGTTGGTCACAACAGTACAGGGAATATTCGGCAGCATTTGCGCGAAATGCCAACTGGTGGAGCTGGCGTCTAGGCCTATCACGGCGCCTTCAAATAGATATTCCAAGGCGTTTTGCGCGATGGATTTCTTGGCATCGGCATTGGCTTTTTGTCGATATTGAAATGAACTGCCTAAATCATTGGTGTTGCAGCTAACCGCTGCGCCGTGCACTCGGTGTAATAGTCCTTTATTTTCCAGTGCGGTTAAATCGCGTCGAATCGTTTCCACAGCAACGGAAAGGGTTTCGGCTAATTCAATCACACTTAACTTCCCTTTTTGATTGACGAGCTGCAGGATTAATTGGTCTCTTTTTTGCATAGTAATCGGTTCAATCGGTCAAAACGGGCTTTGTGAATATAGTATGGCTTTTTTAGAATAATTCAAATGTTCTTAACAAAAAGTGCGGTAGATTTTTTACGTGTTTTTTAAAAAAACGCCGACAAAAACCACCGCACTTTTCTGCACCGAAACTAATTGGTTTTTAACTTGTTCCAGTATTTTTCATAAATATCAATAGCGTTGCCCACATCACCTTGAATAATGCCTTTTTCTACTTGTGCTTCCGGCGGGAATAAGGTCGGATTATTTGCCATTTCCGGCGAAATTAAGGCTTTTACGCCGTTGTTCGGCATGGAATAACCTAACCGCTCCAAGACGATTTTGGCGTTTTCCGGACGGAGCAGGAAGTCGATGAATTTATAGGCGTTTTCCACATTTTTCGCGCTTTTCGGAATGGCGTAGTTATCCATCCAGAAAATCGCCCCTTCTTTTGGGTAAACGAACTGAATGTTTTCGTTCTCACGGTGTGCCATGTAGGCGGAGCCGTTCCAAATCATGCCGAGCGCCACTTCGCCTTGTACATAAGGCACTTCCGGCGAGTCGGAGTTAAACACCGCGACATTCGGTAACAATTTTTCCAAGCGTTCGTAAGCCGCTTTAATATCCGCTTCGTCAGTGGTATTCGGGGATTTGCCGTCTAACAATAAAGCAATGTGGAACACTTCGCGCGCGTCGCTCGTGAGCAACACTTTGCCTTTGTATTCCGGGTTCCATAAATCCGCCCAGCTGGTGATTTTGCTTACGTCGATGTCTTCCGAATTCACCGCAATGCCGGTCAGTCCGTAAACATAAGGCAGGGAATAGTCATTGTTCGGGTCGAAATCTTTGTGCAATAAATTGTCCGGAATTTGTTTGAAATTGCTTAACTTGCCGTGATCCAATTTTTGCAGCATGCCGTCCTTCGCCATTTTATTCACATAATAGCTGGACGGAAAAACCAAGTCGTAACCGGCATTGCCGGAAATCAGTTTGAGTTTGGCATACATTTCTTCGTTGCTTTCGAAAGTGGAATAAATCACTTCGATTCCGGTTTCTTTGGTAAATTCGGCAACGAGGCTGGAAGGGACGTAATCGGTCCAGTTATAAACGTACAGTTTTTCTTGCGCAAAGGCGGTGGTGGAAAGGAAAGTCAGGGTGAAACAAAGGGATTTGAGTGTTTTTACAAACAAATTTTTCAATTTATCGTCCTCCAAAGCTAAACATAGCGAGCGGTTAATTTTTATCTGGGAATTGAGTAAAAACTCGGCGGGCAGTATAGCAGATTTTCCCTACTTGTCCCGTGGTTTTAGGCAAATCGGAGGAGGAGCCGGGGAAAAATAGAGAAGAAAAAGTGCGGTGCAGTTTTTAAGTGAAAAATACACCGCACTTTTAGATAGAGGGGTTAGCCTTTCAACCGTAACGCCTCCACCACCAGTTTGAACACGTTCGAATGGCCGCGGCGGCTTGGGTAATAGAGGTAAAGCGGGTCGTAGGTCATGGCGAATTGGGGTAATAATTCAATTAGTTTGCCTTCCACCAGTTCTTTTTCCACACTCATGCGCGGTATCCAAGCTATGCCCAAACCGTCTAACGCCGCTTGCTGACGCAGGTGGTTGTTAATGGAAAATTGGGAATTCGGTAGGAATTTGATCACCTCTTTTTTGTGTTTAAATTCCCATTCCATTTCTGCGCCGTGCTGGGCGGAAATACGCGCGCCGATGAGGCTGTGTTGCGCTAAATCCTCCAATGTTTTCGGTGTCGGTTTCCCCGCCAGATAGGCAGGGGACGCCACCAGCGCCATTTTCAGCGGCTCGGAAATTTGCACGGCAATCATCTCTTTCGCCACGTCGTTGCCCAACCGCACGCCGATATCGAAGCCTTCTTTAACAATATCCGACCAGCGATTTTCCACCACGATTTCCACCTTGATTTTCGGGTAATTCGGTAAAAATTCCCGCAAGCGCGGATACAGCACCGCTTCCGCCGCCACCGCCGGCGCATTAATGCGAATGGTGCCCGACGGCGTATTTAAGAAATCGCTCAAGGCATCCACTTCTTCATTAATGGAGCGGTATAACGGCGCTAACTGTTCGTACAACTGCTGCCCCGCCTCGGTGAGCGACACATTGCGTGTGGTGCGGTTAAACAAACGCAAATTTAGGCGCGTTTCCAGACTTTTCATGCTATGGCTGAGCGCCGAAGACGAAATCCCAAGCAACCGACCCGCCTGCACGAAGCTATTGGTTTGCGCGAGCGTAAGAAAATAGTTGAGTTCGTTGAAGTTTTGCATGCTTATTCCTGAGTCCAGTCCTGCCATTTTAATTCGTTGATGCGCGCGAATTCTTTCACGTTATGGGTGACCAGCACTGCATTTAAACTGAGTGCATGACAGGCAATCCAGAGATCGTTATTGCCGATAGGCGTGCCTTGTTTTTTTAACGTGTCCGCCCATTTACCGTAATAATGGCAAATTTGTTCGTCGGGATACAGCACCGAAATCCGCTTCGTGATGCGTTGAATACCGCTGACGGCTTTTTCATAGTTGTGACTACCGTGGGCACCTTTCAGCAATTCCGCATAAGTGATAAAACTCATTGCCAGCCGATCATTAGGCGGCAGTTGCGCCACTTTGTCGGCAACCGCTTGCGGACGATTTTTCATGAGGTAAATAATGATATTGGTGTCCAACAAATAAATCATAGTTGTTCCCGCTCCTGTGGCGGTGTGCTATCGCGATCTTCCAGGGCGGAAATGAAATCTTCGTCAAATCCGTCGAATAATGCCAGAAAATGCGTTTCGTTGTTTTTCACCGGGCGCAGTACTACGTCGCCGTTTTCCTGACGAAAAATTTCCACGGTATCCACATCAAATCGAAAATCAACGGGAATGCGTACCGCCTGACTGTTACCGCTTTGAAAGACTTTTGCTAACATGACTCCTCCGTATATACTATGTTGAATTGAGTATATACTACGCCCATTCCTCTTCCCGGTCAAAATAATCATTGCTGAATTTTATTCACGACACTATAAAACCAACCCTGATTTATCTCAAGCAAAACACTTTGTAAACTGACCGCACTTTCCATGAACAATGAGGTGAATAAATGAAAAACGTCTTGGTTTTAGGCGCGAACGGCGGGTTGGCGCAAACGGTGATTCCGGTGCTGTTGGAAAATTCCGCCGTACGATTAACGCTGATGTTGCGCAATGTGGCGAACTTGCAAAAATTTGTCGGTAAGCGCGTGAAGGTGGTGCAGGGGGATGTAATGGATTTGGCGCAACTTGAACAGTTAATGGCGGGGCAGGATATTGTCTATGCCAACCTCGCCGGCAACCTTGAGCCGATGGCGAAAAACGTCGTACAAGCCATGAATAAGACAGGTGTGAAACGCCTGATTTGGATCAGCTCCATGGGCATCTACAATGAAACCGGCGAAGATCACGGCGCGATTTTAGATCCGTATCGCAATTCGGCGAAGGTGGTGGAAAGCGCCGATTTGGATTACACCGTGATTCGTCCGGGTTGGTTCACTAACGGCGCGGAAATTGATTATCAACTGACCCGCAAAGGCGAGCCGTTTCGTGGGCATGAGGTGTCCAAACGGAGTATCGCGGTACTTATCGCCAAATTGGTGGATCGCCCCGAATATGCTATCGGCGAAAGCCTTGGCATCGCGCGAGTTTAACCTGTTAATGTCAAACACAGAGAGGAAAAAACGATGAAAAAAGCAACCGCACTTTTTACTGGCGTCATGTTGTTACTCGGCGCGCAAATGGCACAAGCCAAAAATCTCATCGTGTATTTTACGCACCCGGAAAGCATTCCGAATGACAAACTGGACGGCGTCAGCGGCGCCAGTAAAATCATCAAAGACAGGCAGGCGTTCGGTGCCACGGAATATCTTGCCCGTGAAATTCAGAAAAACGTCGGTGGCGATTTTTTCCGCATTGAAACCGTACAACGCTACCCGGACACCCACAAGCCGTTATTGGATTTCGCCCAGGCGGAACAGCGCAAAGGCACCAAGCCGGCGTTAAAAGCCAAACCAAACCTGGCGGATTACGACACCATTTTCGTCGGCTACCCGATTTGGTGGTACCAGATGCCGATGGCGATGTACAGCTTCTTTGAGCAAAACGACTTCAGCGGCAAAACCCTTATCCCGTTCGTCGCTCACGGCGGCAGTCGCTTCAGCGGCAGCTTGGAAGAAATCCGCAAAATGCAACCGAAAGCCAATATGAAAGCGGGCTTTGAGGTGTATTTGCACCGCACGACCAAGGCAGATAGCGACGTGGAGCGTGATTTGGCGGAATGGTTGAAGAAATTACAATAGCGATTGCCTAGGGTAACAAGTTACCCTAGGTTAGTTATCATCCTACCCCGTTGGGGTAGAAGCGGCTTGTTCCCCAAAGGGGAACGCTTATGCCTAACCGTGGGTAAACTTACCCTCGGCATTTTTGGAATTTGATGATGCCCCAAAAATACTACATCCAACTCATTCAGGATCTTATTCTCACCGTTCTGCTGCTTTCCCTGATGGCATATCACTTGCTCGGCGAAATAGTGCACGAATGGCTCGGCTTGGCGTTTATCGGGTTGATTTTCAGCCACACGGGGCTGAATTTATGGTGGTTTAAAAAGCTCCGGCAGGGCGATAATGCGTATCGCCTGCTGCAAACAGGGTTAAACGGCGCGCTGATTTTGCTGTTTCTGACGGCTTCTATCAGCGGAATTTTGCTTTCCAAGCATATTTTCGCCGAGATGCCGTTTCACTTAACCGACGATGTCACGCGCAAAACTCACATGTTAAGCGTGCATTGGATTCAAATCGTCATCGCCATGCACGTCGGCTTACACTGGAAGGCGTTGGCAGCGATGTTGGGACGTATCTTCGGCACGGATTTAAACGGCATCACCGTAAAATGGGGATTGCCGTTGATTTGGAGCGCCCTCGCCCTGTACGGCTTATTCGTCTTTTACAGCCGGGATTTATTTCCGTATTTAGTTAACAACGTGGACTTCGCTTTTTTCGACAGCAACGAAAGTGCGGTGCATTTTTATGCCGATTATTTCGCCATTCTGATTTTCTTCGCCTACGCCACGCGCGTTGCGGTGTGGCTGGCGTTATTTCGCCGCCCGCAAAATGAGGATAAAAAATGAAAAAGGATATTGATTTTCTGGTGATGAAAAGTGCGGTCGTTTTTGAGGATATTTTTATTACTGAATTTTATTCAACACATCAATGAACAAGAGGCGGTTTTTCCCGGAAAAAACTCGCGCTAAACTGACCGTACTTTCAATAAATAAGGGGAAGAGAAGATGTCAAAAGAAGTGATCGTTTTAGTCGGTTCCGGCGCCATCGGTGTAGCAATCGCCCGTCGTGTGGCGGTGGGAAAAGAATTGGTGTTGGCGGATTTACGTTTGGAAAACGCGGAAAAACAAGCGGCGGAATTACGCAACGCGGGCTTTCGTGTATATACCGTGGAATGCGATGTCTCCAGCCGCGAATCCATTCAAAACGTCGTGGCATTTTCCACCGCATTTGGTGACATCAAAGGGTTAATCAACACCGCCGGTGTGTCGCCATCGCAAGCCTCCGCGCAGCAGCTCTTCAAAGTGGATTTATACGGCACGGCGGTGTTGCTGGAAGAATTCGGTAAGGTCATCGCGAAAGGCGGTTCGGCAATAATGATCGGTTCGCAATCCGCTTATCGTTTAGCCCCGCTGACCTTAGAACAAAACCGCGCGCTCGCACTCACTCCGATAGATGAATTGCTGAATTTACCGTTCATTAAAGAAGTGGACGACAGCTTGCGCGCCTACCAACTTTCCAAACGTGGTAATGCCTTGCGCGTGCAATGGGAAGCAGTGAAATGGGGCAAACGCGGCGCCCGCGTGAACTGCATTAGCGCCGGAATTATTTACACGCCTCTCGCCAACGATGAGCTGAACGGCGATCGTAAAGAATTCTATCAAAAAATGCTGTCCGAACTTCCGGTCGGTCGTGGCGGCGCACCGGACGAAATCGCCAATTTGGCGGAATTAATCATGTCCGAACGCGGCGCGTATATTACCGGCAGTGATTTCTTAATCGACGGCGGCGCCACCGCGAAATATTGGTGGAAAGATCTGGAAACTGCCAAATAAAGTGCGGTGGGTTTTTCAAACGTTTTTTAAGTCATAAGGAGAAGAAAATGCAAAGTATTCAACTGAATAACAACGTAAAAATGCCGATTTTGGGCTTCGGCGTGTTCCAAATCCCGCCGGAAGAAACCGAGCAGGCGGTGATTCACGCCATTCAAGCGGGTTATCGCCATATCGACACGGCGCAAGCCTACTGCAATGAAGCGGAAGTGGGACGCGGCATTGCCAACAGCGGTGTGGCGCGCGAAGCCTTGTTTGTGACCACCAAAGTGTGGATTAGCAATGCCGGCGAAGAAGCGGCGCGCGCTTCCGTTGAGCATTCACTGGCAAAAATGCAATTAGATTATCTTGATCTCGTGCTGATTCATCAACCTTTCGGCGATGTGTACGGCACTTGGCGCGCGTTGGAAAAATTACGGTCGGAAGGCAAAATTCGTGCTATCGGCGTGAGCAACTTCACGCCGGATCGTGCGGTGGATTTAGGCGAATTTAACCAAGTCATGCCGCAGGTGGATCAAATTGAAATTAATCCGTTCCACCAACGCCGCAATGATATTGCGATTTTAAAAGCCGAAGGCATTGTGCCGGAAGCCTGGGCGCCTTTTGCGGAAGGAAAGCACGATATTTTCCGCAATCCGACACTGACCGCCATCGGCGCAAAATACGGAAAATCGGTCGCACAAGTGATTGTACGCTGGCTGGTGGAGCAAGGCATTGTTGTGTTAGCCAAATCGACCAAACCTGAACGTATGGCAGAAAATTTGGCGGTATTTGACTTCGCCTTGAGTGAAGAAGACAAACAAGCCATCGCCACGTTAGATCTCGGTGAAAGCCAATTTATCGACCATCATAGCATTGAAGCAATGCGTTGGCTGAAAGGCTATATGCAAGACGAGTAATCACCTCGACCGCTTGTTGAAAAAAGACCGGCGGTCTTTCCCTTTATTTTCTATCATTTCATATTATTAAAATTGCAATATCTTTACATGTTGATATTTGTTTGTGATTTTATTTTCAATATAACTCATAAAATATCCCGTATTTAACAGGCTGTAAATCATCTTAATCTTTTCTTTTTTATATAAAACTTCACAAAAATAAAAATCTCATAAAGAAAAGCTTGACCAATTCAAAAAGTGTGGTATAAGTATATCAACTTCACAAAATTTTATTTTCTGTGATGAGAGTGAAAGTAAACCACATAGGAGATTATTATGAGTGTAACGATAGCGCCTTCATTAATGTGTATGGATTTAACCAAATTTAAAGAGCAAATTGAGTTTTTAGATCAGAAAGTTGGTTACTTTCACATTGATATTATGGACGGACACTTTGTGCAAAACATCACGCTTTCGCCATTTTTTGTAAAGGAAGTGAAAAAGCTGGCAAAGAAACCTTTAGATTGTCACTTAATGGTAATGAAACCGGAAAATTATATTGAGGTTCTCGCCGAGGCGGGCGCAGACATGATTACGTTACAGGTTGAAACGATTTCGGGACAAGCTTTTCGGTTATTTGATCGTATTCGTCAGCTAGGTATGAAAGTCGGCATTATTTTTAATCCTGAAACCGATATTTCGGCGGCGCAACTTTATATGCATAAGGTGGATAAAGTCACTGTTTTAACCATCGATCCCGGATTTGCCGGACAGGCATTTATTCCGGAAATGTTGTACAAAATTAGCGCACTAAAAACTTACCGTGAACAACATCAATTAAATTATGAAATCGAAATCGATGGTTCTTGCAATAGTAAAACATACGAACGATTGATTAACGCGGGTTCGGATGTACTCATTGTCGGAACATCCGGCTTATTCAGCCTGGCTGACAACATCAGCGATGCCTGGGACATTATGGCAAGCGATATCGCTCAATATACAACTATCTGATCCAAAAGGAGATTATTATGAAAATTATGGCAGTTTGCGGCAACGGTGTCGGTAGTAGCTTTATGATGGAAATGAACATCAAAAAAGCATTAAGCAAGCTTAATGTCGAGGCGGAAGTGAATCATACGGATCTCTCATCCGTGACATCAGACAGTGCGGATGTATTCGTGATGGCAAGCGATATTGCCGGTAGCAGTAATTTACCGGCGGATCGCATTATCACCGTGAAAAACATTGTCAGCGTAAAGGAATATGAAGAAAAACTTTCCGCATACTTTAATCGCTAGAGGTGGATTATGAATTCCTTACTTTCATTTGTGTTAGATATTCTCAAAGTGCCGGCGGTGCTGGTCGGTTTAATTGCATTGATCGGGTTGGCAACACAGAAAAAATCGTCGGCGGATATTGTGAAAGGTACGCTAAAAACCATTCTTGGCTTTTTAGTATTAGGCGGTGGTGCCGGTGTTCTGGTTAATTCACTTAATCCGCTCGGCGGAATGTTTGAGCATGCCTTTAACGTACAAGGCATTATTCCGAATATGGAAGCGGCGGTTTCTATTGCAGTGGAAAAATTCGGAACGGCAACGGCATTGATTATGGCGTTCGGCATGGTGGCAAATATTGCAATTGCCCGCTTTACCCGTCTGAAATACATCTTTTTAACCGGACATCATACCTTCTATATGGCGTGTTTGATTGCGGTGATTTTAACCGTCGCAGGCTTTGACGGCGTGTTACTTGTCGTGATTGGGGCGTTAACGCTCGGTTTGGTAATGGCCTTGTTTCCCGCGCTTGCACAACCGTTTATGCGTAAAATTACCGAAAGCGACGATGTGGCGTTAGGTCATTTTGGTACTATCGGCTATGTCGCATCGGGCTTAACGGGAAAAGCCGTGGGTAAAAACTCCCCTTCTACGGAAGAGATGAATTTACCGCAAAATTTAAGTTTCCTGCGCGATAGTTCGGTCTCTATTTCATTAACGATGTTGGTTATTTACTTTGTGTTGGCGATCGCCTCCGGTAGCGAATACGTTTCGGCTAATTTCAGCCCGGATCAGCATTATTTGGTGTATTCCTTCATTCAAGCCATCACCTTTGCCGCCGGCGTTTACATTATTCTGCAGGGTGTACGCCTGATTCTGGCGGAAATTGTGCCGGCATTTAAAGGATTTTCCGAAAAATTAGTACCAAATGCCAAACCGGCATTGGATTGTCCAATTGTATTCCCTTATGCGCCTAATGCGGTATTACTCGGCTTCTTGTCCAGTTTTGCCGGCGGCTTGTTTGCATTGTTCTTGCTCGGACAGCTTAATTGGGTATTAATTTTACCCGGCGTTGTACCGCACTTTTTCTGTGGCGCAACAGCAGGTGTGTTCGGCAATGCGATGGGCGGACGACGCGGTGCGATCGCCGGTGCTTTCGTGCAAGGGATATTGATTTCCTTCCTACCGGTGTTCTTGTTGCCGGTATTAGGTTCTCTTGGTGTTGCCAATACAACCTTCTCTGATGCGGACTTTGGCGTGATTGGTATCACCCTCGGTTATATGGCGCAATATTTCTCTAAAGAGATGATTACAGCGGTGATTATCGGTCTATGGGCGGTGCTTATTGCCTATAACGTACTGGCGAAAAAAGGAGAACAGAAATGAATCAATTAACCTCTTTAAAATCACTTAGCATTGTGGTTGCCGACACCGGCGATATTGAGGCGATTCGACAATATCAACCGCAAGATGCGACGACCAATCCTTCGCTGATTTTAAGCGCATCACAACTGCCGCAATACGCCGCTTTAATTGACGAAGCCATTGCTTACGCAAAAGGACAAAGCCATGACAAAGCGCAGCAATTGCTTGATGCGGAAGATAAATTGGCGGTGAATATCGGATTAGAAATCCTGGCAATTGTCCCGGGGCGTATCTCCACTGAAGTGGATGCCCGCCTCTCTTATGACACACAGGCAACGGTGAGCAAAGCACGCAAATTAATCGCCCTGTATAATCAGGCGGGTATCGGTAATGAGCGTATTCTGATCAAAATCGCGGCGACCTGGCAGGGAATTCGGGCGGCAGAGATCTTAGAGAAAGAAGGCATTAACTGTAATCTCACATTATTATTTTCTCAAGCGCAGGCTCGGGCTTGTGCAGAAGCCGGTGTTTATTTAATTTCACCGTTTGTCGGACGAATTCTAGATTGGCACAAAGCCCATTCGGATAAGCAAAATTACGCACCGGCAGAAGATCCCGGCGTGATTTCGGTTAGTCATATTTATCGTTATTACAAACAATATGGCTACGACACCATTGTGATGGGCGCCAGTTTCCGTAACCTCGGTGAAATTACCGAACTGGCGGGTTGCGATCGCTTAACCATTGCGCCGCCGTTATTACAGGCGTTACAGGAAAATCAAGGCGAACTCAGCCGTAAGCTTGATTATTGCGGAGAAGTTCAAGAGAAGCCACAGCCCCTTTCCGAAGCGGAATTTTATTGGCAGCATAACAGTGATGCCATGGCGGTGGATAAACTGGCGGAAGGCATCCGCAAATTCGCCTTGGATCAGGAAAAACTGGAAGCCATGCTGGTGGCGAAATTATAAAAAAGTGCGGTCAAAAAACACCTTGAATTTTGACCGCACTTTCGCCCTTGCGGGTTTCGCTATAAAATGACGCGACGATTAACCATTATCCCTAACACAACAATGAAAGATTTATCGCTAATCCCACGCATAAGAATGCAACGGGAAGGATTGACCGACACGGAAAAACGGGTCGTTGATTGGATTCTCGATCCCTCAAAGTTTTCAGAAAATACGGCATTGAGCGAAGTGGCTGAAGCCCTCTCTTTATCGGAGGCCCTTATCGTCAAAGTCGCCAAATTACTCGGTTTTACCGGCTTTCGCGATTTGCGCAGACAAGTGGCGGCTTGTTTGGCTCACCTCGATCCCGAGCCGATTGAACTGTCCCGACAGGACACGACTCAGGATTTAATCGATAAAGTCTTTAACGTTTCCTTGCAAACAATCGTGGAAGGAAAAAGCATTTTGCGTTCGGATGTGATTGAGGCGGCGGCAAAATGCTTCTTTAATGCCAAAAATCGCGATCTCTATGCGGCAGGCGGTTCCAATTCCATTTGTGATGACATTGCGCATAAGTTTTTACGGGTTGGTATTCGCTGTAATGGTTATAAAGACGTGCATTTAATGATGATGTCCGCTTCGCTGTTATCTGCCGACGACGTGGTCTTGGTCGTTTCCCATTCGGGCAAAACCACCGATTTATTACGGGTGGTGAAGCAAGCGCGAGAAAATGGGGCAAAAATCATCTGTATTACGCATAGCGATGTATCGCCGATTGCCTCGCTGGCAGATTTTGTGATCTGCTCTCCCGCACCGGATACACCGTTACTCGGTAAAAATGCTTCCGCACGTATCTTACAATTAGTTCTGGTTGATGTATTTTTTACGGCCGTTATTCAGCAAAACAGACAAATGGCTAAAAATAATTTAGAAAAAACAGTACAGGCTACGGAATATTTCAGAATGAAATAAATGTATCCTTAAATTTATAATCATGTAAAAGACCGCTTGTTGAAAAATAAGCGGTCTTTTTTCTCTCCACATTACGTATTACTGAATTATATTCACGACGATAATGAATAAACCCCACTTTATCTGAATAAAATTCTTCTTTAAACTCTCTTTATCTTAATTTTAAGCAAGGAGCAAAAATGAAAAAAATATTGACCGCACTTGGACTGTCTCTCGGGCTTTCGCTAAGCGTAGCGGCAAACGCACAAGCGGCTGCCCCCAAGTTTGATTTCGAGCGCAAAACCGTGCAGCTTAACGATGGTCGCACGATGCCGATTTTAGGCATTGGCGTGTTTATGTTGAACCAAGAACAGGCGGAAAATTCCGTCTTGCACGCCTTGCAAAACGGTTATCGCTTGATTGATACCGCCCACATTTACGGCAATGAAGCGGCAGTGGGGCGTGCGATGAAAAAATCGGGCGTACCGCGCAGTGAAATTTTCTTAACCACCAAATTATGGACGGCGGATTTCCCCAATGCGGCGGCAGAAATTGATGCGATGTTGGCACGCTTAGATACCGACTACATCGATTTGCTTCTGCTTCACCACCCCGCACCGCACGACAAGGACGCCTATAAAGCGATGGAAGCCGCGGTGAAAGCAGGCAAGGTGAAGTCAATTGGCTTGTCGAATTTCTACGAACCGGAGTTTGCCGACATCATGAAAATCGCCGAAATTACCCCGGCGGTCGTGCAGAATGAAACGCACCCATACAACCAATGGCAAGATCTCAAACCGTATTTTGACCGTTACGGTACGGTGCTGGAAGCGTGGTATCCATTGGGTGGACGAGATCGCTACGGACGTGGCGGCACGCAAACCTTGTTTGCCGATCTGACCATTGTCGAAATCGCTCAAGCACACCAAAAAACACCGGCACAGATTATCCTGCGTTGGCAATTACAGAGCGGTAATATTGCCATTCCCGGTTCAAGCAACCCGGCACATATTAAAGAAAATATCGATATTTTCGACTTCGCACTCAGCGATGCGGAAATGGCAAAGATGAAAGCCTTAGATAAACAATACCGCTTTTCCACGTTCTAAATGAAGGAGCAAAAATGAAAAAGATTTTAACCGCACTTTTTACCGCCACGCTTGCCTTACCAACTTTGGCAAATAACGTGCAAGATGTTCGCCCTGCGTATCACGAAGCCATTTCACTACAAGAAATCAGCGATCGCATTCAGCTTAAAGAGTTGGTGGATACGTTCTCTAACCTAGCGGACGAAAAACGCATTGATGAGCAAGTGTTGCTGTTCACCGAAAATGCCTCCGTGCAAAGTGTGCAAAACGGCAAAGCAAATCCACCGCTTGTGGGGCGCGACACCTTGAATAAAGCTTTCAGCGGTTATCTCGCCCAGTTCCACACGGTTTATCATTTAAACGGGCAACAAACGGTACGTTTCCAAAGCCCAACGCAGGCAGCGGGCGTGAGCTATTGCGATGTGACGCTGATTAAAACCGAAAACGGCAAAGACATCGCCGAACGCCGTGGTGTGCGTTACGACGATGTGTATGTGAAACAAAACGGACGTTGGTTAATCGAAAGCCGCAAATCGAATTTTTTGTTTAGTCAGGTGAGTGAGAAAGCGGCGGAATAAGCCGTAAGATGTGCAAAGCGTGAAATGAAATTGACCGCTTGTTGATTCGGTAACCGAAACAAGCGGTATTTTTTTACTCAAGAAATGGATTAATAATTTTCACGCCGCAATTTTCAAAATCTTTGACGTTGCGGGTGACTAGCTTTAAACGATGAAATTTTGCGGTCGCTGCAATGTAGGCATCGTTAATATCCATTTTATTGGGAATATGTAACTCTGCTGCCATTAAGGCAATTTCTGCCGTAATGGCTAACGTATTTTGTCGATAAGCTGGGATAATTTGCCGTTTAAACCATTCATTTAATAAATGGGCTTGTGCTTTATCTTTGCGGGCTTTCAACAAAATACCCGTTTGAATTTCTGAAAGCGTAATGCAGCTGATCGCCGTTTCGCTCGGTAAAACATCTGCCAACCACGCTTTCACGCCGGCGTTAATTTTTCCATTACGGAATTTATAAAGCTCGGAAATAATGTTTGTGTCTAATAAGTACATTACTCAAATTCCGCCTAGTCAAATTCCACTTCGCGCATACGCGTTTCTTTACGAATATCAGCCAGAATTTGGTCGAAATCGTCAATCTCTTCAGCGCTCACGCTTGTGGCGGACTGCCCAAATAGTTCTTCAAAACTCGGCTCTGATTGTGCTTTGCGGTAATCTTGATAACTCGACAACACACTCACAATCTTGCCCCATTTGGTAATAAAAACGGGCTGCGTTTCAGAGAGTTTCAGCACATAGCTGGCACGTTGATTAAATTCTTTTGAAGTGACGGTAATTGCCATATTGCCCTCCTGAGTAAAATTGTAGTTATTTTACTACCTTTTATTGCTTTGGCAAGTAAGTCGTTTCTTTCTACAAAATTGATTACTGAATTTAATTCACTACATCATCAATTAAAGCCCCATTTATCCGCACAAAAACTTTCTTTAAACTAACCGCACTTTCAACGAACAAAGGAAAAAATCAAATGACTCCAATCGAAATATTAACTGAAAAACAATCGATTAAAGAATTAGTCGATACCTTCTCAAATTTAGCCGATGAGAAAAACGTGGCAGCACAAGGTCCGTTATTTGCTGAGGATGCCCATGTCACCACTTACATCGGTGGCGAGCTGTTTGCAGATATGACCGGTCGTGCGGAAATCGTGAATGTGTTCACCCATTTCTTAGCGAATTTCAAAACCGTGTATCACTTGAACGGTCAATTAACCATTTCTAACTTAACCGAAACGTCGGCGGACGCTATCACTTACTGCCACGTTGTGTTAGTGGAAGAAAAAGATGGCAAAGAGATGATGCACAATCACCACGTCCGTTATAACGACAGCTACGCGAAAGTGAACGGTGAATGGTTGATTAAACGCCGTATCGCGAATTTTATGATTAGCGACAGCCGTGAAGTGGGTACTATGGCATAATGGCAAAATAGTATGAGAACTTGACCGCTTGTAAAAGCGGTCTTTTACAAAAGAGGAGTAAAAATATGTTTCCATTCAGTTTCTACAATCCAACCCGTATCGAATTTGGTGTCGATAAAGAAAAAAATATGGGTACGTATATGCGCGAATTCGGCGCGAAAAAAGCCTTGATCGTGTATGGCAGTGAACGCGTGAAACAATCCGGATTGTTTGATGATGTGGCAAAAAGCCTGCGTGCCGAAGGCATTGAATTTGTCGAACTTGGCGGCATTAAAAGCAACCCGGTGTTAAGCAAAGTACGTGAAGGCGTGGCATTGGCGAAAGCTGCGGGTGTGGACAGCGTGTTGAGTATCGGCGGCGGTTCCTGCTTAGACAGCGCGAAAGCCATTGCGGCGGGCGCGTTGTATGATAGTGACGTGTGGGATTTTTTCATCGGCACGGAAGTGAAAGACGCGTTGATGATTTTCGATGTGATCACTCTGGCGGCAACGGGCAGCGAAATGAATAACGGCGGCGTGGTTACCAACGAAGAAACCCGGCAAAAATATTCCATTCGTGGAAAAAGCCTGTTTCCGAAAGTGTCGGTCATCAACCCGAAATTGCAATCCACGGTGGGACGCGATTATTTGGTGTATTCCGCTGCAGACATTATCGCCCACTCCATCGAAGCCTACTTTACCGCGCAGGAGCGTCCTGAACTTATTGATTTTCTAGTAGAATCCAATATCAAAACCGTGATTCGTACCACTGAAATCCTGTTGCAACATCCCGATGATTTGAATGCACGAGGCGAATTTGCCTGGGCGGCGACCATGGCGTTAAACGGCTTGACGCACTTAGGCATTTCAACCTACGGTTTCCCGAATCACATGATCGAACACGCCATGAGCGCCATTTGCGACGTGCCGCACGGCGGCGGTTTATCCGTCGTGATGCCGGCGTGGATGACTTGGTATAAAGATCGTAACCCGAAACAGTTCAAACGTTTCGCCAAAGAAATTTTTGGCCTGAACACCGCGGAAGAAGGCATTGCCGCCTTGAAAGCCTGGTTCGATAAAATCGGTACGCCAACCAAACTTTCACAATTCGGCATTGAAGGCGAAGTGCTGGAAAATGTGATCGACAACGCCGCACAAAACGCCGTCAACTGGAAAATGAGCGAGCTTTACGGCAAGGACGTGATCCGTACGATCTTTGCCTTGGCGAAGTGATTGGTTTTACATAAAAGTGCGGTCGGTTTTCGGATTGTTTTTTGATTTTGAAAAACACCTGAAAAAACGACCGCACTTTCCTTCTAATTCCCCATCTTAAATATCCAAAATCTGCGGATGCTGACCTTTTAACGGCGGCAGCCAGGCTTGCGTGCCGCTTAAGGTGAAGTGCCAAAGCAAATCCGGGAAGCCGTAGTGATCAGCGTGTTCGGGGTCGATGGCGCGCTGAATTTGGGCTTCTTCGCCGTGTAAAATTTTCGTGGCGATGTCCGGGTTTATCATCACGGTTTTGCCTAGTGCGATGAATTCCGCCCAGCCGGTATTGAAGGCGTTGAGGATGTCATCGGCGGTGTAAAGATTGCCTACGCCGATTAATGGCAGTTTACCGCCGATGCGCTCATGAATTAACCGAATACGCTCAGCGTGGCTGTCCGCACCACGGCGGGCTTTTTTGTAGAAATCCCACAAGGAAACATGTAAATATTGCAACGGCAGGTTTTTCAGCGCATCGATTAAGGCGAAAGTGTCTTCCATGGTGAGGCCTAATTCCTCCGGTTCTTCCGGTGAAAAGCGATAGCCGACGATAAAATCCTGCGCCTGATGTTTGGCTTTGGCGGCAAGCACCGCTTCCACCACCGCTAACGGGAAGCGCATTCGTTTTTCGCGGGAGCCGCCCCATTCGTCGGTGCGACGATTAGAATGGCCGGAATAAAATTGTTGAATCAAGTAGTTATTCGCTCCGTGAATTTCTACGCCGTCGAAACCGGCGCGAATGGCTAAATCCGTGGCATTGCCAAACGCCGCAATTAATGACCGCACTTCTTCTGCGCTGGCTTCCCTCGTGCCGCTGGCGTCATCACGGCTGGCGGAGATTTTCTCTTTTCCGTTGGATAATTCGGCGAGAGCTTGTTTGCCGCCGTGGTGAATTTGCAAGATGGCTTTTGCACCTTGCGCCTTAATCACATCGGCGGTTTCTTTTAAGGAGGCGAGTTGCGCTTCATGAATGGCTTCCGGCTGTCCGTGAAAGGCTTTGCCGCCATCTTGTACTAAGGTTGCCGCCAGAATAAACATTCCCATATCGCCGGCGCGATTGCTGATAAATCGGCGTTCTTGCACACCCAAGGTGCCGTCCGGGTTGGAACCAAAATGGGTCATCGGCGCGACCACTAAGCGGTTTTTAATTTCCACACCATTGTTTAAGGTAAAAGGTTGAAATAAAGGGGCGAATTTCAGGTTCATGTTGCTTTCCTCATATTTGGATAATAAGAATTTCCCCATGTTACTCCCTTTTGGGCGCGCGGGCTATGTTGCGTCGCGTTTCCAACCGTTGCACTCCTCCGCGTAATCCTTCAAAATACGCCCTTTTATAACAAGGAATGACATCATGCAGGTTAAAGAGCGGCTTCTTCATACCGTTTTATTTGAACTCGGCGCGATTATCGTGACGGTCATTGCCGTCTCTTTAGTGGGCGGTGAGCTGCATTCGGCGATAGGATTGAGTGTGGCGATTTCTGTGGTGGCGATGGGGTGCAACTTCGGCTTTAACTGGCTGTTCGACAAGATTTTTACGGGCAGACGGGAATTGCGTGGCTTTGGGGTTCGGCTGTTGCACACGGTTTCCTTTGAAACCGCTTTAATGCTGCTCACCCTGCCGATGCTTATGTATGCCCTCGGGCTCACCCTTTGGGAAGCCTTGCTAATGGATATTTCGCTTACGTTAATTATTATGATTTACACCTTTTTGTTTAACTGGGCGTACGATCATTTGCGGTTGTTTTTTGTGCGGGAATAGCAAGCGGTCGATGATTCAAAAATACTTTGTAAATCGACCGCACTTTTTTCTCTGTGTTCTTGCTGCGCTGAGGAAACGTCCTATGAAATTGAAACTTTTTGATTTAACGATAGAATAATCACATTTCATTATCCGTAAGGAGGGAAGAATGCTTAAAAATCTCACCGACCCTAACGAAAATATCTTGTGGCAAGGCAAACCGCATCATTTTTTATACACGTTGGGCAACCCGTTGGTTTATCCTTTTGCGCTCTGTTGGGGGATTTTCGATTTCTTTTTTATAACAAGGTTTAATGCCGCGTCGCACGGGCTTTTCCCATATGCGAACCTTTTTATCCTTTTTCATCTGGCGCCGGTGTGGTACGCGCTGTTTTCTCCTATCTATCGATTTTTCAACTGGTATCGTATTGATTATGCGCTGACCGATAAACGCCTGTATTTCACTTCCGGAATTATTGGGCTGGATATTTCCAGTGCCGAGTTGCCCGAAGTGCATGATTTACGGGTGAATGTGGGACTGCTAGAGACCCTATTCAAGCGCGGCACAATCCGTTTCGGTAACAGAAATTTTATCCGTTTTATTGAAAATCCTTACGAGGTTTATAAGCTGATTCAGCAAACTTCAATGGACATCACTACAGACCGCCAATTCCCGAATCAATTACGCCCTGAAGAAAACCCGGGTTATCAAACCCGCTATAAGCCTTAATCTTTTTGAACCACAAAAAAATAAGCCATCGGAAAGCAGACTTTGCTACTTTTCGATGGCTTATGCTTTTTTTTAATAGGCTTTAGACGTTAATCCCCTAACCGTTTCGTTTTATTGACGATAATCTCCACACGTCGGTTTTTCACCCGCCCTTCCGGGTTATCGCTGCCGTCTGCGTGGGTATTGGGTGCAATAGGTTGTGTGGCGCCGAGACCTTCAATTTGATAATTTTGCTGCAAACCTTGTGCTTCAAACCAATCTTTGACTGCCTGCGCACGCGCCAATGACAGACGCTGGTTGTAAGCGGCGGAGCCCTTGCTGTCGGTATGGCCGCTAATCAGTATCACCCCTTTGCCTTTTTGTCGGATGATGTCGGCGGCTTTTTGTAGTTCGCCGTCGGCTTCGGGTTTGAGCTCGGATTTGTTGAAATCAAACAAGACGTCGGAGGACAAATTGATTTGGATATTGAAGCCTGATTCCGTTCCGCTCAAACCGCTGCTTTCAGATGACAGACCGCTACCTTGCGCCGTTAGGGCGGATGGTGCGGGCGTGGCGGATTCCTGTGCGTTGGCGCACAGTGCATAGAACGTAAGAAGACAAGCGAGGGAATGCAATGTTTTCATAAAGCAACCTCTGATTAGGCAATATGCAGGCTGCGAGAAACAGCCTGCATGTCACAATGTGGAAAATTAACGACTGACCGGCACGGAATAAAATGAGCCTGCACCCGGGAAATCAATAGTGATGGTCGGTGAAGTTTCCGGCGGTGCGGGGAATTTGAGTGCAATAACTTTAGGGTTACTACCGTTAATCGTTATTTTTCCGCTTTTACCGTCTGTGCCGGCGATAGGATCGGTCATATATTTGCCGTTTTCATCCCGTAGCAGAGTGATGCGTTTGCTGGTCGTTTCGTCAATATAGGCAAAATCTTTGACCGAGCCACTACTCGTCGATTTAAATTGGTATCCGCCTTCCGCTTTTTTAGGCGGTGTCCAGATAAATTCCACATTGAGAATCTGTCCGACCACTCTGGCTTGGGTTAACGCCAAGGTCGCGCCGCTAAACGGCTTGGTTTGGATTGCTTGGGTGGTAAATTCCGACTGTGTTGCGGCAGGTTCGTTCGCATAGGCGGGAAGTGTGAACAGCGCAGATAAGGCGACGAGAGTATATAGGGGAGTACGCATTCTGAATACCTCTTTAAGGATTGGAGAGTTCAATAAAAATACTACTTAACCACACTTAAATGTATCAAAAGCCCCGATAAAGTTCAACTTACCAATACCGCGCTCCGATGTGTTTTGATAAATAGCGTTTCTTGCGAAAAGTGAACGAGATGGCTAACGATAGTTTGTTTGATTTGCCGGCATACGTCGGGAGGTGCGCGCCATTAGGGATAAATTACCCATGGTTAAACCCGTTGGGTATTTCTAACGCCCAACCCCAAAGGGGTTGAATTATGCCTAACCTAGGGTAACTTGTTACCCTAGGGGGAAAAAACAAAAGCTGGCGGAATAAGCGCGTTAGCATTAGGATTAGGCGGTGTTGCACAGGCAACCTCATCAAAACAGGAGCAAAAAATGAGCAAAGCATTAACCATTGAATCTCAAGGTAGTTTTTTCGCGGGCGGTAAAGTGATCAAAGCGGAAGGCGAATATCACACCTCCAACCCAATGTCTCACGCGGGGCAAACCTTCCACGGTGATCACACTTATGTTGCTTTCCAAAAACCGGTGAATGCACGCCGCTTGCCGTTGGTGTTTTTACACGGTGCGGGGCAATCGGGCAAAACCTGGGAATCCACGCCGGACGGTCGCGAAGGCTTTGGCACGCTCTTTTTGCGTAAAGGTTATGCCGCTTATTTAGTGGATCAACCGCGTCGCGGACGTGCGGGCAATTCCACTGTTGATGAAAACATTGTGGTGCAACCGAACGATCAATTCTGGTTTGAAAATTTCCGTATGGGGATTTTCCCGAACTTGCACGAAAACGGTCAGTTCCCGAAAGATGCGGAAAGCTTGGATCAATTTCTCCGTCAAATCACGCCAAATACCGGCGCGTATGATTTGGGCGTGATTTCCGATGCCTTGTCGGCAGCCTTTGATCGCATTGGCGAAGGCGTGTTAATCACCCACTCGCAAGGGGGCGGCCCGGGTTGGCAAACGGTATTGAAAAATCCAAAAGTGAAAGCGGTGATTTCTTACGAGCCAGGGACAGAGTTTGTCTTCCCTGAAAATGAAATGCCAACCGTGCCGACACCGACAAATACGGCTGCGAACATTTCACTTTCTCAACCCATTTCGTTGGAACGCTTCAAAGCCTTAACTCGCTTGCCGATTATTATTTACTACGGCGATTATATTTCTGAAGAGAATAAACATTGGTCTTCTCAACGCTGGATCGAGCGTATTCACGTTGCCCAAGCCTTCGCGGAATGTGTGAACAAACACGGTGGCGATGCGAAAGTGGTCGTTTTGCCTGAAATCGGCATTCACGGCAACAGCCACTTTATGTTCGCGGAGAAAAACAACGAGCAACTGGCTGATCTGTTGGAAGATTGGTTGAAAGAGAAAGGGTTGGATAAATAGCCCGCTGTAGGTAAAACTCCTCCCCTCGCCCGCTTGCGGGAGAGGGTGGAGAAAATCCGTAGGATTTTCGGAGGGAGAGGGGATGTGTAAATTATCTGAAAAATTTTACCACTTCCCCCTCTCTCTGCCTCCAAGTGCTGAACGCACTTTACGGCTGTCTCTCTCCCGCAAGCGGGCGAGAGGGATATTATAATTGTTGAATTTCATTCACAAGGTTATGAAATAAAACCCCATTTATCTACACAAAAATGCCCGCTAAACTAACCGCACTTTCAATCATTCAGGAAAAAACAAAATGAAAAACCTTACCAAAACGCTACTTTCAACGGCATTATTAGCAACCTCACTCAACAGCTTCGCCACCGATTTCACCCAGCCGGTGCAAACCACCCAAGGGCAACTTCGTGGGGTGGCGGAAAGCAATATGAATGCTTATATGGGCATTCCTTACGCGCAACCGCCAGTGGGGGAATTGCGTTGGCAGCCGCCGAAAGCAGGGAAAAGCTGGGAAGGCGTGCGTGATGCGGTGAGCTACGGCGCGAGCTGCCCGCAAAATGCCGATTTAGGCGTATTTGCCAAAGCGGGCGGCAAGGAAGATTGCTTGACCTTAAACGTGTTCACGCCGAAGGATATGAAAACGGGCGAAAAACGCCCTGTGTTGGTGTGGATTCACGGTGGTAGCTTGTTCGTTGGGCAAGGCGCGGATTACGACCCAACCCGTTTAGTGGAACAAGGCTCCATCGTGGTCACGTTGAATTATCGCTTGGCATTACTCGGTTTCTTCGCTCACCCGGAAATGATGAAAAATGGCGAAGCGGGCGTGAACTACGGCTTGATGGACCAAAGTTTGGCGTTGGATTGGGTGCAAAAAAACATCGCACAATTTGGCGGCGATCCTGACAACATCACCATTTCCGGCGAATCTTCCGGCGGTGGCAGCGTGTTAGCTCAAGTGCTTTCACCGTGGAATAAAGGCAAATTCCAGCAGGCCATTGCCATGAGCGGTAGTTCGGTGATCCATAAATTCCCGTTCTTCGGAGGCTCTCGCACCAAAACGGAAGCGGAGAAAAACGGCGTGGCATTTGCGGAAAAATTCTGCCCTAACGAAAAAGACGTCGCCGCTTGTTTGCAAAAATTGCCGGTGGAAACCATTTTGGCGGAACAAACGCCTTATTTAATCAACCAGCCGGTGGTGGACGGTCAATTCCTTCCGCTTCACCCGAACAAAGCGTTCAAAGAAGGCAAATTTAATCACGTGACCATGATTAACGGCACGACCCACGATGAAGGCACGTTCTTTGCCGGTTTTGTGGAAAATCTCACTCACAAACCGATGGACAAAGCGGGCTATTTGCACGCCTTAGAAGGCGTTCACGGCAAAGAGTTGGCGAAAAAAGTGTATACGGAATTTCCGCCTGAAAACTACATCACGCCAAGCGATGCTTATGCCGACGCGATGACCTCATTCTTGTTCACTTGTCCTGCGCAACATTTGAACGGCATGATGGCAAAACACACGCCGACTTATGCTTATGTGTTCGCCGATCAAACTGCACCGACTTATTTGGAGCCGACCAGCTTCCCATTGAAAGCCGCGCACACTTATGAATTGCCATATTTGTTCAACGAGTTCAAAGGTTCGGCGGATAACCAAGTTGTGCCGAAACTTAACCCAATGCAGGAAAAATTGGCAAATGAAATGGCGGCAATTTGGGCAAACCCGAAAAAAGCCTTGGCAGAACGCCCGGACTGGAAACGCTTCGACCCGAAACAAGATAATCACTTAGAGTTTGATTTACCAACCGCGCAAGTGAAAATGGGCTACGGTGCGAATACTGCGAAATGTGATTTTTGGAAACAAGCGGGTGTGTTTTATTAAACTGTAGGGTGGGATTTATCCCACCATTTGCGATATGTTTTGATTTAATGGTGGGATAAATCCCACCCTACTTTGATTATTGAATTTCATTCAATACCCCATGAAACCAGCCCTACTTTATCTTTGCCGTGAAACCCTTAAAATCACGGCATCTTTTTTATACTTTCGGACAAATTATGACTTCTCAAAAACGTTCACTTTCTTTATTGCTTATTTTGAGCTTGTTGATGGCGACCACGTCGCTTTCAACGGATATTTACTTGCCGGCAATGCCGACGATGGAAAAACAACTGGGCGGCAATGCGGAGCTGACCATTACCGGCTTTTTAATTGGCTTTGCCTTGGCGCAGTTGGTTTGGGGGCCGATTAGCGATCGTATCGGGCGCAAGATTCCGCTCTTTATCGGGACGTTGCTTTTTGTGATTGGCTCAATCGGTTGTGCCATGGCGGATTCCATGAGTGCGGTCGTTTTCTGGCGTGTTTTCCAAGCCTTGGGTGCTTGCGTCGGGCCGATGTTAAGCCGAGCGATGATTCGCGATTTATTCGCCAGCAGCCAAGCGGCACAAATGCTTTCCACGCTAACCATCATTATGGCGATTGCGCCTATCGCCGGTCCCTTTATTGGCGGTACGATGTTAAAAATCGGCTCATGGCATTGGATTTTCTGGTTGTTGGTAGTGATCGGTGCATTGATGTTTTTAGCGATTTTCAAATTGCCGGAAACCTTGCCTGCCGAAAAACGGGCGGACGGTTCTGTACTAAACGCCTTTAAAAACTACCGCACTTTGTTCGGCAATGGCAAATTTATGCGTTACACCTTAAGCGTCACCTTCTTTTATGTGGCGGCTTATGCCTTCATTACCGGTTCGCCGTTCGTGTATATCGACTATTTCCACGTGGCGCCGGAAAACTACGGTTTTCTGTTCGGCATAAACATTGTGGGCGTGATGGGCTTGAGTTTTGTGAACCGTAAATTGGTCAGCCGTTTTGCCTTATCAACCTTGTTGGTGGTTTCCAGCCTGATTGCCTTTGCCGCCGCCTTATTGTTGTTCTTTTTCGCCTTGACGGAAACCGGCGGCATTTACGGCATTGTGGTAGCGATGTTCATTATGTTCAGCATGAACGGTATTATCGCCGCCTGTGCCAATGCTGCGGCGCTGGACAGCGTGCCGAACCAAATCGCCGGTTCGGCGGCAGCTTTAATCGGCTCCCTGCAATACGGCAGCGGCATTATCTCTTCGCTGTTGTTGGCGTGGTTTTCCAACGGCACGCCATTCACGATGTCGTGGATTATCGCCTTGTTTGTGGGCTTGAGCGCGTTGATGGCGGTGCTGGAAAAACGTGATGGAAAAGTGCGGTAGATTTTTTGCGCGTTTTGGGATTTAAAAACAATAAAGGCACAGATTCATTCTGTGCCTTTTGTTATGAGTTCGGTTAGGAAAGAGTGAAATTAGTCTTTTTTATCAAACTGATAACCAAAAATCATGAATGCAACAAGCCCTGCAAATCCGCCGACTAAGCTGGTGACTTGTGATTGACCAAAAAGCAGAAACAGAATGAATGTGACGGCGAGTAATGCAGCAGCGCCGAATCCAAGTCCTCTTTTCCAGTTTAATTTAGGGGTAATTGCTTTTTTACAGCTCGGGCATTCCGTTAAATTTTTTGCATTGATGAGCAGTGATGGAATGGGTAGGTTTTTTTGACAGTGTGGGCAACTTGGTACCATGTTTTTTTCCTTATTATGTTGATATAAAAAAATCGCGCGCATTATATCAGTGATTTAGAAATAATTTTTAGATTTTTTCACACAAAAAACATTTAAAAAAACGACCGCACTTTTGGTTTACTGAGGCGGATTTCGTTAGTTTATTTTGCCGGCGCACGTTTCCGACGCAGTCAACTAACAAGAGGTTGGTAACGTGTGCTTCTCGGTGGGGTTGTAATACGTTGAAATGAAATAAAAAGGCACGCGTCAGAAGACGCGCGCCATCAGATCGGTAGGGTGGGTTTGCTAACCCACCGACCCACTCAAGAACCATTACGCCAAAATACCCGTCCAAGCACCGAAGATGCCGATGACAAAGAAGCCGACGATGATCCACAGGGCGTTGACCCGATTACGCAGCAACCACATACAGGCGAAGGTGAATAGCAAGGCGAGCAAGCCCGGCATGAGGCTGTCTAGGATGCTTTGTACGGTGGTGACCTCAACGGTGCCGTCTTGTTTGGTGATGGTGGAGACCACCAGCGGGACGTTAATGCTGGTCCATTTCTGCACCAGTGCACCCATGATGAACAAACCGAGGATGGAGGCGCCTTCGGTGAGTTTTTGTAATAAGCCGCCGCTCATGTCGCTGACCACGTCTAGCCCTTTGCGGTAGCCGTAAATCACACCGTAATAACGGGTGGCAAGACGCACAAGGTTAAATAAAACAAAGAACAGGATCGGACCTAAAATGCTGCCGTTTAACGCCAAGCCTGCGCCTAATGCGGCGAAGACCGGACGTGCGGTTCCCCAGTAAATCGGGTCGCCCACGCCGGCAAGCGGCCCCATGAGACCTACTTTAATACCGTTAATGGCGGCATCTTCCACCGGTTTGCCGTTGGCACGTTGTTCTTCCATGGCGATTGCGACGCCCAGCACCGGCGCACCGACAAACGGTTGGGTGTTGAAAAATTCCAGGTGACGCTTAATGGCGTCTTTGCGTTCTTGTGAATCCTGCACCGGGTATAACCGTTTGATCACCGGCACCATGGAATAGGCAAAGCCCAGCGCCTGCATCCGCTCGAAGTTCCATGAGCCTTGGAACAGGTTGGAGCGCATTACGACGGCATTCAAATCACTCTTTGTTACTTTTCTGATTTCGGTTGTCATGTTATCGCTCCTCAATTAATCTAGTCTGTTGTCCAAGTCGTTGCCGCCGGCGGCAGTTGTCACTTGCACCACTTGCTTGCTTTGGTTGTATTTCGGGTGCATTTGAATGTAAAGCACCGCCATCACGATGCCTAACACACCGAGCGCTACCAGATTGAATTCGGTATAAGCGGCGATCACAAAACCGGCATAGAAGAACGGCATTAGGTGTCCTGCACGCATCATGTTGATGACCATGGCATAACCGACCACGGCGATGAAGCCACCGGCGATTTTAAGCCCGGTAGTCACCACTTCCGGAATGGCGTTCAACATGCTTTGCACCACGTCAGTACCGGCGGTTAACGCAACGATCAGCGCCGGAATGGCAATACGCATGGCTTGTAACATTAACGCGCCGCGATGGAGCCAGTCTATACGGGTTAAGCTGCCGTCCTCCACGGATTTATCCGCCGCGTGTTGGAAGCCGACGGTAATGGCACGCACGATATAGGTTAACACCTGACCGGCAGCGGCAAGGGGAATCGCCACCGCAATCCCGGTGGAAATGTCCTGTTTGCCGACAATAACCAAGATGGTGGAAATCACGGACGCCAACGCCGCATCGGGCGCCACCGCCGCACCGATATTCATCCAGCCTAACGCCAATAATTCCAACGTACCGCCGATGATGATGCCGGTTTTGATATCACCTAATACTAAGCCGATTAAGGTACAGGCAATTAACGGGCGTTGGGTTTGCCATTCGTCAAGAATCGATCCTGCGCCGCAAATACAGGCGACCAGAAACACCAAGATAATTTGTAAAGTGGTAATTTCCATAATCATTTCCCTTAAAGTAAGTTATTTTTCTTCAATAAATCCATCATGTATTGACGGCTGTCGTTTGATACTTTGCGCACGTCCAGTTCAATGCCTTTGGCATCCAGGGCTTTGAAGGCGGCAATATCTTTGTCATCCACGGACACCGCGCTGGTAATCATTTTCTTGCCGTCGCGATACGCCATGCCGCCGATATTGATAGATTTAAAATCAACGCCCGCATCGGAAAGACGCAAGACATCCGTCGGATTGGTGAACAGCAACATCATGCGTTCGCCGGAATATTCCGGGTTGTTGTAAACGCGTACCATTTTGTCCACGTCCACCACATGGGCGGTGACTCCCGGCGGGGCAACGCTTTTCAGCATGGTGGCGCGCACGGTGTCTTTCGCCACTTCGTCGCTTACGACCACAATGCGCGATACGCGACTTTCTTTCGTCCAGCGGGTTGCCACTTGCCCGTGGATCAAGCGGTCGTCAATACGTGCCAAGCCGATTTCCAAGTGCCCGCCCGCATTCGGTGTGACTACTGACGGTTGCGGTGCGGCTTGCGGAGCAGGTTGTGCCGGCGCGCTTTCGTTGCTTTCAGGCTCTTGATAACGTAATGCACGCACGCCGGTACGACCGGTTTCTAGCGCGATTGCCACCAGTTCTTCCAAGCTCGGGCCGTCATCCCGCGCCATGAAGGTTTCTACCAACATCGGCACGTTCACGCCGGTGACGATGTCCATGTTGTCTTTGCCTTCCGACACGCGATTCGCCGCATTAAACGGGCTGCCGCCCCAAGTATCCACCAAGAATAACACTTGGTCGCAATGGGCAAGATCGCCGCTCAGCTTCGCCTGATATTTTTCCATGATGGTCTCGGCGTTTTCGCCGGGCACAAAATCAATGGTCGCCACATTTTCCTGTTCGCCGATGAGCATTTCTGTGGTTTTTAACAGTTGCTCCGCCGCGACCCCATGTGTTGCGATAATAATTGCAATGGTCATTCGGTCTCCTTAAAAGATAATTATACCGCTGACCATTCTACCTAAAAATGAGTAGCTTATTCGTTTAAGCCTGGTGGTTTTTTAGGTATTTTTTGTGATCCTGATCACATATTTGCAAAAAACATGAGAAAAAAGCACCGCACTTTCGGCTTTTTGTCCCGCCGTTATATAAAAAAGAAATAGTCCGTTCCCACTTTGTCACCACAAAAATCGATTAAATTGAGTGCAATCGACGTGAATCATGTAGAATACGGTATCCGAGAATTTATCAACAAATTCGCCTCTTTTTTCACAGGAGGCATAAAAGTGCGGTGGAAAATTTAGGTGTTTTTCACTGCCGCCGAAATCGAAAAGAGACTGTTATGCGCGAGCGTCAAACTTACCGTAATTTAGCCCTCATTGCCGCCATGGCATTATTTATGCAATCCCTTGACGCAACCATTTTGAATACCGCCTTGCCTGCCATTTCCGCCGATTTGCATGAGTCGCCGCTGGAAATGCAAATGACCATTATCAGCTATTCCCTCACCGTTGCGTTGTTTATTCCGCTCACCGGTTGGATCGCCGATAAATACGGCACGCTGAATGTGTTTCGGGTGGCGGTGACGATTTTTGTGCTTGGCTCCGTGGCTTGTGCGGCGTCCCATTCGTTAAATGCGCTGATTTGGTCGCGCGTGTTGCAAGGGCTGGGTGGTGCGCTCATGATGCCGGTGGCACGTTTGGCGATCATTCGCAATGTGCCGAAAACCCAACTGGTTGCTGCTTGGAACGCTATGGCGATGGCGGGGCTTATCGGCCCGGTGCTGGGCCCGATTGTGGGCGGTTGGCTGGTGACGCACGCCACTTGGCACTGGATTTTCCTGATGAATATTCCTATCGGCGTGCTTGGCATTTGGTTTGCGGGAAGGCATATGCCAAACAGCACAGGCAATATCAGTAAACTGGATTGGTGGGGCTTTGTGCTGTTTGCCGGCGGCTTGGCTGGGGTGACCCTCGGTTTGGATTTACTCTCCGAAGAACGCATTGCACAATGGCTGACTATCTTGATTTTAGCCGTTGGGCTCGGCTGTTTTTCGCTTTATTATCTATACGCAAAACGGGCGCAAAATCCTTTGCTACCGTTAAATATATTCGTCACGCGTACCTTTCGGATAGGCATTGTCGGCAATATGTTCATTCGCCTGAGCGGTTCCGGCATTCCGTTTTTAATGCCGCTGATGTTGCAGGTGGTGTTCGGCTACAATGCCGATGTTGCCGGTTGGTTATTGGCGCCTATTGCCTTGAGCTCCGTGCTGACGAAATCCTTCGCAGGAAAAATTTTGGCACGCTTCGGTTATAAAACAACATTAATTTTGACCGCACTTTCCATGACTTTTGCCATTGCTACTATGAGTCTGTTGCAGCAGCACACACCGATTTGGTTGTTGGTGTTAATTTTGGCGTGGTACGGCTGTGCCATGTCGATTATCTTCACTGCCGTCAATACCCTTGCCATCAGCGATCTAAGCGACCACAACGCCAGTGCGGGCTCCACTTATATTAGCGTCACCCAACAAGTGGGCATCAGCATCGGCATCGCTGTCTCCGCCGTGATTTTAGACACTTACCGCCACCTCATCGGCGAAACCGGCGAACAGCTCCAACACGCCTTCAGCGCCACCTTCCTCACCTCCGCCCTCTTCGGCATCGCCTTGCTGTGGGTCTTGAGCCACCTTAAAAAAGAAGATGGGGCGGGGAATTTTCATAAGGGTTAAAAGTGCGGTTAAAAAATTCGGTAAATTTTAAAGGTTGCCTTTGCAGACGGCAAAGTTAGGGGTAACTCAATGAACTTACGAATATTTTTCACCGCGTTTTTATTTCCCCTCCCGATTGCGAAATTCTTTTGGCGTTTGGTTGAATTCTTTTTTGAATACCGAGTAAAAATATTGCAATGACGGGTAGCCGCAAATATCGGAGATTTCCTGAATGGGAATATCGCTGCGACGCAGTAATTGTTTGGCACGGTTGATTTTTTCTTCGTGGATGACTTGGTGAATGGTTTTGTTCATTTCCGCTTTGAAACGGGCTTCCAGATTGGAGCGTGAAGTGCGCAGGTGATCCAGCACTTGTTCCGCTTTAATGCCCTGGCAGGCGCGGTGGCGGATGTAGTGCATGGCTTGCTTGACTAACGGATCGCGCAGGGAACGGTAATCGGTGGAACTGCGTTCGATGACTTTGACCGGCGGAATTAGCAACGGCGTAGCACTGACTTTTTGTCCGGTTAATAATCGGTGCAATAATTTCGCTGCCTGATAGCCGATTTCACGCGTACCCTGTGCCACCGAGGAAAGAGATACGCGCGATAAATATTGAATCAGTTCTTCGTTATCAATGCCGATCACGCAGAGTTGCTCCGGCACGGCGATACCGGCGGTTTCACAGGCTTGCAGAATATGTCGGGCGCGGGCATCGGTGACGGCGATAATGCCTGTGTGCGGCGGCAGAGTTTTCAGCCAGTCGGTGACGTTCGCCTGTTCTTGCGACCAATTCAGCGAATCCGTTTTACCGCCCAAATAGACCGCACTTTTGTGTTCATATTTGTGCATTAAAGCAAGAAACGCATGTTTTCGTTCATTCGCCCAATGCTTGGTTTCCTCTGTATCCAATCCGTAAAAAGCAAAGTTGGTAATGCCTTTTTGTTTCAAATGCAAAAAGGCGGTTTCCATCAAGGCATAATTATCGGTGGCGACATAAGGCAGATTGGGATAAAAATCCGGGTTTTGATAGGAACCGCCCACGGCTATCACAGGAATGGAAACCTGTTTGAGCAACTCCACGGTTTCTGCATCGTCAAAATCGGCGATAATGCCGTCAATGGACAGGTGGTTAATAGTATCTTTGTGGTAAATAAACTCATCTTCCACAAAAATATCCCACATACATTGCGATGCCTGTAAATACTGCCCCACGCCCTCTACCACTTCGCGGTCATAGACTTTGTTGGCGTTGAATAATAGCGCGATGCGGTAATATTTTTGCTCGATAGTCATTTAGCCGTTCCTATTCTGAATTTTGTTGTCAAGAATATACTACAAATCGGCTAAACGACAAATATCACATTGATTTTACTAATTTATAATTTCTTTTTAGTGCTGGTGTCCATCCATACGGCGAGTAACAAAATAGAGCCTTTTACAATGTATTGCCAGAAGGTTGGCACGTCTAACATACTCATGCCGTTATCCAATAAGGCAATAATTAATGCACCGATAACGACACCGAAAACGCTCCCAACACCACCGGCGAGACTTGCGCCGCCGATTACACAGGCTGCAATGGCATCCAGTTCGGCATTTTGACCGGCTGATGGCGCACCTGCGCCCAAGCGAGCACTGAGAATTAACCCGGCGATAGCGACCATTAATCCGTTGATGGAGAAAATCATGAGTTTGATTTTTTCCACATTAATCCCGGATAATCTGGCGGCTTCAATGTTGCCGCCGATAGCGTAAATATGGCGTCCAAAGGCGGTTTTTCGCGCAATAAACATGCCGATAACCGCTAAAATAGCCAGTAATAAGACAGGGAAAGGAATACCGCGATAATCGTTTAACAAATAAATCGCACCCAAGATGCAAATTGCGAATAAACCGTATTTCATGGTTTCCTTACCTACGCCGGTCACCGCTAAATTCAGGTTTTGACGGGCTTTGCGTTGATAAGATCCCCACAGGATGAAACAAATCACAGCGACACAGCCAAGAATCATGCCGGTGGTATCGGGCAGATAACCTTGGCCGATGGTGGTCATTTCTTTGCTGATCGGGGAAACTGTTGTGCCATTGGTTGCACCTACTAACATTCCACGGAAAATTAACATGCCCGCTAACGTCACAATAAATGAAGGTACTTTGCGATAGGCAACCCACCAACCGGTGCAGGCGCCAAGTACAATGCCGATAGCCAATGTTGTGATGATTGTTAGAGGTAACGGCCAACCCCACCACACATCAGCAATCGCCGCGAAACCGCCGAGTAATCCCATTAATGAGCCGACGGATAAGTCAATTTCGGCGGAGATAATCACGAAAATCATCCCGATAGCTAAAATGCCGGTGATGGACGTTTGACGAAGCAAGTTGGAAATATTGCGTGCGCTGAGATAAGCCCCGTCGGTGGCGACGAAGAAGAATGCCATGATAACAACAATGGCAATCAGCATAATATATACTTGTAAATTAATGGATTTTAACTTAGACATAGATTACTCCTTAAGCGCCGCTTCCATAACTTGTTCCTGCGTTAAATTATCGTTGATTAAATTCGCTTTAATTTGCCCTTGGTGCATGACCAAGACCCGATCACTGATACCAAGAACTTCCGGTAATTCGGAAGAGATAACGATAATTGCAATACCTTCTTGCGCCAGTTGATTAATGAGTTTGTAGATTTCATATTTGGCGCCCACATCAATGCCGCGCGTCGGCTCATCTAAAATCAGAATCTGCGGTTTGAGCAAGAGGGATTTGGCTAAAATGGCTTTTTGCTGATTACCGCCGCTTAAGCGTCCGATAGCTAAGTGCGGTGAAGAGGTTTTGACTTTTAATTGGGTGATTGCCTGATTAATGACCGTTTCTTCCAAGGCTTCATTGATGACCTGTTTACCGAAACAATAATTGCGCAGTGACGGCAGCGTGATGTTTTTCCCTACACCCATAATGGCAACGATACCGTGTTTTTTACGATCTTCCGGCACCATGACAATGCTATGTTTGATAGCTTCACCGCAATCACGAATTTTTATTTTTTGGTTATTTATAAAAATATCGCCTTCATGCTTGCCTTGGTAAGAACCGAAAATACATTGCACCATTTCGGTTCGCCCGGAACCCACTAAGCCGGCAACGCCTAAAATTTCACCTTTGTGTAAAGTGAAAGAGGCGTTATTTACCCGTTTGATGTGGGTATTAATCGGGTGCCAGGCGTTAATGTTTTCCACACGTAGGATTTCTTCGCCGATGTTGTGCTCTTCATGAGGATATAAAGAGGTAATTTCACGCCCTACCATCATCGTGATGATGTCGTCTTCCGTCATGGTTTTCGCATCGCGGGTACCGATATGCTCGCCGTCGCGAATAACACAGATTTTGTCGGAAATTTCTTTAACTTCGTTGAGTTTATGAGAGATGTAAATACAGGCAATATTATGAGCACGTAAATCTTTTACCAGATTTAATAAAATTGCCGTTTCTTTTTCTGTTAGTGATGCGGTGGGTTCGTCTAGAATCAGTAAACGTACCTGTTTATTTAAGGCTTTGGCGATTTCAACGAGTTGTTGTTGCCCTAAACCCAACTCGCCGACTTTGGTATGCGGGTCAATATCCAGTTGTACTTGTTCTAGCAATTTTTTACAGCGCAAGTACATTTCATTGTCGTCGGTAATGCCATTTTTGGTGATTTCATTTCCTAAAAACATATTCTCCAAAATGGACATATTTTTCACTAGGGTGAGTTCCTGGTGAATGATGGAAATGCCCTTTTCTTCGGTGTCTTTAATGTTTTTGGCAACGATTTTTTCATCACTGAAGTAAATGTCACCCTCGTAATCGCCGAATGGATAAATCCCGCACAACACTTTCATTAAGGTGGATTTACCGGAGCCGTTTTCACCGCATAAAGACAGAATCTCCGCTTTTTCCAACGAAATCGAGATGTTGTTTAATGCCACCACATCGCCGAATTTCTTGGTGATGTTTTTCATTTCTAATAGAGCCATAATGGAAACCTTTTGTGATGTGCTATTAGAATTCGGGAGGCATAAGCCTCCCTGTCGCGTTATTTATAAATGCTATCTTTCGAATGGAAACCGTCTTTAATGATGGTGGCTTCAATGTTGTTTTTATCCACGACAATAGGTTCAAGAAGATAAGACGGCACATTTTTCAAACCGTTATTTAATTCCGCATTGGATTGCGGTTTTTCATCTTTAGCCAGGGCAACAGAAATTTCCGCCGCTTTATCTGCTAATAATGTGATCGGTTTATACACGGTCATGGTTTGCGTACCTTCCACAATGCGTTTAATTGCCGCTAAGTCTGCATCCTGACCGGAAATTGCCACTTTGCCGGATAACCCTTGGGCGGAAAGTGCTTGAATGGCACCACCGGCGGTAGCATCATTGGAGGCAACAACGGCATCAATATTATTTTTGTTGGCGGTTAAGGCATTTTCCATAATTTGTAAGGCTTTTTCCGGCAACCAGGAATCTACCCATTGATCACCCACGACTTTAATTTTTCCACTATCAATTAACGGTTGTAATACTTTCATCTGACCTTTGCGGAATAATTTCGCATTGTTATCTACCGGCGAACCGCCCATTAAGAAATAGCGACCTTCCGGTTTTTTCTCAATAATACTTTGCGCTTGTAACTCACCGACTTTTTCATTATCAAAAGACACATAGAAATCTAAATCCGCATTATTAATTAAGCGGTCATATGCCAATACTTTAATGCCTTCTTTTTTCGCTTCGGCAATCACATTACTTAATACTTCACCGTTGTGGGGGATAATCACCAACACGTCAATATCTTTGTTAATCATGTTTTCAATTTGTGCGATTTGTGCCGAATCATCGCCGTTGGCGGATTGCACATACACTTTTGCGCCAAGCGCTTCGGCTTTTTTAACGAAAATACTGCTGTCTTTTTGCCATCTTTCCAAACGCAAATCGTCAATGGACATACCGATCTTTAAGTCTTTGGCAAAGGCTGACGTGCTACATAATGCAAGTGCGGTCACAAGAGAGAATAAAGCAAATTTGATTTTCATAATGACACCTCAAATAGTGATTAATGAATGAGTTGAAATGATGTTAGAGAAGCGACTCAGATTACTCTGAACGTAGTTTTATCACTCCGTTTCAGCGGAAAGCAATTATCAGATCTTCCGACGCTATTACGTTTTTTCTCTTTTGTGACCCAGTCCACAATAAACAATAATCTGAACACCAATGCGAAATAACGTAATTGATCGCCGAAGGGCTTTTATCAAAAATAGGAAAAAATTAACCCGCACTTGGAGGCTACGATGACAAACTACTTCGACAACATTGACAAAATTCGCTACGAAGGCCCTGATTCAACCAATCCGTTTGCGTATAAACACTATGATGCCAATCAGGTGATTCTCGGTAAAACCATGGCGGAGCATTTGCGCTTGGCGGTGTGCTATTGGCATACCTTTTGTTGGAACGGCACGGATATGTTCGGTTTGGGGTCGCTGGATCGCAGTTGGCAGAAAAATGCCGGTACATTAGAAGCGGCTAAACAAAAAGCGGATATCGCCTTTGAATTTTTCACCAAGTTAGGCGTGCCTTATTATTGTTTCCACGATGTGGATGTGGCGCCGGAAGGCAATTCCATTCAAGATTACATTCATAATTTCGGCGCTATCGTCGATATTCTGGAACGTAAACAGGCGGAAACCGGCGTGAAATTGTTGTGGGGCACGGCAAACTGTTTCAGCAACCCGCGTTATATGTCCGGCGCCTCCACTAACCCGAACCCGGAAGTGTTTGCCTGGGCGGCAACCCAGGTGTATCACGCCATGAATGCCACTAAACGATTGGGCGGCGAAAATTATGTGTTGTGGGGCGGGCGCGAAGGCTACGAAACCCTGCTCAATACGGATCTAAAACGTGAGCGCGAACAAATCGGACGCTTCATGCAGTTGGTGGTGGAACACAAACATAAAATCGGCTTTAACGGCACGCTGTTAATCGAACCGAAACCGCAAGAACCGACGAAACATCAATATGATTACGACGTGGCGACGGTTTACGGTTTCTTGAAACAATTCGGTCTGGAAAATGAAATTAAAGTGAATATCGAAGCCAATCACGCTACTTTGGCGGGGCATACTTTCCAACATGAAGTGGCGACGGCGTTTGCGTTGGATATTTTCGGTTCTATCGACGCTAACCGCGGCGATCCGCAATCCGGCTGGGACACCGACCAATTCCCGAACAGCGTGGAAGAAAACACGTTAGTGATGTATGAAATCCTGAAAAACGGCGGCTTCACCACCGGCGGTTTCAATTTCGATGCGAAAATCCGTCGTCAAAGCACCGATCCGTATGATTTGTTCTACGCCCACATTGGCGCCATCGACGTGCTGGCGTTATCCCTCAAACGCGCTGCGCAAATGCTGGAAGAACAACGTCTGCAAAAACTACTTGATGCACGCTATGCCGGCTGGCAACAATCCCTCGGTCAGCAAATTTTGCAGGGCAAGGCTTCGCTGGAACAACTCGCTCAAGCGGTTGAACAACAAGGGTTGAATCCGCAACCGGTATCCGGCAAACAGGAATATCTGGAAAACCTGGTGAACGGTTACCTTTATCGTTAATCGGAAAAAGTGCGGTCGTTTTATTACTCGTAAATCCTGAAGATTTACTCGCTCCTTCGGAGCCGTTGGCAAAGCCAACGTTCAAAAAGCGTTGCTTTTTGTCAGGTGTTTTTTATTAAGGAGGACTTATGTACATTGGCGTGGATTGCGGCACGCAAGGCACAAAGGTTATCGTGGTCGATAGCCGACAACATAAGGTGTTGGGTAGCGGTTATGCCGCCCACGAACTCATCGAAAACTCCGACGGGCGGCGGGAGCAGGCGCCCGACTGGTGGATTACGGCGTTTAAAAGCGCCTTTGCCGACGCCGTAAAACATGCCGGAATTCAACCGCACTTGATTCGTGGCATCGGCATTTCCGGGCAGCAGCACGGTTTGGTAGTGTTAGATAAAAACGATCAGCCGTTATACAACGCCAAACTTTGGTGCGACACGGAAACCGCCGCCGAAAATACGGAGATTTTAGCCTTATTAGGCGGCGAACAGGCCTGTTTTGAACGCCTCGGCATTGTCTGCCAAACGGGCTACACCGCCTCCAAAATTCTCTGGTTGCGTAAACATCAACCGGAAATTTATCGTCAAATCGACAAAATCTGTTTGCCCCATGATTACCTGAATTATTGGCTCACCGGCAATTTCTGCACCGAATACGGCGACGCCTCCGGTACCGGCTATTTTGACGTGGTGCGGCGTTGCTGGGATGAGGAGATCTTGCATCTCATCGCGCCGGAAAAACACCTGAAAAATCTACCGCACTTAGTCGCATCCGATCAGATTATCGGCACCGTGAAAACGGATGTCGCGCAGCAACTAGGCTTGGCGGATAACGTGATAGTGGCAAGCGGCGGCGGTGATAACATGATGGGTGCTATCGGCACCGGCAATATTCAACAGGGTATCGTCACCATGAGCTTGGGCACCTCGGGCACGTTGTATGCGTACAGCGATCAACCGTTGTCCGATTTGCCGCCGATGATTGCCGATTTTTGTTCCAGCTCCGGCGGCTGGTTGCCGTTGGTGTGCACCATGAACGTGACTTCCGCCAACAAAAACCTTATGCAACTGCTGAATATTAATGTAAGCGAATTCAATGAGTTGGTACAACAGGCGGCTATCGGCGCCGACGGCGTGATTATTCTGCCGTTCTTCAACGGCGAACGGGTGCCTGCATTGCCGAACAGCAAAGCGGCAATCCTCGGCTTGGATGCCGGTAATTTCAGCCGAGCCAATTTGTCCCGCGCCATGATGGAAAGCGCCAGTTTCACCTTGTGCTACGGCTTGGATTTATTCGAACAGGCGGGCTTGGCTACCACGGAAATCCGCCTCATTGGCGGCGGCGCGAAAAGTGCCGTTTGGCGGCAGATGATCGCCGATATCATGAACGTCAACGTGGTGTGTTTGGTGGAAGAGGAAGCCGCCGCGTTAGGCGCCGCCATTCAAGCCATGTGGGCTGATAAACAGGCTTCGCTGGCGGAACTTTGCCAAACCTTTGTGCACTTAAACGAAGCGACACGCACCGCACCTATTGCAGAAAATGTCGCCCAATATAAACAGGTTTATCAACGTTATCGCGAGCATCTGAAAACGCAATATTCCGTCTAAAATGAAGCGATTATTTTGCCGCCTCACTTGAATCACCCCGACTTTTGCGCTAAAGTTCGCATCAATTTCCCAAAGGAAGATCGTCGTTTCCGGTGAGGCGGCAGGACTTCAAATCCTGTTGAGGCTGCCAGCAGTCTCGGGTAGGTTCAACTCCTACGATCTTCCGCCACCAATAAAAAAAGTGCGGTCAGAAAAACACTTAAATTTCTGACCGCACTTTTTTATGGTTTATCGTGAGCCGATTCACGACGCGGTAATAAATATGGTCACTTCCCCTTTTCCATCGCCAGCAAACGTCGGATCAGTGCGTCGGATTGATTCAGCGTTTCGATTTGTTGTTGAATATTCTCTAATCTATCCTGTAGTTTGCCGCGTAATACATCACAGAAATTTTGCGGTTCGTCGTTCAGACAAGTGCGTAGTAGTGCAATGTCTTTTAACGCCAAACCGGCATGATTCAGCATGATGACTTTCTTAACATAACCGACGTCTTGTTCTTGATAACAGCGGTAACCGTTTTCGTTGCGCAATGGCGTGAGCAGATTCAGTTTTTCGTAAAAACGAATCATGCGTACGCTGCTCTCGCAAGCTTTGGCGAATTCTCCGATTTTCATTTGTTGCCTCATTGACTCTGACATTGTGTCACAGTTTATAGTATAGCGGCGTTGAAATGAATAAGGAGATTTTATGAACAGACGACAATTTTGCCATTTGAGTATCGGCTTAGGTTTGACGAGTATGCTGCCGAACCGTGGCGCACTCGCGGTGAATAAACATTCGAAAGTTTTCATTATTCACGGCTATGGCGCGACGCTGCGCGATCATTGGTTTCCTTGGCTACAACAGCAGTTAACCGAATCAGGCGTTACGGCGGTTTCGATTCCTTTACCCGACAGCGAACATCCCGATTTTGAACGTTGGCAGAAAACCCTGCGTGATTATATCGGTATGCCGGATGAGCATTGTATTTTCGTCGCGCATAGTTTGGGCACCATCAGTTTATTGCATTACCTGACCGCAACGGCGCCGAAGCGGGTCGGTGGGATTATTCTGGTTGCCGGCTTCGGCGCCCGAGTTCCCAGCTTGGCACAGATTAATGAGTTTAATGTTGATGCTTACGTTGATCGTACTGCAATTGATTTTGCTGCTATTCGCACCATGAGCCGGCGTATTTATTGCCTGATTAGCCAAAATGATCCTATTGTTGCGCCCGCTGCAAGTTATTTCTTAGCCGAGCAATTGCATGCCCGGATTATTGAAGTGAAAAACGGCGGTCATTTCTTGGCGAGCGACGGATTTACCGCATTGCCTCCGGTATGGACGGCGGTTGAACAATGTTTGACATAAGGTTAGGAGGAATTATGTTTAAAATCATCATGTTCGTCATCAAGAAAGCGTCTCTTTCAACTGCGGAATTTCAGGCCTTGTGGGCGGCGCATTCGCAAAAAGTGGAAGATTTTAAGGACGTGTTGAATATTCGGCGTTACGCTAAAACTTTTCCGTTAACCGACGTTCATCAACTTGATACTCAGCGAGCAACGTTGCCCTTTACTTTTGATGCCATGGGTGAGTTGTGGTATGACAGTAAAGAAGACTTTGTGCGGGCGAGAGAGACCGAAGCGGGCAAATATGCGTTGGCAATTTTGCGTGAAGATGAAAAACGCTTTGTGGATTTGGCACGTTCCGTGATGTGGCTGGGTGAAGAGGAGCGAATAATTTAAAAAGTGCGGTCAGAAAAACACTTAAATTTCTGACCGCACTTTTTTATGGTTTACCGAGAACCGATTAACGACGTGGTAAATAACGTAGCGGATCGGCGGATTTGCCTTTGTAACGGATTTCAAAGTGCAGTTTTACGCCGTTGGTGCCGGTGCTCCCCATTTTGGCGATTTGTTGACCGGCTTTGATTTCTTGTTGGTCTTTCACCAAGATGCTGTCGTTGTGGGCGTAGGCGCTGAGGAAGTCATCGTTATGTTTGATGATGATCAGGTTGCCGTAGCCGCGTAACGCGTTGCCCGCATATACCACACGACCTGCGGCGGCGGCGTTAACCGCTTGTCCGCGTGAGCCGCTGATGTCGATACCTTTATTACCGCCGTCGGCATTGGAGAAGCCTTGGATCACGTTGCCGTTGGTCGGCCAGCGCCAAGCTACGTTAGACACGGCAGGGGCGGTATCCGCTTGGGTCGGTTGTGGTGCAGTGGTTTGCACTTGAGTGATTGGTTGATTGCCCGCCGGCGGTGTGGTGCCTGAACCGGCTTTAATCGGGCCGGTAATGGTGCCGTCAGAGCCATATTGTGTGCCGTTTGCGCCCGGGGTATAAGTTACCGTCGGTTCCCCGGCTGGGGTGGCAGGCGGTGTCACGGTCGGTTGCATTTGCGGTGCCGCTTGTGCCGCCGCCGCTGTGCCACGGCTGACTTTTAAGGTTTGTCCCACACTTAGGCTGTAAGGCTCGCTCATGTTATTTAACGCCGCTAATTCTTTCACGTCCAAACCGGAAATGTAGGCGATGAGGAACATGGTGTCGCCTTTGCGTACGGTGTAGTTTTCGCCTTTGTAGAAACCTTTATTGATTTGGCTGTAATCCGGCGCGTTGGTGGTCGGATTGCGCGGAATCGTAAAATCCTGCGAGGATTGTTGCGGACTAGGCTGTGCAACAGGTTGGGTTTGCTGAACCGGTTGTTGCGGCGCAGGTTGTTGATAGGTCGGTTGGAAATTCGGCTGCGGTGTGGATTGCGCACCGGTTGCCTGCGTGTTTGCCTGACCGATTGGTCCGTTCATGGAAGCGGGTACGTTGCCTTGTTGGATTTGCGGTTCCCAAGTGGCATTGCCGCTATCGGTCGAACCGTCCACCGGTTGCATGATTCCCGGTGATAACGTGCCGTCGGCGTTTTCCACCGGTGCCGGTGTGTTGGAAGTACAAGCCGCTAAAACGGCGATACTGATCGGTAACAGTAAAAACGATTTTTTCATGTGTCGGATTCCTTAATTATTGCATATTGGTTGGCATACTTTGTTGTTGAATTTCCGGCATCCAGCTACCGCCTGCAATGGCGCCGGTGCCTTCCACCGGTTGCATAATGCCCGGTGGCAGATCGTTTTCGTCTTTCGGTATTTCATCGTGAGAAGAACATGCCGCTAACGTTAACGACATCGACAGTAACAGAATCAGTTTATTCATTTTCGTGACCTTGCTTAACGTAAAATTAAATATGCGATGACGGCTAATACCACCACCGACCAACCGATAAGTTCGATAGATTTGCGCAATTTAGCGGCAAATTTTTCACCGCCCCAGGCGGCAAGTTTGGCGACCAGCAGGAAGCGTGCTGCGCGGGAAACAAAGGCGGTAATGACAAACGGCAGGAACGCCATGTGCATCACGCCTGCGCAAATGGTGAATACTTTGTACGGAATCGGCGAGAAGCCGGCGACAAACACCACTAAAATGCCCCATTTTTCAAACCACTGAACGGCGGTTTGCCAGTGCGCCTGATAGCCCCATTGGGTGATGTAATGTTCGACCAAATCAAAAGCGTAATAACCCAAAGCGTAGCCGATGATGCCGCCGAGCACGGAAGCCACGGTAGTAAACATGGCAAATTTGACCGCACTTTGCGGCTTTGACATGGACATCGGGATCAACATCACATCCGGCGGAATTGGGAAGAAAATCGCTTCGATAAAGCTCACGAAAGACAACCAAAACGGCGCGAAACGGTGTTTCGACCATTGCATGGTTTTGTCGTACATGGCGCCAAATAAATTCATCTCAGTTTCCTGTTTCAAAGGGTTGCATTATTCACTTTCTAACCAATGTTGTAAAGCGTTGATTGAGCGGTGCGCGGTCATATCCACCTGAATGGGGGTGATGGAAACATAGCCGTTTTTGACGGCGTGAAAATCCGTGCCTTCGCCTTCATATTCAGGCAAACCGCTAAGCCCGATCCAATACATATCTTCACCGCGCGGGCTTTGTTGTTTAATCACTTCGGCGGCGGAAGAACGGTAGCCCAAGTGACAGACTTTAATGCCTTTCAGTTCCTCATAGGGCACATCGGGCACGTTAATGTTTAGAATTTCATGTTTACCCAATAATTGGGAATGTAGCTTCGGCACCAAATCGCACACCACGCGCGCCGCCGTCTCAAAATGTTGACGACCGTCGAGGGACACCGCAATGGACGGTAAGCCGAGGTGACGCCCTTCAAACGCCGCCGCCACCGTGCCGGAATACAGTACGTCATCGCCTAAATTCGCCCCGGCGTTAATGCCGGAAACCACCAAATCGATCCGTCCGGCAAGAAAGCCGTTGAGCGCAATATGGACGCAATCCGCCGGTGTGCCGTTGACGCAATAATCGCCGTTTTCCAAATGTAACGGATACAACGGTTTCACCAAGGTCAACGAACTGGATGCCGCGCTACGATTGCTGTCCGGCGCGACGATGGTTACGTTGGCGATGTTGCGTAGCGCCTCCGCCATGATGCGAATGCCCGGCGCGTGAATGCCGTCGTCGTTACTCAATAAAATATTCATGTTCTTGTTATTCCTGTTTTTTCTTTTAATCTTTTAAATTTCAACGTGCACCAATTCGCGCACTAACGCCGTAGCATAACTGCCTGCCGGCAAATAAAATTTCAAGCGCAAGCCGTTCGGTTCAAATTGCCATTGAAATTGTTGCGGCTGCATTAATATCGGGCGCCGCGCCGCTTTCATGCGCTCCTGTCGCATTAAATCGAACAACGCCTGATGTTGCGCAAAAATGTCGTTCTCAAAATCCACCGCACTTTTGGCTTCATCGCCAATCAGCGGCGCGGTAAGCAAAATATCCTGTTGTGCTAAGCGCTGTTGCAGCTGCGCCAAATCGTCTGAGGCATCCGCCACAAACCAGCTGTGCGAACCGTTTAGTTGCAAAACGTCTCCAACTAAGACCTGCTGCGCCAAGCCAAGTTCAATACGTTTGGCGACGATTAAATTGAAAATCTCGCTACGTGCGGCGGAAAGATAGAAGCTGCGCTTGTTGCGATCCTTCACTTTGATTTCGCCGCTTGCCCAACGCAAGGCTTGGGTGAGATTGTTGCCGTCGCGCCCGAAACGCTGTTCGGTGAAATAATTGGGGAAGCCGTTTTTTGCCAGAAAATCCAACCGCACTTTGAGCTCGTCGGTGTCCTCGGCGTTGCGCAATAAAATTTCAAAATGATTGCCTTGCAGACTGCCGATACGGATTTTGCGTTGGTGGCGGGTCACTTCAAGAATGTCCACGCCTTCAAGGTGAAATTGACTGAAATCCGGCGTCGGTTGCCCGGGCATTTGCAGGCTGAACCATTGCTCGGTGACCGCTTTGCGATCTTTCAAGCCGGCGTAGCTCATGTTGCGCGCGGAAATACCGGCGAATTTCGCCAACTGTTCGCCTACGAACAAGGTGTTGCAATCGGTTTTGCGCACTTTCACCACAACAAATTCGCCGTCGCCGCTCATGTCGTAGCCGAGTTGTTCTTGTACGACAAAATCCGCACATTCCGCTTTTAAAAGTGCGGTCTGTTTTGGCGGTGTTTTTTGCAGGTAAGCTAACGCCGTCATGGTTTGCGCACCAATAATGCCACCGCTTCGCTGGCAATGCCTTCACCGCGACCGGTAAACCCGAGCTTTTCCGTGGTAGTGGCTTTCACGTTTACCCGTTCCATATCGCACGCCAAATCCTGTGCGATCAGCGCGCGCATGGCGTCGATATGCGGGCGCATTTTCGGCGCTTGGGCGATGATGGTCACGTCCACGTTGCCTACGACGTAGCCTTTTTCCTGCACCCGGCGGTACGCCTCGCGCAATAACATGCGGCTGTCCGCGCCTTTATATTGCATATCCGTGTCGGGGAACAGCTTGCCGATGTCGCCCAATGCCGCCGCGCCGAGCAAGGCGTCGGTCAGCGCGTGCAACGCCACATCGCCGTCGGAGTGCGCGATAAAACCTTTATCAAAGGGAATGGTAACGCCGCCGATAATCAGCGGATTGTCGGTACCGAAGGCGTGAACGTCAAAGCCGTGGCCGATTCGTATCATGTTGTCTTCCTCGTTAAGTAAAATTCCGCCAGCGCCAAATCTTCCGGGCAGGTGACTTTAATATTGTCGCTGCGCCCTGCCACCAAGTGCGGTCGAAATCCCGCGAGTTCCATGGCGGAGGCTTCGTCGGTGACGGCGAGCTGTCGCTGTTTGGCGCGGATTAAGGCGTCCCGTAATAAATCCGCACGAAAAAACTGCGGGGTTTGCGCCAGCCACAGTTGGCTGCGATCTTCCGTCTGAGCAATTTGTTGCGAAGGCAGCGCGCGTTTGATGGTATCCGTTGCCGGAATGGCGAGAATAGCGCCGTTATCATCTTGAATTTCAATTAATTTATCCAGATCGCCGTGCGTCAGGCAGGGGCGCGCCGCGTCATGCACCATCACCCAAATATTGATGTCGTTATGCGCTATCGCATTGAGCCCGTTTAACACCGAATCAGCGCGGGTTTCGCCGCCTTCCACCAGTTGAATTTTCGGGTTTTGCGTGAGATTAAGTGCCGCAATATAGGGATCATCGGCGGCGACCGCCAGCACGATTTGACTGATGTGCGGATAGGACAACAGCACGTTTAAGGTGTGTTGCAAAATGGGTTGTCCGTGAATGGGAAGGTATTGTTTCGGTTTGTCCGCCTGCATTCGACTGCCGATACCGGCGGCCGGCACCACGGCGATAATCTTGCGATTTGAGGTCATTATTTGTGTTCTTTGACGATGTGATAAAAGGTTTCGTTCGGTTTCACCATTTCATGCTGCAAGCGGGCACGTTCTTCAATAGCGTCCACCCCTTCTTTTAAGTCTTTGATTTCCGCCGCAATAATTTGATTGCGTTGGGAAAGTTTTTCATTTTCCTGCTGATGTACGGCGATTTCTTTGGTGGTGTTTTTGTAGTCCACATACCCGTTCTTACCGAACCAAAAATCGTACTGAAACAGCAATAAAACCGCAATTAATAAAGAAATAAATACACGCATAACAACCGTTAAATGGAAAAAAATTGCGCCTAGTTTACCTTGAATCGCGTCAAAATGCGACATCGCCCGCCCGGCGCCGAATAATTTCTTAAAAATTCGGTTATATCGTAGTAAGATAAGGCAATTTTGACAGCCTGAGAGGTGAGACCATGAAACCCTATTTAATTGCGCCCTCCATTCTTTCCGCCGACCTTGCCCGTTTGGGCGAAGATGTGGAAACGGTGTTAAAGTGCGGTGGTGATGTGATTCATTTTGATGTGATGGACAACCATTTTGTACCGAATCTGACCTTCGGTCCCGCCGTGTGCAAAGCCTTACGCGATTATGGCATCACTGCGCCCATCGACGTGCATTTGATGGTGAAACCGGTGGATCGCATTATTCCCGATTTCGCTAAAGCCGGCGCCAGTTACATCACCTTCCACCCCGAATCCACCGACCATATCGACCGCACTTTACAGCTCATTCGTGACCATGGCTGCAAATCCGGTTTGGTTTTCAACCCCGCCACGCCGTTAAGCTATTTGGATTATGTGATGGATAAAGTGGACGTCATTTTACTGATGTCGGTGAACCCGGGCTTCGGCGGACAATCTTTCATTCCGGCAACCTTGGATAAACTTAAACAGGCAAGAAAACGCATTGACGACAGCGGGTTTGATATTCGTTTGGAAGTGGACGGCGGCGTGAAAGTCTCGAATATCGCCGATATCGCCCGTGCCGGTGCGGATATGTTTGTTGCAGGTTCCGCGATTTTCGATCAGCCGGACTACCAAAAAGTCATTGATGAAATGCGCCAACAACTTGCCACAGTAGGAAAATAAAGCATGACAGGACAATTTAAATTAATCGGTTTTGATTTGGACGGCACGCTGGTGGACAGCCTGCCCGATTTGGCGTTATCGGTAAATTCGGCATTGGCGGAATTTGACCTGCCTCAAGCGCCGGAAGCATTGGTGCTCACCTGGATTGGTAACGGCGCGCAAATTTTAATCGCTCGCGCCTTGGAATGGGCGACGGCACAATCGGGCAAAACCTTAACGGACGCACAAATCGCCACGCTGAAAGAACGTTTTAACGTCTTTTACGGCGAAAACATTTGCAACCGTAGCCGTTTATTCCCAAATGTGAAAGACACCTTGGAAAAATTGAAAGCCAAAGGTTACCGCTTGGCGGTGGTCACTAACAAACCGACCCAACACACCCGCCCCGTGTTAAAGGCGTTCGGCATTGAAGATTTATTTGATGAAGTGCTCGGCGGTCAATCTTTACCTGCAATCAAGCCGCACCCCGGCCCGCTGTTTTATTTATGCGGTAAGTTCGGCTTGTATCCGAAACAAGTGCTGTTCGTGGGCGATTCCCGCAACGATATTCTCGCCGCACACAACGCCGGCTGTCCGGTGGTGGGCTTAACTTACGGGTATAACTACAACATTCCTATCGCCGAATCCCACCCGGATTGGGTGTTTGAGGATTTTGCGGAATTGTTGACGATTGTTTGATTGATATCGGTTTGAAATGAGGATTTGATTGACGTAGGGGCGGGTCCGGTGCCCGCCCGTGAAATCAAATCGAAATTCGGGCGGGCACCGGACCCGCCCCTACAATTTGATGAAATCATGATAGCGCATACCGCCTAACGTATGCGGTAATCTATAGATATAAAAGGCACGCGTTAGAAAACGCGCGCCATCACAATGATAAAAATTAAGGATGTAAAAATGAGCAAACCTATCGTGTTCAGCGGCGTACAGCCATCGGGTGAATTGACTATCGGTAACTATCTCGGTGCGTTGCGTCAGTGGGTGAAAATGCAGGACGATTACGAATGCCTGTTCTGTATCGTGGATCAACACGCCATCACCGTGCGTCAGGATCCGGCGGCGTTACGCAAAGCCACTTTGGACGTGCTGGCATTGTATTTAGCCTGCGGTATCGACCCGGCGAAATCCACCATTTTCATTCAATCCCATGTGCCGGAACACGCGCAACTGGCTTGGGTGTTGAATTGCTACACCTATTTCGGCGAAATGAGCCGCATGACCCAATTCAAAGACAAATCCGCCCGTTATGCGGAAAACGTTAACGTGGGCTTGTTCACTTACCCGGTGTTAATGGCGGCGGACATTTTGCTTTACCAAGCCAACCAAGTGCCGGTGGGCGAAGACCAAAAACAACATTTGGAAATCACCCGCGACATCGCGCAACGTTTCAACGCCTTATACGGACCGCACTTTGCCGTGCCGGAAGTGTTTATCCCGAAAGCGGGTGCGCGCGTGATGTCCTTGCTGGAGCCGGAGAAAAAAATGTCCAAATCCGATGAAAACCGCAACAACGTCATTGGCTTATTGGAAGATCCGAAAGCCGTCGCCAAGAAAATCAAACGCGCGGTGACCGACTCCGACGAGCCGCCGGTCATTCGTTATGACGTGAAAAATAAAGCAGGTGTATCTAATTTGCTGGACATTCTCTCCGGTGTCAGCGGCAAAACCATCGCAGAACTGGAACAGGAATTTGAAGGCAAAATGTACGGTCACTTGAAGGGCGCGGTGGCAGACGAAGTCTCCGCCATGTTGACCACGTTGCAAGAGCGCTATCACCACTTCCGCAATAACGAGGAACTCTTACACCAAATCGCCAAAGAAGGCGCCGAAAAAGCCAAAGCCCGCGCGCAAGCGACTTTAGCAAAAGTGTATGAAGCGGTTGGGTTTATTGCGGCGAAGTAAATAAAAAGAGATAAACATAAAAAGCTGTTTTGAGACGGATGTTTTAAAACAGCTTTCTTTTCGTCTGATGAACTAAGGACAATCAATGTTGCTACGAATTCCGTTTTATTTTTTCCTAACCTTAGGATTACTCTATCTTGTGCTTACTTGGTGGCAAAGGAAAGAGGGAAAATTTATTGAATCCTTGCGTACTTTTATTTTTATGGGTGGACTTGCCATCGTTTTTCTTGTCGTAATGAATCTTGGCACGAAAGAAGAGCAATACCGAAATTATCAAATCTATGAAAATCTGATTAGAGAAAGAAGATTAACCGCAAGAGAATTAGAAATGCTTCACGGAATAGAAAATATTCCATCAAACGCGAAGCTGATTTTAACGTATGATGATGCAACCTTAGTCGCCCCTAAAGGTCAATTTTTCACTTGGGGACCGTTTCCGTTAAAAAAAATGGAATTGGATCATTTTTCTATGGAACTTTCTGCGAATGATCTTTTTGGCGATAAAGAGAAATATTTCAATGTTCATGGTGTCAATTGTCAATTAAGAAACTACATCAAGTTAAAGCGTAAAAATCAAACATCAGGCTATAATTTTGATGATTTTAGAGTCGACTATTGCTATACAAAAGATATTAAATTTCATTTGGAAAACCAGTTCATAGACTCGGAAAGTACCTATCTTTCGTTTTTCCCTACTCTGAAAGATTTTCTAGATGATAGCTGGTTTAACAACATACCTAAAGCCTATTTACCGAGTGAACAGCCCTCTGTGACGATGTCTTTGTCTCCCTATTCGGCACTTGCATTATTGGTTGGTGAAAAACAAAATATTTTCAGAGTTTATGATATTGCTGCAGACATGAATGGTCAGATTTTTGCACTCTACGGCGGAATAAAGATTCCTGTTACAAAAGAGACGATGACGGAAAAAGAGCAGCCCAAGTACCAAATCGGAAATTGCCGTTATTTCGCTGACTCGAGAATATATGGCATCAACTTTAAAGACGGTTGGGCGGATTGGTATTTTATGCCGCCTAGAGATTCCTCAGATAAAGCGGAACCATTATCGGATGAATGTAAGATACAGCGATTGCCCTATGTTATTACGTCTATTGAGAGATAAAGTGCGGTCCTTTTTACCAACGTTTTTTCGTTTTCAATTTCATGAGTAGCCTATATGCAAGAGAACCTTACCGCAAAATTTAGCCTGCTGATTGTGTTGATTGTCGGCGTTTGGGGGGCTTATGTTCCCGTTGCCCGTATCAATCTTGAACGGGCGGAAGCGCATCGGATGTTACAAGAAACCATCGCGACTATTCAGGACAATCTGCCTGCGCCGAGCGACCCTAAACGCCAACAAAAGATGCCGATAGACATTAATCCCTATTTAAGAAAGGGGCTCCGTTATTACCCGGAACGGGATGCTTATAAATATACCTTCAATCGAAAATATGAACAGGATCATAGAGGACAACCGGGACAGGATTCAGGCATGCCCGAGCCTTTAGAACAACGCAGTATCTGGTGGAAAGTGATTGACGGCAAGTGGCATTGTTATGCCGGCATCAAAAAACATGTACGGCAGGAACTCTGCGGTGAACGCGCAATACTTAACGGGCTTACCGTGCGCGAACATCAGGAAGCGTTATGGGTAAGTGATAACAGCGGGCTCGCCTATTGGTTGAGAAGTTTGCAACTGCCGTACAATACGCAAATATATTATTTAACCAATAAAACAAAAGAGGCGGATATTCGCTTAAATAGTGCGGGACGTGATGTCGTATTAATTTTGGATTCGGCAAAATTCGATGATATTTGGCGTATTCAGCACGCGCCGAATACCCATATTCGTGCGGTCATTTCCGATAGTCGAAGACAACACATTTACGGCTTGCCGCCGCAAACGCCGGTGTTTGATTATTCTGCGGCGATAAATCAATGTAATAAAGAAGATCGACACTGTGGCAGTTTGCCCGATAGCGACAGTTTACGCCAAATGATCGGATTGGGTGCGGGTAATGTGATCTATGAAAGAATTGAAGAAACGTTAAAAGCACCGCTACAAATCGGCATTGATCCGCAGCAATCCTGGATTTCGTTCCCAACGATGATTCAAATAGGGTTATCTGCTACCGAACCAATACGTTTGGTGGAAGAAAATTCAGGTATTGATAGTACAAATGTGACGGAAACACAGGAGAAATAATATGGAAGCCATTGCGATTGTGTTTGTATTAATTATTTTATCTGTTGTCCTATTAGGATTTGCGGGTTTATTTGGCGCGGGCATTTCTCTCATGATGAAAGGCGCTTTTGAAGGCATCACAAATTATTTTGAAGGGTTATACCACCATCCGCTGAAGGGCAAAACGTCCGTTTTCATGTGGCTTTATGCCGTCTTTGTGGCGTATTTTGTTTTTTTGCCGCTTTTTGTAGATTTTGCCGTGGCGGGCGCTTCCGTGCGGGTTAACGGCGACATTATCAATTTACGCCGCATGACCAACAGCCTGCTTGGCGTAAGCGCGATACTGATCAACCTTCCGTTGTTGCCGTTATTATTGCGTTTAAAACCGTTGCAAGCCGACAACCCTTATTTGCTCACCGCACAATGTCTTTGGCGCAGCATTGCCTTTGTAATTTTTCTCTGCTGCGTGCTTGCCGTATTTATGCCGCTGCCGGCACTTTCCGCCTTTGTGGGCAAGGTGTTTGCGCTGTTGTATTTTTGGTGGGCGGCGGTCATGAATTGGTTGGATGCGGATAATGTGCAGACGATTAATCGATTCTCCCGCCCGATTTTCCTTCACGACCGCATTTTCATTTTTGATTTGTGCATGTTGGCGCTGAGCTATCTGCCGTTCGCCTTTTTCCGTTCGAGTTTATTTCCTCAAGCTGAAACGCAGAACACCCCGAATTTATTGAAAGATAGCTGCGAAAAGACGGACATGGAACCGAAATAACAAACAAAAAGTGCGGTTAAAATCCATCGTGAATTTTGACCGCACTTTTTGGGGCTGATTAGAAACGCCCTCTAGCAATGATATTTCTTGCGATATTCGATTAAATCCTCAATCGTCACAATGACATAACCATGTTTTTTGACGAATTCCACCAGTTCCGGAGCGCGTGCCATGGTGCCGTCGTCGTTGGTGATTTCGCAAATCACGCCCGCTTCTTTAAAGCCTGCCAAACGTGCTAAATCCACTGCCGCTTCGGTATGCCCGTTGCGTTGTAATACGCCGTTTGGCGCGGCGCGTAACGGGAAAACGTGTCCCGGGCGGTGTAAATCGCTCGGTTTGGCGCCGTCGGCAACGGCGGCTTTGACGGTCGTCACGCGGTCGGCGGCGGAAACCCCGGTGGAAACGCCCTCGGCGGCTTCGATGGTGACGGTGAAGGCGGTTTTATTTACGCTGGTGTTGTGGTTGACCATCGGCGGCAAGTCCAATTGTTTACACAATGCATCGGTGATACACAAACACACGATGCCGCTGCCGTAGCGAATGAGTTTTGCCATTTGCTCGGTGGTGATGGTTTCGGCGGGGAAGATTAAGTCGCCTTCGTTTTCGCGATTTTCATCGTCTAACACAAGCACGCCGTTGCCTTGTTTGAAGGCTTCAATGGCAGCTTTGACGCGCTCTTCCGGGGTGCCGAAGGGGGATAATAATGACTGATTCATAGTAAATGCCTTTTCAATAAATGAGTTATACCAGAATCAGGGCGGAATGATAAAAAGGACGAACACAGGTTCAAACAAACCTGTGCTGCTTTTTTATTCTCTTTCATCCAGACTGTCACTGTCGGCTTTGGATTCGCACCAAATCTGCTGACTTTATCGCAAAAACGCCGTCAAAAACGACCGCACTTTTGCCGATAAACGCTCGTGGGCTTGCGTTGAAACATTCATTCACGCTTACCACCGGTAGGGACTTTCACCCTGCCCTGAGAATGCGTTGCGTAGTATAGCGCAAAGGAATAGACGTTAAAAACGGTTTTTGGGGAACGGGTTGATTTAACACAAAAAAAAGTGCGGTGATTTTCATCGGCGTTTTTCGTTTCAAAAAACATTTGGAAAACCAACCGCACTTTACGCCCGATTAAGCGGGCAAACGCCCGAATTTACCGGCTTGCACGTCGCGGAACGCTTCCACGATTTGCTCGCGGGTATTCATCACGAACGGGCCGTAACCGACAATCGGCTCATTGAGCGGTTCGCCGGTGAGAATCAGCAATTTGGCGTCATTGTTGGCTTCAATGTGCACGTCCTCGCCACCGCGTTCAAAAGTGACCAATTCACCGCGCCGCGCGATGGCATCGCCGCCGATTTGCACCGTGCCGTCCAATACCAGAATGACGAGGTTGTGGCTTTCTGGCACAGCGAAAGTGTACGCCGTATTTGCGTTCATGACGGTGTCCCACATATTGATTGGGCTGAACGTGCCGGCAGTGCCTTTTGTGTTCAGCAACTCACCCGCAATGACGCGCACGGAACCTGCATGATTCGGCAATGTGACCACCGGAATATCCGCCGATTTAATGGCTTGATATTTCGGCGCGGTCATTTTGTCTTTCGCCGGCAAATTGACCCAAAGTTGCACCATTTCAAACAAACCGCCTTCTTTGGCGAATTTTTCCGAGTGCATTTCTTCGTGCATCACGCCGGAACCCGCCGTCATCCATTGCACGTCACCCGTGCCGATGGTGCCGCCCCCGCCGTAGGAATCGCGGTGTGACACTTCGCCTTGGTAGGCGATGGTGACGGTTTCAAAACCACGGTGCGGGTGTTCTTCCACGCCACGTAAATCAAATTCGGAATCGTCTTTGCGACCGCCTTGGAAAAACTTCGGCGCGTTGTAATCCATTAACAGGAACGGATCCAGATGTTTGTCCGTATCGTTGTAACTAAACATAGACGCCACATGGAAGCCGTTACCCACCCAGTGTTTTTCCGGTGCCATATGTACTTTTGCAACTTTTTTCATGATTTTTCTCCTTATTGATTTTCAGAACCTATCGTTCTTTGATGGGAAGCATTATAAGTTTTCCAATGAGAAGATAAAGACAGGATTTATTGATTCAGTTTCAATAAAAAGGAAATAATTGGCGAGAAAAGTGCGGTCATTTTTGGCAACGTTTTTAAAGAGAAATAGAGCGAGCGTTTTCCGTTCGCCACAAACATTATTCCGCTTCGCTACGTTGCCGATTCGGTAGTACAAGGGACATGCCAATGCCTACAAGTGCTACAGTTAGCCAAGAAAGGGAATAATCGGCGAACGGCAGACGGTTGATGAAATTCGTTAGCCAAGCAAGTTGCAATTGCCCGCCGATAACACTGCTCACCGAAATGGTTGCCACCAACGCCACCGTCAGTTGCATACCGAATTTAGACAGGGCGGCAAATTTATTCACGATGATCAGCATGACAATGACGATGGTGACGGGATAAAGCACCAACAGCACAGGAATAGAATACGTGATGATCGCGCCTAATCCCAAGTTCGCCACAGCAAAGCCCACTAACGTAAACAAGGTAGCATAGGTTTTGTAGCTCAGCTGCGGGAAACGTGTGCGGAAAAATTCGGCAACGGCGACAATCAAGCCGGCGGTGGTGGTGAAGCAGGTGACGGCAACCATCGCCGCTAAGAAGATCTGCGCGCTCGCACCGAAAATGGCTTGAGTCGCTTGGGATAAAATATACACACCCTTGTTCGCGTCGGACGCCATCACGTCGGCAGGCACGGTAAAATGATTGCCTAAATACGCCAAGCCGATATACAGCAGGCTGAAGCCCAACGCCACCACAACACTCACCAGCCACACCGTGGAAACGTATTCCCGTTTATTGCGGAATCCCAACTGCTTCAAGGTTTGCACCGCCACCACGCTAAACGCCACGGAAGCCAGCGCATCGAGGGTGTTATAGCCTTCAATAAATCCCGTGCCGAACGCCGATACGGCATAATCGCCAAGGGCGGCTTGCGGCACAGTATCGCCGTATTTCATCATGCCTAACGTCACCAATAACACAATTAACAGCGCAAAAATCGGCGTTAAAATGCGCCCGATACTGTCGAGAATTTTAGACGGATTCAAGGCAATCAAATAGGCGGCGATAAAGTAAAGCACGGTGAAGATGACCAGTCCGAAGGAATTGAAGGACGCCGGCAGCATAGGCGCAATGCCTACTTCATACGCCACCGTCGCCGTGCGCGGAATGGCAAAGAAAGGCCCGATAGAAAGATAAAGCACGACTAAATAAAGCGTGGCAAACTTAGGTGAGATTTTTATAGAAATTTCATGCACATAGCCTTTCGGATTAAGTGCGCCGATCACCAAGGTTAACACCGCAATCCCCACTCCGGACAACACAAACCCGCTAATCGCCGGCCAAAAATTCGTGCCGGATAACGCCCCAAGGCTCGGCGGAAAAATCAAATTCCCCGCCCCAAAAAACATTCCAAATAACAGTAACCCTGTCAACGCCGCTTTTTTTATCATGGTTTTTATTCTTCTGTTGAATGATTGGGCGGGAGTATAGCACTCTTGGCGGGGGCGTCAATTTTGTGAGAGGGAAGATTTTGAATTAGAAGGAAAAGTGCGGTGGATTTAAAAAACGTTTTTAAAATCCACCGCACTTTTGGTTTTCGAGATTTGTTATTCCAGCGGTATTTCACTCAATGCTGTTTTCTGCGAGCCATCAGCGTTGAAATTATCATCCGCGAGCCAGCGGAGAAAGCGTTGTTTACGTTGTGCCCATTCGCTGTCGAGCATGGAGAACCATGCCGTATCGCGGTTGCGTCCGTGATAAACCATCGCTTGGCGGAAAATGCCTTCAAAGCGGAAACCGGGCCGTTCGGCGGCGTGGCGTGAAGGCGCGTTCAAGGCGTCGCATTTCCATTCGTAGCGGCGATATTGCAAGGTTTCAAACACATATTGCGCCATCAGAAATTGCGCTTCAGTGGCGATTTTAGAACGTTTTAACCGCGCCGAATAAATCACCGCGCCCATTTCGACAACGCGGTAATTCGGGTCGATGCGCATCAGTGAAAATGAGCCGACGGCTTGATTCGTGCTTGCATCGATAATGGCAAAGCAATAGGGATCGGTTGCGGCGGCGGTGCATTGTAAAAAATCCAGAAATGCCGTTTTATCCTCAAACGGTCCGTAACGTTTTGGCAGATACGTCCAGTTCTGCGGCGGCGTATCGGCGTTGTAAACCTGCCATAAATCCTCAAAATGCGCCTCCGGGGAAAGTCGTTCCAAACGACAAAATCGCCCCGAGAGCACTTGCACGTCCGGTAGCTCGCCTGCCGTAAAATGTTCTACGGCATCGCCGATGGGTTGATTAAAGTCGTTATAGCGCATAGTCCTTCCTTAAAGTGCGGTTGGTTTTTCGGGCGTTTTTACTATACGCCGCTAATACACGTCACGCAATAAACGCCCGGCAGCGACCAGTTCGGCGACGATGTTGTCGAAGGCGTCCACATACGGGCGATTGCCGATGTCCGAGGCGATTTGGATAAGCGCGTCGTCAACGGCCTTGCTCATGGATTTGCTGCCGCAAATGTAAAAATAGGCGCCTTGTTGAATGCGTGACCAAATGTGTTCCGCCTGTGCCGAAAGCGCGTTTTGTACATAGTATTTTTCTGCCTGATCACGCGAGAATGCAGTGAACAGATGGGTCAGCACGCCCTGTTGTCGGAAGTTTTCCAGCGTTTCTTGATAGAGAAAATCGGTGGCGCGGTGGCGTTCGCCGAAGAACAGATCGCTTTCCACCTTGACTTGTTGCCCTTCAAGATATTGCAGGAAGCCGATAAACGGCGCAATACCGGTGCCGGAGCCAATCATGACCAACGGTGCGTTGAGATGTTCCGGTAGGCGGAATGTCGGGTTGGCTTTGACAAAAACGGGGATTTTTTGCCCGACTTTCAGCTGCGCCAGTTGATCGCTCGCCGTGCCTTGGTAGTCCCGTTCGCCGAGGCGGTAATGAATGTGACGGATACATAAATCCGTGTATTCCGGGTGGGTTTTGCCGCAGGAACTGATGGAATAGGCGCGGGCGGTGAGGTTCGCCAGCATCTCCGTTACATCGGCAAGGCTGACTTTTTTCTCCGGGTCGAAATCGCGCAACACATCCAGCAGATCGTGCCCGTATAAATAACTTTCCAGCGCTTTTTTATTGGAAATTTTGGTGAGGTCTTTTAATTCGGCATTGCCGGTGATTTTGCTAATGTCTCGCAACACGTTCTTGCTTAACAGGCGCAGTTCTTTTTTACGCAAAATTTCCACCGCACTTTTATCGCCGAACCACTCTGCATATGGCGCCAACGCTTCGTCAGGCTGCTCGATTTGCACATAAACCAAATCGCCCGCTTGGTAGAAAATGCCGCTGTCTTTGAGGGATAAGCGCAGGTGATACACCGCCGGCTCCGCTTGCGCCAGCCGTTGAATCTCCAGCACTTCCGCCTGATAGACGGTGTTTTCATTGTAAACCTGCACGGATAGGGCGTGGCTTAGCGGTTGTGCGGGTAGTTCGGTCAGCGCTTGTTGCAATAACGGCAGCCATTGTTTGAAAATTTCGCGGAAATTCAGGTCGGCATCTACCCGTTCAATAAGCGGTTTGGCTTGCTTTTGTTGTAATACTTCATCTACCTGTTTACTGAAACCGCAAAAGTAGTCGTAAGTCACATCGCCCAGCCCGAAAACGCAATAACGGCTGGAAAGTGCGGTCATTTTTTCCAGCGTTTCTAAAAATTCATCGGCATTTTCCGGCGGTTCGCCGTCGCCGAAAGAACTGGTGATGATGACCAGCAGCGTTTGGTTATCTAACGTATTGAGATCGGTGTCATTTAAGGTGCTAAGTGCGGTGGGGTAAGCCTGTAAAAAAGGCTGATTGGCAAGTTCCGTCGCCAATGCCTGCGCATTGCCGGATTCGGAGCCGTAAGCAATGTGAATGCGTGAAATAGACGGGTTACACATGAGATGTCCTTTGCGAGAGAAAAGAAAAGCGCGCCTGCAATAACAGGCACGCGGGAGCGGGGATTATTTGTCGTAGTATTCGTCGAAAATTTCTTTGGATAATTCAACGGCGTCGAAGTTTTCCATTAAATCATTGATAACGCGACGAACGCTGATGTAACCGGTGATTTTACCTGCCGCATCAAAAATCGGTTGCACGGTGGTGTCCACCACATAAACCACGCCGCCTTTGCCCACGTTCGGGATGATGCCGGTCCAGATTTTGCCCGCTTGGATGGTGTCCCACATATCTTTATACACTTCTTTTGCCACGGCAGGGTGACGAACCAAATTATGCGGTTTGCCGATGAGTTCTTCACGGGAATAGCCGGTGAGTTTGCAGAAAAGGTCGTTGGCGTAGGTGATCACGCCTTGTAAATCGGTGGTGGAAATCACCAGTGTGTCTTGCACGGCTTTGAGAAGAACATCGTCGGAAGGAATGATTTGCTCGGTCATATTTAAGCTCCGTATAATTAATTAACATTACGTTTGATAAGGGATTATCCTTATTTCAACAGCTTTCCTAAAAAGGACGTTTAACATACAAGATCGTTGCTTAGATGTAAATAATTATCATTAGTTATAAAGAGAGGGTAATGTTATTAAAAATATTGCATGAATTAGCATATAATGACGCACCCTAAGAAATAAATTGTATTCAAATGAAACATAAGAAAAAACTGATTGCTTTTGCCGGCGCAGCCGCGTTGCTTGGTTACTGGCTTTATCCGGATCGTTATCCCGTTTATCCGAAAAGCGATCATTATGATCCGAAAACCCAAACCTTCTTCAATGCGGAACCGCAACAAGCGGTGTCCGATATTGCGCGTGCCATGTGGACGCTGATTTTTGACGAAAAGTCCCTTCATCCGCCAAAACCCCTGCCGATGATAAAACCGGATTGGGACGCTTTTTTAGCCCCGGCGGAGAAAAGTCGGTTTATTTGGTTCGGACATTCAACGCTGATGATGCGTCTCGGTTCACAAACCGTTATCACCGATCCGCTATTCGGCAAAAGTGCATCGCCGGTGCCGTTAATGATGAATCGCTTCCAAGATCCGCCCGCTTGGGTTGAGGAATTGCCGCCCATTGATGTGGTGCTGATTTCACATAGCCACTATGATCATCTGGAACAGGAAACCGTGCAAAAGCTGGCGAAAACCCAAAGTCATTTTGTGGTGTCTCTTGGATTGGGCGTGGTTCTGCAAAAATGGGGCGTAGCGGCGGAACGCATTACGGAATTAGATTGGTGGCAAAGCGTCGAACGCAACGGCGTACGCTATACCGCCTTGCCTGCACGGCATGATTCGGGACGCGGACTGTTTGATCATAACAAGAGCTTATGGTCAGGCTTTGTGTTGCAACATAACAACGAAAGTTTTTATTTCCATGGTGACTCGTCACAAGGCAAGCATTTTGATGCCATTGCCGAACGGTTTAACGGCTTTGACATCGCTTTTATCGAAAACGGACAATACAATGAACGTTGGCCGAATAACCATTTATTCCCGCAACAAACCGCCGAATTAGCGGCAAAACTCAAACCGAAACGCTTCATGCCGATCCACTGGGCGGCTTATCCGTTAGCGCTACACAAATGGAACGAGCCCGTGCTGGAAAGTCTGCCTATTGCACGCAAGCTTGGGGTGAACACGTTAACGCCGTTAATGGGGCAGGTATTCGATGCGGATACCCTGACGACGGATTGGTTTGCGCAGACGTGGTAATTTCGGTTTTATAACAAAAAGCCATCTTTCATGAAGATGGCTTTTGACTTTTTAATAAAGACTAAACGCTTGTAAATAAGGCAATTTGCCACGTTTCAGCATATCTTGGATACCGCTTTCGTGGTCGTTACCGAAGCCGCGTAGCTGGAAGGTGACGCCGATACTATTGTCGTAGAAGATTTCGTCGTCTCTTTGGTTTTGGCGGCTGGTGACGTAACGTCTTGCGCCGACACCGATACTCCAGCAGCAGGAGTTATATTGCACTCCGAGGTATTGTTCCACCGGTTTTTTTAATGCCAAATCTTGGTAATAACGTCCGACTACCGCCCAATTATCGGTAATTTCCCAAGCTGCCTGAACGCCCAGCTGTTTAATATCCTGATTGTAACGGTTAGCACCGGCGGTGAGGTTTTGGTCAATATATTCTTGGCTTGCGTAGCGATAATTTAACTGAATTAAATTGTCTTTTTCCGGGTTCCATTCCAAACCGGTATTTGCCAGAGAAACCTGTTTTAACTGCGGATCATATTGATAACTTGCGCGCCAGCGCCATTGCTCGCTGATTTTCCAGTTAGATTCCAACGCCCATGAAGAGGATGCACCGGAGGTTTTGTTGTTCGGGTTATCGTCAATACGGGAAGGCTCTAAATAGAAGGTTTGCCCGATAGCAAAATTGAAGCGTTCTTCTTTTTGTGTGTCGAAGAAGCGGGTGGTTCCCCCTAAAGTCACCTGATTGGCGGATGCAATACGGTCCAAGCCGCTGTAACGGCGGTCACGGAACAAGGAGTAATAATCCTGTTGTAACAAGGTGGAGTCGTAACCGAAACCAAGATATTGCGAGTTTCGTTTGGAGCCGATATTACTTTGATTTTTATAAGGGCGATATAAATATTGTACGCGCGGTTCAAGGGTTTGCGTATAGCCTTCAAACAGGGTTTTATTGGACGCCAACACCGTTTGTAATTCCGCTTTAAACTGCGGCAACACACGGGTTACACTGCGTTCCACCTCTTCCGCATCGGCTGCGCGACCTTTCTTTTGCTGATAGTGGGTCGCATAAAGTTTTGTCTCAAGGTTAAGACTGCCATAACGATTGGAGAAGGTTTTATTTAAACTCGGCTCCACATGGAAACGCCAGGCTTTCGGCATTTGGCTGCTATCATTGTCAAAGCGTACCGCTTGAGAGAAGAGTTTGAAATCCAGATTGTCCCATAAATTGTTTTTGTAATAATTGAAATCAATTTGCGGCAATGCGCGATATGGACCAATCGCGACTTCGTCGAAAATCTGGAATTGTTTTGCCGAAATCGCCAGGTTGTAGTTTGGTTGATAGTAAGCGATGCGGGCTTTTTGGTCGGCGTAACCGTCCGTGCTGCTGCCGTATTCGGAATCAAAATCGGTGAAATAACGTTTATCGCTGACCCGCGTATAATCTACGTTTAAGCGCCAGTTTTCCAAAAAACTGGAACTGTGTAGCCAATGCAATAAATGACGTTTGCGGTTTTCCGCCGTGTAATCCGTTAAACGATCATTGCCTAAATATTCTCCGGCAATTTTACCTTCGCCGATAGGGGTTAAATAACGGAACTCGCCGTTAAGTTGCCAGCCGCGTTTTGACATATATTTCGGTGCGATGGTGGCATCGTAATTCGGTGCAATGTTCCAATATATCGGCTGAGCATAGAAATAGCCGTCGCGGCTGGAGTGTCCGGCAGTCGGTACCAACAAACCGGAACGACGACGATCACCAATTGGCAGTTGCAAATACGGTGTATAAAACACCGGCACGCCGTGCACGCGGAAACGGGCGTGCCACATTTCCGCATATTCTTCTTTTATATGTTGGCGCATTTCGCTAGCGTAAATAGACCAGTCATTATCGTTCGGTAAGCAGGATGTGAAGGTGGCGTTTTTCATTAAACGATAATTTTCCCGCAATTCCACGCTTTCCGCCGAACCGCGCCCTTGGCGATCGACAAATTGATAATCGGCGTGTTGAATATCGGTATCTTTGCTGTTTAAGTGCACTTTGGCATCGCTACCGAGTAAGTTGATTTGGTTGTCGCGATAATCGAATCCGCCGCGCGCAAAGGCATAACGTTGCACATTTTCACCTTCGCCCGATTGCTGAACTTCCACTGCAGCGGATCTCAAATGGCGGTTGCCTTGTTTGATGTCCACATTGCCCTGATAAACGGCGCTACTCGGTTGATTGATTTCCGCCTTGTCTGCTTCAATATGCACCGGTTGATCGTTCGGATCACCGGTCACGACTTCCCCGCTGAAGTGCGGTACGCCTAATAAACATTGCTGATTCAAGTCTGCTGCGCTGTCGGCACTATAAAGTGCGGTCAAAATTGACAGCGAAATTAACGTGTAATAATTTTTCTTCATCGGACAACCATTCTTTGAGCCAAATTTAACGGGATTATACTGTAAAACATGCTGAATCGCATTTTTTAATGGGCGTTTTTGCACGCGCAGCCGTTCCAATGATCGTCCACCAGCCCCATGGATTGCATAAAAGCATAGCAGGTGGTCGGACCGACAAACACAAAACCGCGTTTTTTCAATGCCTTGGATAACGCCACCGAAATCGCCGTTTGTGCCGGCACATGATTTAAATCCGGCACATCGTTGATTTGCGGCTGATGATCAACAAAAGACCAAATAAAACGACTGAAATTTTCACCGCACTTTTGCATAGCAAGAAACGCCCGCGCATTGGTGACAATCGCCAGTAATTTTGCACGGTGACGAATTAAACCGGGATTTTGCATACAATGATCAATATCGGCTTCCGTCATCGTCGCGACTTTTTGCGGATCAAATTGAAAGAACGCCTCACGGTAAGCTTCCCGTTTTTTCAAAACCGTAATCCACGACAACCCGGCTTGTTGCCCTTCCAGACAAAGTTTTTCAAATAATTTTTGATCATCAAATTGCGGCTTGCCCCATTCGTTATCATGATAATCCCGATAAATTTGCGAGCCTTCTGCCCATGCGCAACGTTTTGTCATGTGATTTCCTTTATATTTGTGTATTTTCGATTTGACAGAAAAATAACGATTTCATTATAAAAATATTTTCCCCGAGGATGAAAAAGAATAAAACTTGACTAATAGAAAAAATGCTGAAAATATTAACCGCACTTTTATTTCATTTCCTAAAATAAAAGTGAAAAGCAATTTATTAAAATTTGGAGAGCATATTATGTCAGGACTATTTGTTCAATCCGACCCGTCCCGTCGTCGTTATGGCGTAGCGGCATTCGTGGCGATTATTGCCGGCGTGATTTCCGCGTTCGTCAAATGGGGTGCCGAGCATCCGTTCCCACCACGTAGCCCGTTGGATTTATTCACCGCCGCCTGTAAAGATCCGAGCCAAGCCCTTGAGGTTTGTTCTCGTGCCTTTTTAAACCCGCCGCACGTTTTCCTACGTGATTACATCGGCATCGATCCGACCGAAGCGGTATTTACCTTCGCCGACCACGGTTTCAACTGGATTGGCGTAACGCACATTACGTTCTCGGTGGTGTTCGCGCTGTTCTACTGTATCGTAGCGGAGCGTTTCCCGAAAATTAAATTATGGCAAGGTATCCTGTTCGGTATCATTTGTGATATCGGCGTACACTATGTGACCTTCCCGTTATTAGGCTTAACACCGCCGGTTGCCGACTGGCCATTCTACGAACACGTTTCCGAATTTGTCGGTCACGTTTTCTGGTTCTGGAGTATTGAGCTTATCCGTCGTGACCTGCGCAATCGCATTACGCACGAACCGGATCCGGAAGTGCCGTTAAATCAACCGTATCGTTAATCGAAACAAAAATCCCGCAAACTACGTTGCGGGATTTTTTTATGTTTAACGTTTTGTGTTATGGCAATACACTTTCCAGTTGCCATAATTCGTTTAAGGCTTCGCGGCGACGGATTAAGTAGGCATTATTACCGTCCACCATCACTTCCGCCGTTCTCGGACGGGAATTGTAGTTGGAGGACATACTTGCACCGTATGCCCCGGCGGAACGTTGGGCTAAATAATCCCCTTCCGCAATAGCGAGTTTGCGTTGTTTGCCGAGGAAATCCGAGGTTTCGCAAATCGGGCCGACCACATCATAAATCTTCTCTTCACGCCCTAAAGTGCGGTCGATTTCCAGAATGTTCATGTAAGCCTGATACAGCGCCGGGCGGATCATATCGTTCATGCCTGCATCCACAATGGCGAAATTGCGGGTTTCATTGGATTTCACATATTCCACTTTAGTCACCAAAATCCCCGCATTGGCAGTAATCGCACGACCGGGCTCCACAATAATTTCCAATTCGTTGAAAGCGCTTAGTTTTTCCCACAACGCTTTGGCATATTCCGTCGGGTGCGGTGGCGTTTCGTCGGTGTAAGGCACACCTAAGCCGCCGCCCAAGTCCAAATGTTTCAAACGAATGCCGTCCTGTTTCAACTGTTCCATCAGCACGATTAACCGATCGGCGGCATCTAAAAACGGTTGTAATTCCGTGAGTTGCGAGCCGATATGGCAATCCATGCCGACGATGTCAATGTTCGGTAACGTTGCCGCTAATTTATAGACTTCCCGCGCTTGTTCTACGCTCACGCCGAATTTATTTTCTTTTAACCCGGTGGAAATATAAGGGTGGGTGTGGGCGTCCACGTCCGGGTTCACGCGCAAAGAAATGGGGGCGATTTTGCCCATCTCGCCGGCGATTTGATTAATGCGCAACAATTCCGCTTCCGATTCCACGTTAAAGCAGCGAATGCCTACTTCCAACGCACGGGCAATTTCCTGATGAGATTTCGCCACACCGGAAAACACCACTTTGCCCGCCTCGCCGCCGGCAGCAAGCACGCGTTCCAATTCACCTTGGGATACGATATCAAAGCCCGACCCCAATCTTGCCATCACGTTCAAAATGGCAATATTTGGATTGGATTTCACCGCAAAACACACCAAATGCGGATGGTCGCCAAAGGCATTGTTAAAGGCGTGCCAGTGACGCTCAAGAGTGGCTCTGGAATACACATAAAGCGGCGTGCCGAATTCCTCGGCAAGTTGTTTAACCGGCAGATTTTCCGCCATGAGTTGATCGTTTTGATATTGGAAAAAGTCCATAAAGTCGCCTATAAAAATTATTTGGTCGCCTGATCGGCAGAATCTTGTTCAGGAAAATACAGCGGTCCTTTCACGCCGCAGCCGCTACTTAAAGCACATAAGGTGACGAGTAAAAATAAGGAAATCAGTTTTTTCATCGGTTGCTCCTTGTTCTTAAAATTTGACTGCTCTTTTTACCATTAAATCCGGCTTTGTGCTATCACAACGCACAGAAAATCTTTATAATTTGCGCTTTACCGACATTTCTTGGGAGTGGTTTTATGAATATCGTCGAGTTTCACCAAAAAATCGAGCAGGTTTGGGATGAAATTGAAGAACAGCTGGAAGCGCAGGATTGCGATGCCGATTGTGAGCGCCAGGGGTCCGTGTTCACCATTACGCTGGGCGATCGCAGTCAAATCGTGATTAACAAACAGGAGCCGTTGCTGGAATTATGGCTGGCGAGCCACAACGGCGGCTTCCATTTTGCCTATAAAGACGGTCGTTGGGTCAGCAACGACGGCTTGGATTTCTGGCAGGCGCTCACCGAAGCGCTGGCTAAACACGGCGAGCAGGTGCAGTTCGGTTAATGAACGACCTTAACCCGTCCGAACCGATCAAAAGTGCGGTGGATTTTTCCGATAAATCGTCGGCAAATTCCACCGCACTTCATGCTTCTGCGCTGAATGTGTTGCATTCGGTGTTCGGCTACCAATCCTTCCGCAAAGGGCAAGAGGAAATCATTGACGCCGCGCTGAACGGACAGGATTGTCTGGTAATTATGGCGACGGGCACGGGCAAATCCTTGTGTTATCAAATTCCCGCTCTGTGTTTTGACGGCATGACATTAGTGGTGTCCCCGCTAATTTCCCTGATGAAAGACCAAGTGGATCAACTACGAGCCAACGGTGTGGCGGCGGATTATCTAAATTCCACGCAAACCTTTGAAGAGCAGCAACAGGTTCAAAATAAAGCGATTTCCGGGCAGTTAAAATTATTGTATCTGTCGCCGGAAAAAGTCATGACCAACAGTTTTTTCCAGTTCATTTCTTTGTGTCAGGTGAGCTTTATCGCCATTGATGAAGCGCACTGCATTTCCCAATGGGGACATGATTTCCGCCCGGAATACACCCAACTTGGCGGCTTAAAAGGCAGTTTCCCGCAGGTGCCGATCATGGCGCTCACCGCCACGGCGGATCAAACCACGCAACAGGATATTCTGAAAAATCTCCGGTTAAATCGACCGCACTTTTATGTGGGAAGTTTTGACCGCCCGAACATTCGTTACACCTTGGTGGAAAAATTTAAGCCGATGGAGCAACTTTGTCGTTTTGTATTGGCGCAAAAAGGCAAGAGCGGCATCGTGTATTGCAACAGCCGCAACAAAGTGGAACGTATCGCCGAAACCCTGTGCAGCAAAGGCGTGCGGGCGGCGGCGTATCATGCCGGGATGGAAAGCGGCTTGCGCGAGAAAGTGCAACGGGATTTTCAGCGCGACAACATTCAGGTGGTGGTGGCGACCATTGCGTTCGGCATGGGCATTAACAAATCCAACGTGCGCTTCGTGGCGCATTTCGACTTGCCGCGCAGCATCGAATCCTATTATCAGGAGACCGGTCGCGCGGGGCGTGACGATTTACCGGCGGAAGCGGTGTTGTTTTACGATCCGGCGGATTATGTGTGGCTGAACAAAATGTTGATGGAAAAGCCGGAAACGCCGCAACGGCAAATTGAACAGCATAAATTGCAGGCTATCGGCGAATTTGCCGAAAGTCAAACTTGTCGCCGTTTGGTGCTATTGAATTATTTCGGCGAGCATCGCCAAACATCCTGCCAAAATTGCGATATTTGTCTCGATCCGCCGAAAAAATATGACGGCTTGCTGGACGCACAAAAAATCATGTCGGCGATTTATCGCACCGGTCAATGCTATGGCGCTCATTACGTGATCGCCGTATTGCGCGGCATGAATAACCAGAAAATCCGCGACCAACAGCACGACCAACTCAGCGTGTACGGCATCGGCAAAGAACACAGCACGGAATATTGGCAGTCGGTGTTGCGCCAGCTCATTCATTTGGGCTTGGTACGCCAAATCATCGGTGAATACGGCAATACGTTGCAGCTCACAGAAAACGCCAAGCCGATTTTACGCGGCGAAAAACTGCTGGAACTGGCGACACCGCGTCTCTCCTCCATTGTCACCACCGCCATGACGCACAAAAGTGCGGTCGGTTCTTACGACAAAGATTTGTTTGCCCGCCTGCGCTTCCTGCGTAAACAAATTGCCGATAAGGAAAATATTCCGCCGTATATCGTGTTTAACGACGCGACCTTGCAGGAAATGGCGCAATATCAACCGACCAGCAACATTGAAATGCTGCAAATCAACGGCGTCGGCGCCATTAAACTGGAACGCTTTGGACTGGCGTTTCTTGCCTTAATCCGCGAACATAAAAACGCCCGTGCGGGCGAATAACCATATGTGCCGCCTAGGCGCAGTTATTTTTAGCTAATTGCACAAAATTTTGCTATAATCCCGCCCAATTTTTTACGAATTACACAGAGAAGAATTATGTCGACAACTACTCCTGAAACTTATGGTGCAAACAGTATTAAAGTGCTGAAAGGGCTTGATGCGGTGCGTAAACGTCCCGGAATGTATATCGGTGACACAGACGATGGAACAGGTTTACACCATATGGTTTTCGAAGTGGTGGATAACGCCATTGACGAAGCCTTGGCAGGGTATTGTGACGACATTATCGTCACCATTCATTCCGACAATTCCGTATCCGTGCAGGATGACGGGCGCGGTATTCCGGTGGATATTCACCCGGAAGAAGGGGTTTCAGCCGCAGAAGTCATCATGACCGTATTGCACGCAGGCGGTAAATTTGACGATAACTCTTATAAAGTCTCCGGCGGTTTGCACGGCGTGGGTGTGTCTGTGGTCAACGCGTTGTCCGATAAATTACAACTGACCATTCGCCGTCAGGGTAAAGTGCATGAGCAATTTTATAGCCTCGGCGATCCGCAAGCACCGTTGGCGGTTATCGGCGAAACCACGCAAACCGGCACCACCGTGCGCTTCTGGCCTAGCCCGACGATCTTCACCAATATCGAATTTGAATACGATATTTTAGCCAAACGTTTAAGAGAATTGTCTTTCTTGAACTCCGGCGTGTCCATCCGTTTAATTGACGAACGCACCGACAAACAGGATCACTTTCATTACGAAGGCGGTATTCAGGCATTCGTCGAATATATCAATCGCGGCAAAACCCCGATTCACCCGAAACCGTTCTATTTTTCTGCGGAAAAAGACGGCATCGGCGTGGAAATCGCGTTGCAATGGAACGACGGCTATGCGGAAAATATTTACTGTTTTACCAACAACATTCCGCAACGGGATGGAGGTACGCACTTAGCTGGCTTCCGTGGCGCCATGACCCGCACCTTGAACAACTACATGGAAAACGAGGGTTACACCAAAAAATCCAAAGTGGCGACCTCCGGCGATGACGCCCGTGAAGGTTTGGTCGCGGTGATTTCTGTGAAGGTGCCGGATCCGAAATTCTCCTCTCAAACCAAAGACAAACTGGTTTCCTCCGAAGTGAAAAGTGCGGTGGAATCCTTGATGAACGAATATTTGCAGACTTATTTGTTGGAAAATCCGAACGATGTGAAAATCATCGTGACCAAAATTATTGATGCGGCACGCGCCCGTGAAGCGGCGCGTAAAGCCCGCGAAATGACCCGTCGTAAAGGCGCGTTGGATTTGGGTGGGTTGCCGGGTAAATTGGCGGATTGCCAAGAACGTGATCCGGCGTTGTCCGAGCTTTACATCGTGGAGGGCGACTCTGCGGGCGGTTCGGCAAAACAGGGGCGTAACCGTAAAAATCAGGCGATTTTGCCGTTAAAAGGGAAAATCTTAAACGTAGAAAAAGCCCGTTTCGACAAAATGTTGTCTTCCGCCGAGGTGGGCACGTTGATTACTGCGCTGGGTTGTGGGATCGGTCGCGACGAATACAATCCGGACAAATTGCGTTATCACAGCATTATCATCATGACCGATGCGGACGTGGACGGTTCGCACATTCGTACTCTGTTGTTGACGTTCTTCTATCGTCAAATGCCGGAGCTGATTGAGCGCGGTTATGTTTATATTGCCCAACCGCCACTATATAAAGTGAAAAAAGGCAAACAAGAACAATACATTAAAGATGACGAAGCGATGGCGGAATTTGAATTGGCGATTGCCTTGGAAAATGCCGCGCTGTATGTAAATGAAAACGCGCCGGGTATGCAGGGCGTGGCGTTGCAGAATCTGGCGTCCGAATACCTTGCGGTACAAAAAATGATTACCCGTCTGAGCCGTTATTATCCGGAAAGCGTATTAAAAGAGTTGATTTATCAACCGGCATTGACCACTGTGTTGATGCAACAAGAAAGTGCGGTCAATTCTTGGGCTGATTCTTTAATCGCCGCCTTAAATATGAAAGAAACCGACGGCAGACATTATGCCTATCGCTTGCAATTTAACGCCGAGCGGAATTTATATGAAGTGGTGTTGACCGTGAGAACGCATGGCATTGATACGGATTATTTCCTCAACTTCCAATTCGCCACCGGCAATGAATACACCCGTTTAATCGCATTAGGTGAAAAATTGGTAGGCTTGTTGGAAGAATCGGCTTATGTTATGCGCGGCGAACGCAAAGTGGCGGTAACATCTTTTGAGCAGGCGATTGAATGGCTGATGAAAGAATCCCGTCGCGGCTTGATGATTCAACGTTATAAAGGCTTGGGTGAAATGAATCCGGAGCAGCTGTGGGAAACGACCATGGATCCGAACACACGCCGTATGTTGAAAGTGTCCATTAAAGATGCGGTGGCGGCGGATCAGTTGTTCACAACCTTAATGGGCGATGAAGTGGAACCGCGCCGCGATTTCATTGAAAGCAATGCATTAAGAGCTAATCTGGATATTTAAAATTTACTTAAAAAAAGCACCGCACTTTATTCTAAAAGTGCGGTGCTTTTTGCGTTATTTTCTTAACTTCACCAATTCCACTTCATGATTCGCGCTTTTCTTTAAAATCAAATTGGCACGCTCGCGGGTCGGCAAAATATTTTCTCTTAGATTCAATCCGTTAATTTCATCCCAGATTTTTCCTGCCGTTGCAACGGCTTCCTGTTCGGACAAATTGGCATAATGTTTGAAATAGGAATGCGGGTTGGAAAAGGCGCTTTGGCGGAATTTCAGAAAGCGGCGAATATACCATTCTTTCAGCAAGTCTTCTTCCGCGTCCACATAAATGGAGAAATCCACAAAATCCGATACAAACAGTTCATTAGCTTGATTTTTGTTTGGTTGCAGCACGTTCAATCCTTCCAGAATGAGAATGTCCGGTTGATCGATGACATTAAATTGGTCCGGAATAATGTCATAGGTAAGGTGAGAATAAATCGGTGCGCTGACATTCGGTTTACCGGATTTAATATCGGCTAAAAAATGAATTAATTTCGGCGTATTGTAAGAAATCGGAAAGCCTTTTTTATGTAATAAATTGTGTTCTTGCAGGTAAGACAGCGGGTGTAGAAAGCCGTCGGTGGTTATCAAATCGACTTTGCGTTCCTGCGGCCAATGGCTTAACAAGGATTGTAAAATCCGCGCCGAGGTGCTTTTGCCTACCGCCACACTGCCCGCAATACTAATGATGTAAGGCACTTTCGGACTTTCGCCACCAAGAAAACGATGCAATACGTCCTGACGGCGAATGTTTTCATCTATATAGTAGTTAATCAAACGGGTTAACGGCAAATAAATGGTGCGAACCTCATCAAGGGAAAGCTCCTCGTTGATGCCGAGCAAAGGTTTGAGATCCTGCTCGGTTAAGGTTAACGGTACGGATTTACGCAATTCCGCCCAACGTTGTCGGTTGAACGACAAAAAGGGCGTAAGTTGCGCCGAAACAGAATGAGAAACCGGAAATTCCACGCGCTGAATTACTCTTTTTTAGCCAATAATAGGTTGCAAAATATACCTTATAAATAAGGGATTGAGCAGTAAAAATTTTGCATAATCAGGTAAATTAAACGAAGATAACCTGTTTTTGCTTGATAATTAAACGAATAATCTAAAAAAACTTTATTTACTAAAAAAAAACTTGTCAGGCATAAAAAAATCCCTATAATACGCGTCACTTGTTTACGACGCCGACTTAGCTCAGTAGGTAGAGCAACTGACTTGTAATCAGTAGGTCATCAGTTCGATTCCGATAGTCGGCACCATTTCTCGTAATGCAAGTTCAAACTTAGAGTGGAGGGATTCCCGAGCGGCCAAAGGGAGCAGACTGTAAATCTGCCGGCTCAGCCTTCGAAGGTTCGAATCCTTCTCCCTCCACCATTTCTAAGAGCAACCGATGGGACAGATGAATTAAGAACGGCGGGCATCGTATAATGGCTATTACCTTAGCCTTCCAAGCTAATGACGCGGGTTCGATTCCCGCTGCCCGCTCCAAAGCGCTGATATAGCTCAGTTGGTAGAGCGCACCCTTGGTAAGGGTGAGGTCGGCAGTTCGAATCTGCCTATCAGCACCACTTCTTAATAATCTCTCCATTACAAATTTTAATACTTTGGTTAATCTGGTAAGTTGAACCATCGATAACCGTGTTTGTTTAGAGGGACTCTCAATGTCTAAAGAAAAATTTGAACGTACAAAACCGCACGTTAACGTGGGTACAATCGGCCACGTTGACCATGGTAAAACC
>NZ_NRCJ01000006.1 GCF_003129965.1 Aggregatibacter kilianii | reverse complement strand
TTTTAGGTTTTAAAATTTTCTTAAAAAAAACCTGCCTAAAACCTTAAATTTGAAAAAAAATTTTTTTTGGTTTTTGTATAAAAACAAAAAAAGGTGCGTAAAAAAAAACCGTTGTTTTTTGTGACCGCACTTTCTTAAAAAAATAAAGGCGGTATCAAACCGCCTTTTCTTTTTCGCTTAAATTAGTAATACATTTCAAATTCCACCGGATGCGGTGTCATGTTCAAACGCTCCACTTCTTTGCGTTTAATGCCGATAAAGGCGTTGACGAAATCTTTGGTAAACACATTACCTTGGGTTAAGAACTCAAAATCCTTTTCCAACGCATTCAAAGCGTCTTCCAAAGAGCTTGCCACAGCTGGAATCTCTTTTAATTCTTCCGGCGGCAAATCGTACAGGTTTTTATCCATGGCATCGCCCGGATGAATTTTATTCACCACGCCGTCTAAGCCCGCCATCAATAAGGCGGCAAATGCCAAATACGGGTTCGCCAGCGGATCCGGGAAGCGCGCTTCCACACGAATAGCTTTCGGGCTGGTCACTGCAGGAATGCGAATGGAGGCGGAGCGGTTACTTGCGGAATATGCCAGCAACACCGGTGCTTCAAAACCCGGCACCAAACGTTTGTAAGAGTTGGTGCTTGGGTTGGTGAAGGCATTTAAGGCTTTCGCGTGTTTGATGATCCCGCCGATGTAATACAATGCAGTTTCGGAAAGCCCGGCATATTTATCCCCTTGGAAAATATTTTTGCCGTCTTTGCTCAAGGACATATTACAGTGCATGCCGGAGCCGTTATCGCCGGTAATCGGTTTCGGCATGAAACAGGCTGTTTTGCCGTGTTCATACGCCACATTACGTACGATATATTTATAAATTTGAGTTTCGTCCGCCTTCAAGGTTAACGTATTGAATTTCGTTGCAATCTCATTTTGCCCTGCGGTGGCCACTTCGTGGTGATGCGCTTCAATCACCAAGCCCATTTCTTCCATTAACAAACACATTTCGGAACGAATGTCGTGCGCCGTATCGTTCGGCGCCACAGCGCAATAGCCGCCTTTTTTCAGCGGGCGATAGGCATTGTTGCCATCTTCATAACGTTTATTGGTGTTCCATGCCGCTTCAATATCGTCCACTTGATAAGAATTGCCGTTCATAGAGACATCAAAACGTACGTCGTCAAACAGGAAAAACTCCGGCTCCGGTCCGAAGAACACTTGATCCGCCACACCGGTAGAGCGCATGTAATTTTCTGCGCGAAGCGCGATAGAACGCGGGTCGCGATCGTAGCTTTGCATAGTGGTCGGCTCAAAAATACTACAACGAAGAGAAAGGGTCGGAATCTGTGCGAAAGGATCAACAACGGCGGTTTCGGCAATCGGCATTAATAACATATCCGCTTTATTAATCGCCTTCCAACCTTCAACGGAAGAACCGTCAAACATTTTGCCGTCTTCAAATAAATCTTCATCAATCAAATTTACCGGCAGGGAAACACCATGTTCTTTGCCTTGAATATCGGTAAAACGCAGTAATACAAATTTGATGTCATTTTTTTCAATGAGCTTGAATACATTCTCAATCGCGTTGGACATAAGTAAATCCTCTGTAATAGATGTGGGTAAAATGAAAGAAAAAAGAATGCGTGTAAAAATAGCATAACATTCATAAAATTCAAGTGGTTTTTGAATAAAAACAAACAATAAAAATAAATAATTAGATAAAATCTAAAAATCACCACAAATAACAAAATAAAAAATCAAAAATCAATCCATTCTTTATACGCGCACTATTTTATTTCACAAATTTTTAGCGGGATCACGATCACAGAATTTGTCTCTTTTCTTCTGATTTCGTTCAAATTTTCCGCCATTATTTAATAGCCGATCATGTTAAAACGTTGTATAATCTGCGCCCTTCCGCCCCCTGTAAGGCCAAAAGTGCGGTGGAAAAAATCAGAATTTTTTAACTTAGCTCAAGAACTCTCAATGACAGATCAAATAGATATTAACAAATTACGCAACATCGCTATTATCGCGCACGTTGACCACGGCAAAACCACTTTAGTGGATAAACTATTACAACAATCCGGCACATTAGAAGCGACTCGCGGCGATGCCGATGAGCGCGTCATGGACTCTAACGATATCGAAAAAGAACGCGGTATTACTATTTTGGCAAAAAATACCGCCATTAACTGGAACGGTTACCGCATTAACATCGTAGACACCCCGGGACACGCGGACTTCGGCGGCGAAGTGGAACGCGTATTATCCATGGTGGATTCCGTATTGTTGGTTGTAGATGCCTTCGACGGTCCGATGCCGCAAACCCGTTTTGTCACACAAAAAGCTTTCTCCCACGGTTTAAAACCGATTGTGGTCATCAACAAAGTTGATCGCCCGGGCGCCCGTCCGGACTGGGTTGTAGATCAAGTATTCGATTTATTCGTCAACCTTGGTGCTACCGACGAACAATTAGACTTTCCGATTATTTACGCATCCGCCTTAAACGGGGTTGCAGGCTTGGATCACGAAGATTTAGCCGCCGACATGACGCCGTTATTTGAAGCCATCGTCGAGCACGTTGAACCACCGAAAGTGGAACTTAATGCACCGTTCCAAATGCAAATTTCCCAATTGGATTACAACAGCTATGTAGGTGTTATCGGTGTGGGGCGCATTAAACGCGGTACGGTTAAACCAAACCAAAGCGTCACCATCATCGACAGCTTCGGCAAAACCCGCAACGGCAAAATCGGGCAGGTATTAGGTCACCTTGGCTTACAACGCTACGAAGAAGACATTGCCAGTGCAGGCGACATCGTGGCGATTACCGGCTTAGGCGAACTGAACATTTCCGACACCATTTGCGACATCAACAACGTAGAAGCCTTGCCGGCATTAAGCGTTGACGAACCGACCGTGACCATGTTCTTCTGCGTCAATACGTCGCCATTCTGCGGTAAAGAAGGCAAATATGTCACCTCCCGCCAAATTTTAGAACGCTTGAACAAAGAATTAGTGCACAACGTGGCATTGCGCGTGGAAGAAACCCCGAACCCGGATGAATTCCGCGTTTCCGGTCGCGGCGAATTGCATTTATCCGTATTAATCGAAAACATGCGTCGCGAAGGTTACGAATTGGCCGTATCCCGCCCGAAAGTGATTTTCAAACAAGTTGACGGACATAAACAAGAACCGTTCGAGCAAGTGACCATCGACATTGAGGAACAACACCAAGGCGCCGTGATGGAAGCCTTAGGTATCCGCAAAGGCGAAGTGAAAGACATGGTACCGGACGGCAAAGGTCGCACCCGTTTGGAATACGTCATTCCAAGCCGTGGCTTAATCGGTTTCCGTAACGAATTCATGACCATGACTTCCGGTACCGGATTGCTCTACTCCAGTTTCAGTCATTACGACGACGTGAAACCGGGCGAAATCGGTCAACGTAAAAACGGCGTGCTCATTTCCAACGCTACCGGTAAAGCCTTGGCTTACGCCTTATGGGGCTTGCAAGAACGCGGCAAACTGATGATTGATCACGGTGCCGAAGTGTACGAAGGGCAAATCATAGGCATTCACAGTCGTTCCAACGACTTAACCGTGAACTGCTTACAAGGGAAAAAACTCACCAATATGCGCGCTTCAGGTAAGGATGATGCCATTGCGTTGACGACACCAATTAAATTCAGCTTGGAACAAGCCATTGAATTTATTGACGATGACGAATTGGTGGAAATTACCCCGCAATCTATCCGAATCCGCAAAAAATTATTAACGGAAACGGATCGTAAACGTGCCAATCGAACCACCACCAGTACCAGCACGCATTAATTAATTTCTCCCCATAAAAAGTGCGGTGCGTTTTTCAAAAGTTTTGTAAAACGCACCGCACTTTTGTATTTTATTTCTATTAATATTTCCTATTAAAAATATATTTAAAAAAAAATATATTAGGAATATAATAACGCCGCTTTCATTGTATTATTTTTTAAAAGTACAGCATTATAAATATATTTAGAACTTTATTTTTAGATAAATCCTAAGCCCTATGAAAAACCTACTAAAACCTTTTCGCTATTCAATTATAGCAACCGCTATCGCACTGGTATTTAACCAACCTGCTTTTGCCTCCGATACACTTTCCCAAACAAATAATCAACAATCCTCCACGGTTAAAACTAAAGGCAAAACACAGGCTCAAAAGAAAAGTAATATTGCTAATACACCAAAAGAATCCGTTGATCCTCAGCAAGCAGAAATTCAACGGATTACATCCGAACAAAGAATTGCCCGCCAAAAAGCAGAAGCCGCACAAAAAGAAGCGGAAGCGCGCGCAATCGCTCAAATAAAAGAAAAACGTCAACAAAGTCAGGCTCAAGAAAAAGAACTCGCACAAAAAAATGCCGAACTTATTCAACGTGAATATTTAGAAGCCAAACGTAAAATTCGCGAACAAGAAGCGGCCCGCCAAAAAACCGAAGAGTATCATCAGGCAACTCAAGCCCTTGCTGCAGTAAAACTAAAAAATACAAACCAACAGCATTTAACCGACGCACAACAGAAAGCACAGGAAGAAGCTGAACGTTTGGCAAGCGAACAAGAGATTGCCCGTCAAAAAATTAAAGCGAATAAACTTCAACAAGCGATTGATGAACAAAATAAATTAGCGGAAGTTGCTCGGGTTAAACGTGCGCTTATCGAACAAAAACAAGATACACCAAATCAGCAAACCGATGAAAAACTTCGCCAACAAGCTATTGAAGAAGAACGCAGAAAAGAAGAATTGGCAAATGCAGAACGTGAGCGTTTAGAAGCGGAACGTCGTGCCCGCGAAGAAGAAATTGCGAATAAAAAAGCAGAAGAAGCGCGTAAAAAATCTGAAGAGCTTGCTCGTCGTGAACGTGAACGCCTAGCACGTGAGCAAGAAATTGCACGTCAAAAAGCGGAAGAGGAAGATCGTCAGCGTGCCCTTGAAGAGCAAAAGCTCAGAGAGGAAGCGGCTCAAATTGAGCGCGAATATAAAGAAGCCGAACGCCTCGCCCGCGAACAAGAAATCGCCCGCCAAAAAGCATCGGAAGAAGAACGTCAACGCGCAATTGAAGCGCAACGTCAGCAGGAAGAAAATGCCCGACTGGAACGTGAGCGTGCTGAACGGGAAGAAGCCCAACGTCTCGCCCGTGAACAGGAGCTCGCCCGTCAACAAAAAGCGGCGGAAGAAGAACGTCAACGCGCAATTGAAGCGCAACGTCAGCAGGAAGAAAATGCCCGACTTGAACGTAATCGTGTAGAACAGGAAGAAGCACAACGTCTCGCCCGCGAACAGGAAATCGTCTCTCAAAAAATTGAAGAAAAACCGGAGGAAAATCCTGTTATTCTTGCTCGCTCGGCTTCCTCTATGAATTTGGCTAATGACATGGAACCTTTGGATATTGAGGCAATCCATGAAGAAAATGCCGAGGTAGAGAACACAGCGGATAGTACACCAAAGGAACACCTTGAAATTACCCACAACCAATCTCTTGCCGAAACAATCGAAACAACAGAGGTTATCGTTAACGCAGATGAGGTATCCGGTGCTTCTGAAAATCCTCAACCTGTAGAAACGGTTGCACAAAATTCAGACCAAACCACAACCGAGGTCGTAGCACAGGCAGAAGGAAATCCTCAATCAGGTGACGAAGCCACCATTGCCGTTGCAAAATTATTAACTGCCGAAGTGCCTTCAGCTATGCCGGAGACTCTTGAGCCGGTCCTTACGGAAGCTGCAGTTATTAGCGAAACAGAAGTAACCTCTCAGCCTGAAGTTGTCGCCCTTGCAGAAAGCGCAGAAGCGGAAGTAGCACCGCAAGCACCAACCGCAGCCTACAATCCAAATGAAATGTTTGTAAGCAATGCGATTGTTTCCGATGCGGCAATCTTAAATGCCTTGAATTTGGATCTGTCAGGACGTTTAGACAGAAAATTAGATAGAAGTAACTTCTATCGTCCTCTAGGTGGTGTTTGGGTAGAGTATGTTAATAGTGATATGCATGGTCGTGGTGGCGATACCAAAAATTATCGCGCGAAGAGTAGCCAAATTACTTTAGGCAACGACGAAGCACAGTTGGACAATGGTGTTGTTTTAGGCGGCACATTTACTCACGCCAAAACGAACAATGAATATGGCCCGTTGAGCGGCAAAAACACGTTCACCAAAATCACAGCATACGCCAAACAAAACTTTGATGAATACAGCAAATCCATTGATATTGGTTACGGCTGGTCAAGCAGTAAAATTGGCGATAGTAAACTTAAACGTAAAATTATCAGTGTTGGTATGAACTTCGCCTACGATATTGAATTCGAGGATTTGAAAGTCACGCCAATCTGGGGCTTGCGTTACCATCACTTAAGCTCTACCGGCGGTGAAGTAAATGGCTTATCGGTCAGAAGTCCGGGCTTCAGCATGGTGGCTTACCATGCGGGGTTAAAATTCAGTAACACCTATACGGTTGACGGCATTGAAGTGACGCCTGCATTCTCAACCTACTATGTAACGACCTTAGGTAAATCCTACAACCAAAATGTTAACGGTAAAGAATTTGGCGTAAACATCGGACCTTATTGGCACAATGACGCCAGCTTAAGTATCGGTTTGCAAGATTGGAATGTATCCGCCTATGCCGGGGTAAATCAAGGCAAACACGGAGAACGCCAAAATCAACTCGGTGTAAAACTGAATTATTACTGGTAAAAACACTTAAAAAAACGACCGCACTTTTTATGCGGTCGTTTCATTTCAAGCCAAAGACACATCATTTTTGTAAATAATCCAAGACCACTTGATGATGATCCGTGGTTTTAAATTTATCAAATACTTGCTCGATTTTGCCCTGTTCATCAATTAAAAAACTAATGCGGTGAATGCCGTCAAAAGTGCGTCCCATAAACTTCTTTTCACCCCACACACCGAATTGTTCGGCAACCTGATGATCTTCGTCAGACAACAAAGTGAAGTTCAATGCTTTCTTTTCGGCGAATTGAGCCAGTTTTTTCGGGCTGTCCGGGCTGATACCTAAAATCACTACGCCTAATTTTTCCAGTTCCGTTTTGCTGTCGCGCAAACCACAGGCTTGTGTCGTACAGCCCGGCGTTAAGGCTTTCGGATAAAAATAAACCAACACTTTTCTACCTTGAAATTGTGTTAAAAACACCGTTTGGTTGTGTTGATCTAACAAGGTAAAGTGCGGTGCGTTTTCGCCAACTTTTAATGTTTCCATTTGAAATCCTTCTTAAAATACAAAAAAATAAAAAAATCTCTTGCAAATTAAGGCTATTTTAGCGATCTTAAATAGCTATTAGCAAGCAAACACAACGGTTTTCGATCCCTTTTTATTCGGATTCCGATGACAAAATAACAAATAAAACGGAGGCTTTTATGTCAAATCATCCTTTATTTCAAGGTAGTATTGTTGCGTTAGTCACACCAATGGACAGCCATGGTGAAGTCGATTTCGAAACCTTAAAAAAATTAGTGGAATTTCACATCAAGAGCGGCACTGACGCTATCGTTTCCGTCGGCACGACCGGTGAGTCCGCAACCTTAAGCATTGATGAAAATGTAAAAACCATCCTGAAGACCGTTGAATTTGCCGCAGGTCGCATTCCTGTTATCGCCGGCACCGGTGCCAATGCCACCAGCGAAGCCATCACCATGACCAAATTACTCAACAACAGCGGCATTGCCGGCTGTTTATCCGTTGTGCCTTACTACAACAAACCGACTCAAGAAGGCATGTATCAACACTTCAAAGCAATTGCCGAATGTACCGATATTCCACAAATCCTCTATAACGTACCGGGACGTACCGGTAGCGATTTATTGCCGGAAACCGTCGGTCGTCTGGCAAAAATCAGTAATATTGTGGGAATCAAAGAAGCCACCGGTGACGTAAGCCGCGTACAAAAAATCAAACAACTTGCCGGCGAAGATTTCATCATTTTAAGCGGTGATGATGCCACCGGTTTCGAAGCCATGAAATTAGGCGCAGAAGGCGTGATTTCTGTCACCAATAACGTAGCAGCGGCAGACATGGCGAAAATGTGCCATTTAGCCCGCGCCGGTAAATTTGATGAAGCGGAGCAAATTAACCAACGCCTAATGCCATTACATAAAAACCTGTTTGTAGAATCCAATCCGATTCCGGTGAAATGGGCGTGTTATAAATTAGGCTTGATCCCAGAGCCGGTTTTACGTTTGCCGCTCACCACCTTAAGCGAACAAGCTCAGCCGAAAGTGTTAGACGCATTAAAAGCCGCCGGTTTGGTTTAACACAATAATCATCAGGGTCTATACACATAGGCCCTGAACTTTTCAAGTATTATTCTGTCGAAAAAAGACAATTTTCAAGTACCATCCTAATCATGAACCAAAAGGGTAATTTATGAAAAAGTGGCTATTAACTGTCGCAATCGTCACCGTACTTACCGCCTGCTCCACCAGCAACGAAAGCAAACAACAAGCAGGCGACACCTATCAAAAATCTAACAACGAATTACCATATTTTTCGCCCTTAGCCAGTGGCGGTGTCAACTTACCGGCACAAAGCGCAGAGTATCAATTACCGCAAGTCAAAATCAGTCGAACCGACGGTGTCGATATTCGTCCGCCATCGCTGCCCTTAGCTATTATCAACAATTCCGTCACTCAGTTTGACGGCGAACGCGCACTCATCGCTTATACGCCGGACAAACAAAGCGTTTACAACCTAAAACAGGTTGAACGCCTGTTAAAAGAACAGGACATCAGCTACACTGTCGAAGGCAATAAATTAGTCACCGACTGGGCGAATACCGGTCGTGCCGATGACTTGGAAAACACCAAAATCCGTTATCAAATTGAAGAAATTAACGCGCAACACGCCAGCGCATTGGTGGTTTCCGTGCAACAAATGAAACGTGACGACACCATTTACACGCCGAACTTTACGGACAAACAACGCTATGCTTCCGATCGATTAAATCAACTGGTAGGCGAATTAAATTCTGCGTATCAAAAACAACAACAGGATCTGAACAGTGCCTCATCCTCACCAATTCAATCAGCGATCTCTACCGATTCCAACGGCAGAACCGCTTTAGTTTTAGGCACATCCTTTGATAACGCTTGGCAACGTTTAGGTTCCGCCTTGCCGAAACTGGGTTTTGAAATTAAGGAAGAAACCGGTAGCCGCGGTATTCGCGAACTGGATTACAAACCGCTCTCCGAAGAGGAATGGCGACGGGTCGGCATGCAACTACCTGACTTAGAAAAAGGCACTTACCAAATGCAGCTTGCCGCTGTCGGCAAACAAAGTGCGGTCGTTATTTCCGATGAAAATAAAAATGCCCTCTCCGGCGAACAAGCACAAATTATTTACCAAGCACTGCAAAACGTCTTGGCAAAATAATTTCTGTCATCTCTCTCCGAAACGCCACTTTGATGAAAAGTGGCGTTTTTCTTTTTCCGTTGAGATGTAGAAATGATGTAAAACATCCCGAAAAACGACCGCACTTTATTATGTCTATTGACGAACCCCATTTCCCTTATCGCCTCAAAACCGATACAATCCAAATACTCTCAGTTTTAAGGACGAATCTATGTTTGAAACGCTCCCCTTCACCTTGTCTGAAGTCAGCGCCATGTTGCTCACCCACCTTTGGCTTTCGCTGTTGGCATTACTTGCCGCCGTGGCGATTGCCGTGCCTGCCGCCGTGTTGTTATCGCGGAAACGTCATCTGGCAGAACTGGTGTTGCAATTCACCAATGTTTTGCAAACCATTCCATCTCTGGCGTTACTTGGTTTGCTCATCCCTTTCGTCGGCATCGGTTCAGCACCTGCGCTTATCGCGCTGACGCTGTATGCACTACTCCCGATTTTCCAAAACACCTATCTGGGCTTAAGCCAAATCGACCAATCCATTCAAGATGCTTACACCGCCTTTGGCTTATCCCGCTGGCAATCCTTGTGGCGCATTGAACTGCCGATGGCGTTACCGGCAATGATGTCGGGCATCCGCACCGCCGCAGTGTTGATTATCGGCACGGCAACCTTGGCGGCGCTGATTGGCGCGGGGGGATTGGGCAATCTGATTTTGCTCGGGATCGATCGCAATAATATGGTGATGATGTTTACCGGCGCGTTGCTTTCAGCCTTACTCGCCATTGGTGTGAGTGGGTTCATCGGCATTTTGCAAAAAACTCGCCATAAAAAACCCCTTGTCATCGCCTTAATCTTAGGGCTAAGTGCGGTTGGTTTTTCACAAGTTTCTTCGGTAATGTCAGGCAACACGCCAACACAAAAAGTCGTGATTGCAGGCAAACTCGGGAGCGAACCCGATATTCTGATTAATCTATATAAGCAGTTGATTGAGCAAGAAAATCCTTATATTCAGGTGGAACTTAAACCGAATTTCGGCAAAACCGCCTTCTTATTTAATGCCTTAAACAGCGGCGAAATTGATATTTACCCCGAATTTACCGGCACGGTGTTGGAAACCTTGGTGCAGGTTCCTAATGAACAGAAAAACCGTCATATTTCCCCTGAAGCCACCTATCAGCTTGGCAAACAATTATTGGCGGAACAATTCCATCTTACGTTGCTACCGCCAATGGCATATCAAAACACCTACGCGCTAGCGGTAAAAGAAAGCTATGGCGAAGCGCATCAACTGCGCACCATCAGCGAATTACGTAACGTCGAAAACCAAATTCGCGCGGGCTTTACCTTAGAATTTCTTGACCGCGCCGATGGCTACAAAGGCATGAAGGCTCAAGGCATTGTGCTTAAAAACATCGCCACCCTTGAGCCTGCACTGCGTTACACCGCGTTGCTGAATAACAAAATTGATTTAATCGAAGCCTATTCCACCGATGCGGAACTGAAACAATATCAGCTTCGCTTGCTGAAAGATGACATCAATTTATTCCCCGCTTACCAAGGCGCACCACTCATGCGTGCGGACTTTGCCGCCAAAAATCCGCAAATTTTGACCGCACTTAACCGCCTCGCCAACCGCATTTCCGAACAAGAAATGAGCGAAATGAATTATCGGGTGAAAGTGCAGGGAGAAAGTGCGGAAGCTGTGGCGAGAGAATATTTGGACAAAATGAAGTAGAGGGAAAAATATGAAAGCCATCAAAATTTATGAACCCGGCTCTCCCGACAAACTCATCTACCAAGAAGTGCCGACACCGCAAGTCAAAAACGGTTGGTCGTTGGTTAAAGTCAAAGGCTTCGGTATCAATCATTCGGAAATTTTTACCCGCGAAGGGAAATCGCCAAGTGTGCAATTTCCCCGAATTTTAGGAATTGAATGCGTGGGCGAAGTGACAGAAAGCACCACATCTGCACTTCAAGTTGGGCAAAAAGTGATTTCCATTATGGGCGAAATGGGGCGCGCGTTTGACGGCAGTTATGCGGAATATGTACTACTACCCAACGAGCAAATTTACCCGATTGAAACCCATCTGGACTGGACAACGCTTGCCGCCATTCCCGAAACATATTACACCGCCTTTGGCTCAATGCAACAATTACGCATTGAACCCAAAGAGTGTGTATTGGTACGTGGCGCAAGCAGTGGCGTGGGCGTGGCATTTGCTCAGCTGCTCAAAGCGCAATTTCCGCAGATAGTTTTACACGGTAGCACAAGAAATTCAGCAAAAGCCGAACGCCTACTGTCGGTCGGATTTGATCAAATCATTGTAGAAACGAACGGCGTACTGCAAACAGAACACACCTACGACAAAATCCTTGAACTGGTAGGGCCCGCAACACTGCGTGATTCTTTCAAGCACATCAATGAAAACGGCATGATTTGTAGCACAGGACAACTCGGCAATCAATGGTATCTCAACGAATTCGACCCGATTATTGAGCTTAAACACAACAGCTATCTCACCACTTTTTATTCAGGCTTGGTTTCGCAAGAACGATTGGAAAAAATGTTCCGTTATATCGAACAATTTAACGTGAACATTCTGATTGAACGCGTGTTTAACCTAGAACAAGTGCCGGAAGCGCACCGGTTTTTACAAAGTGCGACAGGCTTTGGTAAAGTGGTTGTCATCAACGAATAACGGGAGAACAACATGAACATTGCAATTACAGGCGCAAGCGGAAATATCGGTGGCATGGTGGCACGCCATTTAAGCGAACGCGGCTTTTCATTGATTTTGCCGTTACGCAATCCTGCCAAAGCGCCGAATTTACCCAACATGGAAACCCGACGTTTTAGCTATGGCGATTTTGAACTGGCGAAAACTGCTTTGAGCGGCGTGGATTTGCTGTTTATGGTGTCGGCGGCGGAAAGCCCGACGCGCGAGCAGGAACATTTAACCCTAGTGCGTGCCGCCGAAGCGGCAGGTGTGCAACATCTGGTTTATCTTTCCTTTGCCGGCGCGTCGTTAGACAGCACTTTTACACTGGCGCGCACCCACGCCGTGACCGAAAATGCAATTCGTCAAACAGCAATGCATTACACCTTCCTACGCGATAATTTTTATAGCGAAATGATGGCGCACCTTGCCAATGCGGAAAATGTGATTGCCGGCCCTGCGGAAAATGGGCGCGTGGCGTGCGTATCACAAAAAGACGTCTCAGAAGCGACGGCAAATGTGTTGACGGACATCGCCCGAAAAAACACCGTACATTCCGACCGCACTTATACGCTTACAGGCAGTGAATCCCTCAACTTTAGTCAAATTGCCAATATGTTGACGACAATCACCGGCAAGACTTATCGCTATCACAACGAAACCTTGGACGAAGCCTTCGCCAGCCGCAAACACGACTATCCCGACACCCCCGACTGGCAAATCGAAGCCTGGGTTTCCACTTACACAGCAATCGCCAAAGGCGAACTGGCGGAAGTTTCCCCCGATTTAGCGCAATTGCTAGGACGGGTGCCACTTCGTTTCGAACAAGTAGTTAACTATATTTATTCCGAGAGATAACGATTATGACAAAATTAGAAATTATTGAAGAAATAGAGAAACTTAATTTTTCTATAACGAATTACCACACAAGACTAAATGATGAGTCTGTTTGGTTATTTTTAGCTACCTTGGGGTGCTATGGTGTGTCACCATGGTGGGTGAAAATAATTGCTTTGATATTTGTATTCATACTATTCGCAAATAAAGTTGCTAAATTCCGAAAAGAAGAAATTCCATTTGGTAGCAAGCTGTACTCTTATTCTGAATATATAACTTATATAGATGTTCTTATAGATAAACATTTACAAAATGATGAGAAAAAAGAATGTCTCCAAAGATTGGGTGAGTGTAATCAATTAATTTCTTTAAAGTCCCTTCTTTCTAAAAGAAATCTAATTTTTTTAATGTGCTTTATATTTTGGATGATTACAGCGCTTGTATTTATGTCAGAGCTAGTCGTATAGTTTTTACTGGAAAAATTTATGAATATCCAAACTTCTCCTTTTATCGAATTTCGCGGCGCAGGCAAGCATTATGACGGGCAATATGCGGTGCAGGATCTCAATCTCACCATTTATCAAGGCGAGTTTTTCGTGTTGGTGGGCGGTTCGGGCAGCGGCAAATCCACCACCTTGCGTATGATTAATGCGTTGACCGAACCCACGGACGGCAACGTGTATTTTCAAGGCAAACGGATTAAGGATTATGACATCCGCACGCTTCGCCACAGGATTGGCTACGTGTTGCAACAAATCGCCCTGTTTCCGACCATGACCGTGGCACAAAATATCGCGTTGATGCCGGACATTCTTGGTTGGTCAAAAGGCGAACGCAAAGCCCGCGTGAATGCGTTGTTGGAATTGGTGGATTTACCGCCCGAGCAATACCGACAGCGCTATCCCCATGAATTGTCCGGAGGTGAACAACAGCGTATCGGCATTCTTCGCGCCATTGCCGCCAAGCCGGATTTATTGCTGATGGACGAGCCATTTTCTGCGTTGGATCCGCTGGTGCGTACGACCTTGCAAGATCAAATTTCTATGATCCACAAAAAATTCGGCACGACCATCGTGTTTGTCACCCACGATATGCAGGAAGCATTGAAATTGGCGTGTCGAATTGGGGTGATGCACAACGGCAAACTGGTGCAAGTGGGCACATCCAATGAAATTCAGCAACAACCCGCCAATGATTATGTAAAATCCCTTTTCGCCCCGGCTGAACAGGCGTTAACGGCAGACAAAGTGATTATGCAATATCAACAATTAAGCAAGTCCGAACAGGCTAGTGTACGGAAAAGGCTGGCGCAGGAGGGCTAAAAGTGCGGTCACACAAAAAATTATATTTTTTGAATGTTGGCTCTGCCAACAGCCCCGTTAGGGGTGAACAAGTAAGCCTGCTTACTTGTGAATAAAATCCAACGGATTTTTGAACGTTGGCTTTGTCTACCGCTCCAACGGGGGTGAACAATTGAACTTGATTCGATTGAGTAATTTTGGGGTGTTTTACCCTGACCGCATTTTTAACACAATTAGACGCGCTTACCAAAAATCGCCGTACCCACGCGCACCATGGTGGAACCGCATTTAATGGCGGTTTGCATATCATCGGTCATGCCCATGGATAACGTATCGATTTGCGCCTTCGGCAAGGCTTGTTTTAACTGTTCGAACAATGACCGCATTTGATGGAACGTATTTTCCTGTTGCGCCACATCGTCGGTGGGTTCGGGAATCGCCATCAAACCGCGCAAACGTAAGTGCGGTAGATTTTCCACGTGTTTTGCAAGGGGAAGGATTTCCTCGGGCTGAACGCCGGATTTGCTGGCTTCATTGCTGATATTCACCTGAATTAACACATTTAACGGCGCTTTGTGCGGCGAGCGTTGTTCATTTAAACGATCGGCGATTTTGGCGCGTTCAAGGGTTTGCATCCAGTCGAAATGTTCTGCCACCAAACGGGTTTTATTGGACTGCAACGGTCCGATAAAATGCCATTCCAAGTGGATATTATGCTGTTGGCAATATTGAATTTTTTCCACGCCTTCCTGCACATAATTTTCCCCGAATGCTGTTTGCCCCGCTTGATGCGCCGTTAATATATCTTCAACGGGTTTGGTTTTGGAAACGGCCAGCAATTTGACCGCACTTTTTGTCTCGGAAGCCGCTTCGCATTGTGCAATTTGCTGCCGAATGCGGGCAATATTTTCTGCAATCATATTCTCTCCTTTGAATCAAAATACCCGGCAATTTTACCTCAACTAAAAAAGTTAGAAAATAATCCAAAATTCGCTGATTTCTGTTTGACAAGTAAATAAAATTTCGGTATTTCTAAGCACATTCTTTTTTCACGCAAAAACACCATGAAAAACAACCGCACTTTTATGATTATGCCAACCACCATGATTATTACCATTACGATGATTAATGGGGCGGGCTAGTGCGTTAAAGAACAAAATTCATAAACCCGCATCTCCAAAGAGCGGGTTTTTTTATGCAAATTCAAACATCACATTATCAGGAGAATATCATGCGCGTACTTAAATTTGGGGGCACTTCGTTAGCCAATCCGGAACGGTTTTTACAGGCGGCTGAAATCATTGAAAAAGCCCATTTGGAAGAGCAGGCGGCGGGCGTTTTATCGGCACCTGCGAAAATCACCAACCATCTTGTCGCCCTTTCCGAAAAAGCCAGTTTAAACCAACCCACCGATTCCCATTTCAACGAAGCATTAGATATTTTCTACACCATCATTAACGGCTTACACGCCAAAAACAACAACTTCGACCTTGCCGGCACCAAACACATCATCGACCAAGAATTTCAACAAATCGCTTCTTTATTGGAAAAAATCCGTCAGGACGGCAAAGTGGAAGATGCCATCAAAGCCACTATCGACTGTCGCGGTGAAAAACTGTCCATCGCCATGATGAAAGCTTGGTTTGAAGCTAACGGTTATGGTGTTCATGTCGTTGATCCGGTCAAACAATTACTCGCACAAGGTAGCTATTTGGAGTCATCCGTAGATATTGAAGAATCCACCAAGCGCGTAGATGCAAAATCCATCGGCAAAGACAAAGTGGTGTTAATGGCGGGCTTTACCGCCTGTAACGATCAAGGCGAATTGGTGTTATTGGGGCGTAACGGTTCCGACTACTCCGCCGCTTGCTTAGCCGCTTGTTTGGGTGCCAGCGTATGCGAAATCTGGACGGACGTTGACGGCGTTTATACCTGCGACCCACGCTTAGTACCGGATGCGCGCCTATTGCCAAGTCTGTCTTATCGCGAAGCCATGGAGCTTTCTTATTTTGGCGCCAAAGTCATTCACCCACGCACCATCGGTCCGTTAGTGCGTCCGAATATCCCGTGCTTAATTAAAAACACCGGCAATCCCGGCGCGCCGGGCTCTATTATCGCCGGTGACATTAAATCCGAAGGTTTGCAGGTGAAAGGCATTACCAATTTGGATAATGTGGCAATGTTCAACGTGTCCGGCCCGGGCATGCAAGGCATGGTCGGCATGGCGTCCCGCGTGTTTTCTGCCATGTCCAACGCCAAGGTGTCGGTCATTTTAATCACCCAATCTTCTTCCGAATACAGTATCAGCTTCTGCGTGCCGGTGAAATCCGTGGACGTTGCATTAAAAGCCTTGGAAGCGGAATTTGCGCAGGAATTGAAAGCCCATCAATTGGATCCGATTGAAGTCATCAAAGATTTATCCATTATTTCCGTGGTAGGCGACGGTATGCGTCAAGCCAAAGGCATTGCCGCCCGCTTCTTCTCTGCATTGGCACAAGCCAACATCAGCATTAACGCCATTGCACAAGGTTCTTCCGAACGTTCCATTTCTGCCGTGGTGGCGCAAAATAAAGCCATTGAAGCGGTCAAAGCCACGCATCAAGCGTTATTTAACAATAAAAAACTCGTTGAAGTGTTTCTCGTGGGCGTCGGCGGTGTGGGCGGCGAATTGATCGAACAAATCAAACATCAAAAGGAATATCTGGCAAAGAAGGACATTGAAATCCGCGTTTGCGCCCTCGCCAACTCCAATAAAATGTTACTCAATGAAAACGGCTTGAATTTAGATCATTGGCAAGCGGATTTAGAAAATGCGACTCAGCCTTCAGATTTTGATGTGTTGCTGTCTTTCATCAAATTACATCATGTCGTAAATCCTGTTTTCGTCGATTGCACGTCGGCAGAATCCTTGGCGAGTCTATACGAACGCGCCTTGGCAGAAGGATTCCATGTGGTCACCCCGAATAAAAAAGCCAATACCCGCGCCTTGGACTATTACCACAAACTGCGCGAATTGGCACATAAAAACCAGCGTAAATTCCTGTATGAAACCAACGTAGGCGCCGGTTTGCCGGTCATCGAAAATCTGCAAAATCTACTTGCTGCCGGTGATGAAGTGGAACGCTTCGACGGCATTTTATCCGGCTCTCTGTCCTTTATTTTCGGCAAATTAGAAGAAGGGCTAACGCTGTCCCAAGCCACCGCCCTTGCCCGTGAAAAAGGCTTTACCGAGCCGGATCCGCGTGACGATCTTTCCGGTCAGGACGTTGCCCGCAAGTTACTGATTTTAGCGCGCGAAAGCGGTTTGGAACTGGAATTGGAAGACGTCGAAGTGGAAGGTGTACTACCGAAAGGCTTTGCTGAAGGGAAATCCACCGAAGAATTTATGGCAATGTTGCCGCAACTGGACAGTGAATTTAACGCCCGCGTGGAAAAAGCCAAAGCGGAAGAAAAAGTCTTACGTTATGTGGGACAAATCGAAAACGGCAAATGTAAAGTATCTATTATGGAAGTGGGCAAAGACGATCCGCTCTACAAAGTGAAAAACGGTGAAAACGCCCTTGCATTTTATACTCGTTATTATCAGCCGATTCCGTTATTATTACGCGGCTACGGCGCCGGCAATGCAGTCACAGCCGCCGGGATTTTCGCCGATATTTTAAGAACCTTGAAACACTAAACGGAGCCCCCATGTTACGAATCTATGCGCCGGCATCCAGCGCCAATATCAGTGTCGGTTTCGACACGCTGGGTGCGGCAATTTCGCCGATTGACGGCTCGTTATTGGGCGATGTGGTACAAATCGAACCTATCGCCAACGGTTTTGAGCTGGAAAGTGCGGGTTATTTTGTGCGTAAATTGCCGAAAGAGCCGCAAAAAAACATCGTTTATCAGGCGTATGTGTTATTCAGCGAACAGCTCAAATTGCGTAATGTTAAAGTGAAACCGTTGCGTCTGACCTTAGAGAAAAATATGCCGATCGGTTCCGGTTTAGGCTCCAGTGCCTGCTCCATCGTCGCGGCGCTGGTGGCGTTGAACAAATACCACAATGAGCCGTTTTCCAAAATGGAATTGTTGGAAATGATGGGCGAACTGGAAGGTCGGATTTCCGGTTCTATCCATTATGATAATGTAGCGCCTTGTTATTTAGGCGGCGTACAATTTATGGTGCAGTCCCTCGGTAACATTTGCCAAAAATTGCCGTTTTTCGATAACTGGTATTGGGTTCTGGCGTATCCGGGCATTGAAGTGTCCACCGCCGAAGCCCGCGCCATTTTGCCGAAAAGCTATACCCGCCAGGATGTCATTGCGCACGGCCGCCATCTCGGCGGATTCGTGCATGCTTGCCACACGCAACAGGAAAATCTGGCGGCAATGATGATGAAAGATGTGATTGCAGAGCCTTATCGTGAAGCCTTATTACCGAATTATGCGGAAGTAAAACAGGCGACCCGCGACCTAGGTGCGTTAGCCACGGGCATTTCAGGCTCCGGCCCGACGATTTTTGCCATCGCACCGGATTTAATTCATGCGACAAAACTCGCCACCTATTTAGAGAACCATTATTTACAAAACAATGAAGGCTTTGTACATATCTGCAAGGTCGATAATGCCGGCGCCCGAGAGTTGGGCTAACCGGCAACGATAACAGGATAAAAAATGAAAAAAATTCTTACCGCACTTTTTTGCAGTTGCCTTATTTCCCCGTTCGCAAACGCCGAAGCCTTAGCTGACGGCTTGCCGCCACAAGTAGCGGGTGATTATGTCTTATTAGATCCGCATCAAAATAATACCGATGTGCAATTTCGTTTAAAACTTAAAGGAAAACAATGGCTGGCGGATGGCTCCCAAAATGCCGGGAAAAGTTGGTCTCCGGTGTGTGAAGCCAACGGTGAATGTAAACTGGAAACTTCCTCTAAAGCGCAAATCGAAAACTTCTTCGAGCAATACCCGCATGTATTAAGCCGCGCCGACGTAAGTTGCATTCACAATATGGCATTCGCCTTCTGCGGATTAACCGTAGATAAAAGAACTGATTATGTGATGCTCGCATTGGTGACCAATCCGCCGCAAATCATGCCGTATAACCGAATTAAGTAACTTCCCATAACGGTAGAAAACCTGCCGTTAATGTCAACGTCACGGAATTAACCATGAATTTATACAACATCAAACACCCCGAAGAACAAGTAAATTTCGCCCAAGCGGTACGCCAAGGGTTGGGCAAAGATCAGGGCTTATTTTTCCCGCAAAACATACCGCACTTAAGCAACATCGACGAACTGTTGGCATTGCCGTTAGTTGAACGCAGCCAAAAAATTCTCGGTGCCTTAATCGGCGATGAAATCCCACAGGCGCAACTTGAACAAATGGTACGCAACGCCTTCACATTCCCGGCGCCCGTGGTGCAAGTGGAAGATAATATTTATGCGCTAGAATTGTTCCACGGACCGACACTTGCCTTTAAAGACTTCGGCGGACGTTTCATGGCACAAGCGCTTGCCACCGTGCGCGGTGACGGCAAAATCACCATTTTAACGGCGACTTCCGGCGACACCGGTGCTGCTGTTGCCCACGCGTTCTATGGTTTAGAAAATATTGAGGTGGTGATTTTATATCCGAAAGGCAAAATCAGCCCGTTACAAGAAAAACTCTTCTGTACCCTTGGCGGCAATATTCGTACCGTCGCCATCAACGCCGATTTCGACGCTTGCCAAGCCTTAGTAAAACAAGCCTTTGACGATGCGGAATTACGCCAAGCCATCGGCTTAAATTCTGCCAACTCCATCAATATCAGCCGTTTGTTGGCGCAAGTGTGCTACTACTTTGAAGCGGCAGCGCAATTACCAAAAGAAAAACGCGATAATTTAGTTGTTTCCGTGCCAAGCGGTAACTTCGGCAACCTGACCGCAGGCTTAATCGCCAAAACCCTCGGTTTACCGATTAAACGCTTCATCGCCGCCACCAACGCTAACGACACCGTGCCGCGTTACTTACACAGCGGAAACTGGTCGCCGAATGCCACCGTTGCTACCCTTTCCAACGCCATGGACGTGTCCCGCCCGAACAACTGGCCGCGCGTGGAAGAATTATTCAAACGTAACAGTTGGGCGTTAAACGAATTGCATTCCGCCGCCCTTTCTGACGCGCAAACGGAAGACACCTTGCGTGCCATGAATCAACTTGGCTATTTGTGCGAACCGCACGGCGCCGTGGCATATGAAGTGCTAAAACAGGATTTGCTGGCGGGCGAAACCGGCTTATTCCTGTGCACCGCGCACCCGGCAAAATTCAAAGAATCCGTTGAACGCATTTTGGATGTCACCCTGCCGTTGCCGGAAGCCTTGGATAAACACAACAAACTGCCGTTGTTATCGGACGAAATGGATAACGATTTTGCGCAGTTAAGAGCTTATTTGTTGAAATAAAGCGAAAAAGTGCGGTAACAAAATTCAACGGATGTTAACCGCACTTTTCTTATCATCATGACAACGCTAATCGCCTGGGGAAGCATTCACACTCCGTTTCCTTTTCGTGAAATCCCTGCCGAACTCGTGCCGGCAAATTTACTGACATTACACAGCGATAACCCGCGCGTGCAGCAACGCTGGCAATGTCGTCGTTTAGCGCATTTTCTATTATGGCAGTTATTAAAAACAGCAGGAAAACCGACCGCACTTTTAGGCCAAATTTCCCGCACACCGAGCGGTCGTCCGCAATTTCCGTCTTCCGATATTGATTTTAATATCAGCCATTCCGGCGATTGGGTCGCCGTAATTTTACATATTAACCATAACGGCGAAAAAAGTGCGGTAGGAATCGACATCGAATCGCCACGTAAAGAACGCCCTTATTTCGCCTTGTTGGAGCATTTTGCGCCCGCTGAAGAAATCCGTTGGTTTCAGCAACATCCGGATCCAAAATCCGCGTTTTACCGTATTTGGTGCTTACGTGAAGCCGTGCTGAAATCCCAAGGCGTCGGCATTGTGAAATTATCGGAAGTCACTCACCAACCTGAAACCTTGCAGATTTCCTCCGACCATTGCCCGCGCGGACAATTGGTTTTTACGGACGAACTGCCTTTTTATCTGGCGTTTTTCGTTAATCAAAACCCGCCAAATTCATTACGTTATTTTGTTTGGAACGGCAAACAGCTCGACACGCAAAATCTTTTTCAAAAAATTCTCTACGATGTAAATAGTTAGCCCTTTAAAATCCGCTAATTACCCCCATTAATGATTAGACTTAACACTCGATTTTGTTTAGACTTGTAACAATTTTTTGACAAACGGAGAAAGCAATGTCGTTAAACGGTTCAGATCAGGATCCTTGGGGCAAACCAAAGCAAAACGGGCAATCGTCAGAAAACAATTCGTCCGATAAAAATGAAGGTCAGTCCAATTGGGATCGTTCGTCCAACTCACAAAAAAAGAATGAGCAATCGCCGCCGGATTTAGAAGAAATTTTCAACAATTTATTGAAAAAAATGGGTGGTAAGGGTTCGAAAAACAGCAACTCAAACTATTCAAATCTGCCTTCCGGCTTGGGTAAATTATTGCCTATCGCCATTGCGGCAGGCGTCATTTTATGGGGCGCCAGCGGTTTTTATACTATCAAGGAAGCGGAGCGCGGTGTGGTGTTGCGTTTGGGACAATTCCATTCTATCGAACAGCCCGGTTTAAACTGGAAGCCGACTTTTATTGATCGCGTCATTCCGGTCAACGTGGAACGCGTACAGGAATTAAAAACGCAAGGTTCCATGCTCACTCAGGATGAAAACATGGTGAAAGTGGAAATGACCGTGCAATATCGCGTACAAAATCCTGAAAAATACCTGTTCAGCGCAGTTAACGCCAACGACAGCTTAAATCAAGCCACCGACAGTGCGTTGCGTTATGTGATCGGTCACATGACCATGAACGATATTTTAACCACCGGTCGTTCCGTCGTACGTGAAAACACCTGGAAAGCCTTAAATCAAATTATCGAGCCGTACGACATGGGATTGGAAGTCATTGACGTAAACTTCCAGTCCGCCCGTCCGCCGGAAGAAGTGAAAGACGCTTTCGACGACGCCATTAAAGCGCAAGAAGACGAACAACGTTACATTCGCGAAGCGGAAGCCTATGCCCGCGAGAAGGAACCAATTGCGCGCGGTAACGCCCAGCGTATTCTAGAAGAAGCGACCGCGTATAAAGATCGTGTGGTATTGGATGCGAAAGGGGAAGTGGAGCGTTTCCAGCCGCTGTTGCCTGAATTCAAAGCGGCACCGGATGTGTTCCGCGAGCGTTTGTATATTCAATCCATGGAAAAAGTGATGGCGAATACGCCGAAAGTCATGTTGGATGCCGCAAACGGCAATAACTTAACCGTGTTGCCGCTGGAGCAATTGCTCAAAGGAAAACAAATGAATTCCGCTGAAATCAATAATAGTGAGGAAACCCAACAAAGTGCGGTCAATTCTGCGCCTGTTTCCCGCACTGAAAATCGGGCAAACACGCCAAACCGTCCGATGGAAACCAGAAACGAAAATAGCCGCCAAGGGAGATTTAACTAATGCGTAAACTGTTATTACCTGCCATTTTAGTTATTGTCGCTGTCGTCTATTCCAGTATTGTGGTGGTCACCGAAGGAACACGTGGCATTATGTTACGTTTCGGTAAAGTACAGCGTGACGCCGACAACAAAGTCACCATTTATACCCCGGGATTACATTTTAAGATTCCATTTATCGATAACTTAAAAGTGCTTGATGCGCGTATTCAAACCCTAGACGGACAAGCGGATCGCTTCGTCACTGTGGAGAAAAAAGACCTTTTGGTGGATTCCTATGTGAAATGGCGGATCAACGATTTCGGTCGTTTCTTCACCACAACCGGTGGCGGTGATTACGCACAAGCCGCCAACTTACTACGCCGTAAAGTCAACGACCGTTTGCGTTCGGAAATAGGTTCCCGCACTATTAAAGACATCGTATCCGGTACACGTGGCGAGCTGATGGCGGGTGCAAAAAAAGCCCTCAATAGCGGACAAGACAGTACCGCTGAGCTGGGCATTGAAGTGTTAGACGTGCGTATTAAACAAATTAATTTGCCGGATGAAGTATCCTCCTCCATCTACCAACGTATGCGTGCGGAACGTGATGCGGTCGCCCGTGAACACCGTTCGCAAGGTAAAGAAAAAGCGGCGTTTATTCAGGCGGATGTAGATCGTAAAGTGACATTGATTATCGCCAACGCAGAAAAAACCGCACAGGAATTGCGCGGTAACGGCGACGCTACAGCAGCCAAAATCTTTGCCGATGCCTTCGGTAAAGAACCTGAGTTTTACAGTTTCATTCGTAGCTTGAAAGCCTATGAAGGCAGCTTCGCCAATTCAGACAATTTGTTGATTTTAAAACCGGACAGCGATTTCTTCCGTTTTATGCAATCACCAAGTAAATAAATTTTAAATATGAAAAAGGGGGTATCTTCAGATACCCTTTTTTATTGCCGGTTGAAACCTAGCAATTAGACTCACAAGACAAAAAAATACCTCGATATTCGTCGAGGTATTCACTAAAAAACACTTAAATTTTCGACCGCACTTTTTGCGGAGAATAACGGAAAATATTAAGCTTGCGGATTCATGATCTCATCAAAAGTTGCCGCTTTTTCGGTAACTTGCGCTTTAGCCAGCACTGCGTCAACTGCTTGTTCTTCCAATACAACGTTACGAATATTGTTCATTAATTCGTTGTTTTTGCTGTAGTATTCAACCACTTCAGCAGGTTGTTCGTAAGCAGATGCAATGTCTTCGATCATGGCTTTCGCACGTTTTTCATCGGATTTTAATTCGTTGGAAGCAATCACTTGCGCTAACAATAAACCGACCAATACGCGGCGTTTCGCTTGTTCTTCAAACAATTCTCGCGGCAATTGCGCCACTTGTTGTGCGTTACCGCCGAAGCGTTGTGCCGCTTGTTGACGCAATACGTCAATTTCTTGATCAACTGCTGCGCTTGGTACGTCAATTTGGTTTTGTTCAACTAAACCATCGATTACTTGGTTTTTCACGCGAGTCGTTAACGCATTTTTCAATTCGCGTTGCATGTTTTTACGAATTTCGCTGCGTAAATCAGCAACAGACTTGGTGTTCGGACCGAATTTCGCAACGAATTCATCAGTCAACTCAGGCAATACCATCACTTCAACTTTCTTCAAGGTAATGTCGAATTTCGCCGCTTTGCCTTTTAATTTTTCAGCGTGGTATTCTTCCGGGAAAGTCACGTCGATAGTAAATTTATCACCGGCTTTGTGACCTACGATGCCTTCTTCAAAGCCCGGAATCATGCGACCTTGTCCCATGAATAAAACGAAATCTTCGGATTTTCCGCCTTCGAATTCTTCGCCGTCAACAGAACCCACGAAATCGATGGTGACACGATCTTCCGCTTTTGCGGCATCTTGGGTTTCGGACCAAGTGGCTTGTTGTTTGCGTAACACTTCAACCATTTTGTCAACATCAGCTTCGGAGATTTCAACAACCGGTTTTTCCACTTTGATATTTTCTAAACCTTTTAATTCAACTTCAGGATACACTTCAAAGGTTGCGCTGAATTTTAATTCTTTACCGTCTTCAAATTGTTCAACAGTGAAGCTTGGGCGACCTGCCAAGTTAACTTTGTTTTCAATAACCGCTTGGAAGAAATGTTTTTGTAATAAATCGCCTAAAATGTCTTGACGAACGGAAGCGCCGAAACGTTTTTCAATGATTTGCGGAGGGACTTTACCTTTACGGAAACCGTCAACACGTGCGTTTTTGGCAACGCGTTTTAATTCTTCGCGTACAGCCTGACTAACGGTTTCAGCCGGAACGGTGATGGTTACACGACGCTCTAAACCTTGAGTCGTTTCAATATTTAATGACATTATGATGTTACCTCAAATTGATGCACTCGGCGAATGCTCACACCGAACACGTTATTAATAGAAAATAAGACGATGAATTATAACGGGACAAAGGCTTTGCGTCGAGGAAATGCGCAATAAAAGCGCATAATTGATTAAAAAATATTCGATTTATTCGCACAAAATTAGCCACGCGGATGATAGCGTTCGTGCAGACGTTTTAAGCGTTCTTTCGCCACATGAGTATAAATCTGCGTGGTGGATAAATCGCTGTGCCCTAGCAACATTTGCACCACGCGCAAATCTGCGCCGTGATTCACCAAATGGGTGGCAAATGCGTGGCGTAAAACGTGCGGCGATAGCATGTCGCTATCAATTTCCGCTAATACGGCATAATGCTTAATCCGATACCAGAACGTCTGACGCGTCATTTGCGTACCGCGTCGGCTCGGGAACAACACGTCGGAACTTTGCCCGTCCAACAGCATCGGGCGGGCGTATAACATAAACTGCTTCACCCAATGGGTCGCTTCCTCCCCCATGGGCACAATGCGCTCTTTGTTGCCTTTGCCGATGACCCGCACCACGCCTTGATTCAGGCTAAGGCTGTCGGTGTGCAACGAAACCAATTCCGTGACCCGTAGCCCCGTGGCATATAACAGCTCCAACATCGCCTTATCACGTAGCTCAATGGGCTGTTCCAGGCTTTGCACGTTCAACAAATCCGTCACTTGTTGTTCGGTTAAATATTTCGGCAGACGGCTTGGCAATTTGGGCGAACTCAGCACCGCACTTGGATCGTCCGTGCGATATTTTTCCTGATACAAATATTGAAAAAGCTTGCGGATAGCACTGAGCAATCGTGCCGTGCTGGTGGCTTTGTAGCCCTGTTCAACCCGCTCGCCCAAAAACGTTTGCAAATCCACCGCATCCAAGCCGAGCAAGGACAAATTGCGCTCGCCCAGCCAATCGCACAGTGCGGTCAGATCCAGCCGATAAGATTGCACGGTATTCGGCGACAACCCTTTACCAATCCAAAGCTCATTCAGGAATAAATCCAGCAACGCAAGGTTATTCATGTTTATCCCCGATTAACCAAAAAGGCGTCCACTTTGCGCGGAGTGACCACAAAAGCAAGGGCGGCGACAATTGCCATCAGCATAAAAGTTATCGGTGCCGAATACGGGTAAATCACGCCGGAAAGTGCGGTCAAAATCGCCACCATAGCGCTGTTGGACACGCCGTTATAAAGCGCTTGTAATTTAGAAATGTGGGGCTGCGGTTGCGTCGTGATATAGCGCACCATGCCGTAATGCGCCACCGCATAAGTTAAACTGTGAAGTAATTGTAAAAGGGCGATGAGCCAAACCTCGCTCGCGGCGGCAAGCCCAAGCCAGCGCACAATGCAAGCGAAGGTCGCCAAATAGAACAGAGAACTGACTTTCCAATTTTGCAGTAAACGACGGGAGAAGAAAAATAACAAAATTTCCGCCACCACCGCCAAGCCCCACAGCAAGCTGGTTTGTGCCACGGGAATACCGAGATTCGTCCAATACAACACACTATAAACATAGTAGGCAGCGTGCGAGCCTTGAATTAAAGAGGAAGCCAATAAAACGCGCAAGGTGGTTTGATTTTTTAACAAATCCCAATAACGAACTTCGACAGCGCTATGTTCCGACTGCTCGTCCTGCGGCGGAATCGTCGGATTCACGCACTGCATAAAGGTATAAGCCAGTAAAAGTGCGGTCAAAATCCAGACAATATTTTGCTCGCCGAAAAAGCCGATCACATTGCCGAACAAGGTCACGCCCACCACAAACGCCACGGAGCCGATTAACCGTGCCTTGCCGTAATCCAGTTGAATTTGACGTTGCCAAGTGGTCGCCAACGAATCCGTGATCGGCATCCCGGCGGCATTCACCATGGCGAACAAACCGATCGCGGCAAAAAGCCACCAAAAACTCTCGGCGACAACGCTTAGCCCCGCCATAATCAACGCACTGGCAAGCGCCAATACGCGCAATGAATTGATTAACTGTGACGCCCGTTTAATCAAACCGGAAAAAAACAAGCCGCCGACGAAACGAAACACATAAGCACTTGCCAGCACCATGCCGATCAATTCCTCGCCATATTGCTGAGATTTCATCCACACGGGGAAAAATGGCACGAATACGCCGTAAGCGCAATAGTACCCGAAAAAGCTCAGCGCGAGCCAGGTGAAAGGACGAACTTGCATCAGAATAAGGCTTCCATTTCTTTAGAACGCACCACGCAAGCCAGCATTGCCTGTTGCACGATGTCATTAAATTGACGTTGATTAAACACCTCCAACGCCGCTGCCGTTGTGCCACCTTTGGAGGTGACATTTTGGCGCAAAGTTGCCAAATCCAGCTGCGGATTTTCCACCACCATTTTTGCCGCCCCCAACATTGCCTGCTGCACCAACTCACGCGCCTGCATTTCGCCCAAGCCCATTTGAATCAGACCCTGCTGCATGGCTTCCAGGATTTGAAAAAAATACGCCGGGCTACTGCCGGAAGCGGCAGTCACCGCGTGCATTTGTTCTTCCCGCTCCACCCAAAGGGTTTTGCCCACAGCGGATAACAAATCCTGCGCAAAAGTGCGGTCATTTTTCGAGGTGTTTTTAGCGGCGAATAAACCTGCCATGCCCTCGCCCACTAATGCCGGCGTATTCGGCATGACGCGCACGATGGATTGCGCGCTCGGCAAAAGTGCGGTCAATCTGTCAACTGAAATGCCGGCGGCGATGGAAATCAGCAATTTAGCCTGAAAATCCACCGCACTTAAAGGCGCACAAACCTCCGCCAACATTTGCGGCTTCACCGCCAATAACACCACATCCGCCTGTTTTGCCGCTGCAACATTATCCTGGCTCGTACGCACGCCTTTTTGTGCAAATAACTCCCGTTTCTCTTCATTAGGATCGCACACGATAATTTTATCGGCGGGATAGGCTTGCTTTAACAATCCGAACACAATGGCTTGCGCCATGTTGCCGCCACCGATAAAAGTAATCAATTTATGTTGCATATTTCACCTTCAAGTAAGTTACAATAGCGCACATTTTACCTGAATAAGAATAAGGATCTACTATGTTTTGGTTCAAAAACGCCATGATTTACCGCCTGACCAAATCCCTTGATTGGTCGGAACAAACCCTCTCCAATGCCCTCGAACATAATCAATATCATCCTTGCCATCAATCGGAACAAAGCAAATTCGGTTGGTCTCAACCGCTAAAGGGCAGCGAATTGTTATATTTCGCCGTGGGCAAACAGATTTTATTGCTTGCGCAAAAAGAAGAGAAAATCTTGCCTTCTCATGTGGTGAAGCGTGAATTGGACGCCCGCGTGGAAAAATTGGAACAAGCGGAAAATCGCAAGCTGAAAAAAGTGGAAAAACAAACCTTAAAAGACGATGTGATCGCCACCTTATTACCACGCGCATTCAGTAAATACCAACAAACGGCGATTTGGATCGATGCGGAAAAAAATTTGGTTTATGTGGATGCCGCCTCTGCTAAACGGGCAGAAGAGGTGCTGGCATTGTTGCGTAAATCCTTAGGCTCATTGCCTGTTGTGCCTCTGACGTTCGCCAACGAACCTGCACTGGTGATGCAAAATTGGATCGCACAGGAAAGCACACCGGAATGGCTTGTGCCGCTGGAAGAAGTGGAATTGCGCGATATTCAAACGGACGGCGTGATTCGTTGTAAACAGCAAGCATTGGACAGTGAGGAAATTCTTTCTTTGGTGCATTCTAAATTCGTTACCAAACTGGCATTGGAATGGGAAGAACGCCTGTCATTCGTCTTAAACGAAGATTGCAGCCTGAAACGACTGAAATTCGCCGACCAAATTCGTGAACAAAACGATGATATTTTAAAAGAAGATTTCGCCCAACGCTTTGACGCCGATTTTGTGCTCATGACGGGCATTTTAAGCAAGCTGACAGAAAATCTGTTGCACGATTTCGGTGGCGAGAAAGCGCGGTTATAACCGCTTGAGTCTAAAAATGTTTTAAAAGCAGACCGCACTTTTTGGTGACAAAAGTGCGGTCATTTTTTTCGGTGTTTTTAAAGGTGGAAAATTATCACTGCGCAACGCATTGCTCGGCGAGAATTCCACCTGCGCTACTTTTTAGAATAGAGAACTCTTTGCGCTCCAGCCATAGCCAATGAATATTGGAATAATTGCGTCCGTTTTCGGCGATGGTTGGAGTTAATCTATGTGTCACATTATTAAAGGTCACACTGATAGAATTTAATTTCTTCTTATTTTTCGTCGTGTGACGAACAACCCGAACCGTTTTATCATCCTTACAACGATAATCCTGTGCCGAACCCTTTTGGGTAGATTTCTGCAGAACCTGTGTGCGCGGTTTTTCCGGCGCTTTGGGCGGCGTCGGTTTTGCCGTACAAGCCGCTAAGCCGATGAATGCCATTAAAACGAAGCTCGCTCTTAACATAATATAGTCTCTTTTAAATGGAATAAGCGTAGCCAATACTACGCTTATTGAATTTTACGGATTACTTCTTAAATTGATAACTGCCGTCGGATTGGCGGGTAAAGCGGGCGCCGTTAGCTAAACGTAATTCGCTAACGCGACCTTGTGCATTTAAAGAAACCTGTACTTTGTCGCCCGGCTTGAAGCTGCTTAATGCATTGCCTACGCCGTTGGCTTTGGTCATGGCGTTTACATCGCCGACCGGCAAATGATTGTCGCGGAACACTTGCATTAAGGTGACACCTTGCGGAATGGTTAGCGTCTTACTCCCTGCCGCGGCTTTTGTTGTGGAGGTCGTCGTTGTCTTACCTTCCAGAATATCCCTTACCTCTTTTTCGGTTTTAGCGGATTGTTTCGCCGGTTGATGTTTAGTCGTGGTTTTTTCCGTCGGTTTGGCTTTTTCGGTTTTAGCTACTTCTGGCTTTTTCGCAGTCTCATGCGGCTGACGAGGTTTCACCGCCTCTTGTGTTTTCGGCGGCTCGGTGGATTTAACGGTTTCTGTCGGCATCGGTTTGACTTCTACCGGTTTATTTTCAACTGCCGTAGTCGCCGCTTGCTCGGCAACGGAGGTTGTTGCACCTTGTTCCGTCGGTTGTGGCTCTGTTGTAGTAACGCTGGCATTTTCCGTCGTTGTCGCCGTTGCCGGTTGTTGTGCCGCCGTGTTATCGGTTTGCGGCGCAGGATTATCCAACACCGTCGGTTCAACGGTTTGTGATTGATCTAATTGTTGAAACTGAATCGGTACACCGTTATTGCTTTGTTGTTCGTAAGATTGCACGGTATCGGAACTCGGTCTCATCCATAAAATGAAAATCAGCAATAACACCACGCCGAATAATGCCACAAAAATACGGCGGTGTTTTTGCGGAAGGATACTTAAAATCGCCCAATTTTCAGGGTTTTTGAAGCCGGCTTTTGGCTTTTCTTGAAATGCCGATGCTTCCGGGTGCACCTGTTCAACGGTTTCTTCAATTTCCGTTACAACAGGTTCGGCTGAGGATTCTGAGGTGATCTCTGCCACAGTTTCGACGGAAATCTGCGGTTCATTATTGTTTTCATTGCGGTCTTCTGTGGAAAATTTCTCGCTTGGGTTTTCGCTTGTCATGCTTGTTTCTCCAGTCGCACCGGCGCTACCGAATACGGGCTCTTTGCGGGTAGCAAATTGATTTTCCGTATTTTTTTGTTCTTTCTTAGCGAAGATCCCTTTAGCTTTTGCAAAGAAAGACGGTTCCGGTTTAATCACTTTTTTCGGGGTGATCGGTTCCATTTGACTAAAGCCTAAATCCAATTCATTTTGTGCCGGATTATTTTCGTTTTCCGGGGTTCTTTTTTCAGAATCCACAATATACCTCTGATTAAATAATGCTGATATGCCGTAAAAGTGCGGTGGTTTTTTCCTGCGTTTTTCACACTACGGATTCACACAGGAAGCGAATAAGCCACGACATAAATTGATAAGTAAAAAATCGCGCCTATTCTAAAACATCTTTCACTTTTTTGGTATCGGAATATCAGGGCACATACAAGGTTTTATTTGGCTCACAACCAATTTCACGGGCAAGCTTCGGCACCAAATAACCGGAGGTCATAGTTTGTAATTGTTTGTAGATTCTTAAGGCTTGCGCATCGTCCAAATAAAAATGCGCCGCGCCCTCCACCTTATCGAGCAGAAACAAATAATAAGGCAGAATCCCCACCGAAAATAAACGGTCACTTAACGCTTTCAGAATATGGGCATCGTCATTCACGTTTTTCAGTAAAACCGATTGGTTTAATAATACGACACCGCAATTTCTTAATTTATCCATGGCATTGGAAAAATCTTCATCAATTTCATTGGCATGATTCACGTGCGTGACCAGAATCTTTTGCAACCGGGTTTGCATCAGAATACGGCAAAGATCATCGGTTATGCGCTGTGGGATCACTACCGGCAGGCGTGAATGGATACGCAGACGCTTTAAGTGCGGTAGATTTTCCAGGTGTTTTATCAGCCACTCGAGCTCGTGGTCTTTTGCCATCAGCGGATCACCGCCGGAAAGAATGACTTCCTCAATTTCAGGGTGATCGGCAATATAGCGTAAAGCGTTTTGCCAATTTTGTTTATTGCCCTTATTTTCTTCGTAAGGAAAATGACGACGAAAACAATAGCGGCAATTCACCGCACAACCGCCTTTAACCAAAAATAATAAACGATTCCGGTATTTATGCAGAATGTTGGGGACAACGTTTTTATCGCCTTGTTCCTCCAGCGGATCTTTGCTGAATCCTTCTGCCTGTAAGAATTCATCCACATCTGACATGACTTGTAAAAATAAGGGATCGCGCGGATTACCTTTTTCCATTTTTGCCACAAAAGGCAAAGGCACACGCATGGCGAATAATTTACGGGCTTCAACGTCTTGTTTGAACGGTTCGAGAGGGAGTTCCAGATGTTGTAATAAGATTTTTGGGTCGGAAATGCCTTTTGCAAGGTGTTCCAACCAACTTTGTTCTTCTCTAATCGAGATGTTTTGATGTAGAATAGCCACTTTTAAAAAACAATCTTTTTCTTGAGGATAATATGGCTACATATACTACCAGTGATTTCAAACCAGGTCTAAAATTTATGCAAGACGGCGAGCCTTGCGTCATCGTTGAAAATGAATTCGTTAAACCCGGCAAAGGTCAAGCGTTCACCCGCACCCGTATTCGTAAATTAATTTCCGGCAAAGTCTTGGATGTAAACTTCAAATCCGGGACTTCCGTTGAAGCCGCTGATGTAATGGACTTAAACTTAACCTATTCTTACAGAGACGATGCCTTCTGGTATTTCATGCACCCGGAAACATTCGAACAATATTCCGCTGACGCGAAAGCCGTGGGCGATGCCGAAAAGTGGTTGTTAGACCAAGCAGATTGTATCGTGACCTTATGGAACGGCGCGCCAATTACCGTGACCCCACCGAACTTCGTAGAATTAGAAATCGTTGACACTGACCCGGGTCTGAAAGGTGACACCGCAGGTACCGGCGGTAAACCGGCAACCTTAAGCACCGGCGCTGTGGTGAAAGTGCCGTTATTCGTTCAAATCGGCGAAGTGATTCGTGTAGATACCCGCTCCGGCGAATATGTTTCTCGTGTGAAGTAAAATTTACCATTCTCATTTCATAACAATAGCCCCAAAACGGGGCTATTCTTTTATCTGCACATTTTTGTCGCCTCTTCTTTTAAATATAAATCAATATTTTCTGCTGATAACGCCTCTCAAATACAAAAAATCGCCCATAAATTAATCACGAATCTATAAAAAATTATTATTCATTTGAAAAAATCTAAAATTTAATAATTTTTTATTATTTGTAACCTTGCTCACAGTAACGATGAAAAATTTTTATTAGTATAAGCACAACTCGATGATAGTGGTTTGAGAAACGAGTTACCAAACATGGACTTTAAACTCATCATAAATAGGAGACAAATTATGACATACTATCCAGCAGAGCCGTTCCGTATCAAAAGTGTTGAACCGGTTTCCATTTTACCGAAAGCAGAACGCGAAAAAGCAATGAAAGAAGCGGGATATAATACTTTCCTACTTGATTCAAAAGACGTGTATATCGACCTTTTAACCGACAGCGGTACCAACGCAATGAGTGACCGTCAATGGGCCGGTATCATGTTGGGCGACGAGGCTTATGCCGGTAGTAGAAACTTCTATCATCTGCAAGAAACCGTGCAAGAACTATTCGGCTTTAAACACGTTGTGCCAACCCACCAAGGTCGTGGTGCGGAAAATATCCTTTCCCGTATCGCCATTAAACCGGGACAATACGTACCGGGCAATATGTACTTCACCACCACCCGTTATCACCAAGAAGCCAACGGCGGTATCTTCTACGATATTATTCGTGACGAAGCCCATGACGCGACCTTAGATGTGCCGTTTAAAGGCAATATCGACCTCAAAAAATTAGAAAATCTCATCAATGAAAAAGGCGCTGAAAATATTGCTTATGTATGCTTGGCGGTCACTGTTAACCTTGCAGGCGGTCAACCTGTATCCATTGCTAACATGAAAGCAGTGCGCGAATTAACCGCGAAACATGGCATTAAAGTGTTCTACGATGCCACCCGTTGCGTTGAAAATGCGTACTTCATTAAAGAACAGGAAGAAGGCTACAAAGATCGTTCCATTAAGTCCATCATTCAAGAAATGTTCAGCTATGCCGACGGCTGTACTATGAGTGGTAAAAAAGACTGCTTAACCAATATCGGCGGTTTCTTATGTATGAATGATGAAGAGTTGTTCATGAAAGCCAAAGAGTTGGTAGTGGTATTTGAAGGTATGCCGTCTTACGGCGGTATGGCAGGTCGTGATATGGAAGCCATGGCAATCGGTTTGAAAGAAGCCACCCAAGAAGAATACATCGAGCACCGCGTAAAACAAGTACGTTACCTCGGCGAAAAATTAAAAGCCGCCGGTGTACCGATTGTTGAACCGATTGGTGGTCATGCCGTGTTCTTGGATGCCCGTCGTTTCTGCCCGCATTTGAAACAAGAAGAGGACTTCCCGGCACAAGCCTTGGCAGCGGCTATCTACATTGAATGTGGTGTACGTACCATGGAACGCGGTATCGTATCCGCCGGTCGTGATATAAAAACCGGTGAAAACCACCATCCGAAACTGGAAACCGTACGGATCACCATCCCACGTCGTGTCTATACCTACGCGCACATGGATTTAGTGGCTGACGGTATCATCCATCTATTCAAACATAAACAAGACATCAAAGGTCTTCGTTTCGTGTATGAACCGAAACAACTCCGTTTCTTCACTGCACGTTTTGAACAAAAATAGTCATATCAACCCTTACTTCGGAAACGAAGTAAGGGTTTCTTATATCCAATCGGAATTTTAATGGAAAAAATGCGAAAACATTCTAGTGACATTGTAGTTTGATGTATTGTCAGATAAGGAAGTGACTAGCCTTTCTACGAACATAAGAAAGGAGAAAACTCATGAACAAAACATTAGGCAGTACGCTGATTACATCGGGGACGATGATCGGCGCGGGGATGCTTGCCATGCCACTGACATCGGCGGGTATCGGCTTCACATTTACGGTGGTTTTACTTTGCGTTTTATGGGTATTGCTGACTTATAGCGCACTGCTTTTCGTAGAAGTGTATCAAACGGCGGAATACGACGCGGGTATAGGCACCTTGGCGGCACAATATTTCGGCAGAGCGGGACGGGTTGTGGCAACCACCGTACTCATGGTTTTCCTGTATGCGTTGCTCTCCGCTTATGTCACCGGTGGTGGCTCCATACTGGCTTCAACGTTGCCGGACTTTGCGACTCCGGATCTCAAAATGAAAGGATCCATCCTACTCTTCACCGTCTTTTTCGGCATGTTTATCGTTATCGGAACCAAAATTGTTGACGGCTTAAATCGTATTTTATTTTTCACCATGATCGCCGCCTTATTCGTTGCCCTTGGGTTAATGATTCCGGAAATTCATGTAGATAATCTCATGGCAATGCCCATAGATAACGCTTTACTGATTTCCGCCAGCCCGGTCTTTTTTACTGCGTTTGGCTTTCACGGTTCTATTCCAAGTTTAAACAAATACTTAGAAGGTAATGTTAAAGCGTTGCGAATTTCCATTATTGCCGGTTCGGCAATTACGCTCATCGGGTATATTTTGTGGCAATTTTCCACTCACGGTGTATTAACTCAAACCCGCTTTTTAGAAATTTTAAATCAGGATCCGACCTTAAATGGCTTAGTGGAAGCGGTAAAAGTCATTACCGGCAGCAACATGATTGCAGGCGTAGTGAAACTGTTCTCCGCCCTCGCCTTGATTACGTCATTCCTCGGCGTTGCATTAGGCTTGTTTGAATGTATTGAAGACCTGCTCAAACGCGCCTTCAATATTGATGCCAACAGACCTTGTCTCGGCGTGCTCACATTCTTCCCGCCGTTATTGTTCGCATTCTTCTACCCTGAAGGTTTCATCTTAGCGTTAGGCTATGCCGGACAAATGTTTGCATTCTATGCGGTAGTCTTGCCGGCCGCATTGGTGTGGAAAGCCCGTCAACGACACCCGAATTTACCCTATCGCGTACCCGGCGGCCCAGGATTATTATTGTTCGTCTCGATTTTAGGTATCATCATCGTGAGCATTCCGTTCCTGATCAAACTCGGCTACTTGCCGGTTGTCGTCGGCTGATAAAATACTGCCTCATAAAAACAATTGACATTCTAACCGCACTTAGAATGTCAATTTTTTTATTCTTTTTCTTGGACTAATTTTAAATAGCGATAAACGCTTGGCACGGAGATTCTTAAATATTTTGCCACAATCGGAATGGCCCCTTTCAGATTAAATACCCCTTTCTCAAATAATATTCTCACTGAATTTTCCCTTTGTCTTATACTCAGGCTTTTACCGGAATTTAATAAATTAGGATCGAGGTATTCCGAGAGGATATCCTCAAGGGAATGTTCCAATTTTTCTTTGCTGGTAATTTCCTCCGTTTCGTTTTTATCCAATGAAGGATCAAAACCTAACACATTGATAAAATTTCCCAGATTTTCCAATGAAATTAATTTCGACATGGCATCCATCAACTCGGAGGTATCATGGTTAATACACAAAATCCCTTCTAATCGCTTGCCGTTTTTAATAAAAAACGTGGAGCCGCGAATCATCTTGTCGGAATCCGCAACGGCTTTGTAATTAAAGATAAAATCTTTATCTAAATAGACTTTTTCCTGCAACATATTCGAGGCGAAGGAACTGAGCGGCGAAGAAAGGTTTCTGCCGCTCACATGGCTATTCACGATGGCTTCCATGGAAGCTTTATTTTTATCAAAGGAATGGAACACCACTTCATATTTCGGGCCGAGAACATTGCCCAAAAAGTGAGTCAATCCAATAAAATATCTTTTTTGTATCTTATTCATATGAGTTACAACTCCGTTTATTGGTTACCTTAATTTTTATTTGTAAGAGAAAAAATTAAATTTGATATTTGCTTTTATCGCCGATATCAAAATGTAACGGCATACGCCATTTTTGAATACTTAATAATAGAATTAAAATGCCTGTAACAATAGACAGTAAAGTGCTTAGCCATGTGAGATGAAACAACAACGCGAACCACAACATCGCAAAAAACAGAGGTTGCAGATTGAGCGCAAACACACGGAAACAAAAATATTCTTTATAACTTAACCCGCCCAGCACCAAAAACGACGCGCCCAACGCAAGCTGAGGAAAACCCAGAATTTGGCACAACAACCCCAACCACATGGCAAACTGAAAAATATAGCGAAAATTTTTCATATACAAGTGCACGCAGGCGGCACACAAGGTGGCTACGATTAATAGGCCGATGTGCGCCGTTTCAGGATACCAAGGTAGTATCAACAACATCGGGGCAGCAAGGCAAAATCCCGAGCGATAGATAACAACCGTCGCGTAATCCCAAACGTCCATGGGCGATTTAATATGCGGATCAGCCATGTTCCCTCCTAAGCGTATCATTAATAAATCGAATGGAATAAGGCGTCACTTCCAAAATCGAAGAGGCTTCCCCCCAATCACCGAGTACGATGCGGTGCAAAATAGGCGCAAAGTGCGGTGAAATTTCATGGTGTTTTTGACGGTGCGTGTGCCCGTGAATGATTTGTGCCACCTGAAATTTCGCGAAGGTTTGCTGCACAAAATCCGCATTTACGTCCATAATTTCCGTCGGTTTCGTTTGTTTATCCCGACGGCTTTTCGCCCGAATTTTCTCTGCGATTTTTAACCGCACTTTTAACGGCAAATGCAGGAACAGCCATTGACGCCATTTTTGATGTACTTTTTTGCGGTATTGTTGGTATTTCACATCATCCACGCAAAGGGTGTCGCCATGGCATAAAAGCGTAGACACGCCGTATAAATCAATCACCTGATAGGTCGGCAATAGCGTTAATCCGCAGGCGGCGGCAAATTTTTTGCCGATTAAAAAATCCCGATTACCATGTTGAAAATAGCATTGCACGCCTTGTGCCGTCAGGTTTTTTATTAATTGCTGAACATCGGCGATTAACGGGGATTGTTCATCATCGCCAATCCAAAAATCAAATAAATCGCCTAAAATATAGAGCTTTTCCGCCTGAGGCGCCAGTTCCTGCATAAACTGGCGAAAAAGCGCCAATAAGTGCGGTCGATTTTCGCTAAGATGTAAATCCGCAATGAAATAGGTTTTTTGCATAAGAATTCAATTAAAAAAATTTCGCTTAGATTAGCACATTTGGCAGTTATTAATACACTTAATGGGTTAATTTCGCTATACTTAGGCAAATTTTTAAGGGGCTTTATCATGTTAAAAATCGCCAGAATTTTCATTATTGTGATTTGTTGTATTCTTATTTGTGTCTTCGGCACGCTTTATTCTTTCATCCGTTTTCGCAATCCGAGTAATGTGGGCATTTTCGCCCGTTGGTTCGGTCGGTTACATCCATTATTCGGTTTAAAAGTAGAACACCGCTACCCGCCGAATGCGGATAAAATCGGACGTTGCATTTACATCGGCAACCACCAAAACAACTATGACATGGTGACAATTTCTTACATGGTGATGCCGCGCACCGTGAGCGTCGGCAAAAAAAGCCTGATTTGGGTGCCGTTTTTCGGCATTTTATATTGGGCGACAGGCAATATTTTCTTGGATCGCGACAATCGTTCCAAAGCCCATAACACCATGACCGAATTGGCACGCCGCATTAACAACGATAACTTATCTATTTGGATGTTCCCGGAAGGCACACGCAGTCGCGGGCGCGGCTTACTGCCTTTCAAAACCGGCGCATTCCATGCTGCCATTGCCGCCGGCGTGCCTGTCGTGCCGGTGGTCTGCTCCACCACCCATAATAAAATTGATTTGAACCGTTGGGATAACGGCAAGGTGATTTGTGAAATGTTGGAACCTATCGATGTTTCCGGCTACACGCGCGAAAATGTACGCGAGCTCGCGGAATATTGCCACGATGTGATGCAAAAGCGCATTACCGAACTCGATCAGGAAATTGCCCAATCCGCGCCAACTCATTCATCAGCAGGCTAATACGCAAATGAAATCCTGTTCCCGTCGCCAATTATTAAAAACAACTTTATTTTCCACCGCACTTTTTACCGTGCCGGCGCCTTTACTGGCGGCAACCAACCCGCCGCTGTACGTGCCGCCGTTATTTGAAACCCGTCGCGGCAAGCCGATTTTCCTCAATATGCAAAATACCCAAACGCCTCTATTGGCGGGTAAACGCACGGAAGTTTGGGGATTTAACGGTTCCTACCTCGGACCGACCATCAAAATTAAAAAAGGCGATTTTGCAAAATTGAACTGGAAAAACAATTTACCGCAATTTGTCGCGATGAACATTCAGGGCTTGCAAGCTTCCGGCGAACTCATGGGCGGCATCGCTAAAAATCTGCAACAAGGCGAAACCTGGGCGCCCATTGTGCCGATTACACAAGCACCCGCCACTTGTTGGTATCACGCCTGTACCCTTGCCAGCGCCGCCTACCAAACATATCGCGGGCTTGTGGGGCTGTGGATTATTGAAGACAAAGACAGTGCAAAATTGGGATTGCCACAGAAATACGGCGTGGATGATATTCCGCTGATTCTGCAGGATATGCAGCTCAACGGCGAAGGGGCGCAATTGTTCCAACAAAATCAAAACTCGCTGATCGGCGACCGTTTATTTGTCAACGGGCAGGAAGAGCCTTATTTAACCGCGCCGCGCGGTTTGGTGCGACTACGCTTGTTGAACGCGTCCCTTTCCCGCGCCTATGAAATTCGCTTTGACGACGAACGGGAATTTACGCTGATTGCGCAAGATCTCGGCTTCTTACCACAAGGCAAAAAAGTCAATGTCGTTCATCTCGCGCCAAGCGAACGGGTGGAAATTCTGGTGGATTTAAACAACGGCGAAACGGTGAGTTTAATTGCCGGTCATAAACGCGGCTTTTTCGATAAAATCGGCAATTTCTTCAGCTCGGACGGTGAGTTGATTGACAACACCATTTTAGAGTTACGCCCGGACGGCCTAGCCGGCGCCTTTGAGCAGAAAGAAAAAACCTGGCAATTTGAAACGGATGCACCAAGTGTGTTATCCGCCCAAGTACAACAGGAACGCAGTTTCCATATTGATACGAACAACGCCACCATCAACAAAAATCGATTCGACCCGCGCCGTTTGGATATTTCTGCAAAATTAGACAGCGTGGAACGTTGGACGCTGACCGCCTCCTCCGCTGTGGGATTTTCCGTCCGCGGGGCGAAATTTATCGTCGAATCTGTCAACGATACGCCGTTGGAAGCTGCCGAGATCGCGTGGAAAGACACGGTTTGGATTAACGGCACGGTCACGCTTTTGGTGAAATTTGAAAACACCTCCTCCAACAATTATCCCTTTACTTTCGGCGCGTCGGATTTAATGCTGGCGGATAAAGGCTGCATGGGCTTGATGATCGTGCAGTAAAAACACCGATAAAAACCACCGCACTTTATGCGCTGCAACATAAAGTGCGGTGTTTTTTTAACGTTTTTAAGGCTAATCGGCGCGACGCACTAAGCGCGGATAGACACTGGAAATCAAGGTAGTGCTGACTACCGCCAAAATTCCCAACCAAGAAAGCGGGCTGATATTCTCACCCAGTAATAACACCGCCAAGATGATGGCAAACACCGGCTCCAAAGACACCAAAATGCCGGCGAGATTAGAATCCACACTGTTAATGCCTTTGTTCCATAAATAATACGCCAGCCAGCTGCAACCTATACCGATATACAACAAGCCTGCGACGCCCTGCCAATTCCAGTGGATTTGCCAGCTTTGCGTCAGCCATAAGGTGAACGGAATGCAGGTAATGGTGCCAAGCACAATGCTGGTGGTGGTATAAACCTGCGCGGTGAGTTGTACGATGATTTTTTGCGTCCAACGCAGACAAGAAGCGAACACAACGCCGGCAAGCAGAACCAAAAGACAACCGAATAGACTGATATTGCCCGTTTCCTCGCCTCCGGCGATTAATAATGCAACACCTAAGAACGCAATTAAACCGAAAATCCAATGGTGGGTTTTGGCTTTATCACCAAAGAAAAAATGCCCGATAAGCACGACCAGAAAAGGCTCCAGCCCCAACATGGTGGAAGCGCTGGACGCGGACGTGTGACTTAAGCCGATAAACTGCAATAAAAAAATCGCGGGATAATTAAAGAAACCCAGCCACCAGACTTGCGGGCGAACCTCTCTGGGTACACGTTTCCAAACCCGAATAAACACGGGCAGCACAATCAGGGCGGCAATCAACAAACGCATTTGCACCATCAGTACCGGGTCAAGCATGGTGTAAGTATATTTACCGGCAACAAAAGAGCTGCTCCATAAAAATAGCGCGATGAGAATGTAGCGCATGGGATTCCTTAAAACAGAAGGGATTGAGTGGTTATTGTAGTGCGGTTTTATGGCAGCGTAAACGAGGAAGACGGTTTATTTACGGGAAAAGTGCGGTCATTTTTTTTAGGTGTTTTTGTGTAAGGGCGGGTCCTGTGACCGCCCGTGAAATCAAACCAAAATTCGGGCGGGCATTTGATAGCGCACGCTTCCTAGCGTGTGCTTGTAATACATTGACATAAAAAAGCACGCGTTAGGAAACGCGCGCCAGCGGTGAGGTAAGAGTGAATTGAATGCAACCGTTGTCTAAAAATGTTTTTTAGAAAAGATAAATACCTTCCTACCTGATTAATATTTCACAACGTGACCGTAACCTTCAAGAATACCTTTAATGTGCTCCAAGGATTCTTTTGTCGGCGGTTTGACATCTTCCAATTCGTATTTTTCGCCCATTGCCGCCCATTTGTGGGCGCCCAAGCGGTGGTATGGCAGAAGCTCCACTTTTTCGATATTGTTCATGCCCTCAATAAATTGTCCGAGCAGATGCACGTCGTGGTCTGAATCCGTATAACCGGGTACGACCACATAACGAATCCATACAGGCTGATTGCGTTTTTGCAAATACTTGGCAAATTCCAGAGTGCGTTTGTTCGGCACGCCGATAAGATTTTGGTGTACTTTGTCATTGAGCTCTTTTAAATCCAGCAACACTAAATCAGTGACATCAATGAGTTCATCAATGATGTGATCGTAATGACGTACGAATCCGTTGGTATCCAAGCAGGTGTGAATGCCCTCCGCTTTACAGGCACGGAACCAATCGCGTACGAATTCCGCCTGCAAAATCGCCTCACCGCCCGATGCAGTCACACCGCCGCCGGTAGCATTCATAAAGTGGCGATAAGTCACCACCTCTTTCATGAGTTCTTCTACGGTAATTTCTTTGCCGCCGTGCAAATCCCAAGTATCGCGGTTATGGCAATACTTACAACGCATTAAACAGCCTTGCATAAATAAGATAAAACGAATCCCCGGCCCGTCAACGGTTCCGCAGGATTCATAAGAGTGGATTCTTCCGACAACTGACATGTATTCCCCGATAATTTGTCATGAATAGCTAAAAGTGCGGTTGTTTTTGGCGGTATTTTTTATTCCGCTTTTTGGAACGTTTGCACCACCGGCGCTTGTTCGCAATATTCCACCAAGACAGGCACGATGGAGGTGAAATGCGGTGTGGCAAAATGTAATTCTAAATCGGCTTTGCTTTTCCACTGTTCTAAAAAGACGTAGTGATTCGCCTGTTCGGTATTTTGTTGTAATTCATAGGAGAGGCAGCCTGCTTCTTGGCGGGTATGTTTAATCAATTCCCGGCATTTCGCCAGAAAATCGCCGATATTATTCTCTTTTACTGAAAATTGTGCAATTACGGTAATCATTTTACTTTCCCCAACATACTTAAATACAGAAAAAATCAGACCGCTTACCTGAAGGTAAGCGGCTGATATATTAACGTCGTTTTATCACTAAATTACATGGTTTGAGTGAATGTACGAGTGATAACGTCTTGTTGTTGCTCTTTAGTCAACGAGTTGAAACGTACGGCGTAACCAGATACGCGGATGGTTAATTGCGGATATTTTTCCGGATTTTCCATTGCGTCTAACAACATTTCACGGTTCATTACGTTAACGTTCAAGTGTTGACCGCCTTCAACAGAGGCCTCATGATGGAAGTAACCGTCCATTAAGCCTGCCAAGTTACGTTTTTGCGCTTCGTAATCTTTACCTAACGCATTTGGTACGATGGAGAAGGTATAAGAAATACCGTCTTTCGCGTAAGCAAATGGCAATTTAGCAACAGAAGTTAAAGACGCTACCGCACCTTTTTGGTCACGACCGTGCATTGGGTTAGCACCCGGTCCGAATGGTGCGCCTGCGCGACGACCGTCCGGTGTGTTACCTGTTTTCTTACCATATACCACGTTAGAAGTGATAGTAAGCACTGATTGTGTCGGTGTTGCATTGCGATAAGTGTGGTGAGTTTGAATTTTCTTCATGAAACGTTCAACCAAGTCGCAGGCGATGTCATCAACGCGCGGATCGTTGTTACCAAATTGCGGATATTCGCCTTCGATTTCGAAGTCGGTTGCCACATTAGACGCCACAACATTGCCGTCTTTATCTTTGATGTCGCCACGAATCGGTTTAACTTTCGCATATTTGATTGCTGCCAAAGAGTCGGCTGCAACGGAAAGTCCTGCGATACCGCAAGCCATGGTGCGATAAACGTCACGATCATGGAACGCCATTAATGCCGCTTCATAAGCGTATTTATCGTGCATGAAGTGGATGATGTTCAAGGCGGTAACATATTGTGTTGCCAACCAATCCATGAAGCTGTCCATGCGGGTCATCACGGTGTCGAAATCAAGCACTGCGTCTTGGATCGGCTCGGTTTTCGGACCGACTTGCATACCGTTTTTCTCATCGATACCGCCGTTGATTGCGTATAACAAGGTTTTCGCCAAGTTCGCACGGGCACCGAAGAATTGCATTTGTTTACCTACCACCATCGGAGATACACAGCACGCGATAGCATAGTCATCGCTGTTGAAGTCCGGACGCATCAAATCATCGTTTTCGTATTGTACGGAAGAGGTATCAATAGATACTTTGGCACAGAAACGTTTGAATGCGTCAGGCAATTGTTCGGACCAAAGAATGGTTAAGTTTGGTTCCGGAGACGGTCCCATGGTGTAGAGGGTGTGTAAGATACGGAAGCTATTTTTGGTCACTAAAGTACGACCGTCTAAGCCCATACCGGCTAAGGTTTCGGTTGCCCACATCGGGTCGCCGGAGAATAATTGATCGTATTCAGGTGTACGCAAGAAACGAACCATACGAAGTTTCATCACCAAGTGATCGATTAATTCTTGCGCTTCTTGTTCGGTAATTTTGCCATTTTTCAAATCACGTTCAATGTAAATATCTAAGAAGGTAGATACACGACCGAATGACATTGCCGCACCGTTTTGGGATTTTACGGCTGCCAAGTAAGCAAAATAAGTCCATTGAACAGCTTCTTGCGCGTTGGTTGCCGGGTTAGAAATATCGTAGCCGTAAGACGCCGCCATTTCTTTGATTTTGCCTAATGCACGATGTTGTTCGGCAATTTCTTCGCGCAATTGAATGGTAGCTTGAATGTCTTCGCCACGTTCTAATTTAGCTTGTAAGGAAGCGAATTGTTTTTTCTTATCCGCCATTAAGAAATCAATACCATAAACTGCTAAACGACGATAGTCACCGATAATACGACCACGACCGTAAGCATCCGGCAAACCGGTTAACACGCCGGATTTACGGCAACGAAGAATGTCCGGCGTATAAACGTCGAAAACACCTTGGTTGTGGGTTTTACGATATTCGGTAAAGATATGTTCTACTTCAGGATCCAATTGACGACCATAAACTTCACAAGAACCTTTCACCATTTTGATACCGCCGAACGGCATAATTGCACGTTTTAACGGCGCATCGGTTTGTAAACCGACGATTTTTTCTAAATCTTTGTTGATATAACCCGGTTTGTGGGAAGTGATTGTAGATGGGTTATCCGTATCAAAATCTAACGGCTCATGCGTTTTGTTTTCGATTTTAATCCCTTCCATTACTTTATCCCACAACTCAGTGGTTGCAGGTGTTGCATCGGCTAAGAAAGATTCGTCGCCTTCATACGGAGTGTAGTTTTTTTGGATGAAGTCACGCAGGTTAACTTCTTTTTGCCAATCTCCACCGACAAAACCTTCCCAGGCTTTTTGTTGAGCTTCTGTTAATTGAGTCATAACATTCCTCTTTTAGATTATTGATAACAAACTATCTACTTACTGGGAAAGAAAGAAAAACATACCCTCTTCTTTTCTTTCCATCCCACCATAAACCGATTAGTGCGGTCGGTTAATTGACCATAAGGTCAATGCAATACAGCAACCACCACCAACAATATTCCCCAATGTAACCGGAATCAGGTTCTTCACCACAAAATGATAAAGATCCAAATCCGCAAACTGCTGAGGATCCATATTAATCGCTTGCCAAAACTCCGGTGAACTGAAGTGCGCAGTAATAATCCCCATAGGAATCATAAACATATTTGCTACGCTGTGTTCAAACCCGGAGGCTACAAACAAAGCAATCGGTAAAATCATAATGAACGCTTTGTCTGTTAATGTTTTCCCGGCGTATGTCATCCAAATGGCGATACACACCATGATATTACACAAAATACCCAAGCAAAACGCTTCAAACCACATGTGGTGAATCTTATGTTGCGCCGTGCTTAAAATGGTGAGCCCCCACTGCCCATGAGCAGCCATTGTCTGACCGGAAAACCAAATGACCAACACAATAAAAATCGCACCGACGAAATTCCCGCAATAAACCACAACCCAATTTCGCAACATCTGGAACGTACTAATACGACCACTGGCGCGGGCAACTGTCGTCATTGTAGAAGAAGTAAATAACTCGGAGCCGCAAACCACTACCATAATGACCCCTAACGAGAACACGATCCCGCCGACTAACTTCGTCAGCCCCCAAGATGCGCCAACGCTCCCCGTTTGCGTAGTGGTATAAAAAACGAACGCCAATGCAATAAACGCACCGGCCGGAATTGCTGAAAAAAACGATAAAATCTGTCTTTTTGAAGCTTTGTAAACACCGACGTCCTCACCAATTTGGCTCATTTCTGCCGGAGACACCATACAAGTAGTTTTGGAAGTTTCGGTATCCATTTCAAAATCCCCCTTTATAATTTTTTGACTCGTAAATACTCTAACTTACAACCGTACTACACTGCGTGAGCAGCAAAAGCTTAAAAAAAATTTTATTTTTTATAATTTTTGTTAATTATATTTTCTTTCCGGGGCAAAGTAAAAATATTTCTCGGTTTTAAAGAGGGAACTTTGTTCTTTGTCAATAATTAGATAGGCGTAACCTGATTGAGGTAAACGATGCCGGTAAAAAATCAAGGGGAAATTGCTATTTAGCCTGTTTTCTGCTAAAAAGTGCGGTCATAAAACGCAACGTTTTTTTAAGGAGAACATCATGGCAGAAGAAACCATTTTCAGCAAAATTATCCGCAAAGAAATCCCCGCCAATATCGTATATCAAGATGAGCTTGTCACCGCATTTCACGATATTGCGCCACAAGCAAAAACGCACATTTTAATCATTCCGAATAAATTGATCCCGACCGTCAATGATGTCACCGAGCAAGACGAAGTCACCCTCGGTCGCCTATTCACCGTCGCCGCCAAACTTGCCGCGCAGGAAGGCATTGCGCAAGACGGCTATCGTTTGATCGTCAACTGCAACAAACATGGCGGGCAAGAAGTGTTCCATTTACATATGCACCTCGTCGGCGGCGAACCTCTCGGCAAAATGTTGGATAAATAAATGAAAAAGCAAATTTCACTGTTTTTTTTAACCGCACTTTTAGCCGCGTGCAGCACAAAAACCCCGACCTTATTAAACACCCAAAGCCCGATTCTGAACATTGAAGCTCCTGCGGCGGCAAGGGTGGAAGCGGGTGTTAATCGCGACAACGCTTGGGTGAAAAACAAAACCGGGCGCATCGTGGATTTGGCTTATAGCCTGTTTTGGTATGACAAAAACGGGGTAACGACTCTCGCGGAAGAACAACCCACATGGCACGCACTGACCTTGCAACCCATGCAAAAACAAACGCTGACTTTATCCCGCCCAAGTGCGGACAGCGTCAACTACCGTCTCTATATCCGCTTGAAATAATATGTCCACATTACTTATCGACTTAGCCGGTTACGAGCTTGCACAGGAAGAAATCGAACTGCTGGAACACCCGCTGGTGGCGGGATTGATTCTGTTCACCCGTAACTTTCACGATCGCGCCCAACTTCAGGCGCTCATTCAATCCGTACGGCAAAAAGTCAAAAAACCGTTGCTGATTACCGTCGATCAAGAAGGCGGGCGGGTACAGCGCTTCCGCGAAGGTTTTACCCAACTGCCCGCCATGCAGGCGTTCTCCGCGCTGATTCAAGATCCTGTGGAACAACAAAAAACGGCGCTAGAAGCCGGCTGGCAAATGGCGGCGGAAATGACCGCACTTGACATTGATCTCAGCTTCGCGCCGGTGCTCGATCTCGGGCATCAATGCAAAGCTATCGGTGATCGCAGCTTCGGCTGTGAAGTTAAAAGTGCGGTGGATTTGGCGGCCAATTTTATTCGCGGCATGCATCAGGCCGGTATGGCGGCGACAGGCAAACATTTCCCGGGACACGGGCACGTTATCGCCGATTCCCACTTGGAAACGCCTTACGACGAACGTAGCAAAAAGGACATTTTTGAGCAGGACATTCAACCGTTCCAACAACTTATTGAGCAAAATTTGTTGCAAGCCATCATGCCTGCTCATGTGATTTATTCTCAATGCGACAGCCAACCGGCAAGCGGTTCCAAATATTGGTTACAAGACATTCTACGCCATCGGCTGCATTTTAACGGGGCGATTTTCTCCGACGATCTCGGCATGAAAGGCGCGGGATTTATGGGCGATTTTGTGGCGCGCAGCGAACAGGCGCTCAACGCCGGTTGCGATTTATTGTTGCTTTGCAATGAACGGGACGGCGCAATCCAAGTATTGGATAATTTAAAACTCTCAGAAAAACAACCGCACTTTAATCTCAGACAAGAGCGTTTACACAGCCTGTTCAAACGTAAACATCTCACTTGGTCGGAATTGGATTCCGCGCCACGCTGGTTAGAAAATCGCAAAAAATTGACCGCACTTCAACAGCAGTGGTTGGCGACGAAAAGCTAATATGATCCCCTGCACACATTACCAACGGGGCGATTGCCGCTCCTGCCAATGGCTGGAAATGCCTTATACCGCTCAACTGGAACAAAAAATCGCGCACCTGCAACAGCAACTGCGCGGTTTGGACGATTCCCACTTAAACCGGTTTGCTCCTTTTCAGTCTGCTCCCGACGCTTTTCGTAATAAAGCCAAAATGGTGGTCAGCGGCGCAGTGGAACGCCCGATTCTTGGCATTTTGCCGAATCCGCTCGATCCGCAAAGTGCGGTGGATTTGTGCGATTGCCCGCTTTATCCGCCCCGCTTTCAGGCGGTTTTTCCTGTGCTCAAAGACTTCATCGCCCGCGCCGGGCTGGTGCCTTACAACGTAGCGAAACAGAAAGGCGAACTGAAACACCTTCTGCTAACAGAAAGCCAATACAGCCATCAACTGATGCTGCGTTTTGTGCTACGTTCGGAAAGTAAACTGCCGCTGATTCAACGGGAATTGCCGGCATTACGCGAAAAACTGCCGCAACTTGCCGTCATCAGCGTCAACATTCAGCCGCAAAATGCCGCGATTTTAGAAGGGGAAAAAGAAATTTTCCTCACGGAACAACACACCTTGCCCGAATCTTTTAACGGCATTCCGTTGTTTATCCGCCCGCAAGGTTTCTTCCAAACCAATCCGCAAGTTGCCGAAGGCTTGTACGGCACGGCGCAGCAATGGGTAAAAGATCTGCCCATCAACAGCCTTTGGGATTTGTTCTGCGGCGTGGGCGGTTTCGGGTTGCATTGCCTGCAAGCCTTGCAACAACAAAATCCGCAAAAAACCATTCGTCTTACCGGCATTGAAATCTCCGCCTCTGCCATTGCCGCCGCCCGATTATCAGCACAGCAACTCGGGCTTGCCGAACAGGTGCATTTTCAATCTTTAGACGCGGCGAACTTCGCCTTAAAGCAAGCGGATAAACCCGATTTGGTCATCGTCAATCCGCCACGACGCGGTATCGGCAAAACACTTGCCGAATTTCTCAATGAAATGCAACCGCACTTTATCCTCTATTCCAGCTGCAACGCAGAAACCATGAGAAAAGACCTACAATCCCTCACCCGCTACCAAGCGGAAAAAATCCAACTGTTCGATATGTTCCCGCACACGTCGCATTATGAAGTGTTGATGTTGTTGAAATTAAAAAATGAGCGCCAATAGAAAGGAAAATGACAGACACAAAAAAGTGCGGTCGAAAATTTAATGGTTTTTCCGACCGCACTTTTTTAGTGAGAAAGGAGATGAATTAGTCCAAACGTTTAGACATGTTCAACCAATCGGCTTTAAATTCGCGGCGCATATTGTTGATCGCGTCGATGATGTCGTGGTGAACCAGTTGCTCATTTTGGATACCCACGCAGTAGCCGCCTTTGCCTTGCAAGAGCAAATCTACCGCATACACCCCCATGCGTGAACCCAAAATACGGTCGAAGGCGCATGGCGTACCACCGCGTTGAATGTGCCCTAAAATCGTCGCGCGGGTTTCGTGTTTCACGCGGGCCTCAATTTCGCGCGCCAATTCGTTTACGTCACAAATTAACTCGGTAATTGCAATAATGGCGTGGCGTTTGCCTTTGATAATGCTTCTTTCGATTTGGCGAATTAATTCTTCACGATTAAATTCGATTTCTGATGCCACGATGTATTCACAGCCGCCGGCGATACCTGCGGAAATGGTGAGGTCGCTACAATGGCGTCCCATGATTTCAACGATGGAGATACGTTGGTGAGAGCTTGACGTGTCGCGTAAGCGGTCGATGGCTTCAACGGCGGTTTCAAGGGCGGTTTGATAACCGATGGTGTAGTCGGTGCCGGCGACATCGTTATCAATCGTGCCCGGAATACCGACACAAGGGAAGCCGTGTTCTTCGGTCAATAATTTTGCCCCCATGTAGGAACCGTCACCGCCGATAACCACTAAGGCGTCAATGCCGTGGGAACGTAAAATCTCCGCGCATTTTGCCCGCACTTCAGGATCTTTAAATTCAGGGAAGCGGGCGGAACCGAGGAATGTGCCGCCGCGATTAATCACATCGGACACGCTATAACGGGTTAATTGCTTGATTTTATTGTTATATAAACCATGATACCCGTCGTAAATACCATACACTTCCAACCCTTCGGCCAATGCTGAACGAACCACACCGCGAATTGCGGCGTTCATGCCCGGCGCATCGCCACCACTTGTTAATACTGCAATTTTTTTAATCATAAGTCATACCTTACATAAGTTTAAAATTTTAAGAAAATCGGTTTTTACCAAAATGCGCAAATTATATCACTTTTTTATTCGCTTGCATTTCCTGTTGCACAACGATTGTAGGCTCGGGATGAATCACAATGTCGCTGCGCGGAAATAACGCTTGTAACTGCTGTTCCAGGTGTTCGGTGATGTCGTGCGCCGCGAGAAACGACAGTTCGTCCGCCAGCTCCAAATGAAACTGAATAAAACGAACGGCACCGGAACGGCGGGTGCGCAAATCATGGAAGCCCAGAATACGTGTGTCCGCAGTGATTTCGGCATGGAGCACCGCATTGATTTGTTCAATTTCTTGCGGCGGCAACATTTGATCCAATAACAACTGCACGGAGTCAAACAGCATTTTGGCGGCATTTAACAGAATATACAGCGCAATTAAAATCGCAAAAATCGCATCTGCCAACAGCACGCCGTAAGCACTCAGGCCCAGAGAAATTAAAATCGCCACATTCATCAGCAAGTCCGTTTGATAATGCAGTCGATCCGCTTTAATCGCCGGACTGTCCGTTTGTTTAATCACGCGGGTTTGATACCACACCAAAAGTAACGTCGCCACAATGGAAAACAGCGTCACCGCAATGCCGAGCGATGTATTAGTCAGTTCCTGCGGTGAGTTAAATCGATGAATCCCTTGTAATAACAGGAAAATCGCCGATCCGGAAATAAAGGCGCTTTGCACTAACGATGCCAGCGATTCCGCTTTGCCATGCCCGAAAGAATGGTTGTGATCGGCCGGCATCAATGCAAAACGCAAAATCAACATACTCATCAAAGACGCCAACAAATCCAGCATGGAATCGGTGATGGACGCCAGCATGCTGACAGAGCCTGTTTGCCACCAGGCAACACCTTTTATCACAATTAAAATCAGCGCGGTGAGAATAGCGAAATGCGCCGCTTTTTTCACCTGCGCGGAGTAAGCGATAGCAGGCATTATCTTCTACATCCCAGCGCCCAATCCGCTTGGGTCAGTTTTTTCATTTCTTTGTCCACAAAGAATTTCTTCAAATGGCTGACGATTTTTTTATTGCTCATATTGCGTAATTTATGAGAACGCGGAAATTTCATGGAATACTGATATTGCACAAAACCGCAATGCGCCACATTTTTGCCTTTCGCTACGTTGACCTGCCAATCCTTACTTTGTGCAGAGGGCTCATAAATTACATAGGAATACAGGGCATCATCTTTTACGTCTAACTTGAAATGCTTCACGCCGGTGTTGGTGTAAACCTGTTTACGCCAATCTGCGCGATCTTGTAGCGTACGCTGCAGCTCATTACGATCGAGCAAAATTTCCACCGCACTTTGCCATTTATCCGCCCGCTCCCCCGGCAATACATAAAAATAACGGGCGACGGAATCTAAATCCTGTTGACTCGCCAAATCATAGGTTTTCTGATTATGTTGCAAGGTTTGCGGCACTTGTAATTGCGGCTTGGCAGCACACGCCGCCAGAAAAAGTGCGGTAAGAATAAGAAGTGTTTTTTTCATCATGTTATTCCGCCAAATCCCGTTTGAAGACAAATTCCGTTTTGCTTGATGACGCAGCATCAAACCAATAACCGCCGAAATCAAAATCTTTTAACTGCTCTACTTCCGTTAAACGATTTTGAATAATGTAACGACACATTAAGCCACGGGCTTTTTTCGCATAAAAACTGATGATTTTGTATTTGCCGTTTTTATTATCCAGGAATACCGGTTTGATGATTTGCGCGTTTAAATCGGACGGTTGCACGGATTTATAATATTCGTCGGACGCCAAATTCACCAATACATTATCATTCTGTTCATCAATCGCCGCTTGTAGCGCCTGCGTCACCAAACCATGCCAGAACGCATATAAATCCTTGCCTTTGCCATTGACTAATTTAGTCCCCATTTCCAAACGATACGGCTGAATCAAATCCAACGGCGTCAATAAGCCGTACAATCCCGACAAAATGCGCAAATGTTGCTGCGCGAATAACATATCGTCTTCCGTTAATGAATCCACGTCCAAGCCGGTGTAAACATCGCCTCTGAAAGCATATACCGCCGCTTTCGCATTCTGTGCGTTATGTTCCAATTGCCATTCGCCAAAACGGGCGGCATTCAGCCCGGCAAGTTTATCGCTGATGGACATGAGTGAAGCGATTTGCGCCGGTGTCAGCTGACGGCAAACGTCGATAAGCTGTTGGCTTTGCGGTAAAAAGTGCGGTTGAAATTGCGGGAGTTTTTTCGGCACGGCGGCGTGAAAATCTAAAGTCTTCGCGGGAGAAATAATGGCGAGCATAAAAATTCCTATTAATTAATAAAAGCTAAATTGACGTTAATTGCCAGTTAATCGGCGCAATATGATGTTGTTGTAGATATTCATTGGCTTTGGAGAAATGGCGACAACCAAAAAAGCCGCGATGGGCGGATAACGGCGATGGGTGTACGGAAGTCAGCACACAATGCTTTTCGCGATCAATAAACCGCCCTTTTTTTTGCGCCGGACTGCCCCACAATAAAAAGACCAAATGTTCCCGTTGCGAATTTAAAGTTTCGATGACTTTGTCGGTAAACATTTCCCAGCCCCAATTGGCGTGAGAATGCGCCAGCCCCTGCTCCACCGTTAATACCGAATTCAGCAACAGCACGCCTTGCTGCGCCCACTCCAGCAAACAACCGTGATTGGGGATTTGAAAGCCGTCGATGTCTTTCGACAATTCCTGATAAATATTCACCAACGACGGCGGTGGGCGGACACCATGTTTCACGGAAAAAGACAAACCGTGCGCCTGATTCGGTCCGTGGTATGGATCTTGTCCCAAAATCACCACTTTGACCTGTTCAAATTCGGTTAATTTAAAGGCATTAAACACATCGGCTGCCGGCGGATAGATAATCTTGCCATGCTCACGCTCCGCATGCACCCGCTCCAACACCTGCTGAAAATAAGGTTGTTGTTTTTCTTGTCCGATGACGTCTTTCCAGGTTTTCATAGCAAAATTCCGACTCATTTCTCAATGAGCTGAGATTATAAAGAACCTCGGGCAAAATTCATAGTAACCGACGCAGTTTATTTGTTATAAAAATGTAACGAAAACAACTTAATTTTGTTAAAAATAAACTCAAAATGACGGAATATATTTGACATGTGTCAAATATTAAAAATTAATTGCAAAAAGACTTTGGTTCCAGGTCAAATTAATTTGAAAACTTCAAAATTTTTGATAAAATCCGCAGCGTTTAATTAATATACAAACGCGCCAAATTTAGGAGGCATTTATGATTAAAGGTATTCAAATTACCCAAGCGGCTAACGACAATCTGTTAAACTCTTTCTGGTTGTTAGATAGCGAAAAAGGCGAAGCTCGTTGTTTATGTGCAAAAGGCGATTACGTTGAAGACCAAGTGGTTGCAGTAAGTGAACTTGGTAAAATCGAATATCGCGAATTGCCGGTAGATGTTGCGCCAACCGTTAAAGTTGAAGGCGGTCAACACTTAAACGTGAACGTATTACGTCGTGAAACATTGGAAGATGCGGTGAAACACCCTGAAAAATATCCGCAATTAACCATCCGTGTTTCCGGTTATGCCGTACGTTTCAACTCCTTAACACCGGAACAACAACGCGACGTTATCACCCGTACTTTTACTGAAAGCCTATAATTTCAGTTTGAATTGAAAGAAACCCCGAAGCGATTCGGGGTTTTGTTTTTTCAAAACGCCGTAAAAAACGACCGCACTTTTCCTTTTCTTTCCTAGCACTCCCCCGCCTTTTCAGGTACAATCCGCCAGTTAAATTTAATGACTTTTGAATTGAGAAAACCTACCTATTTATGAAGAATATTCGCAACTTTTCTATTATTGCCCATATTGACCACGGTAAATCGACTTTATCGGATCGTTTAATCCAAACTTGCGGCGGCTTGTCCGACCGCGAAATGGCGGAGCAAGTATTGGATTCCATGGATCTGGAACGCGAGCGCGGGATTACCATTAAAGCGCAAAGCGTAACTTTAAATTACACTGCCAAAGACGGCGAAACCTATCAACTGAATTTTATCGACACCCCGGGACACGTTGACTTTTCTTATGAAGTGTCCCGTTCCCTTGCCGCTTGTGAAGGCGCGTTATTGGTGGTGGATGCGGGGCAAGGCGTGGAAGCGCAAACCTTGGCGAACTGCTACACCGCCATTGAAATGAATTTGGAAGTCGTACCGATTTTAAACAAAATCGACCTGCCTGCCGCCGAACCTGAGCGTGTTGCGGAAGAAATTGAAGACATCGTAGGCATTGATGCCATTGACGCGGTGCGTTGTTCCGCCAAAACCGGCGTGGGTATTGAGGACGTATTAGAAGAAATCGTGGCGAAAATTCCGGCACCGGAAGGGGATCCAAATGCGCCGTTGCAAGCCTTGATCATCGACTCTTGGTTCGACAATTATTTGGGCGTGGTCTCTTTGGTGCGCATTAAAAACGGCACGTTGCGTAAAGGCGACAAAATCAAAGTGATGTCCACCGGTCAATCTTATAACGTAGATCGTCTGGGCATTTTCACGCCGAAACAAGTGGATACCACGGTTTTAAATTGCGGCGAAGTGGGCTGGGTGGTGTGTGCCATTAAAGATATTTTAGGCGCACCGGTGGGCGATACCTTAACTCTGCATAATAATCCGGCAACCTCTGTATTGCCGGGCTTTAAGAAAGTCAAACCTCAGGTGTATGCGGGACTATTCCCGATCAGCTCCGACGATTACGAAGCCTTCCGTGATGCCCTTGGCAAATTAAGTCTGAACGATGCGTCCCTGTTCTATGAGCCGGAAAACTCCACTGCGCTGGGCTTCGGTTTCCGTTGTGGTTTCCTTGGGCTGTTGCACATGGAAATTATTCAGGAACGTTTGGAGCGCGAATACGATTTAGATTTGATCACCACCGCGCCGACGGTAGTCTATGAGGTCGAACTGACCAACGGTGAGGTTGTCTATGTAGATAGCCCGTCGAAACTGCCGCCGTTGAATAATATCGCAGAAATTCGCGAGCCGATTGCTGAATGTAATATGCTGTTGCCGCAGGCTTATTTGGGTAACGTGATCACGCTGTGCGTAGAGAAACGCGGCGTACAAACCCATATGGTGTATCACGGTAATCAGGTGGCGCTCACTTATGAAATCCCGATGGGTGAAGTGGTACTGGACTTCTTTGATCGTCTGAAATCCACCTCTCGCGGTTACGCTTCCTTGGATTACGGTTTCAAACGCTTCCAAGCGGCGGACATGGTGCGCGTAGATATTATGATCAACGGCGAGCGCGTAGATGCGTTGGCATTAATCGTACACAAAGACAACGCGCCGTATCGTGGTCGTGAATTGGTGGAAAAAATGCGTGAGCTGATTCCGCGCCAGCAATTTGACATCGCCATTCAGGCAGCGATCGGCAATCACATTATTGCCCGTTCCACCGTGAAACAATTGCGTAAAAACGTGTTGGCGAAATGTTATGGCGGTGACGTAAGCCGTAAGAAAAAACTGTTGCAAAAACAAAAAGAAGGTAAGAAACGCATGAAGTCTTTGGGTAACGTGGAAGTGCCGCAAGAAGCGTTCTTAGCTATCCTGCATGTAGGAAAAGATAAATAGGAAGTAGCAATGTCAAACTTATTTACGATTATTTTAATCGCTGTCGGATACGGTTTGTGGAAGCTATTGGATCATTTTCAATTGCCTAACACATTCTCAATTTTGCTGATCATTTTCACCGCACTTTCCGGCGTGGTTTGGTGTTATCTGCGCTTTGGCGTATTGCCGAAACGCGCCAGACAAATCAACCGCCTGGAACAACGCAGCGGCAAAACCCTCAGTGATGAAGAAAAAGCACAAATCGAGCCGATCTCCGAAAGCTCTGAATTTATGGCATCACTGTTCCCGGTATTGGCATTTGTGCTTATTGTGCGTTCGTTTATTTTTGAGCCTTTCCAAATTCCGTCCTCTTCTATGGAGCCGACTTTACGCATTGGCGATTTCATTGTGGTAAACAAGTTCGACTACGGCATTAAAGATCCCGTATTCCAAAACACCTTAATCCAAATGGGCAAACCGCAACGGGGCGATATTATCGTTTTCAAAGCGCCGGAAGATCCAAGCAAAGATTATATTAAACGCGTTATCGGCACGCCGGGCGATCGCGTTATTTATAATGACGCCAACCGCCATTTAACCCTTGTTTACGGCAAAGACGGCAAAGAATGCTTAACCGATTGTGAAACTAAAGAATTTGCCTACAGCCAACCGCAACCGAACGAAAACTTCCGTTTTATTATCGGTCGTGATTACAGCGGCAAAATTCAATACGGTCCGTCGCCATTGGAAACCATTGAAAGTGGCGATGTCACCCACGCCATTCACTGGTTCCCGCAACCGGTCAATGAAAGCTACCGCTACAAGGCATTCAATAAGCAAGACAATTACGTCACCGAATGGGTAGTGCCGGAAAATCAATATTTTGTCATGGGTGACAACCGAAATAACAGTGAAGACAGCCGTTTTTGGGGCTTCGTACCGGAACAAAACATCGTCGGCAAAGCCACTTATATTTGGCTGAGTTTGAAAAAAGAACAGGATGAATGGCCGACCGGCGTACGCACCGAGCGATTGTTCCAAAAAATCCAATAATAAAAATATGAAAGACATTCAGTTAGAACGTTTACAACGCCAGATTAACTATGAGTTCCAAGACATTTCGCTACTCAAACAAGCCCTTACCCATCGTAGCGCGGGGCACAAGCATAATGAGCGACTGGAATTTTTGGGCGACGCTATTTTGAATTTAACCATCGGTGAGGCGTTGTACCACCAATTTCCCAAATGCAATGAGGGAGAACTGAGTCGCATGCGCGCCACGTTGGTGCGTGAACCGACCCTTGCCCTGCTGGCGCGGGATTTCAAACTGGGCGATTACATGCTACTCGGTCAAGGCGAACTGAAAAGTGGTGGTTTTCGCCGTGAATCCATTCTGGCGGACTGCGTGGAAGCCATTATCGGTGCCATTTCCCTCGACAGTAATCTGACTAACGCTACGCAAATCGTGCGTCAGTGGTATCGGGATTTATTACGAGACATCAAACCGGGCGATAATCAAAAAGACGCAAAAACCCGCTTACAGGAATATTTACAAGGTAATCGCCTGCCGTTACCAAATTACAATATCGTGAATATTCAAGGTGAAGCGCATAATCAATTATTCACCGTGGAATGTTCCATTCAAAATAATGACCGCACTTTTATCGGTAAAGGCTCCAGCCGTCGTAAAGCGGAACAGGCGGCGGCAGAACAAATTCTTCAAGAGTTGAAAATCAAATGACAGCACAGCAAAACGAAACCTATTGCGGATTTATTGCCATCGTAGGTCGCCCGAATGTAGGCAAATCCACGTTACTCAACAAAATCCTCGGACAAAAAATTTCCATCACCTCGCGCAAAGCGCAAACCACCCGCCACCGTATTGTGGGCATTAAAACCGAAGGCCCGTATCAGGAAATTTATGTGGACACCCCGGGATTGCACATTGAGGAAAAACGCGCAATCAACCGTTTAATGAACCGCGCCGCCAGCAGTGCCATCAGTGACGTGGATTTGGTGATTTTCGTGGTGGACGGCACACACTGGAACGATGACGATGAAATGGTGCTCAACAAATTGCGCAAAACCAAAGCGCCCGTGGTGCTTGCCATTAATAAAATCGACAACATCAAAAATAAAGACGATTTGTTGCCGTTTATTACGGAAATCAGCAGCAAATTTAATTTTGCCGACATCGTGCCGATTTCTGCCGAGAAAGGGAATAACATCAACGTACTTGAACAAATCGTGCGCAAATCTTTGCGCCCCGGCGTGCACCATTTCCCGGAAGATTATGTAACCGACCGCTCTCAGCGTTTCATGGCGTCAGAAATTATCCGCGAGAAACTCATGCGTTTTATGGGCGAGGAACTGCCTTATTCTGTCACAGTAGAAATAGAGCAATTTAAGGTTAACGAACGCGGCACTTATGAAATCAACGGTTTAATTTTGGTCGAGCGTGAAGGACAGAAAAAAATCGTCATCGGTCACAAAGGCGAAAAACTGAAAAAAATCGGTACTGAAGCCCGTTTGGATATGGAACGTTTGTTTGACAATAAAGTGCATCTGGAACTTTGGGTGAAAGTAAAATCCGGCTGGGCGGATGACGAACGCGCCTTGCGCAGTTTGGGGTATATGGAAGATTAGACGAATAAGAAAGTGCGGTGGAAAAAACACGTAAAATTTCCACCGCACTTTTGCTTTATTTCCCGATACAAAACGAACTGAAAATATTCGTTAACAAATCATCTGAGGTAAATTGCCCTGTGATCTCACTTAGTGCACCCTGCACCATACGTAACTCTTCTGCCAGCAACTCTCCCGCATGGAATTGAGTAAGTTGAACATGCCCTTCCTGCAAATGTTGTGCAGCTTGTTCTAAAGCCTCTAAATGACGACGGCGTGCCAAGAAACCGCCTTCCATACCGGTTTGATAGCCCATCGCCTGTTTTAAATGCTCACGCAATAAATCCACCCCTTGCTGGGTTTTCGCCGACAAATTCACCACCGTATAACCGTTATCCTCGTACAAACGCTCCGCTTCGCCGCTTAAATCCGCTTTATTACGGATAATCGTTACCGGAATATGATTAGGTAATTTCGCCAGAAATTCCGACCGCACTTTTGCCAGATCTTGCTCGCTGTCACTACTATCCAACATTAATAAAATACGATCCGCCTGCTCGATTTCGTGCCAAGCGCGGGAAATGCCGATGCGCTCTACTTCGTCGGTGGCATCGCGCAACCCGGCAGTGTCAATAATATGCAGGGGCATACCGTCCAAATGAATATGTTCGCGTAACACATCGCGCGTCGTCCCGGCAATGTCCGTCACAATCGCCGCATCCCGCCCGGCAAGGGCATTCAACAAACTGGATTTGCCCGCATTCGGGCGACCGGCAATCACCACTTTCATGCCTTCGCGCAAAATAGAACCTTGTTTGGCTTCGGCACGAACCTTATCCAGCTGCGCGATAATATCGTTCAAGTGCCCTTCAATTTTGCCGTCCGCCAGAAAATCGATTTCTTCATCGGGGAAATCAATGGCAGCTTCCACATAAGTGCGCAAATAAATCACCGAATCCACTAAGTGATTTACTTTATTAGAAAATTCGCCCTGCAAAGATTTCAGTGCCGAGCGCGCAGCTTGTTCAGAACTGGCATCAATTAAATCGGCAATGGCTTCCGCCTGTGCCAAATCCAGTTTATCGTTCAAAAATGCCTGTTCGGAAAATTCCCCCGGGCGCGCCAAGCGAATGCCGTCAATCTGCAAAATGCGTTTTAACAGCAAATCCAATACGACCTGCCCGCCATGTCCTTGTAGCTCCAACACATCTTCCCCGGTAAAAGAATTCGGGCCTTTAAAATACAGAGCAATGCCCTGATCCAAGACCGTTCCGTCTGGATCCTTAAACGGCAGATAATCCGCCATGCGCGGTTTCGGGCACTTACCTAATACGGCTTGCGCCACCTCGACGGCTTTCGGGCCGGACACCCGCAAAATACCGATACCGCCACGTCCCGGCGCGGTAGCTTGTGCTACGATTGTTTCTTTCATAAACCTATTCTCAAAACGTTTTATTTTGTGACCGCACTTTATGACTCAAAAGTGCGGTCGTTTTTTCATGTGTTTTTTTAACCTAAAATAAAAGGCACAAAAACGTGCCTTTTAATGAGAGTCGATTCAATTATTTTTTATGACGGGTATGTAACCCTTTCTTCTCTAAACCACGATAAATCAGTTGTTGCTGGATAATCGTGATTAAGTTGGAGACCAACCAGTAAAGCACCAAACCTGCCGGGAACCAGAGGAAGAACACCATGAAGATCAACGGCATGAAAGTCATCACTTTTTGTTGCATCGGATCGGCAACCGGGGTCGGTGACATTTTTTGCAACAGGAACATAGACGCGCCCATTAAAATCGGTAGGATGTAATACGGATCCTGTGCAGACAAGTCTTGAATCCAACCGAAAAACGGCGCATGACGCAACTCAACAGCTTCCATAAACGTCCAGTATAAGGCGATGAAAATAGGCATTTGTAACAATAACGGTAAACAGCCGCCCAGCGGGTTTACTTTCTCGTCTTTGTACAGTTTCATCATTTCCTGACTCATACGTTGACGATCTTCACCGAAACGTTCGCGCATTTCCTGCAATTTCGGTTGCAACATACGCATTTTCGCCATGGAGGTATATTGTGCTTTGGTCAACGGATATAAAATCGCTTTCACCACTAAGGTGACACAAATAATCGCCACACCCCAGTTATGCACCAATTGTTGAATGAAGGTCAGCAACCAGAATAATGGCTTCGCAATGAACCACGCCCAACCGTAATCAACGGTTAAATCCAAATGATTCGCCACTTGTCCCATTTCATTTTGTAATTTCGGACCGGTCCATAATTTACTGGTTAAAGTTTCCGTGGTATTCGGCTGAATAGCAACCACAGGACCGCGATAACCGATAGAACCGATGTTATTGGCTTTATCCGTTAAAGTATAAAGTTGGTTGTCAACATCTTGATTCGGAACCCAAGCGGAAACAAAATAGTGTTGTAAAATGGCGACCCAACCGGCTTTGGTGTTTACCGATAAGTTGGCATTTTCCATGTCGCTGAAACTGTATTTTTTGTAATTCGTTTCAGAAGAAGAATAAGCACCGCCGGTGTAAGTCGGCATGGCAACGCTACCGGAGCTATCCACCAAGGAATGTCTTAATTGACCATAAGGCTCCACTTCAATAGTTTTATCGCTTTGGTTATTGATTTCGTAGTTGACGGCAATATCATATTCGCCACGTTTTAATGTGAAGATTTTACGATAAGTCACACCGTCTTTTTGATAAACAAGAGGCACGCTTAATTCGTTTTGACCTGCGGCTAACGTGAAGTTATCGCCGTCCACTTGATAATCCGCACGACCGGCTTTGGTATCAATGCCATCTTTACCGATTAAACCGCTTTGCGCGATATACACGTGTTGCGGCGTGTTTTGCAGTAACACGAATGGCGTATTGGAATCTAACTCGGCATCGTATTTCAGTAATTCGGAACCTACAACATCACCGCCTGACGTATTGATTTTCAAGCGAAACACATCGTTTTCTAAGGTGATAATTTTGCCTTTTGCTTGTGCATCTGCTGCGATAACCGCATTGTTTCCATTAGAGGAAGCCGGCACATCGGATGCAGATGTGGCGGTTTGCTCGGTTGTTACAGGTTTTGGCGTGTGATAATCAAGTTGCCATTGCTGATAAACAATAAAAGACATAAAGAGTAGTGCAATGACCAACAGGCCGCGTCTTGAATCCATTATTTATTCTCTGTTTTGTTATTATTGATCTTCGGTGGAACGGGATCGTACCCACCCGCATGTAAAGGATGACATTTTAATATACGTTTAAGCGTAAGCCAACCACCTTTTACCACCCCATGCGTTTTTACCGCCTCAATGCCATAGCAGGAGCAAGTCGGGGTAAAACGACAGCGCGGACCAATTAGCGGGCTGATAACGATTTGATAAAAACGAATTAATCCGATGAGGATTTTTGCGCCAAACGAATGTGTCGTTGCCATAATTTATCCAGCGTTTGCCATAAAGTGCGGTTGTCTAACGCGCCGATTCCCGCTTTTGCCACAATCACAAAATCATAATGCGGTAACGCATGTTGCGCCAAACGAAAAGATTCACGGCATAACCGTTTGATACGATTACGATCATGGGCACGTTTTAAGTGTTTTTTCGCTACGGTTAAACCTAAGCGGGGATGCTCAAGATGATTTTTGCGGGCAAGAATGGTAATTTCAGGTGAACTGGCGCGGGACGGCTGTTGGAAGACGTATTTAAAATGTTCGGGAGTTAACAGACGTAACTCCCTGGAGAAGTTTAACTTAACCACATTGATATGCGATTATGCAGATAAACTTTTACGACCTTTAGCACGACGACGGGCTAAAACTTGACGGCCATTTTTAGTCGCCATACGGGCACGGAAACCGTGAGTACGGCTACGTTTTAATACAGAAGGTTGAAATGTGCGTTTCATTATAATGTACCTAAGTCAAATGGTTTAAGTAACTGTTTCTATTTTAAACGTTTAAAAAACATTTAAATAAACAAAGATTATGGAAAATAGGGAACGGAATTGTAATCGTAAATTCAACGTTCGTCAAATGAGATCAGGGAAAAAACGCGACAAACCGCTCAATTTTCCACCACTCACGGCATTTAAAAGCGTAGCGATTATACGGTTTTGATTAAAAATGGCAAGCAACCTTTTTTGCTTTTTTTAGAGGCGGATTGAAGATCTTTTTTCTCCTTTATTGTAAAATGACCGCCTTTCCAACCGCACTTTATTGCCGATAATTTGCGCGATAAATAATTAATACCTATGAAAAACAATGAGATAAAAGGTTGGCAAAGTAATCTAGGGAAAACCATAAACCAATCAACAAGGGATATATTAACGTGGAAAACCAGCCGAATTCTCTGTGGCAAAATTGCCTGCTGCAACTACAAGATAAAATTCCTGCGGACGATTTTAAAATCTGGCTCTATCCGTTACAGGCCGACGTAAACGCGAACGGCGTGTTGCTTTATGCCTCAAATGCGTTTGTGCAAAAATGGGTGATTGACAATTATCTTCCTTTAATCACCGACATTGCCCGTCAAACCAGCGCCAATCCGAATCTTAGCGTATCCGTTATCGAAGGCATTAAACCTGCCGGACCGAAAACGGAAAAACCGGCGAAGAAACAAAGTGCGGTTGGTTTTTCCGAAGAAAAAAATGCCGGCAAAACGCCTTACAATTCTAATTTAAATACCAAATTAGTCTTTGAAAATTTCGTTGAAGGGAAATCCAACCAACTGGCACGTGCGGTGGCGCAAAAAGTGGCGGATAATCCCGGCGAACAAACCGCCAACCCACTTTTTTTATACGGCGGTACCGGCTTGGGTAAAACCCATTTATTACACGCCATCGGCAACGGCATTATCGCCAATAATCCCAACGCCCGCGTGGTGTATATTCACTCCGAACGCTTTGTGCAACAGGTTGTGGCGTATATTCGCGATAATAAAATGGAAGAATTTAAGAAGTTTTACCGTTCGTTAGATGCCTTATTGGTGGATGATATTCAGTTTTTCAGCGACAAAGAAAAAACCCAAGAAGAATTTTTCCATATTTTCAATACCTTATTTGAACGTGGTCGCCAAATTATTCTTACCTCCGACCGTTATCCACGTGAAATCGAAAAAATTGAAGAACGCTTAAAATCCCGTTTCGGTTGGGGATTAACCACCGCGATTGAACCGCCGGATTTAGAAACCCGCGTGGCGATTTTAATGAAAAAAGCGGAAGAAAATAACGTGGATTTACCCCATGATGTGGCATTTTTCATCGGTCAAAAATTACGTACCAATGTGCGGGAATTAGAAGGCGCATTAAACCGCGTGAAAGCCATGCAGGAATTTAAAGGCGAACCGATCACCATTGATTTTGTGCGTGAAACCTTAAAAGATATGCTGGCGTTACAGGATAAACTGGTCACCGTGGATAATATTCAAAAAGTGGTTGCCGAATACTATCGCATTAAAGTATCTGATTTGAAATCCAAAAACCGCTCCCGTTCGGTGGCACGTCCGCGCCAAGTGGCAATGGCACTGGCAAAAGAACTTACCAACCGTAGTTTGCCGGAAATCGGTAAATCCTTCGGCGACCGCGATCACACCACGGTTTTACACGCCTGCCGCACTATCGCAGGTTTCCGCGACACCGATCCGAATATTCAAGAAGATTGGGCGAACTTAATCCGAATTTTATCCGTATAGGAGTCACCAGATGCAATTTATTATTTCCCGAGAAAATTTGTTAAAACCCTTACAACAAGTGTGTGGCGTGCTGAATAGTCGCCCAAATATTCCCGTTTTAAATAATGTTTTGTTGCAAATTGAAAATAATCAATTAAGCATCACGGGGACGGATCTGGAAGTAGAATTATCCACCCAAACGCCTTTACTCCATGCGGAACAAGACGGCAAATTCACCATTCCGGCGAAAAAATTCTTGGATATTTGCCGCAGCCTGCCGGACAACGCGGAAATTACCGTCACCTTTGAAGAAGATCGCGCCATTGTGCGTTCCGATCGCAGTAAATTCAATTTATCTACCTTGCCGGCCGAAGATTATCCGAATCTTACGGATTGGCAATCGGAAGTGGATTTCACCCTTGAACAAGCGACGTTGCGCCGTTTAATTGAAGCCACCCAATTTTCCATGGCAAACCAAGACGCCCGTTATTTCTTAAACGGTATGAAGTTCGAGACGGAAGGTAATTTATTACGTACCGTAGCGACGGACGGTCACCGTTTGGCCGTTTGTACTATTCCGTTGGAACAGGATTTGCAAACCCACTCCGTGATTTTGCCGCGCAAAGGTGTTTTAGAACTTGCCCGCTTGTTGGAACCAAGCGACCAACCGGCGCGCTTGCAAATCGGCACCAATAATTTACGTATTCAATTAAACAACATCACGTTCACGTCAAAACTCATTGACGGACGTTTCCCGGATTATCGCCGCGTATTACCACGCAATGCGACCCGCATCGTAGAAGCCGGCTGGGAAACCTTAAAACAGGCTTTCGTGCGCGCCGCCATTTTATCCAACGAACGTTTCCGCAGTGTGCGCTTGCAGCTAAGTGAAAACCAACTGAAAATCACTGCCACCAACCCGGAACAAGAAGTGGCGGAAGAAATTATCGACGTGTCTTACAACGGCGAAGAAATGGAAGTGGGCTTTAACGTAAGCTACATTCTGGACGTGCTCAATGCCCTTAAATGCAATCAGGTGCGTATGCGCTTAACCGATGCCTCTTCCAGTTGTTTAATCGAAGACTGCGAAGATGCCAGCGCAGAATATGTGATCATGCCGATGCGTTTATAATGTATGGCGATTTCACGTTTAACCGTCGAAAATTTTCGTAACATACAAGCCGTGGATCTGGAATTAGATCACGGCTTTAACTTTTTAGTCGGCAATAACGGCAGCGGAAAAACCAGTTTATTGGAAGCCATTTTTTATCTCGGGCACGGACGTTCCTTCAAAAGTGCGGTCAGTAACCGCATCATTTCTTACGATCAACCGCACTTCACTCTGTTCGGACAAATTCAAGAACAACAACATGAATGGTCGGTGGGGTTACAAAAACTACGCCAAGGCAATACGTTGGTGAAAATCAATGGCGAAGACGGCAATAAAATTTCCGATTTGGCACACCTGCTTCCCATGCAAATCATTACGCCCGAAGGCTTAAACCTGCTCAACGGAGGACCAAGCTATCGCCGCGCCTTTCTGGACTGGGGCTTATTTCATCATCATGTCAGTTTTTATACGCTGTGGGCGAGCTTAAGCCGTTTACTCAAACAACGGAATGCCGCGTTGCAACAAACCACTTCTTATTCACAAATGAAAATTTGGGATGTGGAACTCGTCAAACTCGCTGAACAAGTTAGCCAGCTTCGCGCCGAATACGCCCAAGCCTTGCAGCCTGAAATCGAACAAACCTGCCGCTTATTTTTACCTGAGTTGGACATTAGCGTCAGTTTTCATCAAGGCTGGGAAAAAGAACAGCCATATGCAGAATTATTGGAACGCAATTTTGAACGGGATCGCACGCTTGGCTACACGGTTTCCGGCCCACAAAAAGCGGATTTTCGCTTCAAGGCGAACGGTTTGCCGGTGGAAGATATTTTATCGCGCGGACAGCTAAAATTATTAATGTGCGCCCTACGCCTCGCCCAAGGGGAACACTTAATGCAACAAAAACAGCGTCACTGCATTTTCCTTATCGACGATTTCGCTTCCGAACTGGATCAAACCAAACGTAGTCTTTTGGCGGAACGCCTGCAAAACAGCGGCTCGCAAGTTTTCGTGACCGCCATCACCCAAAACCAACTCAACGAAATGCAACCGAAAAAACACCGCACTTTTAAGATCGAAGCAGGCAAAATAGAATTGTTATAAAAAATTAGGGCAGGTTATAAAACCTACCCCAATGACATCGTTACTTCTGACTACACACCGCAATAAAATGCAATTTATGTTCCGGATCATTAAAGGTCTTAAACATTTTCTTAAATTGCTCGCGATTTTCCGCTCTCATGGCGTTTTTCACGATTTTTAACGCACCTAACACGCCTTCGTCGTAAATCATGCCCTTCGGTGAAAGCAACGTCATCTCGCCGGAAAAGGTTTCGATATTGCGGAATCCGCTATCGGCAAAAACCTTTTTCCAACCGTCTTTGGTTAACGGCGTGACCGTGACATTAATGGCATCACGCATATTGTTCAAAATGGTCTGATGATCTTCTCCCACCAACATCACATCATGAGTCAGCAGAAAACCGCCCGGTTTTAACACGCGGAAATATTCGGTAACCGCTTTCATTTTCGCTTCCACCGGCAACATGGTAAGCATGGCTTCGTTAATCACAATATCAAAGGTATTATTGTCAAACGGCAGTTTCATGGCGTTAGCACGTTGTACATGGATTTTATCCTGCAAATTGTTTGCCGCGATATTGGCTTTGGCTTTTTCCAACGCATTTTCATCCAAATCTACACCTTCAATGTGGCACCCATATTGCTTCGCCAAACCGATTGCCGTGGTACACATATTGCACGCCACTTCGAGAACTTTTTTATTTTGATTAAAATCACCGCTGGCAATCAACCAATCCGTCGCTTTACGACCGCCCGGACGCAAACGGGTTTTGCCTAAACGCGCTAAAAAATTATGACCGACTTCTTCTTTGCCCATTTTGCTTTCTCCTTAATAACCGACAAATTAAGTACATTATAAATAAATCTGATTTTTATTAAAAATAAAAAAATTAACGAATAAAAATAGCAAATAATTTTAATAGCCAATATCTTTAATAAAAACATCGGTTTTCCGCTTAATTTTCGTTAGAATGGCGAAGATTTTTAACCTCAACACAAAGGAGATCATCATAATGAAAATAAAAACGCTTTTAGCCGTGACAATCGGCATGATCTGCGCTGCAGGTATCGCGAACGCGCATGAACACAAACACGACAACATGGCGCCTACCGGTGCCTCCATTGAAGTAAAAGTGCAACAACTTGATCCGGTTAACGGCGATAAAGATGTGGGTACGGTCACCATTACCGAATCAAACTACGGCTTGGTGTTCACCCCGAATCTGAAAGGCTTAACCGAAGGTTTGCATGGTTTCCACATTCACCAAAACCCAAGCTGTGAACCTAAAGAAAAAGACGGCAAACTCACTGCAGGTTTAGGCGCAGGCGGTCACTGGGATCCGAAAGACACCAAACAACACGGCTACCCATGGCAAGATGATGCGCACCTAGGCGACTTGCCGGCACTCACCGTATTACACGACGGCACAGCCACTAACCCGGTTTTAGCCCCTCGCATTAAACATTTAGATGAAGTTCGTGGTCATTCCATCATGATCCACGCCGGTGGCGACAACCACTCCGATCACCCTGCTCCACTTGGCGGTGGCGGTGCACGTATGGCCTGTGGTGTGATTAAATAATTTGATTTTTGAGAGATGAAAAGTGCGGTCGATTTTGACCGCACTTTTTTCGTTTATTTAGTTCACCACTTCCGCCGTATATTTCAACTTATGAATGGCTTCAAATAATTGTTCATTCGTCACTTTGGGATCTTCCACCACGGTCACTAAACCATCTTTAATAGATGCTTTAGTCGAAATCACACCATCAATATTACGCAACTCTTTGTTCACTAAATAAGCGCAAAGTTGGCAGTTCATTTCTTTCACTTTTAGCACGATTTGTTTGGTTTCATTGGCTTGCGCAAAAGACACGGCAAACCATGAAAGCAAAAGTGCGGTTAATAATTTCTTCATTTTTTCGTTCCTAATTAGCTAACTCTAAAATCCACGGCAAAATCGTCGGATAGGTTAAGAAAAATAGCATCACAATAAACACAATCCAATAAAGCACTACGAGTTTTTTGCGGGAAATATATTTGCTGCAGATGATCTTCTTGGAAAACATCAACAACCAAAAGCCGTAAGCAAAGGCGCATAATGATACAATGAGCATAGGAATGCGCAAATAATCGTACTCGCCCAAGCCAATCAACCAGGTGGACGACACGCCGAACACCAGATAAATCAACGGCGCAATGCAACACAAGGTCGAAGCCACCGCGGCACTCAGCGCGGTGGCAATCGCAACCCAAAAGGATTTATTAGAGCTTTTTGGAAACATAGTCATATTTGAATTCTTTCGGATCGAAGGAATTTAACGGATCACCACCCACTTCTGCATACGGATAGCCAAAGTTATTGATTGGCGCAAGTTCCGGTTGTGGGTATAAATCAAAGTCGCGCGCGTGGTTAAAGCCCACCCAGTTTGCTTCCCAGTTGCCGAATAAATATTTCGCCACGGCTTGGGTATCTTTATCTTCAACAGATTTTTTCTCCGCTAAACGCATTTTTGCTACATCCGCTGAATCCACCGGCACCCAACCAAAACCGGCAAGATAGAATTCTGCACGGCAATGCTGACCACCGCTCACATTCGCCACGCCATGTTCGTCCGCGCTACCAAATGCGCCTTTGGAATATTTGCCCATTTTGTCGGCAGCACCTAAACGAATACCGAAAATTTCACGCGCCGGAATGCCAGCTGCACGAGCAAGTGCCACAAAAACGGAGTTAATATCGGTACATTTACCTTTCAACACGCCGGTTGTAAGGATTTTTTCCACATCACCATCGCCACAGCCCAACACAGAATTATCACGTTCCATATTGTTCACGATCCATTGGTGAATTAACTCGGCTTTTTTCAATGGATTGATTTCCGCGCCCACAATTTTGTCGGCAAATTGTTTCACAATACCGTCGGTTTTAATGTGTTGCGTCGGCTTCAAATATTCCTGCACATCCACAGAATATTGAATCTCTTTCGGCGGTGTGTAATTGTCTAAGGCACCTTTTACCATCGGCTCGCGGTCTTTGGTTTCAATCACCATAGTGACTTTCAAATCGCGTTTTGGCGCGTCTTTATCCCAAGTGGCAAATAAGGTTTTCGCGCCGTATTTATTGTTTTCCGTCACATAAGCATCGGCATAATTGCCTTCAAAATGCAGGGATTTCACTTGTTGATATTCGCCATTAAACGGCAACGGCACCCACAAATTGGTTTGCCCTTGCGAGCCTTTCGGCACGACTAAATCATAGGTTTGCGTGAATTCGTAAAGATGGGAATCGGTGTTGTAGTTTGGCAGAGAAGTGTTGGCATAAGCCATTGCGCCACAAGAAAGCAACGCCGTTGCGATAAGATGCTTCATCCAGAAGACTCCTTAGTTAGATTAGATTGGTAGTTAAAACTTAACATCAATTCACCGAAGTGAACGGCACTATACTAATGAATTTGAGGTGTCAGCTCAATGTATTCCAACATTATTTTTTCAATAGAAAAAAACACTTGAAATTCTGACCGCACTTTTCTTTTGAAATTGAGAGAAAACATATAACGCCCGTTAATTCAATTTGTTATCGACTTCACGCAGGTTATAATGGTGACAAAAACGGAGAAATCATGGAATTTGACGGAAAACTCTTATTCAGCGTCATTGTATTCGCGCTTTTGGCAGTTTGTTTGCGTTTAGGCTGGCAACCTTATACCGAAATCGTGATTGCTGATTTTAATGATTTAAAACTGGAAGGGATGTTATTTTTCGGTACATTAGTCATCCAACTTTATTTAGCCGGCAGAAACCGAACCAATCCCTTTGACATCATCACTTTCCAAATTGAAGGGCGGGTCGTTTTTCATATTGCTTGTCTCCTACTGCCGTTTGTGCTCACCGCCTTCGGATATTTTACTAAACTTCATTATGTCATTCATCACGGCGAGGACGTTAAACCCGCTATTATGCAGGTAATAGGGAAAAAGTTTACACCGAGATCAAGAAGGGCATCCCCCCAATATACCACCTATTTCAAGCCTATCAGTGATTATAAGCCCTACCTTACAGCGAGTCAGCATCAAGACAGAAACCTGATTTCCGGCTTTCTATCAGGTGGGTTGTTTTATCACTCAAAAGAGGGAGACAACATACCAAAGGGCACCTTTTCTTACCGACAAACCGGGCCTGACATCAACTATAAACGTCATTTAGACATTCAAAAATTTTACGTTGATATGCCCGTGGGCGCGCTTGTTTCCTTTCGGGCAAAATCCATTCCGTGGCTCGGCTTTGTGGTGATGGAAGATGATGTGAATTTGGTGAAATCCAAATAAAAGTGCGGTGGGAATTTAAGGTGTTTTAAAAACGTCTAAAATTCTGACCGCACTTTCCTACGCTAAAACTTGATTTACCTCCGCTCAAACAACACTTCCCTCACTCTAAATTTTTTCCAAATTTGAAACAATCCTCATATTTTGATAAAATTACCCACACAAACAGAAATAATCTTTATATTCCACAACTTATTTCTCTCAAATTGCTCATTTAACGAGCTATCCATTCGTTAGCATTAACGTTTATTTTTTATACCAATTTTAATGGCTTATTTTTGTTATTTTGACTTTTTATAGGAGAGTATGCTTTGCCTTTATCGCGCTTTTTACACAAAAAATCTTCCTTTAATCCCTTGGTGATTTCGGTCACGCTGTGCTTTGTGTTGTTGGTGGTTGGCATTACCTTGCTTGCACCGGAACAATCCAATACGTTGTTAAACGCAGCCAAAAGTAGCATTTTCAAAAACTTCAGCTGGTTCTATATTCTGGCGTTTTCGGTGTTTCTGCTCTTTTTGATTGCGCTTTCCATCAGCAGCTTCGGAAATATTAAATTAGGTATGAACGAAGAAGAGCCGGAATTCGGTTTTTGGTCGTGGCTTGCCATGTTATTTGCCGCCGGTATGGGGGTCGGGTTAATGTTCTTTGGTGTTGCCGAACCCTTGACACACTACCTTTCATCCATTACCACAGGAGGCAACGAACACAAACAACAGGAAGCGCTGCTACACACCCTGTTTCACTGGGGCATTCATGCCTGGGCAGTGTATGCGGTGATCGCGCTGGCACTCGCCTATTTTGCCTTTCGTTACAAACTCCCGCTGGCATTGCGTTCTTGTTTTTATCCCTTATTAAAAGAGCGTATTAACGGCAAAGCGGGTGATGTGATTGATATTTTAGCGTTGGTCGCTACCCTGTTCGGGATTATTACCACCTTGGGCTTTGGTGCGACACAGCTTGGCGCCGGCTTAGAACAACTGGGCTGGATAAGTGAAAACCGTTTTTCCATTCAGGTTATCATTATTTTTGTGGTAATGGGGATGGCTGTAACCTCTGCCATTTCCGGCGTAGGGAAAGGTGTGAAAATGCTGAGCGAGCTAAATCTCAGCCTGGCTTTTTTATTGATGGTATTTGTATTGATTGCCGGTCCGACGCTCTATTTATTCTCCGCCTTCAACGACAATCTCGGCACCTATTTAAGCAACTTAATCCAGCTAAGCTTTAAAACCTATGTGTATGAACCGAATAACACCGAGTGGTTTAGCGGTTGGACGATTTTATACTGGGCGTGGTGGTGTTCTTGGGCGCCTTTTGTAGGCTTGTTCATCGCCCGCATCTCACGCGGACGCACTATTCGTGAATTTATTTTCGGCGTGTTGGCGATTCCGTCATTATTTTGTGTCATTTGGTTCACCATTTTCGGCGATGGCGCCATTTGGATTAACGAACATCTGGCTAACGGCGCATTAGGTGAGCTGGTAAATGCCCCGGAAAAACTGTTATTCCAATTTCTGACCTATTTGCCGTTGCCGACCGTCACAGGGCTCGTCAGCTTGGCAGTGATTTCCTTATTTTTTATTACCTCGGCGGATTCCGGTATTTATGTGTTAAACAATATCGCCTCGCGCGATAAAAGCCTGTCTGCACCACGCTGGCAAGCCATTATGTGGGGCTTGCTGATGTCAATCGTGGCAATCGTGTTGTTACGTTCGGGCGGTTTGCCGACGTTGCAAACCATGACGTTAATCGTGGCGCTGCCTTTTGCCCTGCTTATGCTAATCATGTGCTTCGGTTTGTGGAAAGGACTAAATGCAGACCATAAATACTTCACCACCAAAGTGACGCCAACCAGCGTCTATTGGAACGGTGAAAACTGGCAGGCACATCTGGAACAAATCCTCAACCAGACACAGGAAAAAGACATTCTGAAGTTCCTCAAAAAAACCGCCTTGCCGGCAATGCGCGAATTACGTCAGGAGCTCATCGGCAAATACGGTTTAAGCGTGCATATCAACACCTATTTTGAGCAGGAAGAACCGGCGGTGGAACTTATCATTCAGAAAGAATCCTTGCGTGATTTTATGTACGGCATTAAATCTGTAGGGCGCGAAGTGTCGGCACAGCTGATTAATGACGAACATTTGCCGCACATTCAACATAGCATGACTTATGAGCCTTATACCTATTTCTTTGACGGGCGTCGCGGTTACGACGTGCAATACATGAACAGTCAGGAACTGATCGCGGACATTTTGAAGCAATATGAACGTTATTTGACGTTACTCGCCGACGTGGGACAGGAATTGATGTCCCACCAGCAAACGGAACTTGCCGAATAAGCCGTGCCAAAAACAACAATGCCGTCAATTATGACGGCATTTTTTATGTTTTCGTAGCAATCGCCTGCGCACAAGCATAGGCGGAACTCCATGCCCATTGGAAGTTATACCCGCCAAGCCAACCCGCCACATCCAGCACTTCGCCGATAAAATACAAGCCGCGCACCGCATTGCTTTCCATGGTTTTGGAGGAAATATCACGGGTATCCACGCCGCCCATGGTCACTTCCGCAGTACGGTAACCTTCCGTGCCATTAGGCACAAACTGCCAGTGGTGAATTAAATTTACCAAATTTTCTAACCGCACTTTGCTGAGTTGAGCAATGACTTCATCTTGAATCAAGCCCTGTTCAAGCCATAACTCCACCAGCTTTTTCGGTAATAATCGGGATAAGGCGGTTTTTAGCTGCAATTTCGGCGACGATTGACGCAGTTCCTTTAAATGATGGCGAATGTCATTATAGGGCAATAAATCAAGATGAATGCTTTCGCCCGGCTGCCAATAGTTAGAAATCTGCAAAATTGCCGGCCCTGATAAACCACGATGGGTAAATAGCATTTGATGGGTAAAGGTTTTGTGTTGGCTGGTTGCCGCCACATCTAAAGAAATGCCCGACAGCGCGGCATAAATCTTATCGCTCTCCCGCCAGGTAAAGGGCACGAGGCTCGCACGAGGGGCGATGACATTGATGCCGAATTGTTCGGCGAGCTGATAGCCGAACGGCGTTGCGCCCAAGCCCGGCATGGATAAACCGCCGGTGGCAACCACTAGATTGGTACAATGTAATGTTTCGCCGTTTGTCACCACAGAAAAACCGCTTTCCGTTTTCTGAACGGAAGTAATCGTTTGTCGTAACGCGATTTCTACCTCGTATTTTTTACATTCCGCCAACAGCATATCGACAATATCTTGCGCGCCGTTGTCGCAAAACAACTGCCCAAGCTCTTTTTCATGGTAAGGAATACCGTATTCCGCCACCAAGCCGATAAAATCCCATTGCGTAAAGCGTTTCAACGCCGATTTCACAAAATGCGGATTTTGGCTGAGATAGCGCCCCGAAGACATTTCCATATTGGTGAAATTACAAAACCCGCCGCCGGACATGAGAATTTTGCGCCCGACTTTTTTACCGTTATCCAAAATCCTGACTTTTCCACCGCACTTTGCCAGCTGCGCCGCACAAAATAAGCCTGCCGCACCGGCACCGATAATGAGCGTTTCAATGTGCCGGCTCATTGCAATTCTCCTTTCTGCATAAAATCCACCATTTTCATTTTCTGGATAATGGCACGGCGATCCACGGCAGAATTGCCCGAATCCAAAATTTGCTGCCAATAATCAAGTGCGGTGGAATAATTGCGCGTTTTTAAGGCTTCCGCCGCCAACAATGACAAAGCAGACACTTCTTTACTATCCTGCGCTAAGGCTTCATCTAACAACTGCTGCACTTGCGGCGTAATTTGTTGATTGGCTTGCAAATATAAGGTCATCGCCATCAAACCTAAGATCGTCGGTTTACGCCCATCGATTTTTTCCGCATTGGTATAGCAAATTAACGCGCTGTCGAAATCGTCATTTTGCATATAGGCGTCGCCCAGCTTAATCCAGTTTTCTGCACTGTTAGGATTCTGGCGCAATTTATCCTGAATTTTGCCGATAATACTTTCAGTTTTGTTTTCTTGTGGCGTTTCGATTTGCCGATTCTGCTGTGCGATTTGTTCCTGCTCGCCCAGTTGCGCGCGGGAGAAGCGTTCCAGAGAAAAATAGTAAATTAAGGGAACGGCGAGCAATAAAGTAAAAACGATGAATGCCGATTTAAGCTCAAATTTAACCGCACTTTTCTCTTGTGCAATATCAAAGTGCGGTGAATTTCCCGCGTGTTTTGCAGATTCCACTTGTGACGGGCTACGGGCTGAACGCCAAATCAATCCAAACGCTGTCAGCAACAACCCCACCGGCAAAAGCCAAAGCAATGCCGTGTTCCATTGAAACGGCGGTTTATAATTGACGAAATTACCGAAACGCGCAGTCATGGCATCAATAATTTGCTGATTGGTTTTGCCCTCATTGACCATGTTATACACTTCAAGGCGCAAGTCATAAGCGATAGGCGAATTGGATTCCACCAGATTCTGATTCTGACATTGCGGGCAGCGCAGGGATTTTGCCAGTTCCACGGCACGGACGCGATCTGCCTGATTATGGAATTCAAACGTATCTACCATTTCGGCAAAAGCAATTCCGCTGAACAATAAAAAAATTAACGCGAAAAATCGTTTCATGGTTGCAGTAATTGATTAAGTTGAGGCATAAAGGTGTTTTGCCAAGTTTCCCGATCCAACAAGCCGGAATGACGATAACGAATAATGCCGTTGGCGTCCACTAAATAGGTTTCCGGTGCACCGTCCACACCGAGTTTTAATGCCAGTTCACCACGGCTGTCATCAATTACTAACGCATAAGGATTACCCATCCGTTTTAGCATTTCAATGCCGTTTTGCGGTTTATCGCGGTAATCCACGCCGATAATGGGAATGTCCTGTGCCAGCTCCATCAATAGCGGATGTTCCTGCCGACAATAACCGCACCAGCTGCCCCAAATATTCATCAGAAACGGGCGTTTCGGGAAATCTTTCGGGCTCAGTGTTTGGCGGCTATCCAATAAATTCGCCTGATAAAACTCCGGCACGGGCTTGTCAATTAAGGCGGAGGCGATTTTTTTCGGATCCTGATGCAATCCCGCCAACAATAAAAGACACACGCCGAGCAACAAGATTAACGGCAGAAAAAAAATCACTTTTCTATTCATCACGCTTTCCTTTTCGCTTCGTGGTCAACACGGAGCACAACGCCCCGAGCGCCATCAATACGCCGCCGAACCATAACCAGCGAATCAACGGCTTGTAATGCAGGCGGAAGGTAAACTCACCTTTGCCGAGCGGGTCGCCCATCACAATATACAAATCGCCCCAAAAGCCGCCCGCCAGCCCCACTTCACTCATGGTCATGGTGCGCACATCATAATAACGGCGTTCCGGCTGCAATGTGGCGTAATCTTTACCGTTCTCCGTGACGTTAAAGGTTGCCACTTCGGCAGTGAAATTCGGCCCGATTTCATTGGAAAAACGTTCGTATTGAAATTCAAAAGCACCGAGTTGTTGGCTTTGTTGCGGTGCTAAACGCACGCCGATTTCGCTGCCGAAATAACTGCTCATCACCGCCCCCATGGTGGCAATGGCTACGCCGCTGTGGGCAAAAATCATCGCATAATGGGAAAGGCTTATCTTGCGCCAGTTTTGCCATAAGGTCGCTAACAACAGCCAAATCGCCAGCGTGAGCAGAAAATACGCCGTCCACTTGAAGGTTAGCGCGCTGTCGTTCTGCATAAAATGACGAATCGCCCCATAAGAAAGCAACAAAGACGGCAGCAATAATGTCGCGCGTTTAAGCAAAATACCTTTGTCCGCTTTTGCCCAATGTAACCCGAGGGAAAGCACCATGGCGATTAACACCAACGCAATCAGCGGCAGGAAAATGCTGTTGAAATAAGGCGCGCCGACGGAAATGGAGCCCCAGTTCATGGCTTGGAATAACATCGGATAAAACGTGCCGAGAAAGGTGCTGACGGTGGCGATGCTCAATAAAACATTCAAAAAAAGCACCGCACTTTCTTTGGATAACAGCGTTAATTTGACGCGACGTTGCTGTAAATTGGCTTTGAAGGCGAATAAGCCGAGGGCGCCCACCGCCAGCAGGAAGAAAATCACCAATAACGCCGTGCCGCGTTGGCTGTCCACTGCAAAGGCGTGCACCGAGGTAAGCGCGCCCGAGCGCACGATAAAGGTGCCGAGTACGCTGAAAGCGAATGCCAATAAGGAAAATAAGGTTGTCCAGTAGTTAAAAATCCCGCGTTTTTCGCTAACGATTAAACTGTGCAGCAATGCCAAACCGAGTAACCACGGCATGAGGGAGGCATTTTCCACCGGATCCCAGAACCACCAACCGCCCCAGCCCAATTCGTAATACGCCCACCAGGCGCCCAGCACGATGCCGAGGGTTAAAAACAGCCATGACACCAACACCCAAACCCGCATGATTTTGGCGATTTGGCTTTCCAAATGTTGGTGTAGCAAGGCGGTAATGCTGATGGCAAAATTCACGGCAAAGCCCACATAACCAAGATAAAGCAACGGCGGGTGGAAGATTAAGCCGACGTCCTGCAACATCGGATTCAAATCCCGCCCTTCTAACGGCGCAGGGAAGATCCGCCCGAAAGGATTGGAGAAAAAGACGATAAAAACCGCAAAGCTAAAACAAATTAAGCCTAAAATCACCAAGCTCTGCGCCACAAAAGTGCGGTCATTTTTTCGGTTAAATAACGCAAATAGCACCACCCAAACAGACAGCGAAAACAACCAAAACAGCATGGAACCCTCATGCCCCCCCCAAGTTGCAGCGACTTTAAAAAAGGTCGGCAGTTGAGAGTTGGAATGGGCGGCGACATATTCCAAGGTGAAATCATCCGTCGTAAAGGAATACGCCAAAATCGCAATCGCGGCTAAGGTGAACAAACCAAAACAATAACTTAACCCCCAAGCCAATTGGGTAAGCGCAGGCTTACGCAACCAAAGCCCAAGTTGCGGCACCACGGCGAGAAGCAACGCGCTCATGGTGGCGAGAAGAAGGGAGATAAAGCCAAGTTCGGGGAGCATAATGTTTAGGTTCTGTGTTTGTTAGTTAATTATTTTGTTCAGTGGTTTTATTCCCCCTCTTTAATAAAGAGGGGAAAGTTAGATAAAAAATGTATTAAATTTTAACCGCACTTTTTGATAATACTCGGATAAAACGGGGTCCCCGTTTAAATCGCCCGACCGACTTGGCATTTTTAGGAAATTTTCGCTTTGTTTGAGCGTAGCGAGTTCGAAAATTTCCGTGAAGAAAATGACAACAAAGGACGGAACAGCGATTTATCCGGGGTGTGCTTTCTTTTTGCCTACTTTTGCTTTGCACAAGCAAAGAAAAAGTAGGTCGCCAAGGGCGAAAGAAAAGGCGTACATTATACGCCTTTATCAATAATAAAAAACCAATCCCTACGCGACGGTTAACTGCCCACCATACAAAATAAAATACCGCAAGCACAACACCCCGATCAAATCAAACACCGATACCAGAATGATAAAACTACGGTTATATTTTAATTTATCGTTCACCAGCAGATTACCGGCAAGCGGGATCAGGATGCCGATGAGCATGACGCCGACCCAGAAGATCGTTCCCCAGAAGCCGCTTAGGGCATTTTGCATGGCGACCACTTTTTGTCCACCGCCGAAATAGAGTCCGGCAAAGAAACAGACGATGCAAAAGAGTTCGGCGAGCATAATCGGCACTTCAAATTTGTGCATGAAATGCACTTCATCGGAATGCCCTTTTAATTTGCCGACGATTAAGATGGTCAGGAATACCGCCGCGATACCGGAGGATGTCCCCGAGGCAAGGAACAACGCCGGTAATACCGGGTTGTTTAACATTGGGTAGCTGATTAATGCCGACAATAAGAAACCGGTATAAGCGCCCAACAACACGGCAAGGAGCAACAGGAATAATTCCAGCGGATTGCTGAATCGTTCACAGGCGCTAATCCATTTCACGATAAACTTTAATTTTGGGAAAAAGCGGTCGAGCAAGGCGGCAATTTCATGTTTGAAAAGAATGGCAATCCAGAGGAATACCGCTGCCATGTACACTTGGAATAACAACACCCCCATGGACATCACGGAGTTGAACTGGTAGTTAAACATCAGATACCAGAACGTCCAAGGACGCGCCAAGTGGAAAATCAGCAATAATAAACCGATAATCACCGTGCCCGGTGCGAGGATCGCGGCACTGCGAATGATCCAGTTTTCGCTCGGTTTTTCCAATTTACGATTGCGTTTGTAAAGCACCGCAAGCAATAAAGAACCGGAAGAAATACCCAGTAAAAACAAATAAATGGCAATACTGGAATCCCACACCAAATTCGGCGTATGAAACGGAACAGGATAATCTAATGTCATCTTCTCGGTTCTCCATGTTGGAATGGAATGTGGTAAAGATTCGGTTGGGTTCCCAATTCCACTTTCGTGCGGTAAACAGGTTTTTCTTTTACCTTGCGAGCCACTGCGCTGGTCGGATCGTTCATGTCGCCAAAGGTTAAGGCTTGGGTCGGGCACGCTTCAACGCAAGCCGGTTGTTTGCCTTTCGCCAAGTTGGTGTCGCGACAGAAGTTACATTTATCCGCCGTTCTATGCACCGGATGAATGAAACGCACACGATACGGGCAGACGGCAATGCAATATTGGCAACCGACGCACAAGTCTTTATGCACATCCACAATGCCGGTGTCTTTATCAATAAACGAGGCGCCGGTCGGGCAAACCGCCACACAAGGCGCATTGGTACAATGCTGGCAAGATTGACGGAAAAACTCGTATTCCTGATTCGGGAATTCCCCGTAAGGTTCGCTACGCAAGATTTCTAAGCGTGAAACGCCTTCCGGTACTTGGTTGGTTTCACGACAGGCATCCATACACGCAGTACAGCCAATGCACGCGTTTTCATCGTGCACCATGGCGTAGCGTTTCGGTTTATCCGCCTTTTCCTCTTTTGCCAAAGAGGTGACTGATGTTCCCGTCATAAGGATTAACGCCCCCATGCCGGAAACAAAGTTTCGGCGTGAGCAGGCTGTCATTGTTTATCCTTTTGTTCGGTTGACGGAGTTTGTTGTTGTGCTTTGCGTTTTTGCTGTTCACCGTGACAATCCACGCACAGTTTTACGCGATTTTTCGGCTCAATGCCTTTCATTGCGTCATCTTTCGGGTGCAATGTGTGGCAACTTGCGCAAGGCAATTTCATGGCGTGCACATCATGCGCCCAGAATTTTTCGCGTAATTTGTCCGGTTGGTGGCAAGAGAAACACACTTGGTTTTGTTCTTGTGCGCTATACATCGGTTTTTTCTCACCGAAAATATCGCCTTCAAAACGCATGACATCTTTCGCACCACGACGGTGATCTTCGGAGATATTGCCATGACAATTTACACAATTAATCGGTTTGCCGTTATTCGGATTCTTTTGACTTAAATGCGCTCCGTGGAATTTACCGAAATGCAATTCACCGCCCGATTGATCCAACGTCTGATTTTTATCCACCTTGTCGAATTTGTGGCATTTCGCACAATATTGGTTTGGATCCCGTTGATTGTCCAATTGTGGCTCATAAGTCAGCTGATGATTATCCGCCGGCTGTGTTTCTGCCTGTGCAACCATCGGCAACGCTGTAAGCATGACAAACAATGCCAATGCTTTTGCCGGTTTGCGGAGTAAGGAAGTTAAATTCATTCTGATTACCTCAAATTTGCGTTTGAAAATGACCGCACTTTTCTCTTTCACTGCAAAAGTGCGGTGCTTTTTTCTATTGTTTTGTTACGGTATCTTCAGCTAATTTGCCGGCGGCTTTCGCTTCTTTTTCCCATTGAGGTACAACAGTTTTTAAGAATTCTTCTTTGGCTTTACGTTCTTTCTCGATGTCAATGCCTACCGCTTTCCAAGCTTTTTCCGCAGTAGAAATATCCGGCACTTCAATCGGGGTTTTCACGCCATGTTTGGTTAAGATGGTAGCAAGTTTGGCTCGGGCATCGGCGGCGCGGTCAAGACCGGAACCTAACACGCGTAACATCACATCCGGTGCGTGCATGTGACCGCCGTGGCTTGCTGCCGCGTAGTCCCAACGCCATTGTGCGTGACGAATATCCATTAAAGCCGGTTCCATTTCTTCTTTGGTCGCACCGGCATCCCATGCGGCTTTCGCTTCAAAGTGCAAACGTACAACTTGGTCTTCTAAACGACCCATGATGTCTTTCACTTCTTTTTTGCGGGAAGCCACAATGTCTTTTAACTTCTCTTTGCTTTGATCATGGCAGTTTGCACAAGTGGTATCGAAAGCATCAAACGGGTTTTGAATTTGGTGATCGGTATAAACTTTACCGTCTGCGCCTTGTACTTTCGGCATGTGGCAGTCGATACAGGTCACGCCGTTTTTACCGTGCATACCTAAAGACCAAATTTCAAAATCAGGGTGTTGCGCTTTTAAGATTGGCGCTTTGGATAAGATATGAGTGAAATCAGTGAACCCGATATCATCGTAGTATTTTTCGATGTCATCCACGGTTTGACCGTTATCCCATGGGAAGGTCACTTGTTTTAAATCGCCTGCAAAGTAGTACTCAACGTGGCAGTTTGCACAGATTTCCGCACGTTTTTCGGTACGGGCGGCAGTGCCGAAACTTAAATCAGCTTGGGTTTTGCCTTCTGCTTTTGCTCTGGCTTGAAGGGCTTTATTCAAATGATCCAAGGCACGCAGAACATGAGGGCGGGCAATGCGTAACGCCGGTTTGCCTTCGGCAAAGTCTTTGGAGGTCGTATCGTGACAGTCGGCACAACCGATGGAGTTCACCACTTCCGCACCGCCTTTCGCCCATTTGCCGCTAAAGTAACCTTCTTCACCCCATTCCGCAATTAAGCGTGGTACATCCGGACCTTTACAGGTCCAACACGCCATCGGCTGCGGGCCGTCATTGGCAGTTTTCGGCGCACCGGTACGCAAAATATCGCGTAAGTCTTTGATGGCATAAATATGCCCGCGCGGTGCGTTATATTCCTTCGCAAACGCATAACCGCCCCACAAAATGATTAAACGCGGGTTTTCTTCATCGGCATAAACGAGCTTGTCGCCTTTTTCAGTGGCTTTCCAAGACTCAAATTGTTTAGGGTATTTGGCTGCAAATTGTTCATTCACCGCCTCAATTTTCAAATTCGGATTAGGGGCTTCTACAGGTTGCTCAACCGGTTTATACACCAATTCCGCGGCAGCCGAATTAAAGACGCCGAAAGCTGCGAAAGAAGCTGCCATAAGTAGGCTTTTTCTCAATGCGTTCACGATAATCACTCCAATCAGGTTAAATATGACTTCTTACAGAAGGTTACAAATGCCCATCACATTATAAAAATGAGAATTTTTATCATTAAAAACAATGCGATAGAAGACATAAAAAGGGTTTTAAACGAGCCTAACATAATCAAATATCCGCGCATATTCCATGGTTATTTTATGTTTTCTTGTTTTTGATCAATATTTCTCAATTTAATTGGTTATTTTGTGACATTTTGTAGCATGTACTTCCTTGTTTAAAATACACAAAATACCCATTTATTAGTAGGTTAAGCGCATTTTTAACAACAAAACATAATGAAGCAGATAATAATACCTATAAAGAGTTATTTAATTTTTTCATGCTACAAAAAAGAATCGTTCTTATTTGGAGGGTTTATTGAAAAGAAACGGGAAAAAATATGCCTCGATCAACAGCAAAAAAGCCGAACTCAGATGAATTCGGCTTTTATTTTTTGATTTTCGCAACAGAAAGTGCGGTCGTTTTTAGAAACGTTTTACCAGTGATGCCAACCGCGATAATAACCGATACTCGGCGCAACCACGAATCTTGGCTGACGTTCACGATAAATAACCGCCTTCGGTTCGGAATCGCTGGCGTTTAGTACGTTATCTTCCGGCTTATTGTCTTTTACCTGATATTTTTTCGAAACTGTATTGCCGCTATACACTTTCGCCTGATATGCCTCAACCGCCTGCGTATCCAAAGGGGCACGATTAGCCTGCGGAGCCTTGGAAGAACAAGCGGTTAAGCAACCGCCGACGACTAAAATAAGTAATAATTTTTTCATAATTTGCCTTCTTATTTTATTTACAAACCACGTTAGACAGAATTTCTTTGTTTTTTTGCAGATTTTTGTTTACTAACGTTTTACCGTTTCGTTGCTCTTCCGATTTCACTTCTTTTTCTAAATCGGGATCTTGAATATTAAACACTGGCGCATACTGCACGTTTTTCGGATCAACATCAGAAGAAACCGTCGCGCCGATAATACTGGCGTAATATTGTTGCTTGGATTTATCCACATAATAGGTTGTGGAGTCGGTGAACGCTACGCCGTCAGTATATTTAAAGCCATAACAAATACCGGCGCCGGATTCAAATACCGAATGTGAGTCTTTATTTTCTTTAATTTCAAACACTTCAAATGCAATACTTTTACCCAGTTCACTTACATCAGCGGCATTTTTAGGATCGAATTTTTTACGCCCGCTCTGGGTAATATAAGTGGTTTTGCCTTGCTCATTATTATCGGAAAACGAAAAACGTGATTCCTGCGTTGCACCGGCATATCTTGCCTGGTTTGGCTGTTGAGGGATTTTATCGGTGGTCACACCATCTTCGGAAATGTGCATCGACCAAGACTCTGCAAAGCTCAGCGGCGAGAGAAAAATCACACTGAGACCGAGCGCTAACTTTTTGAAAAACATACTTGGAACCTCTTAAGAATGGATTTGAGCGGAATAGTTATAAAATTGTATAAATCTCAAGCGGTAAGTTATCAGGATCGCGGAAGAAAGTAAATTGTTTTCCCGTTAAGGCATCAGTGCGCACAGGTTCGCAAATCACGCCTTTTTCATGTAAAAAAGCCACCGCACTTTGCATGTGATTGACTTTAAATGCCAAATGTCGCAAACCGCAGGCTTCCGGTGCAGAAGGTCTGGAAGGAGGAGAAGGGAAGGAAAATAACTCGATTTGACTGCCGTCGGCAAAACATAAATCCAATTTATAACTTTGCCGTTCGGCACGGTAGGTTTCTGCGATAATCTGCGCGCCCAGAATTTCGGTATAAAAGCGTTTTGATTTCGCATAATCGGAGACAATAATGGCTATGTGATGAAAACCTAAAATCGGGGTCATTCCTTTTCCTGTTGCGGAGTAAGTTGTTGATGTTTTTCCTGCTCCTGCGCCGCCAGCGCATCACGGGCAGAGCGAATACTGCGTTCGATAATCGGAATGCGCGGGTCATCTTTTGGCAACAGTTTCAACATCATCGCCCAACTGACCGCCGCCATTTTGTAATCTTCCGTTTCAAAATAACGGAATGCCAATAAACTCAAGGCTTCGACATTGGCGTGATCCTCACGAATCACCTCGCGCAATAAATTGTCCCCTTTCAATTTGTCCGTTTCATCTTCGGAGAACATCAAAATGCGGGCATACGCCAGCTTATATTGGGTATTTTTCGGATCCAGTTTATTGGCGCGGGCGAAGCTGTCCAATGCCATTCTCGGTTGTTCCAGATTCATGCCGATTTGTCCCAACAGCCACCAGTTTTTTGCATTCGTCGGATCTTTTTGCAAATCCACCCGCAACGCCGTAGCAAATTGTTGCATTTCGGCATCACTCAGCGGATTCGTCTCCTCGGTTTTTATGCGTTCATAAAAGTGCGGTAGTTTTTCCGCGCTTTTTTCCAGCATGATTTCCGCCTGCCAAGAACCCACCACAAAGTACGCTGACACCGATAAAATCACTAATGCCAGAAAGCCGGAGACAAACCATAATTTGCCGTAATTTTTCTCGTGGCGAACCGTCAGTTCTTCCTGCTGCGGAATATCTTCCAATAAGGATTTTTGCAACTCCACTTTGAGCTGTTCGGCGTTTTCCAGTAAGCCTTGTTTTTCATCCCGCTCCAGCTCTTTTAAGCGCTCAAAATAAAACGCTTTATTCAAGTCATCACGACGGGTTGATTTTTTCTGCACGAAACGCGACGACAACAACGGAAAAAAACAAATTAACGCGGCAATCAGCGTTAACAACAAAATGCTTATCCACAAACTCATTGATTATTTTCCTTATTTAACAAAGCATTAAGCCGTTGTTGTTGCGCCTCGCTTAACGACTGTGACGGTTCATGTTCGGTCACTTTCGGCATAGATTTTTTGCGTCCGAAAAGCCATAACAATCCGAATAAAATCAAAGCGAAAGGGGCAATCCATAAAATAACGGTGGCAACCGTCAGAGGCGGATCATAGGTGACGAAATTGCCGTAGCGATCCACCATATATTGCACCACATCCTGCTTGGATTTGCCTTCCTGCAACAATTCAAACACTTTGCCGCGCATATCTACGGCAATCACGGCGTTGGAATCGGCGATATTGTTATTTTGACATTGAGGACAGCGCAGCTCCTGCGTCAAGGCATGGTAGTCGTCTTCCTGTTGCAGCGAGCTGAAATTCAGCGCATCAATGGCAGCAAAGGCGTTTATACTGAAGAAAAGTGCGGTTAAAAAAAACAACGTTTTTTTCATTACTGTGCTCCACCTAATTTCTGATAAATCGGCTGCAAGGTTTCCTGCCACACCTTCGCATTCACATCACCCGCATGACGATAATGAATCACGCCGTTGCCATCCACGATGAATGTCTCCGGTGCGCCATACACGCCCAAGTCCAAAGCAAACGAGCCTTTTTCATCTTTCAACACAACCTGATAAGGATTGCCCAAATCTTTTAGCCATTTCATCGCTTTAGCACTGTTGTCTTTGTAATCCAAACCGATAATCGGCACACCTTGTTTTGCCAGTTGATTCAAATATTGATGCTCCGCATAACAAGTCGGACACCAGGTCGCCCACACATTCAACAAGAGCGGCTTGCCTTGTTTGAACAGGGATTCGTCATAGGTTTTATCTGCGGCTAATAAATCCTGTAAGGTTTTAGGCGGCACCGGTTTTCCCACCAATGCAGATTCCAAGGTTTTCGGATCATCACCTTGCGCATTACGTTGCAACTGCACCAAAAATGCCGTCACCAAAATGAAGAAAATAATTAAAGGTAAATATAATTTTTTATTCATTATCAATACTCTATTATTTGAATTCAGATTTATTGCACATTTTCTTTAACTAAAATCTTACTAAACCGATAGCGACGGTCGAACATACATAATACTCCGCCGAGCGCCATAAACAACCCGCCGAGCCAAATCCAGCGGATAAACGGTTTGTAATATAAGCGTAGTGCCCATGAATCGTTGTCCAGTTTTTCTCCCAACGCCACATACAAATCGCGGCTGAACCCCCAATCGATAGCCGCTTCGGTCATCGGCATTTTACTGACCGTGTATAAGCGTTTTTCGGCGAACAACGTGGTTTCTTTTTTGCCATCGCGGGTAATATCAATTTGCGCTTTGCCGCCGATGTAGTTTGGACCGTTGGCATCACCGATGCCTTTAAAAGTGAAATCGTAGCCCGCAATTTGCACGGTGTCGCCCACGCTCATACGTACATCCCGCTCTACGCTGTAATTTTGGCTGAACGCGATACCCCAAACTGTCATGGCGACGCCCAAATGCGCCAAAACCATGCCCCAATGTGAGCGGGATAATTTAGTGATGCCGCGCCAAAAAGATTCGCGATGGGTTGCCCGTTGGTGCATTTCATACAGGCTTAACAACACGATAATCACTGCCATCATCGTGCCCAAGACGGCACTGACCGTGAGTTTGTCTTGCAAGGCATACGGCAGGGCAAAACCGGCAATCGACATGATAATTAAGCTGATAATCACCGGCATGCGAATAGCAGAAAACTGATCACGACGCCATTTCACCAACGGCCCGATCCCCAATAACAAGGCGAACGGGGTCATGATAATCAGGAACATTTGATCGAAGAACGGCGCACCGATGGAAATGGAGCCCAAACCGAGCTGTTTATGCACCAGCGGCAACAGTGTACCGAGCAACACCACGCAAAGTGCGGTCATTAATAAAATATTATTTAACAACAACAGGCTTTCGCGGGAATAACGCTCCGCATTGTCGCGCGAACGGATTTGACTGCCTTTGTAGGCATATAAGGTCAGCGAGCCGCCGATCACCACGATGAGATACGCCAACACGTATAACCCGCGCGTCGGGTCGGACGCAAAGGCATGGACGGAAACCAAAATGCCCGAACGCACTAAGAATGTGCCGAGCAAACATAAAGAGAAGGCCAGAATCGCCAGTAATACTGTCCAGGCTTTGAAAGAACCGCGTTTTTCCGTCACGGCTAAGGAGTGCAGTAATGCCGTTCCTGCTAACCAAGGCATGAAAGAGGCATTTTCGACCGGATCCCAGAACCACCAACCGCCCCAGCCGAGTTCATAATATGCCCACCAAGAACCCAGTACGATACCGAGGGTTAAGAAAACCCATGCCGCCATCGTCCAAGGACGGGACCAACGCGCCCAAGCGGTATCCAGTTTGCCGGTCATCAGGGAGGCGATGGCAAACGCAAAGGCGACGGAGAATCCCACATAGCCCATATATAACAACGGCGGGTGAAAAATCAGCCCGACGTCCTGTAACAACGGATTCAATTCTTTGCCGTCCACCGGAAAATCGGGGAACGTGCGGCTGAAGGGGTTGGAGGTAAATAGGACGAAAAGCAGGAAACCGATGCTGATAACACCCATAATGCCAAGCACGCGGGCAGTGGCTTCTTGCGGTAAGTGTTTGCTAAACAAGGCGACCGCCGCGCCCCACAAAGACAGCAACCAAATCCATAATAACAACGAACCCTCGTGGGAGCCCCACACGGCGGATAAGCGATAATAAATCGGTAGCGTGGTGTTGGAGTTGTTCACCACATATTGCACGCTGAAATCATTGACGGCGAACAAATAAAATAAGGCACCGAAAGAAAAGGTCAGCACGGCAAACAAGCCGTAAGTCATCGGGCGCGCCAAAGACATCAGCTGTACGTTGCCTTTTTCCGCCCCCCATAACGGGAAAATCGCCAATAAAATGGCGATTGCCAAGCTTAACGCTAAAGCATAATTTCCTAATTCCGCAATCATTACTGACCTTCTTTCATTTTCTCTTGGCGATCGCGCTCGCTTTCGCCTTTCAGATCAGAAACGCCCATCGGTTTATGGACTTTTTGCATTTGTTTTTCCAGATCCGGCGGCACATAGTTTTCATCATGTTTCGCCAACACTTCCGTCGCTTCTAATAAAGTCGGTTCTTTTAGCACGCCTTGTGCCACAATGCCCTGCCCTTCACGGAACAGATCCGGCAGAATGCCTTCATATTCCACGCTGATAGACGGGCCAATGTCGTTCAAATCGAACCGCACTTTTAAGCTTTTCGGATCGCGCTGCACCGTGCCGGCAACCACCATGCCGCCCACGCGGATACGTTGCCCCACTTCCGGTTTTTGATCCGGATCCTCATTCTTACCATGCACCACTTCCGATGGCGTATAGAATAAGTCGATATTTTGGCGCAATGCGTACAACACCAAAGCGGACGCCACCGCAACACCTAGCAACACGAACAGGACAACGGATAAACGGGATTTGCGTCTCGGGTTCATAGCGTGTCTCCTTTTTGTTTCATTTGTTGTAAACGGGCTTCGCGCTGTTGTTCACGTTTGATGGATTTTAGCACCGCACTTTTGCCTGCCAGGCTTTGTACGATAAGCACGACAATCGCCAATAAACTCAAACCATAGGAAAGCCACACATAAAAACCGTAGCCGCCCATGTCAATGAAATCACTCCAAGATTGAAAAAACATCATGTCTCCCACCTAATATTAAAGTTTTTCCGCCAACGCCTTTACCCACGGGCGTTTGGCATCTTCTTTCAATAATTCGTTGCGATAACGCACCAGCGTTAACCAAATAGATAAGGTCATAAAACCGAAAATACATAAAATCAACGGAATCAACATCGGCGTCGCAATGGACGGACGTTCCAATTTGGTAATACTCGCGCCTTGGTGCAGGGTATTCCACCACTCCACCGAGAAGTGAATAATCGGCAAATTCACCACGCCCACAAGACACAAGACACACGCGGCTTTTGCGCCGATGTTGCGATCCTGAAACGCGGAATACAACGCCAACACGCCTAAGTATAAGAAAAACAGAATGAGTTCGGCGGTCAAACGGGCATCCCACACCCACCAAGTGCCCCACATGGGTTTGCCCCAAATCGCACCGGTTACCAAGGCAAGAAAGGTAAATAACGCGCCGATAGGCGCCATGGCGATCATCGCCAGTTGCGCCTGCTTAATTTGCCACACTAACGCCACCAACGCGGCAATCGCCATAGAGCCATACACGCCCATCGACCAAATCGCCGTCGGCACATGCACATACATAATGCGGAAGCTATTACCCTGTTGATAATCGGCAGGCGCAAATGCCAAGCCCCAGACGATACCCACGCCTAATAAAAGTGCGGTCAGTATCGCGAAGAAAGGGCTGAACTTACCGCATAATTGATATTGTGTTTCCGACTTTGCATAAGGATGCAACCACTTCCACATAAACTATCCTCTATTGATCCAAACTAATTCGCAATGCCGTTGCAATGGCAAAAGGCGATAAGGTCACCACGGCGGCTAAAATGGCGCCGAGAATGGCCAATTGACCGCCGTAAGGTAAATTTAACGCGGCGGCATCTAATACCGACGCGGAAAAAATCAGCACCGGAATAAACAGCGGCACCACCAATAAACTCAATAACACGCCGCCTTTGCGTAACCCGACAGTCAGCGCCACGCCGATAGCGCCGAGGCAGCTCAGCACCGGCGTGCCCAATAATAAAGTCAGCACCAATGCCCACCAAATCGGTATTTCCAATGACAGTAATAATGCGGCGACCGGCGACAACAAAATCAACGGCAAGCCTGTCAATATCCAATGGGCAAATACTTTCGCCAACGCCGTTAACATCAACGGTTGCGGCGTGAGCATAAGCTGTTCCAAGGAACCGTCGACGAAATCATCACGAAACAAGCGCTCAAAAGAAAGCAATGCAGACAGCAACGCCGCCACCCAAGCCACACCCGGCGCAATGCGTGAAAGCAGTTTCGGGTCAGGGCCGATCACCAAGGGAAACAACGTAATCACGATAAGGAAAAACCACAACGGATTTAAAATTTCCGCTTGTTTGCGCATGGCGATTTGTAATTCGCGTTTAATAATCTGCCAAAAAATCATGCCGTCACTCTGCACATTTAAACTGTTCTAAATTGACTTTTTTCAACTGCGTACTCGGGACTTCCTGATGACTGGTTAACATCACAATGCCGCCGTTTTGCGCGTGTTGCTCAAAAAGTGCGGTCAAAATCGCCACCCCTTTTTTATCGATGGCATTGAACGGCTCGTCTAAAATCCACAAAGGGGCTTCCGATAACCACAAGCGCGCCAACGCAATGCGTTTTTGCTGCCCGGCGGAAAGTTGTGCCGCCGGAATATCCTCGCGCCCTAGCAAACCCACGGTTTGCAGCACGTCCCAAAGAAGCTCGTCGCCCTGCCGGCAATGCCCGATTTGCTGATAAAAACGCAGGTTTTCCCACGCCGTTAATTCGGGCTTAATGCCGCTTTGGTGGCCCAAATACAACAAATCATAATGGAATGCCTCGCGCTGTTTAAAAATCACTTCGGAATTCCACCGCACTTTTCCTTCCAAAGGCGTGGCAAGCCCGGCGATAATGCGCAGCAAACTGGTTTTACCGATGCCGTTATGTCCTTCAATTTGCACGAAATCACCCGCCTGAATGTGTAAACTCAGGTGACGAAAGAGCACTTTATCGCCACGTTGGCAGGCAAGATTTTCGAGGGTTAATTGATGTTCCATAACAGATTGTTGCGCAGACCGATTTTTGCGGGGCATTCTATCATAAGGAAATTGAATGGCGGGGTGAAATCACATAACTCTTTAGCGGTACTTTGAGGTATTTTTGACTTAGAACAAATTTATTCTTCCGTTGCAAATCGCAATGACTCGCAATCGTGCAGTATTCGGCATCGTTCACCGTTTGGTGCTTATAAATTGCGTGCAGTTAAAAAATAGTAGCACGTTACCGCCATCACGGAACAAGCCGCCATGGTTAACAACATCGGCGTCGCGCTGGTCATGTTCATCAATGCCACCAAAGAGCCCACGCAAGCACCCGTACCGAAACGCACGCTACCCACCATGGAATTCGCCGAACCGGCGGCATTCGGGAATTTTTCTAAAATAGATGCCATGGCATTAGAAGAAATTAACGAATTTTGCCCCACGAAAATCGCAATGCCGAAAGTCATCGGCCATAAGCCCAAATCAAATAACACCACAATAACCAACCAGATCGCCGCCAGAAATTGAACGCCCAAGCCTAATCGCAACATGGTTTCTGCACCGAGTTTCGCCACAAAGCGTCGATTCAGAAACGAACCGAAGGTCATCACAATCACATTCAACATAAAGAAGTAACCGAAATTTTCCGGTTTAATACCGTAAACGCCGATATACACGATGGAACCCGCAGTAATACAGGCAAATAAGCCACCAAATCCGAACGAAGCGGAGAACATATATCCCAACACCGGTTTCTGTTTCCATAACGCCATAAAATTACGGGCAATCACACTTAACCGAAGAGGAATACGTTTTTCTTTGCTATGGGTTTCCGGCACGATAAAAAAGACCAATAGGATACTCAACAATCCCATAAACGAAATAATGTAGAAAATGGCATGCCAATGAAAAAAGTGAACGACATAACCGCCTAACACCGGTGCGATCAACGGCGCTATCATAAATACCAACGTAATGGATGACATCATTTGCGATAGCTCATTCTTATCAAACAAATCCCGCAACAAAGCGCCCACCAACACCACCGGTGCCGCGCCGAAAAAGCCTTGCACAAAACGAAGTGCGGTGAAATTTCCGATTGAATGAATCTGGGTCAATATGAGAGCAGCAACGGCTGCCACCGTTACACCTAATAAAATAATCGGTTTACGCCCGAAACTGTCGCCGAACGGTCCCCAGAATAATTGCCCGAGCGCCAAACCATAAGCAAATGCGGTTAAGGTATATTGCACCTGCTCATTCGTCACCCGAAGATCCTGCGCAATATTCAAAAACGCCGGCAGATACATGTCCACGCTAAACGGCGGTAGCATGGACAAAATGCCTAAAGCGACAACAAAAATAAAATTGTTTTTAATGACTTTGCCTGAATTCAATGGACTATTCTCCGTTAAAGTAAGCGATTTCTTCCGGCGTCAGGCTGCGAAATTCTCCTTCCGCTAAATCGTCGTCCAATGTCAGATGACCGATTTTCCAACGATGCAACCCGACGACTTTATTGCCCAAGGCGGCAAACATGCGTTTCACCTGATGATAACGCCCTTCGCTGATAGTTAAATTGACGTTGTAATCGTCTAAAATTTCAAGCTCCGCAGGCTTGGTCGGTTCTTTCTCGCCACGCAACAAAATGCCTTCCGCACAGGCTTGCGCATAATTGGCTTCCACGGGATCCGCCAACGTCACCAAGTAAGTTTTCGGCTGATGATGTTTCGGCGAAGTAATGCGATGCGACCACTGCCCGTCATCGGTCAACAACACCAAGCCCGTGGTGTCCACATCCAACCGCCCCGCACTGTGTAAGCGGGCGGATAAAGGATAATCGAAAAACTGATAAATGCTGGGGTGGTCGCCGTCTTCATGAGAACAAACATACCCCTGCGGCTTGTTAAACATCAGGTACTGTCCTGCTTCCAGCCAAGTCAACAATTCGCCGTCAAAATAAATCTCATCCTGCGGCGATACTTTGGTCGCCCCGCTCTTTTCGATTTTACCGTTAATTGTGACCGCACTTTGGCGCAACGCCTTCGCCGCCTGCGAACGGGTCAGCCCCGTATGCTCCGCTAAAAATTTATCTAAACGCATAATTTTCCCTTGATATTCTCTACCCGCATTATAAACCCAAATGGATTTTTCTGCCCGATGAAAAACGTTGGGGAAAAGGACCGCACTTTTACTCACCGCCGGCAGCTATCAAAAAAATTGCCAAGAATGTGTGAAATATCACAGAATTCTTTTGGAATTTAATTATAATGCTTGATGTTTTTTTCACCCTGTTATTCAAAAGAGGATTTATTTTATGGATGAACAACTCAAAAAAGCCGCGCTTGATTTTCATGAATTTCCGATTCCGGGGAAAATTGAAGTTACCCCGACCAAATCTCTTGCCACACAACGCGATTTAGCGCTGGCATACTCGCCGGGCGTAGCGGCGCCTTGTTTGGCGATCCAAGCGGATCCTGCCGATTCCTATAAATATACCTCTCGCGGTAACTTGGTTGCCGTAATTTCCAACGGGACGGCGGTGCTCGGTTTGGGCAATATCGGCGCTCTTGCCGGTAAACCGGTAATGGAAGGGAAAGGCGTACTGTTTAAAAAATTTGCCGGCGTGAATGTGTTCGACATTGAAATTAACGAGCATGATCCTGACAAACTGGTAGATATTATCGCCTCCCTTGAACCGACCTTCGGCGGGATTAACTTAGAAGACATTAAAGCGCCGGAATGTTTCTACATTGAACGCAAGCTGCGCGAAAGAATGAACATTCCGGTCTTCCACGACGACCAACACGGCACCGCGATTATTTCTGCTGCGGCGGTGTTAAACGGTTTACGTATCGTGGATAAAAAAATTGAAAATGTGAAACTGGTCGCCTCCGGTGCGGGTGCGGCATCTATCGCCTGTTTGAATTTGTTGGTTTCCCTCGGCATGAAACGGGAAAATATCACGGTGTGCGACTCCAAAGGGGTGATTTATAAAAACCGTGACGATCGCATGGACGAAACGAAAAAACTGTACGCCATCGACGACAACGGCAAACGCACCTTAGCCGATGCCATTCCGAATGCGGATATTTTCTTGGGCTGCTCTGCGGCAGGCGCGTTAACGCAGGATATGGTGAAAACCATGGCGGCGCACCCGTTAATTTTGGCGTTGGCAAACCCTGAACCGGAGATTTTACCGCCGCTTGCCAAAGCCGTTCGCCCTGACGCCATTATATGTACAGGTCGCTCCGACTTCCCGAATCAAGTGAACAATGTGCTTTGCTTCCCGTTCATTTTCCGTGGTGCGTTGGATGTGAGCGCCACCACCATTAACGAAGAAATGAAACTTGCCGCCGTGCGCGCGATTGCCGATTTGGCGCTGGCGGAACAAAGCGAAGTGGTCACCTCCGCTTACGGCGATAGCGAACTCTCTTTCGGTCCGGAATACATCATTCCGAAACCGTTCGATCCGCGTTTGATCGTACGCATCGCACCTGCCGTAGCGAAAGCGGCGATGGATTCCGGCGTAGCGACCCGTCCGATTGAAGACTTCGATGCTTATATCGAAAAACTGACGCAATTCGTTTACAAAACCAACCTGTTCATGAAACCGGTGTTTGCACAAGCCAAACAGGACAAAAAACGCGTCTTGCTTACCGACGGCGAAGAAACCCGCGTATTACACGCCGTCCAGGAAATCGCCACATTGGGCATTGCTTATCCGATTTTATTAGGACGCCCGAGCGTCATTGAACAACGCATTAAGAAACTCGGCTTACACATTCAGGCAGGGCGCGATTTCGATTTGATCAATATTGAAAACGACCCACGCTACGACGAATGTTGCACCACCTACTACAATATGCTCAAACGCGCAGGCATCACGCCGGACATTGCCAAACGCGAAATGTTTAACAATCCGACCGCTATCGGTTCCGTGTTGTTACATTTAGGTCATGCGGACGCGATGTTGTGCGGTCTGGTGGGACATTATGCGTCGCACTTAAAAACCATCAAAAACGTCATCGGCTTACGTCCGGGCGTACGCACGCCGGCAACGGTGAACGGTTTGGTGTTACCGACCGGCAACCTGTTCTTGACCGATACGTTCGTGAATAACGATCCGACGGCGGAAGAACTTGCCGAAATCACGATTATGGCGGCGAAAGAGGTGAGTTTGTTCGGTATCGAACCGCAAATCGCGTTGATTTCCCACTCCAATTACGGCAGCAATAACAGCCCAAGTGCGGTCAAAATGCGCGACGTTTTGGCATTGGTAAGAGAAAAAGCGCCTGAACTCAGTATTGACGGCGAAATGCACTGCGACGTAGCGTTATCACAACGTTTACGCGATAACGTGATGCCTGACAGCCCGTTAAAAGGCGCAGCGAATCTGCTTGTGATGCCGAACATGGAAGCGGCGCGCATCAGCCTGAATTTGTTGCAAGGCACAGCGACACCAACTACCGTGGGTCCGATTTTAATGGGCTTGAATAAACCGGCGCACATTTTGACCTCCGTGTCCTCCGTTCGCCGTATTATTAACATGGTGGCGATTGCTGCAGTCAAAGCGCAATAATCGCGAATAAACTAACGAAAGAAGATGGCAATTTGTCATCTTCTTTTTGTTAACAAATTGTAACGTTTAATGATTCCAATCAATCTTTGTGCTATCATTTTGACGATTTATACATCAATCAACCCCAAGAAAAGGAAAACATTATGGCTTATACTTTACCTGAATTAGGCTATGCCTATGACGCATTAGAGCCGCATTTTGATGCGCAAACCATGGAAATTCACCACAGCAAACACCACCAAGCCTACGTGAACAACGCAAACGCAGTGTTAGAAAACTCCCCTGAATTAAAAGAACTTTCTGAAGGCTACCCGGGCAAATTATTGGCGCACTTAAGCGAAATTACGCCGGAAAAACGCCCTGCGTTACGCAACAATGTGGGCGGTCACTTAAACCACAGCTTATTCTGGAAAAGCCTGAAAAAAGGGACGACTTTGCAAGGTCCATTGAAAGAGGCTATCGTACGTGATTTCGGTTCCGTGGAAAACTTCAAAGCGGAATTTGAAAAAGCGGCGGCAACCCGTTTCGGTTCCGGTTGGGCGTGGTTAGTGTTGGAAAACGGTAAACTTTCCGTGGTCTCCACCGCCAACCAAGACAACCCGATTATGGGCAAAGAATATGCCGGTTGTTCCGGTGTACCGATTTTCGGTTTAGACGTTTGGGAACACGCTTACTACTTGAAATTCCAAAACCGCCGCCCGGATTACATTAAAGAATTCTGGAACGTATTGAACTGGGATTTCGCCAACGAACGTTTTGAAAAAGTATTAGCCGGTGCACACCACCACTAATTCGGTAAATCGATAAACAAAAAGTGCGGTCAAAATTTTAGTTATTTTTTTGACCGCACTTTTTTTATTGCCTCGCGTTAAAAGGTATTACATTGCGCCGGATCCGCCGTATTCACACCGCGTTTAAACCATTGCAAACGCTGCGCCGAGGTGCCATGGGTAAAACTGTCCGGCACCACATACCCCTGACTGCGCTTTTGCAAACGATCATCGCCCACGGATTCCGCCGCATTAAACGCCTTTTCAATATCGCCGCTTTCAAACAAGCCCTTTCTGATCGCCTGACTCGCCCACACGCCCGCATAGCAATCCGCCTGTAATTCCAATTTCACGGAAAGCTGATTCGCCTCCGCGCGGGAGGTTTGTCGTTGCAGGCGATGAACCTGCGATAAGGTGCCGAACAGATTCTGCACATGATGCCCGACTTCATGAGCAATCACATACGCAAATGCCGCTTCGCCCGCAGCACCCAGCTTATTTTTCATGTCGTTATAAAAGGATAAATCTAAATAAACACGTTGATCGTTCGGGCAATAAAACGGCCCCATCGCCGATTGACCGGTGCCGCAGGCGGTGTGCGTCACGCCGTTGTACAACACCATGGTCGGCTCAATATATTGTTTACGATTTTTGGCAAAATAGGCATTCCATACATCTTCCGTATCGCCCAACACCACTTTGGAAAGCCCCGCCAGTTCTTGTTCCTGCTGTGACTGCAATGGCGAACTCTGCGTCGTACCCACATCCACTTCACCGACCAGCCCCGATAAATCCACGCCGTAATAAGCGCCCACTAAAATAATAATTAACCCGAGAATGCCCGTGGGTTTACCGCCGCCCGATGAACGTCTGTCTTCTACATTTGAACTTTCTCTACGACCTTGCCAACGCATAATGTTTCCTACATTTCAGTTAAATTCGCGCTATTCTAATCCATAACCATTTTTTCCGTCTAACATTTTATTCCTAGACTTATCCCACTGAATTGGTTATGTTGTTCTTCCTTTTATTCATCAACAAGGAGAGAAAAAATGGGCCTATTTGATTTTGTCGGCGATATCGGTAAAAAAATCTTCAGCAAAGAAGAAGAGGCATCCGCCGCCGTAACTAAGCACATTAATGAAGACAATCCCGGCGTTGCCGATGTAGAAGTAAAAGTAGAAAACGGCGTAGCGAAAATCGCTGGTGTCGCCGGTTCCGCTGCGGCATTGGAAAAAGCCGTATTAATGGCGGGTAATATTGTCGGGATAAGTTCGGTGAACATCGATGATGTCACTGTAAAAAGTGGCGAAAGCCTTGCCGGTGATGACGAATTTTATGTCATTCAAAAAGGCGACACCCTTTGGAAAATCGCCGAAAAACATTACGGCAACGGCAGCAAATACACGGCAATCGTGGCGGCGAATAAAGAAGTGATTAAAGACGCTGATAAGATTTTCCCGGGACAAAAAATTCGCTTGCCGAAGGGATTATAATTTCAGTTAAAAAACGATTGGAAAAATGACCGCACTTTAGTTTTTAAACTAAAGTGCGGTTTTTTATTGTTACTTTTCTTTGCTTGTGCAAAGCAAAGTAACCAAAAGAAAGCACACCCCGGATAAATTGCTTTTCCTCTCTTAGCATTAATTTTCTTCACGGAAAATTTCGAACTCGCCACTACGTGGCTCAAACAAAGCGAAATTTTCCTAAAAATTAACGCACGTTCGGGCAATTTATACGGGGCCCCATTTTCCCGAGCGTTATTCGTGATGAAAAGTGCGGTCAGTTTTTTTGGTGTTTTTACTCTTCGCCCCTCCGTTTACTGGGGAGCTAACGAAGGCTGAGGGGGAAAGAAACTAAAAAAGTGCGGTCATTTTTTTAAGTGTTTTTAAGCGACTCACTTCTTAAACTTATCCCACATTTTGTCCTCCTGTCCGCGCCAGAGGCGTTGGATGTTTTCATGGTGGCGGTAGATGAGCAGGCAGCAGACTAAGGCGACGGGGAAGGTAAATTCAGGTTTGAACCACCAGACGTAAAGCGGCACTAATAAGGCGGTGACGACAGCGCTGAGGGAGGAATAACCGCTAATGAGAAATACTACTAGCCAAGTACCGAGGGTGGAAAATAATACGCCCCAAGCAATGGGGGCTATAGCACCAAATGCCGTGGCGACACCTTTCCCGCCTTTAAATTTAAAGAAAATCGGGAAGATATGCCCCAAACATGCCCCTAATGCCACCATGCCCAACTCAAACTGCGTTAAACCAAGATAATACCCCAGCCACACCGGCAACATGCCTTTCAATATATCGCAAATCAGGACCGCCAAAGCAATCCAACGCCCTCCGATACGCAAGACGTTGGTTGCGCCCGGATTGTGTGAGCCGCTGGTTCGGGGATCCGGTAAACCGGTGAGTCGGCATAATAAAATCGCACTGGAAACGGAGCCGAGCAAGTAGCTCAATAGCATATAAAAAAGGGCGAAAAGGCTCATTGGACTTCCTATGACTGGAGAAAAAGAGTTCGTCTATTGTACCCAAAGTTGGTAGTATAAGCCCACAAAAATTTTAGCGATAACAAGTGATAACGATGGGAACACAATGAAAGATCTGATTTTTATTGAAGGTTTAACGGTATTTGCGCAAATCGGTATTTATGACTGGGAACAACAAATTAAACAAAAATTGATTTTTGATGTCGAAATGGCGTGGGATAGTCGTCAGGCGGCAGCGACCGATGACGTCCAATTTGCATTAAATTATGCGGAAGTTAGCCAATTCATCATTGATTATGTGCAATCCAAGCCGTTTTTATTGATTGAGCGGGTTGCCAATGAAGTGGCGGAACAATTACAACAACAATTTAAAATCACTTGGCTTCGACTCAAATTAAGCAAACCGAAAGCCGTAGCACAAGCGGAAAATGTGGGCATTATTATTGAGCGAAGCCGCTAAAATTCAGAGAAAAAGACAATTTGAAAGGTTTATTTTTACGCATTATTGCAGGCTTATGCTTATTATTATGGGCGATTGATATGGTGTTTCCGTGGCAGCAAATGATGCATTCGGAAGAAAACCCTTATCACGCTATTCAGGATCGCGGTAAGTTGGTTGTGGGGACAATTAATAACCCGGTTTCTTATTTTATCAATGCGGAAGGCGAATCCGGTTTGGAATATGATTTAAGCAAATCCTTTGCCGACTATTTGGGCGTGGAGCTTGAAATGAAACCGATGAATAGCACGGACGATCTGTTTGCCGCGCTAAATGATCACCAAATTGATATTGCTGCCGCCAATTTATTTTATCACCCGACCAAAGCGGAGCATTTTCAGCTCGGTCCTTCCTATTATTCCGCCTCTTGGCAACTGGCTTATCGCAAAGGAAAAAATCGTCCCCGTTCATTAGCGCAAATCAACGGCAACCTTGTGATTCCGGACAGCTCGGAGTTACAACAAATCTTAAAAGAGGCGCAACAAAAGAATCCGAAATTAAACTGGACGGTGGACAGCAAACTCACCCAAGAAGAATTATTGTTGCAGGTGGCGGAAGAAAAGATTGATTATACTATCGCCAATTCAATGGATATTTCCGCCACTCAGCAAATTAAACCGCAAATTGCCGTGGCATTTGATTTAACTGATGAAATGAGCGTGCACTGGTATTTGCCGAACAACTCTTCAAGCGAATTGCAATCGGCATTGCTCGATTTTATGAACGGTGCCATCGATTCGGGTTTAATCGCCAATATTGAGGAAAAATATTTTAATCATTTCCGTCAATTCGATTATGTGGATATTAAATCTTATCTGAATTCCATTGAAACGATTCTCCCGAAATTTGAACCGCTCTTTACCAAGCATAAAGGTGATTTGGACTGGCGTTTACTGGCGGCAATCGCTTATCAGGAATCTCACTGGAATCCTGATGCCACCTCGCCGACAGGTGTGCGCGGCATGATGATGCTCACTAAAGATACCGCCGAGCGCATGAAGATCAAGGACAGAACCGATCCTGAACAAAGTATTAAAGCCGGCTCTGAATATTTACATTGGTTAATTGAACAAATTCCCGATAGCATTAACAGCGAAGATCGTATTTGGTTCGCCCTTGCCGCTTACAATATGGGATTGGGACATTTGCTGGATGCGCGCCGTTTAACCAAAAATTTAGGCGGCAATCCGGATAATTGGCTGGATGTGAAAAATAATTTGCCTTTATTGGCGGAAAAACGTTATTACCGTAATCTGAAATACGGCTATGCACGCGGTTATGAAGCGTTTCAATATGTGGAAAATATTCGACGTTACATGAACAGCATTATGAATTATTATCGCATTCAGGAAAACCAAAGTGATAAGACCGCAGAAAGCGGCATGGGACAATCGGAACAACAAGGAAAATAAAGGAGGAATCATGCATAAAAGACGTTTTTTAAAACCGGCAAAGAAAAAATTTTTCCATCAACAACAAGCCCGTTCTTTGCGTTTAAAACATTTAAAGCAACGCAAAGCCAAACTCTTTGCCCGACATGCATTGCAATTTGTCGTACAGGATATCTAAAACAAAAATGGTGTAGTTTTAAGCTACACCATTTTTTATGTCTTTATTAATTAAATAAACGTCTTCTACCTCGGGTATCCAAACGTTTAAACTGGCTAGCCAATACCAATACGAAAACCACTAAATACACCGCAAACATTACCACAATCCACTGCGCCATGGATAATCCCAGCCATGTCCAAACCACATCATCACAAGAACCGGTCGGTTGAAACAATGCCGGGAACCATTTATCCAACGGCAGGGTTTGCGGAAATTCCGGCAAATAGGAACATTGATTCCACGGTGCCGGATGCAGTTGATAATCCACATGTTTAAGCGAAATCAACAACCCTTTCACGGTGCTGAAAAACGCGATCAGCAACGCCAATAAACGAAAGACCAGAAAGCGTGGTGCGATAAAGCCAACAATACCAGCCAATAGAATACCAAATAAAGCAACCCGCTCATAAATACACATAACACAGGGCTGTAAGTCCATGCCGTATTGGAAATAAAGTGCAGCGCCTTCTAACGCTAATGCCGAAATAATCAACAACAACCAACCGGTACGTTGCACGGAAAGTGTTTTGAAAAATTTTAGCATAGCCTTCGTTCTCCCTAAAAAATGTTAAATCGGCATGATTAAGCCTAAATTCGCCAACCAAATGGTCATCGGCGGTAAAATATATTCCACAGCGAATAAGCCGACTAACGACATGACAATCGTATAAGGCAACGCCATATAAACCATTCTACCATAAGACAAGTTAATTAGGGGCGCCAAGGACGAAGTTAAGAGGAATAAGAACGCTGCTTGTCCGTTTGGTGTCGCCACAGAAGGCAGGTTGGTACCGGTATTAATCGCCACCGCCAACAATTCAAATTGATGCGGCGGAATCACATTCGCCGTTAACGCATTTTTCGCTTCGTTAATATAAACGGTGGCGACGAACACGTTATCGGAAATAGCAGATAACAAACCGTTAAACGCATAAAACAGGGTAAGCTGAGTACTTTCTTCGGCTGACAACACGTAATGAATAATCGGTGCAAACAGTTTCTGGTCGATAATCACCGCAACGATGGTGAAAAACACGACCAACAACGCAGTAAAAGGCAATGACTCTTGGAAGGCTTTTCCTAAAGTATGTTCACTGGTGATGCCACAAAGTGCGGTACAAAAAATAATGACGGTTAAGCCGATTAAACCGACAGAAGCCAAATGGAACGCTAAACCGATAATCAACCAAATTCCGACTATCGCCTGCACCATAAGTTTCAGCCGCTCTTGTTTGGTCAGTTTTTTCATGTTGGCTTTATCAAATTCCGCTAACACTTCCCACACTTTTGTAGGTAATGTTGCACCATAGCCGAACAGATGAAATTTTTCTACCAAAACACAAGTCAGCATACCGCAAACAAACACAGGTACGGTCACCGGCGCCATTCTGAAAAAGAATTCCACAAAGTTCCAACCGGCTTGATCAGCAATAATTAGGTTTTGCGGTTCTCCGACCATGGTCATCACACCGCCCAATGCGGTTCCCACGCCGGCATGCATCATTAAGCTACGTAAAAATGCACGAAATTCTTCCAATGTTTCGCGATCTTTACCGATTTTTTCATCATTAGTAATATCGGTAGAATCATAAAATGTCCCACCCGATGCGACCTTATGATACACACCGTAAAATCCCATCGCCACGCTGATAATCACCGCGACCACAGTTAAAGCATCCAAGAAAGCAGATAGAAACGCAGCGCTAAAACAGAAAGCTAAAGATAAAATAAGTTTTGAGCGAATATTCAAAAGCAGTTTGGTAAACACAAAAAGCAACAGTTGCTTCATGAAGTAAATCCCGGCCACCATAAACATCAGCAACAAAATCACTTCAAAGTTTGCCAACACTTCCGCTTTAATATGTTCGGGGTGCGTCATACCGATAAACACTGCCTCAATGGCAAGCAATCCGCCCGGTTGCAGCGGATAGCACTTCAGTGCCATGGCTAAGGTGAAAATGAATTCGACGACTAACAACCAACCTGCCCAGAACGGGGTGATATAGAACAAGATAGGATTAATGACAAGAAAGGCGACAATCGTTATTTTATACCAATCCGGACTGGAACCCAGAAAGTTTTTAAGAAACGCCTGTGTGTAATTATTATCCATAAAAGCTGACCCTAATTTCTTAATTAACAATATATTAACCTACGCCATTCGAGGTAACTCCGCGCTAAACTGTGTCAAAAATAGCCCATGATGTCAACGAATTTAAAAAATAATTATCTAATTGTAATGTATAGCCGTTTCAACGATAATAAAGCCGATTTTTTGTTTGATAACCACTCACGAATACCGAATTATTATGAATAACGATTCCACCCTTCTGAAAGCACAAAGCCCTGCGGCGTTAGCGGAAGAATACATTGTCAAAAGTATTTGGAATAACCATTTTCCGCCCGGCTCGGATTTGCCGGCAGAACGTGAATTAGCCGACAAAATCGGGGTAACCCGCACCACCTTGCGTGAAGTTTTACAGCGTCTGGCGCGTGATGGCTGGTTAAATATCCAACATGGCAAACCCACCAAAGTGAATGACATTTGGGAAACGTCAGGATTAAATATTCTGGAAACCATGATCCAACTTGACGGCACCCGCTTGCCATCCTTGCTTGCCAATATGCGTTCCGCGCGTACCGATATTTCCATGATTTACATTCCGAAAGCGTTTAAACGCGCGCCCGAGCGTTCCTTGAACATTCTGCATCCGATGGACAATTTGGAAGACACGGCGGAAGCCTATACCAAATTCGACTACGATGTGTTCCGTAACTTGGCATTCGCCTCGGATAATCCCGTTTACGGCTTGATTTTAAATAGCTTTAAAAGCCTGTATGCGCGACTGGGTTTATTCTATTTCCAAAGTGCCGAAGCCCGCGAATTGGCAAAACGTTTCTACCTCAATCTGCGGGATATTTGTCAGCGCCAGGCAATTGAGGAAGTCGCCCCTTGTATTTTGCAATACGGTAAAGACAGCAATGCGCAATGGACAAAAATGCAGGAGTTCTTCCCGAAAGATTTCGGTGAATAACATATAAAAGTGCGGTTGTTTTTTCCGGCGTTTTTCGTTCGCTCTGAAAAATATCCCCAAAAAGCACCGCACTTTACAAACGGAAAGCCAAGAAAAAGCCCCGAACTTCAGGGCTTCTTTTTTTATCGTTCTTATTGATGATAGTGAGACAAGAATCTGGCAAATTTACCCAACGCTTCCTCAATTTGATGCACATACGGCAACGTCACGATACGGAAATGATCCGGCGAATGCCAGTTGAAACCGCGCCCATGCACCAACAACACCTTTTCCTGCGCCAACAAATCGAACACCATCTTTTCATCGTCATACATATTGAATTTTTTAATATCGATTTTCGGAAACATATACAACGCGCCCATCGGCTTGGTACAACTGATACCCGGAATTTGATTGATTAATTCATAGGCTTTATTGCGTTGCTCCAACAAACGCCCGCCCGGCAGGATAAATTCGTTAATACTTTGATAGCCGCCGAGCGCCGTTTGAATAGCGTGTTGCATCGGCACATTGGCGCACAAACGCATAGACGCCAACATATCTAAACCCTCAATATACCCTTTCGCATGTTTTTTCGGCCCGTTTAAAATCATCCAACCTTGGCGGAAACCGGCAACGCGATAAGCTTTGGATAAGCCGTTTAGGGTAACGGTCAGCAAATCCGGTGCCAATGCGGCAATATGATGATGCACTGCGCCGTCGTATAAAATTTTGTCATAAATTTCATCGGCGAAGATAATCAGATTATGTTGGCGCGCCACTTCGACAATATCCAATAACAAGTCTTTGCTATACACCGCGCCCGTCGGATTATTCGGGTTAATAATCACGATAGCCTTGGTGCGGGAAGTGATTTTACTTTTGATGTCTTCCACGTCAGGGAACCAATCCGCCTGTTCGTCGCATAAATAATGCACGGCTTTGCCGCCCGCCAAGGTTGCCGCCGCCGTCCACAGCGGATAATCCGGCATCGGAATCAGCACTTCGTCGCCGTCGTTCAACAACGCCTGCATCGCCATGGTAATCAACTCGGACACGCCGTTGCCGATATAGACATCGTTTACCGTCACGTTGCGAATATCTTTCGATTGATAATATTGCACGATGGCCTTGCGCGCCGAATACAGTCCTTTGGAATCGCAATAACCTTGCGCCGACGGCAAATTACGTAACACGTCCACTAAAATCTCATCGGGCGCTTCAAAGCCGAACGGCGCGGGATTGCCAATATTCAGTTTTAAAATTTTATGCCCTTCTTCTTCGAGACGCAGTGCCTCTTTGTGCACGGGTCCGCGAATATCGTAACAAACGTGCTCTAATTTATCGGATTTCGGAAAGCGTTCCATAGTTTCGACCTTAGTGATTAAGAAATGAAATATTTTGTGAAAAATTCCCGCAAAGTGCGGTAGAATTGCGACCTATTTTTAACTTATTTTCCTGTTAAAGACAATGCTTTTTCAAAATGGATAGTTTGCAATCAATTAAAACGCAATTAATTAGTCAAATTAATGAATTACCTTTGGAACAAAATGCGATTTCGGTTTGCTCGGCGCAAACGGAATGCACCGTTAATTTATTAAGCTGGCTAAAAGCCCAACCGCACTATCCGCAATACTATTTTAAATGCCAACAAAGCGAACAAGCCTTTGCCGCGCTCGGCGAAGTGCGCGTGTTCGATCAATTATCCGCCGCACAACACTTTGTCGAACAATTTGACCTGTCTTTATTCGGCGGCATGAAATTTAACGGCGATACCTATTTCTTCCTGCCTCGATTATTGTTGGAGCAAACGCAACATCGGCTTACGGTGAAGGTGTTTATTGATCATGCGAATCTCACCGAAAGTAAACGTCTGGCACTCGACACCTTAAAAACGTTGGAAAAAATGACCGCACTTTCGACCGTCCAAAGCCAACCGACGCTCGCTCATCAGCAGGCAGACCAACCCCGTTGGCAACATTGGGTGGAACAAGCCTTGGCACAAATTCGTAGCGGTTATGTGGGCAAATTGGTATTGGCAAACGAAACCACATTTCGCCTTAGCGCGCCGTTAAATGCGCAGGATTTTCTGGCCCAAAGTGAAGCCCATAATCACGGTTGTTATCATTTTCTGTTGGCACAACATCCGAATTCCGTTTTTCTTGGTTCAACGCCGGAACGGTTATATGCACGCCATGAGCGCAACCTTACCACCGAAGCCTTAGCGGGCACGGCGTTAATGACCGACGATCCGCAGCAAAATCAACAACAGGCGCAATGGCTCTTACAGGACGCGAAAAATATTCATGAAAATCAGCTGGTCGCCGAAGGCATTTGCGCCAATTTAAGCGCATTCGCCAAACAAATTCAGCTCAGCGAAGTGGGCTTGAAACAACTTCGTCGGGTGCAACATTTACGTCGGGAAATCACTGCACTTTTAACGGAAAACTGCACCGATCTAGATTGCTTGAAAGCCATTCATCCCACCGCCGCCGTTGCCGGTTTGCCGCAACAAAGCGCGCGCACCTTATTGGCACAAATTGAAAACTACGATCGTAGCTGGTATGCGGGCACACTGGGCTTTTTTAATCAAGCGCGCGCCGAATTTTGCGTAACCATTCGTTCCGCCTTTATTGAAGCGGACAAAATTCGCGTTTTTGCCGGTGCCGGTATTGTTGAAGGGTCTGTTCCCTTGCTAGAATGGCAGGAAATTGAGCGTAAAGCCACCGGTTTAATCTCATTGTTACAAATAACGGAATCTAAAAACGGAGAGAAAAAATGTCAGTAAGCGTCTTTAATCGTTGTTGGTCGAAAGTGATCTTGGAAACCCTTGTGCGTCAAGGCGTATTCCACTTTTGCATCGCGCCCGGTTCGCGCTCTACCCCGCTGACATTGGAAGCCGTGCGCCTGCAAAATGCCAATCGTGCCGTTTGTCATACGCATTTTGACGAACGCGGTTTGGGCTTTTTTGCCCTCGGTGTCGCGAAATCCACCAAAAAACCCGTTGCCATCATCGTCACTTCCGGCACTGCCGCCGCCAATTTGTACCCGGCGATTGTTGAAGCCCGTCAAAGCCATATCAATCTTATCGTACTCACTGCCGATCGTCCGCCAGAGCTATTGGAATGCGGTGCTAACCAAGCGATTTTACAAGAAAATATGTTCGCCGATTATCCGTTGGCAAACCTGAATTTACCGCGTCCAAGTCAGGATTATGCGGCAGGTTGGTTAATCTCCAAAATCGAACAGGCGTGTCATAAACAAACGGAAGAGGCGGGCGTGATTCATATTAACGTCCCTTTCGCCGAACCGTTATATGACGCCAATGTGGAAGAAATCGACGTGCACCCTTGGCTGGCTCAGGTTCAACGCTGGCTAAGTCAAAATAAAAGTTGGACGACTTATCCTGAATTACACCAAGAAGTCGTCATTCACGAACATTGGGATCACTGGCGCACCAAACGCGGGATTATCGTAGCGGGCAGAATGCCGGCGGAGCAAGCCATGGGTATCGCCGCCTGGGCAAATACTATGGGCTGGGTGCTGCTCACCGACATCCAATCCGGCGTGGAAGCCACTTTGCCTTATGCGGATATTTGGCTTGCCAATCAAACGGTGAAACAAAAAATGTTGCAGGCGGATATTGTCATTCAACTCGGCAACCGTTTTATCAGCAAACGCATTAATCAATTCTTAGCGGAATTTAAAAACGAATACTGGATTGTGGATGAACATCCGCAGGCGGTAGATCCGTATCATCATGCCCACACACGTTTCGTGGCTAAAATTCACCACTGGCTGCGCGCCCATCCGCCGTTAAGACAAAAACCTTGGTTATTGGAGGCCTTGGCGTTATCCAAATTCTGCGCCACTTTCATTGAACAACAAGTGGGCGGGAATTTAAACGAAGCCTCTTTGGCTCATCATATTGAACGTCTATTGCCGAACAACGGCGCGCTTTTCCTGGGCAACAGCTTATTCGTGCGCTTGGTGGACGCGCTGACCAAATTACCGGAAAGCTATCCGATTTACACCAATCGCGGCGCCAGCGGCATTGACGGCTTGCTCGCCACCGTTGCCGGCATCGGTATCGGATCCAATCAGCCGGTTGTGGCATTAGTGGGCGATACGTCGGCATTGCACGATTTAAACTCGCTGGCGTTATTCAAAAAAATCACCCAACCGACGATTTTATTTATCATTAATAACAACGGCGGCGCGATTTTTGATATGTTGCCGGTGGACGCGGAAGTAAAAGACAAATTCTATCGCATGCCGCACCACACGGAATTTTCCCAAGTGGCGTCCATGTTCGATTTAAAATACGCCCGCCCTTACACCTGGGCGGATTTAAGCTCCGTGCTGAAACAAGCTTACTCTCGCCGCGAAGCCACTATCATTGAAATCAAAGTGGCACCGAATGACGGCAGCACGATTTACAAACGCCTGATTGATCAAATCAGTTATGCCGTCGTCGGCGAATAAACAACACAATCAAAAGCAAATTATTTCACGGTAATTTGCTTTTTTCATACGATGAAGCCTTACCTCGTTTTTTTACACGGTCTGCTCGGCACTCAAACCGACTGGCAAAAACTCTCGGAAAATCTACCGCACTTTTATTGTGTCGCCTTGGATTTACCTTGGCACGGCAGCGCGAAACATTGCCATGCGCAAGATTTTGATGACACCTGCGCTTATGTGGCGCAACAAATTCAAAGTGCAGTGAAAAACCAGCCTTATTTTTTAGTCGGTTACTCCCTCGGTGGCAGAATCGCCTTGTATTACGCCCTTTACAGCCAACTGGACAAATACAATCTACAAGGCCTAATTATTGAGGGTGGCAATCTTGGTCTGAGTGATGAACAAGAGAAAAAAGTGCGGTGGAAAAATGATGTGTTTTGGGCACAACGTTTTCGCACCGAAACGCCGCAATCCGTGTTGAACGATTGGTATCAACAAGCGGTGTTTGCGCATTTAACGGAAATTCAGCGCAAAGCATTAATTGAACAACGCCAAGCCAACTGTGGCGATAATATCGCCCAAATGCTGCTGGCAACCTCTCTCGCCAAGCAACCGGATTTACGTCCTTATGTGAAAAACAGCCCTTATCCCATTTATTATTTTTGCGGCGAGCAGGATGATAAATTCAAACACATGGCAGTGGAAAATCAACTGAACCTGAGCATCATTCCTCACGCTGGTCATAACGCCCATCAGGAAAATCCTACGGCATTCGCCGCGCAATTAAATGCGTTGTTACAGGATAAATCCATTGCTTTTTCGCCGCGCAATGGCTAGAATTTGCATTCCTTGTTGTCGTAGCTGAATTAGAGATCGGCTAACGATGTATCATTAACCCGCTCATATTAGGAGTTATTATGTCTCTAAGCACAGAACAAAAAGCAAAAATCGTTGCTGAATATGGTCGCGATGGTAAAGACACCGGTTCTTCCGAAGTTCAAATCGCTTTATTAACCGCTCAAATCAACCATTTGCAAACGCACTTTGCGGAACACAAAAAAGACCACCACGGTCGTCGCGGTTTATTACGCATGGTTTCCCGTCGTCGTAAACTTTTAGATTACCTAAAACGTACAAATCTTGAACTTTACAGCAGTTTAATCGCTCGTTTAGGTTTACGTCGCTAATCTTTTTAGTTGTTGTTTTAATTGAAAACCCTCAACCTTTGTTGGGGGTTTTTCTTTTTTCTCCGTATCATTATTTACACCAAACTGACAAAATTCCCCACCTCTCAAGTTGCATTTTTAAGTTAAACGCGTATTATAGCCGTCTAGATGGAAATACTTCCAAATACCCTTACATTTACGCCCTATAACATTATTCCGGAGCAAGAAAATGAGCCACTATTTATTTACATCCGAATCCGTTTCCGAAGGACATCCGGATAAAATCGCCGATCAAATTTCCGATGCGGTATTAGACGAAATCATCAAACAAGATCCGAAAGCCCGCGTTGCCTGCGAAACTTACGTCAAAACCGGCATGGCATTGGTGGGCGGTGAAATCACCACATCCGCTTGGGTGGATATTGAAAATTTAGCCCGCGAAGTGATTTGCGACATCGGCTACACCAGCTCCGAAATGGGCTTTGACGGTCGTTCCTGTGCGGTGTTAAACGCCATCGGTAAACAATCTTCCGACATTAACCAAGGTGTCGATCGCGAAAGCCCGTTAGATCAAGGCGCCGGCGACCAAGGTATTATGTTCGGCTACGCCACTAATGAAACCGACGTATTCATGCCCGCCGCCATCACTTATGCCCACCGTTTAATGGAACGCCAAGCACAAGTGCGTAAAAGCGGAAAATTAGATTGGTTGCGCCCTGATGCAAAAAGCCAATTAACCTTCAAATACGAGGATAACAACATCGTCGGTATTGATGCCGTGGTGCTTTCCACGCAACATTCCGAGGCCATCAGCCAAAAAGATCTGCACGAAGGCGTGATGGAAGAAATCATCAAGCCGGTATTGCCGGCACAATGGTTGTCCAAAGAGACCAAATATTTCATCAACCCGACCGGTCGTTTCGTTATCGGTGGGCCGATGGGCGACTGCGGTTTAACCGGTCGTAAAATCATTGTGGATACCTACGGCGGCGCAGCACGTCACGGTGGTGGTGCGTTCTCCGGCAAAGATCCGTCTAAAGTTGACCGTTCCGCCGCTTATGCCGCCCGTTATGTGGCGAAAAATATTGTTGCCGCAGGGCTTGCGGATCGTTGCGAAATCCAACTTTCCTACGCCATCGGCGTTGCCGAACCAACTTCCATCATGATCGAAACTTTCGGCACAGGCAAAGTTGCCGATGAATTATTGGTGAAATTGGTGCGTGAATTCTTTGATTTGCGTCCGTATGGCTTAATCAAAATGTTAGATTTAATCCAACCGATTTATCGCCAAACAGCAGCTTACGGACACTTCGGTCGTGAGCAATTCCCATGGGAAAAAATCGATCGCGCGGCAGATTTGCGTGCGGCGGCAGGATTAAAATAATACTTTAAATCATCAATTTGTGATAAAGTGCGGTTAAAAAATAAAGCGTTTTTTGACCGCACTTTTTTCTATGCAAAATAAACAAACCGACGATAACTTCCGTATTCTGAAAATGCAGATTCTGCGCCGTTTACAACATGGTTTGCAGCTTGCGGAAGCCTATTTCAAACAACCTTTTTCCATGCCGCAAATTAATTATGAATTAAGGGGCAGCAAAGCGGGACTGGCGTATCTGCAAGAAAACACCATAAAATTTAACCGAACTTTACTGCAGGAAAACACCGAAGAGTTTATTCATCAAGTGGTCTTGCACGAACTGGCGCATTTGGTGGTGTATCAACATTACGGCAAAGTGCATCCCCATGGCAAAGAATGGCAGTCTGTGATGACGGACGTGTTTCATTTACCGGCGGAAGTGCGTCATCAGTTCGATTTAACTTCCGTGCAAGGCAAAACATTCACTTATCGCTGCGCCTGCCAAACCCATCAATTAAGCATTCGCCGCCACAATAAAATTCAGCGTGACGGTGCGGTGTATTTTTGTCGCAAATGCAAAACTCAATTGAATTGGGTTGTTTAAATATTAACAAGCTATATTAAAAACTTGTTACAAAACTCTCAAAATTCGCCGTAAAAGTTATACGCCGATCACAAATCTTCCAAATTCCTTTTGCAGCGTCTCCTCAACCGCACTACTATGCGCGCCGAATAAATATAACTTATAAAAGGAGACAACATGTCTAATTATAATGAAAAAAAATGGCGTAAATTCGATATTGTTTGGATGCTCAATTTGTTCGGCACTGCCGTGGGCGCGGGCGTGCTATTTTTGCCGATTAATGCCGGCATGGGAGGATTTTGGCCGTTAATCGTGATGGCGATTTTAGTGGGACCGATGACCTATTTGGCGCACCGCGGTCTTTCCCGCTTTGTACTGTCGTCCGCCAAACCGGGCAGCGATATTACCGAAGTGGTGGAGGAACATTTCGGGAAAACGGCGGGGAAACTCATTACCTTATTGTATTTTTTCGCGATCTTTCCGATTCTGCTCATTTATGGTAACGGCATTACCAACACCGTGGATTCATTCATTGTGCACCAACTTGGGATGCCGTCGCCGAATCGGGTGCTGCTCTCTTTCGTGCTCATCGCCACGCTGATTTCCATTATGCTGATGAATGAAAAAGTAATGCTGAAAATTACCGAATTGCTGGTTTATCCGTTGGTGATCATTCTTTTTGCCTTATCCGTGTATCTCATTCCGAACTGGAACACGTCCATGTTGCAGGAAATGCCGACGGCACAGGGATTCATCGTGACTTTATGGCTCACGATTCCGGTGCTGGTGTTTTCTTTTAACCACTCGCCTGCCATTTCCGCCTTTTCACAATCTCAACAACGGGAATACAAAGACCCGATATTGGCGGAAAAACATGCCGGCAAAACCTTAAAAGGCACGGCGACAATCTTGCTTTTCTTCGTGATGTTCTTTGTATTCAGTTGCGTGCTCACCTTAACCCCGGCGGAACTTGCCGAAGCCAAAGCACAAAATATCAGTATTCTGTCTTATTTAGCCAACAAATTTGATAATCCGTACATTTCCTATTTTGGTCCGTTAGTGGCGTTTTTAGCCATCACCAGCTCCTTCTTCGGGCATTATTTGGGGGCGCGTGAAGGCTTGGAAGGCTTGTACTTGAAAATGACCGACAACAAAACCATCAATCGTAAAACACTCAATTATGGCACCGCACTTTTCTTTCTTATCACCCTTTGGTTAGTGGCGATTCGTAACCCGAGTATTCTCGGTTTAATCGAATCCCTGGGCGGTCCGATTATCGCTATGATTCTGTTCATCATGCCGATGTATGCCATTCGTAACGTGCCTGCTATGCAACGCTACAGAGGCAGACTCAGCAATGTGTTTGTGGTGGTCATGGGCACCATTGCGATTTCCGCCGTGGTCTATGGATTATTTTAAAATTTCGCGTAGAATGCGCTTCCTTTAAAATTCAACCCTATGCCTCACTTTCAGGCGTGAGGCATTCTGATAATGAAAAATGATGAATGAAATATGATCAGTGTTTTTGATATGTTTAAAATCGGCATCGGTCCGTCCAGTTCTCACACGGTCGGTCCGATGAAGGCGGGAAAACAGTTTATTGATGATTTAATTGCGCAACATCTGCTGGAAAAAACGGACAAGATCCAAGTGGATGTGTACGGTTCACTCTCCATGACGGGTCTTGGGCATGGCACCGATACGGCGATTATTATGGGGTTGGCGGGCTATTTGCCGCATAACGTGGAAATTGAACGCATTCCCGGCTTTATTGCGGAGGTGAACAAAACCGCACTACTGCCCCTTGCCGAAGGCAAACGCACGGCAAAATTCGATCCCGCAACGGACATGATTTTCCACCAAACTTTCCTGCCGTTGCACGAAAACGGCATGAGCATTACCGCCTTCCATCACGATCAGGCATTGTATAAACAAACCTACTATTCCATCGGCGGCGGTTTTATCGTGGACGAAGCGCATTTTCATCAAACCGAAAAAAATGATGTGCAAGTGCCTTATCCATACCGCAGCGCGGCGGATATTTTACGCAACTGCCAGGAAAGCGGCTTATCCATTTCCAGTCTAATGATGCAAAACGAATTGGCGCTACATGGCAAAGAGGCGTTAAAAAACCATTTGCACCAGGTGTGGCAAACCATGAAAGATTGCATTGAGCACGGTTTACATACAGAAGGCGTGTTACCCGGTCCGCTGAAAGTGGCGCGTCGTGCCGCAACGCTATATAGAATGTTGAAGGCTAACAGTGAACTGTCCAAAGATCCCATGAGCGTCATTGACTGGGTGAATATGTTCGCCTTGGCGGTAAATGAAGAAAACGCCGCCGGCGGACGGGTGGTCACCGCGCCGACTAACGGCGCTTGCGGCATCGTGCCTGCGGTGTTGGCATATTATGAAAAATTTGTCGGCCCGCTAACCGACGAAATCGTCGAACGCTATTTGCTCGCCTGCGGCATGATCGGATCGTTGTACAAAATGAACGCCTCCATTTCCGGCGCGGAAGTGGGCTGTCAAGGGGAAGTGGGCGTCGCTTGCTCCATGGCGGCTGCAGGCTTATCGGAAATTCTCGGCGGCAGCCCGGAACAGGTGTGTATCGCGGCGGAAATCGCCATGGAACATAACCTCGGTCTAACCTGCGATCCCGTGGGCGGGCAAGTGCAAGTGCCGTGTATTGAACGTAACGCCATCGCCTCCGTCAAAGCCATTAACGCCAGCCGTATGGCATTACGCCGCACCACCAGCCCGCGCGTGACCTTGGATAAAGTCATCGAAACCATGTACGAAACCGGTAAAGACATGAACGCCAAATACCGCGAAACCTCCCAAGGCGGCTTGGCGATTAAAGTGGTTTGCTCGTAAAAGTGCGGTCGTTTTTTTCGGCGTTTTTAAATGTAACCCCATACTTCACGTATGGGGTTATTCGTCTTTAAAATCCAAGATAACGCGTTAGAAATCATCAAAATACTGCTGAATTTCTTTCACATCTTTGGTTTTGGTTAACGCCAACTGCAACAACACGCGGGCTTTTTGCGGATTCAATGAGCCTGAAGTCACGAAGCCGTATTTGCTGTCATCCACTTCCGCATCGCGGGTAGTGTAACCGGTCGGCACGCGGGAAGAGCGTACTACCACCACGCCGTCTTTCGCCGCTTTTTCCAATAAATCTAAATTTGCCTGATTCACATTGCCATTGCCCACGCCCGCGCTAATCACGCCCTGATAACCTGCGCTCAACAAGGCCTGTAGCGGTTCTGTCGGCATATTGGAATAAGCATACACAATGCCTACTTTTGGCAACGCATCCAATTTCGACACATCAAACGGCGTATTTGTGGTGTGTTTACTTTCCGGCGAACGTTCGTAATCTACTTTACTGTTATGAATATAACCCAGCGGACCGAAATTCGGCGCCACAAAGGTTTGCACTGCGGTGGTGCTCATTTTTGTCACATCACGGGCGCCCAACACTTCGCCGTTCATCGCCACCAACACGCCGCGACCGGCAGATTTTTTATCTGTCGCCACCACCACGGCATTGTATAAATTCAACGGACCGTCGGCGCTTTTTTCCGTCGCCGGACGCATTGCCCCCACCAACACCACCGGCTTGTCACATTTAACGGTTAAATCCAGAAAATACGCGGTTTCTTCCATAGTGTCCGTGCCGTGGGTAATCACAAAGCCGTCCGTATCGGCACATTGCTGATTGATGGTTTTGGCTAATTTCAGCCAGACCTCATCGTTCATATCCTGCGAGCCGATATTCACCACTTGTTCACCCTTGATTTCCGCCAGATTTTTCATTTCCGGTACGGCTTCAATTAAACGTTCTACCGTCAACTGCCCTGCTTTATAAGCGGAACTGACCGCCGTTTCCCCTCCGCCGGCGATGGTTCCGCCGGTTGCCAAAATGGTAATGTTCGGCAAATTTGCCGCATAGGCGGCGGAACAGGCTAAACTGAATACGGTAAGTGCGGCTAATTTTCTTAATTTCATAATGACTCCTCTTAATCAACATTTAACTCCGTTTTGATTCTACTTATAAAGAAGTGAAAAGAAGAACCAACCAGTACGATTTACTGATATTTCAGCGAAATTCTGTCAATTTTTTTCCAATTCTTCGATCCCGATCACAAAAAAGTGCGGTCGTTTTTTACAACGTTTTTTCGTCACGTGTAAAATCGCTGGCTTAATAAGACCGAAATCTGTACAATCGCACCCTATTTTTATCCTCTCGTCGCGTCAATAACATTCGGAACGACGAGAATTTCGGTTTCCGCCGCAATGTGTAATAACGAGGCTCCCATGCTAGAACAACCTGTTGCCGAATCGGCAAAAAAAGTCAATTTAATGAATTTAACCCGTGCGCAAATGCGTGAATTTTTCGCCGAATTGGGCGAAAAACCGTTCCGCGCCGATCAGTTGGTGAAATGGATTTACCATTTCGGTGAAGACAATTTCGACAATATGACCAATTTAAACAAGCAGTTACGGGAAAAATTGAAAACCGTGGCGGAAATTAAAGCGCCGGAAGTGGCGGTGGAACAACGCTCTGCCGACGGTACCATTAAATGGGCGATGCAAGTAGGCGATCAGCAGGTAGAAACTGTGTACATTCCCGAAGCGGATCGTGCCACCTTATGTGTGTCTTCGCAGGTGGGCTGCGCTTTAGCTTGCACCTTCTGCTCCACCGCACAGCAAGGGTTTAACCGCAATTTAACGGTATCGGAGATTATCGGTCAGGTGTGGCGTGCCTCAAAAATTATCGGCAATTTCGGCGTAACGGGCGTGCGTCCGATTACCAATGTGGTGATGATGGGCATGGGCGAGCCGTTGCTCAACGTGGCGAATGTGGTGCCGGCAATGGAAATTATGTTGGATGATTTCGCTTACGGCTTATCCAAACGCCGTGTGACCTTATCCACGTCAGGCGTCGTGCCGGCGTTAGATAATTTAAGCAAAATGATCGACGTGGCATTGGCGATTTCCTTGCACGCGCCGAACGACGAATTGCGCGACGAAATCGTGCCGTTAAACAAAAAATACAACATTAAAACCTTAATTGATTCGGTGAACCGTTATTTGAGCGTCTCCAACGCCAATCACGGCAAAGTGACCATTGAATATGTGATGTTGGATCACATTAACGATCATGTGGAACACGCCCACCAATTAGCGGCAGTGTTAAAAAATACGCCGTGCAAAATTAATCTAATTCCATGGAATCCGTTCCCGGAGGCGCCTTATGCCAAAAGCTCCAACACGCGCATCGACCGTTTCCAGAAAACCCTGATGGAATACGGCTTAACCGTGATCGTACGGAAAACCCGTGGCGATGATATTGACGCGGCGTGCGGACAGTTGGCGGGCGATGTTATCGACCGAACTAAACGTACCGCGCAGAAAAAACGTTTCGGGCAAAATATCGCCGTTCAAGTCCAATAACCTGTTTAGGAGGAAAAATAAATGGTCAAATCTCAAGTTTTCAACCGTGCAATACCGTTTATTTTTCCATTTTTTCTTGCCGCCTGCGTCACCCAACAACACAACGTAGATTTCGACAAACAAAAAGCCGCTAAAGCCCGCGTAGAACTGGCATTGGGCTATTTACAACAACAGGATTCCACGCAAGCAAAACTGAATCTGGATAAAGCGCTGTCCTATGCGCCCGACTATTATTTGGTATCGGCGGCACTTGCCTATTTCTATCAGCAGCAAGGCGATACGGAGCAGGCTCGGGAGACCTATTTGAAGGCGATAAAATTAGATAACAAACAAGGTGATGTCTTGAATAATTACGGTGCGTTTCTTTGTGCGCAAGGAGATTTTGACAACGCCTACATCCAATTTGAACGCGCTCTTAAAACCCCGAATTATTATCATCAGGCGGACACTTATGAAAACCTGGCGTTGTGTGCCTTATCCGCTAAAAATGATGCCGTTTACCAACAAAATCTCGCATTGTTGACGAAAATCGCACCTGAGCGCGCGGCAAAATTACCGCAAGGGATAAAATAGTCTTTTCCCTCCGCCAAAAGTGCGGTCGTTTTTACTCACAAATTTCCTTCCAATCGCAGAATAACGCCATATAACAGTTGCAAAACGGGCGTTACAACCTTAAACTTTAGCACTCAATTTTAGCCAGAAATATCGTCCGTTATGAATATGCAAAATACATCTGAAGCACAACCCAACACCGCACAACAAACCACTTTAGGGGATAAATTCCGCCTTGCCCGCGAAGCACTGAATCTTACGCCGGAACAAGTGGCAAAAGAAATTTCTCTGCGTCCCGCCCTTGTTCATCTCATTGAAAGTAATCAGTTTATCAGCGAAACCATCCCCGCCACCTTCATGCGCGGCTATGTGCGTAGTTATGCAAAATTTTTGCGTATTCCGGACAGCGATTGGGTGAATGTCATTAATTTCGGTAGCGAACAGAAAAATGATTTAGGTAAAAATGCCCGCGCCACCCGTTCCGTTAATCAATATTCCTCGCACAATAACTGGATCGGCTACCTCAGTGCCCTAGTAATTTTAATTGTCGTCGGCATGACCGGCATGTGGTGGTGGGAAAGCCATCAGCAATCCAATGCGGAACGGGATGTATTGGTCAATTCCTACACTTCCGCTCCGACAACCGCTGAAGTGAATGCCGTGCCGGTGAAGACGAATGGCAACGACGTTCCGGTTCCTCAACCGACAGCCAAAATCGAAAACACTTTAACGGATAACGCACCGAAGGGTACACATATCGAAATTGAGACCAAACCCTTAACGGACACCCCGGTTGCAGTCAATACGGCACCTGTAGCGCCTGTGCCACAAGCACAAACACCAACATCGGAGGCTCCGGCAACCGCAAATGTCTTGCAATCGGAGATGGATAAAATCGGCAGTAACGAACAACCGGCTAACCCTCAAGGTGAAGTTCAAGCGACCACCGAGCCACAAAGTGCGGTGGAAAATTCAAGTGTTTCTGCAGCAGCAACAAATGATAATTTGCATATTGAAGTCATCGGCAACTGCTGGATCAGCGTAAAAGACAAAAATCGTAAAGTGTTAGCCCAAAAAGAATACAAACAGGGCGATGTATTAAGCTTCAACGAAGAAGAGCCTTATTCTTTGATTATCGGCGCACCGGGCAATGTCAGAATTACCTATAAAGGTCAAGCCTTCCCGTTGACCGTTGACGGGCGTGTGGCGAAATTCAAATTACCTCAATAATGAGTTAAAGAATGTTAGAAAAACCAAAGATTCAGCGTAGAGAATCAACCAAAATTTATGTGGGGAACGTACCGGTAGGCGGCGATGCGCCGATTGCCGTACAATCAATGACCAATACGCGTACCACCGATGTGGAAGCCACGGTGGCGCAAATTAAATCTCTGGAACGTGTAGGCGCGGATATCGTGCGCGTGTCGGTGCCGACCATGGACGCGGCGGAAGCCTTCAAGTTAATCAAACAACAAGTCAACGTGCCTTTAGTGGCGGACATTCATTTCGACTATCGCATCGCGCTGAAAGTGGCGGAATACGGTGTGGACTGCCTGCGTATTAACCCGGGTAATATCGGACGGGAAGATCGCATTCGCGCGGTAGTGGATTGCGCCAAAGATAAAAATATCCCGATTCGTATCGGCGTGAATGCCGGTTCACTGGAAAAAGATATTCAGGAAAAATACGGCGAACCGACACCGGAAGCCTTATTGGAATCCGCATTACGTCATGTGGAAATTTTAGATCGCTTGAACTTTGATCAGTTTAAAGTGAGCGTAAAAGCTTCCGACGTCCATTTGGCGGTGGAATCTTATCGTTTACTCGCCAAAGCCATTAAGCAGCCGTTACATTTGGGCATTACCGAAGCCGGCGGCGCCCGCGCCGGTGCGGTGAAATCCGCAATCGGCTTGGGCATGTTATTAAACGAAGGCATCGGCGATACTCTGCGTGTGTCCTTAGCGGCGGATCCGGTGGAAGAAATCAAAGTAGGTTTCGATATTTTGAAATCGCTGCGTATTCGTTCGCGCGGCATTAACTTTATCGCCTGCCCGACCTGCTCCCGTCAGGAATTTGATGTCATCGGCACGGTCAACGCCCTTGAACAACGTCTTGAAGACATTATCACGCCGATGGATGTGTCCATTATCGGCTGCGTAGTCAACGGCCCGGGCGAAGCATTAGTATCCGATTTAGGCGTGACCGGCGGTAACAAGAAAAGCGGCTATTATTTATCCGGCGAGCGTCAGAAAGAACGTTTTGATAACGACGATTTAATCAATCAATTAGAAGCGAAAATTCGCGCCCGCGTTGCGCAGCAAGATCCGAAAAATCGAATTATTTAATTGTTATAACAGGAATTTATTGTGGCAAAAACTATTCAGGCAATTCGTGGCATGAACGATTGCTTACCAACGGAAACCCCGCTTTGGCAGTGGGTTGAAAATAAAGTGCGGTCGGTTTTACAGTCGTATGGTTACGCCGAAATTCGTATGCCGATTGTGGAAAGCACACCGTTGTTCGCCCGTGCTATCGGCGAAGTCACCGATGTGGTGGAAAAAGAAATGTTCACCTTTGATGACCGCGATGAAGAAAGTTTAACCCTACGCCCGGAAGGTACGGCGGGTTGCGTGCGTGCAGGCATCGAACACGGTTTGTTATACAACCAAGAACAGCGCTTGTGGTATATGGGACCGATGTTCCGTTATGAACGTCCGCAGAAAGGCCGTTATCGTCAATTCCATCAAGTCGGCGTGGAAATTTTCGGCATTCCGAATCCGGAAATCGATGCGGAGCTCATCGCCTTAACTGCCCGCTTGTGGAAAGATTTAGGCATTTTTGAGCACGTGACGCTTCAACTTAATTCTATCGGCTCCTTGGAAGCACGTAAAAATTATCGTCAGGCGTTGCTGGATTTCCTGCAAAATCATATTGATATTTTAGACGAAGACAGCAAACGCCGTTTAACCACGAATCCGTTGCGCATTTTGGACAGTAAAGATCAACGCGTTCAGCAAGTGCTCAACGACGCGCCGAAATTACACGATTACCTGGATGACGACTCCCGCGAACATTTCGCGCAATTATGCGCCTTATTGGATAATTTAGGCATTCAATACGAGATCAATCAAAAACTGGTTCGCGGTTTAGATTATTACAACAAAACCGTGTTTGAATGGGTCACTTCCGCCTTAGGCGCGCAAGGCACCGTATGCGGCGGCGGGCGTTATGACGGATTGGTGGAACAGCTTGGCGGTCATGCGACTTCTGGTGTGGGTTTCGCCATGGGCTTGGAGCGCTTGGTGTTGTTGGTGCAAGAAGTCAATAAACAAATTTCTTTACCAAGTGCGGTGGATATTTACATCGTTTATCAAGGCGAAGGTACTACCGTGGCGGCATTTGCTTTGGCGGAAAAACTCCGCTCGGAATTACCGCACTTACGCACGCTATTGCATTGCAGCGGCGGTAATTTCAAAAAACAATTCAAACGTGCCGATAAAAGCGGGGCAAAATTAGCGCTCGTTATCGGTGAAGATGAAGTGAAAAATCAACAAGTGGTGGTAAAAGACTTGTTGCAACATAGCGAACAAGTGGTTGTGGCATTAAGCGACATCACAAAGCATATTCAAGATACGTTCAAATAAGGAAAAAACATGGCTTATACCATTGAAGAAGAACAAGAACTGAGTGCCATCAAGGCGTGGTGGAACGAAAACTATAAATTCATCATCCTGTGTTTCGTCATTGCATTCGGTGGCGTATTCGGCTGGAATTACTGGCAATCACACCAACTGCAAAAAATACACAATGCCTCTGCAGAATATGAACAAGCATTGTTTAATTATCAAAAAGATCCGAAAACACAGGCGGAACAATTTGATCAGTTCATTAAAAATAATGAAAAAACCAGCTATGCCGTATTAGCCTTGTTGGATAAAGCCAAAATTGCGGTGGAAAATAAAGATTTCCCGTTGGCTGAAGAGGCTTTAAAGCAAGCCGTGGCGCAATCTACCGATGATATTTTATCTTCCATAAGCGCGTTACGTTTAGCTTCGGTACAATTCCAATTAGGACAATTGGATCCGGCGCTGGATAGCCTAAAACTGGTGAAAGAACAAACCTGGAACAGCGCAAAAAATCTGTTATCCGGCGACATTCAATTAGCCAAAGGCGATAAAGCGGCAGCGAAAGCCAGCTATGAACAGGCGCGGGAAAATGCGGGTCCGTTGGAGCAACAACTGATTCAAGTGCGGTTAAATAATTTATAGTTTTTAAGGCTTGGTTTTTCCAAGCCTTTCTTTTATTCATAGCACAAGGGAAAAATCATGTCGGCAAATAAAGTCAAACTACCGGTTCCACCACCGCTTATTTTTGTTTTCTGCGCATTGCTGATGAAGCTCCTTCCGCCACTTTGGCAGTTTCCGATTTCTTGGGGATTAGTCATTGTTTTTGCCGTCCTAGGCTGTCTCATCGGTTCGGGCAGCATTCTGCAATTCTTATTGGCAAGAACCACCGTCAATCCACTGCAATTAGAAACGGCATCACAATTAGTCACCACCGGCATTTATAAATACACCCGTAATCCCATGTATTTAGGCTTAGTTTTTGTGTTATTGGCTTGGATGTGCTATTTGGGTTCCCTGTCGGCAATTTTAGGCATTGTGTTATTCGTGTGGTACATCACCGAATTTCAGATTAAACGGGAAGAAGAAAGTCTGAGAAAAATTTTTGGAGAGACGTTTACGGCATATTGTCGCCGCACCCGCAGATGGTTGTAAGACGGTTATAAGGACAGGATTTCCTTGACGAACGGAATGGTCAGTTTGCGCTGTGCCTGTAAAGAAGCCTGATCCAGTTTTTCTAAAGTTTCAAACAGGGTTTTCATATCCCGTTCCAGTCGCTTAAATAAGAAGTTTGCCGTTTCATCCGGCAATTCGATGCCGCGCTGATGGGCATTTTCCTGCAACACGGCAATTTTTTGCGCATCGTCCAGCGGCATTAATTGATACACTTCACCCCAGGTTAAACGGGAATGTAAATCGGGCAAACGCACAGCCAAATTCGCCGGCGACTGATCCGCGCTGATCAACAACAGCGTTTTACCGGTCTCCCGAATGCGATTAATTAAATCAAAAATCGCCAACTCCCATTCTGCATTGCCGATCACTTCCTGCACATCATCCAAACACACCACATCCTGTTGCTCAAGATTCTCTAACACCGCAGGTGAAAAGTATTGCGCCTTGGTTAAAGGCACATAAAGTGCTGGGCGTTGTCGGGTTAAATAATGACGGTAAACGGCTTTCAATAAATGACTTTTGCCACTGCCGCGATTACCCCAAATATAGAAAAATTGCTGATGAAGATGAGTGAAGTTTTTTTGCAGGGAATTGAGCAGAAGCTGATTATTTTCTGCGTGGAAATTTTCCAGAGTATCATCATCCAATTGATGAATAGGCAAAGGAAGTTGGAAATGTTGCTCGCTCAAATCAAATACCGAAATGCTGACATAAAGTGCGGTAAGAATAAACGAAATTTTTTCATTTAGAAAGCCATTGGCGGATATTTTTCTCCCCACCAATGACATTTTATCTTAATCCTTAAGCGTATCGTTTTTCGCTTTCGGCAACACCAAATTTAAGATGATGGCAACCACGGCACACAAGCTGATACCTTTTAAGGAGACGCCGCCCACATCAACGAACATATTGCCGATACCGAAAGTCATCACCACCGCAATAATGCAGAGATTACGCGCTTCGGTGACATCCACTTTGGCGCGGATTAAGGTGCTCATGCCCACCACAGCAATAGAACCGAACACCAACATCATGATACCGCCCATGACGATAGTCGGAATGGTGGATAAAAACGCGCCTACTTTGCCGCAGAAAGAAATAGCAATCGCCCAAACCGCAGCCCAAGTCATGATATTCGGATTGAAGTTACGGGTCAGCATGACGGCACCTGTCACTTCCGCATAAGTAGTATTCGGCGGTCCGCCTAATAATGACGCGGCGCTGGTGGCGATACCGTCACCTAATAAAGTACGGTGTAAACCCGGTTTTTTAATGAAATCTTTACCTGTCACCGAACTGATTGCCATAATCCCGCCCACATGCTCCACGGCAGGTGCGATGGCAATCGGTAGTAGATACAAAATCGCTTCCAGTTTGAATTCCGGCGCAGTGAGATTCGGCATACTGAACCAAGGCGCGTCCAATACCGGTTGGAAATTAATCAACCCCATGAATAAACATAAAATGTAACCCACGGCAATACCGAACATAATCGGAATTAATTTCATCAACCCTTTAGAGAAAACGGCAACACATAAGGTGGTAATTAAGGTCACCATGGAAACCAACACCGCATCGTTGTATTGATACGCGCTGTTCTTGCCTAGCGCCATATCCACTGCGACCGGCGCCAAGCCCATCCCGATGATAATGATTACAGGGCCGACCACTACCGGCGGGAAAATTCGTTCCAGTGCTGCCGCACCGCGCAGTTTGACCAACGCGCTTAATGCCACATAAACCAAACCGGCACAAGCTAAACCGCCCATGGTTACCGGAATGCCCCAAGTGGCGACGCCGTATTGAATCGGTGCGATAAAGGCAAAGGAGGAGGCAAGAAAAATCGGCACTTGTTTGCCTGTACATAATTGGAAAAGTAAGGTTCCGATACCTGCGGTGAGTAATGCGGTATTCGCATCCAAGCCGGTAATTAAAGGCACTAAAACCAATGCGCCGAAGGCGACGAATAACATTTGTAAGCCGACAAACGCCTGTTTACCAACGCTTTGACGCGCTTCCGGCGCGCCTGATTGTGTTTCTGTTGTCATATAAAGTTTCAACTCTCTGTCTGAATTAACTTAAAAGTGCGGTTGTTTTTTTCAGCGTTTTTAGATCGCCTAACCACAAAAGAGGCGGATAAAAATCCGCCTTCAATTCGGTTGAAATAAGGTTTATTTCGTACCGAAAATCTTATCGCCAGCGTCACCCAAGCCCGGAATAATATAGCCGTTTTCGTTTAAGTGATCGTCAATAGACGCAGTATATAACTCAATATCAGGATGGGCTTTTTCCAGTGCGGCAAGCCCTTCCGGTGCGGCAACCAATACCAATACTTTAATATGCTGGCAGCCTTTTTGTTTAAGCAAGTCAATGGTCGCAATCATGGACCCGCCGGTGGCTAACATCGGATCCACTACGATTGCCAAACGTTCATGCAAATCACTGGCAAGTTTTTGGAAATACGGCACCGGTTCCAAGGTTTCTTCATTACGGTACATCCCCACCACACTGATCCGCGCGCTCGGCACATGTTCCAATACGCCATCCATCATGCCGAGACCGGCACGCAAAATCGGCACAACGGTCACTTTTTTGCCTTTAATACGATCGATTTCTACCGGACCGCACCAACCGTCAATAATCACTTTTTCCGTTTCTAAATCGGAGGTCGCTTCATAGGTTAATAAGCTCCCTACTTCGGTAGCTAACTCGCGGAATTTTTTAGTATCAATATCAGCGGCGCGCATTAAACCTAATTTATGCTTTACTAACGGATGTTTAACTTCTACTAATTTCATCGTATGTCTCCTTTTTCTTGGATAGTTAGACGCGAAAAATTAAATCGCGGAATTGTAAATGAAAATGTGATGGATGAACAGCACATCGCAGACAAAAATAATGCCTATGATTTCATAGGCATTATGTGAATTATTGCTCCTGATTCATAAACGAATCGTTAATTTCAATTTTGGCTTTTGCACGCAAAGCATTTAACAAATCATTTTGCAATGCCATTTGAGCGGCACGTTCAAGTTGTACGGCAAATTGTTGTTGCTCCTGCTCGCTTAATGCGCCGTCGACGACTTTATCCAATGCGATAATCACCACGTCGCCTTTGCTTTCTTTAGCGGCCTGATAAACCGTTTTACCTTCCGCCGGTTTCGGCATAGCAAACACGGCATTGTGCAACATCGGATCGTTATTTTCGGCAAAGACCAAACGTTGTTGAGAACCAAATTTCAGGCGTTCAATGGTCTTTCCGGAATCTAATTCCTGCACTAATTTATTTGCTTCCGCTAACACCACCGCCTCTGCTTTTTGACGTTTTAAGCGTGTCGTAATCTCATTTTTCGCTTCATCTAATGACTTCACGCTTTCCGCTTTATGCTCTAACACACGAATCACAACGGAATGTTGATCACCCACGTTCATCGGTTCGGAATTGCTACCGCCTTGAGAAATATCGGAGTCAAAAATCGCTGAAATCACATTCGGGTAATTTAGTGCTGCCGGAATATCCTTACGGGAAAAATAGCCGGTTTCCTGCACTTTCACCCCACCGGCTTCCGCTGCGGCTTGCAATGAGGAGGAGTCCTCAAAGGCTTTTTCCGCCACGCGTTTTTCAACAGAATAGAATTGATTACTCACCAAGTTTTGACGAATTTGCGCAATAATTTGCGCTCTAACGTTTTCCAACGGCAATACGGCAGGCTCTTTACGCTCTTCCACCAAAATAATGTGATAACTGTTATCCAGTTTAATCGGTTGGCTGAATTTGCCGACAGCTAACGCATTGGCGGCATCTTCAAAAACTTTTGGAAATTCACCCGCACTTACCCAACTTAAATCACCGCCTTTTTCTGCGGTAATCGGATCAATGGAATGATTTTTCGCTAAGATGGCAAAATCCGCACCGTTTTGTAGCTGTTGATACAAGTCCTGTGCCTGTTGTTCGGTTTTCACTTGAATATGCGCCAAACGTTGCTGACCTTGCGTCATGAATTGAGATTTATTGTCTTGATAATATTGAGCAATTTCCACATCGGTAATATTGATGTTTTTCTCCATATTGGCGTCGGATAAATCAAGATATTGTACTTTCACCGATTCCGGTAGGGTAAATTCGGCTTTGTGTCCATCGTAGTAAGCCTGAATTTCTTCTGCACTGACGGTTTGTTTGGCGATTTCATCAGCTAAGGACAATTTCGCCAAACGGACATCGCGACGTTGAAAGAACAGTTTCGCCAATTCGTCCTGCTGTACCGGCACAGTGAAGGCGGTAACCCCTAAACCGCTTTGTAATTGTTCCAAACGTAAGGCTTCGCGTACATAACCGGCATAGGTTTCTGCACTGATGCCGTTACTTTGCAATACCTGCTGATATAACGCATTATCAAATTTACCGTTACTTTGGAAACTCGGAGTAGTGACGATTTCCTGCTTAATGCGTTCATCGCTAACACCCAATTTGAGATCTTTAACGTATTGACGTAATAATTCCTGATCGATTAAGGAAGATAAAACCTGTCTTTTCAGATTTGCCACCACAGACGGGGAATCCGCTTCCTGTGGGCTCAGATTTTGAGAGGCAATATTGTATTGATTTTGAAAAGCTTGCTGCGAAATTTCTTCCCCATTCACTGTCGCCGCCGAACTATCGGTTCTGCTGTAAAGATAACCTGCCATAGAACTGATAACGAACGTGACAGTAATAAAACCAAAAAGAAACTTGGAAGCCCAGTTATTTGAGGCTCCGTGCAGTTTTTCCATTACCATTGAAATGTATCCTATAAAAATGACGCAAAAATTTGCACGATTATAATCTAAAGCGCGTTTGCACGCACTAGCAAAATAAAAAAAGCCAAATTATTCGATGATAATTTGGCTTTTGAAAAACGTTTAATTAATTGACCGCACTTCTGGTAACGGTTTTCTTACGACGGTTGGTTTTCACTGCCGAAATCGGATCCAATTTGACGAATTCGACACCCAACGGCGGATTTTCCAACGCCAGGCTCAACACCTCATCAATAGTTTCCACCGCGTGAATCTTCAGATCCCGTTTAGCATTTTCCGGAATATCTTCCAAATCCTTCACGTTATCTTTCGGAATAATCACGGTCTTAATGCCGCCGCGATGCGCCGCCAGTAATTTCTCTTTTAACCCGCCGATTGGCAATACTTTGCCGCGCAAGCTGATTTCACCGGTCATCGCCACTTCCGATTTCACCGGATTACCGGTTAAACAGGACACTAACGCAGTGCACATGGCAATCCCCGCACTCGGGCCGTCTTTCGGTGTTGCGCCATCCGGCACGTGAATGTGAATATCACGTTTTTCGTGGAATTCCGGGTTAATGCCCAATTTATCCGCACGGGAACGCACCACGGTCATTGCCGCCTGAATGGATTCTTTCATGACGTCGCCAAGAGAACCTGTATAACTGAGTTTGCCTTTGCCCGGTACGGAAGCGGTTTCAATGGTGAGTAAATCACCGCCCACTTCCGTCCACGCCAAACCGGTCACTTCACCCACGCGGTTTTGCGTATCCGCACGACCAAATTCAAAACGTTTTACGCCAAGGTAGTCGTGCAGGTTTTTCGCACTGACTTTGATAGATTTTAATTTCTTATCTAACAATAAGGTTTTCACCGCTTTACGGCAGATTTTAGAAATTTCACGTTCCAAATTACGCACACCGGCTTCACGGGTGTAATAGCGGATAATGTCCACAATGGCACTGTCGTCAATGGTTAACTCACCCGCTTTTAAGCCGTTACGCTCCATTTGTTTGGCGATTAAATGACGGGTGGCGATATTCAGTTTTTCATCTTCCGTATAGCCGGATAAACGAATCACTTCCATACGATCGAGCAATGGTGTCGGAATGTGCATGGAGTTTGAGGTCGCCACAAACATGACATCAGACAAATCGTAATCCACTTCCAAATAATGATCGTTGAAATGGGCATTTTGTTCCGGATCCAACACTTCCAGCAAAGCAGATGCCGGATCGCCACGCATATCGGAGGACATTTTATCGATTTCATCCAACAGGAAAAGCGGGTTTTTCACGCCGACTTTCGCCATTTTCTGAATCAGTTTACCCGGCAACGATCCGATATAAGTTTTACGGTGGCCGCGAATTTCCGCTTCGTCACGCACGCCGCCTAACGCCATACGCACATATTTACGCCCTGTTGCGTTCGCAATGGATTGCCCCAAAGAGGTTTTCCCTACGCCGGGAGGGCCCACCAAACAAAGAATCGGGCCTTTCAATTGATTCAAACGGGTTTGTACCGCAAGGTATTCCAAAATACGCTCTTTCACGCGTTCCAAACCATAATGATCGGCATCCAGAATTTCCTGCGCTTTGGCAATGTCCTTTTTCACCTTCGTGCGTTTATGCCAAGGCACCTGCAACATCCAGTCGATATAACTGCGTACCACCGTGGCTTCCGCCGACATCGGCGACATCATTTTCAGTTTTTGCAGTTCGGCTTCCGTTTTTTCACGGGCTTCCTGAGGCATTTTCGCGTCTGCAATTTTTTGACGAAGTTGTTCAATTTCACTGACAGTATTTTCTTCTTCGCCCAATTCTTTTTGAATGGCTTTAATTTGCTCGTTCAAATAATAATCGCGTTGGCTTTTTTCCATTTGCTTTTTCACGCGACCGCGAATACGTTTTTCCACCTGCAACAAATCCGCTTCCGATTGCATTAAACCGAGCAAATATTCAAAACGTTCCACCACATTTGTCATTTCCAATACCGCTTGTTTTTGCGCAACGGAAACCGGCAAATGTGACGCCAAGGTATCGCTCAATTGCTCAAGATTTTCAATTTGTTGCAGCGCGGAAAGAATGTCAGGCTGCACTTTCTTATTTAAATTCACATAATTTTGGAATTCATCCAACGCGGCTTTATGCACCACTTGAAGTTCTTTTTTATTACCAAGCGTGCTACCAAGCGGTTCAACCTGTGCCTGAAAATGCTCACCGGAATCCTCAATATGATGAATTTTGGCGCGTTGTTGTCCTTCCACCAACACTTTCACTGTGCCGTCCGGCAATTTCAGTAATTGAATGATGTTGGCAATGGTGCCGACATCATATAAATCCTCAATGGACGGCTCTTCCAACTCCGCCTGTTTTTGCGAAACCAATAACAACTGTTTTCCGTTATTCATGGCTTCATCAAGGCTGCTAATGGATCTTGGTCTACCGACAAATAACGGCATGACCATAAAAGGAAACACGACAACATCGCGCAATGGCAATACCGGTATCGTTTGTAATTCTGATTTTTTTGCTCTCATCATGTACTCTCTTATCTAAATTCCGCTGATTTGGCTTAATATTGGGATATATTATGTAAATTCAAGACCTAAAACAGAGGCGCCGACACACAAAGTGCGGTCGTTTTTTAAAATGTTTTTTATTGTTGGAATGGCAGTCAGTATAACCGAAATCGATTGGGGTAAGGCAAAATAAAAAGAAAATATATTAAGAATGGCGGTGAGAGGGGGATTCGAACCCCCGATGCAGTTTCCCACATACACGCTTTCCAGGCGTGCTCCTTCAACCACTCGGACATCTCACCGTGATTAGGACTTGCGCACTATAAGGATTTCATTGAGCCTCGTCAAGTATTTTTGCAATTTGTCTGATTAGACGATAAAAATTTCGCCAATAATCGGGTAAAATACGCGTTCATTCAAGGGCTATTCCATTCAATCTCACATCTTCTATTAATTATGTTAAAAAAATGGTTTCTTTCTAAAAATGTTTTTCTGGCGGTTAAACCTTTCAGCGCGCTAAAAGACAGCTTCCGTGCGGGTTATACCTCGCGTCATTTGGTTAAAGATATTATCGCGGGGTTAACCGTCGGCATTATCGCCATTCCCCTTTCCATGGCATTGGCTATTGCCAGTGGTGTGCCGCCGCAGCATGGTCTATACACTGCGATTGTGGCGGGAATTATTATTGCGTTAACCGGCGGCTCCCGATTTAATATTTCCGGTCCGACCGCCGCCTTTGTGGTGATTTTATACCCCGTCACCCAACAATTCGGGCTAAGCGGGTTGCTCATGGCAACATTGCTGTCAGGGGTTATTTTGGTCTTGATGGCGCTGTTCCGTTTAGGGCGATTAATCGAATATATCCCGTTGCCTGTCACGCTCGGCTTTACTTCAGGTATCGGCATCGTTATCGCCACTTTGCAAATTAAGGATTTTCTCGGCTTAACCATCGAACAAATGCCATCTCACTACCTCGAAAAAGTACAGGTAATTTTGACCGCACTTCCAACTATCAACTGGGCGGATACGGGCGTCGGCATCGTTACACTCATTGTGCTAACCCAATGGCATAAACTCCGTCTGCCCATTCCCGGACACTTACCGGCAGTGATTATCGCCACCTTATTATCCTTAGGTTTGGCGCATTTCGGCTTTTCCGTGGCAACCATCGGTTCGCAATTTCAATATACTCTGTCCGACGGCACCACCGGCTTCGGCATTCCGAGCGTTCTGCCTGAATTTGCCTTACCGTGGAATATACCTAATGCACAAGGTAATCTAATTGACTGGAACTTCGACACCATTCAAAGCCTGCTCCCCGCCGCGTTTTCCATGGCGGTATTAGGCGCCATCGAATCCCTGTTATGTGCCGTTGTATTAGATAATATGACCGACACCAAACACCATTCCAATAACGAATTATTAGCGCAAGGTTTAGGTAACATTGCTTCGCCGTTCTTCGGCGGTATCACGGCAACCGCCGCCATCGCGCGTTCTGCGGTGAACGTCAAATCCGGCGCGGTATCGCCGTTTGCCGGCGTAGTGCATGCGCTATTGGTGCTGTTCGCCTTGTTATTCTTCGCTCCGGCACTGTCCTATTTGCCGCTATCATCCATGGCGGCGTTATTGTTGGTGGTTGCCTGGCATATGGCGGACTTACCGCAAATCATTCAACTGATTCGCCGCTCCGGACGCAATGAAATCACAGTGCTACTGGTTTGTTTGGTACTTACCGTGTTGTTCGACATGGTGATTGCCATCTCCGTCGGCGTACTACTGGCAAGTCTGCTGTTTATCCGCACCATCGCCGAAATGACCAAATCCATCAGTATTGCCGTGCCGGAGGATTTGGACGATGTATTAATTTACCGGATTAGTGGACCGCTCTTTTTCGCTGCGGCGGATAATCTGTTCGCCGATTTGCATGACAAAACCGTACACACCGATCACGAAATCAAGCACATTGTCTTACAATGCGACGCCGTGACCGTGCTCGATACCGGCGGCATTCACGCGCTTACCCGCTTCGTGCAACACATGCTCCCGCATCAACAACTTTATATGTGTAACATGCAATTCCAACCGCTACGTACTATCGTAAAATCCGGTAGCCTGCCGGAAATCAAAAAAATCAATTTCGCGACGGATTTAACGGAAGCACTGAATAAGATTCGGGAGTTTGAGGGCATTGAGATCGCACAATAGCATGACAACAAAAAGAGATGAAAAAGGAGAAATGATGTCCGTAACATTAGAACAAATTACCACGCAACTCCGCCGACTTAAAGTCGTGCCGGTGATTGCTTTAGAACAGGCGGAAGACATTTTACCGCTGGCAGAAACCTTGGCAAACAACGGGCTGCCGGTGGCAGAAATCACTTTCCGCTCATCTGCCGCAGAAGAAGCGATTCGTTTATTGCGCCGACAACGCCCTGATTTTCTGATTGCGGCAGGAACGGTATTAACTGCCGAGCAAGTGGTTGCCGCCAAAAACAGCGGCGCGGATTTTGTGGTCACACCGGGGTTTAACCCCAAAATCGTGCAATTATGTCAGGACTTAAATTTGCCGATTACACCGGGCGTAAATAATCCCATGGCAATTGAAGCGGCGCTGGAATTCGGCATTGATACCGTGAAACTTTTCCCGGCAGAAGCCACCGGCGGTGTGAAAATGATCAAGGCGTTATTAGGGCCTTATGCACAGCTACAAATCATGCCGACAGGCGGCATCGGTATGCAGAACATTAAAGACTACCTCGCCGTTCCCAATGTGCTGGCATGCGGCGGCTCTTGGTTTGTAGAGAAAAAATTAATTAACGAAAAAAACTGGCAGGAAATCGGTCGGTTAACCAAAGAAGTGGTTGATTGGGTCAATTCGTAATCGTCAGCAACAAAAAGTGCGGTCAAAAAACACTTAAATTTTCGACCGCACTTTTATCTCAAACTTTTACTTCACCAATCCACCGCTCGCCTGTAAATCGGCGTGGTAGGAAGAACGGACGAACGGGCCGCAGGCGGCATGTTCGAAGCCCATGTTTTGGGCTTTTTCGCGGAACATGTCGAATTCTGTCGGCGGGACATAACGCGCAACCGGCAAATGGTGACGGCTCGGTTGCAAATATTGTCCGAGGGTCAGCATCGTTACGCCGTGGTCGCGTAGATCCTGCATAACATCCAGAATTTCTTCGTTGGTTTCGCCTAAGCCCACCATCAGACCGGATTTGGTCGGGATGTTCGGGAACATGGCTTTGAACGCTTTCAATAAACGCAGTGACCACTGATAATCGGCGCCCGGACGAATTTCGCGGTATAAACGCGGTACATTTTCCAAATTGTGGTTGAACACATCCGGCGGATTATCTTTTAATTTTTCCAATGCCAATTCAATACGCCCACGGAAATCCGGCACCAAAATTTCAATTTTAATGTTCGGATTTAACGCGCGGATTTCACGCACGCAATCGGCAAAATGCCCTGCTCCGCGATCAGGTAAATCGTCACGGTCAACAGAGGTAATAACCACATAACGCAGTTTCATGTCTTGAATGGTTTCCGCCAATTTACGCGGTTCTTCCGGATCAGGCGGCAACGGTTTGCCGTGCGCCACATCACAGAACGGGCAACGACGGGTACAAATAGCGCCGAGAATCATGAAAGTTGCCGTGCCGTGGTTAAAACATTCGTGCAGATTCGGACAGGACGCCTCTTCGCAGACGGAATGTAAACCGTGACGACGCATACCGGATTTAATGCTTTGAATGCGCGCGCCGTTTGCCGGAATTTTGATTTTCATCCATTCCGGTTTTTTGAGCAGTTCTTGCTCAGGATCGATATTTTTCACCGGAATAATGGAGGTTTTGGCGGCATCGCGATATTTTACGCCGCGCTCCATTTTAAAAGGTGTTCCCATTGATATTCCTTAATTTTTTGCAGATTTGCAGAGATAATGAGATAAAAAACGAGTTGTCGATGTTAACGAGTTGTTACATTATACCCCAATTGCTCGGCGAAATGTTTAACTAATTGTGGGGAAACCTTATCGCAGTCGGCATCCGATGCGGGAATAAAATCCACCAGTTGGCACATTTCTAGGCCTGCGTAGCCACAAGGATTGATTTGATGAAACGGCGCCAAGTCCATATTAATGTTAAATGCCAAGCCGTGGAAAGAACGCCCGTGTCGAATGCGTAAACCAAGGGAACAAATCTTTTTACCGTCAATATACACACCCGGCGCATCGGGTTTCGGGTAGCCTTCAATGTCGTAATCCGCCAGCGTTCGCACCACTGATTGCTCAAGTGCGGTAACTAATTGGCGCACATTTAAATCCTGATGGCGCTTCACATCAATCAGGACATACATAATTTGCTGCCCCAACCCGTGATAGGTAATCTGCCCGCCGCGATCCGATTGCACCACAGGAATAGATGTGTGCTGCAATAAATGCTCCGGTTTGCCCGCCTGACCTTGGGTAAACACTGACGGATGTTGCACCAGCCAGATTTCGTCAGGCGTCTCTTCCGTACGATTATCGGTGAACGCCTGCATCTCGTGCCAGACCGCCTCGTAATCACGAATACCAAGTTGTCGTACAATTAATTCGGGTTGCATGATGGTTTCCTAAAAATATTATTTTTTATGACCGCACTTTGATGGTTACAACACCATCCGCACACCTTCAATCTCCGCCAATTCTTTATACAGCTTCTCGATTTGTTCGATGTTCTCGGCGCGTACGGTGATAGAGACGGAGTGATAGGTACCCTTGCCGCTTTCTTTCATACTTGGGTTGTAATCGTCTTTGATGGTTTTATGCACCACCTGAACCACGTCGTCCACTAAATCGGGACGGGCGGCGCCTACCACTTTGAAGGTGAAATCACAGGGGAATTCAAGCAGATCTTTTAATTTTTTATCTTGTGCCATGTCGGTTAAATTTACCGTTTTTTTATCAGTCATGGTATTTTCCTAAAAAATTTAACCGCACTCTCCGAAAAAAGTGCGGTCGGTTTTTCAAATGTTTTTTAAAGGCTAGTCAAATAAACTTTTGATGGTGAGCACTAACCAGTCCCAGATTTTGCCGAAGATACCGCCTTCTTTCACTTCCTGCAGGACTTGCAAGTTCACGCTGGCGATGTCTTTGCCATCCAGTTGGTAAATCACTTTACCCACAACCTGCCCTTTGGCAAGCGGCGCTTCAAGGTATTTTTTCTCCAATTCATAGCGTGCTTTAAGTTCGGCGCTTTTGCCCTTCGGAATAGTGATGAATGCGTCTTGCAATACCCCTAACTGCACATTGCTCTCATCCCCATAATACACGCGCTGTTCGGAAACAGGTTTACCACCAGGTTCCAGTGTTTTGAAGGTTTCAAAGTTGGCAAAGCCCCATTGTAATAATTTCTTGCTTTCCACTTCGCGGCCTTTATAAGTCGGCACGCCCATCACCACGGAAATCAAACGCATATTGTTCGGATTGGTTGCGGATGCTACGAGGTTGTAACCTGCTTTATCGGTGTGACCGGTTTTCATGCCGTCCACGTTGATGGTTTTGTCCCATAACAAACCGTTACGATTCGGCTGTTTGATTTTGTTAAAGGTAAAATCTTTTTCGGCATAAATTTTATATTCATCCGGCAAATCACGAATAATATGGGCGCCGATAATCGCCATATCGCGGGCGGAGGAATACTGATTATCTTCATCTAAACCATGCACGGTGGTGAAATGGGTATTTTTCAAACCGAACTGTTCTACATATTTATTCATGGTATCAACGAAGTTCATTACCGTGCCGGAAACGTGCTCCGCCATTGCCACACAAGCATCATTACCGGAAACGATGATGATGCCGCGATTTAAATCGGCAACGGAAACCTGTTGATTTAGATTTAAGAACATTTTGGACGAGCCCGGGAATTTCTGGCTCCAAGAACTTTCGGTGATGGTCACCATGTCCGTATTATGAATTTTGCCCTGTTTAAGCGCCTGACCTACTACATAGCTGGTCATCATTTTAGTCAAAGAAGCGGGATATTGACGTTGGTCCGGGTTAAGAGACGCCAAAATGGCGCCGGAGTTATAATCCATTAAGACATAGGTTTGCGCATTAATTTCCGGTACGGCAATGTTAAATTGCACGTCTTCCGCCGCCATTGCGCCGAGCGACATTGCCAATGCGCCTGCAACTACCGCAATCTTGCTGTTTTTTACTGCTTTGTTAAACATAATATTGAATATCCTACAATTATGTAATTGTTATTGATTATAAGAATACACAATCAGCGGTTCGGAATGATTGAGCCGTCTTAATTGTGTCTTCAATTCGCTAATTTCTTGTTTTGAACTAAAAGGCCCCAAATGGATATGGTATTTTTTACCATGTGCGGCAATTTCCGCTTTCACGTTACTTAACGCCAGATCCTGAATGATTCGCTCGGCATTTTTCTTACTGGCGACATTGACCATTTTAATTTCATAGCGTTCGGCATTTGTAGCCTTACGGCTTTGTCGCGTCTTAGTCGTCGCCGACGCAGAAGCAGTTTCATTATCGGCCAGGCGTTTTAACCCTTCTTCCGTTCTGCTGGTCTGTGCCAAGGTAGAAGTACCCGCGCCGGAAAGCTCGCCTTTGGCATCCACATGTAACGCTTCAACTTTAACCAATCCCATGCCGTAATTGACGATGCCGATTTCCTTCGCCGCCGCATGGGACAAATCAATAATACGATCTTTGGCGAACGGACCTCTGTCATTGATACGCACAATCACTTTACGTTGATTGTACATATTAGTGACGACCGCATAAGAATTCAACGGCAGGGTTTTGTGCGCCGCCGTATATAAAGTGGAATCGTAAATATCGCCGTTAGAGGTTTTGCGTCCGTTAAACTTATGATGGTAATAGCTGGCAATACCTTGTTTGGAATAATTTTTTGCCGTTTGGTGCGGCTTTGTGGTGTAGGTTTCCCCTTTTACATTATAGGTTTGCGCTTTATCGGACATCGGACGATAGGTCAACGACGGTCCTTCAATGCCATATAATTTTTTTGTTTCGGCTTGCACGGAAAGTGCGGTGCAAAATGAAAACAAAATCATCATATATTTTACAGTTTGCTTTAAATTCATTGAGTTTTTCTCCCCCTCTGTAAAGCACACAATTAAGAAAACTGAAAACTTAATTAGTTCCTTTCAGAAAGTGTTCTTTGTGAGTATGGATTGACATGACCAAACCGAAGCCCGCCATAATCGCCACATAAGACGTGCCGCCATAACTCACCAATGGTAAAGGCACGCCCACAACGGGTAAAATGCCGCTCACCATGCCGATGTTAACAAAGACATAAACGAAGAAAATTAACGTTAACGCCCCCACTAAAATGCGCCCGAAGGCACTTTGCGCATTAACACCAATCATTAAACCGCGCGCAACAATAAATAAATAAATGGCTAATAAAATCAGGAAGCCAATCATGCCGTATTCCTCACTCAACACGGCGAAAATGAAATCCGTATGCGGCTCGGGTAAAAATTCCAGCTGGGATTGCGTGCCTTGTAGCCAACCCTTGCCCCACATACCGCCGGAGCCGATAGCAATTTTAGATTGCCAAATATGATAACCCGCGCCCAATAAGTCTTTTTCCGGATCAAACAAGGTTAGCACGCGGGTTCTTTGATAATCGTGCATGAGGTAAAACCACATAATCGGGATAAACCCGGCGAGAGCGACAATGGCAATTAAAATGAGCCACCAACTCATGCCGGCTAAAAATACCACAAATAAGCCAGAACCGCTAACCAAAATTGATGTGCCTAAGTCGGGCTGAATCGCCACTAACAAGGTCGGCACAATAATAATGATCAGGGCAATAAAAGTTTCTTTTAATTTAATCGGCTGCGGACGATTGCCTAAATAGACCGCCACCATTAACGGCACCGCCAGTTTCACGATTTCCGACGGCTGAAAACGCACGACGCCCAAATCCAACCAACGTTGCGCTCCTTTACTGGTCGCGCCGATGAGATCCACCAAAATCAGCAAAACGATGCCGGCACCAAATAAATACGGCGCAATGCGCTTATAAAATTTCGGCGGGAATTGCGCCATGACCAACATCACGGCAAATCCGAGCGCCACTTGGACAATACGGCTACGAAACATGGCTTCGTTGGCACCAGAGGCGCTATATAACACCAACATACCGTAACCGGTAATCACCACCAATCCGATAAACAACCACAAATCAATGTGCAAACGTCGCCACAGTTCCAGCCAAATATTACGATCATTCATTTTCATTCGGCTCGTCTCCCATTTCAGGTTCGGCTTCCGGCAATGCCGGCACCTCCGTTTGCGGTGTGTTCTGCTTAAAATAGTAATCCATAATTTTTCTCACGATCGGTGCCGCATTACTGGAGCCGCCACCGGCATTTTCCAAAATCATCGACACCACAATCTGCGGATTATCATAAGGCGCAAACGCGGTAAACCAGGCATGATCGTGCAATTCTTTTTTAAGGCTTCCGGCATTATAGGTCTGGTTTTCTTTCAGACTGAATACCTGCGCCGTACCGGATTTTCCGGCAACGCGATAAGGCGTGCCGATAAAGGCCTTACGCCCCGTTCCGCCGGCGCCGTTCACCACGTTATACATACCGCGTTTTGCCTCATCCCAGAAAAACTGTTTCGGTTCGGTAATATCTTCGTATAACAACGGATCTTTATAAGGCTCCATTACGGAACCTTCCACGCTTTTCATTAAGTGCGGTGTGTTTACCTTACCGTTATTCACCAAAATACTGGTAGCTTTCGCTAACTGCAACGGCGTCGCTGTCCAATAGCCTTGTCCGATCCCTACGGAAATGGTATCGCCCTGCACCCAGGCTTTTTTATAACGCTTTTGCTTCCATTCACGGGTCGGCATATTGGCGCTGGTTTCTTCCTGAATATCAATCCCCGTCGGCACGCCGAAACCGAAACGCTTCATCCACTCTGACAGGCGATCGATGCCCAGATTGTAGGCGGTTTGATAAAAATAAGTATCGGAAGATTCGGTAATGGCTTTGTTTAAATTGGTCATGCCGTGCCCGCCTTTACGCCAGTCACGGAAACGTTTGGTGCTGTTCGGCAACATCCAATATCCCGGATCATAAATGGTCATATTCGGCGTGATTACATTTTCCTGCAAGGCGGAAACGGCAATGAAAGGTTTAACGGTAGAAGCCGGCGGATACGCCCCTTGCGTCACACGGCTATACAACGGACGATTCGGATCATTCAACAAACGGCGATAATCCGCCCCGGAAATCCCGTCCACAAAGAGATTATTGTCATAACTTGGTACGGAAACCATTGCCAAGATGCTGTTATCTTTCGGATCCATTACCACCACGGCGCCTTTATGCCCCGCCAATAAATCGGTCACATACAGCTGCAAATCCAAATCAATGGTTAAATGAATGCTTTTGCCAGCAATCGCCGGCTGCTCGCGTAATTTGCGAATGACTTTGCCGCGACTGTTCACTTCCACTTCTTCAAAACCGGTTGTGCCGTGCAGGGAATCCTCATAATAACGCTCAATGCCGAGTTTGCCCCAATCGTGCGTGCCGGAATAATTGGCGTATTTTTCCTCTTTTTTCAGACGTTCCACATCACGATCGTTAATTTTCGACACATAACCTAGAATATGGGTCAGCGGCTCACCGTACAAATAATGCCGTTTAAAATACGGCTTCACGTCCAAACTCGGGAAATTGTATTGGTTCACCGCAAAACGGGCGATTTGCTCTTCCGTCAAATTCGGTTTCAACATAATCGGCGTATAGCGGGAAGAACGGCGGCGTTCCTTTTTAAAGTTCTCAATGTCTTCATCGGTCAACCCCACCAGCACTTTTAATTCTTCAAAAGTGCGGTCTAAATTTTCCACCTTTTCAGGTACGATATATAAACCGAAGAAAGTTAAATTTTCCGCCAATAATTTACCGTTGCGATCGTAAATCAGCCCGCGTGTCGGCGGCAACGGCAACAACTTGATACGATTGCCGTTGGAACGGGTTTGATAGCCATCGTAATTAACCACCTGCAAATCATACAAGTTTAAAATCAACACCACCGACAACACCAACACGCCGATAAACGACACCAAAGCACGACGGGCAAACAAATTGCGTTCGGCTTTTTTATCACGAATCGGATCGTATTGCGGTTGATTTAATAATTTCTTTAAGCTCATCTTGTAATTGATTTATTCTCGATGATACGGATGGTTAGTGGTGAGTGACCAGGCGCGATACAGACTTTCCGCCACGACCACACGTACTAACGGATGTGGTAAGGTAAGCGGCGATAACGACCAACTTTGTTCGGCGGCAACCTTACATTCCGGCGACAGTCCTTCTGGCCCGCCAATAAGCAGACAAACATCGCGTCCGTCGTTTTTCCAACCTTCTAATTGTTGCGATAATTGTTCTGTGGTCCAAGGTTTACCGGGAATGTCCAAGGTGACGATTTTGCCTTTTCCCGCCGCCGCTAACATGGCTTTGCCTTCTTGTTCCAAAATGCGTTTAATATCGGCATTTTTGCCCCGTTTCCCGGCGGGGATTTCAATCAGTTCAAAAGGCATGTCTTTCGGAAAGCGGCGTTGGTATTCCTCAAAACCCGTGGTGACCCACGCCGGCATTTTGGTTCCTACCGCAATCAACTGAATTTTCACCTTTCGCTCCTAAAAAACACCTTTAAAAACACTTGGAAAATTACTCATAAATCACTGGAGTGATTTATTCGCCCCTGCGGGGCCGTTGGCAAAGCCAACGTTCAAAAAACGTTGTTTTTTGTGACCGCACTTTTATGGCGCTTACGCCCAAAGTTTTTCCAACTGATACATTTCACGGCTTTCCGCCTGCATGATATGCACGATGGCGTCGCCCAAATCCACCACCACCCAATCAGCGGTGTCTTTGCCTTCATCGCCGAACACGTCAATGCCGGCAAGTTTGCATTCGGTAATGAGTTTCTGCGCCAAGGAAGACACATGACGGGATGACGTGCCTGTGCACAAAATCATGGTATCGGTAATGGAAGATTTGCCCTTCACATTTAACGGTAAAATATCGGTGGCTTTTAAATCGTCTAATTTATTGACGACGAAATCGACTAATGACATTATTTTTCCTCAATTGACAAAAGGCGCGAATTTTAACATTGAATAAAATTCACGCCAATCTTTTGACTAGCGTTTTGCCCGAAACGGCTTGCGACGATTGTTATTCTGCGCGTTGAAATTGCTTTGCCGTTTCAATCGATAAGGCTTCGGAATGTCCTGCAACAACGCGTTCGGATCGTATTGGCTGACGGGAATGTTGTGCCCGATATATTCTTCGATCGCCGGTAAATTCATAGCGTATTGTTCACAGGCAAAGCTGATGGAAATGCCGCTTTCACCGGCACGCCCGGTACGCCCGATGCGATGTACATAATCTTCCCGATCATCCGGCAAATCGTAGTTGAACACATGGGTCACTTCGGCAATATGCAACCCGCGCGCCGCCACATCCGTCGCCACCAAAATATCCAAGTCGCCGTCGGTAAATTGTTTCAATAAAGACAGACGTTTTTTCTGCGCCACATCGCCCGTTAATAAACCCACGCGATGTCCGTCCGCCGCCAAATAGCCCCAGATTTCTTCACATTTATGTTTGGTATTGGCGAAGATAATGCAACGCTCCGGCCATTCTTCTTCCAGCAACGTCAGCAACAGTGGGATTTTGTCGTGGTTGGAGGGGTAAAATAATTCTTCTTTAATTTGCTGCCCGGTTTTTTGTTCCGGCTCAATTTCCACATATTCCGGATCGTTCATATCTTCAAAGGCAAGCTCACGCACTTTGTAAGACAAGGTCGCCGAGAACAACATGGTCAGCCGTTGTTGTGGCGGCGGACATTTGCGCAGTAAATAGCGAATATCGCGAATAAAGCCCAAATCGAACATACGATCCGCCTCGTCCAACACCACCGTTTGAATCTGATCCAAGCGGATAATGCCCTGTTTCACATAATCAATTACCCGCCCCGTGGTGCCGATCAACACATCCACGCCGTTTTCAATGGCTTTTAATTGCTTATCGTAACCGTCGCCGCCGTAAGCAAGTGCGGTCTTAAATTTTGTCGTTTTTAAGAAAATCTGTGCGTCATGTTCGATTTGCACCGCCAATTCGCGGGTCGGCGCCAAAATCAAGGCGCGTGGCTGGTTGCCTTCCGTTTGCTTCGGATAGGTCAATAAATGGTGAAAAAGTGCGGTCAAAAATGCGATCGTTTTTCCTGTGCCGGTTTGCGCCTGCCCGGCAACGTCTTTGCCTTGTAAAGTCACCGGCAATGAAAGCGCCTGAATGGGCGTACAAAAATCAAATCCTTTGTCGTTTAACGCCTGTAAAACCAAAGGATGTAACGGGAAATCGGCGAAACGCGCCGAGCTTAAATAATTCTGTTGCATAATCTTAAATTCATCGTAAAAAATTGCCGCTAAGGATAGCACGAACAAGGCAAATCCCCAAAAATTACACGCAATTAATTGAGGGAATTTTGTAAACAAAGATTAAAGAGGAAAACGAAAAAACGCCTGTAAAAACCACCGCACTTTTCCGGCAACATCCCGGCGAAACCGAACAAAATCAGAAAAAATCCGCTAAAAACTAGACAGTGCCTAAATTTAATGCTAATTTACGCACCAATTTCAAATTCACTTCCATTCATTTATTTCTAAACATTCAACTCTAAACAAACTTCAAATTAACTATGCATCTTACAGAACTTAAAAATATGCCGGTTTCCGATCTGGTGAGACTTGGCGAAGATCAAATGGGCTTGGAGAATTTAGCCCGTTTACGCAAACAAGACATTGTTTTTGCGATTTTGAAACAGCACGCCAAAGGTGGGGAAGATATTTTCGGCGGCGGCGTATTGGAAATCTTACCGGACGGCTTCGGCTTCCTCCGTTCGGCGGATAGCTCCTATTTAGCCGGTCCGGATGATATTTATGTGAGCCCAAGCCAAATTCGTCGTTTCAATTTGCAGACGGGGGATAAAATCGAAGGGAAAATTCGACCGCCGAAAGAAGGCGAACGCTATTTTGCCCTCCTCAAAGTTGACCAAGTCAATGACGACAAACCGGAAGTCTCCCGCAGCAAGATCCTTTTCGAAAACTTAACCCCATTACACGCCAACTCCCGTTTAAGAATGGAACGCGGCAACGGCTCTACCGAAGATTTAACCGCCCGTATTTTAGATTTAGCCTCCCCTATCGGGAAAGGTCAGCGCGGCTTAATCGTGGCGCCGCCGAAAGCGGGTAAAACCATGTTGCTGCAAAATATCGCGCAAAGCATTACCCACAATTACCCTGACGTCGAACTTATCGTGTTACTGATCGACGAACGTCCGGAAGAGGTAACGGAAATGCAACGCTCGGTAAAAGGCGAAGTGATTGCGTCCACCTTTGACGAACCGGCGACCCGTCACGTTCAGGTCGCGGAAATGGTGATTGAAAAAGCCAAACGTTCCGTCGAACACAAAAAAGACGTGGTGATTTTGCTCGACTCCATCACCCGTTTAGCGCGCGCTTACAATACCGTGACCCCAGCATCCGGCAAAATCTTATCCGGTGGTGTGGACGCCAACGCCTTACATCGTCCGAAACGTTTCTTCGGTGCGGCGCGTAACGTGGAAGAAGGCGGCAGCCTGACCATTATCGCCACCGCCTTAGTGGATACCGGTTCAAAAATGGACGAAGTGATCTTCGAAGAATTTAAAGGCACCGGTAACATGGAATTGCACCTTTCCCGTAAAATCGCGGAAAAACGCGTATTCCCGGCAATCGATTTCAACCGTTCAGGCACACGTAAGGAAGACTTGCTTACCACACCTGACGAGTTGCAAAAAATGTGGATTCTGCGCAAAATCCTTAACCCGATGGGCGAAGTGGAAGCGATGGAATTCCTTATCGACAAACTCGCCGTGGCGAAAACCAACGAAGAGTTTTTTGAGATCATGAAACGCTCGTAATTCTTACCGCACTTTCCATGAAAAAGCCGCTGTTGATAATCTTAACAGCGGTTTTTTGTTATTGGTTCATCAGCAAAAGTGCGGTGAAAAAACACGCCGTTTTTAGACCGTACTTTCTTGCATTAATGCAATTCTTTGCCCTTCAACTCCGGTACAAGGAACACCGTTGCCAACATATCAATGACATAAATCACCGCCAATAAGGCAATAGCGGTTTGGAAGGAATAGGCGGACACTACGGCGCCTACCACGATCGGGCCGAATCCACCGACCGCACGCCCTAAGTTAAACAAGACATTTTGTGCGGTAGCACGGGCTTGGGTCGGGTAGGCTTCCGCCATTAAAGCACCATAACCGCCCATCATGCCGTTCACGAACATCCCTAAAAACGCGCCGGCAATCAACATGGCGGTCGGATCCGTTAATTGGGAATAGGCGAAAATGCTCACCACCGCGCCCGCTTGGAATAATAGGAAGCTTGGTTTGCGCCCGATATGATCCGCCAAGCGGCCGAAAATCCAGATGCCGACCATCATTCCGCACACGGTAACCGCAGTCCAAATACCGGATTTGGTCAGGCTGAAGCCAAGTCGTTTGGAGAGAAAATTCGGCATCCAAATCATAATGCCGTAATAACCGAAGTTTTGCACGGAAGTCAACACCACCACGCCCAAGCTGATTTTGGTGGTGGCTTTGTCTTTCACCAAGAGTTTGAACGATTGTAATTTAGACGACCAACGGCTTTTTTCCGGTTTAGCTTGGGAAAGTGCGGTCTGTTTTTGTACGAAAATTTCCGGCTCATGCAAATGTGCGCGTAAATACCACGCCACAAACGCCGGGAAGATCCCCACCACAAACATGCCGCGCCAACCGATGTGCGGCAGCAATACCGGCGTCAGTAATGCCGCGCCCAGTACGCCCACCTGCCAACCGAGCGCTACATAAGATGCCGCTTTGGCACGATGACGGGCCGGCCAGGCTTCTGCCGCCAACGCCATACCGATACCGAACTCACCGCCCAAACCGATACCGGCGATGGTACGATAAATCAGCAGATCCCAGTAGCCCTGCGCCAGCGCACATAAACCGGTGAAAACGGCGAATAAGATGATTGTCCAAGTGAGTACGCGAACACGTCCGTATTTGTCACTCAGCGCACCAAAGACGATACCGCCGAAAACCGCGCCCACTAAGGTCCAAGTTACCAAAGAGCCGCCTTGAGCCGGGGTTAACCCTAAATCGGCGGAAATGGCACTTAACATGAAACCGAGGATGAGAAGATCGAAACCGTCCATGGCATAACCCACGGCGGAACCCAGCAAGGCTTTCCAGCCATAGCTATTTACTTTTGTTGTCATTTTGAATTGTCCTTCTGTTACTCACAGGTAACATTTAAAGTTGAGAGAGAAAGGATTTCTTAGGCTGTGTAAACAAGGCTAAAAAATTGTGCGCTAGTTTACTGCTTTCAGGAAAAATTTCAACAAAGAAGGATAAAAGTGCGGTCGTTTTTAGATGTGTTTTTTTATAGCAGAAATGGGATCGGCAGATAAAATTTAGGCGGTTATGAAAACCGCCTAAATTAGAAAATCAATTATTGATTGTTTTGAACGTAATCAATCGCTGATTGAACTGTTGTGATTTTTTCTGCTTCTTCGTCAGGAATTTCGATATCGAATTCTTCTTCTAAAGCCATCACCAATTCAACAGTATCTAAAGAATCCGCACCTAAATCTTCAACGAAAGACGCTTCAGGTTTTACATCTTCTTCTTTCACGCCTAATTGTTCAACGATGATTTTTTTTACGCGTTCTTCAATGCTCATTTGTTTCTTCCTATGTTTAAGTTTTCGCTTACTGCGATAAGTTACGTAGTGTATGTATTTGCAAAAAATTTGCAACGTTTCCGGTGAGAGGTCAAACCTCAAAAAAACATTGAATTTTCACAACAACATACAGTGAAAAAATAGTTACGTCTTTCACGAACCCTTGAATGACCTAACCAAGTTACATTGCGGAGGGGATTTTAACACTAAGCCGAACGTTTGGCTATTGCTTTTCTCCGATTTGCCGCATGGAACCTTTGGCTAACGCCGCTTAGCTCATGTACATGCCGCCGTTAACGTGCAACGTTGTGCCGTTGATGTATGCCGCATCGTCCGAAGCCAAAAATGCCACCGCTTTGGCAATGTCTTTCGGCTCGCCTAAACGCCCTGCCGGAATTTGAGTTAACAGGTTGTTTTTTAATTCTTCACTTAACACTTCCGTCATGTCGGTGGCAATAAAACCCGGTGCAACGACGTTTACGGTAATGCCGCGTGATGCCACTTCTTTTGCCAAGGCTTTACTAAAACCGATTAAACCCGCTTTTGCCGCACAGTAGTTACTTTGTCCCGGGTTACCGGAAGAGCCTACGACAGAACCGATGTTAATGATGCGCCCAAAACGTTTTTTCATCATACTGCGTAACATGGCTTTGGAAAGGTGATAAACGGAGCTTAAGTTGGTTTGTAAAATATCGAACCATTCCTCATCTTTCATACGCATTAACAAATTGTCGCGGGTAATGCCGGCGTTGTTGACCAAAATATCGATGTCACCGAATTCTTTTTTGATGTATTCCAATACCGCTTCGATAGAGGCTTGATCGGCGACGTTTAGCACCAATCCTCTGCCTTTTTCGCCCAAATAGACAGAAATGCTTTCAGCGCCTTTTTCGGAGGTCGCCGTACCAATTACGAACGCACCTTTGGATGCCAATTCTTCCGCTACCGCACGACCGATACCGCGCGTTGCGCCTGTCACTAATGCAATTTTGCCTTGCATAGGTTTACTCCTTTTTCGTCCTTATTATGCTAATACTTCTTCGATTGAATCCAAGGATTTCACGTCATTAACAGACACCGCCTGCAATGAATCTACAATACGCTTGGTTAACCCGTTTAACACTTTGCCCGGGCCGATTTCCACCAACACTTCTACACCGTTGTGCGCCATTTTTTCTACCGTTTCCGTCCAACGCACAGGGCTGTAAAGTTGACGAACCAACGCGTGACGGATAGCCTCGGCTTCACTTTCCCCTTTCACATCTACGTTGTTCAGAACAGAAACCGTCGGTTCTTTTAACGTAATGCTTTCTAAAGAAACGGACAATTGATCCGCCGCCGGCTTCATTAAAGCACAGTGGGAAGGCACGCTCACCGCTAACGGTAACGCGCGTTTGGCGCCAGCTTCTTTACATAATGCCGCCGCACGTTCTACCGCCGCTTTGCTACCTGCTATCACCACTTGTCCCGGCGAGTTAAAGTTCACCGCAGAAACCACCTCGCCCTGCTCCGCTTGTTTACAAGCGTTAATAATCGCTTCGTTATCCAAGCCGATAATCGCATACATAGCGCCCGTGCCTTCAGGTACAGCTTGTTGCATAAGCTTGCCGCGCAATTCCACCAACTTAACGGCGTCTTGGAAATCTAACACACCGGCACACACTAGGGCGGAATATTCACCCAAGCTATGCCCTGCCATCACATCAGGTTTGAACTGCGGGTATTTTTCCTGCCACACACGATAAATCGCCACAGACGCAGTTAACAACGCAGGCTGAGTTTGCCAGGTTTTATTCAACTCTTCCGCCGGGCCTTGTTGCACCAATTGCCACAAATCATAGCCCAATACCTCGGATGCCAGTTTGAAAGTGTCCTGCACCACAGGATAATCCGCCGCCAATTCAGCAAGCATACCCACGGCTTGTGAGCCTTGCCCCGGGAAAACCATTGCAAATTTTTTCATACTTTTTTTCCTACTTAAAAATGTGAGAAAAACCGACCGCACTTTAAGTGTCAATACCTAAAAAGTGCGGTCATAAAATCCATTAAATTTTTGTTATTAGAACCTAACCAGTGCGGATCCCCAAGTCCAACCACCGCCGAAGGCTTCCAGCAACAACAGTTGCCCTCGTTGAATACGTCCGTCGCGCACCGCTTCATCCAACGCCACCGGCACCGTTGCCGCGCTGTTATTGGCATAACGATCGAGCGTTACCACCACTTGCGACATATCCATTTCCAGTTTTTTCGCCGTTGCCGTGATAATGCGTAAATTCGCCTGATGCGGCACCAACCAGTCAATGTCTTTTTTATCTAAGTTATTGGCAGCCAGGGTTTCTTCCACCACGTTGGAAAGCTCACGCACGGCAAGTTTAAAGGTTTCGTTGCCTTGCATTTCGATATAACCGGATTTGGCTTCACCACGCTCAGGTTGCGGAAGCACTAACGCAGCATTTTTATCTGCCGAAGCGTGTAAATGGGTAGAAATAATGCCTTCTTGTTCGGAAGTTTGCAAAATCACCGCACCTGCGCCGTCACCAAATAACACCACCGTGCTACGATCCGTTTCATCTAATTTACGGGAATTTAAATCAGAACCGATAACCAAGGCTTTTTTCACTTTGCCGCTACGAATAAATTGATCCGCAATGCCTAAGGCATACACAAAGCCTGTACAGGCGGCGGCAATATCGAAAGAAATGGCATCATCAATTTCCAACATACCTTGAATCTGGCAAGCAGCACTTGGATAAGCATGAGAATTACTGGTGGTAGCGACTAATACCAATTCGATTTCCTGCGGGTCAATATCAGCCGCTTCAATGGCTTTTTTTGCCGCTTCAAGGCCCATGGTGGAGACGGTTTCATCAGGACCGGCAATACGGCGTTCACGAATACCGGAACGGGTTACAATCCATTCATCTGAAGTATCTACCATTTTTTCTAAATCGGCGTTGGTGCGGATATTTTTGGGCAAATAGCTACCGGTGGATAAAATTTTGCTAAACATAGTCATCTCGTTAAAAATAGCAAGGAAACTCACTAACCTATTGATATTTAATTCTTATTTAAACCCGCTAAAATTTTTTGCGGAATTTGACGGCGGGCTTGTAGCGCCGCATCGGCAATGGCATTGGCAAAAGCCTCGATATTTGCACTGCCGTGGCTTTTCACCACGACGGAAGTTAAACCAATCAAAGAAGCGCCATTATATTGATCCGGATTGATTTTTTTTAAGCGTTGGTATCTGTCTTTAAATAAAGATCGGATTAAGCAGCCGAAAACGGTACTTAATATACTATTTTTCTTTTCACTTTTCAGTAGTGAAATCACATTCTTCGCGGCGCCTTCCAAAGTTTTTAGGGCGACATTACCGGCGAAACCGTCACTGACAATCACATCCACCATGCCGTTTAACAGGAAATTCCCTTCGATAAAACCGACGTAATTAAGTGCGGTGTCTTTTTGCAGTAAATCGGCGGCGTCGCGCAAAGATTTGTAGCCTTTCACCGCCTCAATGCCGATATTTAACAAAGCAATGCGCGGATAGACCAAATCCAAGGTATTTTCGGCGAAAATGGCGCCCATTAAGGCAAATTGATATAAATTTTCCGCATCACATTCTACGTTGGCACCCAGATCAAGCATGATGGTGCGCCCGCCGGTGATGGTAGGAATGGTAGAAATCAACGCAGGGCGATGGATGCCTTCCAGCGGTTGCAATAAAATTTTTGACAGTCCCATTAACGAAGCCGTGTCTCCGGCGCTGACACAAGCTTGCGCCATTCCTTTTTGCACAGCTTCGATCGCCAGACGCATTGACGTATCTTTGCTGTGACGTAAAGCATAGGAAATACCTTGCCGATTATCAATAACACGAGCGCAATGAACAATATCGCAACGTTGTCGAATAGAATTAGGGGCTGCGGATAAAAGCGGAAGGATTTGTTGGCGATCGCCGAACAGTACAAGAGAAAGCGTTGGATCACGCTCCAAGGCTAATATGGATGCTGGGATAGTAATACGGGGACCTATGTCCCCGCCCATCGCATCTAACGCAAGGGTTAGACGACTCAAGTGATTACCTTTTTGTAATGGATAATTACTTGTTAATCACTTTACGACCACGATAGTAACCGTCAGCGGTTACATGGTGACGCAAATGAGTTTCACCACTTGCTTTATCAACAGAGACTGCAGCTGTGGTTAACGCATCGTGTGAACGACGCATATCACGACGTGAACGGGATTTTTTATTTTGTTGAACAGCCATTGGCTATACTCCTAAATTATTTTTGCTTTAAATTAGCTAATACAGCGAACGGGTTCGGTTTTTTTGCCAGTTCTTCCGGCAATTCGCCAAAAACCTGTTCAGCCACGGACACTTCACAGTGTTCAGATGAATGCATTGGCACAATCGGCAGACTTAAAATTAATTCGTCTTCAATCGTACCGAGTAAATCTATTTCACCGAATTCATTGAATTCAATTGGCTCATAGATTTCCGGCAATACATCAATTTGATCCAAATTAGCCACCGGACTGTAACAAAATTCACAATCGATGGTGTAAGTAAACGGCTCACCACAACGCTGACAATTCAACTCAACATCAACATTGGCATGACCTTTCATGACAACCAATTTTTGCGGATCAATAAAGAACGATAATGTAACCTGTGCATCGCTGAGCACTTTACTGACCGATTCGGCAAGACGGGTTAATTGATTAACGGAGTAATAACCCTGATAATCCAATCTTCGTTGTGCGTCTTTCACCGGATCAACAGTGAGGGGTAGTTTTACCTTTTGCATAGGGAGCGCATATTACCCTTTGGGAATAAAATAGTCAAAGGAAATTATTACCCTTTTACTTAAAAAACCGTGTGGAAATCTCACTCCGTCGCACAATTTTTTATTTCTTTCTCACCAACACAAAAATCGGGGTATAAGTTAAGCTGACTTTGCCCGAATAATCCGCATAGCGTCGACGATACTGATCGCAAAATTGCACGATTTTATCCCGACTCCAAATCTGGTTATTGGTTGCCGTGACGCCGGTTTCTTTTAAATGTCTTAACACCAATAACGGAGAATCGAATTTTAACTGGATTTGCGTTTGTTCCAAATGCGTTAGATGAAATGCCTCCAACAACCAGCTGTACCACTGACATAAATGCGGGTAATCCAAACCGATGCCGCTTAATTTTCTTACTTCGGTAAGATTTTCCGGTGTAAAAGTACTAAATAACAAGACACCGTTGGGATTTAAGCGATCTAAACAAGATTGAATAAATTGCTGTTGATTTTCAAACCATTGCACGGTGGAACAAGACACAATCAAATCGTATTTTTTCTCGGTGAACGCCAAATTTTCGCCGTCTGCCTGATAAAACGCATAATTTTGATGAGGAAGATTCTTTTTTAATTGTTCGGAAACATCACACAAATCATTCAGGTCCCAATTTTTCGGGTGAATGTTCTGCATTAAGAGACGGGTGAAAATCCCTGTGCCACAGCCGATTTCCAACACATTTTGAAAACCGGTTAATTGATTTTTTAATAAGATTTGAAGTAAATGTTGCCCAATTTCCTGCTGAGCGATAGCATTTTGTTCATAACTTTCCAATGCTTCAGAAAAAAATTGAGCAACCCGCTGTTTATTAATCACCATGATGTTTTATGAAAAGCGCGTTGTTAGTTATTTAATAAAAAAACACCATCACTAAATAAATGGTCCTTAGGTTAGTGATAGGAGAAATCAGGGCACTATTCTACATGAAAAATCCCTACACATTTTAGGCTTTACAAGGAATTTACACTGAATTACATAGGGTTACATAAAGTTACACATTGTTACAGAAAACCAAATCAAGCGGCAAAAAACAGTAACAAGAATTGCATTCCTGTGCCGTATAAGACATATTTCCACAATGTTAAAGTCCCCTGTATACGTTCCCCAATATGACGATCACCTTGCGACATTTTCAGCTTTAACGCCTCAAGCGCATTATCCAATTCTTCCGTGGTAATGTGCTGTTGTGCCAAATCCTGAAATAGCATTTGGTCAAAATAAAGACGAATGTGCAAATAAAGCAAGGCAACGCAAAGTAAAATCTGTAAACAAAAGAACCCCAAACCAAAGCGGGAGGACAAGGCAAAAATCACCAGATTCAACACGGCGACGTAACGTGCCGTAGCAAGCAGATGAGCGGTTAAACGGGCTTGAGCGGACATAATTCCTCCTAAAAGTGCGGTTGTTTTTCAGGGCGTTTTTTGCAGGAGTTGAATCGCATCCAACACCTTTTGCTCCGTTGCTGCGGGCAGTACCATATGCGGACGCGCAACGCGTAATTGTCGTAAGGCTTCGGTTAAATTTTCACAATCGCCATAAACCGCCAGCCAAACCAACATCGCAGCGGCACTGCGCCCATATCCTAAAGCACAGCAAACCAACACCGATTGACAAGTATTGTGCAAACGTTGTATTTCCTGTGCCGCCCGTGCAAGATCGCTCGATTCGGGCGGTACCATATCTAACAGCGGCACGGAAACATACTCCTTGGGCGGATTCATGCAGGGATATTCGGCACACAAATCCAGCACCGCCTCAAATTTTTCCGCTTGCGTAATGCTACCGATAAACACGCCCGGCAACACTTGCGACGCTTTCGGTTGATGTCGTAACCAATAGAAAATATTCAGTCTCACGCCGAGCAGATATGGTAACAACAAAAGGGTTGCAGCCATGCTATGTCTGCCGTTCACCTGCTTTTGAAACAGTATTGCTCCCGACCGGGCGTAAGCATACGCCACCAACAACAAAGCAACGCTTATCCAAATACACCAAAGATATACGCCGCCAAGCAATGCCGGCAAAAGAACGATGAGTGCGCCGGTGAAGTAATAGCAGGCGAGCTTAAGGCGAAATCTATCGGCTTTTTTGCCGCGTAACGGGCTAGCCCTATCATAAGGCAATGCCCAGAGAATCAAACAGCCCACCAACGCGCCGGTAGGCATATCAATAAAATGGTGTTGGTACGTCGTCAGCACGGATAGCGCAATTAAACCCAACCAAATGATCAAAGGAAAACGCCAGATTTTCGACAAATAGCACCAATAAAAAGTGCCGACGATCATCGTCAGAATAATATGTAACGACGGCGCTTGGTTATACGGTTGATCAAAGGTCGCCAAGGAAGTAAACAACAGCCCCGAAAGTCCGTCCGCAGGCGGCTTTTGCCAACTAAATTGCAACGGAAACAGAAGAAAACAGCTAACGGCTATCAATTGTGCCGCCAATAACTGCGCCACATAACGCCGTAATTCCCGCTCGTCACGCGCCAGAAAAAACGCCAGTGCATACATGACATTGAGCGACCAATAAGGCACTATCGTCCACGCCCAAAAAGGAATATTGCTTTCCCAAGCAAAGGCGATTTCCGCCACATTTTCCCGCTGGGCGCTAAACCAGTTACTGAAGCCGTAAGTGGCATAGAACAGCACACCCACGGCAGCTAAATAAGCAAGCCGATGCCAAACCGTTTTTTTCATAGGCAGCCTATTTTTTCAGCGCCAAACTCACGGTAAAAATGCCGTCTTCATCAATCCATTGATGGATTTTCTCAAACCCGGCTTTTTCCACCAGTTGATCCATTTCCTGCTGGCTACGGCGACGCATGACCCAATCGGGGCTGCCGGCTTTATGGCTGGTTAAACAACGGGCAATAAGCTCCAGTTGCGGATGCCAAGGCTGCCCCGTATAAATTAGATAGCCGCCCGTTTCAATGGCATCGCCGAAACCGTATAAAGAATGCATGATCAAATCGTTGTCGGCAAACAGTTCATGCAACCCCGACACGATCCCCAGCGTCGGGCGCGGATCAAGATTTTGGTAATTATTGCGATCGTAAGCATTCACTTGATCAAAACTGACCACCTCTTGTAACCGACGTTCTTCAATCAGCTTATGTCCCGCTTCTACGTTAATCGGGCTGTAATCACGCAACCGTACGGAATCGGGCAGCTTGTCCGCAGTTAATGCATCCAGCACATAACGCCCGTGCCCTGAAGCGATGTCCAGAACATGCACGGGTTTGCCCGCTGCGCGTAATTTTTCCATTGCCAGCTTAATCGCCTTGCCGATATTCACTTTACGCTGACGAATGCCGCGCCAACCGATGGCATTTAAGTAATTCTTATCCACTAATACACCGAATTTATTGGTGCCTTGCGGTTGGTTACGATACACATAATCCAGCGTGCTGCCGGAATCATAGCCGGTTTCCTTACCGATTTTCAGCCCCTCGCTCCAATTTGCGCCAAGTTTCATCAAGCTTCGATAAGCCGCCCAAAACGCGCCGCGCAGGCTAAAAGGCGAAAGCGGTGTTGCCAGTTCATCAGCCTCAATACGGCTGGCACTATGAATATGCGCGTTGGTCACATCCACGCTTTGTAGCGGCTCGGCAAAACGCTGACGAATGAAACGACGTATTTCTGTAAACGCCAGCTCCCGATTTTCTTCGCCCAACGTATCGTGATAAAAACCGGGCAGCACATGACGTTCTTTAATGTGGCTGCCCAAGTGATTATAAAAATCATGTTGCGGTTTGTGATGCACCACCCAGTCGCTGCCGGAAATCAATAACTGAATCGGTGTAGTAATCGCCTGTGCGTCCGCCACCACGCGATCCGCCGCTTCATATAAACCGAGCAAAATGCGCACGGAAATGGCACGGGCAATGAGTTTATCGTTATTGTAACTGTCCTGACGGGCTTTATTATGGGTGAGGTAATGGGCTTTCACATAGCTGTTGACGAAGAAATTACCGCGCAGACGGTACATCAGCTTCAACCCCGCGCGGGCAAAAGGTACATACAGTTTCACTTTAAAGGCGGGCGACGCCAACACCGCACAACGAATTTTCGGCGCATAATCATGTAACCAGGAGGAAACCAACACCGCCCCCACACTTTGCGCGATTACGCAGATATTTTCCGCCTTAATGCCGTATTCCCGTTCAATATGCTGCATAAACGCCTGAATATCGGCAACGGAAGTGCCCAAACTCGGGCTGTCGCCGCGCTCTCCCGGGCTTAAGCCGTGTCCGCGCGCATCCCAGGCAAAATAAGCGAAATCTTCAAAACCGAGTTCATCCGCCACAAACATCATGCGTCCGGAATGTTCGTGTCCGCGATGAAACAGCACAATCGCCTTATCACAACTGCCGTCTTTTGCCGGACGATAACGATAAAAAAGCTCGGTATCATCACTACCGCGAAAATATTTTTCTTGTTCCATAGTTGCTTCCTTCTTATTAGGTTAAAAGTGCGGTGGAAATTTTGGGTATTTTTCCCGTCGATTATACTCAACATCACCGTTGCTAAGCATTGCGAATGCGATGCATTTTTGTCGATTTTGTCACAAAATCGGAAAATTTTCCCCCTAGCCGTACCAAACGCACAAAAAGGCTCGTCATTGCACAAGCCGAATAAGTTGTTATAATCACCCCTCATTCATTTAATTTTGTAGAAAAAATAACCATTATGAATAAATTTAGCTATTGGCAACGTCTGAAAGTTGCTTTTCAATACGTTATGCCGCAACTGTCTCTCACCCAACTGGCGGGCTGGTTCGCCAAACAAAAATGGGGCGCAGTGACGCATTTTGTGATCAAACTCTTCGCCAAGAAATACAACGTGGACATGAGCGAAGCGAAAAAACAACACTTCAGTGACTACGAAAGTTTCAACCAATTTTTTATTCGTGAACTGAAAGACGACGCACGAAAAATAACGGAAAATCCTACCGCACTTTGCTTGCCGGCAGACGGCCGCGTAAGCCAAATCGGACACATTGAAGACGACTTATTATTACAAGCCAAAGGGCATTTTTTCAGCCTGTCCGATTTGTTGGCGGGCGATGAAGAATTAGTCAACACCTTTAAAAACGGCGAGTTCGCCACTATCTACTTATCACCGCGCGACTATCACCGCGTGCACATGCCGTGTGACGCCACTTTGCGTAAAATGATTTATGTGCCGGGCGATTTGTTCTCCGTGAATCCGTTCTTGGCAGAACATGTGCCGAATTTGTTTGCCCGCAACGAGCGGGTAATTTGCCTGTTCGATACGGAATTCGGCCCGATGGTGCAAATTCTGGTAGGCGCCACCATCACCGCCAGCATGAGCACCGTATGGGCGGGCGTAATTAATCCGCCGCGCGCCAATGAAGTGAAAGTGTGGACTTACCAAGGGGAAAACGCGGTGAAATTAACCAAAGGTCAGGAAATGGGCGCGTTCCAATTAGGCTCTACGGTCATTAACTTATTCCCTGCCGATCGCGTGACATTAGCGGAACATTTACAGGTGGACGTGCCCGTAAGAATGGGTGAAATCCTCGCCACCATCAACTAGTTTTATCAACAGAAAGGAAAACAACATGACAGCAGAATTTTTCAATCAAGTGAAATTAGACGATACCCAAGCCAAAGGCAGCTACGGTATCGGTTTACAAATCGGTCAGCAATTATTGGAAAGCCAATTGGCAGTGAAAGCGGAAGCCGTGGCAAAAGGCATTTATGATGTATTAAATCAACAAACGCCGGCATTGGATTTCAACGAAATCAGCCAAGCGTTGCAACAGCTGCAACAACAAGCGGCGGAAGCGCAACAAGCGCAATTCAAAGAAATTGAAGCGGCAGGCAACGCTTTCTTAGAAGCCAACAAACAAAAAGACGGTGTGAAAGTTACCGACTCCGGCTTGCAATATGAAGTATTGGTTGAAGGCAACGGCAATATCCCTTCTCCAACGGACAAAGTCCGTGTACACTACACCGGCACGCTACCGGACGGCACCGTATTCGACAGCTCCGTCACACGCGGTCAACCGGCAGAATTCCCGGTCAACGGTGTCATCAAAGGTTGGGTGGAAGCCCTTTCCATGATGCCGGTGGGCTCCAAATGGCGTTTGGCGATTCCTCACGAACTGGCTTATGGCGAACGCGGTGCCGGTGCGGCAATTCCGCCATTCAGCCCGTTAGTGTTTGAAGTGGAATTATTGGATATTCTTTAATCCGACAAATCATCCGATAAAAACGGCGTTAGTGATAACGCCGTTTTTCTTTTTACAACACGATCATATCGTCCCGATGAATCGCTACCGCGCCGTATTCGTAGCCCAGCAGTTGCTCAATATCATGAGATTGTTTGCCTTTGATTAACGCCAACGCATCACTGTTATAGCGCGGCATACCAAGGGCGATGTCCTTGCCTTGCGCATTACGAATACGCACCACTTCGCCCCGCGAGAAACGCCCACTCACCTGAACAATCCCCGCCGGCAGCAAAGATTTATGCTGAATAAGCACCGCACTTTGCGCCCCGTCATCAATGGTCAGCACGCCGGCGGACGGTGCGGCGAAAAGCCATTGTTTGCGACTTTCCAAACAATCCGCCTGCACCGTGAATTTGGTGCCGATTGCTTGGTCATACGCCAAATCCACGATCACATTGGCTTGATTGCCCGGCGCGATAATGGTTTCGATGCCCGAACGGGTCGCCACGTCCGCCGCCGTAATTTTGGTGGACATACCTCCCGTGCCCAAATTCGTGCCGCTGCCGCCCGCGATAGCACGAATCTGATCGGTGATTTTCTCCACCACCGGAATCAGCTTCGCTTGCGGATTTTTGCGCGGATCGCTGTCAAACAAGCCTTGTTGATCGGTCAATAAATATAGCTGTTCCGCCTGCACCAAAATCGCCACCAGCGCCGATAAATTGTCATTATCGCCCACTTTAATTTCCGCCGTCGCCACGGCGTCATTTTCGTTAATCACGGGGATAATGTGATTGTCCAACAACGCGTGCAAGGTGTCGCGCGCATTCAGAAAACGCTCGCGATCTTCAATATCGGCACGGGTCAGCAACAGTTGCCCGATATGGATATCATAAATGGCGAACAACTTTTCCCAGGTTTGAATCAGCTGACTCTGCCCCACCGCCGCCAATAATTGTTTGGACGCTACGGTGGGCGGCAATGACGGGTGGTTTAAATAATGACGACCTGCGGCAATGGCGCCGGAAGTGACGATCACCAAGCGAAAGCCCGCCTGATGTAATTGCGCCAACTGGCGGACGATTTCCATCATATAGGCTAAATTCAGTTTCGGTGTGCCTTGTGTAAGCGTGCTGGTGCCGAATTTCACCACAATGGTTTTGTTATTCTGTTGCATACTGACTCCTCTCAAAAATGCGCTTAACTTAGCATAAATCCTGAAATTTATCCAAAAATCCCACCGCACTTTTAAGCCTATTTTAGGCTTATTCCATTAAGCGTTTTTTGTTCAATGGGAAAGATCTATAATACGTCTAGTTAATTTTAGGTAGATTCATCATGGAAACAAAAACTATCCCCGACTATCAGCGGGAAATCACGCGTTTATGCGTGCAAACGGCACTGTTGTTGCTGCAACATGGTGCGGAAAGCACCGTTGTGGCGCAAATGGCGCAACGGCTTGGGTTAGCGTTAGGGGTGGAAAGCGTCGAATGCGCCCTCACCGCCAACGCCGTTATTATCACCACCTTAGCGAACGGTCACTGTATTACCACTGCCCGCAAAAGCACCGATAAAGGTATTAATATGCAAATGGTGACGGACGTCCAGCGCATTGTGATATCCGCCGAACATAAAATCTACGATATTCACTTGGTGAAGAAAAAACTCGCACAACTCAAGCCGTTAAAATATAACCGCTATTTTGTGGTCTTGATGATCGGCTTATCCTGCGCCTCTTTTGCCCATTTATCGGGTGGCAATGCGTTGATTTCGCTCATTACCTTCTTAGCCGCATCCGTCGCCATGTTCGTGCGTCAGGAACTCTCCAAACGGCACTACAATCCGGTTATCGTATTCGCCGTCACCGCCTTCGTCGCCTCCCTCATCGCCGGCGTCAGCCTGAAATATCAGCTCGGCAACGATCCGCAAATTGCTTTAGCCTCCAGCGTGTTATTGTTGGTGCCGGGCTTTCCGTTAATCAATTCTCTGGCGGATATTTTAAAAGGTTATGTGAACATGGGCATCGGGCGCTGGACAATCGCCACCATTCTCACTTTCGGCGCCTGTCTCGGCATCGTCTTCGCCTTGAGCGTACTCAACATCACCACTTGGGGGCATTAAAATGGATTGGTTACTTTTATTACTGGATGATATGTTTTTCGCCGCCATCCCGGCGGTGGGCTTTGCCTTGGTGTTTAACGTACCGCCGAAAGCCTTGAAATATTGCGCCCTGCTCGGTGCGCTAGGGCACGTCACCCGCACCATTTTAATTCAGTGCGGCGTGCCCATCGTGTTCGCCACCTTGGTGGGCGCAGCACTCATCGGCTTTATCGGCGTGCATTTATCCCATCGCTATTTGGCGCACCCGAAAGTGTTCACCGTCGCCGCGATTATTCCCATGATCCCCGGCGTGCAGGCATATAAAGCGATGATCGCCATCGTGCAAATTCACCATTACGGCTTCTCCGACGCCTTATTTGAACAGATGATCGCTTCCTTCATCAGCACCACCTTTATTCTCGGCGCGCTGGTTTTCGGCTTGGCATTGCCCGGCTTACTGTTCTATCGGGAAAAACCTGTGGTATAGTAACCGCACTTTAACCCGTTAAATGCATTAGGAAAATACATGAGCTTAAGCCTGATTGTCGCCATGACGAAAAACCGTGTCATCGGCAAAGATAACCAAATGCCGTGGCACCTGCCCGCCGACCTCGCCTGGTTCCGCCAAAACACCACCGGCAAACCCGTCATCATGGGACGCAAAACCTTTGAAAGTATCGGACGCCCGCTCCCGAAACGCACCAACATCGTACTCTCGCGCCAACCTTTCGAGCATGACGGCGTGATTTGGAAAGACAGCTTGGAAAGTGCGGTGGATTTTGTGCGCGATTCGGACGAAATCATGCTTATCGGCGGCGGTCAGCTATTCAAACAATATTTACCCCAAGCCACCCGCCTTTACCTCACCGAAATCCAAACGGAACTGGACGGCGACACCTTCTTCCCGCAAATAGATTGGAATGACTGGCATCTCAAATTTGAACAACACCGCCCTGCCGACGAACAAAATCCTTATGATTGCCGTTTTTTGGTGTTGGTGCGGAAGGGATAGTTTTTGTGTAAAAGTGCGGTAGGTTTTAAGGATGTTTTTTATATTTAACATTTATAAAAACACGCGTCCTGCCCGATATAAAAAACACGAAAAAAAACGACCGCACTTTTAGCCAAAACAGTGCGGTCGTTGTGTTTTAAAGACTAATTTCCGGGTGATCGATAAACCAGTCGCTTAATTCTTTTGGTAATGGCGTAACCTGTTCTTCATCAATCTGCCGAATGAGCGATTTTACCTTGCTTTCACACTCGAAATGCTCAACCAATCTACCCGTTTTACGGCTTAAAATCTTCGCATTCACCTCAATGACGTCTTTCTCATCCGCTAAACCGACCTCTTCAAAAACATACCAATGATTGCCTTTTGGCACAATAAACTCACTGCCATTAGAAAAATGCGAAATATAGGCTTGTTCAAGGGGAATGTCCTGAAGATAGTATTTCACTTCGTGATGATATTCTTCGGGCTTTTCTGTTCCCGGGACTAATTTATCCGAATAAGTACGGGAAAAATAAATCCGGCTTGGTATTTCATCGGTTTTTTGCACGGAAAGATCTAATTCGGATTTATCCGCCAAAACACAGCTAAACAAACCCACCGATTGAATATCCGCTTGTGCAACGGGTGCCATAAATAATAGCGGTATCAAAAATGAAGCGGAAAATAATAGTTTACGCATAAACGCCCTTAATATTGGAATAGGCGATGAATTCTAGCACTGCGATTAAATTAAAAAAATACCTAAATAAAACACTTAGCTATTTCTAATGCTAAGAAAGTGCGGTAGGATTCGACGCTTATTTTTATGAAAATAATAAAGGAAAAAAATCAGATGCGACGTTTCGTTGTACTTGCCATCATTGCTTTTTTACTGGCGTTGCCGGTGACTTGGTTTTTAGGTATGCACCCCTTTCAATCCATATCGGATTGGGAAAGATGGGGCTATTGCGACGGAATGGAAAGCCTTGAGGCTTGCGCGGATAAAATCACCACCGCTTGGCTTTTCTGGCGAAAATTCCCTACGTTTTGGGGCGTGATAATGGGCGGTTTAACGCTGTTTTATATCAGCGGAAAACTGTTGGTTTGGACTATCAGGAAATTAATTATGCCGAAAGATGTTATCGTAGTTAATCAACAATTATCCAATATCGCCACTTATATGGATAAACTTGAGATAGTTAGTTTAGCGGTCAAAAATTACACATTTCTATCGAACATCAAAATCAATAAAATCAATTTTAGTAAAGATATATTTGAATGTTTTGAAGAAAATAAGGAATTATTTAACGGGCTGGATTTTGACGGCACACCTTATGATTTACAACAGCAATTCTTCGCTCTGGCAAATGCCGCGCCGATTAGCGAAGCGGAATTTAACCAAAATATCGGGTATGAAATCATGCATTTCAGCTTTTATTTTTATGCCGATAAAGAAACCCGAAAATCCGGCATTCACTCCTTTCCGGTAGATTTTATTGCCTACGCACCTTATGTAAATCAGCCTTACTTGCTATTTGATACGAAAAAACCTTATATACCACCGATTTTTTTGAAACCATTCTTTATGCCAAACCGCTTAATGAAAATGAGCCACGATTTACTCTATTTAAACAGGCGCTAAATGTGGTCAATAATTTCATTGAAAATGACGGAAAAGAAGAAGTTATTGACAAAAATGCCCGCTTTGATGAATTACTAACTTTATTGGAAAGCCCTAAATATATTGAGCCGGAATATCTTGCAGAAGCCAAACAACGTTATCAACGGTTTAATGAAGATCCTAAAAAACTTTTTGCCGAACTTGTTAGAAACGATTTTGCTTATGAAGAAGATGCCTTTGAAAATTCCGTCAAGCTTTTCTTTTTAAAGGTTTATTTCAACCATTATAACGATGACTGGAAAATAGACTACGAAGCCCTAAGTGATTTTATTTCGGCAAGCACAGGCAAACCTTTTGAGATTACCTTTGAAGAAGCTGAACACGAATTTGAACCGATTAAAGCCAAAGTCGAAAACGAAACGGATTACACCTTATTGGATGTTGACACCGGTGGCGATGAAACCCTTTTCTTAATTTGCCGAAAAGCAGCCGAATTTCGAGTGTTAGAAATTGCCCGTATGTTGGCATTCCCGATTGAGGGCTAAGAAATGGCAATGTGAATGTTCGCTTTACCAATGGTTACGAAGGGTGAATAAATCACCCCTCACTCTTCTCCGCCATCGCTAAATCCTTCCTAAACGACACCATCAGCTGATCGATTTTAAAATTCTCGGTGTCGATGATTTCAAATTTATAGCGGTCGTAGAGCACGAAATCGGTTTTTTTCGGGATTTTGCGTAGCATATACATCATAAAACCGGCGATGGTTTCATAATTTTCGTCGTGCGGGAAGGTTTCGATGTCCAACGCGCGTTTGACGTCTTCCAACGGCGTGGCGCCGTCCACCAGCCAGGAATCTTCGTCACGGCGGATAATTTGCTCTTCTTCGCTGGAAACCAGTTCGCCCATCACGATGCTCATCACGTCATTTAAGGTGACGATGCCGACCACCAAGGCGTATTCATTGACGATCACGGCAAAATCCTCGCCGGTGGATTTAAATAGCTCCAACACTTCATATAAAGATAACGTATCCGGCACGAACAACGGTTTGCGCAATAAACGGTTATCGGTGAGTTGCACCTGTTCTTCTTTGAGAAATAAGGTCAGCAAACTGTGGGATTCCACATAGCCTAGAATATGATCCAAGCCCTGATCGCAAATGAGCAGTTTGGAATGGGCGTTTTGGGTGAGGGTATCCAGCACCTGCTTACGGGTAAAAGTGCGGTCTAAAAAAATGATGTTTTCACGGGTGGTCATGGTAGAGGTGACCGTGCGTTGCTGCATATCGAAAATGTTCTCAATCAGATAATGCTCCTGTGCTTTTAACACGCCCGCTTCCGCGCCCGCATCTACCACCGCCACGATGTCTTCCGGCGTCATGCTTTCTTCGCGCACGGTGGAGACTTTGAACAGACGGAAAATGAAATTGGCGATGGAATCAAACACCCACACAATAGGTTTTAACAGGAAGATACAGATTTGCATAATCCGCACCGTACGCAGCGCCACCGTTTCAGGATTGGTCATTGCCAAACGTTTCGGCATTAAATCCGCAAGCAAAATAAAGGACGCAGTGACGATAAAAAACGCCAACCAGGACGCCGCGCTTTCCACCCAAGCGGCATCAGTATATTGATGAATAAAACTTTGTAAATGCACGCGAATGGTCGCTTCGCCGATCACCCCGCCCAACACGGCGACCATGTTCAAGCCGATTTGCACGACGGTGATAAATCGCCCCGGCTGTGCTTGTAATTTGAGCACCATGGCAGCCTTGACGTTGCCTTCGTTGACCATATTCTGCAATTTAATGCGTCTTGCGCCCGCCAGGGAAATTTCGGCGGCGGAAACCACGGCACTGATAATAATCAGCAGAATTAAAACTAAAATTGCGGTAAGTAAACTCATAACGTTCTCAATTCATTGATGTCAATAAAGAAAAAGTGCGGTCGTTTTTTAAAACGTTTTTCAACCGCACTTAAAAGAGAAAGGAAAAGGTTAGTTTTCGCTGTCGAACCAGCCGCGCACAAACTGCACGGAGAAGAATAAGGTGAACAGCAAAATCACATAGAAAATGTAGGCAAAAATCGGATGGCTTGGCGATTCACCTTCCGCCACGGCTTTCACGGATAAAGCATTCGGAAACTCGTTAAACATGGTAATACGCCAGCCGTAGTATTTCATTTGCACGGTTTTTTGTTCGTTGCCTAATGCTTGCGCTTCCGCCTGAAGGTTTGCCGAACCGAATTTGAAATAGAACGGAAAGCCCCAGCCGGTGTCTTCGTTGCGATACACCCGCACTTTGCCGTCGGGATGTTGGGTGTTGATGAAATACACGTCACGGGTCGGGCCATCCGCCGGGTTGGTTTTGGTAATCAAACCGTCTTTGTCCATACGCTTCACTTCTACACCGGTAACCTGCGTCACGTCATAGCGCGGGAAAACATAATGCACGGTGGCAAACAAAAACAGGTGAAACACAAAAATCACCGTAATGAAAAAATATTTAAAAAATTTACGCATTATTCCGTCCTTTTTCCAACTCGATTGAGCCTCATTGTACCTGAATTTTAAATAAACGCTCGAAGTTTTGCGTGGTGATTTGCGCCATCTCTTCCGCCGACACACCTTTCAACGCCGCCACGTATTCGCACACTTCGCGGGTGTAAGCCGGTTGGTTTTGTTTACCGCGATAAGGCACCGGCGCCAAATATGGCGAATCGGTTTCCACCAATAAACGATCTAACGGCAATTTACGCACCACATCGCGAATCTCCTCGGCATTTTTAAAGGTAATAATGCCGGAAATGGAAATATAAAAGCCCAGATCCAAGGCTTGTTTTGCCATGTCGTCGTTCTCCGTAAAACAATGCAAAACCCCACCGCACTTTTCCGCGTGATTGTCACGTAACATACGGATCGTGTCTTCGCGCGCCTCGCGGGTATGAATAATCACCGGTTTATTTAACTGATTGGCAACCTCAATCTGGCTGGCAAACACCGCCTGTTGCGCCGCTTTATTTTCCGCACTGTAATAATAATCCAGCCCGATTTCGCCGATGGCGACCACTTTCGGATCTTGCGCCAAACGCAGTAAACGCGCGGCATCATAAGGTTCTTCTTCAAAATCCAACGGGTGCACGCCGCACGCAAGAGAAACGTTGTCAAATTGCGCCAATGCCGGATAGGCTTTTTCAAAACGGCTCAAAGTCACGCCGATTGCCAGCAAATGCTTCACATCCCGCGCCTTGGCTTTCGCCACCACATCAGCGATATTTTCATGTAATTTTTCGTAATCCAAGGCATCCAAATGGCAATGGGAATCCACAATAAACATATCTTATCCTTCAAATACTTCGGTAATTAAACGGGTCAGCCCGTCCAGTAAAATCAACTCCAAATTCAACGTGGAATTCGCCGCCAAATCCGACCGCACTTTGCCGACAATTTGCGTCGCTTTTAACAACGCCTGCGCGGAAAGCCCTTGGCTAAATTGCACCACGCCGCGTTCAATATCCTGACAGATCCAATCTTCACGAATATTAAGTTTGTTTTTCAGACTATCGCTCAAAAACGCCGACAGCCAATCCAGTTGCTGCAACACAATCTCTTTATTAAAAAACGGCAATAATGCCAACGGCGAACAGCGACGATAAAACAACCAGAATTGGCGTAAAAATTCCCGTCGTTGTTCCAATAGATTTTGCTCCAACATAGCAAGCGCCAACAGCGGGCGACCATAATTCACGCGAAGTGCGGTTGAAATTTCCGACGTTTCTGCGGACGTCTGAGATTGCAACCACTGCACGGCAACCGCCGTTTCCGGCGGCAGAATATTCCACACCTGACAGCGGCTGTAAATGGTCGGCAACAAGGCTTTTTGCATATCGCATTGCAAAATAAAATAGGTATTCGGGCGGGGCTCTTCCAAGGTTTTCAAAATGGCGTTGGCGGCGGCTTCCGTTAAACGGTGCGCCTGTTCGATATAAATCACCTTATTGCCGTTTTGTTGCGCGTGCTGAGTCGCTTGTTCGTTCATGGCGCGAATTTGATCCACACCGATGTCTTTGTTTTCAATGGACGCAATAAGATGAAAATCCGGGTGACTGGAGGCCTGCATTAAATGACAAGCATGGCACGTACCGCAAGGCGCCGCGCCCTTCGGCGTTAAGCACATCAAACGTTGTGCCAAAAGGGTACAAAGCTGCTCCGCTCCCAAACCGTTATCGGCACGAATCAGCAGGGCATGATGCCCTAAGGCCTCCTCAAAAGCCTGAGTGATTTTCTGATAAACGGGGGAAAGCCAGGGGTATAAAGACGTCATTTTGACAGCGAAATCCACCAATTTTTGACCGCACTTTGGATGTCCGCCTGCACCTTCTCAACAGGCTGCTCCGCATTAATCATGACCGCCTTCGGATTGTCTTTCACCAATTCCAGATAACGGGCGCGGGTGCGGTGGAAAAAATCCAAATTTTGCTGTTCGATACGATCCAGTTCGCCGCGTCCGCGAGCGCGTGCCAAACCGACGGTGGGATCGATGTCCAGATACAGGGTTAAATCCGGTTCAAAATCGTCCAATACGGTTTGCTTTAAATTACTTAGAAAGGCATGACCTAACTGACGACCGCCGCCTTGATATGCCTGCGAGGACATATCATGTCGATCACCGACAACCCATTTACCTTGCGCCAACGCAGGCTTGATGACATTTTCCACCAACTGCACGCGCGCCGCATAAAGCATGAGTAACTCCGCTTTATCAGTCACCGGCTCTTCATTTTCATGTTTGATGAGCTGACGGAGTTTTTCCGCTAAAGGCGTACCGCCCGGCTCGCGGGTGAAAATGACATTTTGAATACCCAGTTCTTTTAGGGTATCCACGACACATTGGTGGGCGGTGCTTTTGCCCGCGCCCTCCAAGCCTTCAATGACAATAAATTTGCCTGCCATATTATTTTCCGTTTTGTTGGCGATACCAGCGTAAATAGTCTTGCACCGCTTTGTTATGTTCATTTAGGTTGCGGCTGAATTTGTGACCGCCCGTGCCGTCCGCCACAAAATAATAAAAGTCCGTTTGTGCCGGGTGCGCTACCGCCTGTAACGCGCTTTCGCTCGGCATGGCGATCGGTGTCGGCGGTAAGCCGTCAATCACATAGGTGTTATAAGGTGTCGGTGCTTCTAAATCTTTTTTACGAATATTGCCGTTGTAGTCATCACCCATGCCATAAATCACCGTCGGGTCGGTTTGCAGTTTCATTTTAGCTTTTAAGCGATTAATAAACACCGACGCCACCTGTGGGCGTTCCGACGCGATACCGGTTTCCTTTTCCACAATAGAAGCGAGAATCAACATTTCGTAAGGGTTCGCCAACGGCAGATCTTTATCACGCCCGTTCCACGCTTTATCCAAGGCTTTTTTCATGCGTTCTGCGGAACGTTGTAAGAGTTCCAAATCGGTGGAATTCGGCGTGTAATTATAGGTGTCGGGATACAACCAGCCTTCGATTTTCAGCCATTCATACACCTCTTTCGAAGCTTCCGGAATCGCCAGTAAATGAAAAATCTCCTGCTCGGATTTGTCTTTTAAGGTCTGTTTTAAGTGCGGTGCGTTTTCAAGGCGTTTTCGCCAGGTTTTGAAAGTATTACCTTCGATGAATTGCACGTTAAACTGCGCCTCTTTGCCGGAATTCAGCAGTTTCAGCAAATCCTCCACGGTTTTAACGTTATCTAACGCGTAAGTGCCCGCTTTCACTTTGTTAAATTCAGGATGAATTTTTAACACCCAAGGCAATAAGGCGGCATTGTCTAAAATGTGCTCTTGTTCCAGCAATGTCACCAGCTTATTGCCCGTGGTGCCGCGCTCCACCGTGAGTAATTGATCTTTTTGTACATTCACCGGTTGTTGTACAAATTGTTGCAACTGTTGGTATCCCCAAAATCCGGCGGCGGCAAAAAGCACGAGTAAGAATAAAAGAAATAAACAAAATTTTTTCATAAGCGTTATCGTAAGGTAATGAAATGGTTTGTCAAAATCATGACAAAAAGTGGCGGGATTATAGCATAAGATCGCCTATTTAAGAAAATGAGCCTTGCCGCAACAAGGCTCTATTTAGCATTATTCTTTTTCGGTGGGGTTATCCGAATCGCCGAGTAACAGCGCATATTTCGCCGTTGTCGCGCCGGCTTCCAAGGCAATTTTTAGTGCCATAGTCAACGGCACGGACAGCAACATCCCCACCGTGCCGAGCAACCATCCCCAGAATAATAAAGACAGGAACACCACCAAGGTAGAAAGCCCCAGTTTTTTGCCCATCAGACGAGGCTCCAGCACATTACCAATCACCATGTTAATGGCGACCACGCCGATAATCACCTCTAACCCCACCACAAATCCGTTCAGCAACAAGGCTTGAACGATAATCGGAATAGCGGCGATAATGGAACCGATGTTCGGAATATAATTGAGCAGGAAACTCAAAGTCGCCCATAAAATCGGGTATTGCACGCCGAGAATTTCCAGCAACAACCAAATGCACACGCCGGTGAGCAAGCTCATCATGGTTTTCACGCCGAGATAGCTGATCACACCTTGCAACATGCGATCCAAATAACGTTCCTGCTGCCCGATTTCATTGGCGTTGCTGCTCAGCACCACAGCAAATTTATGTTTGGCATAAGGCGCTTCCAACAACATAAAAATGACCACTAACAGTAGCACGAACGTATTCGTCACAACGCCGGAAAAACTCAGGAAGACGCGGCGCACAAAATTCATGATCACGCTCGGGTCGAAATTCTCCATAATACTTTTTTCGGAAATATCCAACGGGATTTTCATGCTTTGTGCAAACGCAACCAAACTATTCACACGTTCGCCCAATAATTGGCGATATTGCGGGATAGATTGGCTAAATTCCTGGATCGTGTTGTTAATTAATCCGAACAGGAAGAAAAACACGATTAAAATAAATACCAATAATAAACCGATGGCAAGCCCGTAAGGCACTTTTTTCTTGGTTAGATAATTCAGCGACGGCGAACAAATAATCGCAATAAATAGCGACAACAAAAACGGCACCACAATTTCCGATGCGGCTTTCACACCGGCTAAAATAATCACGATGGAAGCCGCCGCTACCAAGGCTTTTACTAAAGAAGACTGATTTTCCATCAATTAAATTGCATCCTCGTTTTCTTCACCGGTGCGGATACGAATCACCCGTTCCACCTCATACACAAAAATCTTGCCGTCGCCGATTTTGCCCGTTTGCGCCGTCTCAATAATAGCGTCCAGACATTGTTCCAACAAATCGTCCGGCACCACAATCTCCATTTTCACTTTCGGCAAAAAATCCACCATATATTCGGCGCCGCGATACAATTCCGTATGCCCTTTTTGTCGCCCGAAACCGCGCACTTCGGTCACCGTCATGCCGGTAATACCGATGTCGGACAAGGCTTCGCGCACATCGTCCAGTTTAAACGGTTTAATGATCGCTTCGATTTTTTTCATTCTTCTTGCTCCTAAAAATCCTCGTTAAAAAGCAGGCTGCTATGAGCGCAGACTTTATCAGATCTTGCCCGTGAAGAACACCGGAAACCATAAAAACACCGCAAAAAATGACCGCACTTTTACGCCGCCACGCCTAAAACGAGGAACAAAAGTGCGGTAGTTTTTTCACGCACTTCGCTCTATACTACGGCAATCCATTCGTTTCACATTTCTCTACAAAGGACATCTTATGGCATACCAAGTTATTGCATTTGATCTCGACGGCACGCTGTTAAACAGCCAAGGCAACATCCTCCCCGCCAATAAACGCGCTATACAACGTGCGCGCGAACAAGGCATCAAAATAGTTTTCGTGACCGGACGCCACCACACCGCCGTGAAGCCGTATTATCACGAAGTGAATTTGGACACGCCGATTATTTGCTGTAACGGGACTTATCTTTACTATCCGCAAACCGATGAAATCAAATTCGCTAACCCGCTTTCTGCCGAACAATGCCATAAAGTCATTGACATCGCGAACCGATTCGACACCCATTTGCTAATGTATAGCCGCGACGCCATGAATTACACCCGCTTAAATCCGCACATGGAAAAATTCACCCAATGGGTCATGAGTTGTCCGCCGGAAGTGCGCCCGAATGTATGCAAAGTAAATGATTTCAAAGAAATTATAGATAATCCAAAGGAAAATATTTGGAAATTCGTCATTAGCTCCCCCGACCGCCAAGCCATGGAAAGTGCGGTCAACTCCCTGCCCAAATCGGAATTTAGCTGCGAATGGTCATGGATCGATCGCGTCGATGTCGCCAATAACGGCAACAGCAAAGGCGGACGTTTACTGGATTTGCTGAAATTATGGGACATCGACCCGCAAAACGTCATCGCCTTCGGTGATAACCACAACGACATCAGCATGATCACCTCCGTCGGGTTAGGCATCGCCATGGGCAATGCGGAAGAGGCAGTAAAAGCCAAAGCAAAACGGGCTATCGGATCGAATGATGAAGACAGCATCGCGCAGTTGATTGGAGAGATGCTTGATTAGATGAAAAACGGTATTCCGTTGTGGTGACAGATGTAATGTGTTAAACACATTTGTTTCGCTTCAAACATCATCGGTGATAAATTCCCCAATGTTGAATGAAGCCGTTTCGGATTGTAAAAATCCTCAATATATTCTGTAATACCCAGTAGTGCGGCAGTTTTGGTCACGTAATTCTCAAATTGTTAATTTAACCAATTCTCCAAAGAATTTGGTCGATTTACCGTAAAACTTCAGCGGATAACAGGGTTTTAGCTGTAATTCCGTCATCAGTTTACGGGTATTATATCGCCCGATTTCCCAACCTATCTGCCATAACGTCAAACTTAATCGACGTAAGCCGTAAGCTTGTCCACTTTCCAAAAATAGACGGGTGATTTCCACCTGAATACTTAATAGGATCCAATTCGATTTGGTTTGCTTCCAACGGAAAAGAGTTGAGCGGCGAATGTCAAAACAACGTCCGACTTGTTGAGAATAAGCGCCTTCTTAATGAAACTTCAAAGCCAAACGTTTTATTGTTTGTCTATCAAGAAGGCGAGACCTTTTTTAGCAACACGTTATCACTGCACAGCTGTTCATTTTCAGCCCGTAGACGTTGAATTTCCCGTTGCTCGGCTATAATGGTAGGTTGTTTAGGGGGAGAACCTTGTTGTTCATTGAGATACTGAATCCGCCAATGCTGTAGTGCCGATGTGCTAACCTACATTATTTTGCTGATTTGAGAGAGTGTGTGATTTTGTTTAAGCACTAAATCAATGCATTGTGGTGAATTGTGGACTAAAGAGTTTGGTCATGCTGTTTCCTTCTGCTGGTTTTAATGGGTTTATCAAACTGTCTTTGAGGTGTTGCAGAAAGTTAAGTTGTTACAAATTAGACCCACCGTTAGATTGTAACAAAAAGAGTGATAATACAAATGATTACCACTCTATGCATGTAAATTGAATTTTTTAGAATGTTTTGCTGATCTCTATGAATGTTTGATTTTTATCATAACTGTAAAGCGGAATGTTACTCTTAGTTTTAGTGTAAGTCCAAGTCAAACGAGGTGTAAATCCACCATAGTGAATTTTTTTATGCCATATAGAGATAGAGCCATTATATTCATTATTCTCTTGTTTTCCTAAAAAAGAGGCTTCTTTATAATCTCTTTTAGCAATACCTAAAGAGGTATTAGTAGAAATACCTAGTGGCCATTCTTGTCCCCACCCTAATCTCACCCCCTTTCTCAGAAATGAATTACTTTTATCTCTTGCATTTTTTGTCATCAAATCGAAAGATAATGACCAATATTGAGTTGGACCAGGCACATACATTATGCTATTACTCACTAAATGCGTTCCACCTTGATATTGGGATGCGTAACTTTCTTGGTAATATTTTTCATATCCATAATCGTAGTAGAACGAATACTTAAAGTTTTGATTTAACCAATAAGATGATGAAAGTGATATACCATAGGTATTATAATATTGCTTCAGACTCTCTGAGGCATTCACTCCCCCTGAATACCAGCGCTTATTCACGTAAGGTAGTAATTCTATGTTAAAGCGGGCATCAGAATATCCTAGACCAAGACCAAACATACCCGTTAACTCATTATATTTTTTATTATTCCAGTAATATTTGGTATTAATTCCAGTATTCAATACAATGTAACTTCCTCCTGATAATGCCCACTGTTTATTAGCTCCAAGAGAAATACCTACGCCATTACCTTTCTGACGCGGAGTTCGATAAACTGCAGTATTACCATTAGGTAAAACAATGACTGTACCTTCTTTTGCAGAATTACTTAAGTTTTTATCATTAAGATAAGTTAAACCAAAAGAATAAGTCCATTGGCTTTTTTCATTAATTGCTTTGATAAATTGATCGAAAACTTCTCTATCCTGCATTGACACACTGTCTGCTGCTCTTAGTTTTTCAAATTGATTTTTTGATGCATCAAATTCCTGATTAAAAAATAAAACTCTAGCTAACTGGAAACGAATAAAATTATTTTCTGGAAAATTAGCAAGAAGTTTTCTATATTCTGCAACCGAATCATTTAGATTCGTATCAGTTAATAAGATTGCATTTCCCCATTCGATTAGAGATTCATCCCTATTAGGGACGCGTTTATATAAAGCTATAAGTGTAGGAATTACTTGTTTATTTGTATTAACAAGCGATTCTACAAGAATTTTTTCTAACACCTCTGGATGCTCAGTTAAGTATTTCCCTGTAAAACGTATGTAATCATCCTTATGGTTTGTATTTGATCCTTCTAAACTTTGTTTATTTAAAAGCGCTTTTTGCAATGTTTGTTGCTCTGTTTTAATTACTTGATTAAGTTTTGCTTGATCATGATCATTTTGTTCATTGGCATAAACATACTGCTGTGTAAGCAATGAAAATACAATGCCATAAAGAAGAGATTGTTTCATGTTATGTCCCTAATTTAGCTTCTAAAAATTAAAACAGCCCACGCAGTGCAGGCTGTTTTTTAGTATTTAAATTTCAAACTTATGAAATTATTTTACTTGACCAGCTGTATTTTCATCAGCACGAGCCGCCCAAGGTTTGTTGCGGATAGGTTCTTGAGTTACGACTGGATCAGTTACGTATGCTTTTGCACCAAATACAGCACCCCATTGTGTTACAGTAGTATCAGCATTTTTATTACCTGCAACGTTACCACCTAACTCAGTGGCTTGAGAACCAAATAAAGTTGCATTGAATGAGCCTGCTTTATTTGCACTGTCATAGGCTAATTCAGAGTTACCTGCAATGTTACCGTAGTTATCTAATTTACCGTTGAAGTTAACTAAGTTAACGTCGAAATCAGTATTTTTGTTATCACTCCAAGTGTTATAGATAGAACCAGTAACATTTTTGTTATCTAAGTTAACTTTTGCAATAACATGGTAACCACTTTTAAGTGTAGGATCAGCTTCTTTTACTACACCGATAGCATTTGGAGCATCAGTTTTCTTCGCTTCAACTACACCACGGTAGTTATTATCTAAACCGTAAGCTACTGCATGACCATGATATTCAAGCTCACCAGAAAGTTTAGCTAATTCAGCACCGGTAGTATTGTTTAAACCACGATAGAAGTAAGAGTTCTCGGTACCTTCTTCGCCATAGTGAGCAAAACCAATAACATTACTTGTTACGTTACTGTTTTGATCATCCAATAAACCTTTTTTGAATACGTTTAAATCGTTCTCTGTAAGGTTGTGTAATTTAGTTGTTACACGACCGTATTGGACAAAACGTAATTGACCATCTTGTTTAGAGGCTAATTTATTAGTTTCTTTTACTAATGGTAAATTATTTGCGTTGTTATCTTCTAAGTTACCATTTGTAGCTTCTCTAGAGTTAGTTCTCAAGCCGTAAACTTCTGCTAATGTATCCTTGCCTTCTACACGATTATTAAGATCTGCACGGTCAAAATATTTAACACGATCTTTTTCGTAAACTAAAGCAGTACCGCTTTCTGTACCTCGTGTATTAGTTTTGGTGCGGGTTTCTGCACGTGAAACACCATTAGTTGTATTACGTTCTGTTGAGTCGTCGTAAACACCTGTTAGGGTGAATGTACCATTTTGAGCTGTATTACCTACAAATTGGAAATCTTCAACATAAGCGATTGCTTTAGACTCAGCTCCATCATGTGGATAAGCTACAACGATAGTATCTAAACGAGGGTCTAAATCTTGAACAGTCATTGCTAACGGTTTAGATTGAGTAGAGTCAGTTTTATCTGCATTTACTGTATTTACGATAAAATCAGATTTTTCTCTTTTAGAAAGCAAATAACCTGGGTTGGATTCGCGAGTAGTTGTTTGAGCTGCTTTGTCAGCTGCTGCTTTTTCTGCAGCAGCTTTAGCAGCCGCTTCTTGAGCTGCTTGTTGTTGAGCTGCTTGCTGTTGAGCTTGTTGTTCAGCCGCTGCTTTAGCTGCTGAATCATCACCACCGCCACTTGAACCACAAGCCGCTAGTACCGCTGAACAGATTAATGTTAGACTGAATTTAACAAGTTTGTTATTTTTCATAGTTTAGTAACCTTTTTGACATCCTCCCCGCCCTAAAGGACGGGGATTCCTACTAGCTCCCCCGCTTTGCGTGGGCTACTCTCGGTGGGTTC
>NZ_NRCJ01000005.1 GCF_003129965.1 Aggregatibacter kilianii | reverse complement strand
TTCGGGTATCTCAGCTGCAATAAGTGCGGTATGGATTCGTCGAGATTATCGCCCTCGTTATAACAAGGCACCATGAGGCTTATCATGGGTACTTGGTTTTTAGACGCTTTTTGAAAGATAGGTTCGCTTAGCTTTCCTTCTTTAAAGAGATAGTAACAAAAACCTGCAATGAGCCAATTAATCGCCATACACGCAGGGTACATAAAGACAAAAATATCTAATACTTCTAATATACTCATAATAAATTAGATTAAATATATAGAGGGTATATGTGTAGTCATGAATAATAGGTATGTGCAAGACCAGCATTAGAGATATTTATAATACTAACCATAAGCCGATATACGCAATATAAGAGAAAGCAATAGATACATTCTTACTTAACTCTCGAAATTATCAATTCTATTAATATAATCTCTAGTTTGCTGAAAGACGAATAAAATAGGCTACTTAGAATTTTCAATTTATTAATATCTAATGAATATAAAATAAAAGATGACCAATCATTAGCAGCTTATGACCCATGCATCACTTGCTGAAATTTATACTATTGATGATCAAAATTTGATCATTGTTAGTCTATAAAATACTCGCCAAAATGTCAAGTTTATGTAAGCTAAATGTCAACTGATTACAAACTAAAACACAACGCATTGATTTTGAATAAAATTATGCCGAAAGAGGAATTTACAATCATAAGACATGTCATAATAAGCATTTGAAATGTAGAAATTTATTGTTCCTAATTCATTTTTTAGAAATAGAATTATTAATGAAATAGAACTGGGAGGTCATACATCTTTGACTCATAGAGAATAAAATAACATTAAATATTTGGCAAAAAATCTATTATAGAATAATCAAAACAATCGTATTTTGTTACTTATTGATTATATAAGAATTATCAAAAATCGTTACTTTAGAAAAGTTATAGAAGAGAAATGCAGGTATAAAAGAAAGAAGTAAAACTTGACGTAGTAATAACAAAATAGAGAAAGCCACCATATTAGTTAATAATTATTAAGAATATTAAATCCATTACATTACTCCCCTTAAAAAAAGAGAAGCCTTATAACAAAAGGCTTCTCATAATATATTTGAGTTATATTTTACTTATATGTAACTCAGAACGGTTGTTTCTATATCATTTATAAAATGTAAATTATAAAATGCTTTAAAATCAATCAATTAAATATTAATTTGTCAAAATTGAAGTGTGAATACGTAAAAATAAAGAATAAAAAGACTAGATTTCAGATTTTATTTTTACACAATGTACTTACTATAAAATACCAAACAGATAATATTTGTCCATAAATTCATTGAGTTGATTATACCATTTTTACACTTATTGACTAATCACGATTAAATCCACCTCATCAGTCAGTAACTTTTCAAAATTTGACACAATATCAATGTTGGGGAACCATGCTAATGCCCGAGTGGTTGAACGCTCAAAAAATTTTATCACGTTAAACCGATGATCATTTTTAAAAAAGGGAACGTGGAAAATACGGGTAGAATACCCACTCCCCACAATGGCAACATTAATTTTCTTCATATTTGGCTATCCTTAATTAATAAAATTGTGGCGAGTATAAGATCGTTTCTATCTATCCGCCATTTAGGTTATTTATACAGAATATCTAAATAGATTTAACTTTTGACATCTTTTTTCCTAAATAAAAAGAACCAAACCAAAAATCTTGTGCTGTAAGCCAGCGCAATTAAAATCGCAAGAAAGTCAAAATAAAAGACCGCTTGCGATTCATCATAATTGAAATAGGCAAAATCTACTTGTAGCAATAAATAGGGTAACAACTCTCGTTGCACAAAAACGAAAATACCATAAGCGGCAATAATCAGCCAACAAGCTGGAATAAGCCTGCGTGCAAGCCAATGTTCAAGATCTAAACGGTAGCCATTTGCGAATAAATTAGCAATAGGTTTCCAATGTAACCCCAAATGTACACCCACTAAAATTTGCAACCAATGGGTGCTGGTCATATGAATTTTTCGCATTAAATCTGTGGTAGAGTGGAATAGCATTTCCACCAATAGATGTTTAGAAAGCATAATGCCACTGATACAAGCGGTTAAAAATGACAAAAAAGTTGCAAAATTGACCGCACTTTGCAAAATGCGATAGCTGTTATAACTGCCTGAAAAGGTCTTTTTGAGCCACCATGTATTCAGTGAAAGATGTGAGATAATCAAAGCAAAAAAGACCAAGCCGAGCCATTCGTGCGTGATTTCTTCATAAAGATGATAGCCAAAAAGAGAAAGCAATATTGCCGTTAGAACCAAATCTTGAGCGAGTTGGAGGAGATATTTTTTCTTCATAAAATTGAAATTTAAATGGTAGGGACATACGCTGTGTGTCCCTACATTTTTATTTTGTATAACCATTTTCGGTTAAGAATTTAGCTAATCTTTTTTCCACTTGTTGTTCAGCCCTTACCGTTTTATGCAAATACGCCTCAAAACCGTTTTTCACGTTGGCTTGTGGTTGAAGTTGCTGAATATCTTTATCCGTTCCACCCAAACGACTGCCACCATGACCAACCACCGGCACAATATTTTTCCCACTAAAGTCTACTTGCTCGAGCAAAGAATAAAGCGCCATTGGCATTTTGTACCACCAAATCGGATAGACCAAAAATACCGTATCTACATCGGTTATCATGCCAAGACAAGTGAAATCGTGGCATTTGTTTGGGGCAAACGTGATTTGCAAACCGCTTTGGCTTTAAAGCAGCGTTTAAAAGAACTCAAAGTAAGCTATGAACGTATTGCCGGCGATAATTGGGATGCTTTTGTAAATGCGTTTTCTGATACCGGTGACCAATGGGTGGGTAAGCAACATACTAAAGCGATTGAGGGTAATAACTGTCGGATTCGGCACAGATTAAGCAGAGCCGTTAGGCGTAGTTGCTGTTTTTTCAAATCAATGTTTTATCATATTAAATCATTTAACATTGGATTTTAGGCAATCAATCATCCCAAACAAATTTAACCCAGTACACTTTTCAGGACACCACCAGTAATTTTTTTGAATTGGCGGTGGCGGTGGCGATTTCCTTGTTTGGCTTGCATTCGGGCGCGGCGTTAGCGACTGTGGTTGGTGTATTGGTTGAAGTGCCTGTGATGCTCTCACTTGTTGCATTGTTAAACCGTTGGAATAGGCAGTGATAAGCAGTGGGATTTTCGCGATTTACAAATTTTCACGAAAATCCCTCTGTTTTTTATGGTTAGATACCACTATTCCACTTTAAACATCCCCATCATACCGAGATTTTCATGTTCCAAAATATGGCAATGGTACATTTTCAACCCAGTGTGTCCTTGCTTAAAGCGAATAATCACTTTTTCATAAGGGCGCAAATTGACTACATCTTTTAACGCCCTGCCTTCTGGCTTGAAGGTTTTGCCGTTTAATGTATGTTGAATCACTTCAAATTGAGTGCCGTGCAAATGGAACGGATGATCCATATGGCTTTCATTGAAAATTTCCCACTGTTCCACTTCATTCAATTTGGCAACAAAATCAATACGGTTCATATCAAAGGTTTGACCGTTGATTAAGAACATACCATTCATCATTGGTGGAATAGGGTTGTCCGTTGGTGTTGTAGTAGCGTGATGTGTACCGTGATTCATCATTGGCATATTCGTATGGTTCATCATTTTTTCACTAAAGCGAATTTGGCGAACCTGCTTTGGCTCATCCCAGTTAGGGAAGGACCTTAAGCTTTCAGGTAACTGAACAGGTTCTGATTTCACCTGAATTGTGGCTAAAGTGAGATCTTTAGGCTGTTCTTGCACCATCATCTTACGGCGATCATAATAACCGCTTTGTAAATTGACTGTTCCTTGCGTTTCACCCACCATAATCACTTCAACGCGTTCGGCTGGTGTAAGTAGCAGTTCATCAACAGGCGAGCGAGGTTTTTCAAGTAAACCACCTTCGGTACCCACCACAATCCATTTCACCCCTGGAATGTTTAAACGAAAATAACGAGCGCTAGTGGCATTCCAAAGACGGATTCGTTCATTCGTTTTCACTTGAATCTGGGGCTGATATTGACCGTTGATTAACACAAATTCACCCTCACGACCGTTCATCCAATCTAACATCGTGTTTGCTGGAATGGTGCCATCGGCATTTAAACGCAGATCGGAAATCACCCAATGTTGTTCAGGAAGGTGTGCAAGCGGATCATTTTTCGCTTTAACAACGAAAGTGCCTGCTAAGCCTTTATAGACTTGTTCGGAAACATGGTCATGTGGATGAGGGTGGTACCAATATGTCCCAGCACTGCCTTGAGGTAGCGTAAAGCGATAGACTTTTTTCCCTTGCGGTTCAACCATATCCATCGGGTTACCATCCGCCTCATTTGGTACATCTAAGCCGTGCCAATGTACTGTTGAGGGTTGTGGTAGGTGATTGATAAATTCAATTTCTACGGTGTCGCCTTCAAATACTTCAATTTGTGGCCCTGGTAGTTGTCCGTTATAAGCCCAAAATTCCGTTTCTTTATTGTCTGCGAGGCGAATTTTAATTGGCTCTGCTTTTAAAGTGGCTGTGAATAGCCCTGCTTGAGTCGATTGATTAGCAAGTTTTGGCAATATCCCATTAAGCGATAAACCTGAAGGCATTGCCTCAGTTGGCATTAGGCCAGTAGGTACTGAATGCATCATCGCCATATTGCCATGTTGTGCGTGGTTCATCATATTCGCAAGGCTATAAAGCGAGCTACTGGCTAAGCTAATTCCAATTCCATAACGTAAAAAATCTCGACGTTTCATTCTTTCCCCCCCTATTGGTTATAGGATTTGAACACTTCACTTTCACCGTTTTTCTTAATTAAAATAACATCATAAGGATCTTTGCGTCCGCCGTATGCTTCACCGTCCATACCTGGTGAACCAATCGGCATGCCAGGTGCGGACAAGCCAACTGCATCGGGTTTTTCTGCGAGTAAACGTTTGATATCCTCAGCAGGTACATGTCCTTCAATCACATAGCCATCAATCACGGCTGTGTGGCAAGAAGCATGTTCATATTTAATGTTAAAGCGCTTATGAGCATCATAATTGCCTGTTTCGTTGACTTTAATCTCAAAACCGTTTTTCTGCATATAGCTGATCCATTCATTACAACAGCCACAAGTCGGGCTTTTCCACACTTCCATAGAAAGTGTTTGTGCTTGAGCACAAGCGGTTATCCCTAAACTTAAAAGCAACAATGAGCGGGTAAATTTATGTAATTTCATAAGATGTCCTTATTTTTATTGAGATGGAATGGCGCAATGTTAAAGCTTGACCTAGGGTTAAGGTCAAGTAATCTGAAAAAATTCTATCATTTGAAAATTTTTCTCAAAATCCTACTGCTTGTAGTAGAGATATGCCAACGTACCATTACAGTGCAAAAAGGCGATTTTGTTGTATTGGGCGGAGCGACCAGCTCGGTAGGCATTGCCACCATTCAAATCGCCAAAATGCAAGGGGCAAACGTGATTGCTCTGTCTCGCACGCACGCCAAAGGCGATGTGCTTTTACAGAAAGGGGCGGATTTTGTGATTGCCACCAAAGAAGATGACGTTACGGCTAAATTACTAGAAATTACAAACGGCAAAGGCGTGAATTTGGTGTTCGACCCTGTGGGTGGCAAAGAAGCAGCAAAAATTATCAACGCAATGACACAAGACGGCAAATACATCATCTACGGTGCATTAAGCCACGATGATATCGCCGTGCCTGTGTTCCCAATTTTAGGCAAACACTTAACCGTGCGAGGCTATGAATTGTTTGAAATCACTACCGTACCAGAAAAACTCGCTCAAGCGAAAAAATTCGTGTTTGACGGCTTAGCAAGCGGTCAATTAAAACCAGAAATTGACAAAGTTTTTGCTTTTGATGAAATGGCGGAAGCTCACCGTTATATGGAAAGCAATGCACAGATTGGGAAGATTTTGGTAAAGGTTTGATTGTTTTAAGGTAAATATGCCGTCTGAAAAATAAGTTTCAGACGGCACATCGTTATTTTACCTGCCGATTAAGCCACCACACTAGCGAGAGCATCACAGGCACTTCCACCAGCACACCGACCACCGTTGCCAATGCCGCCCCCGAGTGCAAACCGAACAAAGAAATTGCCACCGCCAATTCAAAAAAATTACTCGTGCCAATCAAGCACGCAGGGGCGGAAATTTCGTGTGGTAATTTGAGCTATTTTGCCAAAACGTGAGCCAAGGCAAAAATGCCGTAAGTCTGTGCCAGCAAGGGAATGGCAATCAGCAAAATAATCAAGGGATTGGCAATAATGGTTTGGGTTTGAAAGGCAAACAGCAACACCACCGTCAAAATCAAACCCATAATGGAAAAAGGTTTCAGGCTGCCTGAAAAATATTCCGCTATTCTTTTTCTTTAATACCTTGAATAATCTGACACTTATCAACCGTTTTATTTTCACAACCCACAAATTGCATTAGAAAAGTTTTAACTTGTTGTAGTTCTGTGATTTGTTCGTCCAAATATGCCAAATGTTGCTCGGCAAGTGCATTGATTTCATTGCATTGTTTGCTAGGCGTTTGTTGTAATTGCAACAGCGTTTTGATGTTACTTAAAGAAAGACCGATATTACGGCAAGTTTTAATAAAGCGTAATTGTTCTAACTGATTTTCATCAAACACACGATAGCCGTTTTGTTGATGTGTAGGGGCGATTAAGCCTTGTTTTTCATAATAACGAATGGTTTCCAAATGTACGCCTGTTTGTTCACTGGCTTGTTTTATTTTAAAAAATTTTGACATTTTGGCTTGACCCTGTAATGACTACGGAGTTTATAGTATAGCAAATTTCATCTTAAAACAGGAGCAAAAAAAATGGCGTGCCAAAATTGTTGTGGTTCAAATCAGCCCATTCATCAATCGCCCAAGTACAAAAAAGCCTTGTGGATTGTCTTGATATTAAATTTATCAATGTTTTTTGTGGAAATTGTGATGGGGGTTAAATCAGGTTCAACTTCGCTGTTGTCGGACAGTTTGGATTTCTTGGGCGACAGTGCCAATTATTTGATAAGTTTGATTGTTTTGCCAATGGCGTTAAGTTACCGAGCCAAAGCATCTATGGTTAAGGGGCTAACGATGGGCGGTTTTGGTTTATTTATTTTAATGACAACCATTTATCGTGTGTTTTATGGGGAAATGCCCAGTTATTCTGAAATGAGCATTGTGGGATTTTTGGCGTTATTGATCAATGTGTCGGCATTGTTGATATTATTAAAATTTCGTGATGGCGACAGCAATGTCCGCAGTGTGTGGGTGTGTTCCCGAAACGATGCGATTGGTAATGTGGCGGTAATTTTGGCGGGTATGGCAGTTTATTTTTTTCAATCAAAATATCCTGATTTAATTGTGGCGTTTGTTTTGGCATTTTTGGCATTACAAGCCAGTCAAGAAATCATCAAAAGGGCTTGGGCGGAATTAAAAGTCAGTTAATTTAAAACACCGTTTGGATTGATGTTCAAGCGGTGTTTTTATTTTTAAATTTTGCAAAATAACTTTCAGGCTGCCTGAAAAACCTACACCCCTTTATTCCCCAGCGATTTTCGGTTTATCCACCACACCAGTGAGAGCATCACAGGCACTTCCACCAGCACACCGACCACCGTTGCCAATGCCGCCCCAGAATGCAAACCGAACAAAGAAATTGCCACCGCCACCGCCAATTCAAAAAAATTACTCGTGCCAATCAAGCACGCAGGGGCGGAAATTTCGTGTGGTAATTTGAGCCATTTTGCCAAAACGTGAGCCAAGGCAAAAATGCCGTAAGTCTGTGCCAGCAGGGGAATAGCAATCAGCAGAATAATCAAAGGGTTGGCAATAATGGTTTGGGCTTGAAAGGCGAATAGCAACACCACCGTCAAAATCAAGCCCATCACGGAAAAGGGTTTTAGGCTGCCTGAAAATTGTGCCACCGATTTACCCGATTTTTGTAAATAAGAGCGGGTAAGCCAGCCTGCCAGCAAGGGCAACAGCACATACAAAACCGTGCTTAAAATCAAGGTATTCCACGGAATTTCTATGTCGCTTACGCCGAGCAATACGCCTGCAATCGGAGCATACGCCACAATCATAATCAAATCATTGACCGAAACCTGCACCAAAGTGTAATTGGGGTCGCCTTTGACCAGTTGCGACCACACAAACACCATTGCTGTACACGGTGCCACACCCAGCAAAATCATGCCGGCAATGTATTCTTGTGCCGACTGTGCGTCCACCCAACCTGCAAAAAACACCCGAAAAAACAACCAGCCGAACACCGCCATCGTAAACGGCTTGACCAACCAGTTGATAAATAAGGTTAAAAATAAGCCCTTTGGTTTTTTGCCCACGTCTTTGATTGCCGACCAATCAATCTGAATCATCATCGGATAAATCATCAGCCAAATCAGTATCGCCACAGGCAAATTCACATGAGCCACTTCCAAAGATGCAACCCATTGAAATACATTGGGCAACCAAACACCCAAAACCACGCCCAGCACAATCGCCAACGCCACCCAAAGGCTTAAAAAACGTTCAAACAACCCCATGATTTACTCCTTATGATTAATAATTTCGCCGTCTTCTTTGACAAACGGGATCGCAAAAGGCGGTAAAAATGCCAAAACTGTTTCGGACGGACGGCATAATTTCACGCCTTTTTCGCTCACCACAATCGGACGATTGATTAAAATCGGTTCACGAAGCATGGCGGAAATGAGTTCGTCATCGCTTAACTTTTCGTTTTGCAAACCAAGCGTTTCATACGGCACTACATTCGTCCTAAGTAACTGGCGAGGCGTGATGCCCATGCGTTTGATTAAATTACGCAAAGTCGTTTCACTTGGCGGATTTTTCAAATATTCAATCACTTGTGGCTCAATACCAGCGTGGCGGATGAGTGCCAGCACATTGCGTGAAGTACCGCAGTTTGGGTTGTGATAAATGGTAATGTTCATAGTTACTCCAATCCTTCAAGAAATATAGAAATATTTGGCAATAATTTTTCAGGCTGCCTGAAAATCACTGGCAAGATTCGCCTGTTTGAGAACAGCAGTTTTGGGTCAGAAAATGGGTCAATGCCATCATCAAATCCAGCTCGGCAAAATAACGCATGTGCCGTCCTTCCTGCACCACACGCACAAGCCCCGAATGCAACAGGCTTTTTAGATGAAAAGACACATTATTCGGGGCAAGGTTAAGCTGTTTTGCCAAGTCGCCAGCAATCATGCCAGTACTGCCTGCGGCGGTAAGTTGTTGAAAAATCGCCAGTCTTATCGGAGAAGACAGGCTCTCAAAGAGTTTGCTTGCTTGTATCGTATTCATAGGCGTAATTATAACAAGAAATTTCAATATTTCAAGTATGATTGAAATGTTTTTTTAATTGTCCGAAGCCACCTTTCCAAATCCAAAAACCCACTTCCCATTTTTCGCTATTCTTAAGCCATAGCATGAAAAATTTAGAGACACGGCTAAACCTACGACTATTCAACCGTACAACACGCAATGTATCGCTAACCGAAGCGGGACAACAGTTTTTTGAACAGCTTTTGCCGCTTTATCAAGCCATAAACCAAGAAGTCGATGCATTAAATGATTTTTTGAATACGCCATCGGGATTGATTCGCATCAACGCCCCGGCGATGGCAGCGGAAGCCGTGTTGTATCCAAAATTAAAGCCGATTTTGAACCAATACCCGAAAACCCGCTTGGAAATCGTGGTGGACGATCGTTGGCAGATATTGTGAAAGAAGGGGTTGATATGGGCGTGCACCTAGGCAACGACGTGGCGTAGTTCAGTACAATAGTGTTTGACGCGCCATTAAACTGCTGTATCTCTCCGGCCAGAAGAAGTAGATGTTGACGAAAATTGTTTTCTACTCTACCCATCAAGAAGTTTAATAGGTGTGAAGAGATTGTCTGAAAATTGATTTTCAGACAATCTTTTGTAGAGACTACTATAGTAAAAATAATTTACCTTACATCCTATAAATTACCTACGTTGACGGTTAACTGCAATAAGAGGCTTATTTAAAGTAACTTGGGTCATACCATGCATATATGCATTATATTGCCATACAATAAATTGCTGTTTATATCGCTCATTAATTTCTTCCAAACGTTGTACTTGAGCTTTTAAATTCTTAACTTGCTTTTGCAGATAATCCACAGTTACATTTGGTATAGGATTAGCTTTTGCTCTTTCTTTTATTTTTTGTTTTCGTCTAGTAAAGGCTGTTTGAATATCTGAATAATTTGCAAGAGACTGTCTCTCAATACTTTTAACATTCAGTAGTTCTGCCACTTTATGACAGAGTAAATCCCATGTTAATTTACCCTCCCAAGTATTAATCAACATGATTATATCTTCTAAATTTTCTTCTGTAATAAGAATTTTAGGCATACTATAACTCCATTAGTCTATATAAATCATCGTCTAACTTAGCTGTTTCTTTCTTCTGTATATCTAGATCCATTCCTCTTTCCAACAAAGCTAATTTAATAGGGGAAGGATCATACTCATCAGGCATCCTTAATAAGGAACCATTTGGGATGCTCTCATTTTCTAAGAATTTAATTTTAGTTTTTATGTGAGTTAGTCTCCATCCTAAATTACTTATCCAGCGATCTGCACCAAAAACACCTATTTTATGGTGTTCTTTAGCTTTATTAAATTGTTCGGTTATCTGGGCTTCACGCACCTTTAAGATTTCTAAGGAGTGCTCTAAACCTTTAATACAAACAAGCTCTTTACATGTTTCACAATCTCCATGACGAGAACATGGAGACATTGCATAATCATGTTCACAGATCCCTATTTCTGTTACCGTTGCGATTCCAATTCTATCTTTCCCTAAGTCTTCATAGGTAATAGGAAGATTCAAATGAATTTTATCTAAGATAGAAATATCTTCGGGAATGAGTAAATTCCTAACTGATTCACTTTTTTCTTCTTCTGTTCTGTGATCATAAGCCTTGTTATCTGCAACTCTTGCTCGTCCTGCCCAATTAGCTAAAGTTAACTCATCCATTCCTCCTCGTTCAGCTTTTGTACTTAACCAATGTCTTGCATTGTGTGATGGTAATCTTATGAATTCTCCTTTGGATGTGCCTATACAATGTTTTTCCCATAATGATGTTTTAGGACGAGTTTCAGAATAGCAAAACCTATCATTAATTTGATTCACCGTTGGTAACACAAAAGAAAAACTTTTAGGGGAAAAGTCATCATGAAATTCATTTTCTCTAAATAATAATAAAGCTTCAGAAACCTTAACATTTTTATGTTTATCAACATAAGGCCAATTATGAAATTTTGATGTATATTTTTTATATAAAAATTTTCCTAACACCTCATAAGTTATAATTCCATCATTTTCACTTATTAAATTTTTAAACCATTTAGTATTAGTGCTATTTTTGTCAATATCTAGCACTTCAAAAATTTCACTTTTAGTTAAAGGCTTTTGGTATAAAGAACGGGATGGCGCAGCCTCTTTATTGGATAACATCAATATATTAGGATTTTCTTCTGCAAATTTAGCAACTCCTCTTGCTAGGGTGCCTATATTTGTTAAGCGTTTAACGGCTTCAACAACAATATCTTGCATACAGCTAGGAACCCATTTTAATCCCACTTTACCATTTTTTGCGGGTATCCATCGAATACCTAATTGCTTATTTCCTAAGCTATCATTCTCCCATTCTAAGCAATTAACAGATAACGACATTAACTCAGAACAACGAGATGGAGCAACCATAAGTAGAGCCATAACAGCTGTGTAATATTCAGTTTCTTTGTCTAAATTGGGGGCATCATGAAAGAGTTTAGCTACCAACATCATTTCTTCATCAGTTGGCATTTTACTGGAGCGGTATTCTTTTCCTTTTTCATCCAGTAATATAGTCAAATCTCTAGGGCGTTTGTAAGGACTTTTCCATAAAGGTAGTTGAGGTGTAATTTGATTTTCTCTACAAAAATCAAATAATTTTTGAATTTGATAACCTAATTTATTGACTGATTCCGTACCTTTTTTATATTTTTTTGATACGATATTTTCTACTTCATGAATAACTAAATAATCAAGCTGAAGTATGTCAGCTTTTCCTTTAATATTGTAGAGAGCCATTTCAACTATACGTAAAGATTCAGTATGTCGGGCTAAATTCCGAATAGGATTTAGAGAATAAGTATAACGAATATAGGCTTTGGCAAACTCAATGAATGGTGCAGCTAATGGCTCATATTTATAAGCTGTAGATTTAATTCTTTCTGTGGAAAAACGAACCTGAACTGGATAAATGCTGAATGTTGTTTTCCATTGGTTGTTTTCCCAGCAATCATTTCCAAAGGTAGTAAGCTGATTTTTACTGAAATTAATAAATTGCTCTAAATTAGATTTAGGATTATTATCTTGTGGAGTAAAAATTAGATTATTCATAATTAGTGGCTCCCAATAGTTCTTTTCATATCATTGCAAGCTTGAACAACATACTCAACAGCTAAAATAATACGATCTTTGGATGATGCATAATCTATGCTTTTGGTTTGTTTTAAACGTTCTTCCTTTTCCTCATACAACTTATTTAAGATTTGTTGATGAGGACCATCAACGAGCGGTCTAAACTTAGGACATAAATAACAAGTTTCATAGCCAGTTATACAAAAATCATTTGTACCACAAGCACCTATTGTATCTATTCCGTTATTGGTTATTAAAGATGTTGGATCGTGCCCCCTCTCGCTTTCATTTAAGTTAGAAATAATTCTACCTGTAAATGCTTGAGCTAGTTTTCCCATTTCAGCACCCATAACACGATCAATGTATTGCACTGTATCAGCTGTATTTTCAGTATAAACTTTAACGTTTTGTGTATCTGTATGATCTAGGAGCTCTGCTATAATCGTTGCCCCAACCCCTTTTCTTCCTAGATTTGTTCCTCTAGTATGGCGAAAACGTCTTGCTGTTACATGAATAATTTCACCTGTTCGTTCTGAAATTGCTTTTTGGTGAATACAGAATTTTCGTAATGCGTATAGCTCCAACGAAGAAGCAGAATAATGAAAAATATCTTTGTTTAATAATGAAAGATCAAAATTCCTATTTTTGATATTCTTCTTTAAACAATTCCAATCAATAAACATTGGTAATTTCATTTTATAACTAGAAATAAAGGTTTCATCAACCAGACTAAGCAATTTCTTATATTGATATTCCATAAAGTTTAGGAGAATTAAATATAAGTCCTCTGTGATAGCAAGCTTTTTAAACGTTTCTCTAAATAGCCCTCCTCTTTTTTTTGCACTAGGGATATTTAGAAAATAATTCCATGTTCCTTGAGAGATTTCCTTTCTTAGGTCTTCAAATTTTAAATGGCGTATTTGAATGGGTCTTCTAGCTGTAGATTGAAGTAAGTGAATATATGCATATGTTTCAAATGAAATAAGATCTTCTCTCCAAAGTCTAGCAAGTTCAGCCATTAAAGCCAAAATTTCATTTTCGGTAAATGCTCCTGTATAAGGGCATCTCATTAATACCGATTTACCTTTATCATTTCCACTTAACGTAAAGCTTTCTAGCAATGACACAACAGATTTATCAACTCCATAATAGCCATACTCATGCCATGACAGTAAAAAACCCTTTAATGCTCCTAAATACCATTCATGCTCTTTTCCTAGTTTATTTTTCCAATCCAAGATTATTGGCACATTAATTATTTCTAAGTTAGTTGAAATTACTAATCGTTGAAACTGTTGATACATGTGAGATACGTGATAACTTGAGTATTTTTCGGCATATATTGCTAATGTTTTTCTAAAACCGTCTAATGTTTTTTTATTTATATTTAATATATGTTGAGAAAAGTTAATGGTTTTGTCTTTACTTATACGCCAAAAGTTTTCATTTTCATCAAATGCATACCCATCTCTTGACTGTCTAAGAAGTTTATTCTGATTCATAATTATCAACCTTTTTTTGAAACTCAATCTGAAGATCTAATAATATCTTGTTAGCTTTTTCTCTTATATAACGTTGATTATAAATATTTCCTGATTTCTCGGATGTATGTCCCATAAGATGTTGTCTCATCTTTGCTTCTTTTTCGGAAGAAATAAAATCTTTATGAGAAAAATCATGATTTATATTTTGATTATTTTTATCCACCTTTCGTGAAAAATCTAAGTTCCATTCATGACGAAAAATATGCGGATGAATAATAGAAAATTTAGGATCTATCTTTTTCATTGTTGGTACAATAACGTTATCAAAAGAACTGGTACTAATTGGGTTTCCTTGCGTTTTTCCTTTTCGATGGGTTACAAATAAATATGGATGTTTATTAGCGTTAGGAATCTTAGAGCGATAGTTCATAATATAGTCATTGATAAGTTGAGCTATATTTTGTGAAATAGGAAGTCGCCTTTCTTTCGTTTTACTTACAGCTTGCTTCTTCCTTGTGTCAAATTTATCATCATGCGTTCGTCTAATTGTAATTGAGGATTTAGCTGTCCCTATATCAATAAATGGGATTTGAATTGATAATAGCTCTCCTCTTCTAATCCCTAATTCCTTTAATAAGATAAACATCAAATGGTTTCTTTTTCTAATTCCAATATCTTGAAATGGATTATTAGGATTAGAAAAGTTCGCAATAGACATAAACTCATCTAACAATCCATCAGGTAGCTCACTTTCTGGTTTGATAGATAATGTTTTATGATTTTTAGGTCTTAACTCTTTAATTAAAGTAATTAGTTTCGTCAATTTTTCAATATATTCATTAGATACATTAATTACTTTAGATAGAAATAATATGTATTCTGAAAGCGTTGTTAGTCTATTATATTGATGACTAAGAGATACGGCAGAATAAATATCAATAAATTGAGTCCTACCTTTCATTAACACACTTTTTTTTGTATTGATTACATTCTTTCGCTTTTTTACATTTATTCTCATATGTTGGATAAGAGATTCTAATTGGTTTTCTGTTAAGAGTACTTTGTTATGAATTAGATCACTAATAACAAGATTATTCTGTTTTTCCCAATTCATTATCCACTGTATAGTTCCCAGCTTATTTCTAATTGTGTTTACTGCGGATTGATTACGTAGTTCTACAGTTACCCATAAGGTTGAATAAAAATCAGGAATACCAGTTTTAACATTAACCAATATAGGAAAACGTTCTCCATTTGAAAAAAGGACTGTTTCTAATCTATGCATATTCATTTAATTTACAAAAATATCATATATAAATACTATCAAATTAAAGATATTGTGTCAAAATTAATGTAAAAAAAGAGAAGTCTTATTTTATAAGGCTTCTCTCTGGTTTCTACGATGTATTTTTACATAATTTCTGTATATGGAATTCAAAACGGAATATCATCATCAAAATTATCCATCGGCGCTTCAGTAGCCGGTTTGCTTGCCGGGGCAGCGCGCGGGGCGCTTTGTGCTTGGCTTGGGTAGCTCGGTTGGGCTGCCGGGGCATAGCCGCCGGCGGATTGACGATCGGCACGGCTGTCTAACATTTGTAACACGTCGCCTTGAATTTCCGTGGTGTAGCGATCCTGGCCGTTTTGATCCTGCCATTTACGGGTTCTTAAACGTCCTTCAACATACACTTTGGATCCTTTGCGCAGGTATTCGCCCGCCACTTCTGCCTGACGACGGTAGAACACAATGCGATGCCATTCGGTCACTTCGCGACGTTCGCCGGTGTTTTTGTCATTCCAGCTTTCACTGGTGGCAACTGTGATGTTGGCAACTGCTTCGCCGTTCGGCATGGTGCGGATTTCAGGGTCATTGCCTAAATTACCGACGATAATTACTTTATTTACTCCAGCCATAATATCCTCTTCTTTATTCGATTTTGCTGTAAAAAAATTTGCCCTATTCTGCCTGAAAATTCAGAAGAAATCCACGCCTTCAACAAAATTAACTGGATATTTGCACAGTTATTTAGGAATATGCGATAATTGTCGCAAATTTACACTTCTTTCATTTATAAAATCTATTATGGATACCATCGACATTCGTGGGGCGCGAACCCACAATCTGAAAAATATTAACTTAACCATTCCACGCGACAAACTGATTGTCATCACCGGCTTATCCGGTTCCGGCAAGTCTTCCTTGGCGTTTGATACGCTGTATGCGGAAGGTCAGCGCCGTTATGTGGAATCCCTGTCCGCCTATGCGCGCCAGTTTCTGTCATTAATGGAAAAACCCGATGTGGACCACATTGAAGGGCTTTCGCCGGCGATTTCTATTGAACAAAAATCCACCTCCCACAACCCGCGTTCGACGGTGGGAACCATTACCGAAATTCACGATTATCTGCGTTTATTGTTTGCCCGTGTGGGCGAACCGCGCTGTCCCCACCACAATGTGCCGCTGGCGGCGCAAACCATCAGCCAAATGGTGGATAAGGTGCTTTCCTTGCCTGAAGAAAGCAAAATGATGCTGTTGGCACCGTTGGTGAAAGAGCGCAAAGGCGAACACGTTAAGTTGCTGCAACAAATAGCCGCGCAAGGTTATATTCGCGCCCGTATCGACGGTGAAATTTGCGATTTGTCTGATCCGCCGAAGCTGGAATTACAGAAAAAACACACCATCGAAGTGGTGGTGGATCGCTTTAAAGTGCGGTCGGATTTAGCCACAAGATTAGCGGAATCCTTTGAAACCACATTAGAACTCTCCGGCGGCACGGCAGTAGTTGCCTATATGGACGATCCGAAAGCGGAAGAATTAATTTTCTCCGCCAATTTTGCCTGTCCGCACTGCGGTTATTCCGTGCCGGAACTGGAACCGCGTCTGTTTTCTTTCAATAATCCCGCCGGTGCCTGCCCGACTTGCGACGGCTTGGGCGTACAGCAATATTTCGATGAAAAACGCGTGGTGCAAAATCCCGGTATTTCCCTTGCCAACGGCGCCATTAAAGGCTGGGATCGCCGCAATTTCTACTACTACCAAATGCTCACCTCACTGGCGAAACACTACCATTTCGACATTGAAACGCCTTTTGAGGAACTGCCGAAAAAAATTCAGCAGATTATTTTGCACGGCTCCGGCAAGGAAGAAATCGAGTTTCAATACATGAACGATCGCGGCGATGTGGTGCTGCGTCGCCACACCTTTGAAGGCATTTTGAACAACATGGCGCGCCGTTATAAAGAAACGGAATCCATGTCGGTGCGCGAAGAACTCGCCAAACACATCAGCAACCGCCCTTGTGCCGATTGCGGCGGTTCCCGTTTACGCCCGGAAGCGCGTAACGTCTATATTGAGCAAACCAACCTGCCTGACGTATCGGAAAAAAGTATCGGCGAAGCCTTGAGTTTCTTCAGTGAACTTCAACTGAGCGGGCAAAAAGCCCAAATCGCCGAGAAAATCCTGAAAGAAATCAAAGAGCGGTTACAATTTTTGGTGAATGTGGGTTTGAACTACCTTTCCCTTTCCCGTTCTGCCGAAACCCTTTCGGGCGGCGAAGCGCAGCGTATTCGTCTCGCCAGTCAAATCGGCGCGGGTCTGGTCGGCGTGATGTATGTATTGGACGAACCTTCCATTGGCTTACACCAACGGGACAACGAACGCCTGCTTAACACCTTGATTCATTTGCGGAATTTGGGCAACACCGTAATTGTGGTGGAACACGACGAAGACGCCATTTTAAGCGCCGATCACATTATTGACATCGGCCCCGGCGCAGGCGTACACGGCGGTAGCGTCATCGCCGAAGGCACGGCGCAACAAATTATGCAAAACCCGAATTCCCTCACGGGTAAATTTTTATCGGGCGCGGAAAAGATCGAAATACCGAAAAAACGCACCGCACTTGATAAGAAAAAAATGCTCAAACTGTTCGGCGCGTCCGGCAACAATCTGAAAGATGTCAATCTGGACATTCCCGTAGGCTTATTCACCTGTATCACCGGTGTGTCCGGCTCGGGCAAATCCACGTTGATAAACGACACCCTATTCCCGATTGCGCAAAATGCCTTGAATCACGCGGAAAACGCCGAAGCAGCGCCGTATAAATCCATTGAAGGTTTGGAATTTTTCGACAAAGTCATCGACATTAACCAAAGCCCGATCGGACGCACGCCGCGTTCCAACCCGGCGACATATACGGGCGTGTTTACGCCGATTCGCGAACTGTTCGCCGGTGTTCCGGAAGCCCGTGCGCGCGGCTACAACCCGGGACGTTTCAGTTTTAACGTCCGCGGCGGGCGTTGCGAAGCTTGTCAGGGCGACGGCGTGATCAAAGTGGAAATGCACTTTCTGCCGGATGTGTATGTGCCGTGCGATCAATGTAAGGGTAAACGCTACAACCGCGAAACCTTGGAAATTCGCTACAAAGGCAAAACCATCCATCAAGTGTTGGATATGACCGTGGAAGACGCACGTGAATTTTTCGACGCCATTCCGATGATTGCCCGTAAATTGCAAACCCTGATTGACGTGGGCTTGTCTTACATCCGTTTGGGGCAATCCTCCACCACCCTGTCCGGCGGTGAGGCGCAACGGGTGAAACTGGCGACGGAACTTTCCAAGCGGGATACGGGCAAAACCCTGTATATTCTCGACGAACCGACCACAGGGTTACATTTCGCCGACATCAAACAGCTACTTTCCGTGTTGCACCGCTTGCGCGATCAAGGCAACACCATTGTGGTCATCGAACATAATTTAGACGTAATCAAAACCGCCGACTGGATTGTGGATCTCGGCCCGGAAGGCGGCAGTGGCGGCGGGCAGATCATCGCCACCGGCACACCGGAACAGGTTGCCAACGTGGAGGGTTCACACACCGCCCGCTTCCTGAAGAGCATTCTGGCGAAAGGCTAAAAACGCCGTATTTTTTGACCACACTTTAGGTCTATAAAGTGCGGTCATTTTTTTCGGTATTTTTAATCTACATGTTCGCTTAAGAAGCCACCGCTTTGGTGTTGCCACAATTTGGCGTATAAGCCGTTGTGCGCCAGCAGTTCAGCATGAGTGCCTTGTTCCACGATTTGTCCGTGATCCAATACGATCAAGCGATCCATGGCGGCGATGGTGGATAAACGGTGAGCGATGGCGATAACGGTTTTGTTTTCCATCATTTTGTCCAAGCTTTCCTGAATCGCCGCTTCCACTTCGGAATCCAATGCACTGGTGGCTTCATCCAGTAATAAAATCGGTGCGTCTTTCAACATTACGCGGGCGATGGCAATACGCTGGCGTTGTCCGCCGGAGAGTTTTACGCCGCGTTCGCCCACATGGGCGTCATAGCCGTGACGACCTTGCGCATCGCTCAAATACGGAATGAAATCCGCTGCTTCGGCGCGTTCCGCCGCATCCAGCATTTCCTGCTCGGTGGCGCTCGGTCTGCCGTACACAATGTTATCACGCACGGAACGGTGTAATAGCGACGTATCCTGCGTCACCAAGCCGATTTGGCTGCGCAAACTTTCCTGCTGCACGTCGATAATATTTTGTCCGTCGATGGTAATCGCACCTTGTTGCGCTTCATAGAAGCGTAAAAGTAGATTGACGATAGTAGATTTACCCGCCCCGGAACGCCCGATCAAGCCCACTTTTTCGCCCGGTTTAATGGTTAAATTGAAATGATCCAACAGCGGTTTAACCGGGTCATAAGCAAAGCTGACATTATTAAATTTGATTTCACCGTGCGTCACGTTCAACGGCGGGCAGTTCGGTTTATCCAAAATGGTTTGCGGCTTGGTTAGCGTGTTCATGCCGTCGTTCACTGTTCCGATATTTTCAAATAAGCGTGCCGATTCCCACATAATCCAGCGGGAAAGTCCGTGCACGCGTAGCGCCATCGCGGTGGAGGTGGCAATGGCACCGACGCCCACCAGCCCTTGTTGCCAAAGTAATACGCCGATGACGGCAGTGCTTAAAATCAGCATAACGTTGGTAATATAAGTCAAGCTATCCAGCGAAGTCGCCAAACGCATTTGGGCGTGCACAGTCACCATAAATTCTTCCATGGAGCGCTTGGCGTAGCCCGCTTCACGAGAACCGTGAGAAAACAGTTTCACCGTGGCAATATTGGCGTAAGCGTCGGTGATCCGCCCCGTCATGAGAGAACGCGCATCCGCCTGACGCTCGGCGGTTTTCGCAAGGCGCGGGATTAATAGGCGTAAAATGGTGATGAAAAGCACAATCCAAACAAAGAAAGGCAGCAGGAACCAACTGTCTAACGAAGCAAGCACCAGACCTGAGGTGACAAAATAGACAACCACATAAACCAACATATCGGCGATGGTCAGTACTGTGTCGCGCACTGCCAGAGCGGTTTGCATTACTTTGGCGGAAACCCGACCGGCAAACTCGTCTTGGTAGAAACTCAAACTTTGTCCCAGCATGAGGCGGTGAAAATTCCAACGCAGGCGCATTGGGAAAACCCCTTGCAACGTTTGCAAACGTACGGCGGAGGCTAAAAACAGCCAGAGGATACTGAAAATCAATAAACCCGCCATGCCCAGAAGCAGATGCCCTTTTTCCTGCCATAAGGTCGCCGGCGTATAAACACCAAGCCAATCCACCAACAGCCCCATAAATTGGAACAAAATGGCTTCCATAACGCCGGTGCCGATGGTGAGTATCGCCAACAACAAAATCCAGCGTTTCATGCCGTCAATACTCGACCAAATAAAGCGGAACAAGCCTTTATCCGGCGTTTTCGGCGATGGGTCGGGATACGGATTGAGGCGATTCTCAAACCAACTGAAAATTTTATCGAACATATATCATCTATCCTTAAAAACAAAAGGCAACTCGGTTGTTGCCTGTAAATTGGGGCGCATTATAGCCTAAATTTGCTTCAGTCGATACTCATGGGGCTGACGTTTACGATACTGACTTGGACTCATGTCGTAGGCGGTTTTAAAGGCTTTGCTGAAATGCGCCTCCGATTGATAGCCAACTTCCAGCGCAATCGCCAACACGCTTTTCTGCGTTTTATTCAACAATAACGCCGCCTGTTGAAGGCGCAGCTGAGTCAAAAATTTCCCCGGCGCCATGCCGATCGTATGTTGAAACACCCGCATAAAATTCGCCCGCGACATCGCCGCCAGTTCTGCCAGAGAATCCATACTCCACGCCTGTTGCGGCGCGTTTAACAATTGTGTTAAGACAACGCTCAAACGCTTATCCTGCAAGCCGGCAAGCACCCCTTGATTAAGCTGTGCCGATTGTAATCCGTGACGCAAAATATAAATAAACAGCACGGTCACCAGCGAATCAATCAAGGACTTCGCGCCACTTTGCGTTTTATCCGCCTCCTGCTGCAACACCTGGATCAGCGGCAACAGCGGCGTGTCGCGTAAAGACAAATGCAAATACGGCGGTAATGCATCAATTAACAAGGACGGGCGGTTGTAATACAACATGCCGCAAAACATTTTTAAATCGGGCGAATTTTGCCCGATATGATAAACCTTGAATAAATCCGTCTGATTTTCTTGCGGTTTTGAGAGCGTCTTCCGTTTTTTTATTACATCAGGTTGCGTTTGACTAGCAATAAAGTGCGGTCGATTTTGCGGGAGAAAAAAAATGTCGCCAGCTTGTAAATGAATCTGTTGATTTTCCAGACTCAACCAACAATCCCCTTGTTCAATTAAATGAAAAATACCGACATATTGATTTCCGCAAGCGCCCTGCTGAACCTGCCAATCACCCTGAAATAAGCAACGGACATTCACTTCGCCGCTGACTTGCGCCAACTGAATAAGTTTATCAAGACAATCCATAATGAGATTTTAAGTATAAAAGTTAAGACGAATTGGCAAGTATGATACAAGAATTTACTTATAATTTGTCTCGAAATTTGAAACACATTTTAAACATATGCTTAAGGAGAAAATTATGTTTGCAGATTGGAAAAATGACGTTGCCCATGTGAAAAAATCATTCGGCGAATTAGGTAAAAAACACCCTAAAATGTTACAAGCTTACGGTGCACTCAGCGCAGCCGCGGCGGAAGGTAATGTATTGGACGCCAAAACCCGCGAATTGATCGCCCTTGCCGTCGCCGTCACCACCCGTTGCGAAAGCTGTATCGGCGTACACGCCGCCGAAGCGGTGAAAGCCGGCGCTACCGAAGAAGAAGTTGCCGCCGCACTCGCCATGTCTATCGCATTAAACGCGGGCGCCGCTTACACTTATTCGTTGCGTGCATTAGAGGCTTATAATACACAGAAAGACTAAAGCTCATTCAGGCTTAAAACACCATCGGCACCTTAAGGTGCCGATTTTTTTATGAAAAACGAGCGGAAAAACCACCGCACTTTTCAAACGCTAGTCAATCAACCCCGCCTTCACCAAAAATCGGTAAATGCCGTCTTGGTCGATAGGGTCGGTGATGTGGTCGGCGAGGGCTTTTAGCTCGGGGTGGGCATTGCCCATGGCGACACCGACGCCGACGCGACTTAGCATTTCCAAATCATTTAAGCCGTCGCCGAATGCCATGACGTTTTCCATGGTCAGCCCTAAATGATGTACCGCCGCTTCAATACCGCGCGCTTTAGAACCTTCCGCATCAAATAAATCCACGGATTCCTCATGCCAGCGCACCATGCGTAAACCGTCCAATAAACCGCAATTTTGCACCAATTGGTCTTGATCTTCACGGTAAAACGGCAGAATTTGACTGATAGCGTGATGTTCAAAAAAATGTTTATCCACGGAATAATCCGTCGTGATCACATCAAAAGATCGGGTTACCCGTTCGTTTTTCTCCGACACACTCACGGCATCGTCGGTAATGAAAGCATAAGCAATGTGATGTTGGTCGAAGAAATGGGTTAAACGGCGGATTTGCTCGGTAGGAATGGTATGTTTGGCAATATTCTGATGCTTATGACTAACCGATTGTCCGTTCATGGTAACGAATAAATCCATCCCCTCCTGTTCAATCAGCTGTTTCACCTGCCACGGAAACGTCGTGCGCGAACGCCCGCTGGCAATGGCGGGAATAATGCCGTTTTGTTTGAGCTTGCGGATAAACAGCGGCACGCTTGCCGGCAACTGATCCTGTTCTTTCATAAATAAGGTTTCGTCGATGTCAAAAAAGATCACTTTAATTTGATCACGGTAATTGGGAATTGTCATAGTTATCTCTTTCTATAAATCAAAAAATTTAGTTCAAAATGCCGCCTGATTTTAGCATTTTTGCGAGACGGATCCTAAAATCGGCGAAAAAACATCGAAAAAAATCACCGCACTTTTATGATACGCCTCTTCATTCAATAAAGTGCGGTCGTTTTCGTGAACGTTTTTCAATCCTGCTGCGTGCATTGCCACACGCCCCTCAAACTTGCCAAACACGGCCTATGCAGCCGTTGCAACCGCACCATTCGGCGTTTTCCTTATTGCGGTTGCTGCGGCGCGGAATTAGCGGAAAATGCGTTGCACTGCGGCAACTGTTTGCAACAGGAACCGTCGTGGGATCGCATGGTGATTATCGGGCGTTACAACGAACCGCTTTCTACGTTAATTCATCGCTTCAAATTTCAAAATCAATTCCGGCTCGACCGCACCTTAGCGCGCCTTTTGTATTTGGCGATTCGCGAAGCGCGCCGCAACCACCGATTACCTTTGCCCGATGTCATTCTTCCCGTGCCGTTGCATCATGTTCGGCAATGGCGACGCGGGTATAACCAGGCGGATTTATTGGCTCGGCAACTTGCCAAATGGCTTCACCTTCCCGTGAATAACCATGTGCTCGCCCGCACTAAACGAACACCGACCCAGCGAGGGTTAAGTGCCAAAGATCGGCGACAAAATCTGAAAAATGCGTTTCAACTTTCGACAAAACGCAAGAGTTTTCCGTATCGCAGTGTGGCATTAGTGGACGATGTAATTACCACCGGCGCCACCTTAAACGAAATCGCCAAGCTGTTGCGCAAAGCCAACGTAGCCCATATTCAGGTGTGGGGGCTTGCCCGCACATAAAACGCGCGAAAGACAAAATCGGCATTTTTTTATTACAGCAAAAGGTAGAAAAAAAGCTGCGCGAGGCGTATTATGTCCGACAAATTTAATCCGGTTTTATTGTGGGAGAACTATGCAACAAATCACTATCTCAGCGGCGGCGCAAGCCCATTTCCGCCGCTTATTGGATCAACAGGAAGAAGGCACCAACATTCGTATTTTTGTGGTCAATCCCGGCACGCCGAATGCCGAGTGCGGCGTGTCTTACTGCCCGCCGAATTCCGTGGAAGCCAGCGACACGGAAATCAAATACGACACCTTTTCCGCTTTTGTAGATGAAATCAGCCTGCCGTTTTTGGAAGACGCCGAAATCGATTATGTGACCGAAGAACTGGGCGCGCAACTTACCTTAAAAGCACCGAACGCGAAAATGCGTAAAGTGGCGGACGACGCGCCGTTAATCGAACGGGTGGAATACGTCATTCAAACCCAAATCAACCCGCAACTGGCAAGCCACGGCGGCAAAATCACCTTATTGAAAATCACCGATGACGGCTACGCCATTTTGCAATTCGGCGGCGGTTGTAACGGTTGCTCCATGGTGGATGTGACCTTGAAAGACGGCGTGGAAAAACAACTGGTCAGCCTCTTCCCGGGTGAACTCAGCGGTGCCAAAGACGTTACCGAACACCAACGTGGCGAACATTCTTATTACTAAGCCAAAACAAAAAACCACCGATAAGGTGGTTTTTTATTGCACGTCAAATTTATTTTGCGTGGCGTTCTTTCAATTTACCAATCACATCCGCCCAGCTTAAATCCGCATCCTGCAACAACACTGTCAAGTGATACGCCAAATCCGCCGCTTCGCAAATGGTTTCGTTACGATCTTTCACCGTCGCCGCCAATGCCGTTTCCACGCCTTCCTCGCCCACTTTCTGCGCAATGCGTTTAGTGCCGCGCGTATATAATTGCGCCGTGTAAGAGGTTTCCGGATCAGCCCCTTTACGCGCATTTAACAAGCGTTCCAGCTTGCTGAAAAAGATCCAATTCGGCTCATTTTGCAGCTGACTGAAACAACTTTCCGTGCCCGTATGGCAAGTCGGCCCCACAGGATCCACGAGAATCAACAACGCATCCTGATCGCAATCCAAGCTCATATCCACCACGTTTAAGAAATTGCCCGAGGTTTCCCCTTTTGTCCACAGACGGTTTTTCGTGCGGGAAAAGAACGTGACTTTCTTCTCCGCCAAGGTTTTCTCCAACGCCTCGGGATTCATATACCCAAGCATCAGCACTTCGCAAGTGGTGGCGTTTTGCACGATAACGGGGAGGAGGTTATTGATTTTTTGCCAGTTGATTTCTAACATTATTTTTCCCTCTTTCTATTAAATTCTAAATTTAAAACTTGTGATATTCGTTCGAAATGCAATTCATCATATTTTTGTGGAAATTCAATATATTCAATTCGGGCTTTTCGGCAAGCTTCTTTTTTAATAGCATCTCGCTCAATCGCATTACTTTGATAATGCCCACCACCCTGATATTCAATCACAACCACCGGATTACCAAATTTATCGGTAATTAAAAAATCAACACGTTTATTGTTAACCAGACGAAATGCTTCTGGGTTTTCACTTTGAATAAATTCCCCCATAGCGACTTGAGAAAATAAACGATATTTCTGCTCCTGATGGGATTTTTCTAATAGAGAAATCAATCGGGTAAACAAGCGATATTCGCTCTTATTTAATAAGAACTTCCTGTGAAATTCTGCATTAGCAACAATACCTAGATTTGGGCTGGAAAAAGAATTTGAATTTATTATTGTATGCGTATCCACTATCGATGGCTCGACGTAACGATATGTTTTCTTTGTTCTTTTTCTTTGTTTCTTTGTTAACTCTTTTAGAACGGTTAATAAAACAACAACACCGATAAAAATTAATCCTAAAAAGAACATTTTATTTCTTATTAATTGTTCTAATATCATTTGGTTACCTTAGTTATTCTTAGAAATTTATGTCCGTCATTATAAAGAAAAACACTTCTAAAAACGACCGCACTTTTTTGCGCTACCGCCGTACCCCACTGATAGCGCCCGTTTCCTAACGGGTGCTTGTAACTTACTCTTTTTATTACCTATTCCGGCACGCGTTGGGAAACGCGCGCCATCGTTTTATAAAAAACACTTCTAAAAACGACCGCACTTTTTTGCGCTAGCGCCGTACTTCCACGCCTTCCCGCGCCAAATACTCTTTCAATTCGCCGATGTTGATAATCTGTTTATGAAACACGCTCGCGGCTAGTGCGCCGTCCACGTTGGCATCAATAAAAGCATCACGGAAGTGCACCATTTCGCCGGCGCCGCCGGAGGCGATGAGGGGGACGTGGCAGGCTTGGCGCACCAGTTTTAATTGCGCCAAATCATAGCCGTTGCGGACGCCGTCTTGGTTCATCATGTTCAGCACGATTTCGCCCGCGCCGCGTTGTTGCACTTCCGCCACCCAATCCAGCAGTTGCCAGTGGGTTTGACGGGTGCGTTTTTCGTCGCCGGTGTATTGGTTTACCCAATATTTGCCTGTTTCCTGCTCGAACCAGCTGTCGATGCCCACCACAATCGCCTGCACGCCGAAACGATCCGCCAAGCGGGAAATCAGCTCGGGGTCGGCAAGGGCGGGAGAATTGATGGAAATTTTATCCGCACCGAAAGCGAAAATCTGCTCCGCATCGGCGATAGTTTTAATCCCACCCGCCACGCAAAACGGGATGTCGATCACCTGCGCCACTCTTTCCACCCAGCTTTTGTCCACGGTGCGCCCGTCCGAAGAGGCGGTGATGTCGTAAAACACTAACTCGTCAGCCCCTTCCTGCGCATAACGCTGCGCCAACGGCACGATGTCGCCGATGATTTCGTGGTTACGAAACTGCACGCCTTTCACCACCTGCCCGTCGCGCACGTCCAAACAAGGAATTATCCGTTTTGCCAACATTTGATTGCCTCCGCTACATTAAATTTGCCTTCCAACAACGCGCGCCCTACGATCACGCCCGCCACGCCCGTGCCTTTCAAGGATTCTATGTCCGCCAGCGAACCAATGCCGCCGGAAGACTGGAACTGCACGTCAGGGAATTTAGCGCACACCTCGCGATAAAGCTGCACGTTGGAACCCGCCAGCGTGCCGTCGCGGGAAATGTCGGTGCAAAGCACGTGCTGCAAGCCAAAAGTGCGGTAGTTTTCCACAACGTTTTCGAGGGTCAACGCACTGGTTTCCTGCCAGCCTTTAATCGCCACCAACTTTTGCCCGTTTTCGATACGCACATCTAGCGCCAACACGAATTTTCCCGCGCCGTATTTGTTAAACCAGCCTTGCACCATATCAGGCTGCGTCACCGCCGTGGAACCAATCACCACGCGGTTCGCCCCCACTTCCAGCAAATCGGCAACATCCTGCTCGGTACGAATCCCACCACCTACTTGAATTTGGCTTTGCGTGGTGGCGATAATCTTGCCGATAAGTGCGGTCTGTCTTTGCGACGGATCTTTCGCGCCCGTTAAATCCACCAAATGCAACTGCTCTGCGCCTTGCCGGATATAGCTTGCGAACTGCTCGATAGGATTATCGCTGTAAGTGGTCTGCTGCGCATAATCGCCTTGGTGCAGGCGGACAACATGGCCGTCGATGAGATCGAGGGCGGGGATGATTTGTGAGGTTTGCATATTTTCTCCTACTCTATGCCTAGGGTAGCAAAGCTACCCTAGGTTAGTTATAGTTCTGCCCCGTTGGGGCAGTTATAGGCTTTGATCAAAGTATTCTTGATTGAAATTTATTCCTTCTTCTTGGAATAAATTTTTTATTTCATTCGTAAAATCACAGTGTTTATGATGCGTTTTCTGATTTTTGATGTAATTAATAATTTTTTGTTTGTCTCGCTCACAATAGCTTAAGGCACAATATCCCACTGACCATTCCGTAAACTCAGGAAATAAATCTTTATTTTCATCTAAGAATAAATGTGTCGCTTTCTTTAATTTACGCACAAATTCAGCAACTGAAATGGTTTGGTGCAATTCGATAAATAAATGTAAATGATCGGGCATGCCGTTTATTCGATATAAAACCGAATCATGCGCTTCTACAAATCCCCAAATATAACGATATAAAACCTGTTCATTTTCTTCATTAATAGTTGGAAGCCCATATTTTGTCCGAAAAATAATATGATAAAGCAGATTGGTATAACTCATTTCTCTCTCCGTCTGTCCCAACGGGGCAGAACTATAACTAACCTAGGGTAACTTGTTACCCTAGGTAGAAAAGAGTCTCAACCACACTACCTCAATTTCTCGACCCCGCTCGCAAAATCAAATCTTCTCAACAAAATTCCTCAGCAATAACGCGCCGTTTTTGCCTGAGCGTTCCGGGTGGAATTGCACGCCGTAGAAATTTTTATTGGCGATGGCGGCGGAGAAATCCACGCCGTAATGGCTTGTCGCAATGGTGTTTTCGTTGGGTTGCACGGCGTAGCTGTGGACGAAGTAAAAATGGCTGTCCTGTTCAATGCCGGCAAATAGCGGATGATCGGGCGTGTAGCGTACTTTGTTCCAGCCCATGTGCGGCAACGGCAAACCGTTGTCGGGGATGAGATCCGTCTGCCCGTGCATTAAACCGAGCGTCGCCACATTGCCTTCGGTGGAAAATTCGGTCATCAGCTGCATACCCAAACAAATGCCGAGCATGGGCTGAGTGGCGTTGCGGATGCAGTCAATCAGGTTACGCTCCGCTAAATTTCGCATCGCCGCCATCGCCGTGCCCACACCGGGCAACAGCAATTTATCGGCAGATTGGATTTTTTGAATATCCCGTGTGATTTCGGCGCGATAACCCAAACGGTCAAAGGCGAATTTGACGGAGGAGAGGTTGGCGCAGCCGGTGTCGATGATGGTGATGTTGGTCATTGTTTTTTCCATTCGATATTTAGTGTATTTTTCAAGTAAGCTAAATATTTCTGATACACATTGACTATAACTTTATAGTCATCATTTCCTTTAAAAGCATTTGGACTAAAGGTAACTAACATACAAAAAAAGATATTTAAAAAATAATTATCATCAAAAATATCTTTATCACTAATTAAGATTGGAGAATTATTTCGTCTAGAATCAATAAACTCTTTAAGTTTATCAAAATAGAAATGTTCTCCACAGTATCTTTCCAGGGTATCCAACCTAATATCCAAGACCTTTAACTGATTAAATTTAATTAATTCTATTAATTTTAAAACCTCTTCTTTATCAAGTAAGCTAACCTTACTAATAAAAACCGTTTCCAATATAAAAAGATCTACGTTTTTAAACAATGAAAACTCATTTACATAATTAATATGACTCAAACTAGAATTACGTCTTTCATACAAATGATATGATAGGATAACCAATAATTTACTGGGGATATAACTTACTAAAATATCAGAATATTTATTACTTACATTAAAATCACTATTTACCCCCAAAAAATCTAACACCTTATATAAACTAAGGAAATATGAATCTAGATATTCGTAAATTCCTTTTAAGTCCCCAAACTCTAATCTTTCCCTAATACAATAATCTTCTTCAAGTTTTGGATAGTTAATAAGTTCTTGATATAGATAATCAACAACAGACAACTCCATATTATCTCGATTAATTTTATTATCAAAGAGAAAATTAATTTTATTATTATGCTGTTCTAACATCATAAAGAAAGTCCGTTCAAAATCTTCTTTTTTTCTCCATTCCTCTTGTTCCTTTTTCTCATTTTCAAATTCAATTCTCTGCTCATTAAAGCGTTTACGTTCTAATTGCATTCCATGTAAAACACTTAGCAAAGTTACTGCTGAAAATATACCTCCAATATAGCTACCGAAATGATCCCACTTTTCACTTTCTGACGATAATCCACCATGAAATTGATAGAAATATAATCCTAGCAATCCCATGACAAGTAAAACATACCATTTATTATTTTTAATAAAATCTAAAATTTCCTTAAACATTATTGATTCCTTAAATTAAAAACACTTCAAAAACCAACCGCACTTTTCCCCCTCTCCCTCCGAAAATCCTTCGGATTTTCTCCACCCTCTCCCGCAAGCGGGCGAGGGGAAGATTGGGAGAATCATAACACGCCCTTCGAACTCGGCAACTCCTCCCCCTCAATCCGAATCGCCTGTCTCAACGTCCGTCCAAAAACCTTAAACAAACTCTCAATTTTGTGGTGGTCGTTGTCGCCGGTAGCTTTCAAGTGCAACGTGGCGAGCAGCGAAAACGCGAGGGATTGAAAGAAGTGTTCGGTGAGTTCAGTGCTGAAATCGCCTACTTTGTCCCGTTTGAATTTTGCATTGAATTTGATCCACGGGCGACCGGATAAATCCAGCGCGCATTCCGCTTTGCATTCGTCCATCGGCAGCACGAAGCCGAAACGGGCGATGCCACGTTTGTCGCCGATAGCTTGCTTTAATGCTTGGCCTAAGGCAAGAGCGGTGTCTTCCACGGTGTGGTGTTCGTCAATGTGTAAGTCGCCTTTGCAGCTGACGTTCATGCGGAAACCGCCGTGGGTGGCGATTTGATCCAGCATGTGGTCAAAAAAGCCTACGCCCGTGCTGATTTGGTTCACGCCTGTTTCGTCCAGCCACACTTGCACCTTGATGTCCGTTTCTTTGGTTTTGCGCGACACTTCCGCGTAACGCGGCGGGCGGTTACCGATGTTAGTAACGGGTTCGCCGAACAGTTTTTCCGCGATCAAATCCCAGTTTAATTTTTCAGGGTGATATTGCAGCGCGCGAATGCCAAGATTCTCCGCCAATTGTACGTCTGTCGCGCGGTCGCCGATGACAAAAGAGCGGTCGGGATCGAACAAGTTTTTGTCGATGTATTTTTTCAGCAATTTGGTTTTCGGCTTGCGGCAAGCGCAGTTGTCTTCAGGTTTGTGCGGGCAAATCAGCACGTCGTCAAATTCAATGCCCTGCGATTTAAACAGCGCCATCATGGCGTTGTGCGGTTTGTCGAAATCCGCTTGCGGGAAAGAATCCGTGCCAAGCCCATCTTGGTTGGACACCATCACAAAGCGGTATTTGCCTTTGAGTTTGAGCAACGCGGGAATCACGTTCGGCTCAAATTTCAGCTTCTCAAGGCTGTCAATTTGGAAATCGGTTTTCGGCTCGTCAATCAGCGTGCCGTCGCGGTCGATGAAAAGGGTGGGTTGCATATTTTTCTTCCTATGTATGTTGTGTATCGCTTCTGTACCTAGGGTAACAAGTTACCCTAGGTTAGTTATAACCGTACCCCTTTGGGGTACAAACTAGCCTGCCCCAAAGGGGCAGAATTATGCCTAACCTAGGGTAGCTCTGCTACCCTAGGCAGGGCATCTTAGATCTGTTTAATCGCTTCTATAACAGCTTGATTCTCCTCCCTCGTCCCCACCGTCACCCGAATACAATCCTTCAAGCCTAACGCCTTATTCTGATCTCTTAAAATAATCCCCTGCTCCCATAACGCCTTAAATACAGCCTGTCCGTTTTGGCATTTAAAGAGCAAATAATTGGCTTCGCTGTCGTACACCTTTTCCACTTGCGGCAAGGCGGAAAGGGCTTCGGCGAGCCATTGGCGGTTGGCTAAAATGTCCTGCGTACGGGCTTGAACGGTGGCGATGTTTGCGGGTTGCAAGGCTTGTTCGGCGATGTCGGCGCTTGGTACGGGAATCGGATATGGCGCAATCACTTTGCTCAAAATCTGAATTAACTCGGCATTCGCCAATACAAAACCGCAACGCAAACCTGCCAAGGCGAAGGCTTTGGAAAGGGTTCTGATAATGGCTAAGTGCGGGTAATTTTTCAGTTCTTTTGCAAGCGTGGCTTCAGGGCAAAATTCAATATAGGCTTCGTCCACCACCACAATGGCCTTGCCCGCCGTGATTTGCAACAGCTCGAGCAAATCCGAGCGATTGAGAAGATTGCCCGTCGGGTTGTTCGGGCTGCACACAAACACCACTTTCACGCCATCAAGATGTTTTTTGATTTCCGGCAGATTTAGCTGAAAATCGGCGGTTAACGGCACGGTTTTGCATGGCACGCCTGCGGTTTCGGCACTCACGGCATACATGCCGTAAGTCGGCGGGCAGAACAAAATCGCGTCTTGTTCAGGCTCGCAAAAGGCACGAATGAGCAGTTCAATGCCTTCATCGCCGCCACGCGTAACCAGCACATTTTCAGGCAACACGCCGGCATAGTCGGCATAGCCCTGCACCACCGCCAGCGGTTGGGGTTCGGGATAACGGTTTAAATCCTTGCCTGAAAGTTGGAATTCAGGCGAGGTTGGGTATTCGTTCGCATTCAACCAAATGGTGCCGTTGCCACCGAGTTTACGGGCGGATTGATACGGCGTAAGGGCCTGGACGTTTTGTCGGGATAATGTTGTGATTGTCATAATTTTTCCTGTTTTTTCCTCTCGCCCGCTTGCGGGAGAGAGACAGCTTGAAGCTACGTTTAGTAGCGGAAAGCAGAGAGAGGGGAAAGAGCGTTCATTTTTTTCTGAGAAATTTATGAGTCCCCTCTCCCTCCGAAAATCCTTCGGATTTTCTCCACCCTCTCCCGCAAGCGGGCGAGGGGAATATAAAGAGCGGTTAATTTTTATGAAAGTTTTTTCAGTCTCAAACTCACCGCCATTTTGTGCGCATCCAACTGCTCCGCCTGCGCCATCAACTCCACGGTTTCAGCGAGATCTTTAAAGCCTTGCGGGGTGAGTTCCTGCACGGTCATACGTTTGCTGAAATCCGCCAAACCGAGGCTGGAATACGTGCGCGTGTAGCCGTAAGTCGGCAGAACGTGGTTGGTGCCGCTGGCGTAGTCGCCCATGCTTTCAGGCGAGTAGGCGCCGAGGAAAATGGAGCCGGCGTTGTCCAATTGAGGCAACAACTCGCGCGCTTTTTGGGTTTGCACTATGAGGTGTTCCGGCGCGTATTCATTGCTGATGGCGACGCATTGAGCCAAATCCTCGGCGATAAGAATGCGGCTGTGAGATAACGCTTTACGAGCGATTTCTGCACGGGGCAGCTGGGCGAGCTGTTGTTCCACACAAAGTGCGGTCTGTTTTGCCAGCGTTTTTGAAGGCGTGACCAAAATCACCTGCGAATCCGCACCGTGTTCCGCTTGCGAAAGCAAATCGGAAGCGACAAATTCCGGTTCCGCCTGTTCATCGGCAATCACCAGCACTTCCGATGGACCTGCCGGCATATCGATATTGGCGCCGTTAATCATTTGACTGACCTGGCGTTTGGCTTCCGTCACAAAGGCATTGCCCGGCCCGAAAATTTTATCCACCTTCGCTACGCTTTGCGTGCCTAACGCCATCGCCACAATGGCTTGCGCGCCCCCCACCGCGTAAATGGTTTGCACACCGCACAAATCCGCGGCATAAAGAATTTCATCGGCAATGGGTGGCGGCGAACACAACACAACTTTCTTACAACCCGCAATTTGCGCCGGAATGGCAAGCATCAGCACGGTAGAAAACAACGGCGCGGAACCGCCCGGAATATACAAACCGACGCGATTTATCGGGCGCGTCACCACCTGACAACGCACACCCGGCTGAGTTTCAATATCCACCGCCTGCGGTTTTTGCGCCTCGTGAAACGCAGTGATATTGCGCTTGGCGTTTTGAATCGCCCGCTTTAACGGCTCGGGAATACGCGCCGTGGCGTCCGCAATTTGTTGTCGGGTAACGATCAGGCTGTCAAGTTGGGTTTTGTCGAATTTTTCCGTAAGTTCAAACAACGCCTTATCGCCTTCCTGTTGCACAAATTTAACGATATTTTCCACCGCACTTTTAATCTCCCCCGAGGCGGAAATCGCCGGGCGAGTAAGGGCTTGTTGTTTTTCAGCTGAGCTGAGTTCGTTCCATATAAGGGTTTGCATATTATTTTCCTATTATTTAAAAAATGATTGTATGTTGGATCGGGTTCCCTTCTTTGCCACCTGAAAAATTTAAAATTTGTAGGAAATTTCCGCATGTTTGAGCGTAGCGAGTTCGGAAATTTCCGTGAAGCAAATTTTGAATTTTTCAGGAAGAAAGGCAAAGCAGGGGCCCTTTCTTTGGTTACTTTCTTTGGCGACGCAAAGAAAGTAACAACTCATTCCATCATCTTCTCAATCGGCAATACCAAAATCGAACTGGCGCCAATGTCTTTTAACCGCTCCATGGTTTCCCAGAACAGGTTTTCTTGGCTGACGACGTGCATTGCCACTTTGGAATCGTCGTGCGCCAGCGGCAGGATGGTCGGGTTTTCTGCGCCGGGTAAAAGTGCGGTGATTTCTTCAAGTTTATTTTTCGGGGCGTGCAGCATGATGTATTTGGACTCGGCGGCTTGTTGCACACCTTGAATGCGGGTGAGGAGTTTATCCACCAGGGCTTGTTTTTCCACTGAAAGCGGTTCGGCGCGTTGAATTAAACAGGCTTTGGAACGATAAATCACTTCCACTTCTTTCAAACCGTTGGCTTCTAACGTGGCACCGGAGGAGACTAAATCGCAGATAGCGTCGGCAAGTCCTGCGCTAGGGGCGACTTCGACAGAGCCGTTCAGCAACGTGCTTTTAAACGGCACGCCTTGCGCTTTCATGTAACGTTTGAGTAAGTTCGGGTAAGAAGTAGCAATACGGGCATTGGCGAAATCTTGTACGCCGTTATATTGATAATCGCGATCCACCGCTAACGACAAACGGCAACCGCCGAAATCCAACTGGCGTAGCTTTTTATAGGCGACCGTTTCACCGGCGGCGATACGCCCTAATTCTTCTTCCTCCAGCACGTTTTCGCCGATAATGCCGAGATCCGCCACGCCGTCGAAAATCAGGCCGGGAATATCATCGTCACGCACGCGCAGGATTTCGATGGGCATATTTTCCGCATAGGCGATGAGGCGTTGCTCGTTCCAGTTAATTTTCACGCCGCATTGTCCCAGCAATTCCGCGCAGTCTTTGCTTAAGCGACCTTTCTTTTGCATGGCGATGCGTAAACGTTGTTTGTCAGTCATGTTGTTACCCTCATTTTGTGAAAAACTAAAAAAGCAAAACCCCTCGAAAGTTGCCTTCCGAGGGGTTGTTAAACGGTGATTGATTATGTCTGCATTTCACTCGTACTCGGAAGTTATCTCCCGAACACGCCGAATGCCCGAAAGATTATTCAGGTAAACGGTGATGATGGTGTAATGCGTTAGTCAAGTACATAATGAATCCTTTTTAATCAAAAGATGGCCAGAATATAACCAAGAAAAAATGTATATGCAAGGGATTTTTTGCAGAAAATGTCTTCGAGGTAAAAATTCATCCGCTATTTTTTCGCGACTTTTCCTATCAACATGGTTAACACCATCATGCTCAACGCCGGAATCAACCACGCCAAGCCGTTGTCATATAACGGGAAGTTGGCGAGCAGTTGTTTTATGCCGTCAGGCAACAATTCCACGTTATTTAAGCTGTCGCACAGGCTGAAACAGACGGTGACGGCGATGGTGGCGCTGTAGCTTAATTTCACACAAGGCAATTTGGCACGCACGAATTGCAACACCACCAGCATGATCGCCACCGGGTAGATCAATAACAGTGCCGGAATGGTCACTTGCAGTAATTTGGTTAAGCCGTTTTCGGAAATAATGATCGTCATGATGGTAAATAACACCACCCAGAAGGAATACGGCAAACGGGTGGAGAATTTGGCGAAGTAGTAAGCACAAGCACTGGTGACGCCCACTAAGGTGGTTAAACTTGCCAGGAAGATGATGCCGGACATAATCCAGGAGCCTTCTTTGCCGAATAGCACGCCCACATAACGGGAGAAAATCTGTCCGCCGTTGCTCGCGCCTTGTGCCACTTGGTCACTGGTGGCGCCGAGATAGAACAGCGAAAAATAAAGTGCGGCTAATAAAACCACCGAAATGCAGCCGGCGGAAATAGTGTAACGCAGGATTTTTTGCGGTTCGGTGACGTTTTTCGCGCTTAAGGCACGGGCGACAATGCCGCCGAAAGCAATCGCCGCCAAGACGTCCATGGTTTGATAACCGCTGATTAAGCCCGTGGTCAGCGCGGAGCCGTCGGCATAGCTTTTGGTCGGTTCGGCAATGTCGGATAACGGTGAAATAAACACGGTAACGGTGACGACAACCAACAACACTAACAACGCCGGCGTCATGAATTTGCCTACGCTGGAAATAATGGTGTTCGGTTTGAGCATAAATAGCATGGCGATGATATTGAAGACCACGGCGAAAATCAGGTGGGTTGCGGGGGTATCCGCCACAATATCCAGAGGTACTAACGCCATTTCATAGGCGACGTTGGTAATGCGAGGCATGGCGAAAGTGGAACCGATCACCAAATACAAGGTGGCTAAAAACAACACTTCCGCCCATTTCGGTAAATCGCGCGTCAATTCTTCGCCGCGCCCCAACACGGACACTATCACCAAAGTGATAAACGGCATGAAGACGCCGGTGAGCACAAATCCTAAGGCGGCGGTCGCCCAATGCTGACCTGCGGTGTAACCTTCCATCGGCGGGAAAATAATGTTTCCGGCGCCCAAAAACAGCGCGAAAATCATCATGCCTAAAACAACAATATCTTTGCGTGAAAACATAATTCTTTCTCTTAGGTAATAAAAACCGTGGCATTCTACTACAAAAGCCCTGCAATTCGTAATGAAAGCACAAAAAACGCTGTGTTTTTCGACCGCACTTTTCGGCGTAATTCGCCCGCGCGGCAATTGAGTTCATCCTGCCTTTGTTGTAAACTACGCTCCCGTCTTGATAGATTATATTTATCCTAATTTTTCCATCCATCCCAATAGCAACAAATAGGTTTCTTATGGCTACCAATTATATTTTCGTCACAGGCGGTGTGGTTTCTTCGCTTGGTAAAGGCATTGCGGCGGCATCCCTTGCGGCAATTTTAGAAGCGCGCGGCTTGAACGTCACGATCATGAAACTCGACCCTTACATCAACGTCGATCCGGGCACCATGAGCCCGACCCAGCACGGCGAAGTGTTCGTTACCCAAGACGGCGCAGAAACGGACTTGGATTTGGGCCACTACGAACGTTTTATTCGTACCAAAATGACCAAACGTAACAACTTCACCACCGGCAAAATCTACTCCGAAGTGTTACGCAAAGAACGTCGCGGCGACTATTTGGGCGCCACCATTCAAGTGATTCCGCACATTACCAACGAAATCAAAGCACGCGTCATTGACGGCGCGGCAGGTCATGATGTGGCTATCGTGGAAGTAGGCGGCACGGTGGGCGACATTGAATCCCTGCCGTTTTTGGAAGCCCTGCGTCAGCTTGCGGTGCAAGTGGGCCGCGAACGCACCATTTTCATGCACTTAACGCTTGTGCCGTACATTCCGACTGCCGGCGAAGTGAAAACCAAACCGACGCAACATTCCGTGAAAGAGCTACTGTCCATCGGGATTCAGCCGGACGTGTTGATTTGCCGCTCCGACCGCATGATTCCGCCGAACGAACGCGCCAAAATCGCGCTATTCTGTAACGTGCCGGAACGCGCGGTGATTTCCTTGAAAGACGTCTCCTCCATTTACCAAATTCCGGCGTTATTGAAATCTCAAGGATTGGACGATTTTATTTGTGATCGTTTCCATTTAACCTGCCCGGAAGCGGATTTGTCCGAATGGGAGCAAGTGCTGTATCAACAAGCCAACCCGACGGGCGAAGTCACCATCGGCATGGTGGGCAAATACACCGAATTGCCGGACGCTTACAAATCCGTAAACGAAGCTTTAAAACACGCAGGCTTGAAAAATCGCCTCACCGTGAACATTAAATATATCGACTCGCAAGATGTGGAAACCAAAGGCGTGGAAATCTTAAAAGGCTTAGACGGCATTTTAGTGCCGGGCGGTTTCGGCTATCGCGGCGTGGAAGGCAAAATTCTCACCGCCAAATATGCGCGCGAAAATAACATTCCGTATTTAGGCATTTGCTTGGGGATGCAAGTGGCGTTAATCGAATTTGCCCGCAATGTTGCCGGCATGAGCCACGCAAACTCTTCCGAATTCGACCGCACTTGTGAACAACCGGTAGTGGGCTTAATCACCGAATGGCAAGATGCCGACGGCAATACCGAAGTGCGCAACGATGAATCCGACTTGGGCGGCACCATGCGTCTCGGCGCACAAAAATGCCATTTGGCGGAAGGCAGCCTGGCGCGCCAATTATACGGCGCCGAAACCATCGAAGAACGCCATCGCCACCGCTACGAAGTGAACAACGTATTGCTGCCGCAAATCGAAAAAGCAGGCTTGAAAGTGACCGGTTTATCCGCCGATAAAAAACTGGTGGAAATTATCGAAGTGCCAAATCATCCTTGGTTCGTCGCCTGCCAATTCCACCCGGAATTCACCTCCACCCCGCGCGACGGTCACCCGTTATTTGAAGGCTTCATCAAAGCGGCAAAAGACAATCAGAAAAAATCCGATTAACGGATTACCGGAAAAATAAAAAAGTACGGTCGAAAAAACACATGGATTTTTGACCGCACTTTTTGTTTTCTAAAGGCTGATAATTTATTCGCTGAACATTTGTTGTAGGATCGAAAGCAATTGCTTCAATGTTTCGTTATCTAATGCACCGATTTTCTTCACTAAACGCACTTTATCCACCGCACGAATTTGCTCCGTTAAAATTAATCCCGTCTTGCCTTGAAAACTCACCTCAACCCGAAAAGGTGCCGGGCGGTTCCCTGTGGTCATCGGTGCAATGAGTGCCGTTTTTAAGTGATTATGAATTTCCGGCGGCGATACAATCACGCAAGGTCGGGTTTTCTGAATTTCATGCCCTACGGTCGGATCCAAATTCACCAAATAAATATCACCTCTTACCATTGCCATTCCTCATCGCTTTCCAACGGCATATCCAACACCAATGTATCATCACCTTCTGCCGCGATTTCTTGCGCCGCTAACGCCCAACCTTCACGAACGGGTGTTTTTGGTTTCGACAATACGATTTTATCCTGTACTACTTCCATATTCAGCGATTCGCTCAAACCCAATTGCAATAAAATCGCTTTAGGAATGATGACCGCTTGGGAATTTCCTAGTTTTCTTAATGTCACATTCATTTTCGCCTCCTGTAATAACAAAGTTATTATATTTATCCATCATTTTTTTTCAATAAAATTCACTCCAAAAACCGACCGCACTTTTTGTTTTTTCAACGTGATCCGTCTCACAAAAAACTGGTCTATTCCTTGTTCTTCCACTTCCCTTTGATTATAGTGAAACCCTCTTGTCGGAGTGCCGGAAGGCTGAGATCGCTGGGAACAGCGGGATCCGTGGAACCTGTGGGTTAATGCCCGCGTAGGAAACAAGTTCTCTCCTTTCAACCGCCTTTCTGTCGCTTCACACAACCCCTTTTCATCAACCTTTGGAGTTTGTTATGTCAACGTCAGAACCTTGTCTTATCGCGCCGTCGGAACCTTTTGCACGTACCGAATTTAAACTCGGCTTGTATGCCATTGTGGACAGTTATGAATGGATTGAGCGGCTGATTCATGCTGGCGTGAAAACCCTGCAAATCCGTATTAAAAATCGCTCGCCCGAACAGGCGGAAAAAGAAATTGCCCGTTGTATCGAATTGGCGCGTCAGCATCAAGTGCGGTTATTTATTAACGACTTTTGGCAACTTGCGGTGAAACATAAGGCTTACGGCGTGCATTTGGGGCAGGAAGATCTTGCCGATGCGGATTTGGTCGCCATTCAGCAGGCGGGACTGCGCCTTGGTGTGTCCACCCACGATGCGGAAGAAATTGCCCGTGTGTTGCCGTTGCGTCCCTCCTATGTTGCCTGCGGGCATATTTTCCCGACGCAAACCAAAGCCATGCCCTCCGCCCCACAAGGTGTTGTAAATTTAGCCCGTCAAGTGCAACTGCTCGGCGATATGCCAAGCGTTGCTATCGGCGGCATAAAAGAAGAGAATTTTGCCGAGATTTTAGCCACCGGCGTGGGAAGTATTGCGGTGGTCAGCGCTATTACACAGGCAAAAGACTGGCAAAGTGCGGTCAAAAATTTGCTCAAATTTTTTGCTTAAGGGTATTTTCGGCATTGGTCCGATCAGGTTCGATAATCCCTTTCGGCAATGTGAAAAACATCCTGAATTTCAACCGCACTTTTGCCTCGGAAATAGGATCCAAATCAAGTTCGGCGCATTTTTTACAAGACAAAATGGCAAAATAGCTTTATTATACTTGGCATTTTAGGACTTGCCCTAACTGGTTTTAATTAACTTATATGAGGAAAATAAAATGGCAAAAATCGTTAAAGTCATTGGTCGCGAAATTATCGACTCTCGCGGTAACCCAACTGTTGAAGCGGAAGTTCATTTAGAAGGCGGTTTCGTCGGTCTTGCAGCAGCGCCTTCAGGTGCTTCCACCGGTTCTCGCGAAGCCTTGGAATTACGCGACGGCGATAAATCCCGTTTCTTAGGTAAAGGTGTATTAAAAGCAGTTGCAGCGGTAAACGGTCCGATTGCAGAAGCCATCATCGGTAAAGATGGTTCAAACCAAGCCGAAATTGACCAAATCATGATCGATTTAGACGGCACAGACAACAAATCCAAATTCGGCGCAAACGCCATTCTTGCGGTTTCTCTTGCTAACGCGAAAGCCGCAGCCGCCTCTAAAGGTCTTCCGCTTTACGCTTACATCGCCGAACTCAACGGTACTCCGGGCGTATATTCAATGCCATTACCAATGATGAACATCATCAACGGTGGTGAACACGCAGACAACAACGTTGATATTCAAGAATTCATGATCCAACCGGTCGGCGCAAAAACCTTACGCGAAGCGCTACGCATCGGTGCCGAAGTGTTCCACAATCTTGCTAAAGTATTAAAAGGCAAAGGCTTGAACACCGCTGTGGGTGACGAAGGCGGTTTCGCACCAAACTTGGCTTCCAACGCAGAAGCATTGGCTTGCATTAAAGAAGCGGTTGAAAAAGCGGGTTATGTGTTAGGTAAAGACGTCACTTTAGCGATGGACTGCGCTTCTTCCGAATTCTACAACAAAGAAACCGGCAAATATGAAATGAAAGGTGAAGGCCGTTCATTCACTTCTCAAGAATTCACTCATTATCTTGAAGAATTAACCAAACAATACCCAATCGTGTCTATTGAAGACGGTCAGGACGAATCCGACTGGGAAGGCTTCGCATACCAAACCAAAGTATTGGGCGACCGCGTTCAATTAGTGGGCGACGACTTGTTTGTGACCAACACCAAAATCTTAAAAGAAGGTATCGAAAAAGGTATCGCGAACTCCATCTTAATCAAATTCAACCAAATTGGTTCTTTAACCGAAACCTTGGCTGCGATTAAAATGGCGAAAGATGCAGGCTACACCGCCGTTATCTCTCACCGTTCCGGTGAAACCGAAGATGCGACCATTGCTGACTTGGCAGTAGGTACTGCAGCAGGTCAAATCAAAACCGGTTCTATGAGCCGTTCCGACCGTATCGCGAAATACAACCAATTAATCCGTATTGAAGAAGCGTTAGAACGTGCAGGCACACCTGCTCCGTTCCCGGGCTTAAAAGCGGTTAAAGGTCAAGCGTAATCGCTAAGACGTTCATTAAAACGTTTGAAAAAAACACCGCACTTTTTGTTGAAGGATAAAAAGTGCGGTGATTTTTTTATGTGTTTTTTAACGGGCTTTATTCAACGTAATTCTCAAACCAGCTTTCCAAAATCAAACAGGCGGAAATGCCGTCCACCTTGCTTTTATTAAGGGCGCGATAACCGCCACGACTGAAAATTTCACTACGGGCTTCTGTGGTAGTGAGGCGTTCGTCTTGTAAATCCACAGGCAAATTAAAACGCCCATGGAGACGGTTGGCAAATTTCTTGGCGCGTAAGGTTAACGGCTGTTCGGTGCCGTCCATATTCAGCGGTAAACCGACCACAATACGCGCCGGCTGCCATTCTTGAATACATTTCGCAATATCATCCCAATTCGGAATGCCATCTTGCGCTTTAAATGCAGGCAAAGATTGCGCCGTGCCGGTAATGCTTTGCCCGACGGCGCAACCGATACTTTTTGTACCAAAGTCAAAGGCGAGAACCGTAATGCCCATTAACTGTGTCCAACCTGACCGGCGAAGTTATGGGAGTCAATGCCCAACAATTGATTTGCTGCCCACCAACGCTGTTCGTATGGCAAATCGAATAAAATTTGCTCCGTCGCCGGCACCACCAACCAGGAATTATTCATAATTTCCTGTTCTAACTGGTTCGGTTCCCAGCTGGCGCAACCAAGGGTGACCAAATATTTCTCCGGCTCCAACAAGGTGCCGAAAGTGTCCACCACGTCAGCTGAGGTGGTCAGCATAAGATTGTCATTGACCCGATAGCTGTGATCAAAAGGCTCTTTGGTGTTGGTATGCAAAATAAAGCCACGGTCGATATTGACCGGCCCGCCTGCAAGTACGAGCTTATCGTTATAAGTGCGGTGGGTAACCATCATAAAATTCATTTTGGCGCCTAATTCTGCAATGCTTAAATCCGTCGGTTGGTTTAACACCAAGCCCATAGATCCTTTTTCGTTATGTTCACAAATATAAATGACGGTGCGATAAAAATAGCTGTCATCTAAATTCGGCATGGCAATCAGCAGATGATCTTGTAAGTCCATCATATTTCGTTCTTCTCTATCCTAAATCACCGAAACACACTTGCAAGGCGGTAATTGCCGCCATAGCAGCGGTTTCGGTGCGTAATACACGTTTTCCTAATAAGACTTCCACAAACCCGTGCTGTTCGGTTTGTGCGATTTCTTGTGGCGATAAACCGCCTTCCGAGCCAATTAATAAGCGTACACCCGCCGCGGGTATTTCAGGCAGAGTACGAATAGAATAAGCCGCTCTTGGGTGCAAATTTAATTTGAGTGCGTCGTCAGGCTCCGCACACCATTGTTGTAACTTCATTAACGGACGAATTTCCGGAATTTTATTGCGTCCGCATTGTTCGCAGGCAGCAATGGCGATTTTTTGCCATTGTTGGATTTTTTTCTCCATCCGTTCGCCGTCTAATTTCACACCGCAGCGTTCTGACCATAAAGGCGTAATCACATTGACACCCAGCTCAACGGATTTTTGAATGGTGAATTCCATGCGCTCACCACGGGAAATCACTTGTCCCAAATGAATAGCAAGCGGGCTCTCGCGATCGTCCAATTGACGGTTTAACACATCCACTTCAACGGATTTTTTCGTGACCGTTTTAATAACGGCTTCGTATATATGGTTGCTACCATCGAAAAGTTCAAGTTGATCGCCCGGTTGCATACGCAAAACACGACCGACGTGGTTCGCGCCGTCTTCCGAAAGCACACAAAATGTGTGCGGATTAAGAGGGGTTGGGTGATAAATTCGAGGGATTCGCATAATAGAACAAACCGGTAAAAATAATTTGTTCTATCATAGCAGAAAAGCCGACTGAGAAACGAAAATACGAAATGAAAAATTGCGAAATTAATATTCCCAGTTATCCGGATCAATGCCTAACTCACGCATGATGACTTTCGCTTCTTCCGGGATTTCATCGCTGCGTTCTTTCAACAAATCTTCATCTGTCGGCAAGGGTTGCCCGGTAAAGGCATGAAGGAAAGCTTCGCAGAGAAGCTCGCTGTTGGTGGCATGGCGTAAATTACGGATTTGGCGACGGGTACGCTCGTTAGTCAGAATCTCAAGCACTTTAATGGGAATGGATACCGTAATTTTTTTGACTTGTTCGCTTTTTTTACCGTGTTCTGCATAAGGACTAATATATTGTCCGCTCCAATCCGCCATAGTTGATTCCTGAAATAACCTTATTGTTTGAGGCAATATTTTAATAAAAAATAAAGATAATAACAATCTAGCCGTGAAGACTGCTAGATTTCCATGCTAAAAATAAACAAAAAGAAAGGCATCTTTATGATGCCTCATTGTATTGAATTGGGTTAAAAGGTTTTCACTAAATCTTTTAAATAAGATTTAAACTCGCCGGCAAGCTTGTTGTGGTGCAAGCCGTATTCCACAAAGGCCTTCATATAGCCGATTTTATCGCCGCAGTCATAAGACACCCCGGTCATGTGGAAGGCTTCCACGGTTTCTTTGTCGATAAGCATATCAATGGCATCGGTCAACTGAATTTCGTCGCCCACGCCCACCGGTGTTTTTTCCAGTAAATCCCAAATTGCCGCTGAGAATACATAACGACCGACCACCGCCAAATTAGACGGCGCTTCATCAATGCTCGGTTTTTCAACAATGCTATCGATTTTAGCACTTTCCCCCGGTGGAATTTCAACACCACCACAGTCTGCAATACCATAACTACTGACTTCTTCAGGTTTCACCGGGCTAACCATGATTTGGCTGGCTTGGGTTTGTTTAAAGCGTTTTAACATTGCCGCCAGATTTTCTTTCTTCTGGTTGGCAGAAAATTCGGCTAACAACACATCCGGCAACACCACGGCAAAAGGTTCATTACCCACTAACGGGCGACCGCATAATACGGCGTGTCCCAACCCTTTCGCGTTACCTTGGCGAACGTGCATAATGGTCACGTTTTTCGGCACGATTGAACGCACTTCTTCCAATAACTGGCGTTTTACGCGTTTTTCCAGCATCGTTTCCAACTCAAAAGAAGTATCAAAATGGTTTTCGATGGCATTTTTGGATGAATGGGTAACCAACACGATTTCTTTAATACCGGCGGCAACACATTCGTTTACCACATATTGAATTAGCGGTTTATCCACTAAAGTTAACATTTCTTTCGGAATGGCTTTAGTAGCAGGTAACATACGCGTACCTAAGCCTGCAACAGGAATAATCGCTTTCATTTAGTTTTCCTTCTTTTAGATAAAAATGACCGCACTTCTCTGACAAAGAAAAGTGCGGTTAGTTTCCAGAGCGTTTTTATTGACGCAACAACGCCAGAATTTCTTCTGTTTTTTCCGCCATTAATTGTTTATCACCACGGGTTTCCAGATTCAAACGAACCACCGGCTCGGTATTGGATGAACGCAGATTGAAACGCCAGTTCGGATATTCAATGCTGATACCGTCAATTTCATCGACGCTCACGGCATCTTTTTCATATGCGGCACGCACGCGGGCAATCGCGCTTTTCGCATCGGCCAATTTGCTGTTAATTTCTCCCGGAGACGGGAAGGTATTCACGCTATTATTCACCAATTCGCCCAATGATTTACCGGTTACGGAAACCAGCTCCATCACCAATAACCATGGGATCATGCCGCTATCGCAGTAGAAGAAATCACGGAAATAATGGTGCGCGCTCATTTCGCCGCCATAAATGGCATCCACAGCACGCATTTTTTCTTTAATGAAAGAGTGTCCGGATTTAGACATCACAGCTTCACCGCCGTTTTCTTCCACTAATTTCACCGTATTCCAGATTAAACGCGGATCATAAATGATTTTCGCACCCTTGTTTTTTTGCAGGAATGCCTGACCCAATAAACCGACAATATAATAACCTTCAATGAAGTTTGCGTGCTCATCAAACAGGAAGCAACGGTCGAAATCGCCGTCAAATGCGATTCCCATATCCGCTTTATGTTTTAACACCGCATCAATCGTATCCTGACGGTTTTCATGTAGCAACGGATTAGGAATACCGTGCGGGAACGTACCGTCCGGATTATTGTGCACTTTGATGAACTCGACAGGTACGCATTTTGCCTTAAATTGCGCTTCAATCGCATCAATCACGTGCCCTGCGGCGCCATTACCTGAGTTAATCACTAACTTCAACGGTTTTAGCGAATCGAGATTAATATAAGATAAGAGGTGTTCAACGTAATCACCAAGTACGGAAAGTTGTTTATACTCGCCACGTTTGGTGACCGGCGGGAAATTATTTTCTTCCGCCAAACGTTGAATATCCGCCAACCCGGTGTCCGCGCTAATCGGACGGGACCCTTCACGCACTAATTTCAAGCCGTTATAGTCCATCGGGTTATGGCTTGCGGTAACTTCAATACCACCATCAGTTTTCAAAAATGATGTAGCAAAATAGACTTCCTCTGTCCCCGTTTCACCTAAATCAATTACATTAACACCGGAATCCAATAATCCATTTGTTACCGCACTTTTTAGTTCTTTGCTCGTTAAGCGAACATCGCCACCAACGACAATTGTTTTGGGCTTTAAAAACTGCCCAAATGCACGACCTATACGATAAACAATATCTGCGTTTAATTCATCGCCTAAGCGACCACGGATATCATAAGCCTTAAAGCAAGTTAATTTAGTCATAATTTCACCATCTTCATTGATTAAAAAATTTGCTACGCTTTCTGTTCATCCTTTGCTTGATGAATACGTTGGTAAATTTCTTCTCTATGAACAGAAACATCCTTTGGTGCTTGCACACCGATTTTGACTTGGTTGCCTCGTATATTCAGGATCGTGATAGAAACATCATCGCCGATGAGCAAGCTTTCGCCAACTTTACGGGTTAAGATTAGCATATAAACTCCTCACCTTTATAGTTTATTTACAACTTCCCTATTTTGCTTCCAACATCCCTATCAAAACGTTAAACATTACTTTTATTCTGCGTCGTTTTGCCTTACTGCATACAAAACGACGCCTCAGACACAAACAAAGCTTATAAATTCGCTTTCAGCCAATCGGAGCAAACCGATAACGCTTTGTCTACATTTTCCGGCTGAGTACCGCCGGCCATGGCCATATCAGGACGGCCACCGCCTTTACCACCAACTTGTTGTGCCATCAAATTCACTAATTCGCCGGCTTTTACTTTCCCTGTCAGATCCTGAGTCACACCTACAATAAGATTAACTTTTTCATCTACTACGGAAGCAAATACAACCACCGCCGAACCTAATTGATTTTTCAGGCTATCAACCATTGAACGTAAAGACTTCGCTTCAATACCATCAAGTTGTTGCGCAATGACAGAAACACCATTAATTTTGACCGCACTTTGAGCCAAGTCGTTACCGGCCTGTAGCGCAGCTTTTTCTTTTAATGTTTGTAGTTCTTTTTCAACTTTCTTAAATTTATCTTGCAACAGAGAAATCTTATCCGTAATGGAATTGACATCCGATTTCAGTAATTCGGCGCTTTGATTTAATAAAGATTGTTGGTTTTGTAACCATTCTATTGCAGTTTCGCCGGTAATCGCTTCAATACGACGAATCCCCGCCGCCACTGCCGTTTCCGTTACAATTTTAAATAGCCCGATATCGCCGGTGCGTTTCGCATGGATACCGCCGCATAATTCAATGGAAAAATCACCCATCGTTAAGACGCGCACTTGGTCGGAATATTTCTCGCCGAATAACGCCATCGCGCCTTTCGCTTTGGCGGCTTCCAGCTCCATAATCTCCGTTTGAATCGGGTTATTCGCTCTAACTTGCTGATTAACTATGCGTTCTACTTCGGCTAATTGCTCTTTACTGATTGCTTCATGTTGGGCAAAGTCAAAACGCAATAACGCATCAGAAACAAGCGATCCTTTCTGAGCGACATGTTCGCCTAATACCTGACGTAATGCGGCGTGCAACAAGTGGGTTGCAGAGTGATTCAATGAAATGCGTTGACGGCGAACGACGTCAACCACAGCATTCACCGACTGCCCGACGGATAAGCTACCTTGGGTAAGCTCACCGATATGACCGAATACCTGACCATATTTCTGGGTGTCTTTTACGTCAAAATTAAAACCGTTGCCTTCTAAGCGACCAATATCTCCGATTTGACCACCGGATTCCGCATAGAATGGCGTGTTATCTAAAACAACAACTGCCTGTTGACCGGCATGAACCGTATCTACCGACTTCCCGTCGTGGAAAAGTGCGGTCACTTTTGCCAGCGTTTCTGATTCGGTATAGCCTTCAAAACGGGTTGTGCCGTCAACACGAATCACGCTGTTATAATCCATGCCGAACTGGCTGGCGGATTGCGCGCGCAAACGTTGGTTTTCCATTTCGCGTTCAAAGCCCGCTTCATCAATGGCAATACCGCGCTCACGACAAACATCGGCGGTTAAATCCAACGGGAAGCCATAAGTATCGTATAACTTAAACGCCACTTCGCCGGATAATACATTGTCTTTTACTTCCGCTAAAGCCTCATCCAATAAGGTCAAACCACGTTCCAATGTGCGCGCGAATTGCTCCTCTTCCAAACGTAATAATTTTTCTACGGTGGCTTGATGTTTTTTCACCTCTTCGCCCGCCTGCGCCATCACCTCAATCAAGGTTGGCACGAGTTTATAGAAAAACGCTTCGGTTGCGCCTAACAAATGTCCGTGACGTACCGCGCGACGAATAATACGACGCAACACATAACCGCGTCCCTCATTGGAAGGCACCACACCGTCCGCAATTAAATAAGCGCAGGAACGAATGTGGTCGGCAATGACGCGCAAGGACTTGTTGCTTAAATCTTTTTCGCCGGTTAATTCTGCCGCTTTGGCAATTAATTTTTGGAAAATATCAATATCGTAGTTAGAGTTGACATGTTGCAACACCGCACTGATTCGCTCCAAGCCCATACCGGTGTCCACAGACGGTTTCGGCAATTTTTCCATCGTGCCGTCCGCATGGCGGTTAAATTGCATGAACACGATATTCCAGATCTCAATGTAACGATCACCATCTTCTTCAGGCGATCCCGGCGGTCCGCCCCAAATATGATCGCCGTGATCGTAGAAGATCTCGGTACAAGGCCCGCAAGGACCGGTATCACCCATTTGCCAGAAGTTATCGGAAGCATAAGGCGCACCTTTATTATCACCGATACGAATAATGCGTTCTGCCGGAATACCGATTTCGTCATGCCAAATTTTGTAGGCTTCTTCATCGGTTTCGTATACGGTGACCCATAATCTTTCTTTCGGCAATCCTAACCATTGCGGAGAAGTTAAAAATTCCCAACCGAAATGGATGGCGTCGTGTTTAAAATAATCCCCGAAACTGAAATTACCGAGCATTTCAAAAAATGTGTGGTGTCTGGCTGTGTAACCCACATTTTCTAAATCGTTATGTTTTCCCCCGGCACGCACACAACGTTGGGCTGTGGTGGCACGGCTATAAGGGCGTTTTTCCAAACCTAAAAAAACATCTTTAAACTGGTTCATTCCCGCGTTGGTAAACAATAACGTCGGGTCATTTTCCGGAACCAAAGAACTACTTGCGACGACTTGATGCCCCTTACTATGGAAGAAATCAAGATACGATTGTCGAATTTGTGCTGTTGTCTTCATTTACAAGCCTTGCTTTCTTAAAATATCTTTAAAATTAAAAGGTAATTAGGTAACTGCGTATTGTTGCATATTTTTCTTATTTATAAAAAACCTTTTTAGCCATAATGTTTTTATTTTCTTGACAGCACGGAAAATAAAAACCGCACTCACATCCGAGACTCGTGAAAGTACGGTTAGTTTTTGTATTATTTTCTACAACTTACTTTACTATCGTCTTATTCGTCACGAAGAGGAACGACAAGCATATCAACAGTAATTGAATTCATCACCTGACGTGTGGAGGACATCAACTTACTCCAGAAATCCTGGTGATGACCGGTGACAAGCAAATCAACATCATATTTTTCGATGGCATCGGTTAATACTTGACCTAAATCCCCACTACCACTGAGTTTTTCGGTAATTGGGTAACCCGCTTGTTCGGCGAGTTGGATCAATGCCTGTTGTGTTTCACTGGAAATACGATCCTGCATTGATACCATATTCACATCAATCAGCCCTGTGTAAAGATCCGAGAAGTTTACATCCACATGAATAATGGATAACTTCGCATCATGACGTTTTGCCACGCCGACAGCCTTTTTCAATAAGAACGCACTTTCTTCTGAAAGATCAACTGCAACTAACACATGTTTATACATAATCGACTCCTTATCTGATCAGGGTTAATTTACTTTGGTTGTATAGTAGCACCGGGATATAAAAAAAAATATGTGCTGGATCACATTTTGAGAAAAACTTTCATTTGAGATGCAGAAAATGATCCAAAATGCCTTTTGTGTTAGGATCCCATTTCCTTTATTTAACTAACATGGAGCAAAAAATGACCTATTCTATCCATGATTTTGTCAAATTAATCGCCCAATTACGCGATCCCGAGCACGGTTGCCCGTGGGACATCAAACAAACCTACCAATCCATGATTCCTTGCCTGAAAGAAGAAAGCTACGAAGTCATTGAAGCAATCGAACAGGACAATGTGGAAAACCTTAAAGAAGAACTGGGCGATTTGTTGCTACAAGTGGTGTTTCTGAGCCAGTTGGCGACGGAAGAAAAGAAATTTACCTTCGATCAAGTGGTACAGGACGTGGCGGAAAAAATCGTGCGCCGTCATCCGCATGTGTTCGGCGATAAACACGCCAATAACGAACTGGAGGCCTTGCAGAATTGGAATGCGATGAAGGCAAAGGAACACCAAAATCAAGGTCACACGTCCATTTTAGATAACATTCCAAATGCCTTCCCCGCCCTCATGCGCGCAGAAAAATTGCAAAAACGCTGTGCCAAAGTCGGATTTGATTGGAAGGAGATTGCGCAGGTTTTTGCCAAGGTAGAAGAAGAATTGCAGGAAGTAAAACAGGAAATGGAATGTTCATCACCGGATCAACAAAAAATCGAAGAAGAAATGGGCGATTTGTTGTTTGCCACCGTCAACTTAAGCCGCCATTTAAAATGTCAGGCGGAAGAAAGTCTGCGTAAAGCCAACCAAAAATTTGAGCAACGTTTCCGTCGCGTGGAGGAAAAGTTAACGCAACAAAATCGTCGTTTTGAAGAAACTTCCCTGGTAGAAATGGATGTGTTGTGGGATGAAGTAAAGCGGGAAGAAAAACACCGTTAAAAACGACCGCACTTTTCCGTTCTCACAATAAAAAATACCGAGCGCCAAACTCGGTATTTTCTTTTCTAATCAATGCCGAGCACTTTGCGCCCGTTGATGCTGGCGATATTCACCATAGCATCCAGATCCGGGAAACGACAACCGGCGGCGAGCAAACTCAGCTCCTGCCACATATCGCCTTCGCACAAAGGCACCATGTAATCGCAAATATTATCGGTGCCGATCGCCACCGTAATGCCTTCCGGAATCATTTCATCCGCCGGTGTTAAGGCATTATGGAACGGCATCAGCTCTTCTTTTCGGTTGCTGTCAATCCATGCCATCGGGCAGGCGATCATCATCATTTGCGCCTGACGCATTTTTTCATATAAACGATAGCGATATTCTTTGGAATGCGAGCCGATGGAAATCCCGTGAATCGCCACCACACGCCCTTGCATACCGTGCTCGATGGCTTTATCGCATAACTGTTCCGTTTCCTTTTCCTGCGGCGAATTGAACTGATCCACATGCACATGGCACATAATGCCGAGGGATTTGGCTTTATCCAGCAAAATATCCATGGCGTCCAAACCGCGTCCGTAGTCCAGCTCATCGCGATACGGCAAGCCGCCGATCATGTCCACCATTTCCGAGCCGATGTCGAACCATTTGCGTGCCGTCGGCTCAATCACGCCTTTCAAGGTTTGATTGGCAAATTTCAGAATAATGTCATTTTTATACACTTCGCGCGCTTTGTGGGCGGCGATAATCGCGCGATCCTCACACACCGGATCGATGTCCACAAAAGTACCGAATGCCGTCACCCCTTGGGAAATCATTAACTCGATAGATTGGCAAAAACGGGCGTAATAATCGTCCACGGAAGACGTGCGTTTAACCTCGTCCACCAAATCCCATTTTTGCTGCAAATTACTGCTGTGATAAATCCCGATTTTTTCCGGAGTCATGGTAAAAGCGCGGTCGGCGTGCGCGTGCGCATTGACCCAGCCGCCTTTTTTAATAATTTCATCTCGAATATAGGTTTTGAAACTACGAACATGGTTCTTCGTCATAATTACTCCGTGCTAAGCAGATTTGACAATGTGGTGGGAGCAAATAGAAAAAAATCCTCAAAAGAGGATTGTTTATTAATTGAAAAAAGAAAGGCGATCAATGAAACGGTTTCATTGCAATAACGGATAATGTTATGAAAAATTCGCAGATTTTTAATTAATAACATCGTATTTGTCCTGATTAAATTTGCCCGCTAGTATAAAGCGAGCCACCTTAAAAATATAATCGGTTTTGACTATTGGTCTGGCGTATTTTTAATCATTTTTCTAAAAATGAACGTTCCTGATTAAACACGTCCAAAAACAGCCCCAACGGAGGTCTTTCGGAGGAAATTTTTTGATAAGTGCGGTCATATTTTTGATAGTTTCCACGCGTATTAATATGGTATTGCGTACCGTCCGGCTGAATAATCACATTCCAACGGTAATTGGACACCAACACCCAATCCGGCGTCTGATTCAAATCAAATAAATCCCGTCCCTGCGCATAATCGCCAATCGGATTTTTGACATAGAAAACGTGTTTCATCAGCGCCGGCAAGAGATCCACATGAGAGGTTAATTTCGCCACCTTGCCTTTCGCCAGCCCCTGCCAATGGACAATCATCGGCACTTGTACTTCATCACGGGCGAAATAGCTGTTTTCCTCTTTTTCTGTGAGTTTGCGGAAGGTATAACCATGTTCGGCGGTCACAATCACCAGTGTGTTCGGCAAATCTGATTGCGGTAAAATTTGCCCCAGTAATTCATCGATTTTGGCAAGTTCCTGTGCATATTTTTCCTGCGACAAATTCGGCTTAATACTCAAACTTAAATAACCCCAGAAGGGGTTCTCTTGTGCTTTTGCACTTTCCAACCAACGTTGGAAGGCACTTACCGCCGCTTGGTTGGACGTATCGCCACTCGGTTTGGTTTGCTGATAAATAGCGCGCCGTAAAATACTGGAAGCAAATTTATTGCCGGAAAATAGCCCTTGCGCATATTTCTGTTGTGCTATGCGGTCAACCAACACCGACGGCGTTTTGTTGCTCAATAAACTGTCCGTATAGTTTGCGTTCAAACCGTAAAATAAGCCGGTTAACCCGGCATTATTGTTATTGCCGCTGCTGTAATGATTGGTAAATTGTGTGGAATCCGCTGCAAACTGTGTCAAATTCGGCATTTTTTCCTCATTTACAGCATCATAACGCAACCCCGAAACCGTAATTAGCACGATATTCTGCTTTTCCGGCGGTTCGTTAAAAGTAAGCGGCTGTTTAGGATAATTAATCGCCAAGGCATCCAGGCGCCCTTCCTGTTCCAAACGTTCGGCGTATTCCTGCTTATTAATAAAACCGTGTTTTTCTAAAAACGAGCGGGCGGTCATCGGATAAGACAACGGGAAATTCGAACGTTGCATGGTAATCGGACGGTATAAATACGCATCCGCCCAGGCGTAAATTAGGTGGGTCGCGATAAACGTGCAGACAAAAAAGATGCCCGCGCCTTTCAGCCATTTTTGCCGTTCCAAACTGCGCAATTTTTGCCAAGACCAACGGGAAAACAGCATTTGAACCAATAAAATCAAGGGCATCGGTACAAAGAAAAGCTGCCAGTTGCGGGAAAGTTCGCCGTTTTCCGGATTCACTAACAAATTCCAGACCAAAGAAGAAAGGTGTAGATTAAAGCGAACAAACACTTCCGTATCTACCAGCAATAACGTATTGCCGATAGTTGCGAGAATTACAGTCAATCCACGAAAAGTGCGGTGGTTTTTGACGATAAAACTGAGGGGGAAAATCACCAGCAAATAGAAGGCAAAAACAATAAAACTAAAATGCCCTAACAGGCTGATGAAAAAATAAATTTTGCCGAATAAAGTATCCGGCCAATCAATAATAAAGGCATAACGGGCGCCGATAAAAACCGCCCACAGAATATTAAAAAAAGCAAACCAGTGCCCCCACGAAATTTTTTGTGAGGTTTCTTCACGATATTGTTTGCTGTTGAATTTCCACATGATGCTATTGATTCGCCGTATTAACGGAGTTCAGCAAAGCATCGGAAAAGGCTTGAGCGAGAACTTGTCGCTGTTGTTTTCCGACACTGCCGAGCAGTAAATTGGTGGTCATATTGCCTAACACGATTAAGGATAAATCCAGTGGCGCCTGATGTTTTTCAAGCACCGCGATCATGTCATTGAGAATCTCATCTATTTGTTTATCTTGGTATTTTGATTGAATTGCCATGTTGGATTGGTTTGCCGATTTAAAATGTCGCTTATATTAACCGATAATTGCGCTAATCCTAACATATTTTGTTAGTTCTGTTAAAAAGTGCGGTTATAATAGGCGGAATTTTTTTAAGGACAATTTTATGAGCATTACCGTCAAACAAGTTATTCTTCACCAGATTATTAAATCGCCCCAAACCGAACCGGAAAGCGCGCCGCAACTACATAGCGTGTTACGTGAACAAGTGCTGACTATCACGCCGGAAGTAGAACAAATGATGTTGCAATTACATCAAGGTTATCAAAATAAAGCCAAAGCCTACGGCGTTTTTCTTGATTCTTCCGTATTTGCCCAAAGCCTGAATCGTTTATTGGAAAATGAACTGGAATTTTTGCCTTTCAGCTATGAATCCACCCATTTGCTAATTAACGAGCTCGGTAAATACAATTTTGCCGACAGCGGCACATTAGTCTTGTGTCAGTACAATTTTCTCGCCACCGATTATTTGTTTATCGCCCTATTGGACAGTCGTGTCAGTATGCTTGTGGACGAAAAACTGGAAATTCAACGCACCGAATACTTGGACATCACCCAATTTGATGTCGCCGCGCGCATTAATTTGACCGATCTGCAACTCAACGCCAATTCCAATCGTTATTTAACCTTCATTAAAGGTCGTGTAGGACGCAAAATTGCTGACTTTTTTATGGATTTCCTCGGTGCGGAAGAAGGGCTTAACCCGCAGGTGCAAAATCAATGTTTATTGCAGGCGGTGAGCGATTACTGCGCACAAGGCGAGTTAAACTCCGAGCAAACCCAAGCGGTGAAAAAACAGGTGTTTGAATATTGCAAAGGGCAGATAAACAGCGGTGAAGACATTGAACTGGCGGAACTTTCCGGCGAGCTGCCGACTCTAAACGAACAACCTTTCGCCGAGTTTACCCAAGCGCAAAATTACGGTTTAGAAGAAAATATACCGCCAATTCGCACTGCACTTAAGTCGCTGACGAAATTTTCCGGCTCCGGCAAAGGGATTACCATTAGCTTTGATGCGGAATTAATTAATCAACGCATTATTTGGGATGAAGCCGCCGATACGCTGACCATTAAAGGATTACCGCCGAATTTGCGCGATCAGTTACAGCGCGGGTTAAAAGAACAGAATTAGTTTGGCAATTAATTAAACTTTCGGTATCATCGTTTACATTATTTAGAGAATAAAAAGGCAAAGAAATGCAATTCAAATCTGTTGTAACCGCACTTATTTTCGCGCTTAGTGTTACCGCTTGCTCCAGTGTCAATAAAATTGTTTATCGTATTGATGTGCCGCAAGGCAATTATTTGGAAGCGTCAAAAGTGACACAACTAAAAACCGGGATGACCGCTCAACAGGTTCAATATTTATTGGGTACGCCGGTTCTCATTGATCCTTACAGTAATCACACTTGGTATTATGTTTATCTGCAACAAAAAGCGTATGAAACACCGGAACAACATACGTTGGTAGTACATTTCGATCAAAACGGCATCGTCAGCAACTTTGATTTGGACAAACCCTTGCCGAACGATGATAAAGTCGAAGTAAACAATACCATTATCACTGCACCTGACGCACAAACCAAGCGCTGGTGGCAATTCTGGAAATAATTCGATTTTTTATTTGTAACCCAAATAAGGTTTAACCTATGGCTAAAATTTTACTTGTTGATGACGATGCGGAACTCACCGAATTGTTAGCCCAATTATTAGATTTAGAGGGCTTTCAGGTGAATGTTGCAAACAATGGTAAAGAAGCGTTGGAATTACTTGACCATAGTTACGATCTCATCTTGTTAGACATTATGATGCCGGTCTTAAATGGTATCGAAACACTCAAACAAATTAGAAAAAACTATTCCACACCGGTCATGATGTTGACCGCACGCGGTGATGACATTGACCGTATTTTAGGGCTTGAATTAGGTGCAGACGATTATCTGCCGAAGCCGTTTAATGACCGTGAATTAGTGGCACGCATTAAAGCGATTTTAAGACGTACCGCACAAGCTAACAGCACAAAAGATCCGGCAGATGTGGATAAAGTGGAATTTGGTGGCATTATGTTCTATCCGGGTCGCCAGCAAGCGATGTTAGGCTCAAAAGATCTGGAATTAACCGGCACCGAATTTGCTTTATTATTAAAACTGATCACCAATCCGGGCATCATTTTAACCCGTGAAGAATTAAGTCTTGAAGTGTTAGGCAAACCGCTTACACCATTCGATCGCGCTATTGATATGCATATGTCGAATTTACGAAAAAAATTACCATCCCGTCCCGATGATCTCCCATGGTTTAAAACACTTCGCGGTCGCGGTTATTTGTTAATTGCTGAAAAATAACAATAAAGGCTATTTTATATAGCCTTTTTCATCCCCCAACAATCATGTTCAGAAAAGAATTTATTTTTAACTCATTAACCATACGAATTTTCACCTTCTTCTGGCTAACATTCTCCATTTTACTTATTTTTATTTTTCTATTACCTTATTTTGATGCCCACATTTACTCGAACCTAAAAGAATATGAAGTTGCCAAATATCAAAAAGAAATCACCACATCCATTCGTAACAACCAAATTTCCCGTATTTTGGCCGGCGTTCCAAGTTTACCGAATGATCGATTCACCTCCCATCCGGTATTAATTTCGCCAAGCGGACAAATCCTCGGTGCATTGCCTGAGGAAGAAAAGTCTGTGCGCCAATTTATCTTTAACAACGCCTCACTGGATCAACCACTGAAAAAAATCTATTCCAATATTCAAATTGTTGGTCCGTTTTCGCTCTATTTAAACCCGGAGCATAATCAATCTTACAGCCTCTATTTTGTCAATCAGATCAATGCACAAAAGGAAATTCTCAACTATATTTTTGATCGCCCGTTTTTCCTGATTATTCTGGTTATTTTAATTTCCACACCTTTGCTATGGTGGCTATCACGCAGTATCGGGCAACCTATTCGTAATTTACAACTGGCAGCAAATGCAGTCGCGGTGGGAAATCTCAACATTAATAAAGATCTTGAAACCAAAGGATTAATTGAACTACGTCAAGTGGGGCAAAGTTTCAATCGTATGATGCTTTCCCTTGAAGAGGTGTTGCTAAATCAACAATCATTGCTCTCCTCCATTTCCCATGAATTAAGAACACCGTTAACCCGTTTACAGCTGGCAACAGCACTACTGCGCCGCCGCCTGGGTGATAGTAACGAAATTCAGCGCATTGACACGGAAGCTCAACGTTTAGATAAAATGATCAACGATTTACTGCAGCTTTCCCGTCAACAACTCCATAGCCATCTGGAAAAAGATATCTTCCCTGTGCCTTTACTATGGGAAGAAATTTTAGAAGATGCGGAGTTTGAAGCAGCACAAAGGAACATTCGTTTTAATGTGGAACAGGGAATTGATCATCCTGAACAATATTATCTCAATGGCAACCACGGACTCCTTGCAAGTGCGGTAGAAAATATTGTCAGAAATGCATTGAAATATACTAAATCGGCAATTTCCATGCACATTTATACCCATGAAAATGATTTATTCATTCGTATTGAAGACAACGGAGCCGGCTTACCGGAAGATGAATACGAAAAAATCTTTAAACCGTTTTATCGCGTTGACGAAGCCCGTACCCGCGAAACCGGCGGAACCGGCTTAGGTTTATCTATCGTAGCCAATACCGCCAAAGATCACCACGGCGCGGTCTGGGCAGGAAAAGCCAATCTGGGCGGTTTAGCCGTCACCCTACGTTTACCTCTTTGGGCAGCAAAATAGCCTAACGCATCCAAACAACAAAAAACCCCACTCAAACATAGTGGGGTTTTCTTTTTTATATCGCCAATTAGTGCAGTGCAGATACCACAAATAAAAAGACTTTAAGTAAAGACGCATTCACCAAGTCAATAAAGAACGCCCCTACCATCGGTACAATTAAGAAGGCTTTGTGTGATGGTCCGAAACGACTGGTCACCGCCTGCATGTTCGCTACCGCAGTAGGTGTCGCACCAAGACCAAAACCGCAGTGACCGGCACTCAATACCACCGCATCATAATCTTTACCCATCATGCGATAAGTCACATAAATAGCGAATAACGCCATAATAACAACCTGAATCGCCAAGATAACCATTACCGGCAATGCTAAACCTGCCAACTGCCACAGTTTTAAAGACATCAACGCGATCGCCAAGAACAAAGATAAGCCCACGTTACCTAATACATCCACGGCAGAATCGGCAACGTTAAATTTGAAGATATGGGTTAATGAGTTACGAATCACCACACCGGTAAATAAACACCATACGAATGTCGGCAACTCAATGACCGTACCTTTTGTATGCGCATCCAAGAACTGACCGATAAGCAAACAGCACGCCATCATCGTAATGGTTTCAATTAAGGAGCGGGTTGTAATCTTACGTTGATAAGTGGGATGCTCAAAGGCTTCCTGCACATCATCAACTTCATCATTTTCCGGGTTCTCGCCATGTTTCATTTTATTCAATAAATGGCGAGCCACCGGACCACCAATAATACCACCGGAAACTAAACCGAAGGTCGCACAAGCCATTGCCAGTTCTAACGCACCCTCAAGTTGGAATAATTCCGTTAACTTGCCTGCCCACGCAGCACCGGTACCATGCCCCCCGGTTAAAGTTACCGAACCGGCAATTAAACCATAAGCCGGATCGATACCAAGTAACACAGAACCTGCTACACCGACGATATTTTGTACGGCAATCAATATCCCTGCGGCAATCACAAAAATAATTAACGGCTTACCACCCTTAACCAAACGGGCAAAGTTGGCGCTCAAACCGATGGAAGAAAAGAACACCAACATCATGGTAGAACGCAAATTATCGTCGAAAGTAAAAGACAAGCCCCAACCTTGATATAAAACGGTCAATAAAATTGCCACTAAGAAACCGCCCACCACCGGCTCGGGAATATTATAATTTTTTAAGAAGGAAATACGTTTTACCAAAAAATACCCAAGCAACAGCACAAAGCCCGCCAATGCGAGGGTTTCAAAAGTATTGAAAGTCATAGAACATCCTCTTTGTAATGATGAATCCCAGTGATTATTCAGATTTAAAGCGCTAGGAAATTTTATGCGAAGAATAAAAAATTTTTATCGATCACGGAAGGAACTTCAATTTAGCAGAAAAATCAGGCTACTGCTAGGAAAACTCACAAAATTTTCACCCGGTCTAACAACTTAACCAAAAGGTGACCGGCCCGTCATTCACTAAGCTCACTTGCATATCGGCGGCAAATCGCCCGCATTCCACCTTGATTTTTTCACCGCACTTTTGCGCAAAATAGGTGTAAAGTTCGTTCGCCAACTGCGGTGGCGCACCCTTGGAGAAACTCGGACGCAAGCCTTTTTGCGTATCCGCCGCCAAAGTAAACTGCGACACCACCAACACTTCACCGCCGATTTGTTGCACGTTCAGATTCATTTTGTCATCCTCATCGCTAAACACACGATAATTCAGCACTTTCTCCGCCAACTTATCCGCTTTCTGGTGATCATCATCCTTTTCTACCCCCAACAATACCAGCAAGCCTTTACCGATTTGTCCGACAGTTTCGCCGCCGACGTCCACTTTCGCTTGGGTTACCCGTTGAATTAACGCAATCACGCTTCCTCCTGATAATTGACTTGCTCCTGATGATTTACTTGTTTTTTCGACCGCACTTCTGCCAACACTGCAGCCAATTGCGCGCCGAGCAATACGAACGTCCAGCTTAACTGAATCCATAACAACATAATCGGCAAGGTTGCCATGGCACCGTAAATTAATTGATAAGACGGAAACGTCACGATGTACCAAGCAAACGCCTGCTTGCCCAACGTGAAGAACACGGCGGCGATGAGTGCACCGGCGGCGGAATGTTTAATGCTGACTTTTTTATTCGGCACCACCATATAAAGCACGGTGAAAATAAACCAGGTGGAAAGAAACGGCACGAAACTAAGCAATTTCAATCCAAAAGAGAAGGTTGTCGACTGTTCAAACATCGTTTTGACATAGGAACTGGCGGCAATACTGGTGCCGACTAACAGCGGTCCTAGCGTGAGAATGAGCCAATAAATGGCAAAAGACGTGAAAATCGGGCGGGTGCTGGTGTCATGCCAAATGCCGTTTAGCGTGCGATCGATAGAGTTAATCAACATCAACGCCACCACAATCAAGCTGATAATCCCCACGGCGCTCATTTGTTTGGAATTGTTCACAAATTCATCAATATATTGCCCCACAACGTCACTTGCCGATGGCGCAAAATTAGTGAAAATAAACTCTTTCAAGGCACCGGTGACTTCATTAAACACCGGAAACGCAGAAAATATGGAAAACACCACCATAATCAACGGCACGATGGCAAGCATGGTGCTGTAAGTGAGATACCCGGCGGCTTGCGTGAGTTTATTCTGATTAAAACGCTGCCAAAATAAGGTGCAAAAGGGTTTCAGATCAATCATAAAAAGCCTCCGCAGCAGTGCTTAAATTTTTTGCCGGAACCGCATACGCAAGGCTGTTTCATGCTCGGCAACGGCACGGTCGGATCCACAAAATACCAACGCCCGTCAATTTTCACAAAAATTGAACGCTCATGATGCGCTTGTTCGCCCTCTTCGCCCTGACCTTTTTCCCCTTTAAAAAGGGCGTTAAATTCTACCGCACTTTGTACCTTCGTTAAGGTTTCCGTGTTCAGAATCTGCAAGCCAAGCCATTGGGTGTTCTCCGCCCAAGCCTGAATTGCCGGTACGTTCAGCAACGCCTGCTGGCTCGGCACCGTCGTTGCTACAATATAAGGCACGTTTTTTAACACATAGGCGGCATAACGGGAACGCATTAATTGCTCGGCAGTTTGCGGGAACTGTGCGCCGCTATGGAAACGCCCGCAACAATCTGCATAGGATTTATTCGATTGACAAGGGCAAACTGAATCTAAAAGTGCGGTCATTTTTAACTCTGTTTTTGCTGTAGTTTCATGAGTTGAGAATTGAGCGAACGTTTGAACGCGGACGCCAACACGTCAAGCGCCAACGCCTGCTCCAATTCGCTGACATTCTTCGGCGCCGATAATAAACGATTCAAATGACGAATAGTAAAATCAGGGTGCGGACGCGCCTGCAACAGCAATTTATCGCCGCGCCGAATCTCGCCCTCACGCACCACCCGCACATACCAGCCCGACCAGCCGGAACGGTATACGGTTTGTTGGGTATTCGGATTATCGGTATTTTTCGATAGCCGCTCGCAAGGCTTACGCGGCTGCGAGACCTCCACCACACAAGAACCGATTTGATACCGATCGCCGACACACACGGAATCCTCGTTCAGCTCCGAAACGACGAAATTCTCGCCGTAAGTCGCCGTGCCCTGATAAGAAAAATTTTCGCCCAGCAAGGCATTTAACGCGGGAAAAGCATCTGCCGACATAAAAAACAGCGCTTTGTCCACGCCGCCATGATGGGCTTTTAACCCTACATCATTGCCTTCCGCGCCTAAGCCATGAATTTTCACCGATTCCACCGGCTGTTTACGAATGGCACTTTCATATTGCGAACCGTCGGCAAAGGTCAGCTGTTGCACCTGCCCGATTTTAATGATCAAAACTTCTGCATTTGTCATCATTTTCCCCGTTCTTATTCGAAATTTGTGGAATTATACCGTAAAAACAACGAAATTTTTGACCGCACTTCTATTTTTAAATATCATGCGGAAAATTTATCAGCAATCCAGCAGGAACAATAAACATGCAATATTTACTCGCCCAAACCGAACAAAACCAGCAACTCGGCATTACCGCCAAAATGGCAAACCGCCACGGATTAATCGCCGGCGCCACCGGTACCGGGAAAACCGTCACCCTACGTAAAATGGCGGAAGCCTTTAGTGATGACGGTGTGCCGGTATTTTTAGTGGATGTCAAAGGTGACCTTTCCGGCTTGGTACAACCGGGCGCCATGCAGGGTAAAATCGCCGAGCGTATCGAACAATTCAATTTAGGCGGGGAAAGCTATTTGAGCGGCTACCCGGTGTCTTTCTGGGACGTGTTCGGCGAAACCGGCATTCCGCTGCGCACCACCATTTCGGAAATGGGGCCGTTATTGTTATCCCGTTTATTGAATTTAAACGCCACCCAAGAAGGTTTGCTCAACCTCGTATTCCGCGTTGCCGATGACAAAGGCTTGTTGCTTATCGACTTAAAAGACTTGCGCGCCATGTTGAAATACGTAGCGGAAAACGCCAAAACCTTCCAAGTGGAATACGGCAATGTGTCTGCCGCCAGCGTGGGCGCCATTCAACGCGCTTTATTAACGCTGGAAAACGAAGGGGCGGCAAATTTATTCGGCGAACCGGCACTGAATTTGGAAGACTGGCTGCAAACCCGAGACGGGCGCGGCGTGATTAACGTGCTCAATTCGGAAAAACTGATTAACTCTCCGCGGATGTACAGCGCGTTCTTGCTGTGGTTAATGGCGGAATTGTTCGAGCAGCTGCCGGAAGTGGGCGACCCCGACAAACCGAAATTTGTGATGTTCTTTGATGAAGCGCATTTGTTGTTTGATGGTGCGCCGAGCGTGTTAGTGGACAAAGTGGAACAGGTGGTGCGCCTGATTCGTTCCAAAGGCGTGGGCATTTATTTCGTGACGCAAAACCCGCTGGATTTGCCGGACACCGTACTGGGTCAGCTTGGCAATCGCGTGCAACACGCCCTGCGTGCTTTCACGCCTCGGGATCAAAAAGCGGTGAAATCGGCGGCGGATACGTTCCGTTCCAACCCGAAAGTGAATGTGGTGGAAGCCATTTCCACCCTTGGAGTGGGGCAAGCGTTAGTCTCGTTCTTAGATGAAAAAGGCATGCCGACACCGGTGGAGATCGCCTACATTTTTCCGCCAAAAAGCCAACTGGCGCCAATTACCGCCGAACAGCGCACTGCTTGGGTGAAAGACGACGATTTATACACCTTCTATAAAGATTATGTGGATAACGAATCGGCGTTTGAAGTGTTAAACGCGCAAGCGGATCTTGCCGCCGTAGCGCAAAAACAGGAGGAACAAGCCAAACAGGAAGAAGAAAACGGTATCATGGGTAGCCTCAGCCGCATGATTTTCGGCACCAAAAAACGCGGCGAACAACTGACCGTGACGGAAGAACTGGTCAGCGGCGTAACCAAAGCCGTGGGGCGCAACATCCGTAACCAAATCACCAAGCAAATCATGCGCGGGATTTTGGGGGCGTTTAAGAAGTAACATTCACCTGAAAAAACCACAGCACTTTTTTGTTCCATGAAAAGTGCGGTGGTTTTTCTAAGCGTTTTTCAATCACCATCAATTACCCTTTAATTAAGAATAATTCTCATCTATAATCTTCCTGTTCTCTACAAGACAATATTCACTTATTCTGACGGCAGCTTTAGCCGTACTGTCCGCCGCTCATGACTCCACGCGATGAAATCGCGCGTTTCCACAAGGAGGTAATGATGTTTAAAATTCAAGATGCGGTCAGCGAGACCCTGCTTATTCCGCTGTACATGCGTTATCACGAATCCCTCAAACCCGATCCGATTATTCATGATGAAGAGGCGATGCGGCTGATACCGCAAATCGATTATGATTTCAGTAAGTTCGATACGGCAATCCGTAGTTCCGTCGGTTCGGCAATTCGTGCGGTTTACTTGGATGAGGTGACTAAAACCTTTATTCAACGCCACCAACAACCGATTATCGTGATGATCGGTTGCGGCTTGGACAGTCGTAACAAGCGTGTCGGCGACATCGGCAATCATGTGCCGTTTTACGAACTGGATTTGCCGGATGTGATTGCGCTACGCCGACAATTATTACCGCCGGCGGACAATGAAATTCTGCTCGCCGCCTCGGCACTTGAAACGGATTGGATGGACGAATTACGGACGCAGCACCCTCATGCGTCGTTTTTATTTGTGATTGAGGGCGTGCTGATGTACTTCAGCGAAGCACAGGTGAAAAAGCTGTTTAAAGACTTAGCCGCCCGTTTTAGCGGCGGAGAAATCGCATTTGACATCGGTAGCACTTGGATGAGTCGTAATTCGCAAAAACATCATGACGTGATGAAACATATGCGCGCGCAATTTGATTACGGCTGTGACGACGATCATGAAATGGAACGTTGGGCGCATAATTTGCAACTGATTTCGGCAAAATATATGTTCGATTTCCCCACTTGGAAACGTATCGGTTTATTGAAAGCCGCCATCATGTGGATTGTGCCGACAGTGCGCCGTTCTTATCGTTTTCTACACTACCGAATGACTTAGGACGAGTTAGCAAAAATTTAACGAAAAAAAAGACCGCACTTTGATCGAGGGAAGCAAAGTGCGGTCAGCTCTCAAGTTGTTTTTTCGTGCTTATTCCACCGTAACGGCTTTCGCCAAGTTACGCGGCTGATCCACGTCGGTGCCTTTAATCAGCGCAATGTGATACGCCAATAATTGCATCGGCACGGTGTAATAAATCGGCGCGGTGATTTCGTTTACGGTCGGCATCGTGATGATTTTCATGCCTTCCGCTTCGCTGAAACCGGCTTCTTTATCGGCGAAGACATACAACTGACCGCCACGGGCGCGTACTTCTTCAATATTGGATTTGATTTTTTCCAATAATTCGTTGTTCGGCGCCACCACGATCACCGGCATATCTGCGTCAATTAACGCCAATGGGCCGTGTTTCAATTCACCGGCAGCATAAGCCTCGGCGTGAATATAGGAAATCTCTTTCAACTTCAAAGAGGCTTCCATGGCGATCGGGTAATATTCGCCGCGACCTAAGAATAATGCATGATGTTTTTCCGCGAAATCTTCCGCCAAGGCTTCAATTTGTTTATCGAACGCCAAGGCTTTTTCGATTTCCGCCGGCAAGGCTTGCAAGGCTTTCACCATTTCCTGTTCTTTCTCGGCGGAAAGAGTATGTTTCGCTTTACCGATGGCAATCACCAACATTAACAAGGAAGCCAACTGAGTAGTGAAGGCTTTGGTAGACGCTACCCCAATTTCCACGCCGGCGCGGGTCATGAAGGCTAAATCGGATTCGCGCACCAAGGAGGAACCCGCCACGTTACAAATGGTCATCGCCGCCATGTAGCCTTTTTCTTTCGCCAAACGCAAGGCGGCTAAGGTATCCGCCGTTTCACCGGATTGGGAAAGTGTGATTAACAAGCTGTTCGGACGCACCACGAATTTGCGGTAACGGAACTCGGAAGCGATTTCAATATCGCAACTCACGCCTGCCAGGCTTTCAAACCAATAGCGCGCCACCATACCGGAGTTGTAAGATGTCCCACACGCCACGATTTGAATGTGTTCAACTTTTTCCAAGATTTCTTTCGCGCCGTTGCCGATGGCTTCCACCACCACGTTATTATGAGTGACACGACCTTCCATGGTGTTAATTAATGCGGTCGGTTGCTCGTAAATTTCTTTTTGCATGAAGTGGCGATATTTGCCTTTTTCCGCCGCGTCGTTTTCCAAATTGGAATCATGAGCTTCACGTTCCACTTTGTTGCCTTCGCGATCGTAAATCGCCACGGAACGACGGGTGATTTCGGCAATGTCGCCTTCTTCTAAGAAAATAAAGCGACGGGTTACGCTTAGCAAGGCAAGTTGGTCGGAGGCCAGGAAATTTTCACCGATACCTAAACCGATCACCAGCGGACTACCGGAACGGGCGGCAACCAAATGTTCCGGTTGCATACGATCCATTACGACCATGCCGTAAGCACCGGTTAATTGTTTCACCACTTTTTGTACCGCTTCCAACAAGCTGCCTGCGGTACGCATTTCCCATTCCACCAAGTGTGCAATCACTTCCGTATCGGTTTGTGAAGTAAACACATAGCCGCGCTCTTTCAATAAAGTACGCAATTCTTCGTAGTTTTCGATAATGCCGTTATGCACCACGGCGAAATTGCCGGAAACGTGCGGGTGAGCATTTTCTTCAGAAGGCTCGCCGTGGGTCGCCCAACGGGTGTGCGCAATCCCAGTGCCGCCGATAAGAGGTGTTTTCTCCACGGCGTCATCTAACGCTTTGACTTTACCCAAACAGCGCACACGTTGTAGTTCGTGTTGAGAATTGACCACCGCCAAACCTGCCGAGTCGTAACCACGATACTCAAGACGATGTAATCCGTTAATTAAAATTTCCGCGATATCACGTTGTGCGACTGCACCGACGATTCCACACATAAGCTTTAGCTCTCCTAAATTAAATAAAAAAACGTTTACGAAAACGACCGCACTTTTAGCCGCAATTAAGCGCAAATAACTTCTACGCCGTGGGCTTCAATGCGGTTTTTGCTTTCTTCCGACAGCAAATTATCGGTAATTAGCACATCAATTTGCTGCCAGGTTAATTCTACGTTGGGCATTTTTCGCCCGATTTTTTGTGATTCCACCATCACAATGACTTCACGCGCCACTTCCGCCATCACGCGACTTAAACTTACCAATTCGTTAAACGTGGTCGTGCCCCGCTCAAAATCGATACCGTCCGCGCCGATAAATAACTGATCAAAGTTATAAGAGCGCAACACCTGCTCCGCTACATTGCCTTGGAAGGATTCGGAACGGTTGTCCCAGGTGCCGCCGGTCATGAGCAAGGTCGGCTCGTTTTCCAAGGAGCGCAGTTCGTTCGCCACATACATGGAATTGGTCATCACCACCAAGCCTTGTTTATGATTTAGCTGCTTAATTAATGCCGCGGTTGTCGTGCCGCTGTCGATAATAATGCGGTTATGATCGCGAATGCGTTCTGCAGCGACTTTTGCAATCGCCAACTTTCGTTCCGAAAGAATATCTTCCTGCGCGTCTTCCAGCAATTCCTGCGGCATTAAAATCGCGCCGCCGTAACGACGCAGCAGAAAACCGTTACTTTGTAGCACCGACAAATCTTTACGAATTGTCACTTCCGAGGTATCAAATAATTGCACCAATTGCTCGACACTGATTTCGCCCCGCTCCTGCAATAATTGCATGATGCCGTGACGACGTTGTTGCGTATTACGGGTCTGGATATTTCGTTTAGTCATTCTTAAGTCAAAATAGTTCAAATTAAATTTCGGTTCGAAAGTTTAGCGTTATTTAGACGGGATGTAAACGGAAGAATGCGGGAGAAATAGAAAACAAAAAACCCTGTTTATTAAACAGGGTTCCGTAATTAAATATAAGGGCTAATTATTTAACAGCGTCTTTTAATGCTTTACCGGAAACGAATGCCGGCACTTTAGATGCAGCGATTTTGATTTCTGCACCGGTTTGCGGGTTACGACCGGTACGCGCTTTACGTGCGTTAACTTTAAATGTACCGAAACCGATTAATTGTACAGCTTCACCTTTTTTCAAGCTGCCGGTGATAGCGTCTAAAGTTGCTTCTAAAGCTGCTTTAGCTTGTTTTTTGTTCAATTCAGCTGAGCTTGCAATAGCATCAATTAAATCTGTTTTGTTCATGGATTAGTACCTTCTATTTTTAAATAAAATTTGACAGTGGTGGAATAAACAACTTTCATATTATCTATTCAATGACCATAATCACTGGAATCAGTGCAGTGCAAAGCTTAATCTAAGTTGCACTTAAAGCAAAGCGGGAAATGCTGTTTTTGCGGAAAATCTCGCGTTATTGGTCAATTTTTACACAAATATTCGAAATTCCCACCTCTCGTAACTCGTTTTTTAAATCCGAAATCAGCGCCACATCATGCCTTTCCGCCTCTTTCAACGCACGATAAATCTGCCATTGAACATCCAATTCCTGCTGAATTTCTTCCGTTTCCTTTAATTCCGATTCGGATAATTCGCGACCGTTTTGTTCCACCAACAAATCCGCTACGGTTTGCAGAGAGAGTTGGCTCAATTTCACCGCCTGGGTTAAGGAATCACCGGCAATAATCGTATGCAACACTTCGGATAAGGCTTCACAGGCATCCAGCGCCGGCACCACGCCATAAAAATCGTAGTCGTTCACATCAGGAATGATGTTTTCCAATTTTTCCAGCTGATTCTCAAAATTAATTTTCGCCTCTTTAACGGTTAAATATTCCCACACCAAATTCAGCACACTGTGATACACCTTGGCGTGTTGCGGTTGCTCGGTAATTTGGCAGAACAGCTGATAATTGGGATACATTCGCTCGCACAAACACGTCATAAAGGTCATGTGTTGCCAGGTAGCTAAATTTTCTAAGCGTTTTTGAATGGGATTTCGCATACTATTTTCACCGCACTTTAGATTAAAGATGATAAGGTTTGGACAGCCGATGTACGGCGTCCACCAATACTTTCGGGCTTTCCGGCGGTACATCCTGATGAATGCCATGCCCGAGATTAAACACATGGCCACTGCCTGCCCCAAACGCTGCCAAAATCGACCACACTTCGTCTTCAATACGACCCGCCGACGCATATAGCACGCTCGGATCCATGTTGCCTTGCAGCGCCACTTTGTGCCCGACACGACGACGCGCCTCGCCAATATCCACCGTCCAGTCCAAACCCACCGCATCACAACCGGTGTCGGCAATGGCTTCCAACCACAAGCCGCCGCCTTTGGTAAATAACGTCACCGGCACGCGGCGCCCATCATGCTCACGCAGCAAACCGTCCACGATTTTGTGCATATAACGCAACGAAAACTCTGCATAATCCTTATGCGCCAACACGCCGCCCCAAGTGTCGAACACCATCACCGCCTGTGCACCCGCCTTAATTTGCGCGTTCAAATACAAAATCACGCTGTCGGCAAGTTTATCCAGCAATGCGTGTAATAAGTGCGGTTCGCTGTACAACATTTTTTTGATTTTGGTAAAAGCTTTGGAGGAACCGCCCTCCACCATATACGTCGCCAATGTCCACGGACTACCGGAAAAACCGATAAGCGGCACGTCGCCTTTTAATTCACGGCGAATGGTACGCACCGCATTCATGACATATTGCAGTTCTTGTTCCGGATCAGGAATAGGCAAATTTTCCACCGCACTTTTGCTGTCAATCACCCGTTCGAATTTCGGCCCTTCACCCGCGCCAAAACGCAAGCCTAAACCCATGGCGTCAGGAATGGTGAGAATGTCGGAAAATAAAATCGCCGCGTCCAGCTCATAACGGCGCAACGGCTGTAATGTGACCTCGCACGCCAAGTCCGCATTACGGCACAAGGACATAAAATCGCCCGCCTGCGCACGAGTGGCTTTGTATTCCGGCAAATAGCGCCCCGCCTGACGCATCATCCAAACGGGCGTCATATCGACAGGTTGACGCAAAAGGGCTCTTAAATAGCGATCGTTTTTTAATGTGGTCATAAAGCCTCGTTAGTTATTTTTCTCTTGTTGACATAATGCCAGTGTGGTTTCAATCAATTTACGCGCGATGGTGCCGTGAGGCGGCAATTCCGGCAACGGCTGATCACAATCAAACCACTGCGCATCATAGATTTCTTCCCGTTGGATATGAATTTCACCTTCCGCATAATCAGCTAAAAAACCCACCATTTGTGAATTTGGAAATGCCCAGGGTTGGCTGCCGAAATAACGTAAATTTTTCACTTTAATTTGAGTTTCTTCCCAAATTTCACGGTGAACCGCTGCCTCAAAGGTTTCACCGGCTTCCACAAAACCCGCCAAGGTAGTGTAAATACCGCCTTTGTGGCGCATATGATTTGCCAGCAGAATTTGTGACCCGCGTCGCACGGCGACAATAATAGAAGGGCAAATCACGGGATATGTCCGAAAACCGCAAGACTGACATTGCACCGCCCATTCATCTTGGGTTTGTTCGGTTTTGCCACCGCACTTGCCGCAAAATCGGTGGGTTTGGTAAAAATGATTCAACTCCACGCCGCGAGCGAGCAAATTAAACTGTTCCTGCGGCAACGGCAATTGATCGCGCAAAGAAAAATATTCGCGATTATCGTTCGTTTGCGTTTCCACGAGATATAACGGTTGCCCCGACCATTCGCCGATAAGCATGGCACACAGCCCGGTTAAACCGAACTCGGCTGCGCTGCCGAAAGGAAGATTGCCGTCAACGAGATGTATCGTTGAACCTTGCGTGAAAAGCCAAAAGCCCTTGTCTTCAGGCTGAATTGATTTCATTTTAGATACCTGTTTGAATACATGAAAAACACGGAAATTTTGCACCGTACTTTTTGAGATAAGCGTGAAAAAAGTGCGGTCATTATAGAGGGTATTTTTTCATTTAGCGAATAATGCCCACAAAAAACCCGAGACTTAGCTCGGGTTTTTATTAACGGGAATCTTATTCCGCGTGATCGTCTTCTTCCACCATGTTTAACATTTCGGTTAAACTGGCTGACGCATCGTCGGAGGTCATCACGAATTCGGAAGCGATTTCTTCTTCATCCGCCGCCGATAATCTTACCGGCACCTCTTCATCAGCAATCACAGCCGGGTTTTTGTGACGGTTTTGGTGATACGCAAAACCGGTACCCGCCGGGATCAAGCGACCCACAATGACGTTTTCTTTCAAGCCGCGTAATTCATCGCGTTTACCTGCAACCGCCGCTTCCGTTAACACACGAGTGGTTTCTTGGAAGGATGCCGCAGAGATGAAGGATTCGGTTGCCAAGGAGGCTTTGGTGATACCCAATAATTCGCGCTCATATTCAACCGGCGGTTTGCCTTCTGCTTCGCGTTTGCGGTTAACGATTTTCACACGCGCCACTTCCACTTGTTCCCCTTCGAGGAATTCGGAGTCGTAGGCTTTGGTGACGATGGCTTTACGCAACATTTGACGTACGATGACTTCGATGTGCTTATCGTTAATTTTCACCCCTTGTAAGCGGTAAACTTCCTGCACTTCGTTCACGATGTATTCGGTCACCGCGTGTACGCCGCGTAAACGTAAGATGTCATGTGGCGTTTCCGCACCGTCGGAGATTAAATCACCGCGTTGTACCATTTCACCTTCGAATACGTTCAATTGACGCCATTTCGGAATCATTTCTTCGTACACTTCGCCTTCTGCCGGCGTAATCAATAAACGACGTTTACCTTTGGTTTCTTTACCGAAAGAGACGATACCGGAAATTTCCGCCAAGATAGCAGGTTCTTTCGGTTTACGCGCTTCGAACAAGTCTGCCACGCGCGGAAGACCACCGGTAATATCCTTGGTTCCCACGGATTCTTGCGGAATACGCGCTAACGGGTCACCCACATGCACTTCCGCGCCGTCGTCTAAGGTCACGATAGCTTTACTTGGTAAGAAGTATTGCGCCGCCACGTCAGTGCCCGGTACCAATACATCGTTGCCTTTGTCATCCACCAATTTGATTGCCGGACGCAAATCTTTACCCGCTGTCGCACGTTCACCCACGTCTTGCACCACGATGGAAGAAAGACCGGTTAGTTCGTCGGTTTGACGGGTAACGGTTAAACCGTCCACGATGTCCACGAATTTCACAAAACCGCCCACTTCGGAGATAACCGGCATCGTATGCGGATCCCAGTTAGCGATGGTTTCACCGGCATTCACCTCTTGGTGATCGCCTTTGCTTAAAATGGCACCGTAAGGCACTTTATAGTGTTCTTTGGTACGACCGAACGTATCGACCACGGTTAATTCCGTATTACGAGACGTTAATACCAACTTGCCTTCATTATTGGTGACGAATTTCGCATTGGCTAAACGCAACGTACCGTTGTTTTTCACTTGGACGCTGGATTCTTTCGCTGCCGCAGATGCCGCACCACCGATGTGGAAGGTACGCATGGTTAACTGTGTACCCGGCTCACCGATAGATTGCGCGGCGATAACCCCCACGGCTTCACCTTGGTTAATCAGGTGACCACGTGCCAAGTCACGACCGTAACATTTCGCACAGACACCGAAGTCGGTGTTACAGGTTACTACGGAGCGTACTTTTACGCTGTCCACAGAGTTTTCGTCCAACACATCACACAGTTTTTCGTCAAGTAAGGTATTACGTGGAATTAAGACTTCTTCCGTACCCGGTTTTAAGATGTCTTCTGCCGCCACACGACCTAAAACAAGTTCACGTAGAGGCACTTTTTCATCGCCGCCTTCGATTAACGGGGTCATCACGATACCTTCGTGCGTACCACAGTCATCTTCCACGATCACCAAGTCTTGCGCCACGTCAACCAAACGACGGGTTAAGTAACCGGAGTTTGCGGTTTTCAACGCAGTATCCGCCAAACCTTTACGCGCACCGTGGGTAGAAATAAAGTATTGTAAAACGTTCAAACCTTCACGGAAGTTCGCGGTGATCGGGGTCTCGATAATGGAACCGTCCGGACGCGCCATCAAACCACGCATACCCGCTAACTGACGAATCTGTGCCGCAGAACCACGCGCACCGGAATCCGCCATCATAAAGATGCTGTTGAAAGACGCTTGTTTTTCCGGTTTACCTTCACGGTTGATCACTTCTTCCGTAGAAAGGTTTTCCATCATGGCTTTGGCAACACGTTCGTTAGCCGCCGCCCAAATATCGATCACTTTGTTATAGCGTTCGCCCGCAGTCACAAGACCGGATTGGAATTGTTCCTGAATTTCGGCAACTTCTTCTTCTGCTGCGGAAATAATTTCGTATTTCTTCGCCGGAATTTCCATATCGTCGATACCCACGGAGGAACCGGAACGCGCCGCATAAGCGAAACCGGTGTACATAATATGGTCGGCGAACATGACGCTGGCTTTTAAGCCCAAACGACGATAGCTTTCGTTAATCAGCTTGGAAATCGCTTTTTTGCCGAGAGTTTGGTTAAACAGGCTAAACGGCATACCTTTCGGTGCGATCATCCATAAGATGGCGCGACCGATAGTGGTGTCGGTTAACGTGGTTTTCGGCTCAAACTCACCGGCTTCGTTTTTCACATATTCGATAATACGTACTTTCACGCGGGAATGTAATTCCGCCTGACCGGTACGATAGGCTTTTTCCGCTTCGCGAGGATCTTGCAATAACATGCCTTCGCCTTTGCCGTTCACTTTTTCGCGGGTCATGTAGTAAAGCCCTAACACCACGTCTTGTGACGGAACGATAATCGGATCGCCGTTCGCCGGAGAAAGAATGTTGTTGGTGGACATCATTAACGCGCGCGCTTCTAATTGCGCTTCTAACGTTAACGGCACGTGTACCGCCATTTGGTCACCATCGAAGTCCGCGTTGAACGCCGCACAAACAAGTGGGTGTAATTGAATCGCTTTACCTTCGATTAAGATCGGTTCAAAGGCTTGGATACCCAAACGGTGAAGTGTCGGCGCACGGTTCAATAGAATCGGGTGTTCGCGAATAACTTCTGCAAGAATATCCCAAACGATAGCGTCTTCACGTTCCACCATTTTCTTCGCCGCTTTAATAGTGGTTGCATAACCACGGCTTTCTAATTTCGCGTAGATAAACGGACGGAATAATTCCAATGCCATTTTCTTCGGCAAACCACATTGGTGTAAGTGTAAATATGGACCTACGGTGATTACAGAACGACCGGAGTAATCCACACGTTTACCAAGTAAGTTTTGACGGAAACGACCTTGTTTACCTTTAATCATATCCGCTAATGATTTTAATGGACGACGGTTAGAACCGGTGATTGCACGACCGCGACGACCGTTATCTAATAAGGCATCCACAGATTCTTGTAACATACGTTTTTCGTTGCGCACGATAATATCCGGCGCGATTAAATCTAATAAACGTTTTAAACGGTTGTTACGGTTGATTACGCGACGATATAAATCGTTCAAATCTGAAGTCGCAAAACGACCGCCATCAAGCGGCACTAACGGACGTAAATCCGGCGGAAGCACCGGTAATACAGTCATTACCATCCATTCCGGTTTGTTGCCGGATTGTAAGAAAGCTTCCAATAATTTTAAGCGCTTGGTGATTTTCTTACGTTTGGTTTCGGAATTGGTTTCTTGTAATTCTTCGCGTAAATTTTCGCATTCCGCTTCCAAATCGATACCGCGCAACAAGGCTTGGATCGCTTCCGCACCCATTTTGGCATCGAACTCATCCTGCCAACGGTCTTCCGCATCAAGATATTGTTCTTCGGTTAACAACTGACCGCGTTCAAGATCGGTCATGCCCGGTTCGATCACAATGTAAGATTCGAAATAAAGCACGCGCTCAATGTCACGCAACGGCATATCTAATAATAAACCGATACGGGACGGCAGGGATTTTAAGAACCAGATATGGGCTACCGGTGAAGCAAGCTCGATATGACCCATACGCTCACGACGCACTTTGGTTTGGGTCACTTCAACGCCACATTTCTCACAAATCACGCCACGGTGTTTTAAGCGTTTGTACTTACCGCACAAACATTCGTAATCTTTTACCGGTCCGAAAATACGGGCACAGAAAAGACCGTCACGTTCCGGTTTAAAGGTACGATAGTTGATTGTTTCAGGCTTTTTAACTTCACCGTATGACCAAGAACGGATCATGTCAGGTGAGGCTAAACCGATTTTAATCACATCAAAATCTTCAGCGGTTTTTGATTGTGCTTTTAAAAACTTAACTAAGTCTTTCACAGATTTGCTCCTGTCGGAGTTAAACTTATTCAAGTGCGGTCGTTTTTCAAAACGTTTTTAAAATCGACCGCACTTGGGCTCAATTAGGGGTCAATACCCTGACTTATTCTTCGTCCAAGTCGATGTTGATACCAAGTGAACGGATTTCTTTCATGATTACATTGAAAGATTCCGGTGTGCCCGGATCCATTTGTTGGTTGCCGCTGACGATGTTTTTATACATCTTCGTACGACCGTTCACGTCATCGGATTTCACGGTTAACATTTCTTGTAAGGTATAAGCCGCACCATAAGCTTCAAGTGCCCACACCTCCATCTCACCGAAACGTTGACCACCGAATTGTGCCTTACCGCCCAACGGTTGTTGGGTAACAAGGCTATAAGAACCGGTTGAACGCGCGTGCATTTTGTCATCGACCAAGTGGTTCAATTTGAGCATGTACATGTAACCAACGGTTACCGGACGCTCGAATTTTTCACCTGTGCGACCGTCATAAAGGGTAATTTGACCTGAAGTCGGTAAACCACCAAGCTCTAATAAGCCTTTGATTTCTTTTTCATGTGCTCCGTCAAATACCGGTGTGGCAATCGGCAAGCCTTTACGTAAGTTTTGCGCCAAACGCATGACTTCTTCATCGGTAAAGGTGCTGAGATCCACTTTTTGTGAACCGCCGCCAAGGTCATAGGCTTTTTGCATGTATTCACGCAATTTCGCGATAGATTGTTGCTGTTTGATCATCGCGTTAATTTGATCGCCGATGCCTTTCGCCGCCAAACCTAAGTGCGTTTCTAAGATCTGACCGATATTCATACGGGACGGAACGCCTAGCGGGTTCAATACGATTTCGACAGGTTGACCGTTTTCATCGTATGGCATGTCTTCCACAGGGTTAATTTTGGAGATAACCCCTTTGTTACCGTGACGACCCGCCATCTTATCACCCGGTTGAATTTGACGTTTCACCGCAAGATACACTTTAACCACTTTCAACACGCCCGGTGCCAAATCGTCGCCTTGGATAATCTTGTTGCGTTGAACTTCCAATTTACGTTCAAATTCTTTGCGTAATTCTTCGTGCTGTTCCGCCAACTGCTCTAATTGGTGTTGTTTTTCTTCGTTATCTAAGGTTTGTTCCAACCATTTAGTGCGGTCTAATTTATCCAAGGATTTCGCATCGAAACCGCCGGATAACAACAGATTGCGGACGCGCATAAACAAGCCGGCTTCCAAGATCTCGAACTCTTCGCTCAAGTCTTTTTTCGCTTGTTTTAATTGCATTTCTTCGATTTCTAACGCACGTTTATCTTTTTCCACGCCGTCGCGGGTAAATACTTGTACGTCGATAACCGTACCGGAAACGCTGTTTGGTACGCGTAAAGAAGAGTCTTTCACGTCAGACGCTTTTTCACCGAAGATGGCACGTAACAATTTTTCTTCCGGGGTTAATTGCGTTTCACCTTTCGGTGTCACTTTACCCACCAGAATATCGCCGCCTTTCACTTCTGCACCGATATACACGATACCGGATTCGTCCAATTTGCTTAATGCCGCTTCACCCACGTTAGGAATATCGGCGGTAATTTCTTCCGCGCCTAATTTGGTATCACGCGCCACACAAGAAAGCTCTTGAATGTGAATAGTCGTGAAACGATCTTGTTGCACTACGCGCTCGGAAACTAACATGGAGTCTTCGAAGTTATAACCATTCCATGGCATGAACGCCACGCGAATGTTTTGACCGAGCGCCAATTCACCTAAGTCGGTGGAAGGACCGTCTGCCAGGATTTCACCACGTTCAACCGGATCACCTAATTCCACACAAGGGATTTGGTTGATACAGGTATTTTGGTTAGAACGGGTATATTTGATCAGGTTATAAATATCAATACCGGCTTCACCCGCAACGGTTTCGTCTTCGTTGACTTTCACCACGATACGGGAAGCATCTACATATTGAATCGTACCGCCGCGTTTTGCCACGACCGCCACGCCGGAGTCAAGGGCAACCGCTTTTTCAATACCGGTCCCCACTAACGGTTTGTCCGCACGCAATGTCGGCACCGCTTGACGTTGCATGTTCGCGCCCATCAAAGCGCGGTTCGCATCGTCATGTTCCAAGAACGGAATCAATGCCGCCGCAACAGACACCACTTGTTGGGTGGAAACGTCCATATAGTGAATTTCTTCAGGTTTATAAAGACCTGATTCACCGTGTTCGCCACGACAGGTAACAAACGCATCGGTAAAGCGGAAATCTTCATCAAGATTGGAGTTCGCCTGTGCGATAACATATTTACCTTCTTCAATAGCGGATAAATATTCGATTTCTTCGGTAACCTGACCGTTTACCACTTTACGATACGGGGTTTCTAAGAAACCGTAGTCATTAGTACGCGCATAAACAGAAAGGGAGTTGATCAAACCGATGTTCGGACCTTCAGGGGTTTCAATCGGACACACGCGACCATAGTGAGTAGCGTGTACGTCACGCACTTCAAAGCCGGCGCGTTCACGCGTCAAGCCGCCCGGACCCAATGCGGAAATACGACGTTTGTGCGTCACTTCCGATAACGGGTTGTTTTGGTCCATAAATTGAGAAAGCTGGGATGAACCGAAGAATTCTTTTACCGCCGCAGAAATCGGTTTCGCATTGATCAGATCTTGCGGGGTAACCGCTTCTAAATCCCCTAAAGATAAGCGTTCTTTCACCGCACGTTCAACACGCACCAAGCCGATACGGAATTGGTTTTCCGCCATTTCACCCACAGAGCGGATACGACGGTTACCCAAGTGGTCGATGTCATCCACTTCACCACGACCGTTACGGATATCGATCAATTTCTTCATCACGCTGACGATATCTTCATTGCTTAACGTACCGATGCCGGTGGTTTCTTCAATACCTAAAGAGCGGTTGAATTTCATGCGACCTACCGCAGATAAATCATAACGGTCGGAAGAGAAGAATAAATTATCAAATAAAGCTTCTGCCGCTTCTTTTGTCGGTGGCTCGCCCGGACGCATCATGCGGTAAATTTCTACCAAGGCGCTTAAACGATCGTTAGACGGATCAACACGCAAGGTTTCGGAAATATAAGGACCGTAGTCAAGATCGTTGGTAAACAGCGTTTCAAGGGTGGTATAACCCGCTTGTGTCAATTTCGCCAACAATTCAAGGGAAAGCTCCATATTCGCCGGGCAAATCAATTCGCCGGTTTCTAAATCCACATAATCTTTAGCGGCGACCTTACCGATAATATATTCGGTCGGCACTTCCACTTGCGTGACTTTATCTTTTTCCAATGCCTTAATATGGCGTGCCGTAATACGACGACCGCGCTCTACATACACTTTACCGTTCGCTTCAATATCAAACGCAGCGGTTTCACCACGTAAACGCTCCGGCACTAAGGTCATTAGTAATTTGTTATCTTTAATTTCAAAAGCGATTTTATCAAAGAAAAGATCTAAGATTTGTTCGGTAGTGTAACCTAACGCACGCAAAATAATGGTTGCCGGCAATTTACGACGACGGTCGATACGCGCATATAAGTTATCTTTCGGATCAAATTCAAAATCTAACCATGAACCACGGTAAGGAATAATACGTGCGTTATACAGCACTTTACCGGAAGAATGGGTTTTGCCTTTATCGCTATCAAAGAATACACCCGGGCTACGGTGTAATTGCGACACGATAACACGCTCGGTACCGTTAATCACGAAAGTACCGTTATCGGTCATCAATGGGATTTCACCCATGTAAACTTCTTGTTCTTTAATATCTTTGATGGTGCCCGGCGCAGCGTCTTTGTCATAACTGACCAAACGTAATTTCACACGTAACGGTGCAGCATAAGTGGTACCGCGAATTTGACATTCACGTACATCAAATACCGGCTCGCCTAATTGATAGCTGACATATTGTAATTCGGTATTCCCGTTTGTGCTGACAATCGGAAATACGGAGCGGAAAGCGGCTTCTAAGCCTTGTTGTCCATCAGGATCTCTTTTAATAAATTTTTCAAAAGAATCGATCTGGATAGTTAATAAATAAGGAATATTGAGAACTTGCGGACGTTTGCCGAAGCCTTTACGAATTCGTTTTTTCTCGGTATAGGAGTAAACCATAGGGTTCCTCTGCTTGCTGTTCAGTGACCCACAATCAACACACAATAATTTGGGCAAATATTGGTGATAATGTATTAGATACCGTTTTAGATGACCGCACTATGAACCTTACTTCTTGAGTGGGTGACTCAAATTAACATGCTTGATTTAATTTGAGGAAACAAAAGTAATCAAACGGCAAATTTACTTCTGTTTTTGATAGCACAAAATGGCTGATGGTTACCCACCAGCCATTTAGCCTGAGAAACAGGACGAAATCGAATCAAAATTATTTGATTTCTACTTTCGCGCCAGCTTCTTCTAATTCTTTCTTAAGTGCTTCTGCTTCTGCTTTAGCGATGCCTTCTTTCAATACAGCCGGTGCAGATTCAACTAAGTCTTTAGCTTCTTTTAAGCCTAAACCGGTTGCACCACGTACTGCTTTGATTACCGCTACTTTGTTAGCGCCTGCTTCAGCAAGAACTACGTCGAATTCAGTTTTTTCTTCTGCTGCCGCTGCTGCGCCACCTGCCGGAGCTGCAGCTACTGCTGCCGCTGCTGAAACACCGAATTTTTCTTCCATCGCTGTGATTAATTCAACGATTTCAGTTACAGATTTAGAAGCAATCGCTTCAATGATTTGTTCGTTAGTTAATGACATAACAATCAATTCCTAAAATAAATAAAGTTAAACGAGTTAAGAAGTATCTGCTTAAAATTAAGCTGCTTCTTGTAATTTGTCGCGTAATGCCGCAAGAGTGCGAACAAGTTTGCCTGCCGCAGCTTCTTTCATTGTGCCCATTAAACGTGCAATTGCTTCGTCGTAAGTCGGTAATGTTGCTAAGAATTCAACATCTTGGATCTTACCTTCAAAGGCTGCACCTTTAAGTTCAAACTTATCGTTTGCTTTCGCGAATTCTTTGAACAAACGTGCCGCAGCACCAGGATGTTCGTTAGAGAATGCGATAAGTGTCGGACCGGTAAATGTGTCTTTCAAACACTCGAATTCAGTACCTTCTACCGCACGACGTAATAAAGTATTACGTACAACGCGCATAGAAACACCGGCTTCGCGTGCAGATTTACGCAATTCGGTCATTTTATCTACAGTAACACCACGGGAATCCGCGATCACAGCAGAAAGGGCACCTTTGGCTGCTTCATTTACTTCGGCAACAATTGCTTGTTTGTCTTGAAGATTTAATGCCATTGGCTGATAGCTCCTGAATACACTCCGATTTCTCGGAATTTAAATACCTAATATCAACAACATATTAGGACGAATTCGGTGCACAGAAGCAAGAAGATTCTTATTCTGTTCACCATCTACGTAGGATAATTAAGATTGCTCCCCTACGGTCTTGGACGGGGCTTGAATAAGGTCAAGCACCAACCAGAAATGCTAAACCGCAAATAAACTGCGGTCTAAAAAGGACGCAAATTATAACGATCGAAACGACATTTGTAAAGCCTGACGACAAAAAATCATCTGTTCAACCGAAATAAACGCCGTAAAAAATAACCGCACTTTTAAAAGTGCGGTCATATTTCATTGTATTTCTACGGTTTACAGTGAAGCTTGATCGATTGCAACACCGGCACCCATTGTGGTAGAAAGGCTCACTTTCTTGATAAAGATACCTTTAGAGGTTGCAGGTTTCGCTTTAGTTAAAGCGGCTAACAACGCTTGAAGGTTTTCTTTTAATTGCTCTTCGGAGAAGTTCGCTTTACCGATAGTGGTGTGGATGATACCGTTTTTGTCGTTACGATAACGGATCTGACCGGATTTAGCGTTTTTTACTGCTTCAGCAACGTTTGGTGTTACGGTACCTACTTTCGGGTTTGGCATTAAGCCGCGTGGACCTAATACTTGACCTAATTGACCAACAACACGCATTGCATCTGGAGAAGCGATAACAACATCAAAGTTCATTTCGCCTTTTTTCACTTGCTCTGCTAAATCTTCCATACCCACTAAATCAGCACCTGCTGCTTTAGCTGCATCTGCGTTTGCACCTTGGGTGAACACAGCTACACGAACTTCACGACCAGTACCGTGTGGTAATACAGTTGCACCACGTACGTTTTGGTCTGATTTACGCGGGTCGATACCCAAGTTTACTGCAACGTCAACGCTTTCAACAAATTTAGCGGTCGCGAATTGTTTTAATACCGCGATTGCTTCGTTGATTTCGTATGCTTTGGTAGAATCTACGCCAGCTTTGATTGCTTTCATTTTTTTAGTCAATTTAGCCATCGTATTATTCCTCCACCACTAAGCCCATAGAGCGAGCAGTACCAGCGATTGATTTCATTTTCGTTTCGACAGTCGCACCAGTCATATCAGCTGCTTTCGTTTCAGCGATTTGACGGATTTGATCTAAAGTTACTTTACCCACTTTATCCTTGTTCGGTTTACCGGAACCGGATTTGATACCTGCAGCTTTTTTCAATAAAACTGCTGCCGGTGGTGTTTTAGTAACGAAAGTGAATGAACGGTCCGCATAAACGGTGATAACAACCGGAATCGGTAAACCTTTTTCTAAGCTCTCGGTACGAGCGTTGAATGCTTTACAGAACTCCATGATGTTCACACCTTGTTGACCTAATGCAGGACCAACCGGTGGTGATGGGTTTGCCATACCGGCTGCGACTTGCAGCTTAACGTAGGCTTGGACTTTTTTTGCCATTTTAGTTTCCTCTGAATGGGTAATAACGCTATTGCTAGCTCCCCTGTTGTTAAAAAGGGTTGCATTCTAAACAAACGCAACCGGTTTTTCAAGTAAAAACACCGGGAAAACCAACCGCACTTTTAAAAAGTGCGGTGGAAAATTCTTGCATTTTTACTAGCTATTCTTTTCTACCTGACCGAACTCAAGTTCAACCGGCGTCGCACGACCGAAAATAGACACGGAGACTTTTAAACGGCCTTTTTCGTAATCGATTTCTTCCACCGTACCGTTGAAGTCCATAAACGGACCTTCGGTCACGCGTACTTCTTCGCCCGGTTGGAAAGTAGTTCTTGGTTTCGGTTTGTCGCTGTTTTGTTCCAAGCGATTTAAAATGATATCCGCCTCACGATTGCTAATCGGCGCCGGTTTATCCGGTGTGCCGCCGATAAAGCCCATCACGCGTGGCACGCTACGCACCAAATGCCAAGTGTCGTCGTTCATTTCCATTTGCACCAACACATAGCCCGGAAAATATTTGCGCTCGCTTTTACGACGTTTACCTGCCACATTTTCCACGACTTCTTCCGTCGGCACTAACACTTCGCCGAACTGTTCTTCCATATTGTGAAGTTTAATGTACTCACGCAATGTGGTTGCCACGCGCGCTTCAAAACCGGAGAACGCCTGCAACACATACCAACGTTTTTTATTTGCGGTTTCGCTCATTTTAGAATCTCCAGTCGGTTAAAAAGGTAATAATGCTGACGATAATTGAGTCTAATCCCCAAAGAATCAAGGACACAAACACCGTTACGCCAACCACCATCAATGTGGTTTGAGTCGCTTCAGGACGGGTTGGCCAGACGATTTTACGTAATTCGGTACGGGAATCTTTAAAGAAGCCAAGGAATTTTCTGCCTTGGTTGGTAGTCGCTGCGACACCTAAAGAAACCAATAACAACACAACCACCGCCACAACGCGGATCGGAGTGGAATATTGATCTTGGAAATAGATATTACCAAACGCGGCAGCTGCAATAATCACAATTGTCAGCAGCCATAAAAAAATGTTTAACCCCTTAGACTTTTCAACGGGAGCCTCAGGCGCATTTTTCTTTTTCTCAATGTCTAATGCCATAAAAATTTATCCATTATGTAACTTTAAAAACAGGGATCCTTTTTCGAACGCAGGATTATAGCAGTTAATTTTGCAGTTTCATAATTAAAATTGTGCATTTGCTCACGTGCAAGCAGGAAAAGCGTCGTGTGATTTTAAATCAACGTATTATCGTCATTTCACTTCTTTTTCTATATGAAAAATAAAGAATCATCATTGCGCCTGTAAAATATGCGAAATATTCATGGAAAAAATGCATAAAAATCAGTAAAGTGCACCCATTTCAGCCACCACCTTCTTTTTTCGGAAATAATATGGACATTCTCCTTATCACCGCTATCTGGTTTTTAGCCCTCCTCGCCCTCTGCGGTTGGAGTTGGGAAGCATGGGCTAATCGCCATAAAGCCAAAAACGAACGCTCGCATTTCGCACGTAACGCCGGTCTGATTCTCGTACCAACCGCCGTGATAATCACCGTAGGCATTTGGGCGTACTTGGAGTTTGTCGTTGACCCGACACCACCGGAGCCTGACGGCAAAACCTTAATGAGCGCGCCGGTTTCCTATCGGACAATCACGGCGGAGGATACAAACTATCTGGAAGGCATTTCAAACTTGCCCTTAAATGCAAAAATAGCTTATGTACTAGATCCGCTCAACCCGATGGCAGTAGATTCATCAAAAATCCATGCCTATTTTTCATGGGGCGACTTCACCTTGAACTACCTACAAATCAATAACGATCGGCTCGCCATTAACCCGCTTGCGAATAAAGGTGCAGCACTTGATACTTCCCCTGCCATGCCTGCCACGCTCACACTAAACGAACAGCCCTGCGAAACCCAAGGGGAATTTTTATTTTTGCGCACAGGCAAACCTAAACCGACAATGCATTACGAGGATTTCACCCTGTTAAGTTGCGACGTCAAAGGCGGAGACATCATCACGCCACAAATGACACTGAAAGCAGAACATCGCCGTTATCAAAACCGTAGATTAGATGATCCAAGTCGATGGAAAAACGGGTTGCATGAATATTTAAAACAAACCTTGCCCGATACTTGGGAAAATACCGCCGAATGGGTCGAACCACAGCTTATCATCCAATCGGATGAACAGGGAATCCGTTTCGCCCCAACGGCATTTTTCACTGATTCACAACAAAAAGTTCAAGCCGTTAGCCTACGTTATATCTCGGAATATTCGCCTAAATTGCATCTGGGCAGATGTAGCTACGATAGCAGTACGGAAATTTATCTCACCCACCTGGAAAAAGATATCGCCCAATGGCACTTTTCCGACCCGTTTAACCCTAATGCAATTGATAAAACCTGTGAAATGCAAGTGTTGTCATATCGCTTTATAAAAGAGGCGAAGTAAAAGTGTGGTGAAAAATTTCATCATTTTTGTTCCTTAATAATAGTCATACCCCATTGGGTATCAAGTTAGACAGCCTCAAAGGGGGCTAAATTATGCCTAACCTAGGGTAATTTGTTTACCCTATGCAGAAAATTACGCCTTCACCGCTTTTTGAATATCCGCCGAGATCATTTTCGGCGCAAATTCACGAATTTCGTATTCTGCTAAATCGGGATAATAGCAATCTTCTTGCAGAATTTTTTGTAATTCTTCACGGCTTTCGGTTTCCGCAAAAATCGCACCTTCATGTTTGTCTGTGTCAGTATAGGGGCCGAGCATTAAGAAATTACCGGCTTGAAAATGTTTTTTGAACTGTAATGGTTCAAAATCCTGCAACACAGCGAAAAAGGTGCAGGTAGTGATTACGTTTTTATTGGAGAAGGCGAAGGAACGCGGGTATATTTAACCCGTTGTTACCCTTTATTTGATAAAAAGTGCGGTCAAAATTCACCGCACTTTTTTATTCTTCAAGCCAACGAAACGCTCTGCGTAATTCTTCCGTGCCGTTGCTTTCGTAACAACGTCCGTGGGCGAGGATGATTTTCTCCGGTTGCCATGCCAACATCGTTGCCAAACATTGGCGGGCACCGGATTTATCCTTAAAGGTCGCGCGCCAATCGACGGGGGCTTTGCCGTCCGGATCGGCAATGCCGGCGAATTGCATAATGTGTGCCCAAAAACAACTGTGAAACTTCTTCGTTTCAAAATTTTCGATGAGATCCGCAACAATCAACGTTCGGGTAGCGTAATGAAAAAACACGCTTTCCTGCATCACTGAGCTACCTTTAAAGGTAAGCTGCCCCAGATCTTTCGCCCATTGTGGCGGGGCGTGATCGGTTAAATCCGCATCAAAATTTACGTCAATCTGTTGTGAGACGGCGCGTTCACGCACACCCTCGCTCGCCCAAGCGGTCGCCTGCGGATAAATTTTTTTCCACGCGGCAATATGCGCATAATGAATTTTATTCGGCGACACAAGGTGACGGACTTCACCCAGCGCATTTATTTCCGCCAATAACGACGGCATTGGCGTAATGGGCGAATGACACCACAAGCCGCCGTCACGCAAACGTACGATTGTCATACGCGTACTAAAGGGGATTTGAATACCAAGCGGGAAACGCATGTGAATTATATCGCCGTCGGCAATCCAAATATTCTCGGCAACGGGCTTCAGCGTATGTAGCGGGCGGTACAGATAAATTTTATCGGTCATGTTGCTCTCCTCTAAAAAACGCGCCAAAAACCCACCGCACTTTTACCACAACTGGTACAACGCAATAATCAGCGGCATGGTGAACATGCAAAGTAGCGTCGTCACACCGTAGATGGCACTGGCTTTTTGCGGGTTGTTGCCGAAAATCAACGCCATTTGGGTAACGGTCGCAGCGGCGGGGCTGGTAGTGGCAAGGAAGCTAATCAGGGCGATGGTTTCGCCGTTTTCCACCCAACCGGCGAAGCCGCAAAGTTTGATCACCACCAGCAGGAAAAGCGGGATCAGCAACAAACGTAAAAACGTTACTAAATAAATACGTTTGGAGGAAACTATGCTACGCAACGGGATGGCGGCGATCAGCATGCCGGCAATCAGCATGGCGTTCGGTCCGATAAACATTCCCACAGAAGACAAGGTGCCGTTAATCATCGCGGGCAGCTTAATCTGAAAAGCGAACATCGCCACGCCGATCATAATGGACCAGATGTTGATATTTGTCAGCATGGTTTTCAGCGTCAGATTGCCTTTGCCGACAATAATCATGCGGCAGTGCGTCCAGAACAAGAACGTTTGCACGACGATAAAACAGGTGGCGTAAATCACCCATTCTTTGCCGAACAACGCCATCACAAGGGGAATAATCAGATTACCCGAATTGGAGTAAATGGAGGCGGCGTGTTCGATAGGATCCAGTTTCAAGGTTCGTTTCAGCAATGCACCGATAGCGATAAGCATGACGTGCAAAAACACCGCCATACCAAGCGACAACATCAACCCCTCCAGAATTTCCGGCGTGTAATCAATCTGAAACGCCTCAATCATCACTGCCGGGCTGATAATATACAAGCCGATGATAGACAACGGTTTGCTGTCCTCCGATTTGAGCAATTTCGCCTTCACCAAACCGTAGCCCATTAATACGATCAGGGTCAGTTCAATGATTTTAGTGCCGAGGATGAGTGCGATGTCCATGAGTTTCTTCGTAAAAAATAATTAAAAATCACACCGCACTTTGGCGGTAAACATACCCCTCACCTTGCGGAATAAATTCAAACAAGTGGGTAATGCAATTCGGTGCGTCCTGTTCCTGATGAGAAACGAAGAGCAGTTGGGTCTCGCTATTGTTCACCAGTTGCTCAATGAAATGTTTCACCAGTTTGCGGTTCATGCCGTCCAAGCCTTGTAGCGGTTCGTCCAGAATCAAAATCGGCGGGTGTTTCACCATGGCGCGGGTAATCAGCAACAAACGTTGTTGCCCCCAGGAAAGGGAACGAAACGGGCGATTAGCGAGGTTTGCCATGTTCAGTCGGGTCAGCCATTGCAGGGCTTTAATGCGCAACGCGCCGGGCACAGACTGATATACGCCGATACTGTCGAAAAAGCCCGACAAAATCACCTCCAGCGCGGAACAATTGACCCGATAATCCATGTGCAGCTGACTGCTTACATAACCGATATGACGTTTAATCTCCCAAATGGTTTCGCCGGAGCCGCGCTGCCTGCCGAACAACACCACATGATTGGCGTAAGATTGCGGATGATCGCCGCAAATAACCGACAATAACGTAGATTTCCCCGCACCGTTCGGGCCTTTAATCCACCAATGTTGCTTTGGTGCCACCGTCCAGCTTAACTTATCCAAAATCACTTTATCTCCATATCGAACGGTCACGTTTTTTAGCTCAAAAGGATTTTGATTTGGCGCCAATTTTATCGGCGGCGCGGCGCTTTCCGGCAATGGCACATCAACGTTTTGTTCTGCATACTGTAATTGTTGGAACAGGCTTTGCGCTTCAATTTCCGCCCGTTCGCCTTGTAAAATCAACTGATTGTTATCCAGCAACGCCAGATGATCGGCGGAAGGCGGAATATCGGAAAAACGGTTTACGATCAGCACCAACGCCATGTTTTCATTGAGCTGTTGTAACAATTGCTGCCAATCCTGCACCGATTGATGATCCAACCCTTCAAAAGGTTCATCCAGAATCAACAATTCCGGTTCGGCAACCAACGCCTGCGCCAACAGAACCTTGCGGCTTTCGCCGGTGGAAAGCAACATAAACGGACGCTCCAGTAACGGCGTAATATGCAACTGCGCCGCGTAAGATTCACATAACGCGGCTTTATCGCTACCGTTCAAAATGGTTTGTCGCGCGGTTTTTCCAAAATCGTCGGGGCTCACCGCGTCATTGTTGCGGTCTTTGAAGGTCTGTTCCAAAATTCGCTGTTGCAGTTCAAAAGATAACAACCGAATGCCGTTAAAATCGCAATGATACTCGCCCGACTCAAGCGGCAACGCCCCCTGTAACGCCAACGAAAACGCCGTTTTACCGCTGCCGTTGCTGCCCATCACAACCCAATAATCCCGCGCCTTCACACAAAAGTGCGGTAGATTTAGCAAGCGTTTTTCATGCAACAGAAATTGTGCGTTTTCAATATTCAGCTGAGCCATTGTGATTCCTTTTATTTACCGCAGGCGGAAAGCACCACAGAACAATTTCCGCCATGCGCATTACATTGTTGCAAGGCTTTCTGTTCCGCTTTTTCCGGGTCTCGATAGTCGGCTTGCGCGGCGGCATAAATGTGAGGTTGTTGCCCGACGGCGAGTGTCACACAAGCGTGATTGCCGGAAACCACAATGCGGCAATCTTGCGTGTTGTCATCGTTTGATGCCTGCACGCATCCCTGCAATGCCGCATTTTCCGCCGCTTTGGACATACCATTATCGCCGTAGCCAAAAGCACCGCTTTGCGGATTATAAGCAATCACGCTCCAATACATGGGGAAGTCTAATTTAGGCGGTTGCGGCGGATAAAAACGGTCCTCTTTTGCATAGCTAAACAGGCTCCACAACATTGCGATCATCACCATGAACTTGCGCATATTTTTACTCCTCACTCATTGTGTTACGGCACATACAACACCTCCAAATCCTGCTGCGGTAGGAAATCTTTTTCCTGCACTTGGAAGTCCGCTTTGCATTCTGATGGTTAAGACAAAAGATTTTTTCATATTGGCTCTCAAAAATAAGAAAGGATGATTAACGGGGAAAATCATAGCAGGAATCGGTAGGATTGGGGATAAAAAGTGCGGTCGGTTTTGAAAACGTTTTTTAAATCCACCGCACTTTCGACCTTATGATGATTTAGTTGGCGCGCGTCTCCTGACGCGTGCCTTATACGCACCATCAAATATGTCTTTTTAAATCTTGCTTTTTGCCCAATCCACCGCCGTTTCAATGGCTTTTCGGGCTTGTGGGCTGTTTCGCCAGCAGGTAGAGCCGGTGATTTCGGCACCGCGTTGGAGAATAAAATCCGGGCTGGTGGCAGCCAGTATTTTGACGTCATTCAACCCCATTTCCTCCAAACGCGTTAAGATAGTTGTGCCGATACCTTTTTGCGACAGCAGATCGCGTTTTTCGGATTCGCTAAATGGCATATTGTTTTCCTTGCAGGATAAAAAGTGCGGTCGGTTTTGAAAGCGTTTTTTAAATCCACCGCACTTTTGTCTTTATGATGGTTCAAGCGTCCACGCTTGGATCAAAGAGCACCTGCGTGGACTCATGATAGCGCACGCTTCCCAGCGTGTGCTGTAACCTATTGATAAAAAGTCACGCGTTAGGAAACGCGCGCCATCAAAAAGAGAACTGATGGGTTAGCAAACCCATCCTACATTTTAAGCTTCCGCTTTCGGTTTGATTATCGCGTAAACCACGCCGGTCACTACCGAGCCGATAGCAATAGCGCCGAGGTACATGAGCGGTTGGGAAACGAACGGAATCACGAATAAACCACCGTGCGGCGCTTGTAACGCAATGCCGAAGCTCATGGAAATCGCCCCGGCGGTAGCACCACCGAGGACACTACTGATAATTACGCGTAGCGGATCTGCCGCCACGAACGGTAATGCACCTTCGGAGATGAAGCACAAACCGAGTACGAAAGAGGCTTTGCCCGCGTCACGTTGGTTAGCGGTGAATTTGTTACGCGCTAACCAAGTAGCGATTGCCATGCCGATTGGCGGTACCATACCCGCTGCCATAGCGGCTGCCATCGGCGTATGCACTTGCGATGCCAACATCCCCACGGAGAAGGTATAAGCCGCTTTGTTCACCGGGCCGCCCATGTCGATACACATCATGGTGCCGATAATCACGCCGAGCACCATAGCGTTGATATCGCCCATGGATTTCAGCCAGTCGCTCAAGGCGGTCATGATTTTCGCCACCGGCGGGTTGATGAGGTAAACCATGGCGAGACCCACAATGAGCGCGCCGAGTAACGGTAAAATCAAAATCGGTTTTAAGGAAGTCAAACTTGGCGGTAATTTAATGGCGTTGTTCAAGCCTTTCACCACATAACCGGCAAGGAAACCGGCGATAATCCCACCCAAAATCCCGGCACCCGCCGTGGTGGCAAGCATACCGCCGATTAAGCCCACCGCAAGCCCCGGACGGTCAGCGATAGAAAACGCCACATAACCCGCAAACACCGCGATCATTAAGTGGAACGCCGCGCCGCCGCCGATGTCCATTAAGGCTTTCGGCAAGCCGCCGGCGATGGTTTCGTCTTTGAACGCCTCAATGCCGAACATGAAGGAAATGGCGATAAGCAAACCGCCCGCCACCACTAACGGCAACATATGCGATACACCGGTCATCAGGTGTTTGTATACGCCTTTCTTCTCACCGCTTTCCTCCGCTTTCACGGCTGTAGCGCCGCCTTCATATACCTTGGCTTCTTTGAAGGCTTTGTCAAATTCCTGCGCGGTTTTCTTCAACGCAAGCCCGGTGGATGTGCGGTACATCAGTTTGCCTTTGAATTTATCCAGCGGCACATCAATATCCGCCGCGACAAATACCAAATCTGCCGCCGCCACTTCTTCCGGCGTAATTTCATTGCCGGCGCCCACTTGCCCGCGGGTTTCCACCTTCACCTGCCAGCCTTGTTGTTTAGCGTAGGTTTCGATGGCTTCGGCGGACATGAAGGTATGCGCCACGCCTGTCGGGCAGGCGGTCACCGCCACGATGTTTTTCATTTTATTGCTAGAAACGACCGCACTTTCTGTCGGCTGAACATAATCCTGCGCTTGTGCAACGGCGGTTTCTAACAGCGTTTCAGGGGCGTTAAAGTGTTCGTCGATATTTGCCAAAAACACTTTCTTACCATTGAATTTAGCATTGTTCGGCAGCTGATCGCCTAGCACGATCACTAGCTCTGCCGCCTCGGCGTTATCCACGATTTGATGTTGGGTCGCCGCCGCGCTGAACATTTGGCGCAGTAAAAAGGCTTTTGCGTTGCCGAAATTGGCGGATGGAGTGAAATAAATATGCATAAAATTATCCCTCAATGACAGTGATTTTGACATTGTTTAAAATCGGCTCGAGTAGCGTGCGGTCAGAAATGCCCACGTTACTTTGCGATACGGCGAAAGCCGACACGGCACTGGCGAAAGCCAAGGTTTCCTGTTGTGAAAGCCCGTTAATTAAGCCGTAAATCAAGCCCGCGACCATGGAATCGCCCGCGCCCACGGTGCTCACCACATTTTCACATTTCGGCGGCTGCGCCTGCACGATGGCGGAATCGCTCAACCATAATGAACCGTTGGCGCCCATGGAAATAATCACGTTGACGATGCCTTGCGCTTTCAGTTTTTTCGCCGCCGCAACGATGTCGTCCAAGGTCGGCAACGCGTGACCAATCCAAGCTTCCAGTTCGCGATGATTTGGTTTCACCAACCAAGGTTGCGCGGTTAAACCGGCGGTCAATGCCGCGTTGCTGCTATCCAGCACCACTTTCACGCCCGCTTGATGTAGCTGTGTTAACCAGTGCGCGAATAATTCCGGCGTTACGCCGCGAGGCAAGCTGCCGCATACGGCGACGATGTCGAAGGCTTTGCAGTAAGCCAGAGAATCCGCCACGAATTGTTGCCAAGCGCTTTCGCTGATTTCATAGCCTAAGAAATTCAAATCCGTTACGTCCGCTTCCGTTTCGGTGATTTTCACGTTAATACGGGTTTTGCCCGGCACGCGCTGGAATTTGTCTTGAAGCCCCAGTTTATCGAACAGGGTTTTGAAATCGCCTTGGTTGTCTTCGCCAAGAAAACCGCCCACGGTGACATCCACGCCCAAATCGTTTAACACTTTCGCCACGTTAATGCCTTTGCCCGCCGGGAATAAACCGAGGGTTTCCACGGTGTTGACTTCGCCCAATTCGATACGTTTTAAACGCCCGACCAAATCATAGGCGGCGTTTAAGGTGATGGTTGCTACTTTTGCCATAATTATTCCCCTAATCCTGCGTTAATCGCCGCACCGATGCCGTCGATAGCTTGTTGCGCCTGTTCACCCGTCGCAACAAAACGTAAACGATGCCCTTTCACGACACCTAACGCCACCACCTTCATCAGGCTTTTCGCGCTGACCAATTGTGACTCGCGGGTCAGATTTTGCACCGCCACATTGGCGTTATATTTTTTCACTTCGTTAACCAAAATCGCTGCCGGGCGGGCATGTAATCCATGTTCGTTTTTCACTTCAAAAATGCCTTCCACAGATTCATTCGGATTTTCCACCGCACTTTCACTGCTTGGCGCGGCGGCTGCCGGTGCGGGTTGTCCCACCACTTCGATGGTATCCGGTTCGCTTGGCGGCACGGCGGAAACACCTTCGCCAAGACCGGCGGCAATTACTTTGCCGATGGCTTCGATCGCGGCTTGCGCGTCATCGCCTTCCGCCACAAAACGTAAACGATGACCTTGAGTTACGCCCAACGCCACGATTTTCATCAGGCTCTTGGCGCTCACCGGTGCGCTACCGCGTGTCAGGTTTTCTACATTAATTTTTGCGCCGAATTTTTTCACTTCGTTGACTAAAATGGCGCTCGGACGGGCGTGTAAACCGTGTTCGTTACGAATGGTAAACGTCCCCACCACACTGCCGCCCGCCACAGGTGCACTCGCTTCAGTTTGTGTCGGCGCAGTCGCCGCTTCCGGAACCGGCGCACCGTTTAATGCCGCTACGATTTGTGCGCTGTCGCCGTTTAACAAGGTTTGTTGTACTTTCGCGTCCAATAAACGGGTCAACGCGTCGTTAATTTGATCGTTGGCATACGCCACGGTGACAACGCCATGTACGGCTTTATTATTCAAGTTGAATGCCTGTTTGGCGCGGCTGAAGGCGATGGCGTTCTTTTGATTGCCCACTGCCGCATCAGTGACCCACAAACCTTGCGTCAACGGCAATGCCGGATTGGAGATGACTTCGGAAACGTACTGATTATTGACCGCACTTTGTTGTTCTAATTTGCCCGCGTTAATAGCGATTAAGGTCAATAAGCTGGACGTGTCCACATCTAAACTGATATTGTCGGCGGTAACGTTCAATTCCTCCGCTTCGCCCATTAAAATGGCGCGGAATTTTTTTACATCGGTGAGCGTAGCCAGTTTGGCGGCGGTGTCTTCGTCGCCCAAAACGTGGGTAAGCTGGCGCAATAACGCCAAATGTTCGTCGGAGCGCGCGGCAATGCCGATGACCACATAAGCGATGTTGCCTTCGCCCCATTCAATGCCTTGCGGAAATTGGAAAATTTGCACGCCGGTATTTTTCACCATGCCGCGTGTTTCCAATGTGCCGTGCGGAATGGCGATGCCGTTACCCAAAAATGTCGAGGTTTGTTGTTCGCGTCCTAACATGCCTTGCAGGTAACCGCTTTCCACATAACCCGCCTGTTCAAGCGCATTTGCCGCCAATTCAATGGCTTGCTGCTTATTCTCGGCGCTCGCCGCCAAATGAATGTTACTTTCAGGTAAATTAAACATTCTGTCTCCTTGTCTCTACGAGGGATAAATAAGGTGCTGAATAACGCAAAAACCTTTCAGCCTGAGGTTAAAAATACAAAAAACTGCCGGTAAAAACCGACAGTTTTTCATTTATTTCCCGGTGCAAAGTTTGAGCAGCTGCTCGGAACCCTGCACGATATATTCATCATTTTCTGACCGCACTTTGCCTTTCTGCAAATCTAACATGGCATCATAAATGCCCTGGGTGACACTCGGCGTATCAATTTGGCTCCAGCAATCCGGATTCAGTTTGGCAAAATTGGTTTGCAACGCTTCCGCGTGAATTACCCCGCTGTAATAAGCGTACACATCGGAATCCTGACCTTGCGGGCTGTAAAGTTTTTCTTTGATTTGCTCGATCGGAATGAGGATTCTGCCTAGGTACCAGTCTTTTGCGCCGCTGGCAAAGGAGTTGACATTGTAGTTGTCATGAACACGATCACGGAAAGTTTCCACGGTGGCTTCATAAGCGGTGGCATAGGATTTTTGATCGATTTTGTCTTCGTCTAAGTTAATGACGGTTTTTTTGTCGCCCATAAAAGGCACATAAGAAGAAAGGGAACAGGCGCTCAACAGGGAGGCTAAAAAAAGAACGGAAAGTTTTTTTAACATAAAAATCCTTGAATTTAGATCAAATAACATTAAGTGAACTCAAGCGTGGCAGCCATTATACTGCTTACGCCCCGTTTCGCAATAAATAGCGAAGAATAGTTCTTATTGTCCGTTAAATCGGCGCAGATCCGCTAAGGTGTTAATGTTGGCAAATGCCTGCTTATTTTCCGAGAAATCCACGCCAACGGCACCGTTTTGGCGCATAAAATGCAGCATTTTACGTTCGCCCGACGCCAAATAGGCGGCAAGTTTGTCTTTCAGACTGCGCGCCATCAGGCAAAACGTCGGGTGCTCCCGTTCGCCGTCGTGAGCGTAAGCCATCGAAACGCCGTGAAAAATGACCGCACTTTTAAGCTTTTCCAACAAATTATCGGGGAAGAACGGGCTATCACAGGGTACAAATAAGACAAAATCTGTGTCGGATCGTTCCAACGCCGTTAAAATCCCGCTTAACGGGCCTTGAAAGCCCTCAATGTTATCGCCGAACACCGGCAAGCCGGAGGCGGCATAAATTCCCTGATTGCGGTTGGCATTGACGGAAACCTGTTCCACCTGCGTATGCAGGCGGTCATAAATATATTGAAACAGCGGTTTGCCATGCAATAACTGCAAGCCTTTGTCCTCGCCGCCCATGCGTGTTGCCCGCCCGCCGGCCAAAATCACCGCGCTGATTGAAATTGTCATGTTTTCTGCCGCCGTTGTGTTTTCTTCTCGAAGTAATTCAAGTATGATCTCGCCCGTTTATTTTTTTAATCATAAGGAAAAGCGTATGAAATGTCATCGCCTGAATGAAGTGTTGGAACTTTTACAACCTTACTGGTCTAAAGACTCCGATTTATCTTTAATGCAGATTTTACAAAAAATCGCCGACGAAGCGGGATTTGATAAAGCGTTAACCGAATTGCCCGACGAAGTGATTATTTATCACCTGAAAATGGCGGGAAAAGACAAATTCGAGCCGATTCCCGGCATTAAAAAAGATTACGAAGAAGACTTTAAAACCGCGTTATTAAAAGCGCGTGGAATTATCAAGTAGTTATATTAAGGATCACAAATGAAGAAATGGTTATTTTTAGCCCTTGCCGCCACCTTTTCCCTTTCCGCACAAGCGCTGGATTTAGTCGAAAATAAACAATACGTTGTGGTAGAAGGTCAACAACGTACCGCCCAACCGGAAGTGATGGAATTCTTCTCTTTCTATTGCCCGCATTGTTACTCGTTTGAAGCGCAATATCAGATTCCGCAAAAAATTGCCGAAGCCTTGCCGGAAGGGACGTCTTTCAAACAATATCATGTGGATTTCTTAGGTCGCCAATCGGAAAATTTGACCCGCGCTTGGGCGTTGGCAATGGCGATTAAGGCGGAAGATAAAGTCAGAATGCCATTATTTAAAGCCGCGCAAAACAATGCGCTACGTTCCATGGATGACATCCGTCAAATCTTTATTGATAACGGCATCTCTGCCGAGCAATTTGACGGCGGCATCAACAGCTTTGCGGTGAACGGTTTGGTTACCAAACAACAAAATTTGGTGGAAAAATACCAAATTCGCGGCGTGCCGGATTTCTATGTGAACGGCAAATACCGCGTGAACATGGAAGGTTTGGCGCATAACGAAAATGGTTTCGTCACCGAATATGTGGAAACCGTAAAAGGTTTATTGCAAAAATAAACAAAAATTGGTTTAATGCCTGCCGATTTTATTTTTGAACAGTATGTTAGAGGATTATATGGCTGAGAGTTTTAGCGTCACCCGTCGTTTTTTCGACGATAAAAATTACCCGCGCGGTTTTGCCCGCCACGGCGATTACACCATTAAAGAAGCACAGGCTTTAGAGCAATACGGACAAGCATTCCGTGCGCTGGATGCCGGCGAGCGCAAACCGACAACCAAAGAAGAAAAAGACTTTGTGGCTTTCTGTCGCGGTGAACGTGAAGCGGAAACTTTCTTCGAGAAAACCTGGCATAAATATCGCAGCCGCATCTCCACCAACAAACGTCTTTACACCTTATCCGGCGTGGTCGGTGTGGACAATCTGGACGACTACTCGGCAGACTAAATCGCTTACATAACAATCAGAAGGCTTGGGATTCCGAGCCTTTTGTTTTACCGACAACCCAATGATTTCTATGTTGAATTTACCCGTTGAACGCTACCCCGAACTGCTTGCGGAAAAGCAGCAAAAACTGACCGCACTTTTATCGCCGTTTCACGCCCCTGAATTACAGGTTTTTCCCTCGCCTACACAGCATTTCCGCATGCGGGCAGAATTTCGTATTTGGCACGAGGGCGATGATTTCTATCACATCATGTTCAACCAACAAAGCAAGCAACGTTATCGGGTGGATCAATTCCCCATTGCAAGCGAACTCATTAACCGCATGATGACGGCGTTGTTGCCGCTGCTGAAACCGCCGGTGTTGCACCACAAACTATTCCAAATCGATTACCTCAGCACCCAAAGCCAACAGATTATCGTCAGCTTGCTGTATCACAAAACCTTAGACGACAACTGGCAAGCCGCCGCGCAAGATTTGCGCTCACAGTTGCAACAACAAGGCTTTAACGTGCAAATCATCGGACGCGCCAGCAAACAGAAAATCTGCTTAGAACAAGACTATGTCGATGAAATCCTGCGCGTACACGGCAGAAATTACATTTATCGCCAAGTGGAAAACAGCTTCACCCAGCCCAACGCGGCGGTGAATGGCAAAATGCTGGAATGGGCGGTGGATTGCACCTGCAACAGCCGTGGCGATTTACTGGAGCTCTACTGCGGCAACGGCAATTTTTCCGTCGCCTTGGCGCAGAATTTCCGCAAAGTCCTCGCCACGGAAGTCGCCAAACCGTCCGTGGCGGCGGCGCAATTTAACATCGCCGCCAACAACGTGGACAATTTACAGATTATCCGCATGTCCGCCGAAGAATTCACCCAAGCCATGCAAGGCGTGCGCGAATTTAATCGTCTCAAAGGCATTGATTTGACATCTTACCAATGCAACACGATTTTCGTCGATCCGCCACGCGCCGGCTTGGACGACGAAACCCTCAAACTGGTGCAGCAATACGAACGCATTCTGTACATTTCCTGCAACCCGCACACCCTATGCGACAACCTGCAAACGTTGAGCCGAACCCACCGCATTGAAAAAGCCGCGCTGTTCGATCAGTTTCCTTATACGGAACACATGGAGTCGGGCGTTTGGTTGGTGAGGAAATCATGAAAACAGGCTAAATTCTCTTCCTCTCGCCCGCTTGCGGGAGAGAGAACGACGAAAAGTGCGTTCAGCACTTGAAGTCAGAGAGAGGGGGGAAAGTGCGGTAACTTTTTCCGGTGTTTTTCCCCTCTCCCTCCGAAAATCCCTTGGATTTTCTCCACCCAATATTCGCTTCGCTCCCCCCTGCGGGGCCGTTGGCAAAGCCAACGTTCAAATGCAAGCATTTGTCCCGTAAACGGGCGAGGGGAAGTTTTTAATAATCAAAGGCAAAACATGAACATCCAACTTCTCTGCGAAACAAAAACACCGCAAAAATCGACCGCACTTTTTGCCGAAGCCGGCTTAACGCACGATCCGAACAGCCCGTTGGCGCTGGTGTGGACGGATGCGGACGGCATGGAACGGTTAGAATTACGCAAATTGGACGAACCCAAACTGGGCGCGGTGTTTGTGGATTTTGTGGGCGGCGTGATGGCGCACCGACGCAAATTCGGCGGTGGACGCGGTGAAGCGGTGGCAAAAGCAGTCGGCGTGAAACAGGAGAATGTACCCACAGTCATTGACGCCACGGCAGGTTTGGGGCGCGATGCGTTTGTCTTGGCGGCACTCGGTTGCCAAGTGAAATTGGTTGAACGCCACCCCGTCGTTCGCCTGCTGTTACAGGACGGTTTGCAACGCGCTTACGCCGATGAGGAAATCGGCGCGTGGATGCAACGCAATATGCAACTGTTGCCTTATCAACACATCAATCAACTCAACCCCGAAACGGATTTCGCCGACGTGGTGTATCTCGACCCCATGTATCCGCACAAAGCCAAAAGCGCCTTGGTGAAAAAAGAAATGCGCGTCTTTCAACACTTGGTCGGCACCGATTTAGACGCCGACGAACTGCTCGCCCCCGCCCTACAACTCGCCCACCAACGCGTGGTGGTGAAACGCCCCGACTACGCCGATTTTCTCGCCCAAAAACCACCGCACTTTTCCCGCGAAACCAAAAATCACCGATTTGATGTGTATGTGAGACATGATAGGTGAATTTTCATACAAAATTTTGTGATCCAGGTTTCATTTTTTACATAAATTTTACAAATCTTGCTTTTCACTCTCTAGAATGAGAAACGTTCTTATTTTATTTCATGGAGGAAAGCATGATATGTTCAACTAATACCCCACCCCGTTCCCTCGCCACCCTACTCATGTTCACGTTGCTGGGCTTGTCTTTCTCGGCACTTGCCGATCAAGACGGTGATTCCGCCACATTAGAGACCATCAACGTGAACGCCACCGCCGAGAATAAGGCCATTGCCGGCAAGGACGAGGTTTACAGCAAAAACAACAGCACGGAATACAAAAGCAAAAAGGAAATTGAAACGTTCCACAACCAGTCGGTTGCCGATTTATTAAGCGGCGTGACCGGCGTGTATAGCGGCGATGCGCGTAACGGCGGGGCGATTGACCCGATTATTCGCAGCTCTTGGGGTCAAGGGCGAATTCCGGTCGTGGTAGATGACACCGAGCAATCCATTACCATTTGGCGCGGTTATGCCGGGGTGAATAACCGCAACTATCTAGACCCATTTTTAGTCAGTTCGGTGAACGTGGAAAAAGGCCCGAATTTAGACCGCACTTTGCGCTCCGGCGCGGCAGGTACGATTCGTATGACGACCTTAAATCCCGACGACATCATCAAACCCGGCAAAAAATGGGGCATTGAGCTAAAAACCGAAACCGCGAATAACTCCATTAAAGCCCGTCCTTATCAGGGCGTGCCTATCGGGCAGGATTATCGGCTGGTGGCGTCGGACGGCAGCGCCCAATGGAACGAATGGGCGGTGTATTATAAAGATGACGACCGCGTGGTGCCGCGCCAGCGCGGGCGCAATAAGCCGTTAAAAGATAACGCCGTGCGCTTGGCCTTAGCGGCAAAAGACGATAATTATGAAATCTTGGGCGCCTATGCTTATCGTTCCAAGGGCAATTATTTTGCCGGCAACAAAGGTGGCAAGAAATACGGGCAAGGATTAACCGAAGAAACCGCGAAGGCCGTTGCCGAACTCAATTCCGACGACCCGTATGTACCGAAAATTGCGCTGATTTATAAACCGGGCGAAGAAGTGCCGAACACCTCGTATGAAAGCCGTTCTTGGTTGTGGAAAGGAAAATTGCATTTCAACAAACACACCTCTCTTTCCGCCAATTTCCGCGACACCAAAATCAATTACGGCGACATTATGCCTTCCCGCTTGGGATATAACTTTTCCACCAACAAGACAGTGGCGGAATGGCCGCTTGCCGATGTGAAGCAAAAAACCGGTAGCGTGGAATTTTCTTACAACCCGCCCGATAACAAATGGGTCGATTTGAAAGTGGGCGCTTGGGCGGTGAGAAACACCACGGCAACCAACACCTCCGGCGGTTCGCCCGGCGATATTTTGTTCAGTGACGGGAACCTTTCCGTCTTTACTGTAGAGAGCCGCAATGAACTGGCGGCAGAAGTAGGCGAGACGAAGGCGTATGAGCTAAGTGAAATTCAAGATCCGGTGGAAAAAGAACGGGTTTTACAAAGACTTTATGACCTTTATAACCCGAAAGTCGAAGCCTACATGAAAAACCCGCAATTTAAAAACATCGACGGCATTTTTAACACCCAACCTGCGCAGGTGCAATTTGCCCGTGATAATCACATGGGCATTACCTTCAGCAACGCCATGGATCTCACGCCGAAATTGCGCTTAAGCGTGATGGCGAACTATCGGCGCGAAACCTTAGACAGCACCAACGTGTATGAACTTTGGGACAAATATAAAGTGTCTTCCATTAATGCTTATGGCTATGACGACCAGACAACCGATACGACGGAAACCGGCACGTTCTCATGCGTTGATAGTGATCACCAAGGGATTTGTCGGATGTCCAATTCCGCCCGTTCGGGCAATCGCAAAGGCAAACGCAACGAGTTCACCGCCGGTTTTAAATTTGAATATGCCCCGACGGATTGGTTGTTGCTCACCGCCGGCATGAAATATACTCATTACAAATCCAAAGATCGCGGTTTGCAGGAAAAAATCGCCGGCATGAACATGGAAGACGTGACGACTCACGGGCGCATTCCTTTTAGAATCAGAAAGTACAAACAAGTCGATCCGGAAACAAATCGCCTCTATGTTAGTGCAATCGAAAAACAGGGTATGCGTGATAAACTTAATTCTGCATTTGAGGAAAATAATCCACCACCGGATATTACCGAAGATAATGGGGCAAAATATGATGCATGGAATAATAGACGTGAAACCTATATTGAGGAACGTATGCCGACCCTGACTCCGGAAGAAGAAGAGATATTGCTCAAATTCGCTTTCGGAGATGATTTCTATGAAACGGAACATGATCAAACCATTTATTGGGAACGGGATGAATACGGCAACTTCCCGGCGGAAACCTTCCCCCTTACCGACGGACGCATTACCCAAGAAATGCTGACCAAAAAAGGGATTATTCTGGACAAGCCCGGTTCTAATTTTATTTATCAAATGGATCTGAATTTTACCAACCGTCCGGAGGTGATCCCCATCACCAAAGCGCAATGGGAGCAAATGAAAAAAGCGGAACGCAAAGATCATGCGTGGGCGCCTTCTTTTAGCGCCACCGTTTTTCTTACCGACAACGCCCGCGTGTATGTACGTTATGACGAAACCAAGCGCATGCCAAGCATTTTTGAAGACACCATCGGCTATTCTATTGATATTCTCACGCCCCTTTACAAACGCAAACCGGAACACAGCAAAAACATCGAAGTGGGCTATGTGCATGATTTGCGCGGCTTCTTCCCGAGCCTGCGGCGCGCCGATATTCGGATAAATTGGTATAAAAACACCACCCGTAACATTTTCGATCGTGACATCACCTATGAAATGAAACAGTTCGACAAGCGGATTCTGGAAGGGGTGGAATTTTCCGCCCGCTACGACCAAGGCAGATTCTTCGCCGATTTCGGCATTAGCTACAACATCAAAAATAAATTCTGCGATAAAAGCTCGGCAATTCGGGATGTTGGCAACATTGGTGATTTGCATGCATTTGAACCGCTTCCCGAATGCGTGAACGGCGGCAACGAAAATGGTTATTTAAAAAATACCATTTTGCCGAAATACAGCATTACCTCCAACCTCGGCTTGCGCTTCTTGGAAGAACGGTTGGAAATCGGCACGCGCATGGTGTATCACACCAATGTGAAAGAAACCCGCAACAAATCCTTGCGTGATGCGGGCTGGTTCGCCAACGACAATAACAACCCGCGCTGGCAGCCGGTATTCTTGGTGGATGCGTACATGAATTACAAATTCAACGACAACTTCGCCGCCACCCTTTCCGTCACCAATTTAACGGATCGCTACTACCTCGACCCAATGACCCGCTCCTCCATGCCGGGCCCGGGCAGAACCGTGAAGCTGGGCTTAACGGCAACGTTTTAAGCCAAAAGTGCGGTTAAAAATTTAAGTGTTTTTTCGACCGCACTTTTTTCTCCCGTTTTACCTATGATAGCGCCGGCGTCCACCCCTACGATGGTTCAAGCGTCCACGCTTGGACCCAAAAGCACCAGCGTAGACGCTGGCGCTATCATAGGATTTATCCCACCGCTCAACATAAATTAATAAAATGGTGGGATAAATCCCACCCTACTAAAACGCCCTAAAAAACCACCGCACTTTTTCGCCCCGCAATGTTACAAATCTCACAAAAACCACGTCGCCCAATAGAAAACCTCAAAAATGTTAAACAGATCACGTTCCTAAAAATTATTTTCGTTATAATTCCTTCACTATTTGTTGCAATAAGGAGTTATCGATGAACGCAAAACAAATCGCACGCTATATTGACCACACCGCCCTCACTGCCGAGAAAACCGAAGCGGATATTTTGAAGCTGTGTGACGAAGCCCTTGAACATCATTTCTTTTCCGTTTGTATCAATTCCTGCCATATTCCGTTGGCAAAACAAAAACTTGCCGGTTCCGATGTAAAAATCTGCACGGTGGTGGGGTTCCCTTTGGGGGCGAATTTAACTTCCGTGAAAGCCTTTGAAGCGAAAGAAGCTATTGCCGCCGGTGCCAATGAAATCGATATGGTGATTAACGTAGGCTGGATTAAATCCGGCAAATGGCAGGCGGTGAAAGAGGACGTTCAAGGCGTACTTGCCGCCTGCAACGGCACGCCGTTAAAAGTCATTTTGGAAACCTGTTTGCTGAGCAAAGAAGAAATTGTGCACGCCTGCGAAATCTGCAAAGCGTTGAATGTGGCGTTTGTGAAAACCTCCACCGGCTTCAATAAGGGAGGTGCCACCGTGGAAGATGTGGCATTGATGAAACGCACTGTAGGCGACATCGGCGTGAAAGCCTCCGGCGGCATTCGCGATACGCAAACCGCCTTAGCCATGATTGACGCGGGCGCCACCCGTATCGGCGCGAGTGCAGGCATTGCCATTATCCACGGCTTGCAAGATTCCGATAGCACTTATTAATCAATGTGTTAGGAAAGTATATGGAGAAAAAACAAACTTCACGGGTGCAAAAACTGGAATTTTTGCTCAAGCAAATGGACAAAATCCATCTGCGCGATGCGGCACAAATGTTGGATGTATCGGAAATGACCTTACGGCGGGATTTGAGTTCCGACGGCGGCAATGTGGTGTTGCTGGGTGGTTATATTGTGATGAATCCGCAAAAAAGCGGAAACAATTATCAGATTTTTGACCAACAGGCGCGCCACATTACGGAAAAAATGTGGCTCGGCAAACTTGCCGCCAACCTCATCAAGGACGGCGACACGGTGTTTTTCGATTGTGGCACCACCATTCCGTTTATCATTTCGCAAATCGATCCGCAAACAAAATTCACCGCACTTTGTTGCTCCATAAATAGTTTTCTGGCGTTGCAAGATAAGCCGCACTGCGAAGTAATTCTGTGCGGCGGGCATTATTCGCGCCATAATTCTTTCCTGACCTCCGTGCAATTACACAGCGAACTGGATGCCATTTGCACCACCAAAGCCTTTATTTCCGCCGCCGGCGTGGATGTGAAGCAAGGCGTAACCTGCTTTAGCGTGGAGGAAGCAAAAGTGAAACAAAAAGCCATAGCAAAAACCCAACAAGCCATTTTGGTTTTTGATCACCACAAAGTGCACAAAGTCCAACAAGCCTACATCGGCGAACTGGCGCAATTTGATCTGCTGATTTCCAACCAACCCTTGCCGGCAGGCTTTGGCGACGTGCCGAAGATGTTGGTGAAATAACGCAAATTCATCCGAAGATACCGTCAATAACCTATTTTTAGAAGGAACGAAAAATGGAACATCTTATCCCCCTCCGAAAAACCGCAGTTGCGCTTTTTGTCAGTATTTATGCCGGTAGCGCATTCGCTTACACCGAAGCCGGGCAGTTAGGTAACATAAAAAGCTGGGAAAGTGCCGAATATCAAAAAGACTGGGGGCTGACTTCCATGAATGCCTCCACCGCTTATGCGATGGGCTTTACCGGCAAAGGCGTGAACATCGGTGTAATGGATTCCGGCGTATTATTAAGCCATCCTGAATTTCAGGACGGGCGTATTCATGTTGTCAAAACCACTGGCACTTACGATAAGGATGGAATGCGCTATCCCGATGCAGCTTATGGTAACGGACCGATTAACAAAAACGCACCGGTGAAAGACGGCAAACGGAATTTTGACAAAACCGACAACGGCAATTTCAAGAAAGGCAAAACCTTTGATATTGACGGCGCGTGGCATAAATTTACCAATGACGCCCATGGTACACACGTCGGCGGCACCATGGCGGCAAGTCGTGACGGTAGCGAAATGCACGGCGTGGCGTTCGAATCCAATTTATATTCGGCAAATACGGGCGGCAACGACAACATGACTTACGGCCCGAACCAAGATTATCAATTCTTTTTGAAAGGTTACACCGCGCTTGCTGATGCAGGGGCGAAAGTAATTAATAACAGCTGGGGCTCAAACCGCAGAGTAAATTCTTCCTTTAACGGCGCCTTAGGTTATAAAGCAAAATATGAATGGCGCGATGTGCCCGAATATGGTGTGGAATATTATGATGTGGCAAAAGCCCCAGACCCGATTAACGATCCAAGCGCCCACATTTATTTAAAAGATTTAACGGAAGCCAAAAAAGCCTACTACCAATTCGTCACCGGCAGCGAGAAAAATTTTGTAGATGCGGCGTATGAAGTCGCGAAAAATAAACAGGTGATTCAGGTTTTCACAGCGGGAAATCGTAGCATGATGGCGGAATCTTTTACCCGCGCCATGTTGCCTTATTTCAGACCGGATGCGGAAAAATATTGGGTGAATGTCACCGGTCAGGCTGGGGGTGAAGGCTATCCAAACGATTCCAGTCGCGACGTTTACGATAATAAAGCCGCCTCGGACATACAAGAATTCAACCTTGCCGGGCATTCAAAATGGTGGACGATTGCCGCGCCGGCAGAAAACATTTATTCCGCTTATGTTGAACTGCAAAACGATCAAACTTACGGGCAGGCAATGTATCGCTCCGCCGGCGGCACCTCCATGGCAGCGCCACACGTCAGCGGCGCATTAGGCGTGATTTTCTCCCGTTATCCTTATATGACGACGGATCAAGCCCGTGATGTCATGCTCACCACCGCGCGCCAAACCACCATGCGCAAAGGCATTGAAGGACAAAAATTAGAACGTTGGGAATCAGAACTTGGCGTACCAAGCAAAGTGTGGGGTTGGGGTATTCTTGATTTAGGCAAAGCGATGTTCGGACCGGGACAATTCCTCGGTGAATTTAACGTTTCCCTCAATCAAGATGACGTTTGGTCTAACGATATCAGCGATAAAGCCATTAAAGCCCGCAAAGTGGAAGATGAGCAAGAAGCGAAAGAATGGGCGGCACGTAAACCAATTTTACAAGCTGCAATGCAGGATAGAGCCGGTGCCACCGCTGAAGAAAAAGCGGAATACCAAGTGGGCTTAGATCGTGAAACTGCACGTAACCAACGTGTTGCACAAGGCTACGAAGGCACTTTGGTAAAAAATGGCACGGGCACCTTAACGTTAACCGGAACCAATACATTTACCGGCACAGTCACTGTCAACGAAGGACAGCTTTCCGCGTTGAATCAATCGCTTGCTTCCTCAAAAGAAGTGGTAGTCAATCAAGGCGGAGCATTAGAAATGTTGCCTAAGGCCGCCGTGACAAAACCGGGTAAAAACGGCTTTGTGACAGACACGATTACTTCACTACCACAAACGGTAACGGCAACAATTCATCAAGGCGGTAAATATTTACTCAATGATGGTGTGAATAATGTCAGCATCGTATTTGATAATGGCGCATTGTTGTCATCATTAAGTAAAACATTAACGGATAATTACGCTTTCTTCAGTAAAACAACGGAAGCCAATACCTTTGAAAAACAAGCGATGGCAGAGACTGCGCGTAACGATAACGAAGCGGCATTATTGAGCGCGATTGAAAACTCAAGCAGAAGTGCGATTTATCAGGGCTTAATTTTATCCAATCAAGCCAATGCTTATGATCAACTTAATCGTTTGAGTTACGATTCGGATCTTGCCGCGCAACAACATAATTTGGTGAACAATTTTATGTTGCGTCAACAACTTGCTCAACCGGCAGGCGTGAAAGCAAAACTTAATCAAAGCACTCAGCTTTGGACGAGTGGCACTTATCACCATTTAAGTACCGATGGATTAAGCACCCGCAGTTATAATCAACTTTTGGGTGTAGATACAGCCGTGACGGATAACGCCAACCTTGGCGTGTTTTTCGGCGCAACAAAAAACACCCACAAAAATGACCGCACTTCTAAAGATCGCGCATTGCATTTAGGCGTGTACGGCGATTATGCCCTCACCGAAAATCTCAACGTGAAAGGCGGACTCATTCATTCTTGGGGCAAAGAGGAAAAACGCCTTGCCGTTGCTAATCAACATAAAACCCATAGTAAAACGGCAGATGTGTTTGCAGAATTGGCGTATAACGCGGTGCAAAGCGAACATTTTGCCCTTGAGCCTTATGCCGGCGTAAGTTATCTGCATATTAAAACCGATGGTTTCACAGAAGGTGAAATTCGCGTGAAAGAGAATAAACGCAATCTGCTTGTGACTTCTATGGGCTTGCGTCCAAGCATTCCGTTTAGTTTAGGTGGCGTGTCCTTGAGTTTACAAGGCGACGTAGCTTATCATCGTTTCCATCATGATCGTGCCCCACAAGCTACCATGGTGGTTAACGATAATGCAGAAGCCGTGCTTTATGGTAAAAAACTCACTCATTTAGTCACCACAGGTGTGGCGCTTGAAGCGAATATTACCCCGGCATTGAGTGTAAAAGTGGGTTATCAAGGTGCATACAATCGTGATACCCAATCCAATGGTGTGAATGCGCAGTTACGCTATGCCTTTTAATAAAAAATCAATCCAAACGCCATGATATTCATGGCGTTTTTTTAAACAAAAAAAGCCAAAAATGTGATCCTGATCGCAGTTTTAAAATCTCATTGCAATACACTATAAACAACAATCCAAGGAGAATAGGATGAAGAAAACCTTAAAAATTTCCCTGCTTGCCATGCTTTCCGCGTTAGCGTTTAACGCCACGGCAAATACGCACCCCATAGAGGTGTTGGAACCCCAAGTTAATTATCAACAGTTGCTCACCCAACGTCAGGTGGTGGACGATTTAATCGCGCAGGCGGTAAAAATTCAAAACTCCCCGGCCCGGGTATCCAATGCAGGCTTCACGGCGAAGTTGCCGAGCAACATGGAACGTATCGCCGCCATTTTATTGGAAGCCTATGAACTGGAGCCGTATCGCGTTGATTTTCTGTTCGGCGCGGCAAACGCCAATATTTACAACGGCAACACGGACAAAGCCATTGCGCTTTATCAAAAAGTGCTCACAGTGGCGCCCGATGATGTGAAAGCGCATATTTATTTAACCGCGTGGAACCGTTTTAAACAAAACCAAGGGGAGTCTGATAAATATTTCGCCCGTTTAAAAGCGCTGGCACCGCAAAAAGCGGCAGAATTGGAGGATGTGTTTAAAATTATTGATAACGCCGCAAGTCAGCCGATTAGCGATAAGTTAGAACATAAACTGCCGGCGGATTCCGCCATTATCACCTTGGGTTACGCGTTAAATCCGGACGGTAGCATGCACGACATTTTGATTCAACGTTTGGAAAAAACCTTGGAAATCGCCAAGCAAAACCCGGACGCCTTGATCATCGTCACCGGTGGTGTACCGCAAAATAACCAAACGGAAGGCGCGTTAATGAAGCAATGGCTGATTGACAAAGGCATCGACGCCAAACGTATTTATGCCGACAATTACGCCCGTTCCACTGTGGAAAACGCCCTGTTCTCCCGTTATGCCTTGGCGAAACACCACATCAAACAGGCGGTGCTTATCAGCTCCGGTAGCCATGTGCGACGCGGTCGAGCGTTATTTGAAATCGCCGTCTTGGAATCCGGCCCGCAGGGTATCAAAATCGAAACCGTCGCGGCGCTGGATAAGCCGTTGGACGAGTTACAAAAAGTGAGTGAAAAAGATTTACTGGGAATCTATCGCGACAGCCTAAAAACCATGGGCTTGCCAATGTTTAATAGCGGAGCATTACAAGATTAATCTTGCAATGCAATTGGGTCGCATCCCAAGCCAAAGTGCGGTTGAAAAACGCTGTGAATTTTCACCGCACTTTTTTATGGTCGGAACACGCCAACCGATAGTACACGCCCTGCCCATATCTTTTATATCAATAAGTTACAGTACACGCTATGAAGCTCGTACTATTTGTATGGTTCCCTACAATTTCACTCTAAAACACAAACATTTCTGACCGCACTTTTTCCCTCTAAAAAGCCCACCTAAAACGGTTATTAATTATACAAAGTGCTATAATATTTCTGCTGAGAAATCAGCATTTACACCACAATTCCCAATCTATTTTCAAAAGGAGAGTTTTTATGTCATCAATATTTGTACGTAGCTGTCCGATTGTACTTACCGCTTTAATTTTGTCCGCCTGCTCAGGGAACAAATCAACGCCAGCTGCCAATCCTACACCGCCTCAATCTGCCACTCAGGCAGAACAAACCGTAAAACCGCAAGACAACGGAACAGGTAACACCCAAGCGAATCAGGAGAACATGACACAGGGCAAGGTAACCGAGCCACAAAAAGAACCTGCAAAACCGCCGGTGGTTGATGTTCCGACAGACAAGCCTGCTGAAAATCCAACAGATAAACCGACTGATAACACCGCAAGTAATCCGCCGGAAAAACCAACTGATAACCCCGCAAATAACCCATCAGAAAAACCAACCGATAACACCGCGAATAATCTGCCGGAAAAACCGAGCGAACAAGTTAAGCCTGCCGAGCCTGCAAAACCGACGGAAAATATCGCTAAGGAAATCACCGGGTTTTCACGGCAATATATGGAGCCCCGTCTTAGAGAAATGCCGCCTTATATCGATCCCTTAGAAGCCACCTATATGAAAACGGAAAAAACCGATAATCTGTACACATTGGTGGTCGATGGACAAAAGATTGATATGCTCCCTGAGGGCGCAAAAATAGGAGGAACAATCGAAACACAAGAGAAAAATGAGCATGGCAGAGTGATCATCACTAAAGAGTTGAATACCGATTTGCAGTATGCTGTTACCGGCGCTTATACCTATCCCACAAACAAACCTTGTGCTGCGGGCGATATAAACTGCGAAATCGATAGAGATAGTTTAAGTTCGGTAGGTTATGATCCTAACTTACCTAAACATATTTATTTTGTCCAAGGTTTCGAAACCCTAGATATGCCGACGAACGGCACTGCCGAATATGTCGATCATAAAAACACGTTTTTGGTTAATTTTGGTGAAAAAACCGTCAACGGAAACTTGTTGAGTAATCAGTTTACCGCCAAAATCAGCGGCAACAAGTTTGCCACCGAGCGAGATCCGACGCTAAACCTCGAGGATGTGTTTTCCGTCAACGGCGGATTTTTTGGTCCGAATGCGGCGGAAATGGCGGGCGTGTATAACGATCATGATAAGTACGTAGGCACGTTCAGTGCCAAGAAAACCGAGAAATAAGATACGGTAATAAAAAGTGCGGTGGATTTAAAAAACGTTTTTAAAACCCACCGCACTTCGTCTATCAAAAAGAGCAACACAGCCTAGCCATGTTGCTCTTTATCTTTCAAATTAATTCAACAACTTATTTCTTCTTTGTCGGTCTTTCCCAGCCTTGAACGTGTTTTTGCGGGACGCGGGTGGTGACCAGTTCGTCGCGTTTGACGTCATAGCGGATGGTGGAGCCTGCGCCGATGGTGGCGCCGCTTTCGATAGTGACCGGGGCGACAAGTTGGCTGTCGGAACCGACGAACACGTTGTCGCCGATGGTGGTTTTGAATTTGTTGGCGCCGTCGTAGTTGCAGGTGATGACGCCTGCACCGATGTTACAATCTTTGCCGATTTCCGCATCGCCCACATAGGTTAAGTGGTTCACTTTTGAGCCTTTGCCGATGTGCGCTTTTTTGATTTCCACGAAGTTGCCCACATGGGTGTTTTCGGCGAGTTCTGCCCCCGGGCGTAAGCGGGAGAACGGCCCGATAGCGGCGTTGGCGCCGACGGAGGCATCCTCCAGCACAGAATAAGGCTTAATTTCTACGTCATCACCGATGTCGCAGTTGGTCAGCACGCAACCGGCACCGATTTTCACCCGATTTCCCAACCGCACTTTGCCGTTTAAAATCACATTCACATCAATTTCTACATCTTTGCCGTGAGTCAGTTCGCCACGCAAGTCAAAACGTTCAGGGTCTAACAACATCACACCGGCTAACATCAGTTTATCCGCTTGTTTACGTTGGAAATAACGTTCCATACGCGCTAATTGTTGGCGATTATTAATGCCTTCAACTTCCATAAAATCTGTTGCTTGCACAGCAACGACCGAACATCCGTCACGATTTGCCAAACCAATTACATCCGTAATGTAATATTCACCCTGCGCATTATTGTTATCTAATTGAGCAAGCCATTTTTTAAAACCCGCACCGTCGGCAACCAAAACCCCCGTATTAATCTCCCGAATTTCCTGCTGCTCCGGTGAGGCGTCTTTTTGCTCCACAATTCCAACAACCTTACCATTTTCACGTAAAATTCGACCATATCCTGTCGGGTTATCCAATACTACCGTCAATACTGCAACACCGTTTTCCGGTTTGGCATTAATCAACTTTTGCAAAGTTTCAGGTGTAATCATCGGTCCATCGCCATACACCATCAAAATGTTTTCACCATCGGCGAAAAACGGTGCCGCCTGTTGCATAGCGTGCCCCGTGCCGAGCTGTTCCGTTTGCAACACCCAGTTCACCGGCTCGCCTGCCAAGCGTTGTTGCATTAAATCGCCGCCGTGTCCGTAAACCAAATGAATATTGCGCGCGCCAAGCTGTTTGGCGGTGTCGATCACATGTTTCACCATCGGTTTGCCCGCGATAGGGTGCAACACTTTCGGTAAATCGGAATACATACGGGTGCCTTTGCCGGCAGCCAGAATTACTACGCTGAGTGCTTGAGTTGTCATAAAAATGTCTCTTTTGTTCGCTAAAAATTGCGCGCTAGTATATCATTCTTGCAATTTCGAGTTAAGTTAAGGATAAGCCGCAATATGCAACAGGAATATTATCTCGGCATCATGTCCGGCACCAGTTTGGACGGCGTGGACATCGCCCTGATGGCATTCACCGAACCACCGCAATTTATCGCAGGTCAATTTACGCCTATGCCGTCGGATTTACGACAAGATTTATTGCAATTAGTTTCTCAAGGCAGCACCACATTGCAACGACTGGGCGAACTGGATCACCGTTTGAGCTTGTTATACGCCGACGCCGTTAATCGTTTCCTCGCCACCCATCACCTTCAACCGCAACACATCCGCGCCATCGGCTGCCACGGACAAACCGTGTGGCACGCGCCACAGGGCGATTTCCCGTTCACCATGCAATTAGGCGACATGAATCTGCTTGCCGCACGCACCGGCATTGACGTGGTGGGCGATTTTCGACGTAAGGACATGGCATTCGGCGGGCAAGGCGCACCGCTGGTGCCCGCGTTTCATCAAGCGCTGTTTTATGATGAACGTTGGGCGACAGTGGTGCTGAACATCGGCGGCATCAGCAATATTTCCGTGCTGTTTCCCAATCAGCCGATTATCGGCTACGACACCGGCACGGGCAACGCCTTAATGGACGGCTGGATCGAGCGCCATCTGGGTAAACCTTATGACGCCGACGGGCAATGGGCGCGCAGCGGCAAAGTGCGGTCGGAATTACTGGCGGAAATGCTGAAGGAGCCTTACTTCCAACTGCCGCCGCCGAAAAGTACGGGGCGCGAATTGTTCAATCTTGCGTGGCTTGAAAAAACACTGAAAAAAACCACCGCACTTTTAGGCGACATTCCGCCGCAAGACGTGCAAGCCACCTTGCTGGAATTCACTGCACAAAGCATTGTCCTTGCCTTAAATCAGCTTAAAACCGAACTACCACGCCGTTTGTTGGTGTGCGGCGGCGGGGCGAAAAACGGCTTGCTGATGGAACGTTTACAAGCGTTACTGCCGCAATGGCAATGCCTTCCGACCAACGATGCGGGGTTAGACATCGATTATGTGGAAGCCGCCGCCTTTGCTTGGCTTGCCTATCGTCGCATTAATAACCTGCCTTCCAATTTGCCAAGCGTGACCGGCGCCCAAAGTGCGGTCAGTTTGGGCGCTATTTTTCCTGCGGAGAAAATCTCATGAGCGAACAGAATCTATTAAACAGCCTCGCAAAAATGTTAAGCGAACAACGCAATCCGAACACCTTGCATATTGATTCCCTGTCGCCGTTGGACATCGTGACCTTATTAAATAACGAAGACAAACGGGTGGCGTTGGCGGTGGAAGAAAATCTGCCGCACATTGCGCAGGCGGTGGAACGCATTGTAGCGGCATTTCAGGCGGGCGGACGCTTGGTTTATATGGGTGCCGGCACCAGCGGTCGCCTTGGCGTGCTGGACGCCTCCGAATGTCCGCCGACCTTTGGTGTGCCATCCGGCATGGTGGTGGGCTTAATCGCCGGCGGCGAAACGGCATTGCGCAACGCCGTGGAAGGGGCGGAAGACAATATTGAGGCAGGCGAACAGGATTTACGCAATATTCATTTCTGCGCTAAAGACGTGTTGGTGGGAATCGCCGCCAGCGGTCGCACGCCTTATGTGATCGGCGGCTTGAACTACGCCAAACAACTCGGCGCGACGACGGTGTCCTTAGTCAGTAACCCGAATGCGCCCATGAGCGACATCGCAGACATCGCCATCACCACCGCGGTCGGGCCGGAAGCCCTCACCGGCTCCAGCCGCTTAAAATCCGGTACGGCGCAAAAAATGGTGCTGAATATGCTCACCACCGCCGCCATGATTCGCCTCGGCAAATGCTACCAAAACCTGATGGTGGACGTGCAAGCCACCAACCAAAAACTCAAAGCCCGCGCCATCCGCATTGTCATGCAAGCCACCGACTGCGACGCCACCACCGCCGAACACACCCTGCACACCACCGACGGCAACGCCAAACTGGCGATCATGATGTTGTTAAGCGGGTTGGATAAAGCACAGGCGGAAGCGGTTTTGGCACGGAATCAGGGAAGATTGCAGGCAGCGCTGGCGGGGTGAAAAACGTCGGGAAAAACGACCGCACTTTTTCACTTCTGATGGTGCGTCAGCAAATCATAACCGATGGGAGATAGTAAAATGAATCCAACCAAAGTCAATCGGGACAAATTATCGCAACTGACGGATTTACCGAATGTCGGTAAAGCGGTTGCAGATGACCTGCGAAAACTCGGGATTAACAAGCCACAGGATTTGACGGGACGTGATGCTTATGCCATGTATTATGAGCTCTGTGAATTAACCGGAACGCAGCACGATCCTTGTATGATTGACGTATTTCTCTCCTTAACCGACTTTATGCAAGGAAACGAGGCTAAGCCTTGGTGGGCGTTTACTGAACAGCGTAAGACTTACCTGCGTCATGGACGTATTCGGTTAAGTGATGAATAATCAGAATCTCTCCACGCTGTTTTTGTGATGTTTGATTAGAGCAAACAATAAAGGTACCAAACATGCTTAGCGATTTTGCTGATCTAAAATTGCAGTAATCACTTTGAGATATTCAATCGCAAGGCTTTGTTGTCCGACGCTGGCGTTAAAGACTAAATCTTCAGATAACACACCGCAGGCTACATTTTTTGGCACCTCGCCTTGTTCATAAGCCTCAAAATCTTCACGCCAGTTGCCATCAAAATAATAATGTTCAAGCTGTTTCATCTTCGGCAAAAACGCCTGCCATTTTTCTAGGAATTGTTCTGCTTCAGCTAGAAAATCATTGGATTCATTCAAGATGCTTTCCATTTTGGTGAGTTGATTTAATCGTTCTTGAGATAGCATGCTTTCCTCCAAAATAAGGGAAAAAATAACCGCACTTTCGCTCAAAAAGTGCGGTCGATTTACAGGGTGTTTTTACAGACTACACATCATAAGTGGTTGAAGCCGTATTACCGCCGCGACCTGTCCAGTTGGTGTGGAAGAATTCACCACGCGGTTTGTCGGTGCGTTCGTAAGTGTGTGCGCCGAAATAGTCACGTTGCGCTTGCAACAAGTTTGCCGGCAAGCGGGCTGAGGTGTAGCCGTCCAAGAAGGTGATTGCTGACGCCATGCAAGGCATTGGAATACCCACTTCGATGGATTTCGCTACCACTTTGCGCCAGTCGCCCATGGCGTTTTCTAAGATGCCTTTGAAGTAGCTGTCGGAACCTAAGAAAATCAAGTCCGGATTCGCTTCATAGGCATCGCGGATGTTGCCTAAGAAACGGCTGCGGATGATACAACCTTCTCGCCACAACAACGCGGTGTTGCCGTAATTGATGTTCCAGTTGAAGTTTTCGGACGCTTCACGAATCAACATAAAGCCTTGTGCATAAGAGATGATTTTAGATGCCAATAACGCTTTACGCACCGCTTCAATCCAGACTTTTTTATCGCCTTCCACCTTGCCGATGGTTTTGTTGAACAATTGACTTGCCGCAACGCGTTGATCTTTAAAGGCAGATACGCAACGGGCGAATACGGATTCGGTGATGAGTGTCAACGGAATACCGAAATCCAATGCGTTGATACCTGTCCATTTACCTGTCCCTTTTTGACCGGCTGTGTCTAAGATTTTATCCACTAAACGTGCGCCGTCCGCATCTTTGTAGCCCAAAATATCCGCAGTGATGTCGATTAAGTAGCTGTCTAATTCGGTGTTGCGCCATTCGTTGAAAGTGGCTTGTAATTCGTCATCAGACAAACCCACGCCTTCTTTTAAGAATTGGTAGGCTTCGCAAATTAATTGCATATCGCCGTATTCGATACCATTATGCACCATTTTCACGAAATGGCCTGCGCCGTCTTTACCCACCCAGTCACAGCAAGGTTCGCCTTGTTCGGTTTTGGCGGAAATGGCTTGTAGCACAGGTTTCACATATTGCCATGCTTCTTCGTTACCGCCCGGCATAATGGATGGCCCGTGGCGCGCCCCTTCTTCACCGCCTGAAACGCCGGTACCGATGAAACGAATGCCTTTTTCGCGTAACGCCGCCACACGACGGTTGGTGTCCGGATAGTTGGAGTTACCACCGTCGATGATGATGTCGCCTTCTTCCAAGTGCGGAAGTAATGCGTCGATAAATTGATCCACCACGTCACCCGCGCGCACCATCAACATCACTTTACGCGGTTTTTCCAATTTGTTCGCCAAATCTTCTAAAGAATACGCGCCGATAATGTTCGTGCCTTTCGCCGGGCCTTCCAAAAATTCATCCACTTTGGACGTGGTACGGTTAAACGCCACCACTTTAAAGCCGTGGTCGTTCATATTTAAAATGAGGTTCTGCCCCATCACGGCTAAGCCGATAACACCGATGTCGCCTTTTACTGACATGTTTTTCTCCTGTTGGTAGGGTGGGATAATCCCACCGATTATGATCTTTTTAAGGTTTATTAAACGTTTCTAAATTTTTTCTTAACTCAAGATAATTTAACAAAAAAATTTCTGGAATACCTACTCCTATACCTAAAATAAACCAACCACTAATATTTAATGGCAAAGGGAAGTAAGACGATAGAAATATAATAATAGCTATACACCACAATACAAAAAGACCAATAAAAGAATATTTCTTTAGTTTTATTTTCTCTATCTTCTTTTTACCTTCTGATGTCAATTTTGCATCTATATTTACCAGCTTTTTCTGATATAGCTCAAAAAATATAAGGAAATTATGATCAATATTAGCTTTCACTAATTTCTTTACCTCTTTATAGGTAATTCCAGCAAAACAAGGAAATACATTACATGTAAGTGATTGAATTAGTTTAGACTCTTGATCTAGTTTACTGATCTCTTCTTTTGAAAAATATTTTTTAAATAACTCTAACTTCTTTATTGCGGCATTTTGAGTGAAATTTGAAGCGCTTTTAAATAGTCCATATATCCCGCCTACTGCTGTTATTATAGTAGGAATTATCTCATTATATTCCTGTATTAATTTTATAAAATTTGACATTACTATCACCTCTGATAGCGCACGTTTCCCAACGTGTGCCTTTATCTACAAGCACACGCTATGAAGCGTGCGCTATCAAAAACCCAAAAGTGCGGTCGTTTTTCTAAGTGTTTTTTACGTCCAAAACAAATTCTGCCGCCATTTGCGAATGCAATTTGGCGGTATCAAAAAACGGTAACGGAGAATCGGTTTGATTCACTAATAAACCGATTTCCGTACAACCTAAAATCACGCCCTCGGCACCTTGTTGTTTTAAGGATTCTATCGTCTCTAAATAAAACGCTTTTGATTGCGGCAGGCATTTTCCCACACAAAGTTCATCAAAAATAATGCGATGAATTTCATTTTGAGTTTCCTCATTCGGCACAATTGGCATAATACCGCGCGCCACTAAACCATCGCGATAAAAATTATCGCTCATGGTGAATTTTGTGCCTAATAAAGCGACTTTATGAAACCCTTGCGCTTTAATGGCATTCGCCGTGGCATCTAAAATATGGAGAAACGGAATAGAAATCGCCTTTTCAATTTGCGGCGCGACTTTATGCATGGTATTGGTCGCAAGCACAATGCCCTGCGCACCAATCGTTTCTAATTTTTTGCCCGCTTGCGCCAAAATCTCACCCGCTTTTTGCCACTCACTTTGCTTTTGGCATTGCACGATTTCTTCAAATTCCACACTGAACATCACAATGAGTGCTGAAACATTACCGCCTTTTTGTTGGTTGACTAAACGATTTATTTCAGTGTAATAAGTCGCTGTGCTTTCCGGACTCATTCCGCCGAGAATACCTAATGTTTTCATTTCAATCTCCCATGTGCTCCAAAAGTGCGGTCATTTTTTCGGTCATTTTACAAATCGCCACATTCACCTTATTTTGTCACAATGTTCGTGCTAAAAATTGGGAGCTGCCCCCAAGCACCGCCACCAAAGCCTTTGCAGCTACCACTGCTGCCTTTGCCGCTGTGTAAGAAGATTTTGCCATTCCACACAGCTTCTTCTGAAACCCAACAATCGCCTAAGCCACGCGCTTTAAATTCGCCCGCCACATAGGCATAGCCCGATTTTTTATCGTAACCTGCGACGTTATATTGATTAGCAAGCACTTGATCGACTTTAGTGAGTTTATCATCTAGCACTGCATAGAAATTCGTGTATTGATAGGCGCCACCATAACAAAGCGCTTCAGCAAGCACTTTACCTTGCGTGAGAGGATAAATCGTGATTGCTTCTGTAGTCGGATACTCTTTATTGGATTCCAAACCATAGCAATAATTATCCTTACTTTCATCAGTGCCATTTGCTTGGCGTAATAACGCCAACAGGTTATCAAACTGTGCCGAACCCCGTTCAATCCTCGTTTCTTTTTGATTTGGCACTTTCACTGCTTGAATCGTCGGCACTTTTTGCGGTGCTAACACCGCTTTTTTGCTTTCACCTTGGCGAATCAGTGCCGACGGCGTGTTTAATCGCTGTTGGAATTCATCCATTTTAAGCATAGCCGCCATAGCGCCTTTATCGGATAGCGGGCGAGAGTTTTTGCCATAGGTAACGCGGATCTCGCTTGATTTTTTCAGCCCGTTCAGTAACGCCTTGGTTTGAGTGGGTGTCAGTTTATCGGGATTCTCATCGGAAAGATGTGTGATCGTTCCTAATGATTTCCCATTTAGCCAAATTTCAATATTTTCGCCTGCTTTAACATCTTCTTCATTTTCCCCTATCGGCAAAATATAAAGCTCGCCTGAAACGGAAGCATTTTCACCAGCCAAACGAGTAAATAAAAGAGATACAGGGAGTGCCTCATCCTTTTCCTCATTTTGATAGCCCGCCATACGGCAAGTGCCCGTATTATCACAAACCAAATCCCAATCTTGATAGTTGGCTTCAAAGCCTTTAATCGGCGTAGCAAAAGTTGCCATAGGCAACAAGGTGAACAATAAAAATTTTTTCATGTGATTCCTTATAACAATCCCGCTGCTGCTTTATCCAAATACCACTCCGTCACGCCATTTTTCGCGTGAATTTTCGCTGCGGGATAGGGCAGGTTTTCTGCCGGTGTGGTTTGGATTTCTTTTAAGATTTCCGCTTTGCCTTCGCCGGTGACTAAATAGGTAATACGTTTCGCTTGTTCGATTAATTTTGCGGTTTTGGAAATGCGGATTTGCCCGCTTTCAGGGTGTTTGGCGATGACAGCAAGGTTTTCATCATCAAAGTTGGTTTGATGTGGGAAAAGGGAAGCCGTGTGACCGTCGCCCCCCATGCCGAGAATGATCCAATCAAAAACGCCGTCAGAAATGACCGCACTTAATTCTTCCTCAAAGCGTTTAAGCTCCAAGTGCGGTTCGTTTTCGCCGCGAATTCGATGAATATTTTCCGCAGGAATTTGAATGTGATCGAACAATAATTTTTGCACTTCGCCGTAATTGCTTTCCGGATCGGACGGCGGAACCATGCGATCATCGCCCCACCAGAAATGCAGATTATTCCAGTTAATTGCTGTGGCATAAGGCGCTTGCGCAAGGGTTTTAAACAATAATTTCGGGGTAGAACCGCCGGAAAGGGAAATGTGTACCGGGTGATTGACTTGGCTGTAAATCACGAATTCTTGGGCGATTTTTTCGACCGCGTGTTGGGCGGTGGGGAAGGTGATGGTGTTCATGGCTATTCCGTTGTTATGCCGTGGGTAAGTATACCCACGGTTAGTTATAGTGATTCCCCTTTGGGGAATAGGGGGAATAAATGCGCTACCCCAGCGGGGTAGAATGATGACTAACCTAGGGTATACCTACCCTAGGTTTGCCAACTACACTTTTTTCTTCATCAAACCACTCGGGCGACGCCATACGCGGCCGCTTTTGGCAATGAGTTTATCGGCTGCCGTCGGTCCCCAAGTGCCGGCTTCATAATCATAGATTCTGCCGCCTTGCGCTTTGTAATCCAGAATCGGTTGCACGAACTTCCATGCGGCGTGCACGGCGTCGGTACGGGCGAATAAAGTGGCGTCGCCTTTCATCGCGTCGAGCAGCAAACGCTCATAAGCGGTCATGACGGTAGCACCGGCTAAATCGGCATAGCGGAAATCCATGGAGACTTCTTTCGCCTCAAAACCTGCACCCGGTTTTTTCAAGCCGAAACGCATGGAAATGCCTTCGTCCGGTTGAATGCGAATAATCAGTTTGTTTTCAGGCGCATTTTGGCTAAACACCGGGTGCGGTGTGGTTTTGAAGTGAATTACGATTTCGGTGACGCGTGCCGGCAAGCGTTTACCGGTACGCACATAAAACGGCACGCCCGCCCAACGCCAGTTTTCAATTTCGCAACGCAACGCCATGTAGGTTTCCGTGGTAGAATACGGCGGCACACCTTTTTCTTCCAGATAGCCTTTCACCATTTTGCCATCCACTTCGCCGGCGACATATTGCCCCAGCACCAGATTATGCTCCACATCTTCCTGTGTCAGTGGGCGCAAACAATGCAGCACTTTCGCCACTTCGTCACGCATGGAGTTAGCGTTAATAATCGCTGGCGGTTCCATCGCCACCATGGCAAGCACTTGCAACAAATGATTTTGGAACATATCACGCATGGCGCCGGAACCGTCGTAGTAGCCTCCACGCTCTTCTACGCCGATAGATTCCGCACCGGTAATTTCAATGTAATCAATGAAATTACGGTTCCACAGCGGTTCAAACCAACCGTTGGAGAAACGCAATACGAGTAGGTTTTGAACGGTTTCTTTGCCGAGATAGTGGTCAATACGATAGATTTGATGTTCTTCAAAGAAGCGGTGAATTTGAATGTCTAAGGCTTCAGCGGTTTTGCGGTCATAACCGAACGGTTTTTCCACAATCAGGCGTTTCCAGCCGTGGTCTTCTTTATTCAAGCCCTGCTCTGCCAAACATTCAGGAATCACGCCGTACAAACTCGGCGGCGTGGAGAGATAATATAAAGTGTTGCCTTCGGTGCGATAGGTTTCGTGCAGTTCATCAAGGCGCGGGATGAGTTTGGCGTAGTCGGCTTTGTCCGCCGTATTCACCGCCTGATAATACAAGTGGCTGCAAAACTGCTCCAAACATTCACCTTCCGCGCCCTCGTTTTGAATGAGCGTTTGACGCATTTTTTCACGGAAAGATTCATCGTTCAGTTCGGTACGCGCCACGCCCAGCACGGAGAAATCTTCGCCCAGTCGATCAATTTTATAGAGATTATATAAAGCCGGGATAAGTTTACGATAGGTCAGGTCGCCGGAGGCGCCAAAGATCACAATACAACAATTTTCTGCTTTCATTTTGTTACCACGTTGATGTTATATGTTGAATAAATGCTTCGTATAATAGGTAAAATTATCCCGCTTTTCCAATCGCTCTAATTAATCGGAGTGAAAGATTTTATCCCACGGGAAATCCTGCGTAATGCCCATGACAAAATTCGGATTCACGAAAGATTCCCGTTTATTATAGGTAAGCGGTTGATAATTCAGGTCAAATATAATTCCGCCCATTTCCGCCAGTAAAATTTCAGCAGCGGCAGTGTCCCATTCGCCGGTACAACCTAAACGAATGTAACAATCACACACGCCGTCCGCCACCAAGGTGCTTTTCAGCCCGCTGGAACCGCAAATATGAAATTCGTAGGCTAAATTCTTGTTTAAAATCGACCGCACTTTTTCTGCCGCCGAGGCGGATCCCACGGCGATGCGTAAGGCACTGTCGGGATCGATATCGCGGAAAGTGAGTTTGAGGTGCTGCCCGTCATGGTGTTTATAGGCACCGAAGCCTTGCATAGCATAGTAGGTGCAGCCTGACATCGGTGCATGAATCACCCCCAACACAGGCTGGTGATTTTTTACTAAGCTGATTAACACGGCAAATTGGTCTGTGCGATTAATAAATTGCTGTGTGCCGTCGAGGGGATCAATTAACCAATAAGACTGCCACGCCTGCCGCTCGGCAAGGGGAATGTGGCAATTTTCTTCCGATAAAATGGGAATCTGCGGTGTAAGTGCGGTCAGTTTTTCCGTTAAAAATTGGCTGACGAATAAATCCGCCTCGGTCACCGGTGTGTTGTCCTCTTTGATTTGAACCGCCACCGAACGTTGATAAAAGCGACGTAAATGCTCACCCGCCTGTTGGGCGATATCTATTACATCCTGCAATAAATGGGTCGTGAGGATTGGCATAGTTTTCCCTCCTATGTTCGCAATCGTAGTTCGCCGTTTTTATCTGGTTTTCGGTAACAGCAAGGGCAAGACGAGAACCGAATACAACGCCATACCGAAACTCAGTAAAAACGCCATATCAATACCACCGCCACGCAGCCAAATGCCAAACGTCATGTTCGGCTGAGAGAGCGTCATGTAGATAAAGCTCACTATGTTGCCATAACAAAAAGCGATAATCAGCGAGATTAACACAATCGCCACCATGTTATAGCGCGTATAGCGATAAATTTTTGTCCACAAAGCAATGAGAAAAGCGGGCACAGTTGCCACGAGAAAAGTCGATAACAGACTAAACAAAACCAAATCGGCAGTGCTAAATACGCCGTCTGCATTGTCATCCACACAAATGCTGACGATGGTGCCGATAATTTGAGCAAGCAGAGGAAATAAAACCAATGTTTTAATATAAGGATATTTTAACGACATAGGGTTCCCGAGTAAAAAAATAGGCGATCCAAGGATCGCCTATTGTAGAGGAATTTTAACAATTACGCAGATTTTTTTGCACGCAATACGCGGGAAGTGAAAATCACGACGCCGGCAATAAAGACGGCTAACCCGAGCACTTCGGCAATCGTATCCCAATTTTCCAGATTTAACGCCAACGGCGCTTCGGATCCACCGGAAGTCACGGAGGCGGCGATAATGAAGGCTAAAATCACGCCCATCAGGCTTTCACCCACGATTAAACCGGCAGAGAATAAGGTACCGAAACGTTCCGCACGTTTGCCGACGTCTTTGTCGCCGGTGCGCGCGGCGTATTTTGTGATATGGCGGTTAATGATCCAAGCTAAGAACGCGCCACAAACGACCGGCATGTTGATAGACGGCGGTAAGTAAATACCAATCCCCACGGCAAGTACCGGCAAGGCGAATTTTTTATCGCTCACTTTTTTCAGGAAGCTGTCAATAATAATTAATACCGCGCCTAAACCAACACCGGTTAAGATGTAAGTCCATTCCAATTTATTGGAGAAGATCCCTTGTGAAATGGTGGTCATTAAGGTGGCTTGCGGAGCGGATAAGGCTTGTGCCGGATCCATGTCGGCACGCGGTAACGCGCCTGTGAAGCCGTAAGCGTGATACAGAATTTCCAATACCGGCGCAATCACCAACGCCCCCACGAAACAACCGATAATCAACGCCACCTGTTGACGCCATGGTGTCGCTTCCACCAATAGACCCGTTTTCAAATCTTGTAGGTTATCGTTGGAAATGGTTGCCGTAGTCAATACGATGGACGCAGTAAACAACGTCAATGCGGTCAAAAATTTCTGTCCGTCGGCAGTTTCAAATAAACCGGAAGCATTACCGATAGACACCAACACCAAGGAAATGACGATGACGGAAATGATCCCGATACCGGATATCGGGCTGGAGGAGGAGCCCACAAGCCCCGCCATGTAACCTGACGCTGCCGCTACAAAGAAACCAATAAACACCGCCAAGAAAGTACAAACGACAACCAATAACAACGCCAGTTCAGGCGAAATCGGCGCAGCTGCGATGAAGTGATGCAAGGAAATCACGATTAACGCCACGGAAGCAATTAAGATGTAAATCATGGTTTTTGGTGAAAGATCGATATCGATGCGATGTTCTGACTCGCCATGTGTGCCTTTTAACATACGGAAAGAATGCACCATGCCTTCAACCATTGGTTTCATCAACACCAATAATGTCCAGATTGCCGCGATACCGATAGTGCCCACGCCGATAAAACGCACTTTGGTTTTCCATACTGTCCACGCAGTATCGATTAAACTGGCATCCGTTGCGACATCACCTGACGCGCTAAAGAATGGCACGGCAACGCCCCAAGTTAAAATCACACCGATTAACATCGCAATACCGCCCACGATACCGATTAAATAACCCGCACCAAGCAAAGCTAACGAGAAGCCCATTGGCAGTTGGAAAGCGGCTTTTCCGGTTTGAATCCATGCGCTTGCTCCGTCCGCCATCACGCGTAAACCATTGGTCAAGAACGCTACCAAGCCGGCAAAAATACCGCCGTAAGCAATGTCTTTCACGCCGCTATCGCCGTCAGAATGGTTGCCGGCTTTCAAAATTTCCGCCGCCGCAACACCTTCCGGATAAGGCAAGTCGCTGTTTACCACCATAGCACGACGCAAAGGGATCGTGAACAACACGCCCAAGGTACCGCCTGCGGCACAAATCAACATGGTTTGCCAAAACGGAAAGTCTTGCCAATAGCCCATCATTAACAAGCCCGGCAAGACGAAAATCACGGAAGACAGCGTACCCGCCGAAGAAGCTTGGGTTTGCACCATATTATTTTCTAAAATGCTGGAATCTTTAAAGAATTTCAGCACTGCCATGGAAATTACCGCCGCCGGAATCGAAGACGCAAAGGTCATCCCGACTTTCAGTCCCAAATACACGTTGGATGCGGTAAACAACACCGTAATCAACGCCCCGAGCAACATACCTCGGAAAGTGAGTTCTTTTAAATTTGTCGATTGCATAATATACCTGTTCATTAATTTTTATAAAAAAACCGCGTTACCTTGGCAAAAAAACGCCAAACAATCAAGATTCATTCAGTTAATTTTGTTTAAATTGAATTTTATTTAAAATAACCGCATATTTTTAAATTTTTTTTCTAACGCTAAATCTTTTCATCGGATATCCCCCCCCCCCACAAATAAGAATCTGCCTGACGGCGTTATAATCTTAAATTCATCTGCTTTAGTCTCAACCGCAAAAAATAGCGAATCTCGTCAATTTATTTATTTTTAATATCCGATATAGTGCGCCGCACCTAATTCTATTTAGGTAGATAACCCTTAAAAGTTTTGTATCATCCACTTAATTATGAATTTCCGTGAGGCTGGAAAATGAATGCATTAGTTGAATTACTTGCTAAAATCGTTGCGCCGATGCAACGCCAATTTATTAATTTTGTACGCATTGCCATTTGTATTGTCATGGTATGGATCGGCGGTTTAAAAGTCTGTCAATATGAAGCAGACGGTATTGCACATTTCGTGTCAAATAGCCCCTTTTTAAGTTTCCTCTATAAAAACGGATCGAATTTAGTACAAAATGATAAAGGCGAATTAGTCAAAGAATATACCCTTTATAAGAATCCTGAAGGTAAAATGGTAGCGAAAAATATCGAATGGCATAAAGCCAATGGTACCTATACCGCGTCTTACATTATCGGCGCTATGATTGTGACCATCGGTCTATTAACCTTGGCGGGTATCTGGTCACCGACTTTGGGATTATTCGGCGGCTTACTGACGTTCGGTATGTCTATCGTCACCCTGTCGTTTCTCATTTTCACGCCGGAAACCTGGGTACCGAACCTAGGTGGGGATTTCCCGACACCGAATTATGGCTTCCCTTATTTATCCGGTGCAGGACGACTGATTATTAAAGATATTATTATGATGGCGGGAGGATTGGTTGCCGCTGCCGAATGTGCGAATCGCTGGCTGAAGCAAAAACAATCCGCCTAATAAATAAAACCGCAATGAAGCTTATCACCTTGTGATAGGCTTCTTCGCTTTAAGGTAAAAATAAAAACATGGACTATTTAGATCAGCTTATTCGACTATCGGGTATTGAAGGAGAAATCAATATACTCTGCCGTTTTCAGGGCGACTGGCTGGTTCACCAAAAACAGGCACCGAATTTAATCGGCAAATTTCATATTGTATCCAAAGGCGAATGCCAAATTCGGCTAAAACACCAAACTTGTCATCTCAAACCGGGGGATGTGATTTTTCTGCCTTACGGCGAAGAACATAGTATTTATCACGGCACCAATACCGAAACGTCCATTACCGAAAGCACACAAGGCGCATTTACCGTTCATCGCAATAACGAAAAAGAAGCCGACGATTTCGAAATGTTCTGCGGCTATTTTCGTTATCTAAACGTCGCCCAAAGCGCCTTGTTTAATCTGCCCCACTGGCATCTTTCCACCAATAATGCCTCGATCATGGCGTTGCTTGAGTTATTACGCAAAGAAACGGAAGATAACTTGGGCAATAAAGCAGTCGTCAATGCGTTATGTAATATTCTTTTTACTTACCTAATCAGAGACTATCTCCAACACAATGAGGTAAATAAAGGGATACTCGGTGCATTGCAGGACAAACGGTTAAAAAATGCCGTCAACGCCATTATGAGCCATCCTAAAGAAAGCTGGAGCATGGAGGCCTTAGCGGAAAGTTGCGCGATGTCCCGTGCGAATTTTATCCGCATGTTCAAACAAAAAACCGGGATTTTACCCGGTAAATTTCTGACCATCATGCGCATGAACATGGCGGGAATGTTACTGAAAAACAGCCAAAAATCCATTCCCGTCATTGCCTCGGAAGTGGGCTACCAATCGGACACGCATTTTACCAAAGTCTTTAAATCCTACTACGGCGTTTCTCCGGGCAAATACCGTTTAATGTAACCGGATCTATTTGTTAAGTTGTTTATTTATTAAGCCGCCCTTCTCGCTGTAAATAGTCCCTCACCAAATAAAGTGCGGTCAGATTTTTCGCTTCATTGAAATCCGGATCGTGCAGCAATTCGTCAATATTTGCTAACGGCACACGCACCAGTTCCAGCGGTTCCGGCTCGTCGCCTTCCAATTTGCTTGGATAAAAATCCTGCGCCAGTAAAATATGCATCGGGTTGTTCATAAAACCGACGGACGAGTTAACAGTGCGCAAATGCACCCAGGATTTCGCGCCGACACCGATTTCCTCCTGCAATTCGCGATTGGCGCTCTGCTCCGGCGTTTCGCCCGCGTCCATTCTGCCTTTCACAAAGCCCAATTCATAACGCTCCGTGCCCACGGCATATTCGCGCACCAGCAATAAATCCTCACCGTCGATAGCCACCACCATCACCGCCGCATACTTCCCGGGGCGAAAACGCTCATAAGTGCGGTGCTCGCCGTTGGCGAATTTCAAATCCACCGACTGAATTTCAAAAATGGTTGATTTTGCTACCGTTTTTATATTTAAAATTTGCGGTTTGACTAACCCCGTCATGTTGTTCCCTCGTTTTACAAACTGCCGAAATAGCGATACCATACCCCACTATTTTCACAAAGAAAAGGGACCGCAACGGGATGGCACAACAAAAATTTAACTGGCAGGCAATCGACACCGTGATTCTGGATTTGGACGGCACACTGATTGATCTGTATTTCGATCATCGTTTCTGGAAAAACGTCGTACCGCAGGCATACGCGGACAAATTCAAGCTGTCCGTGGAACAAAGCCGCGAGTTGATTCATCGCCGTTATCAGCAGGTGGAATTCAGTATGCAATGGTATTGCATTGATTTCTGGGCGGAAAATCTGGATTTGCCGTTGCGTGAATTGTTGCAGCAACAGCGCGACTACATCAAAGTGCGGTCGGATGTGTACCCGTTTTTACAGGCTACCCGTGAGCGTCGCAAAAAATTGATTTTGCTCACCGACAGCCACCCGTTCAGTTTGGCGGAAAAACTAAAACACTGCGATTTAGCACCGCACTTTGATCTGCTACTTTCCAGCCACCAATTTAACGCGCCGAAAGTGGAACAATCCCTGTGGCACCGTTTGCAGCAATTCACCCCGTTCGATCCGAGTCGCACCCTTTTCATCGACGACACCGAACCGGTGCTCGACAGCGCCAAACAATTCGGCATCGCCTACACCGTCGGCGTAGAAAATCCCGACAGCACCTTGGCGGATAAATCCTTCGAACGGCATTTCTCCATCAAAAACTACCGCACTTTACTGTAACGGAGCGACACCATGGCAAAACATGCTCAGGCAACGGAAGAAAAAGAAGCAGTGCGTTTGGACAAATGGCTGTGGGCGGCTCGATTTTACAAAACCCGCACCCTCGCCAAAGAGATGATCGACGGCGGCAAAGTGCATTACAACGGGCAACGCAGCAAACCGAACAAAATCGTGGAGGTGGGCGCTACCCTCAAATTACGTCAAGGCAACGAAGAAAAGGAAATTGTCGTGCTCGCCCTTTCCGCCCAACGGCGGGGCGCACCGGAAGCACAATTGCTTTATCGCGAAACGGAACAAAGCGTCGCCAACCGTGAAAAACTCGCCATGGCACGCAAAATGAACGCCCTTTCCATGCCGCATCCTGATCGCCGCCCCGACAAAAAAGAACGCCGCGATTTACTCAAATTCAAGCACCAAAACCAAGAATAAGCGCGCCCTTGTAATCGGCGGAAACGCCCACATATTTGGCGAACGTGATTCATTTAGGAACAAAAAAGATGACAAATTACATTCAAGACAACGACCAACTTTATCGCTATCTGTTCAAAGATCGCTCGGTGCGCGGCGAATGGGTACGCTTAAACCAAACCTTTAACGACACCTTAAACACCCATCATTACCCGCAAGCGGTACGCAATTTATTGGGCGAAATGATGGTCGCCACCAGCTTACTCACTGCCACCTTAAAATTTAACGGCGACATCACCGTGCAAATTCAAGGCAACGGTCCGTTAAAACTGGCGCTGGTGAACGGCAACGACCAACAACAAATCCGCGCCCTTGCCCGCTTGCAAGGCGATATTGACAGCGGCATGAGCCTGCACCAAATGATCGGCAAAGGCGTGTTGGTGATCACCATCGCACCTAAAGAAGGCGAGCGTTATCAAGGCATTGTCCCGCTGGATAAACCGACCATCAGCGAATGCCTGGAAGACTATTTCGTGCGTTCCGAACAGCTACAAACCCAGTTGATTATCCGCACCGGCGAATACGACGGCAAACCGGTCAGTGCCGGCGTGTTGCTACAAATCGTACCGGACGGTTCCGGCTCCCCGGAAGATTTCGAACATTTGGCAACCTTAACGGCGACCATCAAAGACGAGGAAATTTTCGGCTTAAGCGCGGAAGAATTGCTGTATCGCTTATACCACGAAGAAACCGTCGAACTCTTCGCGCCGCAAGCCGTGAGCTTCCACTGCGGCTGCTCGCAAGAACGCTCCGGCTCCGCCTTATTGCTCTTGCCGGAAGACGAAATCGAACAAATCCTTGCCGAAAACCAAGGCACCATCGACATGCAATGCGAATGCTGCGGCACGCATTATTTGTTCAATAAAGAGGCGATTGAGAAGTTAAAACAAGCGGTTTAGACTGCCCTAGGGTAACGAGTTGCTCTAAGTTAAGTAGCGTTATTCCCCTTTGGAGAATTTTAACAACACCGCTGGCGCGCGTTTCCCAACGCGTGCCTTTTTCTTTTACATTAGGCACAAACTAAAGAAACGCATATTATTAAGCAATAAATTAATAATATCTATTACGGACATCTAGTTGCGGGATTTCAATTTTACACTTTTTCCCTTTATTGGGTTTATTGGCATTACAAGCCTTTAATGCTTCTTTTTCAACTTGTCCACAAATGCCTGACTCAGACCAAGAATGTCCCCAACTGCCATCTTTACCACGATAGGATGCCATTGCGATGCAACCATTAGATTGAGTAACGACCCATTGACATTCACCCCTACCGGACTTTTCACAATTCTCAATTGCAACTTGTCTAGCTAAATCTAAAGACGTATTCCCTGTTGACCACCCCCAATCACCTGTTTTGGGATTTACAGCGATTACACCAAAATAATAAAAGTTGGGAAGTGGAGCAAAATAAGTTCCTGAAGAGCCTCCGGATGTTCCGCTTCCGGATGAGCAATTTGGATTATATCCATATCCACACAATGACGGATCATTTTGTAATGCGCCTCGCGTTGCATCATAGGCATAAACATTCCCACCTATTATCAACAATAAAATCGGTAGCCATTTTTTCACAATAGTATTCCTTTGGTTAGGAGAAAATAAATCCGATGAAAACTATCAGAATTTCAATGGAAATGCACTGAAAATATTTTCCTACTCACACAAACCGTAAAGTGCGGTCAAAAAATCCAATGGATTTTTAACATTCCCGCCATTTCCCCAAGAAAACCGCCCGTTTTTTTGCTATGCTAGGCATCATTTTTTAACTGAGCCGAGCCGAATATGAGCGAACAAAATTCCCCTTCACAAACTGAAAAACACGCTGAAAATCAACCGCACTTTACCCAAGCCGACCATCAGGAAACGACCCATTTCGGCTTTCAAACCGTTGCTAAAGCGGAAAAACAAAAACTGGTGGCGAATGTGTTTCATTCCGTAGCAGGCAAATATGATTTAATGAACGACCTGCTGTCGTTCGGCATTCATCGCCTGTGGAAGCGCTTTACCATTGATTGCAGCGGGGTGCGTAAGGGGCAGAAAGTGTTGGATTTGGCAGGCGGTACAGGCGATTTTACGGCGAAATTTTCCCGTTTGGTCGGCCCGAGCGGCGAAGTGGTGTTGGCGGATATTAACGATTCCATGTTACAGGTGGGGCGTGAGAAATTGCGCAATCTCGGCGTGGTGGGCAACGTCAATTATGTGCAAGCGAACGCAGAAGCCCTGCCGTTTCCCGACAACACCTTCGATTGCGTGATCATCAGTTTCGGCTTGCGCAACGTGACGGACAAAGACAAAGCCCTGCGCTCCATGTATCGCGTGCTGAAGCCGGGCGGTCGTTTGTTGGTGTTGGAATTTTCCAAACCGATTTTGGATCCCTTAAGCAAAGCCTACAATTTCTATTCCTTCAATATTTTGCCGAAAATCGGCGAAGTGGTGGTGAACGACAGCGAAAGTTACCGTTATTTGGCGGAATCCATTCGTATGCACCCGGCACAGGAACCGCTCAAAGAGATGATGCAACAGGCGGGCTTTGAACAGGTGGGTTACTACAATCTCACCGCCGGCATTGTGGCGTTGCATCGCGGTTATAAATTCTAAGGCTAATGAAGGACGGCTTATGCTTTTCAACCTCAGTGCACTCTCGCAACAATTACCGCAACAACTGATGTTGCCGCAACTTTTGAACAGCGGGCTGGAAAGGGTGTTAAATCACCTCATTCAACGCACCGCGCATTGCGCGCCTTATTTGCGCAAACTGGCGGACAAAAGCCTGCAAATTCGCATTAAAGGCGTACAAACCACCTTTTATTTTCTGTTTTCCGAACAACGCATCGACGTGTTGCACCAATATGAAGCGACTCCCGATTGCGCCGTTACCCTCAATCCGAATCTGCTCTTCACGCCGCTGAAAAAATCCCAAATCAGTCAATGGATTAACGATAAATCGCTGATATTGGAAGGCGACTTGCAGGTATTGCAGGATTTCGCCGCGCTGGTGGAATTTCTGGAAAAAGATCCGGCGGAACTGCTGTCGCCTTATGTCGGCGACATTGCGGCGCAAAGTGCGGTCAATTTTTTACGCAAAATTCTTGCCGTGGGCAAACAAAAAATCAGCCAAAGCCAACGTTATTGGGGCGAACGCCTAACGGAAGAATGGCAGGTGATTTCACCAAGCCTTGCCCTCGCAGATTTCGGCGATCAGGTAAAAACGTTGGAAAAACAGACCGCACTTTTAGAACAAAAAATTAATCAACTCATGGAAACCCGATGAATTTGGCAAATCTGAAACGATTGTACAAAATTATTCACACCTTTTTGGTGTACGGCATTGACGAGGCGTTACCGCATAATCGCTATACCCGTCCGCTGCGTTGTTGGCGTAAAACCCTGTTTTGGCTGCGCAACAAGCACCCGCAACAATCCTTCGGTGCGCGCTTACGTTTAGCCTTGCAGGAACTCGGCCCGGTGTGGATTAAGCTGGGGCAAATGCTGTCCACCCGACGGGATTTGTTCCCGCCGGAAATTGCCGATGAGCTGGCCTTGTTACAAGATCAAGTGGACCCTTTCGACGGCAGACTGGCGCGTGCGGAAATTGAACGTGCGCTGGGCGGAAAACTGGAAACTTGGTTTGACGAATTTGATGAAAACGCACTGGCGTCCGCGTCCATCGCCCAAGTGCACACGGCGAAATTCAATGTCGACCAGCCGTTAGCCGGACAGGAAGTGGTGCTGAAAGTGATTCGTCCGAATATTCAGCAGGTAATTGATGCGGATCTGGCGCTGATGTATCGCCTTGCTGGCTGGATCCCCCGTTTATCGGCGGAAGGGCATCGCCTGCGTCCGGTGGAAGTGGTGCGCGAGTATGAAAAAACCTTGCGCGACGAACTGGACTTGCGCCGCGAAATGGCAAACGCCATTCAACTGCGCGCCAATTTTGAAAACAGCCCGATGTTGTACATTCCGCAAATGTATTCGGATTTCTGCCGCCAAAACCTTATCGTGATGGAGCGCATTTACGGCATTCCGGTGTCCGATGTGGCGACCTTGGAACAAAACGGCACTAACATGAAACTGCTGGCGGAGCGCGGCGTGCAGGTGTTTTTCACGCAGGTATTCCGCGACAGTTTCTTCCACGCCGATATGCACCCGGGCAATATTTTCGTCAATCCGCAACACCCGGAAGATCCGCAATACATCGGCATCGACTGCGGCATTGTGGGGCGCATGAACGACCACGACAAACGCTATTTGGCGGAAAGTTTTGTGGCGTTCTTTAACCGCGATTATCGCCGCGTAGCACAAATGCACGTGGAATCCGGTTGGACGCCCGCCGACACCAATATCGACGAATTCGAGCAGGCGTTCCGCGAAGTCTGCGAGCCAATTTTCGCCAAACCGCTATCGGAAATTTCCTTCGGGCATGTGTTGCTTAATCTGTTTAACGTGGCACGCGAATTCAATATGCAAGTGCAACCGCAGTTGGTGTTATTGCAAAAAACCTTGCTTTACATTGAAGGCTTGGGGCGTCAGCTTTACCCGCAACTGGATTTATGGGACACCGCCAAGCCGTTCCTGCAAAACTGGCTGGATGAACAAATGGGCATGAAAGCGGTGTTGAAAACGGTAAAACAAAAACTGCCGTATTGGCGCGAGCATTTTGCCGAGCTGCCGGAAAACGTGATGGACGCATTACAACAACAACGGGTTATCGCCAATCAACTGATTGAATTAAATCGAAAAATGCAGAAAAAACAAAACGCTGCTGGCAAGTCTTATAGCTTAATCATCGGCGCGCTGGTGTTTCTTGCGACCATGTGGCAATTCCCGCAGTTGCCGGGCTGGTTAAGTGCGGTGCTTTTTTCACTGGCTTTTGTGATTTGGCTGCTCGGTTTGCTGTTGTGTTAGCCCTTGCCCGCCAAGCGGAAAAGGTAATATGAACTACGTCAAGAAATGCAAAAATAATCAATCCTGACTATTGTTCAAACCGCGTAAAACGGGTATAGTCAGGCACGTTTTTACTTATCAATTACGACAAAATAACGAGGTTTTTATGGGCGGTATTAGCATTTGGCAATTAGCGATTTTAGTCTTAATCATCGTATTGCTGTTCGGAACGAAAAAATTACGCACCTTAGGCACAGACTTGGGTGAATCCGTGAAAGGCTTCAAAAAAGCCATGAACGAAGAAGCCAAACCGGAAGATACGACGTTCGACAAGGTTGAACAAAAACAAAACGCACAACCGACACAAGAAAAAAGCAAAGACAAAGAACAGGCATAACCCGTGTTTGATATTGGTTTTTCCGAGATTGTATTAGTTTGCATTGTGGGCTTAGTGGTACTAGGCCCACAACGTTTACCGGTGGCAATTCGTACCGTCATGACTTGGGTGCGTACCATTCGCGGCCTGGCGGCGAACGTGCAAAACGAGCTCAAGCAAGAACTAAAATTGCAGGAATTGCAAGACAGCATTAAAAAAGCGGAAAGCCTGAATCTGAAAGCGTTGTCGCCGGAATTAGGCAAAACCGTGGAAGAACTGAAAGCCTCCGCCGACAAACTGCGTTCCGAGTTGGAACAAAAAGCCAACGACACCAACACAACCTTCCAAGATCAGGTTGATCAGCTGAAACAGGCTCAAGCAGACAAAAGTGCGGTGCAAACTGCCGAAGAAATTGAGTACATCCACCCCGGCGCAAACCAGCACAACCCGATGGCAAATTACGACATTCTCGATGTGGAAGATTATGCCGAACACACCGACGCTTTAGCGGTGGAAGAAATGTCGAAAAATTTGACCGCACTTTCTCCGGCGGAACAGGCGGAGCAGGAAGAAATCGAGCTGGATGAAAAGTTGGCGCATTACATCAATCAATATGATCCCGACAATCCGTTGCCTGCCAACACAGACGCAGAAACGTCGGACAAAACTTCAGAGAAAAGTTAACCCTTTCGCATCGCCTTACATCAGGATAACTTATGACCAGCGTTGACGACACTCAACCCCTCATCACTCACTTGGTAGAACTACGCAACCGCTTATTACGCAGCATTATTTTTGTTGCTGTAGTGTTTGTCGCATTAGTTTACTTTTCCAACGAAATCTATAACTTTGTGGCAGCACCCTTAACGGCAAACCTGCCGAACGGCTCCAGCATGATCGCCACCAACATCGCCACACCGTTTTTCACCCCGATTAAACTCACCGGCGTGGTTGCCATTTTTATTTCCGTGCCGTATTTGCTTTACCAAATTTGGGCGTTTGTGGCGCCGGCGTTATATCAACATGAAAAACGCCTGATTTACCCGCTGTTATTTTCCAGCACCCTGCTGTTTTATTTAGGCGTGGCATTCGCTTATTATGTGGTGTTTCCGCTGGTGTTCAGCTTTTTAACCAAAACCGCGCCGGAAGGCGTCGCCATCGCCACGGACATCAGCAGCTATTTGGATTTTGTGCTCACTCTGTTCCTCGCTTTCGGCGTGTGCTTTGAAGTGCCGGTCGCCATTATTTTACTCTGTTGGACGGGCGTCACCACGCCGGAAGATTTGAAAGCCAAACGTCCTTATATTATTGTCGCCGCGTTCTTTATCGGCATGATTTTAACCCCGCCGGACGTGTTCTCACAAACCCTGCTCGCCATTCCCATGTGTCTGTTGTTTGAAGTGGGCGTACTGTTCGCCCGTTTCTATCGCCCGCGTGAAGATGATGAAAATAAACAAAATGAAAGCGACAACAGTAATCAATAATCAAATTCAGGAGAGAATATGACACAACAAATTTTCACCGGTTTCCCGACCCGCCGTTTGCGCCGCATGCGTAAGCAGGATTTCAGCCGTCGCCTCATGGCGGAACACAAACTGACCGTTGATGATCTGATTTATCCCGTGTTTATTATTGAAGGCGAAAATCATCGCGAAGCCGTCCCTTCCATGCCGAATGTAGAACGCTTAACCATTGACCAACTGTTAATCGAAGCGGGCTTATTGATGAAATACGGCGTGCCGGTGATTGCACTTTTCCCAGTGGTGGAGCAGGCGAAAAAATCCTTAATGGCGGAGGAAGCCTATAATCCGAACGGTTTGGTACAACGCGCGGTGAAAGCATTGAAAGCCGCTTATCCGGAACTTGGCGTATTAACCGATGTGGCGCTTGACCCTTACACCGTGCACGGACAAGACGGCATTATCGACGAAGAAGGTTATGTGCTGAACGACATCACCACCGAGGTGCTAATCAAACAAGCCCTTTCCCACGCGGAAGCAGGCGCGGATGTGGTGGCGCCGAGTGACATGATGGACGGTCGTATCGGCAGAATCCGCAATGCTTTGGAACAACACGGTTTTATTAACACCCTCATCATGGCCTACTCCGCCAAATATGCCTCCAACTATTACGGACCGTTCCGCGACGCGGTAGGCTCTTCCGGCAACTTAAAAGGCGGCGATAAGAAAACCTACCAACTGGACCCTGCCAACAGCGACGAAGGCTTGCAGGAAGTGGCGTTAGATCTGGAAGAAGGCGCCGACATGGTGATGGTGAAACCGGGCATGCCATACTTGGATTTGGTCTATCGTGTAAAACAGCAATTCGGCGTGCCGACCTTCGCCTACCAAGTCTCCGGCGAATACGCCATGCACATGGCGGCAATCCAAAACAGCTGGCTGAAAGAAAAAGAATGTATCATGGAATCCCTGCTCTGCTTCAAACGCGCCGGCGCCGACGGCATCTTCACTTACTTCGCCAAACAAGTGGCGGAATGGTTGTATTTGGAAGGGAAAAATAAGTAACTCATAAAAAATGAAAAGAAAAAGCCGAATAGTGATATTCGGCTTTTTTTGTACGGAAAGTGCGGTCGAAAATCCATGTGTTTTTTTAACCGCACTTTTGTTCTTTATTGCAACAAGGAAATATCCGCCACCTGTAAGAATAACCCTTGCAACGTGTTCAAAATAGCCAAACGGTTTTGGCGCAGGGCTGGCTCTTCCGCGTTGACCATCACGTTGTCGAAGAAGTTATCCACCGGCGTGCGGAGGTTCGCCAGTTTATCCAACACGGCAGTATATTCGCCTTGTGCGATTAACGGCTGCACTTCGGTTTGCAACGCAAGCACGGCTTCCGCCAAGGCTTTTTCTGCCGGCTCTACGCAAGCGGTTAAATTGATCTCGCCGATTGCACTATCCGCTTTCGCAAGAATATTTGCCACACGTTTGTTTGCGGCTGCCAAGGCTTCTGCAGAATCTAAAGTACGGAAGTGTGAAACCGCACGCACGCGAGCGTCGAAATCTGCCGGGCGGGTTGGGCGACGAGCCAATACGGCTTGGATTACGTCCACCGCGATGCCTTCATCTTGATACCACGCACGGAAACGACCGAGCATGAAATCTACTACCTCATTTGTTACCTCATCAACAGTTGGAACTGATGCATCTGGAGCAGTTACCCCATCTTTGCTCGTAATAATCCCCTTATAACGAGTAAATGGACTTTGTTCTGGAGAGCGACGACCAGATCCTAATAAGTGCTTATATGTTCCAATAGACTTTCTTACTAAATCATCCAAATCAAGAGGAAGGTTTTTCTCTACTATAATACGTAACGCACCCAATGCCGCACGGCGAAGGGCGAACGGGTCGGCACTGCCTTTCGGCGCTTGTCCGATACCGAAAATACCCGTTAAGGTGTCGAATTTGTCCGCCAACGCGACCGCACTTGCCACTAAAGATTTCGGCAATTCATCGCCTGCGAAACGTGGCATATATTGTTCGTTTAATGCCACAGCCACTTCTTCATCTTCGCCGTCGTGGCGGGCGTAGTGCATACCCATCACGCCTTGGGTGTCGGTGAACTCGAACACCATATTGGTCATCAAGTCACATTTTGAGAGCAAGCCTGCGCGTTTCGCTTTCGCTTCGTCTGCGCCGATTTGTTTCGCAATTTCGCCTGCTAATTGCTCAATGCGGTCGGTTTTGTCGCGTAATGTGCCGAGTTGTTGTTGGAACAACACGGTTTCTAAGCGAGGTAAGCGATCCACGAGTTTTTGTTTTAAGTCGGTTTTGAAGAAGAATTCCGCGTCCGTTAAACGTGGGCGCACCACTTTTTCATTACCTTCAATGATCGCACTTGGATCTTCAGGATTGATGTTCGATACGAAAATAAAGTGCGGTAGAAGTTTTCCGTCTTTATCATAAATCGGGAAGTATTTTTGGTCACCTTTCATGGTGTAAACCAAGGCTTCCGCCGGCACGGCTAAGAAGCGTTCTTCAAATTTCGCCGCCAATACGTTCGGATACTCCACAAGGGAAGTGACTTCTTCCAGCAGGCTCTCTTCAATGTCAGCCACGCCGCCAAGTGCGGTCGCTTTTGCCTGAGATTTTGCCAAAATTTCTGCTTTACGCTCGTTGAAATCTGCCACCACAGAACCTTTTTCACGCAACAATTGCGGATATTGATCAGCGTGTTGAATTTCAAACTCAGATTCGCCTAAGAAGCGGTGACCACGAATAGTGCGCGCGCTCGCCACGCCTAAAATTTCGCCTTCGATTAACTCATCGCCGAGCAACATGGTTACCGTGTGAACAGGGCGAATAAATTGCACAGTTTTGTCCGCCCAACGCATTGGTTTAGGGATTGGCAATTTCGCCAAAGCATTTGCCACGATATCAGTGAGCAAGTTTTTGGTCGGCTGACCTTCAATTTTCGCACGGTGAACCAGCCACTCGCCTTTGTCGGTCGCAAGGCGTTCCGCTTGATCCACGGTAATCCCACAACCACGCGCCCAGCCTTCTGCCGCTTTGGTTGGTTTGCCTTCAGCATCAAACGCTGCTGACACCGCAGGCCCACGTTTTTCAATCTCTTTGCTTGGCTGTTGTGTAGCAAGTGCCAACACTTTCACCGCCAAACGACGTGGCGCTGCAAACCATTCAATTTTGTCGAAAGATAAGCCTGCTTGGTTCAATTCCGCCTGCACGTTATCCGCAAAGGCAGTCGCTAATGTTTTCAGAGCTTTTGGCGGCAGCTCTTCCGTGCCGATTTCTACTAGGAAGTTTTGGGTTGTCATTTTGTTTCTCTTATTTAAAAATTCCGTGGATTAAATTCTTATTTTCTTCGTTTTCACCTCTGCCAAATCTCCCCTACCCCTCTTTGCTAAAGAGGGGATTGGATCGCTGCAGAGTTAAATATCAGTGTTTTACTTTAACATCGTTCAAAATGAATATGTGAATAAGTCGCAGTGATTAAAAATGTAAATGAGCCAGTTGCTATTAATTTACTAAAGAATTCCCCTCTTTAGCAAAGAGGGGTAGGGGAGATTTACTCGCTTCGCTCGCACTTCGTGCCGTTGCTAAAGCAACGTTCAAACGCAAGCGTTTGTGGCAGAAATTAATCCAACCTCATACTCAATTAACCCTTACATTCTCTAAAAATAAATAAATCTGCTCAACCACACTCTCAATTTCAAGCATCACTTCATCATTGCTAAACCGCATCACGGTAAAACCTAACGAAGCCAACTCCGCATCTCGCAATGCATCTTTTTCTTGATATTCAGGCTCATAATGTTGGCTACCGTCTAACTCAATAATCAACATCGCCTTAGCACAATAAAAATCCACAATATAATTTAAAAGTGGCTTTTGGCGATTAAACCGAAAATCTAATAATTGATCCCGATTGATTCTTTGCCAAAGTTTATTTTCCGCATCGGTTTGATTGGCTCGAAGCTTCTGAGCATTGACTTTTAAATACTTTTCATAAGGTTGCATAAGAACATTCTATCTATATCAAAGCAAACTCTAATTAAAGTGCGGTCATTTTTTAAAACGTTTTTTCCTTCTGTTTTAAATACGCCGCAACCAGTTTATCCAAAAACAGAAATAGCGCCTCGTTCATCTTCCGATAATCAAAATTGACAATTTGCTCAGCAGCTTGCACATAAGGATATTGCTCGCTTAAGCGATTTAATTGTTTTTCTATGTGCACAATATCCTGCGCTATGTTCTGCGTAAATTCCATGTGGCATTGCAAACCGTAAACTAACTCCGCATAACGCACGATTTGTCGCGGGCAACCTTCGCTATATGTCAGCACTTCTGCCTGTTCGGTGAGGTTCGGCATATCGTTATGCCAATGTCCCACCGTCAACTGCGCACCGATGTGGGCGATTTTATCATCTTTAGCGCCGGCGTCGGTCAGAAAAATCGGAAAATTGCCGATTTCTTTATTTGGGCTGTGAGAAAACCCCACGCCATAACTTGCACCAATCAGTTGCGCGCCCAAACAGACGCCCACCACCGCTTTGTCGGCGCGAATCGCCTGTTGAATTAGGCGTTGTTCCGCCTGCGGATCATAATAAGGAAATGCCGTTTCGTCTTTCTCCGGGCTTTGTGGTCCGCCTAACACAATCAGCATATCCATTTTATCGGCAGAATCCGGCAGCTTGTCACGCAGATACACATTGCTGAAAGAAATCTCATAACCGCGCTGTTGCGCCCAAATTAAATAAGCGCCCGCCTGCTCAAAACTTTCGTGTTTAATGAAATGGATATGCATGTTTTCCTCTTTTTTCGTTACCAGCGATAACCCACTTTCAAACCAAGTTGACGTTGTTTATCCAACTGTTTACCACGAGATTGGGACGCATAAGTGCCAATCTGCCAGCCGCCAAAACCGGCGTTTACACCAATTTCTTGTTGCCAATAACGGTCAAAACGTTGCATCAACGGCACTTGGTTGACTTGTACAGTCAGCTTGGAATCGGAGGCATCCACATAATTCACGCTAACCAACGGGCGGATTGTCACACCTTGCCAAGGCATAAAGGCATAATCCACCGTCACACCCGCTTGGTAAGCATTGAAATTCACGGATGGCGAATGAACATAAACGTTGTCATAACTATAGCTATCGGAAGATAGGAAATAGCGATGCACGCTCACATTCGGTTTAATCGAGAAGTTATGAATGTTTAATTTATAACCAATGCCGACACCAAAAGATGTCACATGACGTTTCATTTTGCCATCTTGCGATTCACCGCGAATTTCGCCCGCACTTATGCCATAACCGGCATCAGCCATGACATTTAATCCATTCTCAAAATCGTATTTGCCAAAAACAGACAACATCGTGAGTCTATTTTTGCTACTGATATTGTCATCAAAGGTATTATCCGCTTTCGCGTGAGAGAACAACAAGCCCATTCTGTAGCGATCATCAATATGTTGAACGCCCACTTGATTGAGGTAAGTTTTCTGTTTATACGCACGGAATTCATCGGCGTCATAGCGACGGGAAGCATTCAACGTATTCGCCCAGACCTGAGCGCGGTCATCCGATTCCAAATGTTTATTGACTTGCTCCTGCACCAATAACGCGCTGTTTACCGTTGCAGAAAGCTCAGAAAGCGCACTGTTAGAATAACGACTGATCAACTCTTTTTGTTTTGGTTGTTGATTTTTGCGTTTTTCCTCTTCTAAACGTGCTGTTTCTTCTGCTTTACGTTTTTCTTCCACTAAACGTGCGGCTTCTTCCGCTTTACGTTTTTCTTCCGCTAAACGCGCCGCTTCTTCGGCTTTACGTTTTTCTTCCTCTAAACGCGCGGCTTCTTCCGCTTTACGTTTTTCTTCCTCCAGACGAGCCGCTTCTTCTGCTTTGCGTTTTTCTTCTGCTAAACGGGCTTCTTCCTCCGCTTTACGTTTTTCTTCCGCTAAACGCGCGGTTTCTTCCGCTTTACGTTTTTCTTCCGCTAAACGCGCGGCTTCTTCGGCTTTGCGTTTTTCTTCCGCTAGACGCGCGACTTCTTCCGCTTTACGTTTCTCTTCGGCTAAACGCGCCGCTTCTTCCGCTTTGCGTTTTTCTTCCTCTAAACGAGCTGCTTCTTCCGCTTTGCGTTTTTCTTCCGCGAGACGAGCGGCTTCTTCCGCTTTACGTTTTTCTTCCGCCAGACGAGCCGCTTCTTCTGCTTTGCGTTTTTCTTCTGCTAAACGGGCTGCTTCCTCCGCTTTACGTTTTTCTTCCGCTAAACGAGCTGCTTCTTCGGCTTTACGTTTCTCTTCCGCGAGACGAGCCGCTTCTTCTGCTTTACGTTTTTCTTCTTCTAAACGAGCGGCTTCTTCCGCTTTACGTTTTTCTTCAGCGATTCGTGCAGCTTCTTCCGCTTTACGTTTTTCTTCCGCTAAACGAGCTTGTTCTGCCAATTCTTGCTCTTTTTTCGGGTTGTATAAGCGGTAGTCGTGGTTGTCATTTTTTAGCTCGTAACGGTACGCGCCCAAATCAACGGTGTTACTGCCTAAAGAAACATTCACATTGTTCGTCTGAGCCGCATTTTTAAGTGTTAGCAAGCTTAACTCTTGCAGCGTTTGTGGCTCCGAACCGGTGTTACGCACGTTTAGCACAAAATTCCCTGTTGCCAAACCGTTTACCGCCACGTGATCGCCTTTGTTTTCCTGCAAATAAGTGCGGTAATTAAAGGTGCCGTTTCCACTTAAATCGCCTTGCACGGTAAGCGTGTTAAAGGTTTGGTTGTTGGCTTGAGCGGTAAAATCCGGATTCAGCGTAATTTGGCTGTTATCAAGATTTAAATTGCCAATCGTTGTGCTACTTGGCAGCGTCCAGTTGGCGTTATCCGACAAGGAAACCTGCGTGTCTTTGCTTCCCTGAATTTGATAATCAAAACGGGTATTGATTAAATTTAATTTTGCTTGATCAGAAAGCGTAACATCGCCTTTCAACGTCGCCTTTTCTACCGTTGCCGTCGCCTGGTTATTCACCGCAAGCGTGCCGGTTTGCGTTGCGTTATGGGCTAAACGATATTGGCTTTGTGCATTTAACGCCACATTGCCCGTTACGTCAGCAAGCCCAAGCACTGACAATTTAGCGGTGTTATTAAGGGTAAAATTGCCTTTAATTTGTGTGCGTTCAATGCTGGCAAAGGCTTTGTCGGATAGGGTTTGATTGCTACAAGTGGTCAGCCCCGTCCAGTCGGAACGCTGGCAAATAAAGTTTTCTTGCTTATCGGCAACACCTAAAGTGGCACTCGCGTTGTTGCTTAACTGCCAATCGCCACGTACTTCAGAAACGTTGCGGGAAACGACCGCACTTCCGCCGTTGATGATAAATTTTTCGGCATTGAATGTTCTATTAAGCCAATCATCTTCAAAAATAACTTCGCCTTTTGGATAATCAATGGCTTTTTTATTGTTTAAATGATTATAGGCGTGTGGCGTTGGGCGACCGCTTAATACCAGCGTTCCATCCTTTTGTGTAATGTTGCCTTTTAGATTTGTGCTGCCCGAAAGCAATAATTGGCTTTCGGCATGAGTCGGTGCATAGGTTAAATTTAACTCGCCGTTATGCAATCCACTATCGGTTTCGCCAAACCAGCCGTTAAAGGCAATGGCTTTAGACTGGTTAATATCACTTTCTTTGTTAATGGTTTTGTTGCCAAGAATCGTGATATTTGCCGCTTTGTCTTTATTGTGATTGACAATGCGCGCACCCTCATCGGTGTTTTGAATGCGGTTAAAGGTTAAATCATGCCCGTTGACATCCAATCGTCCGCCACGAAAACCAAAGGAAATGTTGTCTGGATTGACTTGGTTTTCAGCAGCCAAAGTAACCGTCGGGCGACCGCTGACGATTTGCACATTGGCAAATGCCTGCTGTTTGCCGTTTGCGTCTGCCGTTTGGTTTAAAATCACCTTGCCGTCGCCCACGCTGATGTCGCCCAGATTTTCGCCGGTGCCATTGACTTCCAACGTGCCGACGCCAATTTTTGATAAGCGATCCCCTTTCGGATTTTTTACCTGCCAGTTCACAGTGCTGTCTTCGCTGATAGAAATCCCCGAGCCCAACCAAGTGTCGTTGTTATTTTTACTGCGAACGGTAAAATCGCCTTGGAAGTACAGCCCGCCGGCACCCTGATTAATACTATTTTCCAACTCAACGGTTGCGGGTTGATAACCTACAAAGGTAATATTTTTACCATGATCAACATCCGCATTGTTGGCAAGTCCCAATTTGGCAACGGTTTTGCCATTTAGGCTAAATGTGCTGTTACCATTATTTTCGTTGCGCCAAAGATAAGTATTTTTCGGATTCGCATTTTGAATAACAGTAGAAGAATCGCGTTCTAAAATTTCATAAAAATAGTCAGGGCGCACCACGCTGTAAGTATTGCCCTGCCCGCCGTTACCGAAATTTAGCACGCCATTGACAAACCATTTTTGTTTATTTGCATCATAGATAAAAATCGGTGAACCGCTGTCGCCACCATCGCCCACAATCGGCATCGGACCGTAATCATTGGCAACAAATAAATCGCCGCCCATGTCAATCCAGCTATCACGACCACCACCAATTTGTGCATTACCGCCAGTCAGATAGTTATAAGCGCGCACCAAATCCGTTAAAGAACCATCCGGATTACGAATTTTTTGAATACCGGTACCTGCACGCACGCGCATTGGATAACGGGTACGATTATTGTAAATACTACCGTGCATACCATCTTCGATCATGTCAATGGGTGCCACTTCGGTAACGAATTTATTCAGGCGCGGCTGATGATAATCCCATGGAAGTGGGTGCTCGGCTGTTGGTTTTTTGGGGTAATCATTACGGTTCACCAACTTATAACTGTAACGTTTTTGATCGGGATTGTTTCCTTCGGCGCCGTAATCCACATCGCCATAGCCGCTGTTATGCGCCACGCTGATGATATATTGATCGCCCACCAAGGTGCCGACACCGCTACGGCTCAAGACTGCCAGATCAAGCATCGGAATGTTATTTTTCATCATCAAGCCTAACGAATTGCCTGATTTATCAAAAATCTCAATATTGCTCGCCCCCACCGTAAACTTGCCTTTATTTTCGGCAAAATCACGGAAATATTGATAATCCACGTCGGAACGGACGTGTCCGGCGAAAGCGGAGGACGTAAGAACGGAGGAAATAAATAAGGTTAATAAATTCGGTTTAAAGATTGTTTTTTTCATAAAATTGGTAGGTTAATAAATTGAAATATAATGATAAAAGTGCGGTTATCTTATTCCGCAATACTGGCAATGGTTCGATAAAAATTAAAAGCGTAGTTCATGCCGTAAATCAGCACCATAATTATGGCGGCGACGGTCACCGTCAGAAAAAACAGTAGCTGTTTGGCATTGGTTGCATGCCATAGTTCTTTCAAGGTTTCAAAGCAACCTTCTGTGTCTTTTTCTTCCTGATTATGCAAAATTCGTAACGCTTTCAACGTTTTTTTGGCAAAAGAAACCAAATTGACCAACATCACGCTGGCGGCAATGAAAAAAGCGCTAGCGGAAAAAATCGCCAAAATAACATCATCCATATTCCAGCGTTCGACACGAATGTGCGGCAATGCAAATAACGCCAGTGATAAAAATAAAATCACCGGCGTTAAATTGCGTAAAAACATCAGGTAATCATCGCCAATTTTAAACAGAAATTGCCAAAAACTGATTTTCTGCTTTGGCATCATCTACGGATTTTCCAACTTTTCTTCGTTTTGATTAAACGCACTTTACGGTCTTTTGAGGCATAGCCGCCTTTCACCGCCTGTAAAATCGTGTTTTCAGGTAAACCGGCAGCGAAGATTTCTACTTGTTGTTTATCTTCGGATAAAATGCCCAATACCGCCAGCATATCGTTCGTCGGATCGTTGAACTTAATATCCGCTATATCAAATACTTGAACACATTGTTGTTTTAAAAAGGAATAACTCTGTCCCGCTGCAATCAAACAACCGTGTGCATCTTTTTGTCCGCCAATCGGTTCGTTTTGAGTGTGTGCACAGGCGCTTAAAACACCGCTAAAAATGACCGCACTTAAGACTTTTTTCATCATTTTTTAAACGTCTCTTGCAGCAAATTAAGGTCTAAAATGACACGGTCATCCTCGAGCAATAAGGCGGGAAAGCCGGCATAACCTTGTGCTTTAGCGTTATCAAAGGCGGCATGGCGATCACGCAAACGCAACCATTGTTTCAGGTTCGGAATGGAAGACAGCACTTCCACAGCCTCATATTCCACGCCTAGGCGTTTTAATTCCGCCACGAACGGCGCAGTGTCGGGGCATTGTTCGGCATAATAAAGAATCGGTTTCATCATGAACTCCACTAAAAAGTGCGGTAAAAATTCACCGCACTTTTCTGCATTACTTCTTACAACCCGGGAAACCCAAGGCTTCGCGGCTGGCGTAATAGGCTTTCGCGACGCCTTTGGTGAGGGCGCGAATACGTAAAATGTAACGTTGGCGTTCGGTGACGGAAATGGCTTTGCGCGCGTCCAACAAGTTAAAGCTGTGCGCCGCTTTTAAAATGCGCTCGTAAGCCGGCAACGGCAGCGGTTTTTCCAATGCCAATAAGGATTGCGCTTCTTTTTCGTATTGATCGAAGCAGTAGAACAAGAAATCGGTGTCGGCGTATTCAAAGTTGTAAGTGGATTGTTCCACTTCATTTTGATGGAACACGTCGCCGTAAGTGGTTTTGCCGAGCGGGCCGTCGGACCACACCAAATCATACACGCTGTCCACGCCTTGGATATACATCGCCAAGCGTTCCAAGCCGTAAGTGATTTCGCCGGTCACCGGTTTGCACTCCAAACCGCCCACTTGTTGGAAATACGTGAATTGGGTTACTTCCATGCCGTTCAGCCACACTTCCCAGCCTAAACCCCAAGCACCCAGCGTCGGGTTTTCCCAGTTGTCTTCCACGAAACGAATGTCATTTTGCGTCGGGTCGAAACCGAGCATTTTTAAGGAATCCAAATAAAGCTCTTGAATGTTGTCCGGCGACGGTTTAATCACCACTTGGAATTGATAATAATGCTGCAAGCGGTTCGGGTTTTCGCCGTAGCGACCGTCGGTCGGGCGACGGGACGGTTGCACATAAGCAAATGCCATTGGCTCCGGCCCTAACGCACGCAAAGCGGTCATCGGGTGCGATGTACCCGCGCCCACTTCCATATCAAAGGGTTGCACTACCGTACAACCTTGGTTCGCCCAGTATTCTTGTAAGGCAAGAATCATGCCCTGAAAAGTTTTTACGTTAAATGTTGTCATCATCGGTTCTATAAATTGAAGGGTTGAAAATATGCGCCATTATACTGGAAACACAAGGCGGGATAAAGGAAAGGCGGAAAAAAGTGCGGTGCAAAAAACACGTGGATTTTCAACCGCACTTTAAGAAGAATGACGCAGCAAATGCTATGCGTTGCCCGCGCGCTCGGCCAAAATCTCCCCTAAATTCGTTTCCAACCAATCCACCAACTCAAACATTTTATTGGATGCCTGCGAGCCAAACTCCGTGAGCGTGTAATCCACTTGCGGCGGCACGGTGTTATAGGATTTACGAATCAACATCCCATCCGTTTCGAGTTCCTGCAACGTTTTCGTCAGCATACGTTCGCTCACACCATCAATAGATCGGCGCAGTTCGCTAAAACGCTTCGTTCCCGAATGCAAACTCACCAACACCAACGCCCCCCAACGGCTGGTTAAATGCTGCAAAATCTGGCGGGAAGGACAGGCAGAAGCCAACACATTGCCACGATCAAAACTTTTATCCATTTTTATTTCCTTAATAAATTTATGAAAGTAACTTACTTTAACATAATTACTTCCCAAAAGTAAGAAATGAAGTTTAAGCAATAAAAAACCGCTTTTTAAAGCGATTTTATTTACTAAATTTCCTAATGGCTATGAAGAATGCCAGGTAACAACCAATTTTCCATTTTTTCTAGTGGTATGCATTTATTTCCATTTTTCAAGCCAATCTAGTCATTTCATATACAATTAAGACTTTTACAGATAATTCTCATACACAGCATTCACAGCCGCCAATCTAAGCGTTCCCAACTTATTAAGTTGCAATTCACCTTGACCTAATTGCATAATAGCTGCGAATACTTTTTCATTTAGATAATCGGAAATAATCGCTGTTTCACCATTTTCCCAATCTTCTTCATCTGTAATATACCAATCAGTTAGAGATGAAGTTTCATACAATTTCATCACATCTTCATCACCATAATTTCGAATACAATATACTTCATAAGATAAGAAACGTTCTAAACTATACCACTCGTTTGAACTTGTTTCTAAGATATTACGTTTAATATCATAAGCTATCATGTAAGCTAAATTACCTAATTGTTGGCGACCTGCAACATATTGTGCAACAGCAAAGAAAAAAGCTTCCAATTGCTCTTGTTGTGAAAATTTACGCTCGCCATTCAAGCCAATAATTTGGGCAGAAGTTCTTGCTCTTTCATGTCCTAAACTATCCGCTATTTGAAGATATTTTCGTGCCAAGCCATATTTAGGTGTAATTTGTCCTGCTCCATCGAGATAGATAAGCCCTAAATTATAAGCAGCAGAAGGGTGCTGTTCACAAATCTGTTTAAACAGTGGAATTGCTTTATCTAGATCTCCTCTTGCTAATGCATTCACACCATCATTGTAAATTATTTTTACATGATCCGGTTGAAACGAGAAAATCTGCTGAAATAATTTCTGAAACATCATTTCCTCCTAAATACCTAAACCAAGTTGAATATTTTCTTGCGTTTTTTTCTCATATAAATCAAATTGTTGTGAAAAATTCACAGGATCTTGAATAAAATCTTGCACACTCTCATTTTCATAGAGCGAAACACACAATGCTAATGTTCTTGCTTGGCAACTAAATGATTTTTGTGGATTAAATTCAATATCGCTAAAGGCATCAAAATGGTTACTAAAAAATTCATCTTTTAAATCAATATTGCGATCAGAAAATAACACATTCAGATATAACCAATCATAAAAAAGGCTTTTTGGCTCTAGCGGAAAATCTTTTTGATTAAAGGTAAATTTAATCATCTCACCACTTTCTCTTAATCGACTATCTTTTTTTGCTTCTCTCGGTGTAACGGTTAAAAGGTCACGATAAGGTCCGCCATTTACAAACACTTTGCTACTTTGAAAAAGGTTTTCGACGGGATAACCTTTAATATTCTTTAAGAAAAAAGCACTTAACTGAATTCCAATAGACTGTTCTGACTTACTTGAAGCTTCCAAAATATAGTTAAAACCTGCTTCTTTCGCTTTTTCATGCAGGCTTATAATGGAACGTCTACGCACCTCAGCACTCATTCCCATATGCCAATCAAATTCGATATTTTGTTCAATAACACCAATTCCATTTTTTTGAGGAATAAAAATAGGTCTAATTGTTTTCCCAATAGTTTTTGCCATATTTTACCTATAACACAAAAATGATTATTAAAATAATAAGAATAATAAAGACTAAGCAACCATCGCCTGATGAACTTGAATTTGAAGAATTATTTTTCTTAGGTTTATCTTTTTCTAAAAACTCATCTGCTTTATCTGCTACTTTGTATAATGCTTTATCTACACCATCTAATGTTTTATCCACAACTCGATCAAGCAAACCTAATAAATCAGCTATATCTGGTTCAGGCTTAGAATAATTTTCATCTTTTTTCTGAGTTTCTAAAACTATTTTTTCTTTTTTAGACTCTAGCTCACTTTCTAAAGAGGAATCATTCCATCTTTCAGTTTTAGAGTTCTTCCATTTATTTGTTCCAATATCGCTAATTACCGCTTGCGTATCTAAATGAGGGAATAACTCTCTAATTGATTTTCTCTCTGTACTTTCTTTAACTAATTGAGATTGTTCCTGTATAGATGGATAAAAACCTTTTGAAGGTTCCATTTGATTTAAAATTTCATAATAAGTTAAAGGAATATCCTCTTCAAAAACATGCTTAATATATTGGAGTTCTATATTTTCTAAACATTGCACTTCTGCTTGATCTGATGTTGCTTCACAATCTAATAAATAGTGAAATCGAAAAATATCTTGAGGAGCTTTACCTGATTTCTGGAAAGAAATCGGATTAGCAAACATATTTTCCAATGCATTTTCGCCTTTTAGACTTTCAACATTAATATTACGATAACTTGCAGTTGCAGCATTATGGGGATAAAAAAGACATTTCTTCCGATATAAAACTTCAGGATTAATTAATAGTAAACAAAGATCAAAACCTTGCTCTTGTTTCTTATTAAACATCCATTTATTGGGCTGACTAATAGACAAACAAATTGCATTACTATATTGATCATAACGAGAAGGATCTGTCACCTTCACTTCCCCATAAAAAAGCTGATCCCTTGTTTTTAGACCATTCTGTTTGATATTTTCTAAATTTGAGCGAGGGGTAAAATGACAAAGCCAGCGGATATTACGGCGTTCAATTACTTGACTAATCAATAATTGTTCAGCATCTAATACTAAATTCCAATTAACGCCCGAATGGTAATTAAAACTTCCCATAAATTTTAACTTTCTTTTTGTTTAGCAATATGTTTTTACTTTAGCTGTCAAGGTAAAGTAAAAGCAGTATACTGCTTTGAAAAATAAGCTAAAAAATGGAAAGTTTAGAAGTGAGTGAACATACCCAAAACCAAAATAATTAACGTCATATCATTTAATCCAATCTTCCTAATTCAACGCATTTATTCAACACCTGTAAACCAAACTCCGTGAACGTATAATCCACCAACAGATCGGCGCAGCTCGCTAAAACGTTTCGTTCCCGAATGCAAACTCACTAATACCAATGCCCCCCAACGGCTGGTTAAATGCTGCAAAATTTGGCGGGAAGGGCAGGCAGAAGCCAACACATTGCCGCGCTCAACACTTTTTCCCATTTTTATTTCCTTAAAAATCAATCGCTTAAAATTTATTTTCAAAAAATCTCAAAACTTACGTTTATGTAAGTACTTCTCAAAAGTAAGTTATGAAATATAATACGTCACATCAAGCGAACAATCAAATGTTCAACGTCAATTTAAACTTAAAGAGGAAAACATTATGTCTAACAAAACTATCGCAATCACAGGTGCAACAGGTCAATTTGGTGCTATCGCATTAGATTTATTAAAAGCGAAAAATGCCAACGTCATCGCCCTTGTGCGTTCACCGGAAAAAATCTCCGGTGTTGAAGCCCGAAAATTTGATTACTCAAAAACCGAAGGTCAAGTAGAAGCCTTACAAGGCGTGGACACCTTGATTTTAGTGTCAAGCAACGAAATCGGTCAGCGTTTCGCACAACACAACAACGTGATTGAAAGCGCGAAAAAAGCAGGCGTGAAACACATTATTTACACCAGCTTATTAGGCGCAACCAACGATAACACCGTGAAATCACTCGCCGGCGAATACGTTGAAACGGAAGCGGCATTAAAAGCCTCAGGCATCCCTTACACCATTTTACGCAACGGCTGGTACACCGAAAACTACACCGCTTCAATCCCGGCAGCACTTGCAAACAACGCATTCTATGGTTCGGCAAAAAACGGCAAAATTGCATCGGTACTGCGTGCTGAATTAGCCGAAGCAGCGGTAAACGTTGCCCTAGGCGAAGGGCATGAAAACCAAACTTACGAACTTGCAGGCTCAACCAGCTACACCTTGGCAGACTTAGCCGCTGAAATCAGCAAACAATCCGGCAAAGACATCCCGTACGTTGATATTCCCGCAGCAGACTATGCCGCAGCGTTGGTACAAGCAGGCTTAGACGAAGGTTTCGCAGGCTTAATCGCCCAATGGGACGTGGACGCGTCAAACGGTGCGTTATTCTCAGAAGACAAAACTCTTGAGAAATTGTTGGGTCGCCCGACAGCAGGGTTAGAAGTGGCGGTTAAACAGGCTCTGTAATCAACCGCTTGATCCGTGGGTATCGATGCCCACGGTTATGCATAAACATTCCCCTTTGGGGAACTTCTAACGTCCAACCCCAAAGGGGTTGAATTATGCCTAACCTAGGGTAACTTGTTACCCTAGGCTTTTTCGTCTTTAAGGAGACAAAATGACCTTTGAAACCCGATTACAAGCGGTCAAATCCGCGCTACAAAATGCAAAATTCATCCTTATCGGTGCAGGTGCGGGCTTTTCGGCAGCAGCAGGGCTAACTTACGGTGGCGTGCGCTTCACGCAAAACTTCCAACCTTTTATCGAAAAATACGGTATGACGGATATGTATTCCGCAGGCTTTTATCCCTTCGACAAGCCCGAACAAAAATGGGCGTATTGGGCGAAACACGTTTGGCACAACCGCTGGCAGCCCGATGCGTTGCCGCTTTATCGTGCATTGTTTGAGCTGGTGAAAGATAAAAACTATTTCGTTCTCACCACCAACGTGGACGCACAATTTGAGAAAGCAGGCTTCAACCCAAACCGCTTGTTCGCGATGCAAGGGGACTACGGCAAATTGCAATGCAAACGCGCCTGCCATGATACGCTTTACAGCAACGAAGAATTAGTCAAACAATGGCTTGCTGAAACCGATGAAAAAACGCTGGAAATTCCAACCGCACTTGTGCCGCATTGCCCAAAATGCGGCGGCGAAATGGCAATGCACTTACGGGTGGACGGCAATTTTGTGGAAAACGCCGATTGGCACGCCGCCCACGCCCGTTATGTTGCATTTGCCGAACAAGCCCTCAAAGGCGAAACGGTCTATTTAGAATTGGGGGTAGGCTTTAACACGCCAACGCTCATTCGCTACCCTTTCGAGCAAATGGTTTACCACAACCCGAACGGCTTGTTAGTGCGATTAAACCGTGATGAGTCAGAAGGGTTTGCGGAAACGGCAGGAAGAACGGTAGCGTTTACGGAAGCTCCGAAGGAAGTGATCTCTGCGTTAACTTCCCCTCGCCCGTTTACGGGAGAGGGTGGAAAAAATTCGTAGAATTTTTGGAGGAAGAGGGGAAAATTAGCCTCGTTTCCCCTCTCTCTGCCTCCAAGTGCTAAACGCACTTTACGGCTGTCTCTCTCCCGCAAGCGGGTGAGAGGAAATTAAGGAGCATAAAATGAACAAAACCAAATTCCTTATCCAAACCCTTCGCCCCGATTTGGACGTCCCAGAAAATCCCCATGAACAACGGCAACTATTGCGCGCGGTGATGAACGTGCACAACCCGAATGATCCAATCCCTGATACATTTTGGGTGGCGCAAGACGAACTGTTACAAGCGGAAACCCGACAAAAAGGTGTGGTGAGTTTGGACGATCTCACCCCCATCGCACAGCAAATTTACCTTTGGCAAGGGGACATCACCCGCTTGAAAGTGGACGCCATTGTAAACGCGGCAAATAGCCAACTGCTCGGCTGTTTCCACCCGCTACACGCCTGCATCGATAACGCCATTCACTCCGCCACCGGCTTACAATTGCGCCAAGCCTGTTTTGACTTGATGAACGCACAAGGCGAATTGGAAGCCACCGGCAAAGCGAAAATCACGCCTGCATTTAATTTGCCTTCACGTTTTGTGCTGCATACCGTCGGGCCGATTATTTACGATGCCGTTTCCGAAACCGACCGCACTTTACTTGCCGATTGCTATCGTTCCTGCTTGAAACTTGCCAAAACAAGCGGTCTAACATCCGTCGCATTTTGCTGCATCAGCACCGGCGAATTTCGTTTCCCAAACCAAGAAGCGGCAGAAATTGCGGTGAAAACCGTGCGGGCATTTTTGGTGGAAAATCCGGAAATGTGTGTGATATTTAATGTGTTTAAGGATTTGGACCGGGAAATTTATCAAAAACTGTTGGCAGGATAAGGTTGGGGAAAAGTGCGGTCGGTGTTAAAAACGTTTTTTATTTTGACCGCACTTTATGCGCGTTCAAGCCGAATGGCGGAAACAAAACAGGCGATTTTGCATTCGCCGCAACCATTGCATAGGTCGCAGTTTATCGTTAAATCGGCGTCAATGGCATGTTGCGGGCAGATGTCCATACAAGCGCTGCAGTATTGCCCCCGTTTTTTCAGGCATTCTGCGGAGAATGACGGGCGCAGTTCGGTGTCGGCGGGGAAATGCGGATACAAGGCGTGAGTCGGACAGGCTTCAGCGCATTTGCCGCATAAATCGCACGCCAGATAATCCAATTCCAATATCGCCTTGTTTTCCTGCACCCGTAATAAACCGTTCTGACAAGCGGAAACGCATGCGCCACAACCGTTACATACCGCCAAAAATAAATCCTCCCGCGCGGCAAAAGGCGGGCGATTTGCGGTACGTCGAGTTTCGACAGGCGGGTATTCCGTCGTGTTGAAAATGCCGCGAAATAACCCCCGACGGGAAATTTGGTTATGACTTAAATAGGCTTGGTAGTAGGCTTCATTTTTTGGCATTTTCGCTTCCCCGTTAACGATAAAAACGGACGTTCGGTACAACGAGATTTAGCGCTTGGCGCCATTGTTCCAACGTGGTTAATGTCAGTAACGCCAGCCCCTGATAAAACGGACAATCATCCTGTGCGGTAAGCTGTTGCAGGCAATGAGGTGCCCAAGTAAGCAAGTGACGACGCAAAAATTCTGCAACCAAGTGCGGTTGATTTTCAGCAAGATAGGCAGAAAGCATTAACATCAGCCCGATATGATCTTCCGGTTCATCTTGCTGGGATTGGAATTCAATTTGGTGCTGGCGAAGAAACTCACGCAATTCCAGCAACGAATTACCGAAAATGACACATTCCGGATCCAGATAAACAGAACCCCAAGGCGGTGCGGGCAAAGCGTTCGGGCCGATAAATAAGCGTTGGTATTGATCGTTTAGATCTTGGTGTAACCCTTGTTCAATAAGTGCGGTGATTTTTTCGCGCGTTTTTTCATCCCATTCAATTTCCCATTCTTGCGCCCAAGTGGGTTGGCGAAAGAAATCTAAAATGCCGGCAAGGCGGGAATCGCTCGGTTCGTAATAAAAAGCCGCACCGAGTAAACGCCCGTAAAGGGAAATCTGTTGAAAGGTGTGTTGCATAAAATCTCCGAAAAAAATGACCGCACTTTGAATTAGTATTAACCGCTAATTGCCATCCCGTAAGTCATATGTAATCCATAAAAAATCACACGACCAATGCCTTCAGCGAATAAAGTAAGAATCACTGCGGCGCCTAATAATCCGGCATTTTTCGCGCGGAATAAAAGGAATGCTGCAATCGCTAACAAGCATAAGCGCACCGCGTTCATGACGGCATAATCCGGCACAAGCGCCGCAGCATTTTGGATGGCGCTATGAATGCCTTGCAAGCTAAAGCCTTGATATACCGCCACCACGGCGACGAACAACACCGCAAGAGTGAATAAGCTTGGCACGAAATGGAGTTGATAATCGCGTGATTTGTTCGGCATCAATAACGCATAAGATAACGCCAAACCGCCTAACGCCACGGTGAGATAGAAAGACCAGGATGTCAATGGTGTGTTCCACGTTGGTACGCTGGCGATATGATAAACCTGATTCATCGCATACATAAACACCACACCCACAAGTGCGGTCAAAATTCGCCATAAATTGCCAAGCGCTGCCGGCATTTTGCCTGTCATGGCAATTAGCCAGTAGAAACCGGCAAGAGCAAAGAAAATTGCACCTGTTGCAATTTCATTACTCATCATAGATTCGCCGACACGGTTCAATGAGTTGAAGGCACGCATTGGGGAACCTAGGTGCATAATGGAAGCGACAAATCCCAAACCTAGGCACGCTAAAAGCACAAACATCACTTTGTGAACGTAAGCGCGGCTTTTCGCACTTTTTTCGCTAAGTAGCACGAACGTAAAAACAAGCCACGCACCGACCGCACTTTGTGCCAACACGGTGAAAAAAACTAACGGAAGTTCATGTAATCCTGCGTTCATCTTACACCTCTCTCGGGTTGCCTAAGAACCCACTCGTATCGCCGCTTGGACGGGCGTGTTTGTTTGGTTTCACCACTAAATTCGGATGGGTTATTTCAGCCGGTGGCAATGGGGCGATAGAAGCCTGTTCGCCATATTTTGCACGAAGTTCATCAATTGGGGCAAAATCCAAGGCGCGCAATGGGCAAGCATCCACGCAAATCGGTTTTTGACCTGATTTCACGCGAGAATAGCAACCATCGCATTTTGTCATGTGACCTTTTTGAGCATCATATTGTGGCGCATCATAAGGGCACGCCATGTGGCAGTAACGACAGCCGATGCAGGTTTCTTCATTCACAATTACGAAGCCGTCTTCATTTTTGTGCATCGCACCTGTAGGACAAACCTTGGTACAAGCAGGATCGGCACAGTGGTTACATGAAATGGACATATAATACGCGAACACATCTTGATGCCAGCAACCGTCTGCCTGTTGGTTCCAGTTGCCGCCTGTGTATTCATAAATGCGACGGAAATTCACGTCCGTGCCAAGATCTTTGTAATCTTTACAGGCTAATTCGCACGTTTTACAGCCTGTACAGCGTTCAGAATCAAAATAAAAACCATATTGTTCCATTATTCACTCCCTACAAGCGTTCCACTTGAACCAAATTAGAATGTTGCGGATTACCTTTCGCCAGTGGCGACGGACGTTGCGTTGTCAGTACATTAATACAGCCGGAATGGTCGATACGGTCTTTATCCGGTGCATACCACGCCCCTTCGCTTAATGCCACCACCCCAGGGATAATGCGCGGGGTGACTTTCACATTAATGCGCACTTCGCCACGATCATTAAAGATGCGAATCATGTCGCCGTTTTTAATGTTGCGTGGTGCCGCATCAATCGGGTTCATCCACACTTCCTGCGGATTGGCGGCTTTCAACACATCTACGTTTCCATAAGTAGAGTGGGTTCTGGCTTTGTAGTGGAAACCGCTGAGTTGTAGCGGATATTTTTCCATGAGCGGATCGCCGTAATGCTCGAAACTTTGTGCGTGCACCGGTAACGGATGAATCACTTCATCTTTTTCCAACTTCCATGTTTTCGCAATTTCCGCTAAGCGAGAAGAATAGATTTCAATTTTGCCTGATGGGGTTTTTAGTGGATGTTTTTCCGGATCTTCACGGAATTCTTTATATGCCACTTTAAAGCCATTTGGATCGACTTTTTTGAAGATGCCCTGTTTTCTGAAATCTTCAAAAGTTGGTAATTCAGGCAACTGCGCACGGGATTGTTCATAAATATGGCGTAACCATTCTTCTTGCGTTCTGCCTTCGGTGAATTTCTCTTTCACGCCCATTTTTTCTGCTAAATCGCTCAACATATCGTAAACAGAACGACATTCAAAAGAGGGTTTAATCACTTGATCGGCAAAAATCACATAATTCATGTTTGCCACAAAAGCATCTAAAGCGAAGTCCATTTGTTCGGAAGCGGTACAGTCCGGTAGCAGAATATCGCTATATTTCGCGGTAGATGTCATGTGATTATCAATGGTGATAATCATTTCGCATTGGCTGTCATCTTGCAAAATATCGTGCGTGCGGTTGATTTGTGCGTGTTGGTTAATCAAGCAGTTACTTGCGTAGTTCCAAATCACTTTGATTGGCGCGGGAAGTTTATCTACGCCGCGAATACCATCGGTAAGTGCGGTCATTTCCGTGCCGCGAATAATGGCATCTGTCCATAAGAACATCGGAATGCTGGCTTTCACAGGATTTTCTAAAGTCGGCATGCGTACAAATGGGATACTGTAAGCACTTTCGCGTGCGCCGGTGTTGCCACCATGGATGCCAACATTACCGGTTAAAATCGGCAACATGGCAATGGCACGAGAAATTAATTCACCGTTGCTGCGACGTTGTGGCCCCCAACCTTGCGAAATAAATGCCGGCTTAGTACCACCGATTTCACGGGCGAGTTTAATAATGCGATCAGCCGAAATACCGGTGATTTTCGCCGCCCATTCAGGCGTTTTGGCAATGCCGTCATCGCCTTCACCGAGAATATAGGCTTTGTAGTGGCCATTTTTTGGTGCGTCGGCATGCAAGGTTTTTTCGTCATAACCTACGCAATATTTATCTAAGAAAGGTTGATCAACGAGATCTTCTTTAATCATCACATAGGCTAAGGCAGAGACAAGCGCAGCATCCGTACCCGGGCGAATTGGAATCCATTCATCTTCACGACCGGCACCGGTATCGTTATAGCGCGGATCGATGATGATCATTTTGGCGTTAGAACGGGCTTTGGCTTGTTCGATACAATACGTCAAACCACCGCCGCTCATACGGGTTTCAGCAGGGTTATTGCCGAATAGCACAATAAGTTTCGTATTCTCAATATCTGCCATGCCGTTGCCTAACGCCCAGCCACCACCATAGGTGTAATCCAAGCCTACGGCAATTTGCGCGGTACTGTAATCGCCATAGTGATTTAAATAACCGCCGATACAGTTCATAAAACGCGCCACCATGGTGGATGCAGGCGGCCAAGATTTCGCCATCGTGCCGCCAAGCGTGCCTGTGCCATAGTTCAAATAAATGGATTCGTTACCGAACTTCTCGATATTGCGTTTGAGTGCATCGGCAATTTCCGTTAAGGCTTCATCCCAGCTAATGCGTTTGAATTTGCCTTCGCCACGTTTGCCCACGCGTTTCATTGGATATTTCAAACGGTCAGGATTGTACACGCGCCGGCGCATGGAACGTCCACGCAAGCAGGCGCGCACTTGGTGATCGACGTTATAGGTTTCCGTGCCCGTATTATCCGTTTCCACATAAGTAATACGATTATCCTTCACGTGCATACGCAACGGGCAACGGCTTCCACAGTTTACCGTGCACGCACTCCAAACAATTTTTTCTTCATTGTTTTCAGGTGTAGCAGGCATTTCTGCCGCCATGGCATTGAAAGGCAGAGAGATATCTGCCGCGACAATCGCCGCACCTGCCGATGACGCCTTAATAAAATTTCGGCGACTCATTTGATCAAAATTACTCATAATATCGTTCCCCCACAGTCAGATTGAGTAATTACTAAAGAGTTTTGATTTAATCATCTTTTAAAAAATCAAAATTTGAGCCCGATCACACGAACAAAAATGAATAGAAAAAAACGCTAAAAAGATGATTAAAATCAAATTGATATAATGATAATTGTTATTAAATAGCCTCAATTTGCACTAGGTTAGAATGTTGCGGATTACCTTTCGCCAGTGGGGAAGGACGGAGTGTGGTGAGCGTATTAATACAACCACCATGGTCAATTTGATCGCCGTGCATATTCGCTTTATGCCACGCACCTTGTGGCATAGCAAGCACACCGGGCATGATGCGTGGGGTGACTTTGGCGGCAATGCGAACTTCGCCATTTTCATTAAACACGCGGATTATGGCGCCATCTTGGATATTTTTAGCTTGAGCGTCAATCGGGTTAATCCAAATTTCTTGGCGGTTTGCCGCTTGTAAAATATCCACATTACCATAGGAAGAATGGGTACGCGCTTTGTAATGGAAACCAATCATTTGGAATGGATAATCTTTGCGTTTCGGATCATCTACACCGTTAAAACCGGCATGGTAAATCGGCAACGGATGAATCACATCCTGCTCGTCCAATTCCCAAGTTTGCGCAATGTTGGCTAAGGCTTCGGAATAGATTTCGATCTTACCCGATGGCGTTTTCAACGGATTTTTTTCGGGATTCTCACGGAAAGCTTTGTACGCCACAAAATGCCCTTTCGGGTCCCGTTTTTTGAAGATACCCATTTTCTTCATGCTTTCATAATCCGGCAGATCTTTGTCTTTTTTCATCATTTCCGCATACAAGAACTTTATCCAATCCTCTTGGGTTTTGCCTTCTGTGAATTTATCGTACACGTCTTGCCCCAAGCGTTTAGCTATCTCGCCAGCAATTTCATAAATCGGTTTGCGTTCAAATTTTGCTTTAGTGGCAGGTTGCCCGAAAATCAAATAACCCATATTGCCGGCGTATTCATTTGGGGTGAGATCCGCTTGTTCGGTGATCATCAAATCCGGTAATAAAATGTCGGCATATTTGGCGGAATCCGTCATGAAATTTTCTACCACCACAATCATTTCACATTTGCTTTCATCTTGCAGAATGCGATGAGTTTTGTTGATGTCGGAATGTTGGTTGGTGATGGTATTACCCGCATAGTTCCAGATGAATTTAATTGGCACATCGAGTTTGTCTTTGCCCTTCACACCATCGCGAAGTGCGGTCATTTCTGCCCCTCTTTCAATGGCATCCGTCCACATAAATACAGAAATTTTGGTTTTTACCGGATTTTTTAGGGTTGGGAATTTAACATTGGTAATTTTGTAAGTATCTTCACGCGCACCGGAATTGCCACCGTGAATCCCAACATTGCCCGTTAAAATAGCCAACATCGCGACTGCTCTGACAGCCAGCTCACCGTTAGATTGACGTTGAATTCCCCAGCCTTGAACGATACAACAAGGCTTGGTCATAGCGATTTCTCGGGCGAGACGAATAATGGTTTCTTCCGGAATACCGGTGATTTTTGCCGCCCAGCTTGGCGTTTTAGCAATACCGTCTTCACCATAGCCGAGAATATAGGCTTTGTAATGGGCATTTTTCGGCGCGCTCGGCGGCAAGGTTTTCTCGTCGTAACCTACACAGTATTTATCTAAAAATGCTTGATCCACCAAATTTTCACTGATCATCACATACGCCATGCCTGCAACCAATGCAGCATCTGTACCGGGACGAATCGGTACCCATTCATCTTCACGCCCGGCTGCGGTATCGGTATAACGCGGATCGATGACAATCATTTTCGCTTTCGAGATTTCGCGTGCTTGTTCCAAGTGGTAGGTAATGCCACCGCCGCTCATGCGGGTTTCCATCGGGTTATTGCCAAAATACACCACCAGTTTGCTGTTGATGATGTCAGAGGTTGCATTGCCTTCGTTCGTGCCATAAGTATAAGGCATCGCCATAGAAACTTGGGCGCGGCTGTAAGTGCCGTAATAACTCAAATAACCGCCATAGCAATTCATTAAGCGAGCAAAGGGAGATGTCGGTGCCGCCGAGCGGAGCATATTTCCTGCACTTACACCGGAGCTGTAATTGATGTACACCGCCTCATTGCCGTAGTCTTTCACAATGCGTTTTAGGTTATCGGCAATGGTGTCGAAGGCTTCTTCCCAACTAATGCGTTTAAATTTACCTTCACCGCGTTTGCCCACCCGTTTCATAGGGTATTTCAAGCGATCAGGATGATTCATCACCCGACGAATAGAACGTCCGCGCAAACAGGCGCGCACTTGGTGATTACCATAAATATCGTCGCCGGTGTTGTCCGTTTCCACTTGATAGACTTCATTATCTTTCACGTGTAAACGAAGTGCGCAACGGCTGTGACAGTTGCCGGGGCAGGTATTCCACACGGTTTTTTCGTGAGATGCCGTAATAGGTCGGGTTTCCGCTTTGGCGGTAAAAGGAAGGTTTAATTGAGAAACCGTGGCAAGGGCTGCGCCGGTTTTAAGAAGTAGTCTGCGGTTAATTGCTAAATGAATTGTTTTTTCCATCATATTCTCCCGGAATAATGAACTGCCTTTTCATTAAAAAAGAAAATGTGCTTTTCGTATCTGACATAAATCAAAAAAAGTGGCGTGCATTTAAAGGTCAGACCTCATTGCCCAAAAGTGCGGTCAGTTTTAAAAACGTTTTTTATTTTCACCGCACTTTATGCGCCGAAGCCCCACAATCTCCCATAGCCATCTTACACACTAATGTGTAAAATTTGCTCATCTTCTCTCATCACAAGGCGCTCGACATGAACCACCTCCGCATCCACCTCCAACTTATCGGCATGGCAATTTTATGGGGTGCATCTTGGCCTTGGGGACGAGTGGTGGCGCAAGCGATGCCGACTTTTACGGCGTCGGCAAGCCGTTTTTTCATTGCCATTTTTCCGCTGTTGATTTGGCTTTATGCCGCCACAAGGTTTAAACATGTGAAAACACTACGTCCCGCGCAGTGGTTTGGCTTGTTTTTCACGGCGGTGTTAGGGATTTTCGCCTATTCCACGTTTTTTATCTGGGGCTTGAAATATGTGCCGGCAGGGCAGGCGGCGGTGATTGTCACCACCAATCCGGTGTTCACCATGATTTTTGCCATTTTCCTCTTTAACGAAAAATGGAATCGATGGGTTTTGCTGGGCATGGCGGTGGCAATTAGCGGGCCGTTAATCGCCATCACGAAAGGGCATCCGTTGCAAATGCTGGAGGCGTTAGGCTTCGGGCAAGTGTTGCTCATCTGTGCGATGTTCTGCTGGGTCAGTTACACCTTGTTAGCGCGCAAAGTCTTACAAGGCATTGATTCTCTCACCGCCACCACCGTGTCGTCCGTGTTCGGCTTCCTCTTACTTTTTATCGCCGCCTTAACGCTGGAAAACACCACCGACTGGCGCTCGGTGCTGACGCTGTCGCAGAGCGTTTGGATGAGTTTAATCGGGTTATCTTTAGGCGCCACGGTGTTGGCTTACGCGTGGTATTTTGACGGGGTGAAACATTTAGGTGCAGGCAATGCCGCCGCTTACATCGTGCTCATTCCGATCTTCGGCATTATCTTTTCCGCCATTTGGTTGAAGGAGCAAGTGGATTCGTCATTATTTATCGGCGGGCTGTTAGCGGTTTCCGGACTTGCCCTGATGCACTGGGGACGGCGGTTGATTAAATGAAAAAGTGCGGTCGAAAAACACAATGAATTTCGACCGCACTTTTACCTTATTTCACTACGGTAATGGTCCACTTGGCATCATCAATCTGCTCGAAATTCGTGACCTCATAACCCTCTTCCGCCGCCCATGCAGGAATGGCTTCGGTGGCCTGTGTGCAGTCAAATTCAATTTCCAGCCCATCGCCTTTATTCAATTTCGCCATAGCTTCTTTTGCCTCCACTAACGGAAACGGGCAAACCAAACCCAAGGTAGGTAATTTAACAATCATTTTATTCTCCTAATAACATAATTTACGCCCGCGCGGCTCTTAAACGCTGCGGGCGGATAATCGTGAAATACGCGGCGACCCAAGTGCCCAGCACCATTAACGGCAATGAAACCCAGCCCTGCCACGAGAAAAAAGCGGTTTCTACCAAACCGTTCCCAATAGAACATCCGCCTGCCAGGGTGGCGCCGATGCCCATCAGAATTCCGCCCAGAGCGCTGCGTAAAATGGTGGTCACATCCGGCACGCGCACCCGAAATTCATTGCTTGCCTTCGCACCGATAAAGGATCCGATGAAAATACCTAACACCAAAAATACGCCCCAGTTGATGAATTTACCGTCACCTGTAACGAGATATTGCATAATATTGGCGGAAGGACCGGTAATGCCTAACCCGAATTCGCGCCCTGTTGCCACGCTTAGCGGCCATGCCAATAAAGCGATAAGCCCGACCAACACAGCTGACACGAAAGGATGCCAGCGTTTTTCAAATAAGATATGCGCCAGCCCGCTTTTCTTCGGTTTTAATGTCGCCATTTTCGGGGCCGGCTTGCTTAAATGACGGTACACATAATAGCCGGTCACCAAAGTGAGCAGCGCCACCAACCACCAAGGGGAAATGCCGAACGTGTCATAAATATTGCGTTGTTCGATATTAATCCCGCGCAATGTGCGGTTAAATTCGCCCAGCGGACCGGTACGCATCATGGCGCTGAGCAGCATATACGTGAATAACGCCACCCAGCTGCCGACCAAACCTTCAGCCGCACGATACCAGGTACCGGTGGCACAACCGCCTGCCAACACGATACCGATACCAAACACAAAAGCACCGATGATCACCGCCAAAAAAGCAAAATTTTCGGCTGGATCCACGTTCAACACGCCGATTTCTTTTAACAAAAAGAAGCCTATGGATTGCACGGTAATCGCCAATAACAGCGCAATAAACATTTTGTTATTTTTTGTCACATACATATCGCGAAACGCTCCGGTAAGGCAAAACCGTCCGCGTTGCATGACGAAGCCGAGCAAAATACCGCACAGCAAGCCGGTTAATAACATAAAACATTCCTTCTAGTTAAGACCATAAGAAGGAATATTCTCCAAAAAAGCAGGCGGAAAACGCCAATAACTTTTGGCTACGAGGTATGTTTTTTGGTTCTAAAAGAAAAAGTGCGGTCGAAATTCATTGTATTTTTCGACCGCACTTTTAAGCACTTAATTCGCCATCACGCCATGATGCTAAGGCTATTCGTTGTAGGAATAATATCCCTGTTGTTTAAATTCAGGTTTAACGAGTTTATTCAGTTCGCCCCAAGTAAGCGACAATTCCGGTTGTCCTACGGCATAAGCGGCTATTGCGTAAGGGGCGTAGCTAAAAGTCATGCCATCATTAGTTAGGTAAAAATTAGTACTGACATAAAAGTTCGCCTTGTTGGTAAACGCCTCGCTTTCTTCCCATTTAAATTCTTCCAGATAACGTTTCCAAAGCTGTTCTTTAACTTTCTCTAATTGTGCTTGTTCAAAGATATCTTCCAACTTCAATGCCTTTTGTTGTGCCAAGTCAAAATTCCAATATTGCGAAAAACCAAAGCCGTGAGCGCCCCCATCAAAAGCGTAGTTAGCCACTTCAAACAACGCCAGTTTGCCTCTTTGGGAAATAAAATTCGCCCAAGAAGAACGATCAATGCCACTCACCGGCATCTCGGCGAGCTCTTTTTTATGCGCTTCAAAGTGTTTGGTAAGCACTTGTTGAAGTTGCTCAACCGAGTCCCCCATATTGTCGTCATCGTCTCCCAAGCTAATGGCTTGTAACAATGCCTTATTTAGCCAGTCAATATTCGTTTTAAAGGTACTAATGCTGTAAGTTAGCACACCTTCATCCCCTGCGAATTCATCTTTTTGCGCAAATTTAACGTTTTCACCTTTCTCGAAAATCACCTGTTTTTCACCCATGACAGCCGGAATTTTGGCTTTTCCCGTAGCAAGTTCGATTTTTAACTGCGTATTTTCCTGATTCAGTTGGTTAATGGTTTGTTCCTGTTGAGTCAGCGTTTGCTGCAGCTGGGCAATTTTGCCATCCTTGTCTTCACAGCCGGTGAGGAAAAGTGCGGTTAAAATTAAAGATGAAATGACATTTTTTTTCATAATTGGGGCTCCTGTTGAAAATGAAATAACTAAACGATTACGGACAAGGCTTACTCACCATAATCTCAATCACCTGCCGGTCGATGTGTTGCATACTTTTGCTGGCGATGGCGCAGAGGTTGTCGATGGTGCGGTCGAGATCGTGCTCCACGATACCTTCGTTGCCGGTGACGTGGGTTTCGTCCATTGCCATGAGCACGGATTTGTAGCCCGACGCCACGCTGGTGGAGACTTTCATAGCGCAACTGTTTGCCGCACCGTCGCAGATGATGCCGCTGATGTCGCCGATCATGCTGCAAATGCCCATGCTAACGGTTTCAAATTTCCCCGTGAGCAGATAAGCGATGCCCGCACAGCTGCCCATGGAGGCGGTTGTGACGGCGCAAAGGGCGGAGAGTTTCGGCAGTTTGCTGTGAATATAAATCGCCATTAAATGCGACAGAAACAAGGCGCGCAGGCGTTTGTCTTCGTCTGCCTTAAGATAATCGGCGACCACCACGACGGGCATGGTGGCGGCAATGCCTTGGTTGCCGGAGCCGGAATTGCTCATCGCGGGCAGGGTCGCGCCGCCCATACGGGCATCGGAAGCGGCGGTGGTTTCAATCATGATTTTGCTGAGTAAATCATCGGACAACAAGCCGCTGCCTACCTGTTTACGCAACGTGCGCCCGATGTGCAAACCGTAATCGGCGCGTAAGCCTTCTTGCGACAAGGCTTGATTGAGCGCGCCCGCCTGTTCGATAAAGCGGATTTTTTCCGCCGCCACCTGCTGACAAAACTCAAAAATTTCACGCGCTTTGACTGTTTGAAAAACGACGTAAGGATCCACCGCACTTTGGTCTGTTTTGGCTTTTTGGTGCAACACCTCGCCGTTTTTCTCAATCAAAATAATGTTGGTGTGCTGATCCTGAATCGCCACTTTCACCCGGTCTTCGCCGCCCTGTTCATTGCGGGCGAATAAGGTGGCTTCGGAATACAGAATATGCTCGGTTTGTTGAATGCCCACCGTCACCCGCTTTTCCGCCAACAAGTTTTTGGCGCAGGCGACCTGTTCCGCCGTGATGTTTTTCAGCACTTCCAATCCCGCGTCAGGATCACCGCCGAGGGCGCCAATCGCCGCCGCAATCGGCAAACCCACCATGCCCGTCCCCGGCACGGCAACGCCCAAGCCGTTTTTCATTAAATTCGGCGACACCTTGCCTTCAATGCGTTCCGGCATTTTGCCCAAAAACTTCGCCGCCGTGGCGGAAGCGAGCGCGAGGGAAATCGGCTCCGTACAGCCCAAAGCGGGCACAACATCGCATTTTACGATAGCAATTAACGCGTCTTCAATTTGTTCCAATCGGGTATTATCAATCATCAAAATGGTCTCAAGTTCTTGTTATTCTTGTTATAAAGTGCGATTGAAATTCTCTGCGTTTTTTGACCGCACTTGTTATCTTTATGCGTTAAACGCTGCCCGCCTTTTCAATCACCAGAATCCGCGCTTCGCCCTGCGGGTGGGCAACGTGTTCGGTGCCGATGCCGGCGTAGAAAATGTCGCCGGTTTCAAGCCAAACGCTTTTGGCTTCGCCGTGTTCTTTGTAGTGCATTTCCACCGCGCCATCCATCACGGCGAACACTTCCTCACCGTCATTGATGTGCCATTTGTAAGGCTCGTCCGTCCAATGTAACCGTACGCTGATGCCGTTCATTTCGGTGATGTCCAAACCGCCCCATGCACGGGCGGCGGTGAAGTCTGCGCTACGAATGATTTTGTGTGTCATGGTTTCTCCGATATTTTGAATATATTTCGTTAATGAATAAAACCATTACTTATTCATTTTTAGTCAGTATTTCATTTGTCCAATTTATTATTGTTGATTTAAGCCAATCATTCCTAGAATATGGGCTTCTGCAATTTAACGTCAATATTTTGTCCTTCACATAAATTGTCGCCAAAGCGGTTTTTTCTATGCTCACTTCTTCTCTGTTATCCGCATTCGTTATTTTCTCGACAAGTGTCGTCAGAAGAATACTTGAGCGATCATTTTCTTGTAATACTTCCAACTGATTGAGATCTTTTTCAATATTATTTGGTGTCTCAAGAGATAACGCGGTATAGGCTTTTTTTTCTCTTTCAACAACATTTTCCAACAAGGCTGTTTTCTTGTGGTTTGAATTCCCTAAAAAAAGTTTTAATCCTGTTGTAACCTGATTAAAGTAATCGCTAGAAACGGGCGGCTTATTTACCAGTTTATAAGGAATAGTAATACTGCACTCGCCCATATCCTCTTCATCATTTTCCAGATTCTCCTGAAAAACATAATTTGCAATAACCCAATTCATCGGCTGAAATTCCTTATTGGCTGCTTGAAGAAGTGTAAAAAACTCCCCCATTTCAGGCGAAACTTTTACCATGCCGTGAGGTCCGGTTAACTCGATTTGCGAATCCCCTACCGTAACCGTTTCGGCATTCACTAACAATGGTGATAACAATCCTAAAATGAACAAAACTTTTTTCATAAATTGATTCCTTAATACTTAAATACTTATTTTTTAGCCTTAATGCGCCTCGTCCCAATTTTCGCCCACGCCCACATCCACAATCAACGGAACGACAAGCTCAGCGGCGGCTTCCATCTGTTGTTTGATGAGGTCGCTGAAAAACGCGATTTTTTCTGACCGCACTTCAAACACCAATTCATCGTGCACCTGCATGATCATGTGAATGTCCGGGTCGTCGCGGGTGATTTCGTCCAGTTTAATCATGGCGCGTTTGATAATGTCGGCGGCGGTGCCTTGCATCGGCGCATTAATCGCCACCCGCTCCGCGCCTTTGCGACGCATGGCGTTGGAAGAATTGATTTCCGGCAAATACAAACGGCGCCCGAACAGGGTTTCCACATAGCCCTGCGCTTTGGCTTTTTCGCGGATGTCGTGCATGAAGGTTTGCACGCCCGGGTAGCGTTGGAAATATAAATCCATGTAACGCTGCGCGTCGGCGCGGGAAATACCGAGTTGGCGGGAAAGCCCGAAGGAAGACATGCCGTAAATCAGCCCGAAGTTAATGGCTTTGGCGTTGCGGCGTTGTTCGCTTGTGACCTGTTCCAACGGCAAACCGAAAATTTCGGCGGCGGTGGAACGGTGAATGTCTTTGCCTTGCGCGAAGGCGTTGATTAAGCCCGCATCGTTGGACAAATGCGCCATGATACGCAGCTCGATTTGGGAATAGTCGGCGGCGATGATTTTATAGCCGTCGCGCGCGATAAAGGCTTGGCGAATGCGACGCCCTTCTTCGTTACGAATCGGGATGTTTTGCAGGTTCGGATCACTGGAAGAAAGCCGCCCCGTCGCCGTCACTGCCTGATGATAAGAGGTATGCACGCGCCCCGTTTGCGGGTTAATCATTTGCGGCAGTTTGTCGGTGTACGTAGATTTCAGCTTGCTCAAACCGCGATGTTCCACCAGCACTTTCGGCAATTCGTGGCTGTACGCCAGCTCTTCCAGCACTTCTTCATTGGTGGACGGCGCGCCTTTCGGGGTTTTTTGCAACACCGGCAAGCCGAGTTTGTCGAACAGAATTTCCTGCAACTGCTTAGTGGACGCCAAATTGAACGGCTGCCCCGCCAGGGCGTGCGCCTGCATTTCAAGTGCGGTCAATCTTTCGGTAATTTCGTTGGATTGCAGGAACAGCGCGTCGGAATCAATCAGCACGCCGCAACGTTCCATGCGCGACAACACGCCGAGCAACGGCAATTCGATGGATTGATAAAGTTCGACCAAACTTGCCTGCGGCTGTAATTTTTCCCACAACACCTGCTGTAATTTTAGGGTTACGTCAGCATCTTCCGCCGCATATTCGCCTGCCTGTTCCAACGGGATTTGGTTGAACGTCAGCTGATTTTTCCCCTTGCCCGCGATGTCTTCAAAACCAATGGTTTGGTGTCCGAGATAGCGCTTCGCCAAGTCGTCCATGTTGTGTCGTCCGGTACTGTCCAAGGTGTAGGAAAGCAGCATGGTGTCGAATTCGATGCCCTGCAAATCAATGCCGTTACGGGCGAAAATGGTCATATCGAACTTGAGATTTTGCCCGATTTTGCCGATGCTCGGGTTCTCCAGAATCGGCTTCAAGGCAGAAAGAGCGGTGCTTTTTTCCAGTGTTTTTGGCGCGCCGAGATAATCCAAATGGAAAGGTAAATATGCCGCTTCGCCATTTTCCAAGGCAAAAGAAACGCCCACCAAATTGGCGGACATATAATCCAGCCCGTCGGTTTCCGTGTCCACGGCGATCAGTTTGGCGGCACTCAGTTTTTCCAGCCAGCGCGCCAACGCCGCTTCGGTCAGGATGTTTTCGTAACGACTGCGGTCAATGTGAAATTTAACGGTATTTTCGACCGCACTTTCATTGATTTTTGCGGCGGGCGTGGCTTGATAATGGTTGATTTTTACCGACTGTTCGGCAGGCTGCGTCACGGAGCTTGTGCCGCTCATCACTTCACCCAACCAACGTTTAAATTCGTAACGCCCGAAATATTCGATCAACGCGTCGTTATTGCTGTCGCCGAAGGTGAGTTCTTGTAGGGAAAATGCCAGTTCCACGTCGGTTTTGATGGTCGCCAAAGCGTAAGACAAATCCGCCATGGCTTTTTCGGCGAGCAATTTTTCGCCCAATTTTTTCGCGCCGCGAATGGGCAGCTCGGCGACTTTCTCCAAATTGGCATAAATCTGCGCCATGCTGCCGATGCCCTGCAACAGCCCCAGCGCGGTTTTTTCGCCCACGCCGGCAACGCCCGGAATGTTGTCGGAACTGTCGCCCATGAGCGCCAGATAATCAATGATCAGCTCCGGCGGAATGCCATATTTTTCAATCACGCCCGCACGATCCAGCAGGCTGTTGTTCATGGTGTTAATCAACATAATATTGTCGTCCACCAGCTGCGCCATGTCTTTATCGCCGGTGCTGATGAGCACTTTTTGTCCGTTTTGCGAAGCTTGGCGCGCCAGCGTGCCGATCACGTCATCGGCCTCCACCCCTTCCACCACCAACAGCGGAATACCGAGGGCGCAGATCATATCGTGCAAGGGCTGAATTTGTTTGCGCAAATCGTCCGGCATCGGCGGGCGGTGGGATTTGTATTGCTCAAACATTTCGTCACGGAAGGTTTTGCCTTTGGCATCAAACACCACCGCAATGTGGCTCGGCTGCACTTGTGAAATCAGGCTTTTCAGCATATTCAGCACGCCGTACATGGCGCCTGTCGGCTCGCCGGCGGAATTGGTCAGCGGCGGAAAGGCGTGAAACGCGCGATATAAATAAGAAGAGCCGTCCACCAGGACAAGCGGGTTGGGTGCAATCGTTGCCATAATCATCTCGTAAGGTTGATAAATCATTGCCGCATTATAGCGAAAATCAGGGGGTGACGCATAAAAAATGCGGTGCGGATAAGCGGTTAAAATTACAGGGAAAAACCACCGCACTTTAAGGTTCAGGATCCGCAAAAACAACGAAAGATCTTGATCCGTCTAGCTAAAGTGCCTATACTCAAGCCGATTTTAATTAAATCTAACAGAGGACTTTTATGAAAAAATTAACTCTTTTAGCGCTTAGCGCAGCTGTTCTTGTGTCAACCTCCGCGGTGGCATCTGATTTTACCGGCTTTGGTGTGGGTGTGGGTGTAGGTACGACAAAGTACAAAGATGCAAAACGCACTTCCAACGTTGATTTAATCGCTGACTATGGTATCGACTACGGTAACAACTTCGTGGGTATCATCGAAGGTAAATTGAAATTAAACAAATCTACTTTACATGATGACAACGGTCCGGGTTACCACTACAAACTCACCGAAAAAGCACGTTTAGGCGTGAGTTACTTACAAGGTTATCGTGTGACACCAAACATTCTTCCTTACGCAAAAGTAGGCTTGCAAACCACCAAATTCAAAAGTGAATGGAGAGACGGTGGCTATTCCTCAACACACAGCGACACCAAAAACGGTATCGGTTTCGGTGCCGGTGTGAAAGCCGCTTTAACACCAAACTTTGAATTGGGAGTGGAATATTTAAGAACCCACGACAAATTTGAAGGTGCGAAAATCAGAGGCAACACGTTCAGCACAAACGCCACTTATCGTTTCTAAGCTGAATTCATTGCCATACCATTGCGCTGCCGGGCAACCTGCGGCGCAATATTTTTATGCGCCCTTCTCCTGCTTTGCGCCGATTTGGTGTAAAATCCGCCCGCTTATGAACTTACAACCCCTAAAAACACTTTTATTTTCGACCGCACTTTTTACGCTTGGCGGTTGCGGCACGGTGGTAAAACTGATCGATCCGACAGAACCTTACAGCGCCTATGCCGGCACCAAGTACGACTTCGAGATGGCAAAACGCTGGGGCTTGCCGATTTTGGATTTGCCGCTGTCGTTCCTGCTGGATACCGCGCTGTTGCCTTATGCCTGGTCGCAAAGCGAATAATCATATGAAACTCAATCCGCAACAACAACAAGCCGTGGAATATGTCTCCGGTCCCTGCCTGGTTTTGGCGGGCGCCGGTTCCGGCAAAACCCGCGTGATTATTAACAAAATCGCCCATTTAATCGATAAGTGCGGTTATTTCCCGAAGCAAATCGCCGCCGTCACCTTCACCAACAAAGCCGCCCGCGAAATGAAAGAGCGCGTGGCACAATCCATCGGCAAGGAACAATCCAAAGGTCTGATTGTGTCCACCTTCCACACCCTCGGTTTTGACATTATTAAGCGTGAATACAAACACTTAGGCTTTAAATCCAATATGACGCTGTTTGACGAACATGATCAAATGGCGTTGTTAAAAGAACTCACCGCCGACCTATTGCAGGAAGACAAAGAACTACTGCGCACGCTGATTAACCGCATTTCCAACTGGAAGAACGACTTACGCAGCCCGCAACAGGCAATGGCGTTGGCGCACGATAATCAGGAACAAACCTTCGCTCATTGTTATGATCGCTACAACAAGCAACTGCGTGCTTACAACGCCTTGGATTTTGACGATTTGATCATGCTGCCGACCCTGCTGTTTAAACAGAACGCCGAAGTGCGGTCAAAATGGCAGGAGAAAATTCGTTATCTGTTGGTGGACGAATATCAGGACACCAATACCAGCCAATATGAGCTGATTAAGCTGTTGGTGGGCAGCCGTGCACGTTTTACGGTGGTGGGTGACGACGATCAATCCATTTACTCTTGGCGTGGCGCGCGCCCGCAGAATATGGTGCGACTACGCGACGATTTCCCGGCGTTACAGGTGATTAAACTGGAACAAAACTACCGTTCCAGCCAGCGGATTTTGCATTGCGCCAATATTCTCATTGATAACAACGAACACGTTTTCGATAAAAAACTGTTTTCCAATTTGGGCGAAGGAGAAAAGCTACAAATTATCGAAGCGAAAAACGAGGAACACGAAGCGGAGCGCGTGGTGGGCGAACTGATTGCCCACCGTTTTATCGCCAAAACCCATTATCGCGATTATGCGATTTTGTATCGCGGCAACCATCAATCGCGCCTGCTGGAAAAAATCCTGATGCAAAACCGCATTCCGTACAAAATTTCCGGCGGCACATCGTTCTTCTCCCGCGCGGAAATTAAGGACATGATGGCATATTTGCGTTTGGTGGTGAATCAGGACGATGACGCGGCGTTTTTACGCATTGTGAACACGCCGAAGCGGGAAATCGGCACGGCGACGCTGGAAAAGTTGGGTTCGCTGGCGCAGGAAAAACACGTCAGTTTGTTTGAAGCGATTTTTGATTTTGAACTGATTCAACGGATCACGCCGAAAGCCTACGACGCGTTGCAGAAATTCGCCCGTTGGATTGTGGAACTGAACGACGAAATTCAGCGTGCCGAGCCGGAGCGGGCGGTGCGTTCTATGCTGTCAGCGTTACATTATGAAGAATATTTGTACGAATACGCCACCAGCCCGAAAGCGGCGGAAATGCAAAGTAAAAACGTGGCGACGTTGTTCGATTGGGTCGCCGGTATGCTGAAAGGCGACGAATTTAACGAACCGATGAACCTGAACCAAATCGTCACCCGCTTAACCTTGCGGGATATGTTGGAACGCGGCGAAGAGGAAGACGACAGCGATCAAGTGCAGTTAATGACGTTGCACGCCTCCAAAGGGCTGGAATTTCCCCATGTGTTTTTAATCGGCATGGAAGAAGGCATTTTGCCGCATCAAACCAGCATTGACGAAGACAACGTGGAGGAAGAACGCCGTTTGGCTTATGTGGGCATCACCCGTGCGCAACAGAATCTGTGGTTTTCGTTGTGTAAGGAACGGCGTCAATTCGGCGAATTAATTCGTCCGGAACCCAGCCGCTTTCTGTTGGAATTGCCGGAAAATGATTTGCAATGGGAGCGGGATAAACCGCCGTTAAGCGCGGAGCAGCAACAGGCAAAAACGCAAAGCCACATTGCCAATTTACGGGCGATTTTACGCGGAAAATAAGGGCGAAAATGCGTGTCGGAAGTTGTCCAGAAATCAGCCAACCAACTTGATTTCAGGCAGTTTTCGGAAAAAATAATTTGACTTATTGTCATAAACCCGTATCATACCGCCCACAAACCGATTGTGGTGAGATGGCCGAGCAGGCTGAAGGCGCTCCCCTGCTAAGGGAGTATGGGGTCAAAAACTCCATCGAGGGTTCGAATCCCTCTCTCACCGCCATTTGTTTAATTTGTCTCGCACCCGTAGCTCAGCTGGATAGAGTACTCGGCTACGAACCGAGCGGTCAGAGGTTCGAATCCTCTCGGGTGCGCCATTTTAAATCGACTCTATTGTTTAAAATGGTTTGAGCGAATTAAACATTCACTACGCACCCGTAGCTCAGCTGGATAGAGTACTCGGCTACGAACCGAGCGGTCAAAGGTTCGAATCCTTTCGGGTGCGCCATTTCACTTTTTAATACTTTCCAACTTTCTTCTTCAGACGCAAAAAGTGCGGTCGTTTTTCTATGCGTTTTTTAGCTCACCCGTTCCAACACTTGCGGCTGATCTAGCACCAAACCGTAAACATTCGCTAAGAAATAGGTCTGTTCTTCTTCCGGAATATCCAACGGGATTAATTCCAGCACCTTTTGATGAATTTGCAAAACTTGCGGAAAAATGACCGCACTTTTGATTTCCAACAAAAATTCCGCATACAACGGCGAAGCGCAATGCCCGCGCTGAATTCGTCCCAACGCGCTGGCAATGTGTACCAGCATCATTTTTACCTGCTCGGTTTCCACATCCACCTGCCACCGCTGCTGCAAATGCCGGCGTATGTTCAACACGGTTTCGACAATATGATCATCAATGAACTCCCGCGTTTGAAAAACCCACAGCCGTTGTTGAATATCCATTTACCTGCTCTCACATCAAATTAGCTAAGTATAACCGCATCCGCTGAAATTAAACGATGCACGGATCACAAATTTGTTGCACAATAGCCACCTTACTTGTTGTAACTAAGACAATGCGGAAGGCAATATGTTAGATAATGATGTAATAAACCAATATGACGGTTTAATTTTTGACATGGACGGCACGGTAATTGACACCATGCCAAGCCACGCCAAAGCGTGGGAAATGGTGGGTCAGCATTTTGGCTATCCGTTTGACGGCAATTTGTTATATGAAATGGGCGGCGCAACAGTGGGGGCTATCGCTTTAGAAATGATGAAACGTCATGCCATGCCATTAGATAAATTAAATGATGTGATTGAATTAAAACGGGAATACGGCAAAAAATTAATTATGCAGCACGCAACGCTGTTACCTGCCGCCAATGTCGTCCGCTCATTTTATAACAAAAAACCGTTGGCACTGGGCACCGGCTCCTACCGCCCCATTGCACAGATTCTGTTGGATAAATTCGATTTTGAGAAATATTTTTCCGCCATTGTCACCGCCGAAGACATCCAACACCACAAACCTGCGCCCGATACCTTTTTACGCTGCGCCGAGCTGATTAAAGTGAAACCGCAACGTTGTTTGGTGTTTGAAGACGGCGATTTGGGCATTCAGGCGGGATTACGTGCGGGCATGGATGTGTTTGATGTGCGCGTAAATAAACTACTGAGAGAAAATTGATGCTAAGCGAAAAAGACAAAATGCTCACAGGGCTCGCCCACCAGCCTTACACCGAGGAACTGGCGGCGATGCGTTTGCGGGCTAAAGAGTTACTTTATGACTTCAATATTCTAACCCGCCCGAGCAATAAGGCGGAAAAAGTGCGGTTGATTTTGGCATTGTTTGGTAAAGCCGACGAAACGACTCACGTCAATGCGCCTTTTTATTGCGATTACGGTAGCAATATTAAAGTGGGAAAAAATTTCTTCGCTAATTATCACTGCACAATTTTAGATAACGCGCCGGTCACCATCGGCAATGACGTCATGTTTGCGCCCAACGTGAGTTTATACACGGTGGGGCATCCCCTCGATCCCGAATTGCGCCTTGCCGGCTGGGAGCAGGCGTTACCCATTACCATCGGCAATAACGTGTGGCTTGGCGGCAACGTGGTGGTTTTAGGCGGCGTGACTATCGGCGATAATGCGGTAATTGCCGCAGGTTCCGTGGTCACCAAAAATATTCCCGCCAATGCCATCGCCATGGGCTCCCCTTGCCGCGTGGTGCGCCAAATCAATGCGGCAGATCGTGAACATTATCTGCGCACTTACTTGCCGAACATTGAATGATGCTCGATCTCTTTAGCTGGGATTGGTGGCAATCCGTATTCGGTGAACATCGGCTTTGGATTATGTTCGCCAGCGCTTTCCTCAGTTCCACCGTATTACCCGGCAATTCTGAAATTATTTTTCTCACCATCGCCGCCCCTCTACTGTGGACCGGTGCCGATTATTTTTCTACAGACATTCAATATCTGCTATGGATTGCCGTTATCGGCAATGCATTAGGAAGTCTGACCACTTATCTTTTAGGGCGATGGCTACCCGCTTTCAACAAACCGCCGGAAAATGCAAAACTGGCTTGGGCACTGGAAAAAACGCAACGCTACGGTAGTGTCATGTTATTTTTCAGCTGGTTACCGATTATCGGGGATTTATTTTGCGCGGTGGCGGGCTGGTTGCGGCTAAACTGGTTGGCGTGTCTGATTTTTATTACGCTGGGTAAAATCGTGCGGTATGTTTTTTTGTTGTTTTTAGGCGTGGCTTTTCTGTAAACCCCGCGGTTTTCCTGTAAAATGGATAAAAAAATGCCTCTCCGAAGAGAGGCGAATAACCTAAGGAACCAATTTTATTAAAACAACTGCAAGTTGCTCGTAATCTATGACAATAGTATAACGGAAAAAGTTCGGAGAAATTTACAAAAATTTATAAATAATTTACGAACGCTTAATTTTTAATCAAAAACAGCTAAAATTGAGGAAAAAATATGCCATTACTTGATAGTTTTAAAGTCGATCACACCCGTATGAAAGCCCCTGCGGTGCGAATTGCGAAGACCATGAGCACTCCAAAAGGAGACAATATCACCGTTTTCGACCTTCGTTTCACCCTTCCTAATAAAGAAAACCTGCCGCCGAAAGGCATTCACACCCTCGAACATTTATTTGCCGGTTTTATGCGCGATCACTTAAACGGCAAGGAGGTGGAAATCATCGACATTTCCCCGATGGGTTGCCGCACCGGTTTTTACATGTCCCTCATCGGCACTCCAAATGAAGCTCAGGTAGCACAGGCTTGGGCAGCTTCTATGCAGGACATTCTGAATGTAAAGAAACAAAGCGAAATTCCGGAGCTCAATGAATATCAATGCGGCACTTACACCGAGCATTCTTTGGAAGAAGCCCATCAAATTGCGCAAAATGTGTTAGATCGCGGTATCGGCGTCAATAAGAACGAAGATTTAACCTTAGACGAAAGCCTGCTGAAACAATAAGGAGACACTTATGACCACCATCGGCACGCCATTAACCCCAAAAGCGCTGAAAGTCATGATGCTCGGCGCCGGCGAATTGGGCAAAGAAGTTGTCATTGAATTACAACGCCTGGGCGTTGAAGTGATTGCGGTAGATCGCTACGAAAACGCGCCCGCACAACAAGTAGCACACCGCGCTTACACCATTTCCATGTTGGACGGCGGCGCATTGCGTGCCTTGGTGGAAAAGGAGCGCCCGGATTTTATCGTGCCGGAAGTGGAAGCCATCGCCACCGACACCTTGCTTGAATTAGAGCAGGAAGGCTTCACCGTCATTCCGACGGCGAAAGCCACCAAACTCACCATGAACCGCGAAGGTATTCGTCGTCTTGCCGCGGAAGAATTAGGCTTGCCGACCTCACCTTACGCATTCGTGGATAACTTTGAAGACTTCAAAAGTGCGGTGGAAAAAATCGGCGTTCCGTGCGTGGTCAAGCCGATCATGTCCTCCTCCGGACACGGACAAAGTGTTATTCGCAGTCTCGACCAAATCCAATCCGCTTGGGATTATGCACAACAAGGCGGACGCGCCGGCGCAGGTCGCGTGATCGTAGAAGGTTTCATTCAGTTTGATTACGAAATCACCCTGCTCACTGTGCGTCACATCAACGGCACCTCCTTCCTCGCCCCAATCGGACACGTTCAGGTTGACGGCGACTACCGCGAATCCTGGCAGCCACAAGCCATGTCGGAAAGCGCATTACAAAAAGCGCAACAGATCGCCAAAAAAATCACCGGCGCGCTCGGCGGACGCGGTATTTTCGGCGTCGAAATGTTCGTACGCGGCGATGAAGTGATTTTCAACGAAGTCTCCCCGCGCCCGCACGACACCGGTATGGTTACCATGATTTCACAGGAATTGTCACAATTCGCCCTGCACGCGCGTGCCATTCTGGGCTTGCCGATTCCGACCATCGACTTTATCAGCCCGTCCGCCTCCAAAGCCATTGTGGTGGAAGGCAAATCCAAACAAGTACAGTTCGCCAACCTAGCGCAAGTACTTGCCGAACCGCAAACCAACTTGCGCCTTTTCGGCAAAGGCGAAGTCAACGGACATCGCCGTCTGGGTGTGATTTTGGCACGTGATGTGAGCGTCGAAAAAGCCTTGGAAAAAGCCCGTCGCGCTTACGATAAATTAGAGGTAATTTTGTAGTCGGACGACATCGAAAGCAAAGTGCGGTGTAAAAACGCGGTATTTTTACACCGCACTTTTTCTTTAAAAAAACATGAATTCACAATCAGTTACGATATTTTCTCCACTCGTTATTCCTCCCACCTAACGCCAAATTTGAACTAATTTCTTTCCTCCGCAGTCAAAGTGTCGGTAAAAGCCATACGATGATTATCCGATAAGTGATAAATCGATTTTTACACCCATGAATGTTTTACATTCCGTTACACGATGTAACGTTAATTATCCCTAATAAACGAGGAGTAGATTCATGAAATCTAAATTTATCAAAGGGTTAACTATTATAGCATTGGTCGCTTCAGTTTCTGCCTGCGAAATGGACAGAACGCAACGCAACACCGCGGCCGGTGTGGCAATCGGCGGTCTTGCCGGTAACTGGCTGGGCAAAGATATGGGCTCAACACTCGGAGGCGCCGCATTAGGCGGTGTCATCGGTAGCCAAATCCAAAAAGATCGAGATTATGATGACGACGACCGTTGGGAGCGCCGCCGCCATCACAGAAGACATCACCATCGTTACTATGATGACGATGATTAAAAAGGAAAAATATTTGACAATATAATGAGATAACGAAAGCAATGAAGTGAATTCATTGCTTTTTTTATTTCCAATGAGAGGTAAAAGTGCGGTCAGTTTTCCGTAGTTTTTTGGGGAAAACGCCTGAAATTCTCACCGCACTTTTTCTTAAAACCCCACCGGCGCGGTAAATTCCATGGTTTCTCTCGTGATTGGATGTTGAATTTGCAGGCTTTCGGCGTGCAGGCAAAGGCGTGGAGAGAGGGCTTTAGCTTGTGGATGGGAGTAGAATTTGTCGCCTAAAATCGGGTGTCCAAGCGCCAACATATGCAGGCGTAATTGGTGGGAACGTCCCGTAATAGGCGTGAGTTTGACGCGGGTGGTGTTATTCGGGTAACGCTGTAAAACATCGTAAAACGTGACCGCTCTTTTGCCCCGTTCGAAACAAATTTTCTGGCGCGGGCGGTTTTCCCAATCGCAAATCAGCGGCAATTCCACCACGCCGTGATCTTGCTCTACATGTCCCCAAACCAGCGCCTGATAATATTTTTTCGGTTCGCGTTCGCGAAATTGGCGTTTTAATTCGCGATCTGCCGCTTTGCTCAAAGCAAACAGCAAAATGCCGCTGGTCGCCATGTCCAGGCGATGCGCCGGTTCGCAAAAACCGTATTTTTCTTTCACCCGCGACATGGCACTGTCATAATATTGAGGCTGATTGCCCGGCACCGACAGCAAGCCGCTCGGCTTGTTCACCACGGCGATGTAATCATCGCGATACACCAAATCCAGCCAAGGTTCCAGCGGTGGATTATATTCAATCAGAGCCATGTTTATTCCTTATTGGTTACGATCACGCGCAGGCAATCCAGACGCCACGTTGCCTGTTGTAGCAACTGTAAAATTTGCGTGCGTTGATTTTCTAACGTGAGAATTTCTTCTGCGCGAATGTTTTTGTTTACTTTTTGTAAGGCGATTAAGCGGTTGAGTTCCGCGTCCAGTTGCTGTGTCGCCTGTTGTTGCGCATCGGCAATAATGTGTTCGCTTTGCGCTACCACCAAACGCTCGCCTTGTGCAATGAGGGCTTCAATGTTCGGACGGAGCATTTTCACCACGTTGTTCGCTACATTGCGATCTATCGGTTTCAATTTACGTTGTAATGTGTCAAACGCCACCTGTGCCGCCAAATCGTTGCCACGGTTATCCAATAACAGACGAATCGGCGTCGGTGGCAAAAAGCGGGTTAATTGTAACCCTTGCGGCGCTTGGCTTTCCACCACATAAATCAGCTCCAGCAACAGCGTGCCTGCCGGCAGATTTTTATTCACCAGCAAGGCGACTGCCGTTTTGCCGATGTCGCCGGAAACAATTAAATCAATGCCGTGGTAAATCATCGGGTGATCCCAAGTGAGAAACTCCAATTCCTCGCGCGCCAACGCCAGTTGACGATCGAAGGTTACCGTCACACCTTCTTCTTTTAGCCCCGGAAAATCCGGCATAAGCATCGTGCCCGTGGGCGTAATCACAATGGATTGCTCGCCCAAATCTTCCTGTTCCACACCGATGACATCAAACAGATTCAAGGCAAAATTCACCAACTCGGGGCTGCCGTCTTGCGCGGCAATCGCCTGTGCCAACTGTTTCGCCTGCTCGCCGCCGTTGGAGTTCAGTTCCAACAACACATCGCGTCCTTGTTCCAGCAGTTGTTTTAGGCGTAACCGTTCCGCCCGAGTGCGCTCAATGACGTTTTGACGTGCCTCAAGTGCGGTGGGATTTTCCAGCGTTTTTTGCAGTTCCTCGTCAAACTGCTCAAATAACAACGCACCCATCGGGCAGGTTTCATTGAAGGCATTTAAGCCCAAATGATACCAATCCGCCAGCACCGCTTGCGCGCTGTCGGCGAAATACGGCTGATAAATCTGAATATCGCGGGTCTGTCCGATACGATCCAAACGCCCGATACATTGTTCCAGCAAATCGGGATTTTCCGGCAGGTTGAACAGCACCAAATGGTTAGCGAACTGGAAGTTGCGTCCTTCGGAACCGATACTCGAACTCAACAACACCTGTGCGCCGCCTTCCTGTTGGGTAAAATAAGCTGCCGCCCGATCCCGTTCCACAATGGACATTTTTTCGTGGAACACGGCACTGCGCACGCCTTGTTTTTCTCGCAGAATCTGTTCCAATCGAATCGCCGTATTCGCATAGCGGCAAATCACCAACACCTTTTCTCTGCGATGTTGTGCAATAAAATCCATCAGCCACGATACACGCGGGTCAGCATCCCACCATGCCGCCTCCGGATTCAGTTCCGTCATGAAATGTTCAGGATAAAGGGCAATTTGTAGCGGATCTCCGCCGAAAGCGGTAAAGCTTTTCACTAAATTGGCGTATTGCGTCGGCAACGGCAAGGCAATGGGGTGATAAACCCGTTTCGGAAAGCCCTGCACGCTTTGGCGTGTATTACGGAACAATAAACGCCCCGTGCCGTGGCGGTCGATAAGCTGCTTGATTAACGCCGCTTTATTCACGTTTTCAAAATCAATGGGCTCACCCAGCAACGCGGAAATACTGTTTTTTTCCACCGCACTTAAGGCGCGATTTGCCAACAACGCCTGTGCTGCTTCGGCGATAGGCTGATAATTCTGTTGCTCCTGTAAAAATGCCTGATAGTCATGGAAGCGGTGGGCATCCAGCAAATTCAAACGGGCAAAGTGGCTTTGCTGCCCGAGCTGTTCCGGCGTGGCGGTGAGCAATAGCACGGCGGGAATCTGTTGCGTCAACTGCTGCACAAGCTGATATTCCGTACTCGGCTTCACCTCGTCATACACCAAATGATGCACTTCATCGGCAATCAGCATGTCAAAATCCGCGCTGAGAATTTGTTGTACGCGTTTCGGCGTTTGCACCAGCCAATCCAGTGCACAAATAATCAGCGATTCGATGGTGAACGGATTCACTTCTTCACGCTCGTCGGTGGCGGCAAAATCGGCGCAACGTTCTTCGTCAAACAGGGAAAAAGGCAAGTTAAAACGGCGCAACATTTCAACCAGCCATTGATGTTGCAAGGTTTCCGGCACGATAATCAGCACGCGCCGTACTTTTTCGGCAAATAATTGCTGCTGCAAAATCATGCCCGCTTCAATGGTTTTGCCCAGCCCCACTTCGTCTGCCAATAATACGCGAGGCGCAATGCGCTGCCCAGCCTCGTTGGCAATATGCAACTGATGGGGAATCAGCCCGGCGCGAATGCCACGCAAGCCGCGCAACGGCGATTGAAATTGCGCTTTTTGGTATTGCAGCGCTTGATAACGCAGGGCGAAATGCTCACTACGGTCAATTTGTGCGGAAAATAAACGTTCCTGCGGTCGGCTGAAGGAAATCTGATGCGCCAGTGCCATTTCGGCTACAACGGTTTCCTGTTGATTCGGCTGACGCACCAAATAGAACAATAAGCCATTGTTTTCCATTATATTGATCACTTCACCGCGCCAGCCTTCCACATGTTGAATCTGATCACCGATACGAAATTGTACTCGGCTTAGCGGCGCATTTTGCAGGGCATAGATGCGCTGTTCCTGCGCCGCCGGAAAATCAATCACAAGTTGGCGATTTTCAATCGCCGCAATTCTGCCCAACCCCAGATGATTTTCCGTTTCACTGATCCAACGCTGCCCAACCGCAAAAGTCATGATGTTCTCTCTGTTCGTAAAAAGGCGCTATTTTAGCGGCGTTCGCTTGAAAAATAAACGCGCTATTCATTTTTTGTGAATATCAAATTTACCAAAATTTTGTGATCTACCCCACAAAAACGTAGCAAATCCTTTACATTTTTAAAAATACTTTCTAAGATGACCGCACTTTATGTCATAAGCGAGGTGAGTATGAATTCGGAACAACTTTTACACAAAGTCAAACAGGAACTCTTTTCCGACTGGAAACCCTTTGAGGTTTTTTGGCTACTGCTGTTTGTCGTTGCGCAAATTATTGCTTTTGTTTTAGACCCACAATCCCCATTAGCCATGATTTCCGGCATTGCGGGCGTCATTTGCGTAGTGTTTGTCAGTAAAGGGAAAATCAGTAACTACTTCTTCGGACTAATTTTTGCCTACACCTATTTTTATGTGGCTTGGGGCTCGAATTTCATCGGCGAAATGAACACCGTACTCTACGTTTACATTCCTGCGCAATTTATCGGCTATTTCATGTGGAAAACCCACATGCAGCAGGAAAGTAGCGGAGGCGAAAGCGTTATCACCAAATCATTGACCTTACAGGGCTGGATTGTCCTCGCCACCACGGTTGGCATCGGCACGCTGTTATTCGTACAGGCGCTGAATGCGGCAGGCGGCAGTTCCACCGGCTTGGACGGCTTAACTACCATCATCACCGTCGCCGCCCAATTATTGATGATTTTACGCTATCGCGAACAATGGCTACTGTGGATTTTGCTAAACATTTTGTCCATCGCCTTGTGGGCGGAAACGCCGGCAATGTATCTGATGTACAGTGCCTATTTGCTCAACTCGCTATACGGTTATTACAACTGGACGAAACTGGCGAAACAAGGTTGATAGCCTGAAATTCACATCAACAACCGACCGCACTTTTGCTACTCATACAAAAGTGCGGTCATCTTTTTTAACATTTTCAAAACGCCAAATAAAACGCCCGCGTCAACGCCACAAAATCCGCGTGATAGCGATTCTGTTCGTCGTAAATGACCAGCTCGCTATGCCGCAAGGTTTGCGGTTGTTTGGCAAAAGACAGCAAAATGCGCTGTGGCGCTTTGCCTTGCTTGGTGATCACATCGCAACGCTCGACACAATAAAGTGCGGTGCTTTTTAGCAGCGTTTCGCCCGCCTCAAAAGGCAATACAAAACTGATTTTACCCTCCGGCACCAAGCAAGAAGCAGCGCTTTCTAACCAATGCAAATGGGTTTGGGCGCTCAAATAACGGGCAGTATTGCGTTCCTCGTTGCGGCAATCGACGCCCGCGTAGAAATAAGGCGGATTGGCGACAATCACATCAAAGCGTTCTTCGGTTTGCGTACAAAAAGCGGCAATATCCTGTTGATACACCTGAATTTTATTCTTCCAGGGTGACGCCGAGACATTTTCACCCGCTTGTTGTGCGGCGGCAGGATCGATTTCCACCGCGCAAATTCGGCTTTCGGGCGCGCTGCGTTGCGCCAACATCAACGCGATAAGCCCGCTGCCACAGCCTAAATCCAACAGCCGTTTTGCCTGTGCCACATCCGCCCATGCGCCCAATAAAATGCCGTCCGTGCCCACTTTCATGGCACAGCGATCGTGATTCACCCGAAATTGTTTAAACCGAAAACCCGTCTTACTCATTAAAAAACACCGTCAAAAATGACCGCACTTTAAAGGCAAAGTGCGGTATAATTCGGCGCAATTTTAATGCTAATGAACGACAAATACCAATGACAAACCTCATCCAATTTGCAGATTTTGATCTCGCGCCCGAATTACTCAACGCACTTCAAAAAAAAGGCTACCAACGCCCGACCGCCATTCAGCAGGAAACCATTCCGGCGGCAATGGAAGGCGACGATGTGCTGGGTTCCGCGCCCACCGGCACCGGCAAAACGGCGGCGTTTTTACTGCCGGCGATTCAGCATTTGCTGGATTATCCGCGCCGTAAACCGGGTGCGCCGCGCGTGTTGGTGTTGACGCCAACCCGTGAGCTTGCCATGCAGGTGGCAGAACAGGCGAAAGCACTTGCCTGTTTCACCAAACTCAGCATCGCTACCATTACGGGCGGCGTAGCATATCAAAATCACGGGGAAATTTTCAATAAAAATCAGGATATTGTAGTTGCAACGCCGGGGCGTTTGTTGCAATACATTAAAGAAGAAAATTTCGATTGCCGCGCGGTAGAAATTCTGATTTTTGATGAAGCGGACAGAATGCTGCAAATGGGCTTCGGGCAGGATGCGGAGAAGATCGCGGCGGAAACCCGTTGGCGTAAGCAAACCCTATTGTTCTCGGCGACGCTGGAAGGCGAGTTATTGGAAGATTTCGCCGCCCGCACGTTAAACGAGCCGGTAAAAATCGATGCGGAACCGAGCCGTCGCGAACGCAAGAAAATTCAGCAATGGTACTATCATGCGGACAGCAACGAACATAAATTCAAGTTATTGGCACGTTTCATTGAGCAGGAACAAGTGAGCAAAGGCATTGTGTTTGTCCGCCGTCGTGAAGATGTGCGCGAATTGGCGGAAAATCTGCGTAAACGCGGCATTCGTAGCACCTATCTGGAAGGCGAAATGGCGCAAACCCAACGTAACAATGCCATAGATAAACTGAAAAGCGGCGTGGTCGCGGTGTTGGTCTCTACGGACGTCTCCGCGCGCGGCATTGATATTGATGACGTCAGTCACATTATGAATTTCGATTTGCCGTACAGCGCCGATACTTATCTGCACCGCATCGGACGCACCGCACGCGCCGGCAAAAAGGGCACTGCAGTGTCTTTCGTGGAAGCGCACGATTATCGCCTGCTCGGCAAAATCAAACGTTATACCGGCGAAATCCTGAAAGCCCGCGTGATTGAAGGTTTGGAGCCTCGCACGAAAGCGCCTAAAGACGGTGAAATCAAAACCGTCAGCAAAAAACAAAAAGCGAAGAAGCAGGAAAAACGCGAAGCGCAAAAGAAAGCGGAGAAAAAAATCAAACAACGCCACCAGGATCGTAAAAATATCGGCAAACGCCGCAAACCAAGCGCAACTGCCGCTACGGAAACCGCAAAATAAGATAACAAGATGATGTCAAAAGAAAATTTCGAACAGCATACACCGATGATGAAACAATATCTGCAACTCAAAGCGGAGAACCCAGATATTTTGTTGTTTTATCGCATGGGCGACTTTTACGAACTGTTTTACGACGATGCGAAACGCGCCTCCGCGCTGTTGGATATTTCATTGACCAAGCGCGGACAATCCGCAGGGCAGCCGATTCCCATGGCAGGCGTGCCTTATCATGCCGTAGAAGGCCATTTGGCAAAGCTGGTGCAACTGGGCGAATCCGTGGCAATTTGCGAACAAATCGGCGATCCAAATACGGCGAAAGGCCCTGTCGAACGCCAAATCGTGCGCATTGTTACGCCGGGCACGGTAAGTGATGAAGCCTTGTTACCGGAACGTCAGGACAACCTCATTGCCGCCGTATATCAGGAAAAAGACCACTTCGGTTTGGCAACGCTGGATATGACCTCAGGTCGTTTTCAGTTGTCCGAACCGCAATCCCAAGCGGATTTACAAACGGAATTACAACGCATTGCGCCGGTGGAATTGCTTTATTGCGAAGATTTTGCCGACTTTCATTTGATTGAACACGCCAAAGGTTTACGCCGTCGTCCCATTTGGGAATTCGAGCTGAAAACCGCCATTCAACAGCTTTGTCATCAGTTCAACACCAAAGATTTACGCGGGTTCGGCGTGGAAAAAGCGATTCTGGGCTTATGCGCCGCCGGTTGTTTATTGCAATACGCACGCGAAACTCAGCGCAGCACGTTGCCGCATATTCAAAGCATTCACCTGATTCAACACAGCGAAAACATTCAGCTTGATGCGGCAACCCGACGTAATCTGGAACTCACCCAAAATCTGGCAGGCGGCACGGAAAATACGCTGGCGGCAGTGTTGGATAAATGTGTTACGCCGATGGGCAGCCGCCTGCTCAAACGCTGGATTCATCAGCCGATTTGCGATGTGATGAAACTCACGCAGCGGCAACAAGCGATCAGCGCGATTTTAGAACAAGATTTAGTGGCGGATTTGCAGCCTTATTTGCAACAAGTGGGCGACATGGAACGTATTCTGGCGCGCGTGGCGTTGCGCACGGCACGTCCGCGAGACTTAACCCGTTTACGCACTGCATTGGAACAGATTCCTTATATTAAACATCTGCTGGCAGAAAAAACATCCGAAAAATTACTCACAATCGAATCAAATTCGATTGTTCGCCCCAATGGGGCCGTTGGCAAAGCCAACGTTCAAAATCCGTTGGATTTTGTGACCGCACTTTATCAGCAATTAGGTGATTTTTCGGAGCAATTTGAGCTCTTACAACGGGCAATTATTGAAAACCCGCCGGTCTTAATTCGTGACGGCGGTGTCATTGCACCGGGCTACCATGCGGAATTGGATGAATGGCGCGAGCTTGCCGACGGCGCTACTCGTTATCTGGAAGATTTGGAGCAGCGGGAGCGGGAAAACACTGGCATTGATACGTTGAAAATCGGCTTTAATGCCGTGCACGGTTATTACATTCAAATCAGTCAAGGGCAGGCGCATAAAGCACCGATTCATTATGTGCGCCGGCAAACCCTGAAAAATGCCGAACGCTATATTATTCCCGAACTGAAAACTTATGAAGATAAGGTGCTGAAAGCGAAAGGGGCTTCGTTGGCGCTGGAAAAACAGTTATACGATGAAATTTTCGACCAATTATTACCGCACTTAGGCGGACTACAACTCGCCGGTCTGGCATTAGCCGAATTGGACGTGCTCACCAATCTTGCCGAACGGGCGGAAAGCTTGAATTATGTGGCACCAAGCTTCTCGGAACAAGCGGGCATTCACATTCAAAATGGGCGTCATCCGGTAGTCGAACAAGTGTTAAAAGAGCCGTTTATCGCCAATCCGACGGTGCTTACCGAGCAGCAGCATTTTCTTATCATTACCGGACCGAATATGGGCGGTAAAAGCACCTATATGCGACAAACCGCGTTGATTACCTTGATGGCTTACATGGGCAGTTTCGTGCCGGCGGACAGCGCCGTAATCGGGCCGATTGATCGTATTTTTACCCGTATCGGCGCCTCCGATGATTTGGCTTCCGGTCGCTCCACCTTTATGGTCGAAATGACGGAAATGGCAAATATTTTGCATCAGGCAACCGAGAAAAGCCTAGTCCTCATCGATGAAATCGGACGTGGGACATCCACCTACGACGGTTTATCACTTGCTTGGGCGAGTGCAGAGTGGTTGGCGAAGAAAATTCGCTCGTTAACCTTATTTGCCACGCACTATTTTGAGCTCACCGTACTGCCGGAACAGGTCAACGGTATCGGCAACATTCATTTAGACGCCATAGAACATAATGACACGATAGCGTTTATGCATGCCGTGCAAAACGGCGCCGCGAGCAAAAGTTACGGCTTAGCGGTCGCCGCGTTAGCCGGGGTGCCACAGCAAGTGATCAAATTAGCAAAACAAAAATTGGCTCAATTGGAAAAATTGTCACATCAAAATACGAATCAGCAAATTCAAGATCTGCGTTTGCTCAATCAACGCCAAGGCGAATTAGCTTTTGATAATGAAGAAGATGAAAAGCAGGATATGCTGTTGCATATGTTGCAGGAATTAGATCCTGATGAATTAAGCCCAAAACAGGCATTGGCGTATTTGTATCAGCTAAAAAAAATGGTGAAACACTAAAAACATTTTAAAAACGGACCGCACTTTTATTCACTTAAGTGCGGTTTTTGCTTGTGTTTTGTTCTTGTTTTTACGCTGTTTATCATACCTTTTATTTAATCTAAAAACCCTATGCCTAAAAAACCAAAAACCCCCGACGTGTTTCCACATCAGGGGTTGCTTTTCAATTAGGCTTGGCGGTGACCTACTCTCACATGGGGATACCCCACACTACCATCGGCATTACGGCGTTTCACTTCTGAGTTCGGTATGGAGTCAGGTGGGCCCACCGC
>NZ_NRCJ01000004.1 GCF_003129965.1 Aggregatibacter kilianii | reverse complement strand
AATCTGTTGTTTGCGGGGCAGTACACAGATGACGAATCCGGACTGGCGTATAACCGCTTCCGCTATTATGACCCGCAAAGTGGGTGTTATTTGAAGTCGGACCCGATTGGGTTGAATGGGGGTGAAACGCCTTATGCTTATGTTCAGAATCCATTGGATTGGTTTGATCCATTTGGGTTAGCAAGATGTAAATCTAAGAATACAGATGTTCTTGGTGAACATGGGGTTCTTAAAAATAATTCCGCTCCTGGTCAATCACATCATTTAAATCAAGATGCAGCCTACAGAGACATAATACCAACAAATAAAGGAGCGGCAATCAAATTAGAAGGAAACGCATTTACCCAACCTGGAACACCACATTACGAAGCACATAAATCTTTAGAAGGTTTTTGGGATCAGTACAGAAAAGGAGGGGCTTTATATGGTTCTAGACCTACAAATCTACAGTACACAAGAGCCCTAAAAGATTCATTAAAAGCTGCTGGATTACCACAAGAAACAATAAATGAAGCAATACGATATAGTATTAGAAATAGAGTACAATATGGTGCGTTAGGTGGTATGAAAGTTCCTCGAATTCCAGGACGTATTAATCAAGTAATACCATAGTGTAAGGAGTTAAAAATGGGAAAATACATTCCAGAAAATATCGAAACAGAAATCCTGTCTATCAACTGGTTCTCACAATTAGGTGAACCTATAACCCAAGATAATGTAATTCTTGAAAAAAACTTAGACAAGGTTAATGAAAGTATTAATTCAGTAGAATGGGAAAATATTACTTTAGAAGAAAGTAATAATATGAATGCTTATTTTTACAAGAAAAACTTATTTTCTGAACAAGAAGAATGGGATTTTATTGCAGAAGAAGGAAGAAATTTTATTAATAACAAAGTTATTCCTACAATCCCTGAGATAGAAGGGATAAATAGAGATGCTCTAATCAATGATATTAGTTGGAACTTACTTCATTTCATTATTGAAGATCACTATAAAAGAAAAAGAATAATTAGAACTAGCTTCTTTTCTGAGTTATTTGAATTTTATCGCTTAGGACACTTACCTTGTGGGTGGGACGGAGAGTTTCCGGATGGAAAGCTCGTTATTGCATAGTTGATCCTTCTGATATTTCTACTGCCCCCAGATGATGGCACACATTTCCAACGTGTGCCTTTTTCTATCTACTAACCGTTCTTTAAAAACTAAAAATACCCCACAAAAGTGCGGTCAAAATTCTAAGTGTTTTTCAATCTGAAAAACGTCCTAAAAACCAACCGCACTTTTTCTATTTTACCGTCTATCCAACCTCAGCTTTATCCTCAATCAGCAGTTCAATGAAATGAATCTGCCGATACGTCAACGTGCCGGACACGAGCCGCGTACCCACTTTGACACCACCGAACTGCGTCTGACCGGTATTGATGGTCCGAGCTTTGCCGAACTGAACCGTACTTATCAATACGACAAAGCCTTAAACACCATTGCCGCCAATGATGAAATGGAAGATTTGAGGTTTGTGGTCAACGGCAACAATCAAATCACCCGTGTAATAAGTCAGTATCAAACAAGAGAAAGCTACGGCTACGACCAAAACGGTTATATCAGCCAACAATACATTCACACCGATGACTATCGCTACAATGATAATGACCCGCGCAGTCAAATCAAAATTGATAACCATGACCTGTATCAAACGGGCAACAAACTCAATCGAATCGGCAATCATCACTATAGCTATGACAAAGCGGGACGGTTAACCGAGAAAACCGACATTCAAGACGGCTTCCGTCAAAAGACCACCTACTACCGCTGGAACGGCAACAACCAATTGGAAAGTCTGACCAACGCAAAAGGTGAAACCTGGTATTATAAATACGACGCACTGGGACGCCGAATCGAGAAAGCCTGTCCGCAACAAAACATCACTACCCGCTACCTGTGGGACGGCGACCAAATTGCTTATCAGGAAACGGAGAAACACGGCAAAACCGAAAGCCTACGCCACAGCGTGTTCAACGGTTGGGAATTAATCGCCCAACAGGACGGTTACGAAAAAGCCGACTTACGTAGCAACCAAAAAACCTGGACACAAACCACAAGCTACGCCGTCTGCCAACCGAACGGACAACCGCTTGCCCTATTCAACCCACAGGGCAAACGCACCTGGCGCAAAGCCCCGAACAGTTTATGGGGATTGCCGTTACTTTCAAGCTGGGCGCGTAAACAAGCCGAACCGCTCAACCCGAATCTGTTGTTTGCGGGGCAGTATGTGGATGACGAATCCGGGCTGGCATATAACCGCTTCCGCTATTATGACCCGCAGAGTGGGTGTTATCTGAAGTCGGACCCGATTGGGTTGCAAGGTGGAGAGACGCCTTATGCTTATGTGCATAATCCGATGGGATGGGTCGATCCGTTTGGGTTGGCTGGAAATGATGTATTATTAAATAGCAAATTCTGGACAGATATTAAAGATGTCGCGCAAAAAACTACGCAAAAAGTCAAGGGGGCACCTCTGTATAAAGTAATAGGTAAAACATCAATAGATGGAATAAAAAAAGGGGATTATTTTCATTTAGATACTTTACATCGGAATGAAATTGAAGTTTATGATTCGCAAAAGAAACATAAGGGTGTTTACAATTTAGACTCTGAGAGAATATCTGGAGCTGTGAAAGGACGTCGTTGTGGATAAGGAAAGTTTACTTAACATTGCATCAACATTAAATTCTAACTCATTAATATCTATACTTCATAATGAGGAAAGATTTGATAAGAAGAAGTTTAAAGAACTGCACTTAGCATGTGACTTTTATTTAAAAAATGAAAGCCAATTTGAGAAAGAAATTAAGAAGAAATTTCTTTTAGATATAATGACGACATTTCATCACATTCTATTTCTATTCATATGTGATGAAGATGATAATGATTCATTCCAAATTAAACCTAGACTCGATAGTGAAGAAAAAACTAATATTTATTTTGAAATTCGTGATATAACCGAGAAATTATTTTCTTCTTAGATTTTACTTAGTAAAACTTCTTACTGGCACACATCTCTCGACGTGTGCCTTTTCTTATTAAAACTAATTGATACACACGCATCAGGAAATACGCGAGATTTTTAGGGTACACAAAAGCAGTTCCTCGAGCCGGCAAAGAGCCTCATTTCAACGTTAGACCAATAACTAATACAAATACCGGTAGTTCCCCCGGTACTCATGGACATTATAATTTTTAATTAGGAATATACTATGTTAAATATTACTGAGATTATCGAATCATCAATTTTTTTAAACAAACTCTATCCTAACGGCATAGACAAATTATCAATACACAAAGTTGATTTCATTACTAGTAGTTATGGAAGTTCTTTCATTTACATTCATACTAATCAAAAACCCCAGATTAACATACCTAAATATGGAATTTTTGGTGAAGATTATAATACTATTGTCATAGAATTATCGTGCAGAATATCAGATATTGAAATATATAACTCATCAAAAAAATAAGTTATACTTACCAATTGAAATATGTTGCAATAAAAATTCAGGATATATTCTAAAACAAGTTTGGGAAGATGGTGGGATAAGAATCAATATTGATAATAAATTTATTTTCCAAAGAATTACCGCACATTTTTCTGAGGAAAATTAGATATGCTACATATTCTGGAAATCTCATATGCTGGCGCACATTTCCAACGTGTGCCTTTTTCTATCTACTAACCGTTCTTTAAAAACGAAAAATATTTCACAAAAGTACGGTCGAAATTCTAAGTGTTTTTTCAATCTGAAAAACGCCTGAAAAACCTACCGCACTTTTTCTATTTTACCGTCTATCCAACCTCGGCTTTATCCTCAATCAGCAGTTCAATGAAATGAATCTGCCGATACGTCAACGTGCCGGACACGAGCCGCGTACCCACTTCGACACCACCGAACTGCGCCGAACCGGTATTGATGGTCCGAGCTTTGCCGAACTGAACCGTACCTATCAATACGACAAAGCCTTAAACACCATTGCCGCCAATGATGAAATGGAAGATTTGAAGTTTGTGGTCAACGGCAATAATCAAATTACCCGGGTGATAAGTCAGTATCAAACCCGAGAAAGCTACAGCTACGACCAAAACGGCTATATCAGCCAACAGGTTATTCACACTGATGATTATCGCTACAATGATAATGACCCGCGCAGTCAAATTGCCATTGATAACCATGACCTGTATCAAACGGGTAACCGCTTAAACCGTATCGGCAATCATCACTATAGCTACGACAAAGCGGGACGGTTAACCGAGAAAACCGACATTCAAGACGGTTTCCGTCAAAAGACCACCTACTACCGCTGGAACGGTAACAACCAACTGAAAAGTCTGACCAACGCAAAAGGGGAAACCTGGTATTATAAATACGACGCACTGGGACGCCGCATTGAGAAAGCCTGTCCGCAACAAAACACAAAAACCACCTACTTGTGGGACGGCGACCAGATTGCTTATCAGGAAACGGAGAAACACGGCAAAACCAAAAGCCTACGCCACAGCGTGTTCAACGGCTGGGAATTGATTGCCCAACAGGACGGTTACTACAAAGCGGACTTACGCAGCAACCAAAAAGCCTGGACACAAACCACAAGCTACGCCGTCTGCCAACCGAACGGACAACCGCTTGCGCTTTTCAACCCACAGGGCAAACGCACCTGGCGCAAAGCCCCGAACAGTTTATGGGGATTGCCGTTACTTTCAAGCTGGGCGCGTAAACAAGCCGAACCACTCAACCCGAATCTGTTGTTTGCAGGGCAATACACAGATGACGAATCCGGGCTGGCATATAACCGCTTCCGCTATTATGACCCGCAGAGTGGGAACTATTTAGCTTCTGACCCGATTGGGTTAGAAGGAGGAGAGACGCCTTACAGCTATGTAGATAACCCAATGGATTGGTTAGATCCGTTTAGGTTAGCGGTTTGTCCGGACCTTAAAGCTAAATATAAAGAAAATCGAGCCAAAGGATTAACTGCCAGTGAAGCATATTCAGCTGCCAAAGGTTCATTAGATCCAGCAGCACAAGCAGCAGGATGGCAAGGAAAAGGGAAATATCCAGGTGTAGATGATTGGACTAATACTACTTTGCCTGAAGGGACCAGACTCATTGGCGGTAGACCTGGACAGAGCCAATATTATACAACTGAAAGTGGATTTAAGGCATCTGGGGGAAATAAGACTCAATTATGGGAAGGATTACAAGTTGAGCCCCATCCAGTACATGGATATAGAGGGCAATTTGGTGTATATGAAGTAACATCACCAACAAGAGTTGCAACAGCCTCCACACTAGCAAATCCGCAATATGGCGCCGGTGGATTGCCACAAGTATTTATGCCAGAATTTAGAACGAATCTAAGACTAATTGAGGTTATAAATTTAAAATGATCACGTTAGATAAAGAAGAAGGAATTATTTCTATAGATGCTCAAAATATATTTCCTTATGATAGTATTGAAAAAGTCAAAAACTCATTAAGTCACAAACTATATAATCCCATATATGGAAATAACAAAGAGAATATTTTTATATTTGAAGATTTGGAAAGTGAATTGATATATATGCTAGAAGTTAACAATAGAAATGAACTTTTCAAAGTTACTATTGAACCTCAATATTTGTCTTGGGAAGATATTAATAATAGCCAAAAGAGCTCAATAGACAAAATTAAACGCCTAATATCTAGTTTTCATTGTAAAGAAGAAAATATTTTCCCTTGGGGAAAAGTTATATATCAATATGACCATATAAATTTGATTCCATACATTGAAATAACTTATTTACATTAAATAAACATATACTTAACTTTTATTTAAATATAGATCAATGGATAATTTTATCATATCAAACTTAAATAGAATATAGATTACTATGAAAGACAATATACACTTATTTAAAGAAACAATAAATCTTAAGATATCTAAAGATAATAAGTTATACTATGCAAATATGTATTTAGAAGAAAAAAGCGATAGAAGTTGTCATATAAAAATAAGTCTTCCTAACGAAACCATTTCAGTCACTAGCTGCGATTTTTTTGATTGTCTTCGCGAACTAAAAAATGAACACCCTAATATTCTAATACACTGCAAAGGGTATAAAAAAAATGTTTACCCATCTAGAATGACCAGACAAATGGGGCTTGGACTAAAAGCGTATGAAATGAAATTAGGCTATCAAGCAACATTCAATGATTTAGTCGGAATATTTGATTTTGAGGATGAAGATTTAACATCCTCAAATAAAGAACAAGAAGAATTTTACAAAAAATGGCTTGCTTCCCTTTAGGGAAAATTATTGTTAGCCTATAGTTGGCAGGCGTTACGAAACACGTGGGATCTTCGAAGAAAATTAGAAAAAGGAAATATCATAACGAAAAAATATATTTAATTTGTTAATATGTATCTAAACAATCAGGAATTACTTTAAATGAGAATAGAAATAAAAGAATTATATGATTATTTAGCTCAGTGTAATGATGAACTAAATATTAACGAGAAACAATTCATTAATTTAAAGACATTAAAATTAGTAGAAAAGTATTTAACTAACACCAAAAATAAAAATATTATTGATATTTATAACAAATCAAAGCATTACCGGGAAACGTTAGACAACCAAATAAATTTAGATAAACTAAAAGATAGCGCTTGGAACTTGAATGATGAATTATTTGGAATTAAATTAAACAGTATTGATGCCATCATATTAAGATTTTTACTTGGAACCACAGAAAATAATTGTGAGAAAGAATATTTTGAACAATCGCTTGATTTTGATGATTATTTAATTGATTTAGTAGAAGAGCTAGGATACATATGATAGCGACCGTTTCAGTAAGTGCCTTTATTTAGTAGCCCATCTTAAAAATCAAAAAATATCCAATGAAAAGGTAGTCAAAATTTTTTCAACCTGAAAAACACGTTTAAAACTGACCGCACTTTTCATTATTTCTTTATATGTTCCTTCAACACCTCAACAAACCTCTCCGTCGCCCCCTCTGCTCTATCCAAATACAACGCGGGTTCAATGAGTTCCAACTCATTTAACAGGAGATCACCGTTAATCAACGTGCCGTCAACACGGGCGTATTTTGGTAGCACCGGGAGTTTTTTGAGCATGGATTCGGCGGTTGTGATGATGTGTTCGCTAACGGTTGTTGGGATGATTTCCACTTTATACTGTGAATTGGCGCGCCATTCGTTTTGCGGTGGTTGGCGGCGGATGGCATGACTGAAATTGCCGTTGAAGAAAATGAGGCTGGTCTCGCCGTGAGTCGCAACATCGGGAATAAAAGGTTGCAGCACAATTTCTTTGCCATAGGCGGTTAAATCAGGTAAGGGATCGTCTGCTTTGAGTTTTGTCACCAGATTGCCGCTTTGCCCGATAGCCGGTTTGATGACGTATTCCTGCCAATTTTGGCGTTGAAGTGCGGTCGAAATTTCAGATGAATTTGCAGGGCAAATCACTGTCGGGATGACATTAACGCCCCATTGTTGTAAATCACATAAATAACCCTTATGGCTGTTCCATAACATCAGCTCAGCAGGGTTAATAAAGTGAGAGGTATATTGCTTTATCCAATGAATAAACGCTTCGTAGAAAAGTGTGTAATCCCAGGCACATAGTGGCAGAATGAAAGGGGAATCCGTGGTTTCCTGCCAAGGTTTAAACGCCGTTGAAATGCCTGATTTAATCAACGCCTGTTGCAGTGGCAGTAAATTTTGCGGTGGGTTGGGATAAGTATTGCAGGTCGTAATTGTCAGCATGGTATCGTCTTTGAAGGAAAAGAAAATGGTGCGAAATTGCACCATTTAGGATAAACCGTGGGGGTTATTTCACCATTTCAAGATATTTGGTTAAGCGTCCTTTGTTTGACATGGCTTTCTTTTCCAGATCTTTTACTGCCTTTTCCGCCTGTTCTTTGTTGCTCGGGTTCTCACCCACTTGGATAATCCCGTTCATGTTCATCGGGCGGTGTACGGGGCAGGTGTAAACGTATAATCCCTCTTTATCTAAGGTAATCGTCAATTCTTCGTCCTCTTCCGACGCAAATTTGGCAGCCCCTTCCGGCACCGCTTTGCTATGCACGAAATGCCCTTTGTTGGTGGTTTTGAAAGTGACCGTATCGCCCACATTTGCCTTCAGGAAACCCGGCTCAAACACCATGGAACCTTCTTCGTTGGTATTTAACATTTTGATGTCATGATGCGCCGCCTGCGCGGTGAAACTTAAGCCTAACATGGCAATGATTGCTAATTTTTTCATCGTAAATCCTTATCTTATTTGAGCGAAATGACGTTGCGGCCGCACCACAGGCAGACCATTACTGCAATATAATAATTCAACGTTCACACGATATAAACGGTTAATGATCTCCGGCTTGAATACCTCATGGGCGTTACCTTTGCCTTGCAATTTGCCTTCGCCGAGCAAAATCACTTCATCGGAAAATTGCGCGGCAAGGCTCAGATCATGCAATACCATGATGGTAATCAGGTTTTGTTCTTTGGTGTAACGACACACTTCTTCCAGTAAATTCAACTGATGATGCATATCCAAGGCGCTGACCGGCTCGTCCAACATGAGAATTTTCGGCTGACGCAGCAACACTTGCGCAAACATCACCATTTGGCGTTGCCCGCCACTCAAGTTTAATACGTCGCGATGCGCCAAATGCCCGATACCCAGTTGGGTCATAATGGTTGCCGCTTCGGTCAGTAATTCGTCGCTAATGTGCATGGTGAGGGAATCCATCCGCCCCAGCACAACCACTTCCAACGCGGTTAAACTGGCGTCCACCCGACTATCCTGCGGCATATACCCAATGGGCTTACGCCAATCCGCCAGCCTGCTGTGTTCTAAAATATGCCCTTGATAGTCAATTTGTCCCTCATGGGGCAACTCACCGAAAATGGTCTTTAGCATAGAAGACTTACCGGTGCCGTTTGGCCCCAGAATGGTGTAAACCTTGCCTTGTTCAAAAGAGACATTGATATTGTCGGCGACCGTCAATTCACCCCGTTTAATGGTGATATTCGTTAGCTTCAACATTATTGCCCCCTTTTGTTACTCAAAATGATCCAAAAGAAGAACGGCACGCCCACGAACGAGGTGACGATACCCACCGGGAATAACGCGCCCGGAATAATCACTTTGGATAACACGGAGGAAAGAGATAAAAATGCCGCGCCCACCAACATTGCCGCCGGCAGGAAGAAACGTTGATCTTCGCCTAGCAACATACGTGCCACATGCGGCGCGACCAAACCGATAAAGCCAATGACGCCCACAAAACTGATGGCGGTTGCCGTCATCATCGCAATTAACACCAACACTTTAATGCGCAGGCGTTGAATATTAATGCCCAAGCTCGCCGCACGATCTTCGCCGAGGCGAAGTGCGGTCAGTTTCCACAACTCTTTTGCAAGTAAGCTGACACAAACGCCGCTCACCAAGGTAATAATCAGTAAATTTTGCCAGTTCGCTTTGGTTAAACTACCGAACAACCAAAACAAAATTTGCTGCGATACTTCGGGCGCCGAGATAAATTGCACGAGGGAAAGCAGGGATTGGAAAATGAATAATAGCGCAATGCCGACCAATACCAACATTTCGGAATTAAAACGTCGCTTGGAGGCAAACATAAACAGAATTGTCGCCGCCAACATGGTCATAGCAAAAGCACCGATAGGCACGGCAACCTGTACGGGCAAGCCAAAACTGCCGAAGCCGATGACGATAGACGCACCGAATCCCGCCGCTGCCGCCAATCCAAGGGTATAAGGACTTGCCATAGGGTTATTAAGCAACGTTTGGATTTCCGCCCCGCCGACAGCCAAGGTTGCACCCACTACCAGCGCCATTAACGCCATCGGCAAACGGAGATTATGCACGATATTGTCGGTCATCTTATCCACGCCCTCCAGCCCAAGTAACGAACTGACCACATCGGACACGGACAACATTGCCGGCCCGGTCATCACATCCAAAACCAAGCCGATTAAACTAATGACGAGAAACGTTAAGATGACAAACCAGCGTTTGCGTTCAAGCTTACGCTGGTTTGCAACAATTTCTGCGACAACAGAATTGTGTTTCATGCGGAACCTAGCCCTTATTTACTTTCAGGGAATAAGTAAATGGTGCCTTCCGGGGTGACCGGCAGATAATTTTTGTAGAAATTGAGGTAAGTTTGTTGCGGATCCAAATCTTTGAATAAGTCAGGATACGCCGCTTTTGCCACAAATTGCACCGATGCGCTATCGGATAACGTACGGGAATTGGCGTGATATGCGCCATACACGCGGTTCGCCTTCACTGCCGGTAAATCGCTCCAGCCGGCACGATGTTTGAAAGCATCCAAACGACGTTGCGCTTCCGCTTTTTCAATACCAAAACCCATCACCATGCCTTCTTTATTTTTCTTCAGCTCGGTTTCACGGCCGGTAATAATAATCGCGTCAGGTTGCGCCGCCAACACTTTTTCCGCCGCCAACACCCCCCACTTACCGATGTCTTCCGGCGCCACGTTCTCTGCCCCCACCAGATTAATCATTGAACCCCACATGCTGGAATAGAAGGTGATACCTTGTTCCTCAGGGCCACCGCGACCAAATTCCACATAAACTTTCGGTTTTTTCGCAAGATTCGCGTTTTTCACTGTCGTTTGAATATGATCGACGATGTCTTTATATTCTTTTGCGATTTTTTCAGCACGTGCTTTTTGCCCGGTTAACTGACCGATAATCTCGGTGGATTTTAAGTGTCTCTCTAAAGTTTGTGCGTTGTAATCCAGCACAACGACCGGAATGCCCGCTTCGGTAATGGCATCTAAGTCGGAACCCAAAGATTCATATTGCCAATCGGCAAGCACCAGTAAATCCGGTTTAAGAGATAACACTTTTTCTGTGGAGAAAGTGCCTTCTTCTACTTCACCGATGTCTTCCAGTTGATTTAATTTCGGCACTTTTTGACTGAATAATTCCCAGCTTGCCGGCGCCCAACCCGACCATACTTTTTTGGAGAAACCCACCACATTGTCTAATGCGTGTTCGCCGCCCACCGCCATATAGTCCTGATAATAAAAACCAAGCACCACCCGTTTTGCCGGTAAATCAACGGTGACCTCACGATCTAAAATATCTTTAACCTTAACGGGTTCGGCATTAGCAATACCGGCGCTGAACGCCAATAAAGCGGAAAGTGCTAACATGGAAAAACGTTTTTTCATAGATAAAGTCCCTATAAATTGACAGATGAATGTAAATGAAAATAATTTTCAGGCGGCGATACTATCGAAAACCGATTAACAATTCAACTACTCCTCTTCATAAGCTTCATCGGTTAAGCTACGCAAAAAGGCTTCCAACGCGCTAATTTGTTGATCCGTTAGCGGTTTTCCCTGTAAGTCTTTATGACTAATGGTCAGACCATATTCCGCCCCGCCCCAAGGTTTCCCGGTTTCCGGATTAAGTTTGCGTTCGGGATTATTAAAACTGTCTAAAAATAGCAATACCGTGCGCAATTCCTTAAACACGCCGTTGTGCATATAAGGCGCCGTCACCGCCACATTGCGCAACGTCGGCACTTTAAACTTGCCTTTTTGCCGTACATCGCCTTTCACATAAGGACTATCCAACAAGCCGTTGTCCACAAAATCTGCGTCCAGTTTATTGTGTTCGATTAACGCCGAATTTTTCGGCACGCCGAGATTGTAATAACGGTAATTGGTGAAGGTTTCCTGTGCATCATTCGCTGCCGTTAACTGATGGCAGTTGCTGCAATTGGTCTGCGTTTTATCAAAAAATAACGCCTTGCCCTGCGCTTCCAATTCGCTCAGTTGAACCTCACCTTTCAGGGCTTTGTCATATTTGGAACTAAAAGGCGCAAACATCGCCTGCTTTTCAAACTCGCCGATTGCCTGTTCCATCAGCGCATAAATTTTTTCCGCATCCTGCCAAATGGCTTCGCCGAAATGCTGCGTAATCGGTTCGTGATAAGCGGGATTGTCTTTAATCCGTTGTGCAATGGATTTTTTATTGGGCATCCCCATTTCCACCGGATTCACCGGCGGACCACCCGCCTGTTCCGCTAAATGCTTGGCACGCCCGTCCCAAAACTGCCCGCCCACATAGTCTTGAATTTTTTCATCAAAATGAAACTCCGGCGAAAACTTGGCATAGAGTGCCGTCGGCGTGTTACGGTTGCCGAATAATTGTGGATTATCCCCTTGCGACACCATTCGTTTGGCACTGTTATCCCGCATATCCGCAAAGGCGGTTTCCGGATCATGGCAGGTGGCGCAACTCTGACTTTTGTTAAAAGAAAGGGCTTTATCAAAAAACATGACTTCACCCAACGCGGAAAAGTTAAATTCCTCCGGCGTCGCAGTGTTATTTTGTGCCCATAAGTTTGAGCCAATTAATAAAATAAAAAATAAGCGCTTATTCATAGCTTCCCCCAAATTAAAGCGCACATACTATACAAGAATTCTGAAACGAATGAAAAGTGCGGTGGTTTTTGGAGACGTTTTTTAACTTGAAAAACACCCTGAAAAACGACCGCACTTTAGGAGCAAAAAAGGCGAATCCGAAGATTCGCCTTGCATTTTTTAACTTGGAAGAAACTTATTTCAACTCAGGAAACAACATCTTCAGCACGTTTTGTGTTACTCGGCGGGATTGTCCCGCGTACGGGAAAATATGCATCATCATCATCGGGTTGAAATTGGCTTCAATCACACCCCAAGATTGCAGGCTCGGCTCGGCGGGTTGAGTTAAATCGGGAATAATTAAATCCACGCCGCATACCGCTGCGCCCATGGCTTTGGTGATGCCCACCGCCAACGCTTTGTAACTCGGGTGCATTTGGTCGGTCATGTCGATGGAATCGCCGCCGGTACTGATATTGGAATTGGCGCGCAATTGCACCAACTGATCTTTTGCCGGCACGCTGTCAACGGTCAAGCCCTGTTCTTTTAACTGTAATTGTTCAATGTCACCCAAGGCAATTTTCTTCAACGGCGTACGGCTGCCGTCGCCGCGCAACGGATGATCGTTTTTCTGTGCCACCAATTCCGCCACCGTATGCACGCCGTCACCGATAACATTTGCCGGCACGCGTAACAACACCGCGAGGGTTTCATCGCCCAACACGAAGAAACGGTATTCCGTGCCTGTGAGGTAATCTTCCACCATCACTTCTTTATCTTCGCGGAAGGCAATTTCAATGGCTTTGGCGAAATCTTCGCGATCGTGCACGCCTTGTTGGAAGATGCTGATACCTAAGCCGTAATTGGTGGATTTCGGTTTAATCACCACGGCGCGTCCCACAAATAAAGCATAATTGGCGACCGCTTGTTCTACGCTGGTAAACTCCATGCTTTGTGGCACATTGAAACCGGCTTTCGCCAAGACTTTTTTGGTGACCACTTTATTTTCCATAATCAGCGGTGAAATATAGCTGTCGTGGGAAGTCATGTTGCCGTTTTTCACATATTCCAAATGATCGCCGAATTGCAGGCTAAGGAATTGATCCCGTTCATCCAGAATGTCAATTTTCAACCCTTTTTGAATGGCATCGAACATCAAGGCTTGAGTGGAAAGCTCCATGTTGTCAAACGCGGACAAGGCATAGAAACGCTCAAATGCCTGCTGTTTATAACGCTTCGCCAGTTCCGCGCCAAGTTTTTGATAACCGCCGTGGGCTTCAATAGCATGCACCAAGCGCGCGCCGAGGGTTTGGCTTGGATCAGAAAATTGCGCCAGTTTATCTTTTACAATTTGCTCGATTTCCGCGTCGGCGCGAATTTCCGTCAACATGGCTAATAATTGGTGTAAAACGCGTTCCCCTTCCGCTTGAAAAACGGTCGGCGATAACGGATTTTCCCACGCCACTTGCGCCAATTTTTCTTTGCCCAAAGCGACCGCACTTTCCGTCGATTCTTCGTCCAGCCACGCCATCAACAAAATAAAATAATGCACGAATTTGGCGTCATCCAAGGCGATACCATAAGGTTCGAACGGGTTTAAATCGAACAGACGGAATTCTAAATACTGAATGCCGTTTTGTAACAACTCGCGGGCATGTTTCGCGCCGCGCAAACGCACATTGGAATAAAATTCTTTTTCCGCAATTAATTGACCGCTGTTAACCGCGTGTTCCAAGGTGTCCACATAATCCTTCAGGCTGTCATAAGAAATTTTGACGCTCGGGTCGTTCACATAACCGTATTGACTGGAACGCAGGCTGCGCACATATTGCCCCGGTTTTAACGGCGTGCCGTCGCGGAAATAATTGGCGTCCACGGTTGGTGTCGCCGCCAGCAGATAAATCAGAATCCATTGATAACGCAGGAAATTACGGGCGATTTTCAAATATAAATCGTTCTGAAAATCCACCGCACTTTGGTATTGTTTTTGCCCGTTAAAAAGTTGTTGGACGAGTGCGGGATCAAGTTGAAAATTATAGTGAATGCCGCTCACCATCTGTTTGCTTTTGCCGTAAGATTTCACCAAATGCTCGCGATACGCCACATCCACCGGGTTTTCCAGCTGCGCCACCTTGATTTGATCTTCCGGCGGTAAACCTGCCGGCATGCTTAACGGGAAGACGTATTCGTCTTTTGGCATGGTACGCAACACCACTTCATGAATGGCGGACAACCAACGCAGGGTGTCTTCAATTTTCTTATTCGGCGGGGTGATTAATTCAAGCTGGCTTTCGGCAAAATCCGTTTGGATATAAGGATGATAGGAACGGCTGCCAAAGCATTTCGGGTGTTCGCTCACCACAATGGAACCGTCCGCATGCACGCGCTGGCTTTCTTTTTCAATGCCGAAAGAGCCTTGTTGAAACAACAATTCCAGGCGATTTGCTTTTATAACCTGCTGAATATTCATAATTTTTCCTTTTAACCGAAAGGGAATCAAGCCTTATCGTTGTCCCTGTTTCGCTACATTTTTCAAAAATAGTCACATTATTAAAATTAATGCGTGCAAATGCAAATAAAAAAATCGCATTCCTCATAAGGAACGGTTATAACCCGCGCAATTGCCGTGAAAAGACTTCATTTTAGGGAACAAAGGGACTAAAATTTTGCCTTATAAAAAAACACAGAATGGTATTCAAGATGTCTCAACAAAAAAAATTCCGTTTTATTTACAACGATATAACTTTCTTTTTATTGCTTCTGTCATTCTCTTTTTTATCCCATATTGCACTGGGCATTTTAGACAATTACGCGACTCACATGTTGAGCATCTTGGGATTAGGCGTGCTACTTTTTGCCCTCAAAAAGCATGGCAATAAACGTTTTCTTGTCGCTTTTATTTTCCTCTTTGCCATTTCTTTCGGCTATGTGCCGTCGGGCATATTATACGGGCCGGTTTCCATCGGCGTGATCGCTTCCGTTTATGAAACCAATTTCAGCGAAACCCTGGGCTTCTTCCGCGCCATGCCCATTTCAATTTATGTTTTCACCGCACTTTACGTCATGCTCTTTATTGGCTTGCTTATGATTAATCGCCATATTCACGCCAATAAAAAATACCGACCGGCTTATTATGTCGTTTATGTCGCCACTCTGATTTTTAGCTTATACAGCCCGATCAGCAAAGGCATTCACCACACCGATAAAACACAACCGTTTACCGTCGCCGAATTTTTCAAAGCCTCCGATTTTTATCCGGTAAGTTTTCTGTCCAACGCCATCAAAGTGAATAACACTTATTTAACGCAACGTAATTTACTCAATGAGGCGCTCACGAAAACACCGGAATGGCAGATCCTTTCCGTCGAGCCGAAATATCAAAATTATGTGCTCATTATCGGCGAAAGTATGCGGCGGGATTACACGTCTTTATACGGCTATCCGCAAAAAACCACGCCGTTTTTAGAGAAAGTCAACGGTTTGATTTTCAATCTCTACGTGGCGGCAGGTCCGAATACCCAGCCGTCGTTGCAACGCACCCTTTACCGTTCCACCAACAATAATGAGGAAACGGTTTACACGGACAACATTATTTCTCTTGCCAAACTGGCGCATTACAAAACCTACTGGCTTTCCAACCAAGGCAAAGTGGGCGAATGGGATACCATGGCGTCGCGCATCGGCATTCAGGCGGATGAATCCTTTTTCACCAAAAAAGGCGGCTACGATTCGGGCAACACGCCGGACACCGCCTTATTGGCACCGCTAAAACAACTTTTGGAGAAAGATAAAGATCAAACCAAATTAATCGTATTGCATTTAATCGGTTCCCACCCGACATTTTGCGCTCACCTAAACGGCGAAGAACCGAAATTTCATTTGATCAGCCGCGAAATGTCCTGTTATTTGGATACCTTAAAACAAACGGACAGCTTACTATCGGACATCAATCAGATTCTGAAAGCGCAAAATCAAAGCTATTCCGTCATTTATTTTTCCGATCATGGTTTAGCGCATTTGGGCGAAGGCAAAAATCTGTCTATGTTAAATAATAAAGAATACAAACAAAGCTATGCTGTGCCCTTTATTCGTTTTTCCAGCGACGACACCAAGCGCACGCTGATCAAAAATCCGCAAAGCGCCTTTAATTTTATTCACGGTTTTGCACAGTGGCTGGGGATTAAAGAAAGCCATTTAAGCCGGGACGATTTTTTCAATCCGAAACCGCAACCGATAAAAGTGTTTAACTGGCGGGCGCTGGTGGACTACAACTCGTTGAAAGAAGATCCGGCGAAAAAATAGCCTTTGGCAACGGAAGAAGCGCCCTTGCTGCTCTAAAAAGTGCGGTCATTTTTTCAAACGAATGTCGGCACTTTTAATTTTTCGCGGAATAGCAATTCAGCAAAGGTGATTTTTCAGGTAAAATAGCCCCCGTTTTTTTACAACGTGAATTCGTTTCTGCGGCAAGTCGGCGCACCCGACATCAAAAACACCGTTTTTTCTGACCGCACTTTTCACCCCATCATGATTAAAATAGAGGAACATATGAGCCTAGTCCCTATGGTCGTTGACCAAACCTCCCGCGGTGAACGCGCCTATGACATTTACTCCCGCCTGTTAAAAGACCGCGTGATTTTTTTGAGCGGTGAAGTGGAAGACAACATGGCAAACCTGATTGTAGCGCAACTGCTTTTCTTAGAATCCGAAGATCCCGATAAAGACATCAACTTATATATCAACTCGCCGGGCGGCTCCGTCACTGCAGGCATGGCAATTTACGACACCATGCAATTCATCAAACCGGATGTACGTACGTTATGTATCGGGCAAGCCTGCTCCATGGGTGCATTTCTACTCGCCGGCGGCGCAGCAGGTAAACGCGGCGCATTACCACACGCCCGTGTGATGATCCACCAACCGCTCGGTGGCTTCCGCGGACAAGCGTCGGATATTCAAATCCATGCGCAGGAAATTTTGAAAATCAAAAGCACCCTAAATGAGCGCCTGGCATTTCACACCGGACAACCCATTGAAACCATTGAAAAAGACACCGATCGCGACAATTTTATGTCGGCAGAAGAAGCCAAGAACTACGGCTTAATTGATGAAGTGTTTAGCAAACGTTAAGAGATAAAAATGGCAAAAGATAAAGAATTACATTGTTCTTTCTGCGGCAAAGAACAAGACGAAGTGAATAAACTCATCGCCGGCACCTCCGGTTATATTTGCAACGAGTGTATCGAACTGTGCCACGATATGTTGCTTAACGAAGAGCATGGCGAAGAAGCGGAAACCGACGCGCCGAAAGAACAGGAATTACCGACCCCGCACAAAATCCGCGCCCATTTGGACGATTATGTTATCGGTCAGGATTACGCTAAAAAAGTGCTGGCGGTGGCGGTATATAATCACTACAAACGCCTGCGCACCAAACATCAAACCGATGATGTGGAATTGGGCAAAAGTAACATTCTGCTTATCGGCCCGACCGGTAGCGGCAAAACCCTGTTGGCGGAAACCATGGCACGCATGTTAAACGTGCCGTTCGCCATGGCGGACGCGACAACCTTAACGGAAGCCGGTTATGTGGGCGAAGACGTGGAAAACGTGTTGCAAAAATTGCTGCAAAACTGCGATTACGACATCGAACGCGCGGAACAAGGCATTATCTACATCGACGAAATCGACAAAATCACCCGCAAATCGGAAAATCCGTCCATTACCCGTGACGTTTCCGGCGAAGGCGTGCAACAAGCGCTGTTAAAACTCATCGAAGGCACCATCGCCTCCATTCCGCCACAAGGCGGACGCAAACACCCGCAACAGGAAATGCTACGTATCGACACCTCGAAAATCCTGTTCATCTGCGGCGGTGCATTTGCAGGTTTGGATAAAGTCATCGAAAAACGCACCAGCGTCGCCACCGCCATCGGGTTCGGTGCCGAAATCAAGAGCGAAAAAGACAAAGCCACCTTGACGGAATTGTTCAAACAGGTGGAACCGGACGATTTGATGAAATACGGTTTAATTCCCGAATTTATCGGACGCTTGCCGGTGGTCGCGCCGTTAAGCGAATTGGACGAAGAGGCCTTAGTACGCATTCTCACAGAACCGAAAAACGCCCTGTGCAAACAATATCAAGCATTGTTCGGCTTGGAGGACGTGAAACTGGAATTCACCAACGAAGCCTTAACCGCCATGGCGAAAAAAGCCCTCGCCCGTAAAACCGGCGCGCGCGGATTACGTTCTATCATCGAAGGCGTGTTACTCGACACCATGTACGACTTACCGTCGTTGGAAGGTTTAGAGAAAGTCATCGTCAACGAAAACGTCATCAACGACAACCAATCCCCGGAATTGATTTATTCCGACAAATAAAAAAAGTGCGGTTGAAATTCACCGTGAATTTTGACCGCACTTTTTTCCTAATCCCTCGACACCCGAATCGTCCGTTTAATATGTTTAAGGTTTGCCACGATGGTGAACGTCATGACAACGAGTAACGCCCATGCGCTCCATTTGCTCACGTGCACCAAAGACCAAGCGCCGATTTGGTTCGGATAGCGCCAAATGCCGATAAGCGTCCCTAGATTTTCCGCCAACCAAATAAAGAAACCGATAAGCATGAAAGAGAGCAACAGCGGCATACGACGCGGTTTGTCGTAAGGCGTAAAATACACCGTTGTACGTGCATAAAGCCCCAAAGCAAATGCAGCCAGATACCAGCGATAATCACCGATGTAATGGTGGGTGAAAAAATTCAGATAAATCAGCACGGCAGTCAGTGCGGATAAAACATAAGGCGGGTGGCTACGGATTTTCAGACCGAATAAGCGCCACGCTTGAATGATGTAACTGCCCACGGCGGCATACATAAATCCCGTAAATAAAGGCACGCCGAAAATTTTGGTATACGCGAAATCAGGATACGCCCAAGATTGGATGGAAGAAGAGGTTTTGAACAGCTCTAAGACAAAACCGACAACGTGGAACAACGTAATGGATTTGATTTCATCCCATGTTTCCAGCTTGAAACGAAACATCAGATATTGCACCGCTAAGGCGAAAATCAGCAATAAATCATAGCGGGGAATACCGACGATACCATTTTTCGGCATCAGAAACATGGCGATAAAAAACACGCCCGCAAACAGGCAGGCGCGGGCTTCTTTTAAACCGAAAAACCAAAATTCGACCAAGAAGCGTTTGATTCCTTTCAACTGAGAATTCGGCTGATGATTCATCAACCATAAATCAATTTTATTCAACATCTTATTCTTTTTATTTCGTCACAAAATGTAGCTTATTATGCCCGAAGATCCTCAAGTTGAATATTGGTAAGACTATTCTATTTTCACTTTTTTCAGCCGCAACGCATTGCTTAACACGGAAACGGAACTCATCGCCATCGCCGCGCCCGCGATGACCGGGCTAAGCAAACCGAAAGCTGCCAGCGGAATGCCTAACACGTTATAAATGAAAGCAAAAAAGAGATTTTGTTTAATGTTTTTCAGCGTCGCACGGGAAATCAGCAACGCATCCACCAACTGATTCACCGAATGTTGCATGAGGGTTGCCGACGCGCTATGTTGCGCCACATCGGCGCCGTCGTGCATGGCAAAGCTCACGTTTGCCGCCGTCAAGGCGGGCGCATCATTCACGCCATCGCCCACCATGGCAACCACTTTACCGTTTTCTTGTAACATTTTGACCGCACCCGCCTTGTCCCTAGGCGACATATTCCCCTGCGCATTGTGAATGCTCAATTGATCGGCAATGTATTGCACTACGTTCGGATTATCGCCGCTCATGATATACACGTCGATATTGTGCGCCTGCAAACGGGAAATCGCTTTTTGGCTATCAGGCTTTAAGGCATCCGCCAAGGCAAAGGCGGCGACAGGCTTGTCGTTCACGGCAATCGCAACAATACTGGCAATCTGCCACACCGGATCAAGATCCGCCGGCAACGTCAAACCGCAATAAGACGGTTTGCCTACCTTCACCACACCGATATGTGCAATTTCACCTTGAATGCCCTGCCCCACGTCCGCCTGAATATGTTGCACCGTAGGCAAAACCGCGTTTTTCGCGGCGGCAGCCTGCACAATGGCTTTCGCCAACGGGTGCGTGGCGCTTTGCTCAATAGCGGCAGCCAAGGCATAAATTTCATCTTCAGAATAGACCGCACTTTTGTCCCGCCAAAACGCCACCACTTGCGGTTTACCTTCTGTGAGCGTACCGGTTTTATCCAACACCACCGCATTCACATGGGCGGATTCTTCCATGGCGGCGGCATCTTTAAACCAAATACCCTGTTTTACCGCTTTGCCCATGCCGACCATAATCGCCGCCGGGGTTGCCAAGCCCAAGGCGCAAGGGCAGGCGATGACCAACACGGCGACCCCGTGAATCAAGGCGGTGACGACATCCTGTTGAATCCACCACGTAAGCAGAAAAGTCAACAAGGCAATGCCGATAACCGCCGGCACGAACACCGCCGCCACTTTGTCGGCAAAACGGGCAATCGGCGCTTTACTGCCCTGCGCTTCGGAAAGCGCGTTCATCATATCGCCGAGCAAGGTTTGGCTACCCAGTTGTTGTGTGCGATAAACCAGGCTGCCGTCCGTCACCATAGCGCCCGCCAACACCTTGCTGCCCGATTTTTTCATTTCCGGCACGGATTCTCCGGTTAAATGGCTTTCATCACACCAACCGGAACCTTCTTCCACCACGCCGTCCGCCGCGATACGTTCGCCTTGGTTGGCACGTAGCACCTCACCTACCTGAATTTGATTCAAGGGCACGGTTTGCCATTCGCCATGACGTTGCACGCGCACCTGTTTCGGCGTCAGTTGTAACAATAAGCCGAGGCTGTTTAGGCTGTGTTTTTTAGTGCGATCTTCCAGGAATTTTCCCAGACTCACAAAGCCTAACACCATCACGGAAGCCTCAAAATACACATTTGCCGCACCATGCTCATGCCCCGTATGCGGCACGTAAAACAGCATAAATACCGAATAAAAATAAATGGTTAGCGTGCCAAGACTGACCAATACGTCCATATTTGCCAGCCCGCCTTTAATACTGCCCCAAGCACTGCGATAAAACGGCGTCGCCAAGCCGAACTGCACGATGGTGGCTAACACCATCTGCCACACCGGCGGCAACATCCAATCATGCCGACCAAGCATCATGCCGAGCATGCCGATTAAAAACGGCACGTTAATCAGCCACAATAACATCAAGCGCCAAGAGATTTTGCGTTCTTGCGGCAACGCCGCTTGTTCCTGCTTTAACTGCGCACTGAAACCGGTTTTTTGAATAATTTGGATCAGTTGCTCGACGGAAGTTTGCTTTTCATCGAACGTGACTTGCGCTTCCTCACTGGCAAAATTCACGCCCGCCTGCTGCACAAAATCCTTTTTATTCAACACTTTTTCAATACGGCTGGCGCAAGACTGACAGGTCATGCCACCAATTTGAATCGATACTTTTTGCATAACATCCTCTTTCACATAAAGTGCGGTCGTTTTTGGCAATGTTTTTCTAAACACGGCTCGCGCAGGCGTCCTCGCTTGTGCTTATGCTTAAAGCGCGCGTCTCCCGACGCGTGCTTACGTCTGCTATTAAAGGCACGCGTCAGGAGACGCGCGCCAGCTAAAGCCTGTACCACCACTGCCGACAGAATACAGAATCTACGCCACTTTCGCATCAAATCCGGCGTCTTCCACCGCTTCCACCAACGCCGCAGGTTGCACTTTATTTTCATCAAAGCTGACCACCGCCTGCGCTTGTTCCAGGCTCACGTCCGCTTGCGCCACACCGTCCAGTTCGCTCAACACGCGGGTTACGCTTTTCACACAGCCGCCACAAGTCATTCCGTCGATTTTTAAGGTTACGTTTTGCATCATTTGCTCCTTTCAATAATTAAGTTAACCCTTGCCGACCTTTGTCGGTAGGATTACTATAAACCTTAACGTCAGGTTAAGGTCAAACATTTTTTTTATGAACATCAGTCAAGCCGCCAAACTCACCGGTTTATCCGCCAAACAAATCCGCGATTACGAAAAACTCGGCTTACTCAAAGCCGGCAACCGCACGCTCGCGGGCTATCGCCACTACGAAGAAAAGGATCTCGCCCGCCTGCGCTTTATCCGCCACTCGCGGGACGTGGGCTTCTCCCTGCAACAAATCGCCCAACTGCTTCAACTGCAAGACAACCCGCACCGCAACAGCCGCGAAGTGAAACAACTCACCGCACAGCACATCGAAACCCTCAACGCACAAATTCAGGCATTACAAAAAATGGTCGCCGAACTCCAACGCTGGCACGACTGCTGCCAAGGCAACGACTGCCCGGAATGCTCGATTTTGGCGGGGTTGAGTGAGTGAACAAATAAGTAAATTATCGGCAACGGAGTAAGTAAAAGTGCGGTAACAAAATCCAACGAATTTTGAACGTTGGCTTTGCCAACGATGGCGAAGCCATAAGTCATCGTTTCAGCGATTACACATAATTTTCACCACGTTTTTTCAATAAAAATATAATGGCAAAATCCGCTACTTTCATCTTTTAAAGCCCCGCAATTTTTATAAAATAAACACATTTTTTATCTATTCACTTTACAAAGGACAGATTTTATGCGGAAGCCAGAAGCCAGAAGCCAGAAGCCAGAAGCCAGAAGCCAGAAGCCAGAAGCCACCAAGATTATGTTGAAAATCTAGCGAACCAACAAGCCTTTCTTAACGACCTAGACGAAAAACTCTGGTCGTCCGCCGACCGCCTCCGTCAGCAGCTCGATGCCGCGAACTATAAACACATTGTTCTTGGGCTTATCTTCTTAAAATACATCTCCGACAGCTTCACCGCCCAGCAAGCAAAAATCTTGGCGGACTTGTCTTCCCCTGAAAATCCGCTCTATCTTGACCGCACTTTTTACGACACCGAGGCGGAATATCAAGAAGCCTTAAATGTTGAACTGGAAAACCGCGATTATTACACCGCTGACAATGTGTTCTGGGTGCCTGCCTCTGCACGTTGGCAAGCCTTGCAGGAAGTCTCGATTCTCAACACAGGCGCAGAATTGCCTTGGGGTGGGAAATTCGCGGGCGTGGCACGTTTGATTGACGATGCCTTTGAAGCCATTGAAAAAGACAACGAAAAACTCAAAGGCGTATTGCAACGCATCAGCGGCTATGCAGTAGATGAAAACATCTTACGCGGGCTGATTATCCTCTTCTCCGACACCAACTTCACCGCGCCCACCTACAACGGCGAACCCGTACATTTAGGCGCGAAAGACATTCTCGGACACGTTTACGAATACTTCCTCGGCAGATTTGCCCAAGCGGAAGGCAAACGCGGCGGGCAGTATTTCACCCCAAAATCTATCGTTTCCCTCATCGTCGAAATGCTCGAACCCTACAAAGGGCGCGTGTACGACCCCGCCATGGGTAGCGGCGGTTTTTTCGTGCAAACCGAACGCTTTATCACCGCCCACCAAGGCAACATCAACCAGGTTTCCATCTACGGGCAAGAGTTCAACCCGACTACTTGGAAGCTCGCCGCCATGAATATGGCAATCCGCGGCATTGATTACGACTTCGGCAAACACAATGCCGACAGCTTCGCCCAGCCACAGCATATCGACAAAAAAATGGACTTCATCATGGCGAACCCGCCGTTCAACAGCAGCGACTGGTGGAGCGAATCCCTCGCCGACGATCCGCGCTGGGCATACGGCACACCGCCAAAAGGCAACGCCAACTTCGCATGGCTGCAACATATGATTTACCACCTCTCGCCCAACGGCAAAATGGCACTCTTGCTCGCCAACGGCTCCATGAGCAGCCAAACCAACAACGAGGGCGAAATCCGCAAAGCCATCGTGCAAGCCGACCTTGTAGAAGCCATGGTCGCCCTGCCCGGTCAGCTCTTCACCAACACCCAAATCCCCGCGTGCATCTGGTTCTTAAACCGCAACAAAGCACGCAAAGGAGAGGTGCTATTTATCGACGCCCGCCAAATCGGCTATATGAAAGACCGCGTACTGCGTGATTTCACCACCGCCGACATCGCCCAAATTGCCAGCACCTTCCACGCATGGCAAAAATCTGACGGCTATGAAGACACACCTGCCTTCTGCAAATCCACCACCTTGGAAGAAATCGCAGGCAACGATTTCGTGCTTACCCCCGGCAGATACGTCGGCACAGCAGAACAAGAAGACGACGGTGTGCCATTTGCAGAAAAAATGCAAAATTTGACCGCTCTTTTAAAAGAACAGTTTGCGAAAAGCGCGGAATTGGAAGCGGAGATTAAGAAAAATTTGGGGGGATTGGGGTATGAGTAATTGGCAAACGGTAACATTAGAAGAGGTAACCGAAAGTATTAATACAGGATTAGATGCTATTCGTAGAGCGCCGATTGTTGAACATAAAACAAATTTACGTTGCTTGAGAATACAAGATATTTCTCAAGATAAATCTTTTAATGAATGGGGTTTTACAGAAACAAAAAAATCTGATTACGATAAATATAAGTTAATTTCTGGCGACATTATTATTGCTAGAACTGGCGGTTCTATCGGTGTTAATAAACTAATAAGAAATGATTTAGAGTCCGTTTTTAATAATGGATTGGCAAGAATTAGAGTAAATAAAAATTTTGCCACACCCGAATTTATTTATTGCGTTATGCAATCTATTAATTTCAAAAGTCATATTAATGCTATTTCAAGCGGAACAGCTGCACAACCTAATATGAAAGTAGGTGATATGTCTAAGTTTGAATTTAAATTACCACCCTTAAATGAACAGAAAAAAATTACAGAAACAATTTTTGCTTTTATAGATAAAATCCAACTCAATACCCAAATCAACCAAACCCTAGAACAGATCGCTCAAGCGATTTTTAAAAGCTGGTTTGTGGATTTCGACCCCGTACGCGCCAAAGCCGCCGCCCTTGCTGATGGCAAAAACCAAGCCGAAGCGGAACTTGCTGCGATGTCGGCAATCAGCGGAAAAACGGCGGAAGAATTGACCGCACTTGAGCCAGAACGCTATGCGGAATTGGCGGAGATTGCGGCTGCGTTTCCGAGTGAGATGGGGGAAGTTGATGGGGTTGAAGTGCCGAGGGGGTGGGAGGTCGGCATTTTTGCAGATATTACTCAACCAAGACGGGAAAAAGTAAAAAACGATCCAGCAACCGTATTATCGGCTGTATCTAGCGGAGAATTAGTCAAATCCGAGGAGTATTTTACTAAGCAGGTTTTCAGTAAAAGCATTGATAAGTATCTCAAAGTTTATCAGTGGGATTTTGCCTATAACCCTGCTCGAATAAACATCGGATCTATCGGCTTGCACGAAAGTGAGTATTTGGGCGCGGTTAGTCCAGTATATGAAGTATTTAGCGTATCTGATAAATATCATTGGCTTATGAAAAGAATGATCAACCTAGAAACAACTAAGATAAAGATTCAGACCCTTTGCACAGGTTCTGTTCGTCAAACTCTGAAACTGAAAGATTTTCAATCCATTGATTGTATTATTCCTGATGAAAAAACAATCTCTCTTTTTAATAGAAAATGGGAAGAATATCGCACTCTCATTTTAAAAAATAATGAGAACACACAGACACTTTCAGAAATTAGAGATTTGTTGTTACCTAGATTATTGAGTGGGGAAATCAATGCCTAAACTAACAAATCTAAAAGAACTTCCTTTTATTGATAAAAGAAAACCTTTGTTTAAACAAAAATTTCAAATTGAAAAGTTTGATGACGGCTTAGTAGGATATTCTCAATGTATCAAAATCAGGACGCTACAACAGCTTGAATATCTACTGAAAGAAATCTATGCAAACGAAAAACAAGATGAAGGTTTTATATATCGTGGTCAAGCAGATTCAAATTGGAAATTAGAAAGCACATTCCAACGAGAAACAAAAGGAAAATGTATTGATCCATACTTTCATCATGAAAATTTTAGACAACTAGCCAGAGGAAGATTATCTGAACAATCTTTGCTGAGAAAAACTCAAGAGACTGAATATATCAATGAATTATGGGCTGTTGGGCAACACTTGGGATTGAAAACGCCATTATTGGATTGGACGACAAATTTCTATGTAGCTTTATTTTTTGCTTTTGAAAAAGAGAAAAAAGTGAAGTATAGAGCAGTTTATCGAACCCATATGAAATTTTTTAACGTTGGCGGATCATATGTTTCAGAATGTTTTGTACCATATGCAGATCCAATAGGAAGAATATCTGCTCAACAAGGTTTGTTTATCACTCAGCAAGGTATTGAAACATTAGAAAACAAAATACGTACTGAAGAAGATCATTTAAAAAAGGTTTTATGCAGTACGAAATTCTATATTGCTAATACATTGAGAGATGAAATTCTTGTTTATTTAAAACATATCGGAATTAAATTTGAAACGATTTATCCAGATATTCAAGGAGCTATTTTAGAGGCAAATGAGAGATTAAAGAAAGATATAGAAAGAGCAAAACCTTACCCACGAGATTGATTTCACTTCTGCCAAATCTCCCCCCTAACTCCTCTTTGCTAAAAAAAAGAGTTGATAGATGAGGTTGCTATAATCGACAAATTTAAATAACAACACATAGGATAACCATAAAAATGACTGAATCAAAAACTAACGAAGATATTGGCACACATCTTTCTATCATCAAAAAGGGAGAATTCGGCGAACAGGTTGCTAGTTATATAAATTTAAATCTGTTATATGACGAACACGAAGGGTATTTAAAACCTCAATTTTATTCAATCGATAAGATCACCGATACTATCTTAACTAACAGTGACTTGGTATTCGTGCTTTCAGATGAACTTACCAAGGAAGAATGGGAGAAAATTGCAAATTCAGTTTCAAGTTTCGTGATTGTCTTCGGTTGCACGAATCCGTCACCCGAAATGAATTTTAATGGTTGCTTTATTGATAGCTCTTCAATTGAACTCTGTTCAAAAGTTGCTGAAGCGATTATTAACTCCTCGTGGGCGGCGTTTAGTCATCCGCTTATGTATGCAGATCTCTATTATTTTTTCACCACATATGGCAAAACAAATTTTGCAGTTCATGTTAACGCCTCTTCAGAAGATGTCGTTAATGAACTGCTCAAACAATTATCTGAAAAAAATATGCCACTTGAACGAGCTACCGGTTTATTTCTTCATATCGCTAAGAGCAAAACAGCCGACCGTAGCATGCTTAAGGAAATATGTAATCACATAGATACAATTAATAATCATCTGGAGGATAAAAAATTATCTCAAGAGTCAATCATTCTTTATAGTTCAACGCTTCTTGAGCGCTTACAAGGAATGGAAACTGAAATAACCGCCATTGTAACGTTTTAAACCTATTCATTTACAAATTGCACATAACTAATAACCGCTCCGCCCCAAATCAAAAGGAAAACCTATGATCAATGAAAATGATATTGAACAACTCACTCTCTCCCGCCTTGAAAAACTCGGCTGGCAACACTTCTACGGCAAAGATCTCGCGGTTTCCGAAGGCGATTTTGCCCGTGGGGATTTGGGCGGGGTGGTGTTTGTGGAACAGCTTCGCCAAGCGGTGCGCAAGCTTAATCCGCAGCTGCCTGAAAGTGCGGTGGATTTTGTCGTTAAATCGGTAACCAAGGGGGAGATTGGCGATCTGGTGGGGCGGAATCAGGCGTTTTATCAGCTGTTACGTGATGGCGTGAAGGTGGAATATCAGCAAAATGGTGAGCAGAAATTTGATGTGGCGCGTTTGGTGGATTTTGAGAATGTGGCGAACAATCGCTTTGTGATGGTGAACCAGCTGGAAATTCGCAGTCGTAAAGGCGGCAAGCGGATTCCCGATATTATCGGCTTTGTGAACGGTTTGCCTTTGGTGGTGTTTGAGCTGAAAAATCCGCTGCGCGAATCGGCGGATTTGTTGCAGGCATTCAATCAGTTGCAGACCTATAAAGATGAAATCGCCGATTTGTTCGTTTATAACCAAACACTGATTATCAGCGATGGCTTGAATGCACGGCTGGGTTCGCTTTCGGCGGATTTTCAGCGTTTTACGCCGTGGAAGGTGGTGGACGAAAAGGCACAAAGCAAGCGGTTGGATTTTGGTGATGAATTGCAAAATCTGCTCAATGGTTTGCTCACCCCGCAAAAACTGCTGGATTATGTGCGTTATTTTGTGCTGTTTGAACGTGCTTCTAACGGTGCGTTAATCAAGAAAATCGCGGCGTATCATCAATATTACGGCGTAAATGAAGCGGTGGAATCCACCATTTTTGCCACAAGCGAACAGGGCGACAAGCGCATCGGCGTGATGTGGCACACGCAGGGTTCGGGCAAATCTATTTCGATGTTGTTTTACGCGGGCAAACTGCTTTCCCAACCTGAATTAATAAACCCGACGATTTTAGTCGTTACCGACCGCAACGATTTAGACGGTCAGTTGTTCCAAACATTCAGCAGCGGCAAAGCCTTGATTAAGCAAACGCCGCAGCAGGTGGAAGATCGCGATGCCTTGCGCCAATTATTGAGCGAGCGGGAATCGGGCGGAGTGTTCTTCACTACCATTCAAAAATTCGGCTTAGATGAAGAAGAGAGCCAATTCCCTGTGCTGAATAATCGTTCCAACATTATTGTGATTAGCGATGAAGCCCACCGCTCCCAATATGGCTTTACGCAAAAACTGCACAAGGGCAAATTCCAAGCTGGTTATGCCCGCCATTTGCGCGATGCCCTGCCGAACGCCTCCTTTATTGGTTTTACGGGTACGCCAATCAGCCTTGAAGATCGCGATACGCAAGATGTGTTTGGGCGGTATGTCTCCATTTATGACTTGCAAGATGCGGTGGAAGACGGCGCAACCGTGCCGATTATTTACGAAGCACGCCAAATCAAACTAGCGGAAAATGCCAATCACGATGAATTATTTGCAGAAATTGACGAGTTGCTGGAAGGCGAAGAAAACCCGAAATTACGCCTGCGGGAAAAATTGCTCGGTTCGGAAGCGCGGCTGCACGATCTCGCGGTCGATTTTGTTGCGCATTTTGCAAAACGTAATGAGCAGCAAGATGGCAAGGCGATGATTGTCGTTTCCAGCCGTCAAATTTGCGTGGATTTGTACAATCAGATTATCGCTCTTCGCCCTGAATGGCATTCAGACAGCATCAATGAAGGGGCGATAAAAATTGTGATGACAGGTTCAGCAAGCGATGCGCCTGAAATACAGAAACACGTTTACAGCAAGCAGGAAAAGCAAACGCTGGAACGTCGTTTTAAAGACCCTGCCGATCCGCTGAAAGTAGTGATTGTGCGCGATATGTGGCTGACGGGTTTTGATGCGCCGTGCTGTAACACCATGTATCTCGACAAGCCGATGAAGGGGCATAACCTGATGCAGGCGATTGCGCGCGTGAACCGTGTGTTCGCAAACAAAAGCCGCGAAAATGGCGGGCTGATTGTGGATTATGTGGGTTTGGCGGAAGAGTTGCGCGATGCCACGCTGCAATACACCAACTCCACGGGCAAAGGGCAACTGGCAGAAGATGTGCAGAGCGTGTTCTTCAGAATGAAAGAACAGCTGGAATTTGTCCGCACTTTATTTGCCACACCAATTGAAGGCAAAGCGTTTGAGGTTCAGACGGCAATTCAAGAATCTGAACCTGCGTTATTGCTAAAAGCCATTGCGACAGCGGCAAACCATATCGCCACGCTGGATCAACTACCTAACGAAGGCAAAGCGCACGATCAACATTGGCATAATGCGGATGATCCTGAACCGCGCAAAAAAGCCTTTTTGAAAACCGTCGGCAGCCTGAAAAAAGGTTACGCCTTGTGCGGTGCGTTGAAAGAAGCCCAGCCATACCAGCAAGAAATTGCGTTTTACGATGCTGCGCGCGCCGTGCTTTCTAAACGTGAACAAAAAGGCAAAGGCGCAAACGAACGCCTGATTCAGCTCAAAGCCTTGATTAACCAAAGCATTGTGTCGGAAGGCACGATTGATTTGTTCGATTTATTGGGCAAAGGACAGACGCAGATTAATTTGCTTTCCGACGAATTTTTGCAAGCGATTAAAAACAGCGAGACCAAAAGCCTGTGGGTGCTGGCGATGGAGCGTTATTTGAAGCAGGAAATCAAAGCCAAAGCCAGCCGAAATCTGACCGCACAAAAAGATTTCGAGCAACGCTTGCAAGAGGCCCTCACGCAATATCACAATCATAATTTGAGCGTGGTGGAAATTCTCGATGCCCTCGTGCAAATGGGGCGGGATTTTTCCGAACGCTTATCGCGTGGCGAAAAACTCGGCTTAAGCACGGCAGAATTGGCGTTCTACGATGCTCTTTCGCAAAACGACAGTGCGAAGGAACTGATGAACGATGAAGTGCTTTCTAAATTGGCAAAAGAAATTACCGATATTTTGCGTAAATCGGTGAGCATCGACTGGCAACACAAGGAAGCCGTGCGGGCAAGAATCAGATTGCTTGTTCGCCGTGCCTTGCAGAAATATAAATACCCGCCGGATCAGGCGGAAAACGCAGTGGAGTTTGTTTTGAAACAGGCGGAAGAGATTGCGGATGAGTTAAGTTGTTAAGACAACAAAAGGAAAAAGGGAGATAAATCTCCCTTTTTATTCAATCCGCTCTTTTGCTTTTGTATAAATTTCCGCCCGTTCACGTTTTCCCACCGCAACAACAAAAACCATAATTCGCTCATGTTGTACTTGGTAAACCAAGCGGTAGCCCAGTTTTCGTAACTTAATCTTGTAACAATTCGAAAAATCACTTAGACGATTTGCCGGGATTTCCGGATTAACAAGCACTTCTGCCAATTTTTTCTTAAATTGATGACGAACCGTCTCATCTAATTTATGCCATTCTTTTAACGCTCGCGGGTCAAATTCTAATTCATAGATCATCTAAGCTAACCTTGATTCCCTTTTGCGGATTAGCTAAACGATAGCGCACGGTTTCTAGTAATTCTTGCTCTTCATCCGTGACGACAACAGATTTTATCGGCAAACTGTGATTTTCCGTAATATATTGAAAATAAAGACGAATTGCCTCACTTGGTGAAATATTTAATTGCTCTAATACGGCATAAGCCTGTTGTTTTAACTCATTATCTAAACGAACATTTAATGTTGCCATGAGTAGCTCCTTTAATGTAATGCAAAATGTAATACACAGAATAAAGCAATTTAGTCAAAAAGTGAATCAATTAAACCGACAGACTCATCACCTCCGCCACATCCGTCGTCCCCGGCTTAATCCGCCATCGCACGTTAAATTCATACAACGAAATGCCGTAAATGCGTTCTGTGGTTTTGCCTTGTTGGTAGGCGGGGCGGGGGTCTTGTTGGATGACTTGGATGATGAAACGTTGTAAGTGCGGTCGATTTTCGCTGTGTTTTTTGACCGCACTTTCCGCTTCCGGCGTAAATTCTACCTGCAATAAAGGTTTCGGCTCGGTTTGTGCGAAGCCGGAAAGGGCGTCGGGTTCGCTGTCGGCATAGGCGAGATAAGGCTTGATGTCGAGAATCGGCGTGCCGTCCACCAAATCCACGGATCCAAGGTGTAGCAAGATTTTGCCGTTTTTGCATTCCACTTGGCGCAATTCCACTTTGGATAAACCAAGCGGATTCGGGCGGTGGGTAGAACGGGAGGCAAACACGCCCACGCGTTGATTTCCGCCTAAACGCGGCGGGCGTACGGTGGGGTGCCATTTGCCTTGCGGGATTTGGTCGAATTGAAAAATCAGCCAAAGATGACTGAATTGTTCCAATCCGCGTACGGCTTCCGCTTGGTTATAAGGCGGCAATAATTCGACGATACCGGTGCCGTCCTGCACCAAATTCGGCTGGCGCGGCACTGAAAATTTTTCTTTGTAAGGCGTATGAATAACGGCGACGGGCTGCAATGTGAGAGAATCGGACATATTTTCCTTAAAACAGTTAAAATCTGCTGAATAACCTTGTAGAATAGCGCACTATTTTAGCTAAAAGTGCGGTGAAAAATCGCGTTTTTTCGTTGTTAATGTGGAAATTATGACAAAAAATACCATAAAAATGTGGATTGAAACGGCGCGTCCAAAAACCCTGCCGTTAGCCTTGGCGACCATTCTCACCGGCTCGGCGCTTGCCTATTGGGCGGGAAGCCTCCATTGGGGCGTTACGCTGCTGTGCTTACTCACCACGTTATTTCTGCAAATTCTTTCCAACTTCGCCAATGATTACGGCGATCATCAAAAAGGCTCCGACACTGCCGAGCGTATCGGCCCGTTGCGCGGCATTCAACAGGGAGCGATTTCCGCGACACAGCTGAAAAAAGGGCTGTATGTCATGATTGGCTTAAGTTTTGTGTGCGGCGCGATGTTAATCGGTACGGCATATCAAAACTTAAGCGATTTAATCGCCTTTTCCGTGCTCGGCGTGCTTGCCATTATCGCCGCCATCACTTACACCGTGGGCAGCAAGCCTTACGGTTATTTGGGGTTAGGTGATATTTCGGTATTGATTTTCTTCGGCTTACTGGGTGTAGGCGGAACCTATTATTTACAGGTACATACCTTTTCGACCGTCATTTTACTGCCCGCTATCGCCAGCGGCCTGTTAGCCACTGCAGTATTAAATATCAATAACTTACGTGATATTGAACAAGATCGTAAAGCCGGCAAAAACACCCTTGCAGTCCGTTTGGGCGCCCATAACGGACGAGTTTATCATTGCCTGCTGCTTGCCGTCGCCGCGTTGTTTTATCTCTTATTCGCCGCCATGAACTTACGTAATCCACTGAGTTTTGCCTTTTTGCTGACTTACCCGCTGTTATTGAAACACGCGCTGTTTGTCTTCACCCACAAAGAACCGACGGCGTTACGTCCGATGTTGGCGCAAATGTCGCTATTGGCGTTACTTATCAACGGGCTATTTAGTTTTGGCTTGCTTCTGGGTTGATAAACGGACTATACTAGCCCGCAGTATTCATTTTAAAAATAGGGTTTCTTATGTACATTGATACTTCTGAACTTTGCGATATTTATCTCGACCAAGTGGATGTTGTCGAGCCTATTTTCTCCAGTTTCGGCGGACTGAGCACTTTCTACGGCAAAGTCACCACCGTGAAATGCTTTGAAAACAACGGATTGATTGCTGAAATTTTGGAAGAAAACGGCGAAGGTCGGGTGCTATTGGTGGACGGCGGTGGTGCGGTGCGCCGCGCTTTAATCGACGCCGAACTGGCGCAATTGGCGGCAGACAACAACTGGGAAGGTATTATCGTTTACGGTGCGGTGCGTCAAATTCAGCAATTGGAAAATATCGACATCGGGATTCACGCGTTAGCACCGATTCCGGTAGGCGCGGACGGTTCCAACCAAGGCGAAACGGACATTCCGGTAAACTTCGGCGGTGTTACGTTCTTCCCGGAAGATTTTGTCTATGCGGATTTAACCGGGATTATCCTGTCGCAAGAAGCCTTAGATTTAGAAGACTTCGAACAGGAATAACCCTGAAATTTAACGTCTTGTTTAAAAGTGCGGTGAAAATATCAAAAATTTTCACCGCACTTTTTTTGCGCAAGGTCACAAATCCATAAAAAAACCGTTGCTTTTTATTAACAAAGTGCTAACTTTTCGCCATATTGTTTGCGTTGAACAATATGTTGATCTTTGATTTTTTATAGGAATAAACATTATGAGCGACACAACTCAAAATCAAAGTAAGACCAATAGGAGTGCAATTATCTTTATTGTTGCCGTCATTCTATTTTTTATCTTACTCTACACGCTGCCATTCGACAGAAACGCCAATAGTGGGTTGGCATTATTAGCTTTAGTCGCCATTTTATGGTTAACGGAAGCTCTACACGTCACCATCACCGCCTTAATCGTTCCGCTTCTCGCGATTTTCTTGGGATTGGTGAACACGAGCACTGCGCTCGCCACCTTCGCCGATCCGAATATTTTCTTGTTCTTCGGCGGATTTGCCTTAGCTACAGCATTGCATATTCAGCAACTGGATAAAATGATCGCCAATAAAATCATGGCATTGGCAAAAGGTAATCTGTTTGTCGCGGTGATTTATTTATTTTCTGTGACGGCTTTCTTGTCCATGTGGGTGAGTAATACGGCGACCGCCGCGATGATGTTACCGCTTGCCATGGGGGTGTTAAGCCGTTTGGATCGTAAAGAACAGCACAACACCTATGTTTTCGTGCTGTTGGGGATTGCCTATAGTGCCAGTATCGGCGGCATGGGAACCTTAGTGGGCAGCCCGCCGAACAACATTGTAGCAACCCAGTTGCACCTAACTTTTGCCGATTGGTTGTGGTACGGCTTGCCTATCATGATTATCTTAATGCCAATCATGATCGGAACACTTTATATTGTGTTCAAACCAAAATTGAATATTCGTTTTGAACAACAATTCGAAAAAGTGGAAATGAACAAACAACGCTGGATTACCTTAGGGATTTTCGTCTTTATCGCCTTAAGCTGGGTTTTCAGCAGCCAAATCAATCCGATGCTTTCAGGCGCATTGGGTTTAACCGGTAAAATCGGCAGTTTTGACAGTGTCATCGCCTTAGCCGCCGCCGTGATCATTTGCGTGACCGGCGTCGCCAACTGGAAACAAATCCAAGACAACACCGACTGGGGCGTATTAATGCTGTTTGGTGGCGGTTTGACCTTAAGTGCGGTACTCAAAAATTCCGGTGCAAGTAAAATCTTGGCGGACGGTATTGTGTTCCTCATTGAAGGCGGACATTTCTACCTCATCGGGTTATTGGTCGCCGCGTTTATTATTTTCTTAACGGAATTCACCTCCAACACCGCCAGTGCGGCTTTGTTAGTGCCGATTTTCATCTCTATCGCACAATCTCTCGGTATGCCGGAAATCGGTTTAGCCTTGATTATCGGCTTAGGCGCATCTTGTGCCTTCATGTTGCCGGTAGCTACACCGCCGAATGCCATTGTGTTCGGTACGGGTGAAGTGAAACAAAGTGAAATGGTAAAAGCAGGCTTTATCCTGAATATCGTTTGTATCTTTGTAATCGCCACTGTCGGCTATTTATTCTGGCTAAATTAATCCTGCCATAAAAAACAGCCCCTTAATAAATGGCTTATTAAGGGGCTAAATATTTAGACTTTTCTTAATCTTCCAACACGATTTCCTTCAAATACTGAAAAATCTCGCGATAGGCTTTTGCCGGTTTATTTTGTTCTTTTTCCTTATTGGCGGCACGAATCAAATTACGCAAATGTTGCCGGTCGGCATGCGGATAATCCGTTAAAAAATGTGTTAATGCGTTATCACCGTTTGCCACAAGCTCATCGCGCAATAATTCCAGTTTGTGCAACATCGCTTGTTGCTGCAAATGTTTGTTTTCCAGTTTATCCAAAGCGTCCTGAATCGGTTCTACGTCCATGCCGCGCAATAATTTACCAATATACTGCAACTGACGACGACGCGCTTCTTTTTGCAGGCGCTGCGCCAAATTTACCGCTTCCAATAACGATTCTTCCAAAGGAATTTTATCTAATTTAGCTTTGGTCAGTTCAACCAGTTTTTCGCCCAGTTTTTTTAATGCGTCCGCATCCCGTTTAATTTCGCTTTTGCTGACCCAAATAATCTCTTCCTGCTCTTCATCCTGCCAGTCAAAATCGTCTTTTTTGCGTTTTGCCATATTCTTTTCCGTTGTTCTGCTAAAAAGTGCGGTGCATTTTAGCACAGAATCTACGGTTCGCCTTAAAAAGAAAAATAGGCTAAAATTGCCGAAAATGCCCCATTGAGAAAACCACAATGCAACAAAAAACACTTGAACATTCCACCGCACTTTTACGCCAACAGGAACAACAACTGCGCGATGCCGTGAGTCTCGCCATTGACATTGCCCAAAAAGCGGGCGCCAGCGCCGAAGTGGGCGTCACCAAATCCGGCGGTTTGTCCGTCTCCACCCGTTTGCAGGAAATCGAAAACGTTGAATTTAACAACGACGGCGCACTCGGCATTTCCGTATATTTAGGGCAACAAAAAGGCAACGCCTCCACCTCCGATTTAACGCCGGAAGCCATCAGAAGCACCGTGGAAGCAGCGCTCTCTATCGCCAAATATACCTCGCCCGACGATTGCGCAGGCTTGGCGGATAGAGATTTAATGGCGTTTGATGCACCGAATTTGGATTTATATCACGCCGCCGACATTGACGTGGATAAGGCGCTACAACTTGCTTTGGAAACAGAAAAGGCTGCACTAGACCACGATGAGCGTATCGTTAACAGCGAAGGTGCTTCTTTCAACGCGCACACCGGCGTGCGCGTTTACGGCAACAGCTACGGTATGCTGCAAAGTTATTTATCCAGCCGTTATTCCCTTTCTTGTTCAATCATTGCCGCCCATCAGGAGCAACTGGAACGGGATTACGAATACACCGTTGCACGGGATATTGCCCAATTAGCGCAACCACAATGGGTTGGTGAGAATGCCGCGCAAAAAGCCATTGCCCGTTTGCAACCGCAAAAGCTCGCCACTCAAGAAGCGCCGGTGATTTTTTTAAATGATGTGGCGACAGGCTTAATCGGTCATTTGGCGGCAGCCATTAGCGGCGGCAGTTTATACCGCAAAGCCAGTTTCTTATTAGATCATTTAGGCAAGCAAGTGTTGCCCGATTGGTTTGACATCGTTGAACGTCCGCATTTGCTCGGTCAGTTAGCGTCCACACCTTTTGATAGCGAAGGCGTCAGAACGCAGGATATGGACATTATCCGCAACGGCATTTTACAAACCTATTTGCTCACCGGTTACAGCGGACGCAAGCTCGGTATGCAAAGTAATGGGCACGCGGGCGGCATTCATAACTGGTTGGTAAAAGCAAATTCATCAGGAAAACTGACCGCACTTTTGCGCCAAATGGATCGCGGCTTGCTGGTGACCGAAGTGATGGGACAAGGCGTAAACATGGTCACCGGCGATTATTCACGAGGGGCGGCAGGCTTCTGGGTGGAAAACGGCGAGATTCAATATCCTGTAGCGGAAATCACGATCGCAGGACAACTGCCTGAAATGTTGCGCAATATCGTTGCCGTCGGGGACGATATTGAACATCGTTCCAACATTCAGACAGGCTCCATCTTATTGGAAAATATGAAAATTTCCGGGAATTAAAATATTTTTAAGAAAATGATAATAATTCTTATTGACAGAAATAAAAACTCTGCTAACATAAGCCACATCTGTTAAGTATTGCAATGAAGATGAATGGTAGTCATTGGAAGTCTGCATAGTACTCCAAACAGGTAGAGTAGAAAGTAAATTCGTTAGGGTATTTGAAAAGACTGAAGTTTAAACTTCAGTCTTTTTTTTGTTAGAATAGCGCCCTCATTATCCGCTGAAGGTAACTCTCAAATGAAAAAACACCACGTCGATATACTGATTTCCGAACAAGAAGTCCGCTCCCGCATTGCCGAACTCAGCAAAGAAATCACCGCATTTTATCAACACAAAAACGTTAACCGCCTGATTGTGGTGGGCTTATTGCGCGGTTCTTTTATGTTTATGGCGGATTTGGTGCGTGAATTGCGTTTGCCGGTGGAAATTGAATTTATGACCACTTCCAGCTATGGCAGCGGCATGACCACCAATCATGATGTGCGTATCAGCAAAGACTTGGACGGCGACATCAAAGGCAAAGATGTGCTGATTGTGGAGGACATTATCGACACGGGTTATACCTTGGAAAAAGTGCGCGAGATTCTGAATTTACGCGAGCCCGCCTCGTTAGCCATTTGCACCCTGTTGGATAAACCGTCACGCCGTGAAGTGCAAGTGCCGGTGGATTGGGTTGGCTTTACCATTCCTGACGAATTCGTAGTGGGTTACGGCATTGATTATGCGCAACAACACCGCAATCTGGGTTACATCGGCAAAGTGATTTTAGAAGAATAAAAGAAAACGGCTTATCATTGGATAAGCCGTAAATTTATCTGAAAAAACCACCGCACTTTTAGCGCCTCGGTTTACATTTTTCCCTGTAAAGCTAACAAACGCGCAATATTTTGTGCGGTGGACACCAGATTTTCACCGCCCTGTTTCAGGATTTCAGGTAACGGAGCCAACTGACGAATAATCGGAAATACCACATCAATGCCATGTTCGTACACCACTTCGTAGTCCTCACGTAAACAGCCCACAATGGCAATCACCGGCTTATTAAATTGCTTCGCGGTACGCGCCACGCCAATCGGGGTTTTGCCGAGAATACTTTGCGCATCCATACGCCCTTCGCCGGTAATCACCAAATCGGCATCCTGTACTTTGTCCGCCAACTGCAAATTATCCAACACGATTTGAACGCCGGCTTTCAGCTCCACCTTCGGCAATAGCAACAAGCCGCCGCCCATACCGCCTGCCGCACCGGCACCCGCTTGATCTTTAATATTTTTGCCGCAATCGCGCTGCGCAATCTCGGCGAAATGTGCCAGTGCTGCATCTAACTGCGCCACCATGTCCGGCGTCGCGCCCTTTTGCGGACCAAAAATCGCCGATGCACCACGTTCACCGCACAACGGGTTATTCACATCGCACGCCACTTCAATGTGAACCTGCGCCAGACGGGGATCCAAATTCGTCATCTCAATTTGCGCAATGTTTGCCAACTGCGCGCCGCCGTATCCGATTTCTTGCTGTTGTGCATCAAGAAAACGAATGCCGAGCGCCTGCAACATACCGACGCCGCCGTCGTTCGTCGCACTGCCACCGATGCCTAAAATAATATGTTGTACGCCAAGATCCAAAGCATGTTTAATTAATTCGCCGGTGCCGTAACTTGTGGTGTTGAGCGGATTACGCTGTTCCGGGTCGACCAAATGCAAGCCGGATGCCGCCGCCATTTCGATGATGGCAGTTTTGCCGTCGCCCGATAGCCCGAAGAAACTTTGCACGGCATTTCCCAACGGCGCCACTACATCATATTCCACCAATTTACCGCCGGTAGCGTCCACCAAGGATTGCACTGTGCCTTCGCCGCCGTCCGCCATTGGCAATTTGACATATTCCGCATCCGGAAAAACACGTTTAAAGCCGGTTTCAATAGCACTTGCCACTTCTAAGGCGGTTAAACTTTCTTTGAATGAATCGGGAGCAATAACGATTTTCATAGCGACCTCCTAGGACCAATTAAACACACCGAAAATTAAGGTAGAAACAATTGTCATAATTAAACCGACCGCACTTTCATAAGGAATCAGTTTCAACCGCTCTTTAATATCCATGTTCACGCTACCGCCGGTGGCATGGAAGAAGGAACCGTGCGGCATGTGGTCGAATACCGTCGCCCCGGCGTGAATCATAGCTGCCGCCGCTAAGCCGCTCACGCCTAATTCCAATAGCGTACCACTAAACACGTTGGAGGCTACCGCCGTGCCTGCTGTGGTGGATGCCGTCGCCAAAGACATTAACGCCCCGGAAATCGGCGCTAAAATATAAGCCGGCAAACCGGAATGTTCCAAGCCCTGAATTAACACATCTTTTAAGCCTGAATTGGCGATAATGCCCGCCAATGCGCCCGTGCCGAGCAACATAATGGCGACCGGCGCCATTTTGCCTAACCCGCTGATAGCATAGCTATTGGCATGACAAATTTTGCCCATACATAACGCGCCTACCAAGCCGCCTACCGGTAAGGCAATCAACGGATCCACTTTAATATCAAATAACGGACGTAAGGCTAGCAGTAAAATCGCACAGAGCGGCGCAATCATCGCCGTAGCGAAATGCGGCAGATCATGTTTTTCCACCACAATCACCTCTTCCGAAGACACTTTTGCGCCTTTATTGATCAACCGTTTGGCTAAGAAATACGTCAGAATTAAACCGAAGATCGCCGGAATAATGCCCGCCATCATGACAGAAGTTAACGGCAGGTGGAAAGTATCGGAAGCGGCAATGGCATTGGGATTCGGCGATATAATGTTACCCGCTTTACCGCCACCGATCATCGCCAGCAAAATCGCCGGTTTGGATAAGCCGGTACGACGCGCTAAAGCCAAGGCAATCGGTAAAACGGTGATCACCGCCACATCAACAAACACGCCGACGGCAGTGAGAATTAATGTGGCCAGCGCCAACGCCAGCAAAGCGCGGGCTTCGCCGAGTTTATTGGTGATGGTTTCCGCAATGGCATTTGCCGCCCCGGAATCAATCAACACCCCCGCCAACACACCGGCAGCAAGAATTCGCATAACCGCCGTGGTAATCCCTTGCGCACCGCCAATCATCAGATTCACGGTTTCCACTAAATCGGCGCCGCCGACCAAGCCGCCGATTAGTGCCCCGGCTAACATTCCGTATGCCGGAGACACCTTTTTCAAAATCAGAAATATTGCCACTGCAAGTGCGATAATCGCACCTAAGGCTGAGACTGTCGTCATATTCTTCTCCCCTGTAATTTCACCATACAAACAACAAGGGAGATTATTCGCCCTTAGCGAAAAAATTGCTTTATAAGAAAATACAAAATTTCAGCAGAAAATACCTAATTTTTTGTAGTCGAATACAAAAACTACGTCAGCACCGTGCTTAAATAAAGACTAAAACGATCTTCTATCTTATTGAAAGACAATGCGGTTATTTGCTCGATTTTCGCCAAGCGGTAACGCAATGTATTAGGGTGGATGAACAATTTCTGCGCAGTGAGAGCAAGATCACAATTTGACAAAAAATATTGTTGCAATGTTTTAAACAGGAGGGCATTTTCTTCAGAAAATAACGTTTTTAACGGTTTTAACAACTCTTCCGCCTGCCAACTGTCGGCAATTCCCGCCAACAATACCGGCAATCGGTATTGTTCAAAAGCATACAGGTTTTTACGCGGATAATGCTTCAAGCCATATTGCAAGGTGCTTAAAGCCGTGCGATAAGATAGCGGCAACTGCTCGCCCACAGGGGACTCAAGGCGTGCCCCGATGGCGATTTTGTAATCCTGCAACGCATAATCTTTCGGTAATAATTTTTTTAACTGCTTGGCGAATTGGGCAAAAATAGCAAAAGGTTGCAAAATAATAATTTGATCCAGAGATAAAATCGCGACCTCCTGCTCAAATTGCGGTTGTTCCAAATACCCCACCAATTTTTGTAACGCGTCGGTGTTCGGTTGTAATAACTTAATAATAATGACCACGCGCGGCACGGTTAAATCAAAAGAAAAAAAGCGAGCTTGTTGTTCCATTTCCGTTGGCGATAAATTGCCTTTCACCAACTGTAAAATGAATTCTTCTTTATAGCGCCGATTCCAGCTTTCTTTCTCCAATAAAATATGCTGTTCAATAATTAATTCCGCCGTCATTTTCACTAACTCGGCATAAGGTTTCACCTGCTCCGGCACACCGGAAATACCGATTACGCCGATATTATTGCCAAGATATTGAATCGGTACGTTAATGCCGGGATGTGCATCAAAATTCCATTTTTCCGCTAATTTTTCATCCACTTCCACGATTCTGTTCTGACGTAACGCCAACACCGCGCCGGTGTGTAGCTGATTCAGGCGGGCAGGATTGCCGGAGGCAATAATCACGCCGCGATGATCCATCACATTCACCGAACAGCCGATAATATTCATGGCGCGTTTTACAATATTTTGCGCAATAATTTTGTCTAATTGCATATGCTCACCCGTGATGTTTTAACCCTAAAATTCACTGAAAAAATTACTCATAAATCACGAAGTGATTTATTCGCCCCTTTCGGGGCCGTCAGCATAGCTGACGCTCAAAAAACGTTATTTTTTGTGACCGAACTTTTTTTTTTGCTTCACGGAGGTTTAACCAGTCAAAAATGTTATATTTTTGTGAACTAAAAAATTTTTTCTTTGTCTTATCAGCAACTTTGCTATTTATGATTTTTTTGGAACATTTATTTACTCGGAGACAGGCCTGCTATGCGAAACACATCAGCACCGCTTCATCTTTCACAACCTGTGCGAATTGCCTTTTATTCTCATGATACCATGGGGCTTGGGCATATTCGTCGTAATATGTTATTGGCGCAATCCGTTTTACAAGCCTACCCCGAGGCGGAAGTGTTATTACTTTCCGGCGTGCGGGAGTCGGGCGCATTCAAATTGCCGAAAGGCGCCGATTCAGTCACGCTCCCCACTTATTTCAAAACCCCTCAGGGACAATATATTCCCCGTTCTTTGGGCACGGACACGGAACGTCTGGTAAACATCCGAAGACAAATTATTCATGCCGCACTGGACGCGTTCGAGCCGCATATTGTGGTCATCGACAACGTACCGCGTGGCGCGATGAACGAATTGGATAACGTATTGCCGGTGTTGGCGAATAAAGGCGTGCGCATCGTTTTAGGCTTACGCGATATTATTGATGAGCCGGACGCCGTTTGCCAACAATGGAATAAATTACAAAATCTGGAAATTATTCGTCTGTATTTCTCCGATATTTGGATCTACGGCGATTCACGCTTATTTGACTTCACAAAAGAATACCCGTTCACCGCCGATATTGCGGAAAAAATGCGTTACATGGGCTATTTGGATCAAAGGCGCAGGCGTGAATATCATTCGGATACCTTACCTTCAATAAAATCACCTTATGCCCTTTGTGTCGTCGGTGGCGGACAAGATGGCTTCCAACTTGCCAAAGCCTTTATGCAGGCAAACCTACCGAACGGCTGGCACGGTTTATTGATCACCGGCGCATTAATGCCGGAAGAACAGCGTCAACAACTCCACGAAATGCAGCTGCAACGACCGGAAATCCAGGTGCTGGACTTTGTTACCGAACCGCTCAAACTCATGCAGCACGCGGAATGTATTTTATCCATGGGCGGATATAACACCACTACGGAAATTCTGTCATTGAATAAGCGGGCGCTTATTGTGCCACGTATTACACCACGCAAAGAACAATGGATCCGAGCCTCCCGCCTGGCGGAAATGGGCGTGATTGATTGTTTACACCCTGATTCTCTCAACGCCGATGCGCTTACCCATTGGATGAGAGAACAAAAACCTTTACTCAACGCCCGTGATGTTCTGAATTTTGACGGCTTAGATAATGTCGTGAGCCAAATTCAGGACATGGTGGCGCGATAGTTTTCCCGCGCATAAAAATCAACAATACCGGCAGGTTAATTATGAATACTCAAACACCCCCAGAAGCACTCCATCCAATGTATATCGGTTATGTGTTAAAACGCTATCCCCGCTTTTCGGAAACCTTTGTGGTAAATGAAATTTTAGCTCACGAACGGGCAGGCACGAAAATTGATATATTTGCCCTTGGACCGGTCATGGAAACCCATTTTCAGGACGGCATTTCGCAAGTACGCGCGCCGGTCACCCGCTTACAGGACAAACAGCGTACCGCTGAAACTTTCTGGGACTTGATTCAGCAAGGTTTTCAGGAATTACCTCGCTTTGCCGAAAAATTACCTTTAGCACAAGGCAACGTGCATGAAATCGGGCAAAGTATTTTGCTTGCCTTAGCCATTCGCAAACGCGGCATACAACATTTACATGCCCACTTCGGCACGCAGGCAACCACCGTGGCAAGACAGGCGGCAATTTTTGCCGACATCACTTACAGCTTCACCGCGCACGCCAAAGATATTTATTTTTCATACGAAAATTCCACCGCACTTGATCGCAAAATGCGTGATGCTACGACAACCGTTACCGTCTCCGATTACAACCTCGCCTATTTGCGTGAACAATATGGCGCAGACGCCAAAAGTGCGGTCAGAATTTACAACGGAATGGATTTGCGCAAATTCCCTTATCAACCGTGCCAACAACGGGAACCTCATATCCTCGCCGTTGGGCGTTTAGTGGCGAAAAAAGGCTTTAATGTATTATTGGATGCCTTGGCTATTTTGAAACAACGTGGTGTTTCAGCCTACTGTACTTTGGTTGGCGACGGCACTTTACGGGAAGCGCTGGAGGCACAAATTGAGCGATTAGGCATTCAGGATATGATTCGTATGGTCGGTCCAATGCCGCAACCCAACATCATTCAATTAGTAAGCCAAGCCAAAATGATGGTCGCGCCTTGTGTCATCAGTGAAGATGGCGACCGCGATGGCTTACCGACTGTATTACTGGAATCTATGGCACTGGGAACACCGGTGATTTCCACACAGGTGGCAGGCATTCCTGAACTGGTACAAGACGAAGTAACCGGTCTATGCATTCCGCCACAAAATCCGACCGCACTTGCCGATGCCATCACCCGTTTATTGAATGACGATGCGCTGGGGCAACAGCTTTCACACAGCGCACGGGCACTCATTGAGCGGGAATACGATGAAGATCGTAACGCCGCCGAACTAAGACGTTTTTTTGCGGCGGCAATCTCTCAACGTGAAACCGATTCATTACCTCGTTAAACCCCACTTGCAAAGAAAAAGGAAAAATTATGCGAGTAGCCTATATTTGTGCAGATCCGGGTATCCCGGTATTTGGAACCAAAGGTGCATCAGTACACGTGCAGGAAGTCATTAAAGGCATGTTACAACGCGGTGCAGAGGTGGTGTTATTTGCCCAACGTTTAGGCGGTGAAACGCCACCTGAGTTACGCCAAATCGACATTCACAAATTACCCGAACTGCCGAATGATTCTCAACAGGAACGTGCCGCAGCAGCCCTTGCCGCCAATACCCAAGTGGAAAAACTATTGGAAAGTGCGGGTGATTTTGACCTCGTTTACGAGCGTTATTCTTTATGGAGCAATGCCGGCATGGCGTTTGCCCGCAAACATCAATGCGTCGGTATTTTAGAAGTCAATGCGCCGCTAATCGAAGAACAGAAAAAACACCGAGAGCTCCCCCTTGAAGCTCAGGCACAAGACATTGCCGAATTTGTCTTTTCTCATGCCGATGCCATGGTGGCGGTATCCCCCGGCGTGAAGGATTATTTGGAAACCTTTGCCTCAGCGAAAGGACGTGTACATGTTATCGCCAACGGCGTTGATCTTGCCCGTTTTGCATCAGCGGCAAGCCAAAATGCAGAAAAATTCCTGCATCGCCCAAGCGATTATGTTGCCACACCGGTATTGGGATTTTTAGGCACGCTAAAACCTTGGCACGGCGTATCGGGTTTGGTGCAGGCATGGTCTTTATTGCGCCGACGCGGTTATCCCCTCAATTTGTTAATTGTCGGAGACGGTCCGCAACATGCCGCCTTAAGCGAAGAAATCGCCCAACAAGGCTTATCGGAATTTGTGCATTTCACCGGTGCAGTCGCTCCCGAACAGGTGCCGGAATGGCTGGCGCGCATGGATATTGCCGTTGCCCCTTACCCGAATCTGGACGGATTTTATTTCTCTCCGTTAAAAATCTACGAATACATGGCGGCGGGCCTACCGATTATCGCCACTCAAGTGGGACATTTGAGCACTGTCATTGAAAACGGCTACAACGGCATTTTAGTAGAAGCCGACAATCCGCAAAACATGGCTGAAGGCATTGCCCGATTATTAGATAATCCTTCCGAAGCGCAACAACTCGGTGCAAACGCACGTGCAACCGCCGAACAACATCATAGCTGGTTGGCTGTGGTTGATCGCATTTTACATATTGCCCGTGATTGCCAACGCCGTGGATAGGATTGTAAGCAGGAGCATATAGCATGAGTAAGAACGCCTGGTGGTCGGTTGCTTATCGACTGAAAAACTATATTCGCCCGGAACGTATGCTGGTGAGTGGCGCTTTAATCGCCCTCTTGCTTACCACTGCAATGCGTTTATTAAAACCGTTGCCGCTGGCGTTTGTGGTGGATCATGTGTTGACGCCTGAAACCACGAAGCATACGACGAAACAACATGGCATCATCGATACCTTGCTCGCCTCGTTAGATATGACCCAGTTATTATGGGGCTGCGCGGCGGCGGTCATTGTTATTGCGTTATTAACGGCAGCGACAAGTTATTTCAGTACAGTCGGTCTCGCTTTGGCGGGCAGTCGGATCCTCAGTCGTGTGCGCAACGACTTATTCGCCCACTTACAACGGTTATCTTTAAGTTTTCACTCGAAGGCGAGAACAGGGGACCTCACCATGCGCCTGATTAACGACATCGGAATGTTACGCGAAGCGGTGATTACCGCCCTCATGCCAATGCTTGCCAACATTTTCATCTTGCTGGGGATGTTCGGCATGATGCTGTATTTGAACTGGCAACTCACCTCCGTCGCCTTGTTGGCAATTCCGCTGATGTGGTGGAGCACCACCCGTGCCAGCCGCAAAATTCACGAAGTGAGTCGCGCGCAACGCAAGCGGGAAGGCTCCCTTGCCTCCAAAGCAGCGGAATACATCGCTTCTATTCGCACCGTACAATCACTTTCCCTAGAAGACGAAACCATCCGCAGCTTTGCCGGCGATGATGCCGCCAGCCGTCAACAAAACGTACAATCCAAACGTCTTTCTGCCGGATTGGAACGTCGGGTGGATGTGATTGTTGCCGTAATTACCGCATTAGTTTTACTCAACGGCGCCCACTCTGTGTTAAACGGCGGCATGAGCACCGGCGATCTCATTATTTTCATGTCTTATTTAAACAATTCTTTCCGTCCGGTGCGGGAATACGCCAAATATGCCGGTCGCCTTTCCAAAGCTTTGGCGGCGGGAGAACGTGTGGTTAATTTACTTGATGAAGAACCGGAAATTAAGGACAAACCGAACGCCTTGGTGCTTGCTAAACCATTAGGCAAAATTCAGTTTGATCACGTCAATTTCGCTTATGAAACCGATAACGGGGAAAATCCATCTGTGCTCAATGACATCGACTTTACCATCAAACCCGGTGAAAAAGTCGCCATTGTCGGTCCTTCCGGCGCGGGGAAATCGACCCTGACCAGCTTATTACTCAGACTCTATGAGCCTAAAAGCGGCGAAGTGCGCCTTGATGACGTCAACATTCAGGACTACACCATCGCCAGCCTGCGCTCACAAATCGCCATTGTGCCGCAGGATAATCTGCTATTTGGCTTAACGGTACGTGAAAACATTGCCTTAGGCGCCATTAACGATCCGGAGCACGTTACCGAGGAAAACATTATTGAAGCGGCAAAACTCGCCAACGCGCACGAGTTCATCAGCGCGTTACCGCAAGGTTACGACACCATTCTAAGCGAACGCGGCGGTTCCTTATCGGGCGGTCAGCGACAACGTATCGCCATTGCCCGCGCGGCAATGAACCAAAGTGCGGTGTTGATTTTGGATGAACCGACGGTAGGCTTGGATCAGGAAAACGAAACCTATGTAATTGCCGCTCTGGAAAACCTCATGTTGGGACGCACCACGCTGATGATCACCCATGATTTGGCACTTGCCGCCAGAACCGACCGCATTATTTTCGTCAATAACGGCATTGTGGAAGAGCAAGGTAGCCATGCACAATTACTGGCAAAAGGTGGAAATTACGCTAATTGGTGGAAAATGCAACTTAGTTAGCAGATTCATACAAGGATAGACAATGTTGACTCATGCGGATAAACAACTCATTGCGCGCGATACTGCCCTACCCGGTTTGGCGCTGTTATTGGACGCGGATTTACTGCTGACGGAACTGCAACGGCTTCCGCGCCTGAAAAGTGCGGTCGAAATTCAGGTTAAATATTTGCGTTACAAACAGGCAAACAGCTGCGCCTGCACATTACAGGTGCAATTCGCCGACGGCACGACGCAATATTATTTCGCCAAGGCACTGACCGCCGAACGTTTTACCCAATCCTGGCATAATCCGAAACGGCAGGCATTAGTGCAAGCAAAGGATCCTCATGCGCCCCTCGCCCTTTTTGAGCAATGTATTCTGTTGCAACACCCCGCTTACGATCGCGGCATTCGCCATCTCGACTGGCTGGTTGACGCCAAGTCGCGCCGTCATTTACTGACCTTGTGCAACCTGTCCGAAAGCGATGCGGAAAAAGCAGAAATTCACATTTTACGCTATAAGCCGGAACGCCGTTTAGTCGCGAAGATGACGTTAAATCAACACCCCATTGCGCTGATTCGTTGTTCCAACCCGAAAGATTTCGGCAGAGTCCTGACCGGTGCAACATTTGGTGCGGCACTGGGTAATATGCGATTACTTGGTGTGGACGGCGCTATTTGCACCCTTGTGACTGACTGGCAAGAAGGGCATTGTTTATGCCCGGAAGAAGGTTTTTACCCGCTGGAAGACAGCATTCGCCTTGTTGCCAAGGCTCTTGCACAGGTTCATCGCACGGCGTATCAGCACCCGATGCGCTATACAACCCTGCATGAAATTAAAGCAATTCAGGGTGTGTTCAACACATTTCGGGTGATATTGCCCGAATATGGCGAATGGTTTTCCCGATTAGCGATACAAACTCAAACGGCACTGAAACATCAGCCGGAACAGCTTGCATTCATTCACGGCGACTTTTCATTGGATCAGGTGATTCAAAACGATCAGCATCAATGCGCTATTTTAGATTGGGATCGCGCGACTCAAGGCAATCCGTTGATGGATTTGGCGACCTTTCAGGCGCGTTTGGAATTGCAGGTCATCGAAGGTGTGTTGCCCCATTGGCAGACAAATGTGTTGCTGGAAACCTTCCTGCAACATTATCAATCCCTTACCGATACTGACTTAAGCGGTTTGCGCTTCTTCACTGCCGCAGCCTTGCTACGTTTAGCCACCGAGCCGTTCCGTAAACGTTCGCCACAATGGAAGCAACAATCCTTGCAACTCTTGCAACGGGTGGAGGGTCTATTAAATAAAGGGGAAAATCTATTTGCGGATAATCCGCCTTCAATCACCGCCGCCCCATTGGATCCGATGCTTGAGATGCTAACCGATGCGCAACAAATGCAACATTTGCTGATGTCGGTATTGCCGAAAGCCGAACAAGGTCTGCTGCAAAAAGCAACGTTGCGTCGCTACAAACCACAACGCCGTGCGTTGATAGACTATGTGATTCGCACAGAAGCGGGAGAGGCATATATTATCGGCAAATACCGATTTAAAGGCTTGGATAAACGTTCATTAAACGTGCAACAAGCCTTGTGGGATGCGGGTTTTAACGATGAGGCAAAAATCAGCGTCGCCGAGCCGTTAGGCAAACTTGCGGAACAACACACTTGGTTGCAGCGAAAAATTAACGGGCAAAGTGTCGGCAATTTACTTTTCCAAGGCAATGAACGTTTGGCTTTTTTAGGTGAATCCGTCGCCCATGCCCTCAGTGCGTTACATCATAGCCAAGTAGCGCAAGATTTGGCACTACCTGTTTGGACCGTTCGGCAGGAATTAGAGGTGCTGCACGAACGCTTACTACAGGCGCAAACGCTACTGCCTCATTTATCACAGCGTATCGCCGAAGTGCTGAGCGGCTGCGAAACTTTGGCAGCACAATTAACCGACACGCCGTTAGTTTCCATACACCGGGATTTCTATCAGGATCAGATTATGGAACGCTACGGTCAACCGGGCAACATGGTGCTGTTGGATCTTGATTTACTTTGCTCGGGCGATGCTGCGCTGGATGCAGGCAACTATCTGGCGCATATTCAGGAATTCGCCCTACGTCAGTATGGTGATGTCCACGCATTACAACAACATCAAGATGCATTTCTGACCACATTTTTAACCTATGAAACCACAACAAAAGAAAATGTCGCGATTTATACGACACTCTCTTTAGCACGTCATATTTATCTGAGTACACAATTTGCAGATCGTAAACACACCACAGAACAACTGCTTACGATTTGCGAAATGCGTTTAGCAAAATAAATAAAAGGACTTTTAGGAAAGATTTAAGGAGTAATGTATGAGAATTACCGTCGTCGGCGCAGGTTATGTGGGACTATCCAACGCCGTTTTACTTGCACAAAAGCATAAAGTCACCTTATTGGATGTGTCGCCGGAAAAGACCGCGCTGATTAACGCCAAGCGTTCACCCATTCAGGATGTGGAAATCAGCGACTATTTAGCCAATAAACCTTTAAACCTACACGCCACCGTGGATGCGTCAGAAGCTTATCACGATGCCGAATATGTGATTATCGCCACCCCGACGGACTACGATCCGGAAAATGATTATTTCGACACAAGCTCAGTAGAAGCCGTGTTAAAACAAGCAATGGCACAAAATGCCAACGCCTATTTGGTGATCAAATCCACTATTCCTATCGGCTTTACACACAAAATGCGCAATGAGTTGAACACAGAGAGGATTATCTTTTCACCGGAATTTCTGCGTGAAAGTCGTGCCTTACATGACAATTTATATCCGTTCAGAATCGTGGTAGGCGATCAGAGTGAAGCTGCTCAAAAATTTGCCGAAATGTTACGGGATTGCAGTTTACGCCCCGACACACCGATTCTTTTAACCCATGCCAACGAGGCGGAGTCCATCAAATTATTTGCAAATTCGTACCTTGCGCTACGGGTCGCGTTCTTCAACGAATTGGATACGTTTGCTGCCACCCATGGCTTCAACACTGCTGAAATTATTGAAGGGGTATCCCTCGATCCGCGCATAGGCACGCATTACAACAACCTGTCTTTCGGTTACGGCGGTTATTGCCTGCCAAAAGATACCAAGCAACTGTTGGCAAACTACAAAGATATTCCGCAAACCTTGATTAGCGCCATTGTTAAATCTAACTCGGTACGCAAAGATTTCATCGCCGATGAAGTGCTCAGAAGAAAACCGTCGGTGGTAGGCGTGCACCGCTTAACCATGAAGCACGGTTCCGATAACTTCCGCAGTTCCAGTATTCAATGCGTCATTAAACGCATCAAAAAAGCCGGCGTGAATGTGATTATTTATGAGCCTGAATATGCTGAAAAAGACTTTTTTGGCTCGGAAGTGGTCACCGATTTAAAGGATTTCAAACAACGCGCCGATGTGATTCTGGCGAACCGTATGGCAGAAGAAATCCAAGACGTTGCGGATAAAGTTTATACCCGTGACATTAAAGGTACGGATCTGTAACCATAAAAAACGGCTTATCATTTGATAAGCCGTAAATTCACCTGAAAAAACAACCGCACTTTTTGGTGCGGTCGCCCGAATTATCTTCTGAACTCACGTTTTTCTTTAAAAGTGCGGTGAGATTTTTCTTTAAATTTGCGATCGCCTTTGAAGCCTTTTTCTTCAAAACGTCCGCCACGACGTTTGGCACCGAAACTATCATCACCACGTTCGCCCTTGGCTTCACCGATGAAAGACATACGCATTTGCTTGTTCAAGACGCGGGTTTTGCCGAATTGTTGTAACAATTCTTTCGGCATACCTTGTGGCAATTCGATAGTGGAATAATCATCATACAGTTTAATATGACCGATATAACGGCTATTAATATCGCCTTCATTGGCAATGGCACCCACGATATGACGCACTTCCACGCCGTCGCCACGTCCCACTTCAATACGATATAAATCCATCGGTTGCGGATTACCGTAGCCTTTGCGCTCTCCGCGACGTTCGGATGAACGCGGGTTTTCGCGACGATCACCTCGTTCCCCACGATCACGACGGGCTTTTTTCTCGACAATCGGATCTGGCGGAAGAATAAGTTTTTGTTTGCCTTGTAGCAACATCATCATCGCTGCGGCAATGTCTTCCTGCGATTGATCGGCAGTAAACAGATCTTCCAGCAATTCGCGGTAAAGTTCTAAATCGTGGTGTTCCAGTTGCGCGGTGATTCTCTCTTTGAATTTTTTACGACGACAGGCTTGTAATACCTCGTGATTCGGCAATTCCACTTCATCGATATTTTTCTTGATGAGTTGTTCGACGTTACGCAATAAGCGACGTTCACGCGGTTCCACGAACAATAAGGCACGCCCTGAACGCCCTGCGCGACCGGTACGGCCGATACGATGCACATAGGATTCGGCATCCAACGGGATATCGTAGTTCACCACCAGGCTAATACGCTCAATATCAATCCCGCGCGCGGCGACATCCGTTGCCACCACAATATCCAAACTGCCGCTACGCAAACGCTCTAAAGTTTGTTCGCGTAATTGTTGAGTCATATCGCCATTTAGCGCGGCAGCACGGAAACCGTGTTTTTCCAATAATTCGGTTATATCCAAGGTGCCTGTTTTGGTGCGGGTAAAAATAATCGCTGCGTCAAAATCTTCCACTTCCAAGAAACGCAGTAGTGCGTCATTTTTGCGGAAACCGTGCACATACCAACAACTTTGCGCAATATCCGGTGCGCTTTGTTGAGTCGCTTTGATTTTGATTTCCTGCGGATCGTTCATGAAACGCTTGGTAATACGGCGAATCGGTTCCGGCATCGTGGCGGAGAATAAGGCGGTTTGGTGATTTTCCGGTAATTCCGCCATGACGGTTTCCACGTCTTCAATAAAGCCCATGCGCAACATTTCGTCCGCTTCGTCCAATACGATAGCTTTGAGTTCGGCAAGGTTTAATGTGCCGCGACGAATGTGATCCAGAATACGCCCCGGCGTGCCAACAACCACTTGTGCGCCCTGCTTTAATGCGCGTAATTGAATGTCGTAGCGTTGACCGCCGTATAAGGTCACGATGTTAATGCCTTTGGCATATTTCATGAAATGTTCGCAGGCATCGGCAACCTGAATCGCCAATTCACGGGTCGGCGCCATAACCAATAATTGCGGGTGTTTTTCGTTCGGGTCAATTTTCGCCAGAATCGGTAAAGCAAATGCGGCGGTTTTGCCGCTACCGGTTTGCGCCATACCCAAAACATCACGCCCTTCCAATAAGTGCGGTATGCAAATTTGTTGAATCGGGGAAGGTGTTTCAAAACCAAGATCGGAAACAGCATTAAGGATGAATTCAGGCAAGCCTAAATCCGCGAAAGTCAATTTAGTTTCAGTCATTAAAAATACTCGAATTGTATAAAAGGAAAGCTCAATAACAGCTTTCAGGTTAATCATTATGTACGTCGTTTTGCGTCTTACAACGCGTCGTCGGTTGAGTCGCGCTCACCGCTATTCCGTTTGAGCCTGTTGTCCTAATTTCAATAGCTCAAACACCGCAAAACGATACTCCACAAAGTTATACACCTGATTTGCAATAGCCAGTTTGAATAAGGTCTCCGCCTCATCAACTTGTCCCATATTGAGTTTTTGTTTTGCTAGATAAAAGTAGGTTTCAGTCAGAATTTCCGCATATTGCGTCGAAGTTTGCGTGGCAAACTGCTGTGCTTTAGCCTGTAATTCACGAACTGACAATTTGCCCAAATAGTATTGGACAATGTAGGTACCCCAGTAATCATGAGAAAGCCCAACGGCACGTTGAGCCAGATTTTTTTGTGCTTCAGCAGGTTTGAATTTCAATTCATTCAGATACAGCCACAAGACACGGTAGGGATCGGATTTATTGCGTTGATAAAAGCCCAGAAAATCCTGTTGAGCAAGGTTGTAACGCCCCACATAATAGAAATCCAACGCACGATTTAACATCGTGTACTCATACTCGGGATCTAAGGTAAGTACCGCATTAAACGCTTCCAAAGCCCCGTCGTAATCTTCATCAAGTAATAAATAAAGCCCCAGATAGTTATACACTGCCGTCATTTTCGGTTGCAGCGCAAGAGCTTGAGTAAAGTCATAACGCGCTAAAGCCCAAAGCCCCAAACTATCGTACAGCACACCCCGTTCAAAATGGAGGGAGGCGCGTTCTTCATTACTCATTTTTCCAACCAGCAAAACTTGGCTAATCCGAACAATCATCACTTCCTGTTCGAAATGTTGACTCGGATTTTGATCGGCTAACACTATGTGATTTTTTGATACAAAGCTTTGATTTGATCCGACACAGCCGGATAACAGCAGAATAAAAAATAAACCGGATAGGAACACCGCGAAATTAAACAACCGACGTTGTGTCATTTCTTATCAGCCTTAAGCATAGGTTTGCTTGTTGAAAAATAAATGTTACGGCACAGCGCACCGTAACATTAATCCTAAGTGAGATTATTCCTGTTCGACAACGTCATCAGAAGGTTGTTGAACAGCATCTTGTTTAGGCGCAAGATCTTTCATGGTTAAACGGATACGACCTTGACGATCGATTTCCACCACTTTCACCATCACTTCTTGCCCTACTTGCAGGTAATCGCTGACTTTTTCCACTCGTTCTTCGGCAATCTGCGAAATGTGAACCAAGCCTTCTTTATTACCGACGATTGCTACGAATGCACCGAAGTCCGCCAAACGGGTAACTTTACCTTTGTAAACCGCACCGGCTTCTACTTCGGCAGTGATGTCTTCGATACGTGCCATCACATCCTGCACCGCGTTTTTATCTACTGCAGCGATTTTCACCGTACCGTCGTCATCAATATCGATGGATGTACCGGTTTCTTCGGTTAATGCACGAATGACCGCGCCACCTTTACCGATCACATCTTTGATTTTCTTCGGATCAATCTTCATAGTGTAAATACGCGGTGCGAAATCGGAAATATCCGCACGCGGCGCCGGAATCGCCTGTTCCATCACCCCAAGAATGTGCATACGGGCGCTTTTCGCTTGATTTAATGCGATTTGCATGATTTCTGCAGTGATACCTTCAATTTTAATATCCATTTGCAACGCAGTCACACCTTCACGGGTACCGGCAACTTTGAAGTCCATATCACCTAAGTGGTCTTCGTCACCCAAAATATCGGAAAGTACCACAAACTTGTCGTCTTCTTTTACCAAGCCCATAGCGATACCTGCTACTGCCGCTTTAATCGGCACACCTGCATCCATTAAGGCAAGAGAAGCGCCACACACGGAAGCCATAGAAGAAGAACCGTTAGATTCGGTGATTTCAGATACCACACGAACCACATACGGGAATTCTGCCAAGGTTGGCATCACTGCCGCCACACCGCGTTTTGCCAAACGGCCGTGACCGATTTCACGACGTTTTGGTGAGCCGATCATGCCGGTTTCACCCACAGAGTATGGAGGGAAGTTATAGTGGAATAAGAAGTGATCAGAACGTTCGCCGGTCAATTCATCAATAATTTGTGCATCGCGTTCCGTACCTAAAGTAGCGACTGCCAAGGCTTGCGTTTCACCACGGGTGAAAATCGCGGAACCGTGGGTGCGCGGTAAGACACCGGTGCAAATATCCAATGCACGCACAGTGTCAACAGTACGTCCGTCGATACGCGGTTCGCCGGCAATGATACGTCCACGCACGATTTGGCTTTCAAGTGCGGTGAAAATATCGACGATTTTGCCTTCGCTGACTTCTTCGTCTTCCGCCGTAACTTTCGCAATGACATCCGCTTTAATGGCGTCGATTTGCTCATAACGGGATTGTTTTTCGGTGATACGGTAGGCTTCGCCTAAACGGGTTTCAGCCAATGCTTTGACTTTATTGATTAAATCCGTATTCGGCTCAGGCGCAACCCAATCCCAACGCGGTTTACCCGCTTCGGCAACCAATTCTTTGATGGCTTCAATGACCACTTGTTGTTGCTGGTGACCGTAAACCACCGCCGCCAACATTTGTTCTTCAGTTAAGATATCCGCTTCTGATTCCACCATTAACACGGCTTTATCGGTACCCGCCACCACTAAATCCAAGCGGCTTTGTTTTTGCTCGTTCATGGTCGGGTTTAACACGAATTGACCGTTAATAAAACCGACACGCGCTGCACCGATCGGACCGTTAAACGGCACGCCGGATAAGGATAACGCGGCGGACGCACCGATCATCGCCACTAAATCCGGGCTGATTTGCGGATTGACGGAAACCACGGTGGCAACCACTTGAATTTCGTTAAAGAAACCTTCAGGGAATAACGGACGAATCGGACGGTCGATTAAGCGGGCAATTAAGGTTTCGCCTTCGGACGGACGCCCTTCGCGTTTGAAGAAACCGCCCGGGATACGACCGGCGGCATAAGTACGTTCTTGATAGTTAACGGTTAACGGGAAGAAATCCTGCCCTTCTTTTACATCTTTTTTCGCAACCACGGTGACGAATACGGTGGTATCGTCCATGCTTGCCATGACAGCTGCCGTTGCCTGGCGGGCGATGGCGCCGGTTTCTAAAGTGACGGTATGTTGACCGTATTTAAATTGTTTAACAATTGGATTCACAATGTTGTCCTTTTTGAAAATAAAAATAACGATGTTTTATTTTCCAATTTGCGACTAGCAAAAATAATCTTAAAACCGACCGCACTTTCATTGGCTACGACGCGGAAAATCACTTTTGTTAGCCGCACGCTAATTCAGAAAATAAAACCGCGCCATTATACTAGGCTTTTGCTTTGATGGGTAATTTTTTTGCGTAATTCCTATTTATGACTACCTGAAAAATAAGGTTAATGATAAAATCACTCCAGTTTTTAAAACAAAAAGGAGAAATAATTATGTTAATTGGAGATTTAACCCGCGCCGATTTTAAACTCGGTTTGCCTCAAGTTATCGCCGAAGCCTGCGAGTATTTAAAAAGTTTGGATTTAGAAAAACTAGACGTTGGTCGTCATGATATTACCGATGAAATTTACATGAACGTGATGGAACCCGAACTTGCCGAAGCCGATAGCAAAAAAGCGGAATTACATCATAAGTATTTGGATGTGCAGGTATTAATTCGCGGCGTAGAAAATATTGAAGTGGGCGCGACGTATCCTGACCTAAGTAAATACGAAGCCTATCACGAAGATGATGATTACCAACTGACACCGGAGATCGACAATAAAAGCACCATCACCTTAGTGCCGAATATGTTTGCGGTCTTCTATCCTTACGAGCCGCATAAACCTTGCTGTAACGTAAACGGTAAATCAGCAAAAATCAAAAAACTGGTGGTGAAAGTGCCGGTGGAATTAATTAAATAAACGAAATAGGGAATCCACATGATTCCCTATTTTTATTAAAAAACGCCGTAAAATCCAACCGCACTTTTCGGCGTTAAATTTGATAATCCTCTTTAAGCAAGTGACGATACGCATAAAGATAAGACGCGCCCACAAACGCCGCACCGCCGGTGACATTGCCTAAGAAAACCGGAATCATATTTAAGAAAAATTCGCCCCAGGTGACATTCGCACCGGCAAAAATCCCTGCCGGAATAATGAACATATTTGCGACAAAGTGTTGTAATCCGATCAGCACAAAGATCATCACCGGGAACCACATAGCAAGAATACGCCCGGATGTTTGCTTCGCCCCGAAATAGAACCAAATGCCCATGCACACCATCCAGTTACAGGCGATGGCGGAAATAAACGCACGGGAGAAATCCATGTGAATTTTGGCTTCTGCGATGGCAATGGTTTTACTTGCCGCCGCCCCTTCCGCCAAGCCCACATAATGCCCTAAAAAGTAAGCCATAAACAGCGCACCCGCAAGATTGCCAAGGCTCACAATCACCCAGTTACGCAATAATTTTTTAAAACTTACCTGTTTGCTCAGCCGTCCTAACGCCATCATCATGTTTCCCGTCGCCAATTCACCGCCGCCGATGAGAATACAAATTAAGCAAATGGGGAAAACCGCCGCGCCTAACAACGTCGCCAAACCGCTCCACTCAGCCGGAATGCCGCTGACGACCTTCAAATACGCCATATAACCGAAACTCACATAACCGCCCCCTAAAAAACTTAAAATGGCGAGTGTTTTCAAGCTGCCCAACGATTTCGCATAACTTTTGTCAATGACATCCTGTAAAATTTCATGTGGATAGAGATCCCGATGCTGCATATTATTCCTCTTTTTCTTAATGGGGTATTTTTAACCAAAATGTAATGAAGTGCGCATTAAAAAGGCAGTCTATTAAGACGAAGACTGCCCTGATAACACAAAAATGAAAAATTAAGCGAAAGGCTGTAATTCCGGATTAATCGGCGTATCCGCCAGATTATTCACATAGTTACACAAGGTCGCCAAGCTAACGCCCAATACCACATCAATGGCATTTTCTTTGGTATAACCCGCATCATAAAATGCTTGTTGCTGCGCCGGCGTAAGTTTTGCTTTTTGCAGAATCACCGCCAAGGTGAAGCGGGCAAGGGTATCCAGTTTTGCATCCTGCTCAATGCGCGCCGTAGCACGAATTTGGTTCACCAAGTCTTCTTCAAGCTTTAACAGTTTTAAGGCGATTTTGGTATGTCCTGCCACACAGAAACCGCAACCATTTACCACCGCCGCCGTAATTTGAACCACTTCACGTTCTGTCGGTGTTAAGCTATTACGCCCGTTGATGCCGCCTACGGTACGATAGGTTTCTAATGCGGTCGGTGCATTGGCTAATACACCGATTAAATTCGGAATAAAACCATTGGCATTTTGTACGGCTTTTAATGCCTCTTTTGCAGCTTCCGGTGCGGTTTCGATGGTGTGAATGGGAAACACTGACATGCTAAACTCCTATAAAATAAAACAATGTAAAAAATTTCCCGCGCATATTACTGGGAATTTTTCCCCTTGAAAAAGAAATAAAGGCTATGTGATAGATTAAAAAGTTATAAAGTGCGGTCAAAAAATCCAAAGAATTTTAAACGCCGGTTTTGCCGACGACTCCTAAGGCGCAAGTAAAAGTAGCCATATTTTTTCACCGCATGATGTGCATAACCTTGTGTATAACTTTCGGAAAACCGCAAAATAATCCGACATTATTTTTTCTTGCCCCACAACGGCAAAGCCGCCAAGTCATCTCTGTTTAAATCTTCAGCAAAAATAATCAGTTACCCACTCCATTTGGTTTTCTTGATATTTTTTGCACAACGCCTGTTTAGCAAATAAGCAACGGATTTTTCAGAAAATCCTCTTTGCCGTATTTTTAACCGAACTGTGAGTTATCCAGTATTTCTGTGGATAAAATTGTGTTTTAGCCAAGGTATAACTTGAGATAAATTGCCGAAACTCCTTTTGGAGTGCAAAGCGTAAAAAAATTTCACTTATTCATCATTAACTTGCTAAAAAACAAACGGCACTTTTCTGTTAATGAAAAATGCCGCTTTGTACTGTACATTTATTGTTCAATTTAAATAGCCTGCAAATAACGCTGCCAATCAAAATATTGCCCCGGATCGATTTTACGCCCCGGCGACACATCACAATGCCCCACAATGCGTTCTTTGGTAATGCGCGGATATGCCCGCATAATTTCCCGCGTTAAAGCTTGTAAAGCCGCATATTGCCAATCGGTAAACGGCTGCTCGTTGCTGCCTTCCAATTCAATACCGATGGCAAAATCATTGCATTTTTCCCGCCCTTCAAAGCAGGATAAGCCCGCGTGCCACGCGCGGTCGTTAAAATTCACATATTGCGTAATGCGCCCCGTGCGCTCAATCAAACAATGTGCCGACACCCGCAACGGGCTGATTTCCTGAAAATACGGATGCGTCAGCGGATCCAATTTCCCCTGAAAGAAATCATCGATATAACCACCACCGAACTGTTCGGGTGGCAGGCTGATGTAGTGAATAATCAACAGGGAAATATCCTGCGGATCGGGGCGTTGATCACAGTGTGGAGAAAGCACCCGTCTTTCATTAAGCAACCACCCGTCTTGAATGTGTAACTGTTTTTCCGTCATAAGATGTTATTTTTGCGATACGGATCCCAAAAAAGTGCGGTGGAATTTCACGGTGTTTTTCGCCTAAGCCAAAATGCCCGCGCCGAATTCGGTGCATTTTATATTTAATTAACAAAGGTATTTTTATGAAAATTCAATCCGCGTTTATTTCGCTGAAATCCGTTAAAAAAGGGTTTACGTTAATCGAATTAATGATCGTTATTGCTATCGTCGCCATTCTCGCCACCGTAGCCGTGCCATCTTATCAAAATTACACCAAAAAAGCGGCAGTTTCCGAATTATTGCAAGCCTCTGCGCCGCTTCGTTCCGAAGTGGAACTCTGCATTTACAACACCGGCGGTACAGAGAACTGCACCGGTGGCAAAAACGGCATTCAAGGCGATATGGCTGATGTCACCACGCAAAAATATGTGAAATCCACCGCAGTGAAAGCTGGTGCCATTACCGTCACCGGCAAAGGCAGCCTGGATAAAATCAGCTACACCCTCACTGCATCAGGCACTGCCGCCACCGGCGTAAGCTGGAGCGCGTCCTGCGGCAGTAATGCGGATCTGTTCCCGGCAGGTTTCTGTTCTTAAACCATTATGTAACGGGACGGTGAACGGTATGCAAAATCCGATGGAAACGGGATATTCGATTCATAGCCGACAAGGTGAGGAATTTACCCTTTCACCCGAGCAATGGTTTAAAAATCAGCAACAACAAACCGTCCTGTTGCGCTACCTTGCGCTGCCTTTAAAAGAAGACACACAAACGCTATGGCTCGGGCTGGATTCATTGAGTAACCTTAGCGCCTGTGAGACCTTTTCTTTTCTCACCGGAAAAACCATCGAGCCGGTCTTGCTGGAAAGCCGGACGTTAAAAACCGCGTTGCAGGATTTATCGCCGCGCGGTGAAAAAGTCGAAGAAAATCAACCGCTCTTTTATTCCGCCCTGTCGCCGGAGCCGCCGACACAATCCGCCGACGAGCCTATTATTCGGCTATTAAATGAGATTTTTGAAAGCGCTACCGCCAAGAAAGCCTCGGATATTCATCTGGAACCGCAGGCGGATTGCCTGCAAACCCGTTTTCGTATTGACGGCGTATTACAAGTACAAAACACCGTGCCCTTGTCCATGGCGAATCGGTTGATTTCCCGCCTGAAATTATTGGCAAAGTTAGATATTAGCGAAACCCGCCTGCCGCAAGACGGACGATTTCAATTTAAAACCGCGTTTTCCGACACACTGGATTTTCGCCTTTCGACGCTCAGCACCCATTTCGGCGAAAAAGCCGTATTGCGTTTACAGCAAAATCGTCCCGTTCAACTGGAATTTGGTGAACTGGGCATGACCGAAAGCCAGCAACAGCTTTTCCGCCGCGCGCTAAGCCAACCGCAAGGCTTGATTCTGGTGACAGGTCCGACGGGGAGCGGCAAAAGTATTTCTTTATATACGGCGCTGCAACATTTGAACACGCCGGAAAAACACATTATGACGGCGGAAGATCCCATTGAAATTCAACTGCCCGGCATTATTCAAAGCCAAGTAAACAACGCCATCGGATTGGATTTCAGCCGTTTGCTGCGAACCTTTTTACGCCAAGACCCCGACATCATTATGCTGGGTGAAATTCGTGACGAAGAAAGCGCCGCCATGGCGTTACGCGCCGCACAAACGGGGCATTTGGTGCTTTCCACCTTACATACCAACGACGCGCCCTCCGTCATTTCCCGCCTGCAACAGTTAGGCATTCAACGCCATGAAATCGATAGCAGTTTGCTACTGGTGATTGCCCAACGTTTAGTGCGTAAACGCTGCCAAAAGTGCGGTGGAAATTCAGCACGTTTTTGTGATTGCCACCAAGGCTATAAAGGACGTATCGGCGTGTATCAATTCCTGCAACCGAGCCGGCAAGATCCACTAGGCTACCAAACGGACTTCGTCAATTTACGGCAAAGCGCCTTGGAAAAAATCAAAGACGGCATTACGGATTTAACCGAAATTCAGCGGGTGTTAGGACAAGCCCATGACTAAATTGAAACTCTTTCGCTGGCGCGCCCTCAATCGCTTGCAACAAAAACAAAAAGGCTTGATAGTGGCGGAAAGCGAAGCCATGGCGCAGCAACAATTAATCGCGCGCGGGTTGCAAAACATCAAATTGCAACAAAATTGGCAACTGAGCCACAAGCCGAAAAATGCCGAAATCTGCACGTTGCTTTCGCAACTGGCGACCTTGTTACAAGCCGCCGTGCCGCTGAAAAACAGCCTGCAAATTTTGTTGCAAAACTGCACCAATATTGCGCTTAATGGTTGGCTGCGCCGCTTGTTACGGGACATCGAAAGCGGGATGGCATTTTCTCAAGCCTTGGAACAGCAAGGGTTATATTTAACCTATCAGGAACGTCAACTGATCCAAGTGGGGGAAATGACGGGCAAACTTGCCGCCGTTTGCCATGAAATCGCACAACATAAACAACAGGCGCTGGCGTTGCAGCGTAAAATCCAGAAAATCCTGCTTTATCCCCTATTGGTGCTCGGTATTTCGATAATTTTAACCGCACTTTTATTGCTGTTTATCGTGCCGCAATTTGCCGCTATGTACGACAACAGCAGCGCACAACTGCCGACGTTTACGCAAATCTTGCTCACCCTTTCCCAAGGCTTGCAGGATTATTGGTTCGCGTTGCTCGTTTTTATTGCGTTGAGCGTGGCGTTGGTTCGCTTTCGCCTCAAACATTCCCCTTGGTTTAACCGCCAAAAAAGCAAGCTCGTCAATGCAATTCCGCTACTTAACCGTATCGTGCAGCTTTCCCGTTTAGTGGGGTTCAGCCGCAGCTTATTTCTGATGTTGCAGGCAGGCATTCCGCTTAATCAGGCATTGCAATCCTTCCTGCCGAAGCAGCAAAGTTGGCAAACCCGTCCGCAATGGCAAGGCGATTTTCTGTTAATTGCGGAAGTACAATCAGCGCTGCATTGGATTCAACAAGGCTACCCGTTTTCCGCCAGCGTGAGCGGGCAAATTTTCCCGCCGGCGGCTCAACAAATGCTGCAAGTGGGTGAGCAAAGCGGTCAGTTGCCGAAAATGCTGCAATTTATCGCCAATGATCATCAGCAACAGTTGGATCACCAAATCGATCTGCTGTCGCAAATGCTGGAGCCGTTGTTGATGGTGATTATCGGCGGGCTTATCGGCTTGATTATGCTCGGCATGTATTTACCGATTTTCAACATGGGTTCGCTGGTGCAATGATGTGGCTGTTTTTTCTGCTTGGCGGCGCGTTGTGCGGTTGGCGTGTGCATGATTATGTGGAGCATTTCGCTGACAAGATCAATCGTGAAATTTACACCGCCTACGTTGAAATTTACCCGGAAAATCCACCGCACTTTATGGCGGAAAAATCCGTGTTAAAACCGCTTAAAGGGCAACGCTCCATGTATTTTTATGCACTGTCATTCGCCACGTTATTTTTGCTCTGTTATGTTACTCACGCCGAGCCGTTAAAAGCGCTTTGCCTTGCCCTTTATTGCGCCCTCTTGATCGCCATTTCTCTGGTAGATTGGCAATATCGTCTGATTTCTCCCGCCCTATGCCAAGCCTTGTTTGCCCTCGGCTTAGGCGCGGCATATTGGCAAATCAGCCCATTAACCTTGGCACAAAGCCTACAAAGTGCGGTCATTTTTTTCGGTGTTTTTTATGCCATCTACCACGCGGCAAAATGGTATTACCGACGAGAAGCCTTGGGGCGCGGTGATTATTGGTTGGCGCTGGGCTTAGGCGCATATCTCCCCGCACAACAGCTTCCCGTCTTTTTATTCCTCGCCAGCCTTTTCGGCTTAATCTACGCCGCCGGCGCAAAATACCGCAACCGCACACTCAACGCCGTGCCTTTCGGTCCGTTTCTCTCCCTTTCCGGTTTGGTCTGTTTGTTGCTTAATTGATCCCATGGACGTATGATCCCGTCATCGTTGATGATATGAAGGATAGAATATGACGTATGTAGTCGGTTTAACCGGCGGAATCGGTAGCGGCAAAAGCACTGTTGCGACGTTATTTGCCGAGCTTGGTGTGCCGGTAATTGATGCGGATTTGGTGGCGCGTCAGGTGGTGGAAAAGGGTTCTCCGCTGTTGGCGGAAATCGCAGCGCATTTCGGCGCGGAAATTTTGCTTGCCGACGGTACGCTCAATCGTGCCGCCTTGCGGGAAAAAGTGTTTGCCGACGAAGCGCAGAAACAGTGGTTGAATCAGTTATTACACCCCGCCATTCGCGATGAAATGTTAAAACAATTAGCGGCTCAACGTGCACCTTATTGTATTTTTATGGTGCCTTTATTAATTGAAAATCATCTGACCGCACTTTGTCAGCGAGTGTTGGTGGTGGATGTGTCCGAACAAACTCAGCTGGCACGTGCCGGTCGGCGGGATAACAATCAACTTGAGCAAATTAAACGTATTATGCAATCGCAGGTGAGCCGCGCGGAGCGTTTAAAACACGCCGATGATGTGATTAATAATGACGAAGATTTCGCCCTCAGCCTGCCTCAATTAAAACAAAAAGTGCTAGACTTGCACCACCTCTATTTACAACTTGCGGAGAAATTTAATGCGCGATGAAACCTTTACCGTGCCTTGCCCCATTTGCCACAAAGCGGTGGTGTGGTCGGAGCAAAGCCCGTACCGTCCGTTTTGCAGCAAACGCTGCCAACTCATTGATTTAGGCGAATGGGCGGCGGAAGAAAAAGCCATTCCATGCGAAACCGCCGATTTTGCCGCCGACGGTTTGTTAAATGAAGACAACGATTGGGTAAAACACTGATGAAGATTCAGCATGAACAACACGCCGAACAGGGCGCATTTTTTATCTTAGACGAAAAACAGCAACGCATTGCGGAGATGACCTATTTTTTCATTGACGATAATACCATTAGTGCCAATCACACTTACGTCTCGGAAACCTTACGCGGGCAAGGCGTGGCGGATAAGTTATATCAGGCGTTGGTAACGTTTATTGGGGAAAAACAACTCAAACTGGTGCCAAGTTGCAGCTATATCGCAAAAAAATGGCAACGCGACCAAAGGCATGATTGAGATCCCCCAATTATATTGCTAAAATTTACCGCACTTTATGCGCAAGCATAAACTGTTCGGACGAAGGTAGCTGGAGAGCGGGGAATTGACCCCACGCCGACGAGGTAAAATCTTTCAGGCGCGATGGCAGGGACTGTTACTGGACGAACCCTTGGAGAGATCCAAAAGGTACTTTGAATAAAGTACTCGTGGACGCCGAAGGCGCAAAGAAGCGTCATATCTAACGCTTTTCAAACGCTCAGGCAAAAGGACAGGGGCAGGAATATTCGGTTAGCATTAACTCAAGGCATTGAGTTAATTTTCATTTTGTTGATCCGCAACATTCTTTTCGCCTCCTTGTAATTCGGTTATTTACGAGGAACCTCAAATGTCATTAGAAGACGTTTTATCTGCAATCAATTCTTTCGTATGGGGCCCGCCCCTACTCATTTTATTATCCGGCACGGGATTATATTTAACCCTGCGTCTGGGTTTCATTCAAATCACACAATTGCCGCGCGCGTTACGCTATTTATTCAAACGCGATTCCGGGCTTCAGCAAAAAGGTGATGTGTCCTCTTTTGCCGCATTATGTACAGCCCTTGCCGCCACTATCGGCACAGGGAATATCGTGGGCGTCGCCACTGCCGTGCAGGCGGGCGGCCCCGGCGCGATTTTCTGGATGTGGCTGGTGGCGTTGCTCGGCATGGCAACCAAATACGCGGAATGCCTGCTGGCGGTTAAATATCGCGTGCGCGACAAAAACGGCTTTATGGCGGGCGGTCCGATGTATTACATTGAGCGCGGGCTCGGCTTGGGCTGGTTGGCAAAACTGTTCGCCGTGTTCGGCGTATTGGTGGCGTTTTTCGGCATCGGCACCTTCCCACAAGTGAATGCCATCACTCATGCCATGAATGATACTTTCAGCATTCCCATTCCCGTTACGGCGGCAATTATCACCATTTTGGTGGGTTTGATTATTCTCGGCGGGGTAAAACGCATTGCTTTGGTATCTTCTTACATCGTACCGTTTATGGCGTTGTTTTATGTCGCCACCTCCGTCGTGATTATCCTGTTAAATTTAGAGAAAATTCCGACCGCACTTCAGTTGATTATTCACAGTGCTTTCAATCCTGAAGCGGCACTGGGTGGCGCGCTCGGTTTCAGTGTAATGAAAGCCATTCAATCGGGTGTGGCACGGGGGATTTTCTCCAACGAATCCGGCTTGGGAAGCGCGCCTATTGCCGCCGCCGCCGCACAAACCAAAGAGCCGGTACGCCAAGGGTTGATTTCCATGACGGGCACGTTTTTAGACACCATCATCGTATGTACCATGACGGGCATTGTGTTGGTGCTCACCGGCACTTGGCAATCCCCGGGCATGGAAGGGGCGGCAGTAACCAACTTCGCTTTTTCTGACGGGTTGGGGTCTTCCGTCGGGGCGACCATCGTCACCATCGGCTTATTATTCTTCGCCTTCACCACCATTCTCGGCTGGTGTTATTACGGCGAACGCTGTTTTGTTTATTTGGTGGGCATTAAGGGCATTAAATTTTACCGCGCCGTCTTTATTGCCTTGGTGGGCTGCGGCGCGTTCATTCAGCTAAACCTTATTTGGATTTTGGCGGACATCGTCAACGGCTTAATGGCATTCCCGAATTTGGTGGCATTAATCGGCTTGCGTAAAGTCGTGATCGAGGAAACCAAGGACTATTTCGCACGTCTGAAAATCCATAAATTCGATCGGGATGAAATGGCTTAAGCGAGGAGGTAAAAGCGGATATACAAATGCAATATCCGCTTAATCATAGCAATTTCGGTTCACAAAAAAAGTGTCTTTTTTCAATTATCAGACCTAGATCATATTTTTTAAATTTTCTCCTCCAACCATCGAAAAACCGCTTGAAAAGTCCCGCCAAGGTAACTATGTTGTAACTAAGGATTTCAACCGGGTCTTCGACCCATTCACAATAAGAGGTAAATGCTATGACATTAAATATCACAAGCAAACAAATGGGTATCACCCCTGCAATCCGCGCCCACGTTGAAGAACGACTCACCAAACTGGACAAATGGCATACCCAACTGATAAATCCTCACTTTATTTTAAATAAAACCCCTAAGGGCTTCTCCGTTGATGCTTCTATCGGCACCCCATTCGGCAACTTGATTGCCAGCGCCGAAGCGGAAGACATGTACAAAGCCATCAACGACGTAGAAGAAAAATTAGAGAGACAACTCAATAAATTACAACACAAGAGTGAATCCCGCCGCGCCGAAGAACGCTTGAAAGATTCGTTTAACGAATAAAAAACACTTGTGAAAATGACCGCACTTTTAGGAGTGCGGTTTTTTAATGGCAGATTCTTTAAATTTTTTGGAGAAAAAATGAAAATCCTGAAACTCACTGCTCTTACTTGTTCGATCATGGCATTAACCGCCTGTTCTAATGCCAACGCGCCCGGCAAAAATAAAGATAATTGGAGTGCACTTCAAGATATTTCTATGGGGGTGCATGAACGTCACTATGTTGATTTGGACAGCAAAACCAAATCCATTTCTTTTGAAAAAATCGCCGACACATCCAATACCGACACTGAAAAGCCCATTCTGAAAGCACGTCGTGGCAACAAAACCCTTGGAGAAATTTACCAGCAAAAATCCAGTACGGATAGAACAATTCCTGTTATGTATTTACTCCATGGAAAATCAATGAACCCAAGAAAAGAACAAGATTTGAAGAAATTAGCCAATGCCAAAAAACTTGAATATTATGAATTTGGACAAGGGCGTTTAAGTCATGCGATTTTTACAGCCCCAAATGGCATTTGTCGGGATTTCAAAACAGAACAAGGCGTGAATTTTCATATTGCCACCAATTATTACCATCTCGACGGCGCAACCTCTCCTCTTGAAGATTATCTAACCTACCAAATCAAGGGGATTTATGCTCAAAACAAATTTATTATTGACGAGTACAGCGCCGGCATCATAAGCGAAAACAAAGCTTTCGTAGAAAAATATACGGCATCCATTAAACAAAACGGCGATAAATTGCCTAATGCAAATGCTGCTGAAAAAGGTCGAATGATCGAGATGGTGATTTGCCATTAGTCTTCTCTTTACTTTATTTAAAAAGTGCGGTGCTTTTTTCCGGTGTTTTTGCAACGAAATTCATGTTAAAAACCCACCGCACTTTTCCTTTCCGCAAAACAAACCTTTTCTAAATGACGTGCTTATTGTTAGAATAAGCGACAATTTTTCTGTGATGTATCAACTCAAGGTTTAACCATGTTAAAAAAATTAGCTTTATCAAGCATGATCTTATTAATGGCGGGCTGTTCGCTGTTCGGCACAAAACAATCGCCAATTCCGGGCGAATACGCGCAAGCGGATTATTTGTTATCCGATGCCGATGCGCAACGTTGGGTGTTCGCCAGTAAGCAGGCGGAGCAATGTATCTATCCGAATTTGACCCGCATTTTGCAACAGCATTTCCCGAAAGAAGACGCGTATATTCACTCGCAATACATTTTCTTCTACCCGTTAGAAAATATTATTGGTGAGAAATATGTGAAAATCATTCAGGAAGATGAAAAATCCATGAATTATGCCACTTACCAATATAAAAAATTCAGACAGGACAAAGTGGAAGACATGGACAAAGCCCAATGCGACGTGTTAAGACGCAACGCGCTGGATGATTTGGAAGTGGTGAAAGGTCAATATCGAAACGGCATGATCGAGGTACAAAAAAATGCGGACGGCACAGTGAAAACCGCTGATGGCGTGGCAACCAACCAAAATAAATTCTTCTTCGACATCATCAAATGGGGCTCCGCTTTGTTGCTCTAGTTGAAATCAACGCCATCCATGAAACGCACTTAATCGCCGGTTAAGTGCGTTTTTTCTTTTTGCATAAATCCGGCTGAAACCATATTGCTTGTGCCATGCAAACCGCTATAATTCGCCGCAGATTTATCACAACAAGGAAACCCCATGAAAAAACTCATTTGTTCATTATTTGCCCTTTCCGCTCTCAGCACCGCCGTGGCGCAGGAAGTGAATATCAAAATTTTAGGCACCTCCGACGTGCACGGACGCATCGTGCCATGGAGCTACGGCGCGGACGTTGAAGATCGTTCAGGCTCTTATGCGCAAATTGCCACTTATGTGAACGAAGCCCGTAAAAATCACAAGAATCTGGTGCTGGTCGATGTAGGTGACGCTATTCAAGATAACCAAGTGGATGTGTTTGCCAAAGAGGAAAAATATTACAAAGATCACCCGGTGGCAAAAGTCTTGAACGCCATGAACTATGATATTTTCGTGTTGGGAAACCACGAATTTAACTTCGGCATGAAAGCCTTAGATGAAATCTTAAAAGATATTGAAGCGCAAAAAATCACCGCAAATTTCTACTACGCCAAAGACGGCAAACGCTATCTTGAACCGACAACCATCATCGAAAAAGACGGTGTGAAACTGGGCATTATCGGCTTAACCACGCCGATGTCCGCCAAATTTGAAGAAGACACCGGCAACCTCAAAGACATGAAATTCACCTCGCCGACAGAAGAAGCCAAAGCGCAAGTTGCGGCACTGAAAGCCAAAGGCGTGGACGCCATTATCGCCGTGAGCCACATGGGCATCGACAATGAAAACAACATTCCCGACACCGGTATGCGCGATGTGATCAACGCCGTGGACGGCATTGATGTGGTGATCGCCGGCCACATGCACAAAAACGTACCGAGCGAAACCATCAAAAACACCTTAATCACCGAACCGCACCGTTATGGCACGGTGGTGTCCGAAGTGGATTTAACTTTCGACATTAACGACAAAAAAGAAGTGAAATTGTTGAAGAAAGAAGCCAAAACCGTATCGGTGAAAGATCTGGCTTCCGATGAAAAAATCGTTGAAATTTATAAGCCGTATCACGAAAAATTGCGCGAATTAAACAACGTCGTCATCGGTCAAACAGCAAACGAAATGGTGCCGCAAGGCAAAAAACACGGCGTGTCCATCGCCTTTGCGCAAGACACCGGCTTGTCCTCTTTTATTAACGATGTTGAACGCCATTACAGCGGCGCAGATGTCGTCACCTTCTCCTTCGACCACCAAAACGCCCGCATGGACAAAGGTGACATTAAGAAAAAAGACATCATCTTTAACTATCGCTACGCCGGCGGCGACGTGACCGTTTACGAAATGACGGGCAAACAGCTGAAACAATACATGGAATGGTCGGCGGATTATTTCGACACCATTCAACCGGGCGACACCGAGTATCGCTACAACGCAGAGCGTAAAAAATCCAAATATGTCACTTACGATATTTTCGGCGGCGTGAAATTCAACATTGATTTACGCAAACCAAGCGGACAAAAAATCGTGGATTTAACCCTTGCCGACGGCAAACCGATCACCGACGACATGAAATTGAAAGTGGGCATGAACTCCTACCGCTTCAACCAACTGCACGGCAAAGGCGGCATCTTTGAAGGACAGGACATCCCGGTGGTGTGGGAATCTAAAGTGGCAATGGGACGCGACAAAGGCACGATCCAAAACATGATGATCGACTACATCCAAAACGTGAAGAAAGGCAAAATCGAAGGGCTTTCTCACAACAACTGGAAAATCATCGGGTTAGAATAAACCTGATTAACCATAAAAAAATACCGATGGCGAAAACCATCGGTATTTTTGTCTATGAAAAACGTCGTTAAAAACAACCGCACTTTTTTATTAAATATTCCGTAATTTATTGGAATACAACACCAAACAAAGCGCAATCACCATAATCAAAATCGCGCCGGCGAACAAAATCGTATCCACCGAACTTTCATGGTTCACGATAATCAAACGCAACATGGCGGTAATCCCCGCGTAAATAAAATAACGCAACGGAAAGTGATAGCCGCTTTTAAAATATTGCACGATTAAACCGATAAACCCGAAATACAGGAAAAACATCACCGCCTGCTCCGCAACATCATAAGGCACCACAGATGACGTATTCAGCACCATTATCGCCAGCGAATAAGTCACCTTCACCAAGGCAATCACCAACACCGCCGCCAACGCAATCAATGACGTGCTTAACACAATCTTCAACACGCCCGTCACCACACGCGGCAACTTTTCCAATTCTTGAGATTCTTCCATTCTTCGTTCCTAATCTAATGAAATTAATGCAAAAAGGAGCGTATTCTAATGTAAGTTTGAGGGTGGGTAAATAGGCACCGACGTGGAAAAACGTTTGGATTTTTTACCGCACTTTTTAGCTGAGAACATCAATGCCTAAAACAGAATCAGTTACCTGCCAATAATTTTTCGCACTGCTATATTTCCAATCCTGTGCTTCCGACACAAACCCGTTTACTACAGGATTTTGGTGGATATACTCCAATTTTTCGTCAAAAAATTTATCGGAATGGATTTCGATGGGTTGGTTGTGGTGTTGCCAGAATTGATATTTGGTGACTTTAGAACTACGTTTTCCGGCACGTTCAAACATCCAAAGCAACCATTCTTTACGGCTTTCTTGTTGATTATCTTTTATTAATTGAATTAATGAAGTAGCAGTAAAATGTTTCAAATCTCGAATAAGTTCTGCGGGATCGGACTATTCAGCTTTAAAAAGTAAATGAATATGGCTTGGCATAATGCAATAACCATAAATTTTCACCCCTCTATTCTTTCGACAATATTCTACCGCCTTTATAATCTTTTCAAAATAAACTTTTCTGATAAAAACATCAATCCAAAAGACTGTAGCAAAACTAACAAAATAAACACCTTCCGGATTATAAAATTTATATTTTCTACTCATCAGCTCAGTCATATAAAATCAATATAATCCTAAAATCAAATAAATTTTATTTTAAAATCCATAAAGATTGATTATTTTCTCGATCTAACTCACAAAATCACAAACTAATCTCTCAAAAACTAAATGAATAATCAAATTAATAGCTATATTGATAGCGCACGCTTCACAGCGTGTGCTTGTAACTAAACAGAAAGAAAAAGGGCGCACGTTAGGAAACGTGCACCATCGTGGGAGAGACTTTCAGAAATTTATGGGAAAATATAAGCTTCAAGTTCTTTACATTTTGTCATATTTTTAAAAAAGGATGCTAAAAAAGCATCTGGGTACTTATCTTCAATAAATTTAGATATTTTTTCAATAATAAAGTTTAAATCATTATATATATCGATATTCAAACTTTTATTTGTTAATTGACTATAAATATTAATTTTCTTTGCAACAAGATGTGTTATAACTCTATTGCCATGCGTATAAATACCATACAACCGCCCCCCTCTTTTACTCAGAGATTCAATTTTCTCATTTAATAATGAATCTATTTTTCTAGTAAATAAAACCGAGTTATATACCTGATAACCATTAACTCCAGCATTAAAAATTTCTTTATATATTCCTTTATCTAGATCTTCAAAAAATTTACCTATTGCATTTTTTACCTGAACAGCAAGATTAATATTTTTATTTACTGAAGCGAGAGCAATTGTAGCCTCTTGTAGATTAAATGATTTATCACTAGATTTAAAGGATTCAGAACGCATAATACTATATTCAATGTTCTCTAAAATAAGCTCATTCTTTATTCTTTGTTGCTCAATATCCTGAGATGCAAAATCCATACCTTCAATTCTATTCTGTCTATTATTAGCTTTAGTTATTGATTTCTCTAATTCAGAATTTTTTGTCACTTCAATAAGTCGAATATTAACCTGTACATTATTTAATGAATCTTCACTATGGGTTGACTTAAATTTTCCTATTGTACTAACAGTTTGAGCACCATTAACAATAGACACATTCTCTAATTTAAAGGAGCCAATAGTTTTTGCCCCACCACCAACTGAGGTTTTAGAAATTTTATCTGCAATAATAGTGATTCCATTATTAAAATACCAAAATAAATTTGGACAATCTTGTAAAGTCTTCTCCATTTCTCCATTAACATCCGTTCTTCCTAGAACTTTTCTAATATTATTTTCAAATAGTTTATCTCCATATTCCTCCCACCAAGAAGAAATTTCATTTGCTGGAATACAACCATAAAATGCCTTATAAGGTTCTGACACAGACCCCCAGTTAGATAAACCTAGTTCTAAATTTATTGAATCCCTACCAGCCTTCATGATTAAAGATCTATGAATCTCACTCTGATTCATTCTCTTAAATGTCGCCACCGATTCAGCATTAGAGTCTCCATTCTCATTTATTTCATCTAATGTCTGTTGAATAGGTCTAATATTATCGCTGACTAAATCTGATTTAGTGCATGTATCGATTAGTACAATCTCAAATTTTGCACCATAAGTATTTAGTGCATTATTTATACTATCGTATTTATTCTTTATCTTTTCATTAAAAGTATCTAAATTTAATTGAAATAAATCTTTTATCCCTTGATTTATTTTTAATAAATCTCCTTTATCTGGCTCTCCCGAACCATCCTTTTTCCATTTAGATTGAACTACAAATAATTTCTTTAAATATTCTGAATAATATATAGCATCTATTCCATTATCTTTTTCTCCATCAGTTACTGCATTTGCAGCCTCATCTAAACTGCATCCTGACAAATGATAAATGGCATACGCAGCCAAACATCGAGACAATACATTTGATTCTTGATCTTCTCCATATTTATAGGAAATATCTTTCAAATCTAACTTTTTTTCAAATAACTCTTTAATTTTTGTTGATATTTGTTGAATATGAATAAAACTCATACTATACACCTTGAAATAAAAATTTAGTTACAGTACTTCTCAGTACTCCGATTTCTAATAACCTATATAAATACTAAAAAACCACCCTCGCATTCCTAAAAATCCGCATCCAAGCGCCATCTTCTCCCCATTCTTCCGGATGCCATGAGTTGCTTACAGTACGGAAGACGCGTTCCGGGTGTGGCATCATGATGGCGACGCGGCCGTCGGTGTTGGAAAGGGCGGTGATACCTTGAGCGGAGCCGTTCGGGTTTACCGGGTACACTTCTGTCGGGTTGAGGTTGTTGTCGATGTATTGCGCGACAATCAAGTTTTGCGCTTGAAGTGCGGTTAAATTTTCAGGTGTTTTGAATTCCACTCTGCCCTCGCCGTGGGAAACCGCAATTGGCATGTGGGAGCCTGCCATGCCTTGGAACCACAGGGAGTTGCTTTCGTTAATGCGAACCAAGGCGGCGCGGGCTTCAAAGCGTTCGGATTTGTTGCGCACGAAACGCGGCCAGTTTTCCGTGCCCGGGATGATTTCCGCCAATGTGGAAAGCATTTGACAGCCGTTACAAATACCCAGCGCCAAGGTGTCTTCGCGTTCAAAGAATTGACTGAATTGATCCCGTAATTGCGGGTTAAATAAAATGGATTTCGCCCAACCGCCGCCGGCGCCGAGTACATCGCCGTAAGAAAAGCCGCCGCACGCCACGAGCGCGTTGAAGTTTTGCAGGTCATAACGGCGATTGTGCAAGTCGCTCATGTGTACGTCGATGGCGTCAAAGCCGGCGCGGTCGAATGCCGCCGCCATTTCCACATGGCTGTTGACCCCTTGTTCACGCAACACTGCCACTTTCGGGCGTTTGCCGGTGGCGATGTAAGGCGCGGCGATGTCTTCGCTCGGGTCGTAAGTTAAACGGGCGGAGAAGCCTTTATCCTGCGGATTTTTCTTCGTGGAGAATTCTTGGTCGGCGCATTCCGGGTTGTCGCGTAAACGTTGCATTTGGTGGGTCAATTCCGCCCAAATGCCGCGCAAGTCGGAGCGTTTTTCGTTGAGTAACACTTTAGTACCACGGGTGATTTCGATTTCGTCGGTTTCGGTAACGGCGCCCAGTTCTTTCACCAAATGCAACACATTGTGTTTGGCGAAAACGTCGCGCACGAAGTTGAGATCGCTGTCGCGCACTTGGATTACCGCGCCCAACTCTTCGTTAAATAGCACGGCTAAATCGTCGTCCCCCAAAGCGCTGATGTCTACTTCTACGCCGCAATGTCCGGCAAATGCCATTTCAGCCAAGGTGACGATTAAACCGCCGTCGGAGCGGTCGTGGTATGCCAATAATTTTTCCTGTGCCACCAATTCCTGCATAGCGTTAAAGAAGTTTTTCAGCGCATCGGCACTGACCACGTCTGCCGGTTTGTCGCCCAGTTGAGCATAAACCTGCGCCAATGCGGTGGCGCCCAAGCGGTTTTTGCCTTCGCCTAAATCCACCAACAACAAGCGGGATTGCCCTTTATCGGTGCGCAGTTGCGGGGTGACGGTTTTGCGCACGTCTTCCACGCGGGCAAAAGCACTGATGATTAAAGAAAGCGGTGAGGTGACGCTTTTTTGTTCGCCGTTCTCCTGCCAAGTGGTTTTCATAGACATGGAGTCTTTACCCACTGGAATGGTTAAGCCTAACTGCGGGCAAAGCTCTTCGCCCACGGCTTTTACGGCGGCATATAAGCCCGCGTCTTCGCCTTTATGACCGGCGGCGGACATCCAGTTGGCGGACAATTTAATGCGTTTAATGTCGCCGATGTTAGTGGCGGCGATGTTGGTGAGGGATTCTGCCACGGATAAACGGGCGGAAGCGGCGAAGTCCAATAAAGCGACCGGCGTACGTTCGCCCATGGACATGGCTTCGCCGTAATAGCTGTCTAAGGTGGCGGTTGTCACGGCGCAGTCAGCCACCGGCACTTGCCACGGGCCGACCATTTGATCACGTGCGACCATGCCGGTCACGGTGCGGTCGCCGATGGTGATTAAGAAAGTTTTTTCCGCCACTGCCGGCAAGCGAAGCACGCGATGCAACGCGTCTTTTAATTGAATTTGGCTTTGTTCCAGCAGTGCACCGTTGACGCTTGCGGTTTGTACGTCGCGGGTCATTTTCGGGGTTTTGCCGAGCAACACGCCCATCGGTAAATCAATCGGATCGTTGTTGAAATGCTCGTCGTGTAACGTTAAATGTTCTTCTTCCGTGGCTTCGCCGATCACCGCATAAGGTGCGCGTTCACGACGGCACAGTTCCTCAAAGTGCGGTAGTTTTTCCGGGTGAATTGCAAGCACATAGCGTTCTTGCGATTCGTTACACCAAATTTCCAGCGGACTCATTTCACGCTCGTCGCTCAAGATTTTGCGCAACTCGAATTTACCGCCGCGACCGCCGTCATGCACCAATTCCGGCATGGCGTTGGACAAACCGCCTGCGCCCACGTCGTGAATAAAGGCGATCGGGTTGTCGTCGCCCAACTGCCAGCAGCGGTCGATCACTTCCTGACAACGGCGTTCCATTTCCGGGTTGTCCCGTTGCACGGAGGCAAAATCCAAGTTTTCTTTGGATTTACCGGACGCCATGGAAGACGCCGCGCCGCCGCCTAGGCCGATATTCATTGCCGGGCCGCCGAGCACCACCAGTTTCGCGCCCACCGGGATTTCGCCTTTTTGGACGTGTTCGGCACGAATGTTGCCGATACCGCCCGCCAACATGATCGGTTTGTGGTAGCCGCGCACTTCTTCGCCGTTGAAACTATTGACTTTTTGTTCGTAGGTACGGAAATAACCAAGCAACGCCGGGCGGCCGAATTCGTTGTTAAACGCCGCGCCGCCTAACGGGCCTTCCAGCATAATGTCTAATGCGGAGGCAATGCGGTTCGGTTTGGACAGCGGGGCTTCCCAAGGTTGTTCAAAGTTTGGAATGCACAGGTTGGATACCGAGAAGCCCACCAAGCCCGCTTTCGGTTTTGCTCCGCGACCCGTGGCGCCTTCGTCACGGATTTCGCCGCCGGAGCCGGTTGCCGCGCCCGGAAACGGGGAAATGGCGGTCGGGTGGTTGTGGGTTTCCACTTTCATCAAAATGTGGGTGTCTTCGTTGTGATAACGGTAAGTGCCGTCTTGATCCGGGAAGAAGCGTCCCGCTTTGGATCCTTCCATCACCGCCGCGTTGTCTTTATAGGCGGAAAGCACGAAATCCGGGGTTTTCTCAAAGGTGTTTTTGATCATTTTGAACAGGGATTTATCCTGTTTTTTGCCGTCGATAATCCAGTCGGCGTTGAAAATTTTGTGGCGGCAATGTTCCGAGTTGGCTTGCGCGAACATATAAAGCTCGATGTCGTGCGGGTTGCGTCCAAGTGCGGTGAAATTTTCCATCAAATAATCGATTTCATCTTCCGCCAGTGCCAAGCCCAATTCCACGTTGGCGGTTTCTAAAGCACTACGTCCGCCGTTTAGAATATCCACGGTTTTAAACGGCTTTGGCTCCTGATGACGGAACAACACATCCGCTTCTTGTGCCGTGCGCACCACGGTTTCCATCATGCGGTCGTGTAAAAGTGCGGTCAGTTTTTCCGATGTTTTTTCGTCTAACGCTTGGCTTAATTCAAAATAATATGCCAAGCCGCGTTCGATGCGTTCCACTTCGTTCAAGCCGCAGTTGTGGGCGATGTCGGTGGCTTTGGAAGACCAAGAAGAAATGGTGCCGATGCGCGGGATCACAATGAAACTTTCGCCTTTGGCGTCGTGTTCGGCGAGGGTCGGTCCGTAATGTAACAAGGCTTTCAGTTTGGCTTCCTGCTCGGCGGAAAGCGCGGCGTTTAATTCCACAAAATGCACATATTCCGCATACACGGATTTGACCGGTAATTGTTGCTGTTGGAATTTTTGCATTAAGGCGTTAATACGGAATTCGGAAAGGGCGGGAGAGCCACGGAAAGTTTGGAACATGAGGATTACCTTTGAGGTTAAATTGAAACAAAAATCGCGGGCTATTATAAAGGAAATCAGGTGAAACGAAAACGTTTGCGTAACAAAAACAGGCGGGAAAAAAGCAATAAAAAAGCCCTTATCAAAGCGACAAGGGCGATGGCCAAAATAAGTTAAAAAATTAACCCATACCGTATTTTTTTAATTTTTTACGCAATGTACCACGGTTAATGCCAAGCATTGTCGCCGCGCGGGTTTGATTACCACGGGTATATTGCATCACCATATCCAACATCGGGTGTTCCACTTCTGCCAAGACCAATTCGTAAAGATCATTCACGTCTTGACCGTCTAATTGAGACAAATAGTTTCTTAAAGCCTGTTTTACCGAATCACGTAGTGGTTTATTGGTTACTTGTGATTGAGAATTTAATACTGAAACCGTTAACGCTTCAGCCGGATTGCGTTGTTGTTCTAACATTGTTCTATCCATGTAAATCAATTAACTTAAAAAATTGCTCTAACGCGCGCAACTGCTCTTTGGCGGAGGTCAGCGCATTAAAACTTTGCTTAAAAACAGAATGAGGTTGAATATCCTGTAAGTACCAAGCGATATGCTTGCGTGCGATGCGATAACCTTTTTCTTCGCCGTAAAACCGATGAAGATCCCGGATATGCTGCAAAATCACGCGACATTTTTCTTCTAAACTTGGTTCCGTCACGATCGTATGCCGCTCGATTAAACCGACCACGCTTTGAAACAGCCAAGGTCGCCCTAACGCGCCGCGCCCGATCATGATACCGTCCGCCCCCGTGTAATCGAGAACGAATTCGGCTTGCTCGGCAGAAGTTATATCGCCATTGGCAATCACAGGAATGGAAACCGATTGTTTCACCGCTTTGATGGAGTCGTATTCCGCGACGCCTTCAAATTTACAGGCGCGCGTGCGACCGTGCACGGTTAACGCTTGGATTCCGCTTTGTTCTGCGATTTTGGCAATTTCTACACAATTTCGATTTTCCGTATCCCAACCTGTGCGAATCTTCAAGGTTACCGGAACCTTAACCGCTTTCGTCACAGCCTCAAGAATCTGTCGAACCAGTTCGGGATATTGCAAAAGGGCGGAACCCGCCATTTTACGATTCACCTTCTTTGCCGGACAGCCCATATTAATATCAATAATCTGAGCGCCGTATTCCACATTCACTTGAGCGGCCTGCGCCATTTCATCGGGATCGGAACCCGCGATTTGTACGGCATTAATGCCTGCGTCCCGGTGGTGTGCCAAGCGCAGTTTCGATTTCTCGGTATGCCACACCTGCGGGTTGGTTGACATCATTTCGGAAAAGGTCAAACCTGCGCCGTAATGTGCGCAAATGCGCCGAAAAGGCTGGTCGGTAATTCCCGCCATGGGAGCCAATAAAATGCGATTTTTTAACGGATAAGAACCAATGCGCACCAACGACTCCACGACTTTCCAACGACTTGACCAAACTCCCTTGCCAACCGACAAGGTGCGCTATCATACGCACTTTTAATGCGTTTGAAAAGTGTATTTTTTAGACAATTTGTAAATTTTTTTGATTCTTTTAAGCTGGTCAAATTTCTGAAAGAAAAACGGCGGAAAACCTTGACATTGTCCATAAAATTTTTATGGGATTTGGAGGAAAAGAAGAAAAAGTGCGGTCAAAAAAAACGTTGTTTTTTGTGCCCGCACTTTTACGTCATTAGATAGGATTTAGGCTTTTAACTTCCCCGTAATCCGACACCATTCTTCACGCTCCGCCACAGGTTCCAAATCAAAATGTTCGGCATAGGCATCACATACTGATTGCGCTTGTGTTGTTAAAATGCCCGACAATCCCAAATCGCCATGGGGTTTCACCAGTTGGCTGATTACGGGATAAAGCTCTTTTAGCGGACCGGCAAGAATATTCGCCACCACCACATCGGCTTTCAAATCCGACGGTTTTTCATCAGACAAAAACAGCTGCAAGCGATCGGCAACGCCGTTTTGCTCCGCGTTATTACGACTGGCTAAAATCGCCTGCGGATCGATGTCAATGCCCACCGCACTTTTCGCCCCCAGTTTCAACGCCGCAATGGCAAGAATACCGGAGCCGCAACCGAAATCGATCACTGTTTTGCCCTGTAAATCCAAGCCGTCCAGCCATTCTAAACAAAGGGCGGTGGTCGGGTGCGTCCCCGTGCCGAAGGCCAAGCCCGGATCAAGCATCACGTTCACCGCATTCGGATAGGGCACATCGCGCCAACTCGGACAAATCCATAACCGTTTGCCGAATTGCATCGGGTGGAAATTATCCATCCATTCGCGCTCCCAATCTTTGTCTTCGATTTGCTCGATTTTGTAGGCGGAATGCTCGTCCAGGTGTTTCGCCTGCTTAAGCGCCTCCACCACCGCTTTCATATCGGTTTCCGCATCAAATAAAGCAATCACATCCGTGTTGCCCCACAAGCGGGTTTCCCCCGGCAACGGCTCAAAAATCGGCGTGTCCTGACTGTCCATAAAGGTCACCGACACCGAACCGATTTCCTCTAAAAAATCACTGATTTGCTCTGCCTTTTCGTTGGTACTATTCAGGCGAATTTGAATCCAAGCCATGTTTATTCCTTCGTTTAATTGATAAAAGTGCGGTTGTTTTCTGAGGTGTTTTTTATTCCACGATTACCGCCAATTCCTGCTTCGCATTTTGCAATGACACCAGCGTGCGGAAATGTTTAATATTGCCTGAGGCAAAAAACAATTCGCGGGTCAACTGTTCGTATTCCGCCATGTCACGCACGCTGAAAATCAACAAAAAATCAAATTCTCCCGTCACATAATAAACCTGTTGAATTTGCGGACATTTTACAAAGCGTTTTTTCGCTTCTTCCAGCAAATCCAACCGTTCGTTATCCAGCGTCACTTCGGCAATCACCGTAATCGGTCGCCCGACTTTCTGTGCATCCACGAGGGTGACGCTGTTTTTAATGATACCCGCTTTTTCCATAGCGGCAATGCGGCGGTTAATGGCGGAAGCGGATAAATTGATTTTATAGGCTAAATCCCGTTGGGAAATGCGATTGTCTTTCTGTAATTCGGTGAGAATTTTTTTATCAAAATAATCCATTTTCTCTGTGATCTCCATCACACTTGCAACATTGTTGCGATTTTAGCATGAATATTTCCTAAAAAATGCAAATAGCACAACAAATTTGCGCCACATTTTATGTTTGCCCTCGGCATAATACCGCTCAACAACCCTTTTTATCTGACAGGAGCACATCATGAGCGCAAAAATGCTAATCAAATTTAATCAAATGAAAAAAACTTACGCGGAAGGCACAAAACTGGATTTTGTGAACCGTGCCGTTGCGCAGGAAGCCAATCAATTTCACCGCAAATGTGAAAACTATCATCCCACCTCTTTAATCAGCTTGCCGCATTTAAGCCAAAAACTCGGGGTTCAAGCGATTTATGTGAAAAATGAAGGCGAACGTTTCGGCTTAAATGCTTTTAAAGGCTTGGGTGGCTCTTTTGCCGTGGGCAAATATTTAGCACAAAAATTAGGACGCGACATTAACGAATTAAGTTTTGCCGAACTTGCCTCACCGGAAGTGAAAGCGCAAATCGGCGATATTACTTTGGTGACCGCGACGGATGGCAATCACGGACGCGGCGTGGCATGGGCGGCAGAACAACTGGGTTTGAAAGCCGTGGTGCTAATGCCGAAAGGCTCCTCTGAAATTCGGGCGCAGAATATCCGTAATCACGGCGCACAATGCACCATTACCGATTTGAATTACGATGATGCCGTGCGCATGGCAAATCGACTGGCGCAGGAAAACGGTTGGGTGATTTTGCAAGACACCGCCTGGGATGGCTATGAAGAAATTCCGACTTGGATTATGCAAGGCTATCTCACCTTGGCAAATGAAGCCTTTGAACAGTTACCGCAATTGCCGACACATATCATTTTGCAAGCGGGTGTGGGTTCATTTGCCGGGGCGATTATGGGCTTTTTCGTTGAACAGATGAAAGAAAACATGCCGAAAATTATCGTGGTTGAGCCTCATCAAGCCAACTGTTTATACCAATCCGCCTGTGCCAATGACAACCTACCGCACAATGTGGGCGGGGATATGCAAACCATTATGGCGGGCTTGGCGTGTGGTGAGCCGAATACGGTGAGCTGGCCGATTATTCGCGACTATGCCGATGTGTTTATTTCTGCCGATGACCAACTTGCCGCCAACGGGATGCGCATTGCCGCCGCGCCACGTCCACATACGGATCCGGCTTATATTTCTGGCGAATCCGGCGCTATCGGCTTAGGTTTGCTCTATGAACTGAAATCCAATACGGAATATCAATCCCTTTGCCGACAGCTCGAACTGGATGAAAACGCCCGTGTATTTATGGTCAGCACCGAAGGCGACACATCACCGGATATTTATGAACAAATTGTGTGGTTAGGCAGAAATAAATAGCGCTTATCCCCGCTTCCACCCTCTCAAGTAATTCAAGGAGCATCCTATGTTGCAAAACATCTTAGACATATTTGAATTTTTATGGGGCGGTCCGCTGTTTGTTTTGCTGATCGGTATTGGTCTTGACTTTAGTATTCGGCTGAAATTTTTCCAGATTTTTGGTTTAGGGAAAATTTATCGCTATACCATCGGCACCCTCGCCGGAAAACATAAACAAAATACTACCGGAGAAGCGACCTCGAATAAATCCTTGAAATCCATTGAAGTGGCGGCAACGGTGCTTTCCGGCTCATTGGGCGCGGGTACCATTGCCGGTGTGGCTGCCGCCATTGCCATCGGTGGCCCGGGAGCGATTTTCTGGATGTGGATGATTGCCACCGTGGGTGTGCTGACCAAAATGGTGGAAGTGACGCTTGCCGTCCATTATCGGGTAAAAGGCGAAAACGGCGAGTATTACGGCGGACCGATGCACTACATCAAACGCGGATTAAGTAAAAAATGGGCGCCCCTAGCTTCATTATACGCCTTCGCCTTAATGATTCTGGTCACCACCGATGCCTGCTTCGTACAAACCAACACCATGGCGGCAGTCATTCACTACACTTTTGAAACGCCGACCATTGTGGTGGGTATCGGCATTGTGTTGGTCGGCGCCTTTGTCATCTTAAAAGGCTTGGCAGGCTTAGGGAAATTCTGCACCTTCGCCCTGCCACCGATTACCCTCGCTTATTTCATCGGCACCGCTTGGGTGATTATTGATAACTACCAAGCCATCCCTCAAGTGATTATGGATATTTTTCACTACGCCTTTGCTCCCGCGCCTGCCGCTGGCGGTTTTGTGGGCTCCACCATCATGATGGCAATCAGCAAAGGGGCAAGTCGTGGTATTTTCACCAATGAAGCCGGGATGGGGACATCCGCAACCGTGCACGCCACGGCAAACGTCGATTACGCTTTCCGCCAAGGCTTATGGGGTGCTGTGGAAGTCTTCTTTGTGTCCATGATTACCTGTAATTTCACCGCTTTCGCCGTGCTCACTTCCGGAATGTGGCAAAACGCCGAATACCAAGGCATTCAAATTGTCTTTGCCGCCTTAGCGGAAGTTTGGCCACCGTTTATCGTGCATATTCTCACCCTCGGCGTGGCGTTAATTCTGTTTACCTCATATCTGGGCTCCTTCATTAAATATCGCACGTCCATTAACTATTTATTCGGCGACAAATGGGAAAGAATCATCAAATGGTTCTATTTTTTACCGCCGCTCATTGCCGTCAACATGGAAATTCCGGTGATTTGGTTAATGGCGGACATTGCCGTGGGTTTCTTGGTCATTCCTAATGTGATCGCGCTATTCTTACTGCGTAAGGATTTCATCGGCGAATATCAAAAATTCAAATCCGCCGTGATGGATAAATAAAAAAACAAAAGCGGGCAACACTGCCCGCTTCACATAAAAAACGCCGGAAAAAGCAACCGCACTTTATGAACGTTTTTCCCCCACTTTATTCCCCACCAAAAACGCGATCAAACCGAACACTAACGCTGGGGCAATTGGGTTGAAGCCTAAGAGTTTAATACCGAATTGGGTTAATAAAATAAAAGAGACCAAACCGACCAACATAGAGCTGATAGCGCCGAAGGCGTTGGCTTTGTCCCAGTAGAGCCCGAGCACGATTACCCATAAAAATGCCGCTTCAAGCCCGCCGAAGGCAAACAGGTTCAGCCAGATGATCATATCCGGCGGATTGAGGGAAGCGAAGATTAAAAGTGCGGTCAAAATTAAGGTAATTAATGACGAAATCCGTCCGATGCGTTTTTGATTTTGCGCCGCCTGCGGTTTTGCCGCCAAGTACAAGTCTTTCACAAAAATGGAGGAAGATTGAATTAATTGCGCGTCCACCGTGGACATGATCGCCGACATGGGCGCGGCAAGGAAAATCCCGGCAATGATCGGCGGTAACACCTGCAACATCAGGCTTGGAATCACCTTATCCGATACCGTTAAATCCGGCACTACAGCGCGCCCCAATGCACCCGCCAAGTGCATACCGAACATGATTATCGTCAACACGATGGTGCCGATGAGCATGCCGTTATGCAACGCTTTGCTGTCTTTAAACGCCATGCAACGCACCGCCGTGTGCGGCAAGCCCACCACGCCGAAACACACCAAAATCCAGAAGGACGCCATAAATTGGAAATCCAGCATGTCGTTCGGTCCGTATGGGCTGACAAGGCTCGAATCAATTTCAGTTAATTTTTTGACCGCACTTTCCACGCCGCCTATTTGGTAAATCACACCGCCCAGCAAGACAATCGTGCCTAAAATCATCACCGTGCCTTGAATGGTGTCCGTTAACACTACTGCGCGGAAGCCGCCGATAAAGGTGTAAATTCCCACGGTTAAGGCGAAAATCAACAAAGCTTGGGTGTAAGGAATGCCGATGGTGGTTTCCAATAAACGGGCGCCGCCGATAAATTGCACGGTCATGGCGGCAAAGAAAGCGATTAACAACGCCACGCAGGCGATCCACACCAAGTATTTGTTTTTGTAGCGATAAAGCAATAAGTCATTGATTGTCAAGGCATTGGTTTCGCGGGAAAGCAAGGCGAATTTTTTCCCCAAGGCGCCAAGCGCCAACCACACCGCCGGCACTTGAATCATAGCAAGTAAAACCCAGCCCAAGCCGTATTTGTACGCGGCACCCGGTCCGCCGATAAAAGAACTGGCGCTGGCATAGGTGGAAGCCGTAGTCATGGCGAGCACAAAGCCCGTCATGGAGCGATTACCCACATAATATTCGGAAAGAAAATCGCCGCCTTTTTGGCGTTTCACATAAGCATAAATGGCGGCGCCGAACACAAACGCCAAATAAATGATGAGCGGAAAAACAATCCCAAGATTCATGAGTGACGCTCCGTTGTCGAATGTTGTGTTTTTTGTTCCACATCCAGCGGAATATCCTGAAAGACAATTTTAATCAGCCAGTACGCCACCACAATAAACAGAATCGGCAGGTAAATGCAGGCGAGTTCAAACCAGAGCGGGAAGCCGATGGGGCCGTGCGTGTCTTTAGGCAAATAGGCGCACAAGCACCAACCGATCACATAAAACAAGGTTAAACCTAATGCCCAACGGGCTTCTTTGGTGGCTTGTTTATAACGTTGTTGTAAATCCATTACCTTATCCTTCGTTGAAATCTAAAAGGTTTTACTCATTTCTAAGTAAATTCGGTTTTTATCATAACGATAAAACGGATGATTGCCGTCGTTTTTTTGGTACGACCAGGTTAATTTCGGCGTGATACCAAAAAAGTACAGGTTTCGGTGCCACAGGGTGAGATTGGACTGGTATTCATTGTTTTTCTGACGAATGCTAAAGAAATCAATGTCTTTATAGGTGCGTCTGGCATAGGCAAGGGAAATGCGGCTGGAAATACCCAACGGCCACTCCTGCACCCAGCCCAAACGGATATTTTTGCGCTGATAGGCGTTATCCCGATCGCGGGTATTTTCGCGGTTGTAATCCACCCCGGCGAACCAATATTGTCCGCTGTATGGCAGGAATAACAAGGTATTCGACCACAAATAATTATTGCCGTTTAAATGTTTACGCTTCACATAACGCTGTTCACCGTATTCAAGTGCGGTGGAAATTTGCCACGTTTTATTGAGCCAATGGCTGAACTCTAAACGCACGCCGGAATTTTTAGAAAATTGTTTCAAGGCATCGCTACCGGAAGAACCGCCGGCATACCAGCGTCGTTCGGTAAACGGCAGGAAAACGACTTCGCTGTTTGCCGTTTGGTAACCCAAGCCCGCGCCGACACGCGCATTGAATTCGTTATATTTTTTGTTATCCCAGTAATATTTACCTTGCCCGTCCAAAATCACTTTGGCAAAGAAATTTTTCGGCAATGACCATTTCTTTTCACTGCTGAGATAGTAAGAAAGCCCATGCGCCGATTCTCTTTGCCATGCCGACCAACCGCCGATACGGGTGCCTGCTTTCGGCGCATTGTTGACGTTCGATTCATTTAAAAAGCTGATTCCGCCGCTGATTTTCCATTGGTCGCGTCGGTTAATCGCCGTCAAATACTGATCGATCATCTGCTGCGCTTGCCCGTCATTGACTTCTGAACGGAGTTTTTGGAATTGATCTTTCGCCGCTTCGTTATCGTTATTCAAAAATAACGCGTGGGCTAACTGATAACGGATCTGCAAAATGTCGGGGCGTTGCGCAAACAGGTTACGATATTCCTGCACCGCGTGGGCATAATCACCTTGCTTAACGTCCATAATAGCCTCCGCCCAAGTGAGCAAAAACGGATCCTGCTGCGGCAGATTTTTGTATAGCGGCAACAGCAATTCCACCGCTTCCGAATTATTCTGCAACACCGCCGGAATCAACCCGCGAATAATTAAATCGGGATGTTTCGCCAGTTCTTCTTTGGTGATGGAAAGGGTGTGTTTATTATCGCCCTCTTGCTGAATAGGCTGAGGCTGTGCAAGCTGGGGCTTCGCCTCCTGAATCCGCTCTTCCGGCAAGTTATTTTTTGGCTCAGCTCTTTCTTCTGCAAATGCAACATTTGCTGCCGTCATTGCCAAAACAAAAGAGAAAAAAGGATAATTCAGTTTCATTGCGTATAAATTTGTAGAAATGAATAAAGCAAGCCGCAGCTTGCTTTATGTTTTTTACTAAGAATTATGGATTAGCTTTAGTGCTGTTATCTTTTTTTGCACCGAATGCGCCATACCAAGGCTTATCTCCTGATCTATAAAATGCCCCGGCTAATGCTTCCGCATTATCGCCATAGAATTTTCCCTCTACGACTGCATCACCGGATAAATGATTCGATTTAGCTGTTCCTGTAAAACCGTTATTAGAAATATTTGCTGTCATATTAACCACTTGAGGATCAAATAGGTTTTCTGTACGTTCTAACGTATTAGGTTCAAAAGTAAATCTGCCATCTAATTTTTTGGAAGCAAAATCCACCCGCATTTGTGCCTTACCCGTTGTGACTTCAGTACCAACACCGATAGGATCGCCATTAGTTTTTTGACCCGCTATAACTACACTACCTGAATAACTCACTTCACCTGCACTAGGTACATCTTTGGCAGTTTGGCCATTATAAAATACTTGATCATTAGGTAATTCATCTGCTTGGGAAGATAAATAGCCGTACTGATAAAGTGTTTCATTCACTCCGGTAACAACATAATATTTAGAATTTTCAAGTAAATTAATCTTATGTCCATCAATATCCAAAGCTTTCAAATCCGAATTGCTATTGATCGCTATTTTTTGTGCATCACCTTGTTCGGAAATTGAAAACACAAAACCGGTACTAACTACAGGAGCAGGGTTAGGTACTGGACTTGGGTGTGGTTGTGACGGCTGTGACGGCTGTGACGGCTGTGACGGCTGTGACGGCTGTGACGGCTGTGACGGCTGACTTGGAGAAGAATTGTTTCCACCGCCACCGCTTCCACACGCAGCGACAGTTAATGAAGTTAATACAATAAGACTTAATTTTGAGACTGAGCGTTTAAAATGACTCATAAAAAACTCCTTAGAAATAAAAAAAGAAACGGCATAACTATGCCCATAAAGCCACTAAATTTTTTATAAATGCTGAAATTTTAAGTGGAAATAACCGCTTAACGGTTTAAAACAATAAACAAAACGCGTTTATTGAAAATCAATAAAGTGCGGTAAAAAAACACCGAGAATTTCTACCGCACTTTATGAGATTAAATTGAATGAAAATCGGCTACTTATTCGTGCATGCCTAATTTTTTCTCCAAATAGTGGATATTGGTACCACCTTTTTGGAAGTTTTCATCATCTAAAATCAAATCATGCAATGGGATATTGGTTTTAATTCCGTCGATGATGGTTTCCGACAAGGCATTTTGCATGCGACGAATCGCCACTTCACGGGTATCGCCGTAAGTGATGAGCTTCGCGATCATGGAATCATAGTGCGGCGGAACGGTGTAGCCTGCATAAATGTGGGAATCCCAACGCACGCCCAAACCGCCCGGGGAGTGCAGGTGTGCCACTTTGCCCGGCGATGGCAGGAAGGTTTTCGGATCTTCCGCATTGATACGGCATTCAATGGCGTGCCCTTTCACTTTGATGTCTTCCTGTTTGAAGGAAATCGGCAAGCCGGAAGCAATACGCAACTGCTCTTTCACCAAATCCACACCGGTAATCATTTCGGTCACCGGGTGTTCCACTTGAATACGGGTGTTCATTTCAATGAAATAGAACTCACCGTTTTCATACAGGAATTCAAAGGTGCCCGCACCACGATAGCCGATTTCAACGCAAGCTTTCGCACAACGGGAGCCGATGTCGCGACGGACTTCTTCGGTAATGCCCGGTGCAGGCGCTTCTTCCACCACTTTTTGGTGGCGACGTTGCATGGAGCAATCACGCTCGGCAAGATAGACGGCGTTACCGTGGGTGTCGGCTAACACTTGGATTTCCACGTGACGTGGATTTTCCAAATATTTTTCCATGTAAACCATGTCGTTGTTGAATGCGGCTTTCGCTTCCGCTTTGGTCATCGCAATGGATTCTTCCAACGCGTCTTCGCTACGCACCACGCGCATACCGCGACCGCCACCGCCGCCGGAGGCTTTGATAATGATCGGATAGCCGATACGTTTGGCGATTTCTTTGTTTTTCGCGATATCGGAACTTAACGGACCATCGGAGCCCGGCACGCAAGGCACACCGGCTTTTTTCATGGCGTTAATGGCGGATACTTTATCCCCCATTAAACGGATCACATCGGCGGTCGGACCGATAAAGATAAAGCCGGAACTTTCCACCTGTTCGGCGAAATCGGCATTTTCGGAAAGGAAACCATACCCCGGGTGGATCGCATCGGCGCCGGTCACTTCGGCGGCAGCGATAATCGCCGGGATATTTAAATAACTTTTTGCTGATTGTGCAGGACCGATACACACGGTTTCATCGGCAAGCAGAACGTGTTTCAATTCACGGTCGGCGGTGGAATGTACCGCAACGGTTTTAATGCCCAATTCTTTGCAGGCGCGCAAAATTCGCAGTGCGATTTCACCGCGATTGGCAATAACAACTTTTTCTAACATAATCAATCCATTCTTTGTTTAAATCAGGGGCTGTTGTGCTAATTATTCGATAACAATTAACGGCTCATCGAATTCAACAGGATCACCATCATTGACCAGAATAGCTTTAACGACACCTGCTTTATCCGCTTCGATGCGGTTCATCATTTTCATGGCTTCAACAATACAAAGCGCATCGCCCACTTTTACGGTTTGCCCCACTTCAACAAAGGCTTTGGCTTCAGGACTTGGACTGCGGTAGAAAGTACCTACCATCGGAGAACGGATTTTATGGCCGGCAACGTCTTCCGTTGCCGCAGGTGCCGCCGCAGGCGCTGCGCTAACTGCCGGCGCGGACGGTGCCGGTGTAGCAACCGGTGCCGGTGCCGCTACCGGCACGGTATATTGAACGGATGCCGGCGAACCGCGATTAATACGAACCGATTCCTCACCTTCGGAGATTTCAAGCTCCATAATGCCGGATTCTTCAACAAGTTCGATTAATTTTTTAATTTTACGAATGTCCATAATTGTTTCCTAAAAGATGCAAATTTCGACCGCACTTTTCATGAAAAAAGTGCGGTCAGGATTAAGTTTAAATTTTCGCCCGAGAGATTACCTGAAAATAATCATTTTGGCGACAAAATTCTGCTATTTTTCGTCAATTTTCGTGGAGTTTTCATGGTCTGCCAGGTAATTTAACGCAAACTGCAAAGCAAATTCGTAACCTTGTGCGCCACAACCGCAAATCACGCTTTCCGCCACATCGCTGAAATAGGAATGATGACGGAACGGCTCACGTTTGTGAATGTTCGATAAATGCACTTCTACAAAGGGAATGGCTACCGCCAATAAGGCATCGCGCAGAGCGACACTGGTATGGGTGTAGGCAGCTGGATTGAAGATGATAAAGTCAATTTTTTGAAAACTTTGGTGAATTTGTTCGATGAGCTTTTCTTCGCTATTAGCTTGAAAGCAGGTTAATGCCACGCCTTGCGGTCCTGCCAGTTGGTGCATTTTGGCTTCGATCATGCCTAAAGACAAATGCCCGTAATGGGCCGGCTCACGCACACCCAACATATTCAAGTTCGGACCATTTAACAGCAAAATGTTGTATTTTGATGACATATTGTACTCCTTTTCATTGTTGCGCATTATAATGGCTTTTCACTTTGGGCTGGTCTAATCTGTGAAAATGCCTCTGTAAAAAACGTCGGAAAAATTGACCGCACTTTAATCCCATTTCACTTCGGTGACGAATTCCGAATCCAACCCGACCAGCGGCAAATCAGAGCCCGGCCAGGTTCTCACCATTTGATAATCCATCAAACTCAAGGTGTCCAAGCCTGGCGTCACATTCGGCGTGTATTGCTGCGCCATGCGTGCCAATTGGGTTAAGCCGAAACTGCTTTCAATACTGGAACTGATCACCGCCTTAATTCCCAAAGCGTGCGCCTGTTCAATCAGCTCAACACAGCGTTCGATAGAACCCACCAAGGTTGGCTTAATCACGAGCGCCGCCAAGTGCGGTTCTTTTTCCACACGAAAATCCGGCTCGCGCACGCTTTCGTCCCAGGCGATATTAATGCCGGTTTCACGGGCAAATTGACGACTTTCGTCGCGGGTTTTGCACGGTTCTTCCAAAAATTGGATGCGTGCGCGATGTTCCGGTTTGACATATTTAGCGAATAACTGCGCTTTTGCCGGCGTCCAACTGCGATTCGCATCCAAACGCAGTTGCAAGTCGGGAATGGCTTCCAGCAACATATCGGCGATCATGCCGTCGCGGTTGGCTTCATACATCCCCACCTTTATTTTCGCCACTTTTTCGCCCTGCATTTGATTCAACGGCTCATAGAGCTCGTCAGGATCGCCGTAACACAACGGCGCCACCTGATAGTTACCTTCCTCGCCTAATTTTTCTTTCATTTCCGCCAAGGCGCAACTTAACCCGAACGCCACGGAAGGATACAACCCCGTTAGCTCAAGTTTAACGTTACAACTGCGCGCTTCATCCCATTTTTTCAGCCATGCAATCGCCTGCGCCTGCGCTTCGTCTAAGGTTTCCAGGCTAAATTCCGGCAACGGCGCAATTTCCCCCCAACCTTCATGTTCCCCGCAGCACACTTTCACCAACAAGCCTTCGCGCTTTTTCAAAAAGCGGTTGCGCAGAATCAGTTGGGAATCGACGGGAATGGAATAGCGATAAAGGGAATAACGGCGCTTTTGCACGGTACAATCTAATTTATCTGAGGAAGTCATTTTTCACCTTGCCTGATGGAACGGGAGAAATAAAAAGTGCGGTCAAAAACACTGTGAATTTCAACCGCACTTTTCGCTTAAGGATTACGTTTAAATTTGCCGAAATCCGGGGTGCGTTTTTCATTGAAGGCGTTGCGGCCTTCCTGCCCTTCTTCGGTCATGTAGAACAACATGGTGGCATTGCCGGCGAGTTCTTGTAAGCCGGATTGACCGTCGCAGTCCGCGTTTAACGCCGCTTTCAGGCAACGCAAGGCAATCGGACTGTTGCGTAACATTTCACGACACCAACGCACGGTTTCTTTTTCCAAATCGGCATAAGGCACGACGGTGTTCACCAAGCCCATGTCCAACGCTTCCTGCGCATTGTATTGACGGCATAAGAACCAAATTTCGCGCGCTTTTTTCTGACCGACGATACGCGCCATGTAGCTTGCGCCCCAGCCACCGTCGAAGGAGCCCACTTTCGGACCGGTTTGTCCGTAAATAGCGTTATCGGCGGAAATGGTGAGATCGCACATCATGTGTAACACATGACCGCCGCCGATAGCATAGCCTGCCACCATCGCCACCACCGGTTTCGGACAGGTACGAATGTCACGTTGGAAATCCAATACGTTCAGATGATGCACGCCGCTGTCGTCTTTATAACCGCCGTAATCGCCGCGCACTTTTTGGTCACCGCCGGAACAGAAGGCTTTTTCACCTTCACCGGTGAGCACGATAACGCCGATTTTTTCGTCGAAACGCGCATCGGCAAAAGCGTTAATCATTTCTTTCACGGTTTGCGGACGAAACGCGTTGCGCACTTCCGGGCGATTAATGGTGATTTTGGCAATGCCGTCGGTGGATTTGTGGTAACAAATATCGGTGTAGCCTGCGCTGTGATCGACCCATTCTACCGGCGCGTAAAGCACATCATCTTTTGGATTTTGCATGAGAAATTCCTTTAATTTCAGGTTAAAAAAGTGCGGTCATTATAGCGGAAGTTTGTGAAATCTGAAAATGAAAAGGGTCGGCAAATACCGACCCTTCAAAGGCAAAATTAAATTAATTTTTGGCTTTTGCCGCCGCTTTTACGATCACCGCAAATGCCGGGGCTTTTAAGGACGCGCCGCCCACTAATGCACCGTCAATATCCGGTTGGGTGAATAATTCCGCTGCGTTGGCATCGTTAACGGAACCGCCGTATTGAATGATCACTTGATCGGCAACCGCTTGGGATTTTTTCGCAATGTGACCGCGAATGAACGCGTGTACCGCTTGCGCTTGTGCCGGAGTGGCGGATTTGCCAGTGCCGATTGCCCAAATCGGTTCGTAAGCAATGACGGCGCCGTTGAAGGCTTCCACACCTAACAGATTGATCACCGCATCAATTTGACGGGCGCACACTTCTTCGGTTTTACCCGCTTCGTTTTCCGCTTCGGATTCACCGATACACAACACCGGCACTAAACCCGCTTCTTTTAACGCACCGAATTTTTTCGCCACGAATTCATCGCTTTCTTTGTGATAAGTGCGACGTTCGGAGTGACCGATAATGATGTATTTCGCGCCGAAGTCTTTTAACATTTCGGTGGAAATGTCACCGGTAAATGCGCCTTTCACGTTCACATCAACGTTTTGCGCGCCTAATTGAATGATATTTTCGCCACCGCAGCTACAACCGCAGTTGGATAATAGTTTTTCCGCTTCCGCCAAATACATCACCGGCGGGGCAATTGCCACATCACAGCCGGTCACGCCGTGTAACTCTTCTTTTAAGCCGGTAATTAATTCTCTGGTGAACGCTTTACTACCGTTTAATTTCCAGTTACCCATAACTAAAGGACGACGAGCCATTTTTTTCTCCTTAATTTAATTGAATAAAAACTGCGCTTACTATACCAAAAAACATCTGCTTTTTCGGTAAAAAAATTACCGTTCTAAAAAATTTTCTTTGCAACAGATGATTCTTTTGGGGTAAAAAGATACAATCTACTGTATAAATTTAACAAAAAATGACCGATTGCCTCATGATTAAAATTTTTAAAGCTGAACAATGGAACGTAGAAAGCCTCCTGCCGTTATTTGAAGAATATCGTCTTTCCCACGGCATGGCGGAAAACCCCGAGCGCACGCTGACTTTTCTTTCCAATCGTATTCGTTTCGGCGAAAGCATTTTTTTTCTCGCCCTCGATCAATCCCAACAGGCAGTCGGTTTTATTCAGCTTTACCCGCGTCTTTCCTCGCTTCAATTACAACGTTATTGGCAATTAACGGATATTTTCGTACGCAACGGCAATCAAACGAACAACATTTACACCGCACTTATCGCCAAAGCCAAAGAATTCGTGAGCTACACCCAATCTACCCGTTTAGTGATCGAACAAGATAATCAGCAACATCATTTGCTGGAACAGGAAGGCTTCCGCTTGAATCCGAAGAAATCGGTATTTGAATTGAGTTTGGCGGGTTGATGAGCATAAAAAAGTGCGGTTGAAATTTACAGTGAATTTCAACCGCACTTTTGTTGACGTAGGGTGGGTTTGCTAACCCACCGAAAGCACCAGATTACTCTATGGTGGGCTGGCAAGCCCACCCTACACATTAAATAATCCTAGAAAACTGCTGTTGTTTCGCTTGCGCGCGGGAATAGGTATCGAAACACAAACAAATATTGCGAATCAACAAACGTCCTCTGGCGGATACGGTAATTTGCTCGTCCCCAATCTCTAACAAACCATCCGCAGCCAAAGGTGCCAGCAAGGCTAAATCTTCGGCGAAGTGCTGTTTGAAATGAATGTCGTATTGCCGCTCAATCGGCGCATACGCCAGTTTAAAGTTACAAATCAACTGTTTAATCACATCACGACGCAAGCAATCTTCTTTCGTCATCGCCAAGCCTTTGTGCAACGCAATGCCGTGGGTATCCACTTCCGTGTAATATGCTTTCAAATCCTTTTGATTTTGCGCGTAAGTGTCGCCCAACAAGCTGATTGCCGATACGCCCAAGCCCAGTAAATCACATTCTTCCTGTGTGGTGTAACCTTGGAAATTACGATGTAATACGCCCTTTTGTTGCGCAATGGCAAGTTCGTCGTCGGGTCTGGCAAAGTGATCCATACCGATGAATTTATAGCCGGCGTTGCCTAAGGTTTCGATGGTTTTTTGCAGAATGTCCAGCTTGGTTTCCGGTTTCGGCAACTGCCAATCTTTGATTTTCGCCTGCCCGGCAAAACGACTTGGCAAATGGGCGTAGTTGAACACGCTTAAGCGATCGGGATTGAGCTCAATCACTTTTTGCAACGTGAACATAAAACTCTCAACTGTTTGGAACGGTAAGCCGTAAATCAAATCCAGATTGGTGGATTGAAAACCCAGCTCGCGGGCGCGTACCAACAGAGCGTTGACAAAGGCTTCGTCCTGTTCGCGATTAACCGCTTTCTGCACCTCTTTGTTGAAATCCTGCACACCCATGCTGATACGGTTAAAGCCGATTTTGCGCAAATGTTCCAACATGGAAAGCTCGATTTCGCGCGGATCCATCTCAATACTGATTTCCGCGTTGTCGGCGATATGGAAATGATCGCGCAGCATTTGCATTAAACGGGCGGATTGCGCCTCCGTTAAATAGGTCGGCGTACCGCCGCCCCAATGCACTTGGGTCGCCACACGATTTACAAATAATTTCGACCGCTCTTTTATTTCCCGTTCCAGAAAATCCAGATAAATATCCGCTTTGTGTTGATGGCGCGTGATGACTTTATTGCACGCACAGAAATAGCAAAGTTTGTGGCAAAAGGGAATGTGGACGTATAAGGATAACGGGCGCTCGGGATACCGTTGCGCCGCGGCGATGAAGTTGTCGTTAGTGTAATTTTCATTAAATTCCAGCGCCGTCGGATAAGAGGTATAGCGCGGGCCGGATTGGTTATATTTTTGAATTAATGCCAAATCCCAAATAATCTCGGACATTAAATGTTCCCCACTTTTTATAATGTTTGAATCTCGCTCAATAGCCGATTCAACTCCAACTTAATGTTACTTTCAAGCTCCGCTTCGGCACTTTCGCGACGCAAATCCAAACGCATTCTTTCGTTCTTTTTCAATTCTTTACGCGCTTCGTGCGTCGGCATATCCTCCACCGTTTCATACAGTTGCCACATGGCGGAATAATTTTTAAGACGCATGCCCACGGGCTCCAGCAACATTTTCAAACGCAACACGCCTTCCGACAAATTACAATCGCCGTTCAGCATGGCTTTGGCGATAATATCAAGGCTTTCTTTAATGCGATTGATGCGGTTTCGGCGCGCCTGTTGCAAGGCTTTTTTCTGTTTTTGCAGGGCAAGCAACAAATACACGGCATAGCCGATCATGCCTGCAATGATCACCACTGCCGCAATGAATAAAAAGGTTTTCCACATAGTTTAAAGGCGTTATTTGAATTGATTGATGTCGATTCGCTCGAAAGTGCGGTATAAATCTTCGGTGTTTTCGTCGTCCTCCGCAATACCCAATTCGGTCATTAATTGCTCGACGCGCGCCAAACATTCATCCACAAATTGCTGATCTTCGGCAGACAGTTTTTTACCTTCCTCTAACTGATCCAACAACTGATTCAGGCATTCGTTATTTTCCAATTGTTCTAATTCCCGCATCGGATCCAATTTGGTTTTCGGTTCGGACTTCGGCGCCGCAATAGTTTGATCTTTTTGCGGTTTATTCACAAATTCCACCATCAACGGCACTTTTTTACGGCTGCCAAGGCGCGGATCCTGCACTTCCTTTACTTGATTCGTCGCTTTATTTTCCGCCGCGCTGTGACGGGAACCGGAACTCAAGCCTTTGTGTTTGCGTTTTTTCTTTTCTTCACGGGCTTTCGCATCCAGTTCATAACGCGTGGCTTTGCGACCGGAATGCGACGGCTCCGGTTTCTTATCGGATTTTCGGGTCGGCATAATATCCGTAAGGCGACGGGTCTTTTTCTGACGGGACATAGACTCTCTCTTTTGGCTAATAAAATTGACCGGCGATTGTATCACTCTGCGGGCAATTTAACGAGGGGTATTGAAAAACGCCCGCACTTTTTAGGCGTCAGGCACGTTTTCCGAAGTCGATTGCTGCGCCAATTTCGCCTCTTTCTGTTGAGCGCGGCGTTTTTGGAAAAAGGCGCTGAGTTTTGCGCTGCATTCTTGTTGCAGCACGCCGGCAGTAATTTCGATGACGTGGTTCATTTTGTAATCATCGAAAAAGTGAAAACGCGAACCCACCGCACCGGTTTTGTAGTCGGCGGCGCCGAACACCAAACGTTTAATGCGACTGTGTAAAATCGCCCCGGCACACATAGTGCAAGGCTCGAGTGTGACATATAAGGTGGTGTTGAGCAGGCGATAATTTTGCAACGCTTGCCCGCCTTGGCGCAAGGCGACGATTTCCGCGTGTGCGGTGGGATCGGAATGAATAATGGAGAGATTCCAACCTTCGCCGATAATTTCGCCCGCCTCGCTCACCAACACCGCGCCCACAGGGATTTCACCCAAGGCTTCGGCTTTGTCTGCCAGCATCAGGGCATGGCGCATAAATTTTTCGTCAAGGGTGTTTTGGGAATCGGTCATGGTTGCGTTTATTTGGAGTTAAAGTGCGGTTGGTTTTAGAAACGTTTTTAAAATCGACCGTACTTTTTGGTTACACAGAAAACGGATATTTAATCGGTTCGTGGCATTGGTAGCCCGTCACCTTAAAATCGTCCATGGTGACCCAAGTTTCCAGATCTTCCAGCGATTTAATATCCGGATTGATTTCCAGTTGCGGCGACGGGAACGGTTCGCGTTTTAGTTGTACGTCGCGCATGAGTTCCAACTGGTCTTCATAAATATGGGCGTTGACGATTTGGTGGAACGCCTTCCCGGCTTTTTTACCGGTAATCTGCGCCATTAATGCCAAGAAAGTGAACACTTGAATTTGGTTGAAATTCAAACCGAGCGGCACGTCGCAGGAGCGTTGGTAGCTGGTGAGATAAAGCGTATCGCCAAGCAACGAGAAAGTATGTGTGTGCATGCAAGGGCGCAGGCAACCTAAATCAAATTCGCCCGGATTATAGAACGTCAAAATTTCGCCACGATCGTCGATACCTTTGCTCAGGTTGTTGACGATTTTGCGTAATTGATCCAAATGTTCGCCATTCGGTTTGCGCCAACGTCTGCCCTGCACGCCGTACACGCGTCCCATATCGTCGCTGCCTTTGCGGTGTGGATTGTTTAACCATGCTTGATTTTCGTTAGCGTTGGCGTCCCAAGTTTTGGCACCGAGCTTGCGGAAATCGGCGGCGTTGTCGTAACCGCGAATATAGCCCAAAAATTCGGCGATAGCGGCCTTCCAGTAGCTTTTGCGGGTGGTAATCAACGGGAATCGGTTGTTTGCCACGTCATAAGTTAAACCGGCGTTAATCACCGTTAAACAGCGTTTGCCGGTTCGTTCGTTTTCCACCCAAACGCCTTCGTCAATAATGCGTCGGCACAAGTCTAAATATTGTTTCATTTTTTCACCGCACTTTTGTTGTATGCCCAAAGCATGATTAAGATGCCGCCGAGAATCATCGGCAAGCAAAGCAATTGCCCGCGCGTGATCACATCAAGGAAAAGATCTACGTCCGGCTCACGCACATATTCCACAATAAAGCGGAAGACGCCGTAACCGATAAGGAATAAGCCCGCCACCGAGCCCATCGGACGCGGTTTGCGAACGAACCAATTGAGGATCAAAAACAGCACCAAACCTTCTAAAAAGGCTTCGTAAAGCTGGGATGGGTGACGTGGCAGCAGGAGCGGATCCGTTGGGAAAATCATCGCCCAAGGCACATCCGTTTGGCGCCCCCATAATTCCAGATTAATAAAGTTACCAAGACGTCCCATGCCCAAGCCGAAGGGAATCAACGGCGCCACAAAATCCGCCGTCGCCCAGAAACTGCGTTTTTGCACTTTGGAGGTGATGAGCATGGCGATAATCACGCCGATTAAACCGCCGTGGAAAGACATACCGCCTTCCCAAACACGGAATAAATACAGCGGATCTTGCAAGAAATGATCGAGGTTATAAAAGAACACGTCGCCGATACGCCCGCCCAAAAACACGCCCATAAAACCGTTAAATAACAGGGAATCCACTTGATCGACAGTCCAACCGCTGTTCGGTTGTTTGGCGCGACGGACACCCAACCAGCGGGCAAAAATAAAGCCGAGCAGATACATTAAGCCGTACCAACGTAAGCCGATAGGACCAAATTCAAAAATGGCGGGATCGAAATGCGGCAACACAAGATAATCTGAATTCATAACTTTCCTTATTTCAACAACATATTAATCGCCACCACAATTAAAAAGGCGGCAAAGGCTTTTTTCAAGGTGGACACCGGCAGTTTATTGGTGGCGTTGGCGCCGAGTTTGGAGGTAAAAAATGAGGTGACGGTAATGCCTAACACCGCCGGCAAATACACAAAACCGATGGAATAAGACGGCATACCTTGTGCGTTCCAACCGCTCACCATAAAGCTCAACATCCCGGCGATACCCATCAACATCCCGCAGAAGGCGGAAGTGCCGATGGCTTTTTTAATGTCCACGTTGCGCGAGTTTAAAAACGGCACGATAAAACCGCCACCGCCAATGCCTGCTACGCTGGATGCCATGCCGATTAACGAACCACCGATAACGGATGCTAACGGCGTAATTTTTTTGTTCGGATCGATGTTTTTCTGTTTAATGGAAAGTACCATTTTCGTCGCCAAATACACCACCAAACAGGCGAATAATTTACTGGAAATTTCGTGCGGTAATTTGCTGATATATTGACCAGAAATAAAAGCGCTGATCATCAACGCCGGGGCGAAATATTTTAACGTTGACCACACCACATTGCCGAGCTTGTTATGCCGCTGGGCGGAAGAAAATGCGGTAATCACGATGGTGGCAAAAGACGTGCCAAGTGCGGTGGACATTAACAACGAATCGGGCACGCCGACGATAGGCAATAAATAAACCAACATCGGCACAATCACCAAGCCGCCGCCGATACCGAATAAACCGGCTAAAAAGCCGGCGATACAACCGGCGAGTAAGCAAAAGAGAAAAAAGGTTAACATAATTATCCTTTGTATTTATATGATGGGCGTTTTGCGTGTTTTGAATTGTTATGTTTTTTGGACGGGAAATCGCGCTTAGTTTCTTCCGGCTCACGCTGTTCCACAGATTGCAATAAGCCTTTGTTATTGCTATCGAATAATACCGTCGCAAACTCTTTCATGGCTTTGCGGTACACCTCTTTTTTGAAAGACACCACCTGACGCACGGGATACCAAAAACTCACCCAACGCCAACCGTCAAATTCCGGCGTTTTGCTGCATTGCATATTGATATTTTTACTGTCGCCGATGAGTTGCAATAAAAACCAGCGCTGTTTTTGTCCGATGCACATAGGCTTGGAATCATAACGCAACAGGCGTTTCGGCAATTTATAGCGCAACCAATGCTTGGAGGCGTACAACACCCGCACATCTTTGTGCGTTAAACCCACTTCCTCAAACAATTCGCGGTACATTGCCTGCTCCGGCGTTTCATTGTCATTAATCCCGCCCTGCGGAAATTGCCAGGAATTTTGTCCGTATCTCTTCGCCCACAGCACTTGTCCTTTGTCGTTGCAAATCACAATGCCTACATTCGGACGGTAGCCATCGAAATCGATCACTATCGTATCCTTAAATCTTATTAATTTTTTAGCTTCAAATAACGGCAAATTGTTTCACAAACTGCCCGTTAGCACAACTTATTCTTATAAAACCGCAGGATCGGACAGTCGGATTCCTATACTGTTTTTTGATCTGCTTCACAAAACCCGCTTTATCCATTTTCGCTTTTCGGCGATTTCTTCTACACTGCTTTCAATTTATCGAAAGGAGGGATAATGAAAAAAACCGTCATTCTCAACGCGCAACTGTCTCACTGCATCGCCACACTCGGACACACCGACGGCTTAACCTTATGCGATGCGGGTCTGCCGATCCCTAATCAAATAGAACGCATTGATCTCGCCTTAACCCCAAATATCCCAAGTTTTCTCGCCTGCCTGAACGCCATACTTAGCGAAATGTTTGTGGAGCGGGTGTTACTGGCGCAGGAAATCCACGAAAAAAATCCCCAAATTCTGACCGCACTTTTAGCCCGCCTGCATGAACTGGAACAGCAACAAGGCAACAAAATCGCCGTGGAATATGTCAGCCACGAAGATTTCAAACGCGCTACCACCTACAGCAAAGCCATCGTGCGCAGCGGAGAATGCTCGCCCTACGCCAATATCATTTTGTACTCCGGCGTGCCGTTTTGACGGAGGCATTATGCAGCGACCTCTGTTAAAAATCAGCGGCATTGATAAATCCTTTCCCGGCGTGAAAGCCTTAAGCAACGCCTGTTTGTCCGTATATGCAGGGCGGGCAATGGCGTTAATGGGCGAAAACGGCGCAGGCAAATCCACGCTGATGAAAGTACTCACCGGAATTTACGCCAAAGATGCGGGAAATATTGAATATTTAGGGCAACCGGTGGCATTTAAAGGACCGAAAGACTCCCAAGAAGCCGGCATCAGCATTATTCACCAAGAACTCAATTTAGTAGGCAATTTAACCATTGCAGAAAATATTTTTCTCGGGCGGGAATTTACCAAACCTTGGGGTGCTATCGACTGGCAACGAATGTATCGGGAAGCGGATAAACTTTTAGCCCGATTAGGCGTAACACACAGTAGCCACACGCTGTGTTCGGCACTTTCTATCGGTGAACAACAAATGGTGGAAATCGCCAAAGCCCTTAGTTTTGAATCCAAAGTGATTATTATGGACGAGCCCACCGACGCCCTCACCGACACGGAAACGGAAGCCTTATTTAAAGTAATCCGCGAACTCAAGGCGGACAATCGCGGCATTGTGTATATTTCCCACCGCATTAAAGAAATCTTTCAGATTTGCGATGATGTCACCGTATTACGCGACGGCCAGTTTATCGGCGAAAGTGCGGTAGAAAATTTAGATGAAAATCGTCTCATCGAAATGATGGTTGGTCGTCGTTTAGAAGAACAATATCCGCGCTTGGAACAGACGTCGGGGGATGTTCGTTTATCCGTAAAAAATCTCAGTGGCAGCGGTATATATGATGTGTCTTTTGAATTACGTAGCGGTGAAATTCTCGGTGTTTCCGGTTTAATGGGCGCCGGTCGCAGCGAATTGATGAAAGTGCTTTACGGCGCGTTGCCACGGGAATCGGGCGAAGTGCGGCTAAATCAGCGGGCGATTTTGAACCGTTGCCCGCAAGACGGACTGCGCAATGGCATTGTGTATATTTCCGAAGATCGCAAAGGCGATGGGCTGATTTTAGGTATGTCGGTGAAAGAAAATATGTCCCTTTCCGCATTAGACAATTTCGCCAAATCTCTGCATATCAATCAAACGGCTGAACGCATGGCGGTGGATGATTTTATTTTGTTATTTAACATTAAAACGCCGACGCGGGAGCAACCTGTCGGTCTGCTTTCCGGCGGTAATCAACAAAAAGTCGCCATTGCCAAAGGCTTGATGATCCGCCCGCAGGTGTTAATTTTAGATGAACCGACACGTGGCGTAGATGTGGGTGCGAAAAAGGAAATTTATCAACTCATTAACAAATTCAAAGGAGAAGGCATGAGTATTATTTTGGTCTCTTCCGAAATGCCGGAAGTTTTGGGCATGAGCGATCGTATTTTGGTTATGCGGGAGGGACGTATCAGCGCCGAATTTGAACGGGCTGAAGCCACTCAAGAAAAATTATTGGCAGCCGCCATTGGCAAACTCAATTCATAAGAGGCGAGAACATGACTACGCAACACAATGTTAAATTAGGCAAATTTTTACTGGAACAACGTTCAATTATTGCCTTATTAGTGCTCATCGGCGTGGTATCGGCAATTAATCCCGATTTTTTCAGCGTAGACAATATTCTCAATATTCTGCGCCAAACGTCCGTGAATGCGATTATTGCAGTGGGCATGACATTCGTCATTTTAATTGCCGGCATTGATCTCTCCGTGGGTTCTATTCTGGCATTAACCGGTGCCTTCGCAGCAAGCATGATCGGCGCGGAATTGCCGGTGATTTTCGTTATTCCGATGGTATTACTTATCGGCACATTACTCGGTACTCTCAGCGGCGTAATTGTGGCAAAGGGAAAAGTGCAGGCGTTCATCGCCACCTTAGTGACCATGACCTTATTGCGAGGCGTCACCATGGTTTATACGGACGGACGCCCGATTAGCACCGGCTTTTCCGATACCGCCGACACTTTCGCTTTTCTCGGTACCGGCTATTTGTTCGGCATTCCTCTCCCCATTTGGCTCATGGCAATCGTGTTTCTGGTGTCTTGGTATGTGCTAAAACACACCAAAATGGGGCGATATATTTACGCACTCGGTGGCAACGAAGCGGCAACCCAATTGTCGGGCATTAACGTGAATAAAGTAAAAATTTTCGTATTTGCCGTCAGCGGTTTTTTGTCTGCGCTTGCCGGCTTAATCGTCACCTCACGTCTCTCATCCGCGCAACCTACTGCCGGTGTGTCTTACGAATTAGATGCTATCGCGGCGGTTGTGGTGGGCGGCACCAGTTTAATGGGCGGTAAAGGACGTGTGATGGGAACACTCATCGGCGCGCTGATTATCGGTTTCTTAAATAATGCCCTGAATTTATTGGACATTTCCTCTTACTATCAAATGATAGCAAAAGCATTGGTTATTCTGATTGCAGTTTTAGCAGATAACTATTTAGGCAGCAAAAACGTTAATTGACATTCAAGGAGAAGCATATGAAAAAATTAACCACATTAGCCACCGCACTTTTACTGGGTTTCAGCACCTCGGCACTGGCACAGGACACGATCGCTCTCACGGTATCCACATTAGACAACCCGTTTTTCGTTTCCTTAAAAGAAGGTGCACAGAAAAAAGCCGACGAACTGGGTTACAAGTTGGTCATACTGGATTCACAAAATGACCCGGCAAAAGAGCTGGCGAATGTGGAAGATTTGTTGGTACGTGGTGCAAAAGTATTGTTGATTAATCCGACGGATTCGGAAGCGGTGAGTAACGCCGTTGCCATTGCCAATCGCAATAAAATCCCGGTCATCACTTTAGACCGTGGTGCGGCAAAAGGTGAAGTGGTCAGCCACATTGCTTCCGATAACATTGCCGGCGGCAAAATGGCGGGTGATTTCATCGCGCAAAAACTCGGCGCCAATGCTAAAGTCATTCAATTGGAAGGCTTAGCCGGCACCTCCGCCGCCCGTGAGCGTGGGGAAGGCTTTAAGCAGGCAATCGCGGAACATAAATTTGAGGTGCTCGCCAGCCAACCTGCAGATTTCGACCGCACAAAAGGCCTGAATGTGATGGAAAATCTGCTTGCATCTAAAGGCACGGTACAAGCCGTATTTGCACAAAATGACGAAATGGCACTCGGTGCATTACGCGCCCTATCCGCCGCCAATAAAAAGGTTCTCGTGGTCGGTTTTGATGGCACGGATGACGGTATGAAAGCGGTAAAAAGCGGCAAAATGGCGGCAACCATCGCTCAACAGCCCGCACTTATCGGTGAGCTTGGCGTGATAACCGCCGACAAGCTGATGAAAGGTGAAAAAGTAGAAGCCAAAATCCCGGTGGATCTGAAAGTTATCAGCGAATGATGTGCCGCCACATAAAAGTGCGGTTATTTTCGTAAACGTTTTTGAGGAACGCTTAATGCGTTCCTTTTTACAGGAGGAATTATGTGCCCCAAACTCGTTGTACTCGGTAGTATTAACGTCGATCATGTGATTCGCGTTCCCCGCTTTGCTCGTGCCGGCGAAACCTTGAGTGGTTCCGATTATCGTATCGCTTACGGCGGAAAAGGTGCTAATCAGGCAGTGGCGGCGGCACGCCTAAAAGATCCGCATACACAGGTGGATTTTATTGCCTGTATCGGTAACGATGACATCGGCAAGGCGATGAAAACCGCCTTTGCACAAGACGGTATAAACACCGATACCATTAGCTGTATTGAACAGGAAATGACCGGCATCGCCATGATTCAAGTGGCGGATAGCGGCGAAAACAGTATTGTAATTGCCGCCGGCGCCAATGCCTGTTTAGATGAACACATCGTTGCCCGCTATGCCAATCATATTCGTCAAGCGGATGCCTTGCTCATGCAGTTGGAAACGCCCTTGCCGGCGATTTGTGAGGCAGTGGACATTGCTCATCAAAACGGTACGAAAGTGATTCTGAACCCTGCTCCGGCACAGTCTTTGCCGGAGGCATTATTACGACATTTATATATGATTACGCCGAATGAAACAGAAGCGGAAATTCTGACGGGAATTAAAGTAGAAGATGAAAGCTCGGCAGCGCAGGCGGCAGAAAAGTTACATCAGTTGGGCGTGCAAATTGTGCTCATTACTCTTGGTGCGAATGGCGTTTATGTGAGTGAAAACAATCGAGGACAAATAATCCGTGGATTTCGCGTCGTCGCCAAAGACACGACAGCGGCGGGCGATACGTTCAACGGTGCATTAACGGTAGCGTTACTGGAAGGGAAAACATTGATGGAGGCAATTCGTTTTGCCCACGCGGCTGCGGCAATCAGTGTAACTCGCGCAGGTGCACAACCGTCCATCCCAAGCCGTGCCGAAACCCTGACGTTTTTGGCGCAACAGCCTTAAAAGTGCGGTGGGTTTTCAGAGTGTTTTTTAAACCTTGGGAAGCCTCAGATAAAAAATAAGCCCTTTTAATAAAGGGCTTATTTTATTGGAAATTTGATTAAATCACTTCAACTTCAACCGCTGTCGGTCCGCGTTGGGAATCTTGTACGTTAAAAGCAACGCGATCGCCTTCATTTAAGGTACGGAAATTGTTACCGACGATACCGGAGAAATGCACGAAAACATCTTTAGAACCATCTGCCGGAGCGATAAAACCAAAACCTTTTGTTGAATTGAACCATTTTACGGTGCCGTTTAATTTAGACATGTTGTCTTCCTTTTTAAAGTAATGAAATTGTATGCTTACATTAAGCACGAACCGCTAGCGATTTGACTTACACAGAGATGGATAAATTGAATCTTCGAGGCACAAATTTAAAACTTGAATGAGGAAGAACCGAAATAACTAACTTACTGAAGTGATTGTCTAGCGTGGGCACATTAGAACACGCCGACGACCTGAATACAATCTATTTTATTGAATTTACACGCTTGTCCGATCAGCTTTTTGACACAAAATTGGCACATTGATAATCAGTGTAAACCTTACCACTAATATTTATTAAACATACCTCGTCACCAGCCGCAAACCGTCTCATAATATCTAGTAACGCCAGCCCTCAATAGATTCTTTTATTGATGAAGACAACCTCAAAATAAAAGAAGCTCTTGTCGCAAAATTACAAGACTACGAACACCAACTTTCAGAAAGAGACAGCTATATTCACAAAAAGACGGTCGAGTTGCATGAATTGGAAGATAGTCTCAACAAGGCAGTAATGGAGGTATTTTTTAATACCGGTGAAATTAATGATCTGAAAAGACAAGTCACCGACTTAACGCAATTAAACACCTCCCTCCAAAGTCAATTACGCCAAGCGGCGACATCAATTTCAGTTAAAAAATGCCAAGGCTGCCGACGCGTACAACCGATAAGCGAATTTGGGAAGAATGCCAATCAGCCTGATGGATTAACAAAATGGTGCTCCTTATGTATGACAGAGGGCGCGCCAATGCCGCATGATATGTCCGGCATAAAAGTTTGTGAAAAGTGCGGTCAAAATAGAAAGAAAAGTAGTTTTTACCCATCCAGTAGATATGCTGACGGCTTGTCTAAATGGTGCAAATTTTGTCTTGATAGCAATAATAAAGCCCGCTAAATTCACGGGCTCTTAGTAGATTAAAATCCACAAGCAATCTGTTTTGCTTTATCAAACAAATCTGATCTATTATTTGCTTGTTCTTTTGAAGCATACAGCGGTATATCAATATTTTTCCCATCTTGTGATGAATATCTCATCATTCCAGATTGCCCACCGTTTATGTTAATTACTTCCAATATTTTCCCATACACCAACTGACCATTGCTGTAAAATCTTGTCAGTTCACCGGTGATTCTATCATGCGTAGATGTTGGGCAATTAAACTTAACCAAAATAACTCGCTCGCCATCCTTTAACTCAATATTATTACTCGCCAAAAGTTTTTGATATATCGCCACTCTAGGATATTTGCCTCCATCCATTATATGCAAATAAGATTCCACGGTAACTTTCTTCTGCGAACCGCCAGCCGCACCAATTAAGTCGCTATATGTTGGGATTTTAATGCCGGCTGAATCATTACTGTCTACACGAAACGAATACATGTCATCGTATATGCTAAGATTGCCTTTCTCGGATATTAAGATCTCATCTTTCTTGAATAACTTAAACTTATTAAGCCCATCACCTGTTAGAGAATTATTCCACGTTCTGTCCAATTTATAAAAATCACTTCGCTCATCAAGAGTATTTGTTTTATTCACGCATCCACTCAATAAAACCGCACCAACCAAAGCCACCAACAAACTCTTTTTCATAAAAAACTCCTATAACTAAATCTCTTTAAATTATAGGAGTTTCTTTGGTTTTTGTCTGTGACCCAATTCAAAGATTCTCTATGTTTAATAATAATTTACAATTTTGACAATTCACTATTTAACTGCCGCTTAATCACCTCTTCCACGTCACTCATTTCCTCATAGCAATGGTACTAAGAATCCACCATAAATAAATTGTGCTAATGCCCAAAAGATTTTCATTAAGTGATAAATTTCCGCATATTACGACCCGCAAATAGTGTTTTTTAAGGACGTTAAGGCGTTTTATTTGGCTTAGAACTTTGAGGAAAGCCTTAATCGACGAGCAAAAATCAAAGACTTCCACTTTCATGACTTGCGACATACATGGGCGACAAGACATATTATGTCAGGCACGCCATCCATTATATGTATTACAAGAACTTGGAGGTTGGACTAAAACAGATACAGTGCGGAAATATGCACACCTATCTATTGAGCATTTGAAAAGTCATGCAGATAATATTCAACTTTTTGACACAAAATTGGCACAATACCAAAAAGCAAAAAACCTTACCAACTGATAACTCATTGATAAGGTTTAAAAATTTGGTGGAGATAATCGGGATCGAACCGACGACCTCTTGAATGCCATTCAAGCGCTCTCCCAACTGAGCTATATCCCCGTAAGTGGCGGCTATAATAAATTCCGCCCCTTGGTCTGTCAATATTAAATTTTCAATTCAATGTCATCAGATTAAATATTAAGCGTTTTACGCCTTAATAAAATCAATGGCACGTTGAATGCGATTCAGAACACGTTCGCGCCCGATGCCCACCAGGGTGACATCCATTGACGGCGATTGTCCTGCACCGGTAACGGCAACACGCAACGGCATGCCCACTTTGCCCATGCCAACTTCCAATTCAGCGGCGGTTTGTTCAATGGCTTCGTGAGTAGAATGCAAATCCCAACGAGAAAGTGCGGTCAGTTTTTCTTTTACTTTTTCAAGCGCTTCCACAGCACCGGCTTTAAAATGTTTTTTCGCGGCGGCTTCGTCGAATGCATCAAATTCTTCAAAGAAATAACGGCTTGCCTGCGCCATTTCGCGTAAGGTTTTGCAACGATCCGCCAGCATACCAACGATTTCCGTTAATGCCGGACCATTGGCAGTGTCGATGCCCAGATCCTGATATTGCCACGCCAAGTGTTTTGCCACATATTCCCGTGGTAATTCACGGATATAGTGATGATTCAACCACAATAGTTTTTCGGTATTAAAAGCACTGGCAGATTTGCTGACAGAATGTAAATCGAATAATTCGATCATTTCTTCGCGGGTGAAGATTTCCTGATCGCCATGCCCCCAGCCCAAACGCACCAGATAGTTGATGAGCGCTTCCGGCAAATAACCTTCGTCGCGATATTGCATAACGCTCACCGCGCCGTGACGTTTGGAAAGTTTTTGTCCGTCGTCGCCGTTAATCATGGAAACGTGGGCGTACACTGGAATTGGCGCACCCAGAGCTTTTAAGATATTAATTTGACGCGGGGTGTTGTTGATGTGGTCTTCGCCGCGTACGACGTGAGTAATGCCCATGTCCCAGTCGTCCACCACCACGCAGAAATTGTAGGTCGGCGAACCGTCGGTGCGGCGAATAATCAAATCGTCCAATTCGCTGTTGCTGATTTCAATGCGTCCGCGCACGGCATCATCAAATACCACGGTGCCTTCCGTCGGGTTTTTAAAACGTACCACATGGGGTTCATCGGCGGAATGATGGGCGTGATCATGCAGGCAATGGCGGTCATAACGTGGTTTTTCTTTGTTTTGTTCCTGTGTATGACGTAATGCGTCCAACCGTTCTTTGGTGCAGTAGCAACGGTATGCCAAGCCTTGTTCGATCATTTGATCGATGACTTGATTGTAACGATCAAAGCGTTTGGTTTGATAATACGGACCGTGTTCCCAAGCAAGATCTAACCATTCCATGGCCTCCAAAATGGCTTGTGTCGCTTCCGGCGTGGAACGTTCCAAATCGGTGTCTTCAATACGCAAGACAAATTCGCCGTTGTTATGTTTGGCATACAACCAAGAATACAGTGCAGTTCTGGCACCGCCAACGTGTAAATAACCGGTCGGGCTCGGCGCAAAACGGGTGCGCACTTTTACATTCGGATCCAAATCAAATAATGCTTCTAATTTCATTTTATAACCTTTTTTCTGTGCAAATAATTGTGCGACATTGTACTACGAGTTGTTTGAATTCATAAGGAAAAATCACGATTTATGCCTATTTTTGAAACAACCGACGGATTTTTGGCAAAAATTTGTTGACTGAAATCATTGAGCAATTATAATGCTCGCTCACAACATTGAGGGCGATTAGCTCAGTTGGGAGAGCACCTCCCTTACAAGGAGGGGGTCACTGGTTCGAGACCGGTATCGCCCACCACTTCTTTACATACTTCCCTATTTTAAGATTCTAACGTGGGCGATTAGCTCAGTTGGGAGAGCACCTCCCTTACAAGGAGGGGGTCACTGGTTCGAGACCGGTATCGCCCACCACTTCTTTACATACTTCCCTATTTTAAGATTCTAACGTGGGCGATTAGCTCAGTTGGGAGAGCACCTCCCTTACAAGGAGGGGGTCACTGGTTCGAGACCGGTATCGCCCACCACGCATTTCTCTTTTTATTTTATTTCAATAGCTTCAGAACGTTTATTCTTACCGCGTAAAGTGATAAAGTACACCCAATTTTTCAGTTGCATAACCGGATTCATTGAATGAATAAACCAATAAAAAATCAGACCGCACTTTTCATTTCCAACGGCTTGTTACGTTTAGCCGGCAATATTGTCAAAATCCTAAGTTATCCGTTCCACGCGATTTTCCCGAAAAAACGCTTCACTATTCCGGAATTCAGCCCGGCGAGATGCCCATCTAACAAACCCGGCAAAATCAATAAAGTCATCTGGCAAACCAATTACAGCAACAAAGTGACCTTGCCTATTTACTGCAACTATTTGATCAACCGCTTGTTTTCGCCCGGTTATGATTACCGTTACGTAAGCACCGAAGCGCGCAGCGAATACATCGAAAAAAATGCCGATGCACGCACCTTCGCCGCCTATAGCAAACTCACGGACGGCGCGGCACAGGCGGATTTCTGGCGTTTATTTACGCTTTATCACGACGGCGGCATTTATATGGACATTGACGGTCATTTGGTCGGCGATCTGGACAACATGATCGATCCGGAAGACGATGAAGTGCTGATTACCCGTCGCGACCGCTACACCAATTTCTTCATGGCAAGCCGCAAAGGCAATCCGTTTTTGAAAGAAACACTGGATATTATTATTGATAATATTGAAAATCGCCGTATCGACGGTGGTGTGTTTGTGTTGACCGGCCCGGATACCTTAAATAAAGCCTTGAAAAACAAAGACGTGAATACCCGACGTGACAAACTCACCTGCGCGCAAGGGACTTTTGCCAACGAATATTTTCAGTATATGGATAAAAAACGCGGCAAATGGATTCACGCAAAAAATGAAGATTTATTAAAATAACCGTCCGTTAAACAACAAGTGCGGTCACCAAAAAGCAAATTTTTTGTTGATCGCCTTTTTTGTTTCTGTGATATATTTTTTAACCGATTTCACAAATAACAATCAGAGGATTCTATGGCACTTTGGGGTGGACGCTTCACGCAGGCTGCGGATAAGCGTTTTAAAAACTTTAACGACTCATTACGCTTCGACTACCGTTTGGCGGAACAAGACATTGAAGGCTCTATCGGCTGGTCAAAAGCGTTGGTTTCTGTCGGCATTTTAGAGACGCAGGAGCAGCAGCAACTTGAACAGGCACTGAACGAATTATTAATTGAAGTGCGGTCAAATCCGCAAGCGATTTTGCAAGATGACGCGGAAGACATTCACAGCTGGGTAGAAAGTAAGCTCATCGACAAAGTGGGGAATTTAGGTAAAAAACTGCATACCGGGCGTAGCCGTAACGACCAAGTGGCTCTCGACATCAAAATGTGGTGTAAACAGCGGGTTGCTGAATTACAACATTCCATTCGCGAATTACAACGCAAATTGGTGCTCACTGCCGAAAATAATCAGGATGCCGTGATGCCGGGCTACACCCATCTGCAACGTGCCCAGCCGATTACCTTTGCCCACTGGTGTATGGCGTATGTGGAAATGCTGGATCGCGATTATTCCCGTTTAGCCGACGCCTACCGTCGCATGAACAGTTGCCCGCTGGGTAGCGGCGCCCTTGCCGGCACGGCGTATCCGATTGATCGCGAGCAACTCGCCAAAGATCTGGATTTTGCTTTCGCCACCCGTAACAGCTTAGACAGCGTATCTGACCGCGATCATATCGTGGAACTGCTGTCCGCCGCCTCCCTCAGCATGGTGCATTTGTCCCGTTTCGCCGAAGATATGATTATTTTCAACAGCGGCGAATCCAATTTCGTCGAACTCTCCGATCGTGTGACTTCCGGATCTTCTCTTATGCCGCAAAAGAAAAACCCCGATGCTTGCGAGTTAATTCGCGGTAAAGCGGGGCGTGTCATCGGTGCGTTAAACGGCATGTTGATGACGTTAAAAGGGCTACCGCTTGCATACAACAAAGATATGCAGGAAGACAAAGAAGGCATTTTTGATGCGCTGGATACTTGGCAGGATTGCTTGGACATGGCGTCATTAGTGCTCGATGACATCAAAGTGAACGTGGAACGTACTCGTGAATCCGCCTTAAAAGGCTATTCCAACGCCACCGAACTGGCGGATTATCTGGTCGCCAAAGGCGTGCCATTCCGTGATTCCCATCACATCGTAGGTGAAACTGTGGTGTACGCCATCAAGCAACACAAGGCATTAGAAGAACTGACCATTCCGGAATTCCGTCAATTCTGCGAAAAAGTGTCGGATGATGTGTACGACATCCTATCCTTGCAATCCTGCTTGGATAAACGCGCAGCAAAAGGCGGCGTGTCGCCGTTGCGCATTGCCGAAGCCATTGCCGACGCGAAAAGTCGATTTGCTTAAACGCATTCATGGCGTAAAGTGCGGTTCTTTTTTCAGATGTTTTTAAATTCGCCTGAAAAAAGAACCGCGCTTTTGTTTATCTTTACCGTCAACCCATAAAATCCAGCCAAAATTAAATATTATTTAATAAAATACAAGATATATTAAAAAAAATTTAATCTATGCATCTTAATTTAGAATATTTTAGCTATTTTTAGGAAAAATATTTGAAATTATCTCCTTAGCTGTTGCATATTGAAACCCGACTTAACAACATAGTTGAGCAACACACAACTTAGATACCCAAATGCAAACAACAATATTCAACTTACAGGAGATTTATTATGTCTAGCTCGGTTCCTTCCTTAGAAGCATTCTTAGCCAAAGTCGAACAACGTGACGGTAACCAACCTGAATTTTTACAAGCGGTTCGCGAAGTTTTCACCTCTATCTGGCCATTTCTCGAACAAAACCCGAAATACCGCTCCGAAGCCCTATTAGAACGTTTAGTCGAACCTGAACGCGCCATCCAATTCCGCGTAGCATGGACGGATGACAAAGGACAAGTGCAAGTCAACCGCGCTTTCCGTATTCAATTTAACAGCGCCATCGGACCGTTCAAAGGCGGTATGCGCTTTCACCCGTCCGTAAACCAATCCATTTTAAAATTCTTAGGGTTTGAACAAATCTTTAAAAACGCCTTAACCACCTTGCCGATGGGCGGCGCAAAAGGCGGCTCCGACTTCGATCCGAAAGGTAAAAGCGATGCGGAAGTGATGCGTTTCTGCCAAGCGTTGATGGCGGAACTTTATCGCCACATCGGCCCGGACACCGACGTACCGGCAGGCGACATCGGCGTAGGCGGCCGTGAAGTGGGCTACTTAACCGGTATGATGAAAAAACTCTCTAACCAAACCGGCTGTGTGTTCACCGGCAAAGGCTTAACCTTCGGCGGCAGCTTAATCCGTCCGGAAGCCACAGGTTACGGCTTGGTGTATTTCGTACAAGCTATGTTGGCGGAAAAAGGTCAGGATCTGAAAGGCAAAACCGTGGCGGTTTCCGGCTCAGGTAACGTAGCGCAATACGCTATCGAAAAAGCCTTACAATTAGGCGCGAAAGTAATCAGTTGCTCCGATTCTTCCGGCACCGTCATCGATGAAGAAGGCTTCACCGCCGAAAAACTCGCTGCCTTAATGGAAATCAAAAACGTGAAACGCGGTCGTGTGAAAGATTACGCGGATCAATTCGGTTTGAAATACGTTGCCGGCGTTCGTCCATGGAACTTAAAAGTGGATGTCGCCTTGCCTTGCGCTACCCAAAACGAATTGGAGTTGAGCGACGCTCAAGCGCTTATCGCCAACGGCGTACAAGTGGTCGCGGAAGGCGCCAATATGCCGACCACTATCGACGCCACCAACGCCTTCATTGATGCCGGCGTATTATTCGGACCGGGCAAAGCGGCGAATGCAGGCGGGGTTGCCACGTCAGGCTTAGAAATGTCACAAAATGCACAGCGTTTAAGCTGGACTCGCGAAGAAGTGGATGCGAAATTACACAGCATTATGTTAGACATTCACGCCAACTGTAAAAAATACGGTTCCGATGCCCAAGGCAACATCAACTATGTCGTGGGTGCCAACGTCGCCGGCTTCGTAAAAGTCGCCGATGCTATGCTGGCGCAAGGCGTATATTAATCGATAATAAAAAACGTTGCTGAAAACGACCGCACTTTTTGGGTTCGCCGAAAAGTGCGGTTACTTTTTAAGCCGAATCCGTTATAAAACCAAACATTTTGTTCTAAAAATGGCGGCTTGCGGATATTGAAATGCGCGCGATTATGGTGTTAAATCTGCACCTATTCTATGGTTATTCTAAGTAAGGTTAAAACAAGTTTATGTGCCAATTATTGGGAATGAATTGCAATACGCCGACGGATATTGTGTTTTCATTTGAAGGTTTTCGTCATCGCGCCGGGCTCACCGATTCCCACTCCGACGGATTCGGCATCGCTTTTTTTGAGGGCAAAGGCGTGCGCATTTTCCGCGACAATAAACCGGGACACATTTCGCCTATCGCCGATTGCGTCAAACAATACAACATCAAATCTCTCAACGTCATCGCACACATTCGCAAAGCCACCCAAGGGGAAGTAAACATTGAAAATACGCATCCGTTTATTCGCGAAATCTGGGGCGAAAACTGGGTGTTTGCCCATAACGGCAATTTAACCGAATTACCCGACATGAGCGAATCCTTCTGCCAACCCATCGGTAGCACCGATTCGGAAACCGCATTTTGTTATATGGCGGAGCAATTAAAAAATCGCTTCCGCAAAAAACCAAGCGAAGCACAAATTTTCCAAGCTATTCAAGAAATCAGCAACCGATTGGCGGAGCACGGCACCTTTAACTTTATCCTTTCCAACGGCGAATGGATGATCGCCCGTTGCGCCACCAACTTGCATTATTTAACCCGCCAAGCCCCTTTCGGCAAAGCACAGCGCATTGATGACGATGGTGTGATTGATTTCAGTAACTACGCCAAAGACGGCGACAAAGTCACCATTATCACCACCGCGCCGCTCACCAAAGACGAAGTCTGGACCAAAATGGAAAACGGCGGTTTTGTGTTCTTCAAAAACGGCGATAAAGTCTGGGAAGTCATCGGCACACCAAGAACGGAAGTGATTGACGACGGCACGCTGGGAACGGCAGCAAAAGCGGCATAATTCAAACAAAACAAACAAAAAGTGCGGTCGAAATTTCAAGTGTTTTTTTAACTGAAAAACAATCTGAAAATCGACCGCACTTTTTTATGACTTATCTATTCAAACTCCAATTCCACCGCACTTTCACCGAGCAATGCCACCAATTCGGTGAGCAGTTCGTCCGTCGGGTTGACCGACCATTGCACGCCCATTTTCACTAAGGCTCTGCCCTGCGGGCTCTGGTAGTAAATATGCACCGGCAATGAATTGCCACTGTAAGGTTGCAAAATACCTTTGAATTGCTTAATGAATTGCGGGGTGATTTGCTCTTGCGACAGGCAAATGGCAAGACTTTTCGCATAGCGGGCGCGAGCTTCGTCGATGGTCATCAAATCGCGCACGGACATACGTAAACCTTGCGAAAAATCGTCGAAACTCACTTGCCCGGACACCACAATTACCGTGTCTTTTTGTAGCTTTTCACCGAATTTTTCCAACGCCTCGCCGAATAAGGTTAAATCCAACCGTCCGGAACGATCGTCAATAGTGGCAATGCCGATGTGATTGCCTTTTTTCGTCACCGCAATGCGCGTGTTAATCACCAACCCGCTGGCAGTGCTCATTTGTCCGCGATAATTCGGCACCAATTCTTTCAGGCGTACAGGACTGTAATGGGACAATTCTTTCAAATAGCGGCTCACCGGATGGCTACTGAGATACAGCCCCAAAGTTTCCCGCTCGCCGTCCAAAATGGTCTTTTCCGTCCAAGGCGGAATGTTGGCGTAGGAATTTTCCACTTCTTCGTTGGTTTCCGTCAGCACGCCGAACATATCCGCTTGCCCCAAGGCTTCGTCTTTAGCGTGTTGATCGGAGGCACGCAGGGCATCTTCCAGATTCTGTTGTAGCGCGGCACGGTGCGGACCGAGTTTGTCGAAGGCGCCGGATTTAATCAGGCTTTCAAAAGTGCGGCGGTTGATTTTCTTTAAATCAACGCGGGCGCATAAATCAAATAGGTTTCTAAAGATGCCATCTTTTTCGCGCGCTTCCACCAAGGCAGCAATGGGGCCTTCGCCCACGCCTTTAATGGCGCCGATGCCATATACGATTTCACCGTTTTCATTCACGCTGAAATGATGTTTGCCGGTGTTAATGTCCGGCGGCACAACTTTCAAGCCCATGCGCATACATTCGTCGTATAAGCCGACAATTTTGTCGGTGTTATCCATTTCCGAAGTCATCACAGCCGCCATAAATTCCGCCGGATAATGCGCTTTCAGCCACAGGGTTTGATAAGACACCAACGCATAAGCGGCGGAGTGCGATTTATTAAAACCATAGCCGGCGAATTTTTCCACCAAGTCGAAAATTTTCATGGCAAGATCGCCGTCTACACCGTTTTTGATTGCCCCCTCTTCAAACACGGAGCGCTGCTTCGCCATTTCTTCCGGTTTTTTCTTACCCATGGCACGACGCAATAAATCCGCCCCGCCCAGCGTATAACCCGCCAGCACTTGGGCGATTTGCATGACCTGTTCCTGATACAAAATAATGCCGTAGGTCGGTTCCAAAATCGGCTTGAGGGATTCATGCTGATAATTGGCATCAGGGTACGACACTTCTTCGCGCCCGTGTTTGCGGTCGATGAAGTTATCCACCATGCCTGATTGCAACGGACCGGGACGAAACAACGCCACCAACGCGATAATGTCTTCAAAACAGTCCGGTTTTAGGCGTTTAATCAAATCTTTCATGCCGCGCGATTCCAGCTGGAACACCGCCGTGGTTTCCGCATTAAGTAGCACGTTAAAGGATTGTTGGTCGTCCAACGGAATGGCGCTGATGTCCACCAAGGGCTTGCCTTCTTTTTCCATGCGCGCGTTGATCATATCCAACGCCCATTTTATGATGGTTAACGTGCGCAACCCCAAGAAGTCGAACTTCACCAAGCCGGCATATTCCACGTCATTTTTATCGAAGTGAGTGACCGGATGTTTGCCTTCCGAATCGCAATATAGCGGTGAGAAATCCGTAATCAACGTCGGCGAGATCACCACCCCGCCGGCGTGTTTACCGGCGTTACGCGTCACCCCTTCCAATTTACGCGCCATATCAATAATGGCGCGCACTTCTTCGTCGGCATCGTAAATTTCCTGCAACTTCGGCTCCGCCTCAAAGGCTTTCGCCAACGTCATGCCGGGATCTGGCGGCACCAGTTTGGAAATGCGATCCACGAAACCGTAAGGCTGCCCAAGCACCCGCCCTACATCACGAATCACCGCTTTCGCCGCCATGGTACCGAAAGTAATAATCTGCGACACCGCACCCCGCCCGTACATTTCCGCCACATGGTCAATCACGCGGTCGCGCCCGTCCATGCAGAAATCCACGTCGAAATCGGGCATGGAAACCCGTTCCGGATTGAGGAAACGTTCGAATAGCAAGTCGAATTCCAACGGATCCAAATCGGTGATTTTTAACGCATACGCCACCAAAGATCCCGCGCCGGAACCGCGTCCCGGACCCACCGGAATGTCGTTATCTTTCGACCATTGAATAAATTCCATCACGATCAAAAAGTAGCCGGGGAACCCCATTTGGTTGATCACGTCCAGCTCTACCTGCAACCGTTCGTCATATTCCGGACGACGTTCGGCGCGCACTTTTTCATCGGGGAACAGCACTTTCAGACGCTCTTCCAAACCATCTCTCGCACGCTTAACCAGATAATCTTCGGTGCTTAAATCCCCCGTCGGGAATTGCGGCAGGAAATATTCGCCCAAGCGAATGGTGACGTTACAACGCTGGGCGATGAGTAGCGTATTTTCCAAGGCACTCGGCACATCGGCAAACAGCTCGCACATTTCCTGTTCGGAGCGAAAATATTGTTGCGAAGTATAAAGTTTCGGACGTTTCGGATCGTCTAAGGTAAAACCGTCATGAATCGCCACGCGAATTTCATGGGCTTCAAAATCCTCCGCCTGCAAAAAGCATACGTCGTTAGTCGCCACCACCGGCAACTGCTCGCGTTCCGCCAGATCTAACGCCGCTTTAATGTAACGTTCTTCATCGGGACGGCCGGTGCGGGTGAGGGTGAGATAAAAATGATCGGGGAAAAATTCACGGTAAAAATCCACCGCACTTTTCAGCTCGTCGGGATTGCTGCGGAGCAATTTTTTGCCCACATCACCGTTCACGCCGCCGGACAACACAATCACGCCGGTGCGGTGTTCCACCAACCATTGCTGATCGATATACGGCAAATCCGCATAACCGCGCTCGTAGGCTTTGGACAGCAATAAGGTAATGTTTTTATAGCCTTCATTATTTTTCGCCAACAGGGTTAAACGGAATTTTTCCTCACCGCACAGCTCGCTTTGCACCAACACATCCGCCCCAATAATCGGCTTCACGCCGGAAGACAACGCCTCACCGTAAAACCGTACCAAGCCGCAAAAGTTGGTAAAATCCGTCAAGCCCATCGCCACCATGTTGTTTTCCACGCAGGCTTTCACCAACGGCTTCACCTTGGCGATACCGTCAATCATGGAAAAATCACTGTGAACCTGCAAATGAACGAAACGTGGCTGCGACATAAAAATCCTTGGGAAAATCAGACAAAAGTGCGGTGTATTTTAGCGGTATTTTGCGGGGAATTGTAGGGATAATTTGTCTTGGCGCGGCTACACAATAAATCCCCATAAAACGCGGTTTTATTGCTAGAGTTTTGATCTTCAATCGGCTATATTAGCGCACAACTGTTAGCTGATTTTTGGATTTTTAACCATGGACCTCAATTTTCACTTTATCAACCGAATTCGTCAGCAGGCAAAAACGCTGGCAAATCGCACCGCACTTCGCTATTTCAAAGACAATAACTGGCTGGACATTTCCTGGGCGGAGCTACAACAACAAATCGATCAAATTTCCCTCGCGCTGTTAGCCCATCGTATTGACGTGCAAGATAAAATCGGCATTTTTGCACACAATATGCCACGTTGGACGATCACCGATATCGGTGCGTTGCAGGTGCGTGCGGTAACCGTGCCGATTTATGCCACCAACACGGCAAAACAGGCGCAATTTATTATGAATAACGCGGACATGAAGATCATTTTCGTGGGCGATCAGGAACAATATGATCAGGTGTTGGAGATCGCCGATGAATGCCCGCAACTGGAAAAAATCGTGGCGATGAAAAGCACCATTCATTTGCACGAGCATGCCAAAGCCTGTCACTGGCAGGAATTTATCGTTACGGCAGGCGAGCAATATCGGGCGGCGTTACAACAACGACTGGACGGTAAATGCCTCGACGATTTGTTCACCCTCATTTACACCTCCGGCACCACCGGCGAGCCGAAAGGCGTGATGTTGGATTACGCCAATCTGGCACACCAACTCAAAGCACACGATCAAGCGTTGCAGGTGGATGATACCGATGTCTCCCTCTCTTTCCTGCCGCTATCCCACATTTTCGAACGGGCATGGGTGGCGTATGTGCTCCATCGCGGCGCCACCAACTGCTACATTGAAGATACTAATCAAGTGCGGTCGGCTTTAACGGAGATTCGCCCAACCTTAATGTGCGCCGTGCCGCGTTTTTATGAAAAAATCTACGCGGCGATTTTAGATAAAGTGCAGAGTGCACCGAAACTGCGCCAACGGATTTTTAATTGGGCGATTGCCGTTGGAAGAAAGCATTTTGACGCCGTAGCCCGCGGACAGCAAATCGGCTTTCTGTTAAAACAACAATATGCCCTTGCAGACAAACTGGTGCTCGGCAAATTACGTGCCTTGCTCGGCGGACGCATTCGTATGATGCCGTGCGGCGGTGCCAAACTGGAACCGACCATCGGCTTATTTTTCCACAGTATCGGCTTGAACATTAAACTCGGCTACGGCATGACGGAAACCACCGCCACCGTCTCCTGTTGGGGCGATTTCAACTTTAACGCCAATTCCATCGGCAACTTAATGCCGGGCGCGGAAGTGAAAATCGGCGACAATAACGAAATTCTGGTGCGTGGCGGCATGGTGATGAAAGGCTATTACAAAAAACCGCAGGAAACCGCTGATGCTTTCACCGCCGACGGCTTCCTGAAGACCGGTGATGCGGGCGAATTTGACGCCGACGGCAACTTATTCATCACCGACCGCATAAAAGAACTGATGAAAACCTCTAACGGCAAGTACATCGCGCCGCAGGTATTGGAAAGCAAAATCGGCAAAGACAAATTTATCGAACAAATCGCCGTCATCGCTGACGCGAAAAAATATGTCTCCGCCCTTATTGTGCCTTGCTATGCCGCGTTAGAGGACTACGCCAAACAGGTAAATATTAAATATCAGGATCGCCTGGAACTGCTACGCAATTCGGATATTATTCAAATGTTAGAACGCCGCATTAATGAATTACAAAAAGAATTAGCCGGTTGGGAACAAATTAAACGTTTCACCCTTTTACCTCAAGCCTTCAGCACCCAACTTGAAGAAATTACGCCCACCCTAAAATTACGCCGAAAAGTGATTTTGCAACGTTATAAATCACAAATTGAAGCAATGTATAATTAAACGTTTCAGCCTTAAAGTGCGGTAAAAAAATAATGTATTTTTTCACCGCACTTTTCTTATCCTATTATAATTAAAGGATTTATCAATATTGTAACTTTATGTAAAGCAATGCAAATCCACTTGCTCCAAAAATTCAAAACATTATCCTAATCTCATTAGATCAGTTTGTTGTTTGAATATAAAACAACAGCGAATCATAAAGAATATTAATAAATAAAATTACCAGGAAATACATTTTTCCCCTTATATACCATTTCTTAAAAATACATTTCCTGAGTAATTTCCCTAATGAAACCAAAAGGAAAAATAATGAATAAGATATTTAAAGTGATTTGGTGTAAATCTTCTCAAACCTGGGTTGCCGTTTCCGAATTATGTAAGATCAAACCTGTTTCTTCTGTGGCTCAAAACAATAAAAAATCGCCACTTATCCCCTTTTTCTCGTTGAAAGCCGTCAGCGCACTTTTCCCTTTATTACTGGTTCCATACGCTGCCAACGCCTATGTAGCAATTGGTTCAACTGATAATAACGGGTATGCGATTTCAACAGGCGCCGGTGCGGCATCTTATTCAAGCGATCTGGGTACCCCTCCCTATAACTATATGAATCCCGGTAGCAAATCTTATGAAAATAAGGATCAGCCTAACACCGGCACATCGACCTTGTATTACAACGGATATGCTTCCGGTGTTGCTATCGGAAACCAAACGTATGTTTATGATGCTAATTACGCGTCCAATGGGATTGCAGTGGGCGACTTTTCCAGAGCAACGGGCGGGCTTGCAATGGCATTGGGGACATTTTCCCGTGCAGAAAAAAACGGCACAGTAGCTATCGGCACCGCCTCTCGAGCCGCAGGGGTTAACTCTCTTGCGATGATGCGTCAATCCGCCGCAACGGGAGATTACGCTACGGCAATTGGTTCCGTTGCTTGGGCAGCCGGTCAATCCAGCTTTGCTTTAGGTGCATCCGCTACGGCAAAAGGCAATCAATCCATTGCAATCGGTAGTTTGGAACAAAAAAAATCGGCAGATGGTTCGGGCGTCCCCATTACAAAATACAGCGGTTTAGACAATACGCAAACCAACGGTGATCGCTCCATGGCATTGGGCACGGCAGCCAAAACTAACGGTGACGACTCCTTTGCTATCGGTTATAAGGCTCATACCGGTGAGTTCAACATTGAGCATGATAGCTATCTAAACGAGAATATCATGTCTCCTAATCAGTCTAAAAAAGCCAATAAAGCCATTGCCGTCGGAACAAGCTCTCTTGCCCAAAAAGAATCCTCCATCGCATTTGGTTATGAAGCCAACGCCTCAGGCGTTAACGCCATTTCAATTGGTGCCAATGCAAAGGCGGCACAAGATAATGTTGTGGCAATCGGTCAAGGCGCAACGGCGACACAATCCGGCTCAATGGCAATCGGTCAGGGAGCGCAGTCCGCCTTTAAAAATTCATTGGCATTAGGTACTGGTACCATTGTTAATCATGTGGATGGCGGACAATCTAAATTTACCGCACAAAATTATGATGTGGGAAACGGCGTAATCTCGATTGCCAATGTGGGCAAAGAACGCCGTATTATCAATTTAGCTGCAGGGCGTAATGATACCGATGCCGTCAATGTCGCCCAATTGCAATACGTGAATAAAAATCTAGCGAAATCCATCAGCGGGGACAACTATACCGGTTATAGCGATGCGGACGGACATAGCTACCAAGCCCCGGTATTCAATATCAAAAATACAGCCTATAACAACGTCAAAGCGGCAGTTGAAGCGGCACAAACAAACTATGTGAGTGTGAACAGCTCAAATACGGCAACGGGGAGCAACTACGACAATAAAGGGGCGCAAGCCGTCGGTTCTATCGCCTTGGGGGAAAAAGCGGCCGCAGGCACAGCCGCGACAAATTCGATTGCTATCGGTTTAAATGCGAATGTCACCGGCAATAATACGATTGCGCTGGGTGCAAATATCACTGCGGCAACCAACGGCTCGGTGGTTTTAGGGGATTCGTCTTCAACAGCGGGATCCCATGCAACCACCAATGTCAGTAGTGTGGTTGTTAACGGTCATGCTTATAGCGGTTTTGCCGGCACCGTCAAAGACGCCGGTCATTTCGTTAGCGTCGGCGCCAAAGGCAATGAACGTCAAATTAAAAATGTGGCGGCGGGTAATATCGCCGTCGATTCAACGGATGCTATCAATGGTTCCCAATTATTCTCCGTTGTGAGCCGTATAGAACAAGGCTGGAATATTTCTTCTGCCGCTGCGACGGATGGAACGGTGTCAGGAAGCAACATCGCGCAAACCATCAAACCGGGAAGTGCGGTCAAATTGTTAGCCGGAAAAAATCTGAATATTCACCAAAATGGTTCAAACTTTACGTTCTCAACCAAAGAAAACGTTTCATTTGCTCATGTCACCACTCAAGATTTCACCGCAACCGGTAACACGACCGTTAAGAATTTTACCGTTCAGAACGGCGGGGTCGTCAATATGGGTAACAATCGGGTTACCGGTGTGGGCTCGCCTACCGATAATACGGATGCCGTAAACAAACAGTATGTTGATAATTTGAAGTTTAAATATGCTGCCGATAACGCCAGCAAGGGAGAAAATCTATTAAGTGCAGAAACCACCTTTGCAGGGACAACAAATGAAATCGTCACCAAAGCGGAAAACGGAAAAATCTCCTTTGCCTTGGCAGAGAACGCCAAAGCCTCTTTGGCGAAAGCCGATAGCGCAATGCAGGGATTCACCGTGGGTGTCGATAACGCCCATAATGCAGCAGGCATTTCCTTCAATCAAACCAATAAACGTTTTGATATTGTTGGTGTAAATGATGTCGCAACGAAAGTCAGCGGTAATAACATTGAAGTGGATTTGGCACAAACCACCAAAGACACCATTACAAAACACACCACCGATATTGCTACGAATAAAAACCATCTCGATAAAAATACGCAAGACATTGCGGATAATAAACAAAAGATTGCTGATAATGCCGATAAAATTACGACCAATACCCAAAATATCACCAATAATACGGCTGAAATTGCGAAAGGCTTTGGCTTACAGGCTCAAGACGGTAATCATGTGAATAAAAAACCGGGCGAGAAAGTTGAGGTTGTCGGCGGTAACAGCAATCTGAATACTACTGTTGATGCAGGCAAAATTAAGATTAATTTAAACAATACGTTAGATCTTACTACTGCCGGTAGCGTTGCTATCGGTAATACCGTACTAAATTCCGGTGGTTTAACCTTAACCAATGGTCCAAGCATAACAACTGCCGGTATTAATGCGGGCAATAAGTCAATTACTAACGTGACAAGCGGCGGTGATGTGGATACCAATGCGGCAAATATTGCTGATGTAAAGAAAGCGGTCGGGGCAGTAAAACTTAATTTTTCCGGTAATAAAAACACTGTCGGCAATGTCACTCTATCTAATCAAACATTGGCAATAAACGGTGAAAACGGCATTGAAACGACCGCCAATGCTCAAGGTCTCCAAGTGGGTTTAACCCAAGACATGAGAGATACCATCAATAGCAAAATTGGAAACAACAGCATTCAACTAGGGGCGGATAATAATAGCAACACCGATGCACAAAATTTAAATAAAGCCGATGGCATTAAGTTTAATGTGAACGGCGACGGCACTTATGTGACGACTAAAGCACAAGGTTCTGCCGTAAACATCGATCTCACCGACAGCACAAAACAAAAAATCAATAATGCTGCCAATAAAGATTTATCCAATCTGTCTTCTCCGGGCGAAAAGAAAGTTAAAGACTTAGCTGCATGGAAAATCAAAACCAATACCAATGCAGAACAAACCGTTTCGGGCGGTGAAACCGTTACGTTTAAAGACGGTGATAATATAAAAATGACTAATACCGGTAAGGAGATTACCATCGCGACCTCAATGACCCCGACATTCACCAGTGTGAAAACGGGCGATACCACTTTATCCAGTGATGGCTTAGCGATTACCGGCGGTCCGAGTATAAATAAAACCGGTATCAACGCAGGGAATAATAAAATTACCGGTGTTGTCGCAGGTACAGAAGACACGGATGCCGTTAACTACGCCCAATTAAAAGGCATTGTTGCGGGCGCTGTCTCCACCGAAATTGTTGAGAAAAAAGCAGCACAAGCCGGTGATGACAACCTGGCGGATATTACGGTAGCAAACGGTAAAAATGCCGGCGATATGGGTGCAAAATATGAAGTATCCGTTTCCAAAAGAGCGGTACAAAAAGCGGTGCAAGAAGCCATTAAAGTCAGTGGCACACCGGTAATTAGTGTCAATAAAACAACGAACAATGGCGTAGATGATTATGCAATTAGCTTTAACGGCACGGAAGCGGCGAAATCCATTCCTTTAACCTATAAAGCCAACGGCAATCATGCCCAAACCGTTCACTTAAACGAAGGCTTAAACTTCACCAACGGTACCATGACCGTAGCGACAGCGGCGGCAAATGGCGCGGTTACCTTTGATTTGAACGATGATACCAAATCCAAAATTAACAACGCGTTAGATAGCAACGTATCCAATATCACACATGAAGGCAAAGATAAGCTTGCCGACATCATTAAGGTTGCGGCAGGTGCAAATATTGATTCTGTGAGTGCAACACAGGATGCCGAGCACAACACAACCTACACAATCAACGCCAAATCGCAAGTTGAAAGCGTAGTAAAAGCCGTTGCGACGACAGGTGATGAAAACATTGCCGATGTCAGTGTAAAAACAGGTACACAAGGTGCGGCAAATGCAGAATATCAAGTAGGTGTCTCTAAAAATAAAGTCGCGGAAATTGCAAAAGGTGCCGCTGCCTGGAGCCTAAAAGTCGATGGTAGCACTGCTGAAAAAATTTCAGGTGGCGATACAGTCACTTTGAAAAAAGGCAATAACATTGAAATCAGCAAGAATGGAAAAGAGATTACCATCGGCACGTCAATGACACCAACTTTTACTAAGGTAACCACAGATGAATTATCTGTCGGTTCGGTAAGCATTAATAGTCATGGTATCAATGCCGGCAATCAGAAAATTACCGGTGTTGAAGACGGCACTATCGCGGCGAACAGTAAAGAGGCGGTGAATGGCGCTCAGTTATTCGCACAAACGGCAAAAGCCAAAGCCACCGTTGAGAACGGCGACAACAATATCCAAATCACTCCGGAAACCGCAACGGATGGACATACAAACTACAAAGTGGCGTTAAACCCAAGCTTAACCGTCGGACCAAAGACAAACGGTCATCCGATTACGATTAACGGAACCGATGGTTACATTACCGGCTTAACTAACACAACTTGGACAGGATCGCCCACAAGCGGTCGTGCCGCAACAGAAGATCAACTCTCTGCGGTCGATAAAAAATTTGATAATAAAGTGTCTTTAGGTGGCAATAGCGGTAGCACCACAGAAAAAGCGTTGTCCGACACCGGCGGGATCAAATTTAATATTAAGGGCGGAGACAGCCAAAAATATGTCACGACTACCGCTTCCGGCGATGATGTTACGGTAGATCTTGCCCAAGCAATAAAAGATAAGATCGATAATGCGGCGAATAGACATCTGTCCAACATTACCGATGACGGCAAGAAAGTCATTACCGATTTAAGCTCCATTGTAAAAGCCGCCGACGGAACCATTACCGTCACGGATGAAACCGATAATGCTACCGGTCAAAAAACCTATAAAATCAAAGCCAATATTCCGACACCGGAAAAAACAGCCATGGCTGCCGGCAAAAATACGGAAATTGAAGGCGACGGTTCGACGGCGAATCCGTTTAAAGTGAACCTGAAAGATAACTTGGAACTCGGTCAACAAGAGGCTAACGGCGTAAACGGCAAAGATGCTTCCATTAAAGTGAATGGCAAAGATGGATCTGCCGTAGCGATTAATGGCAAAGATGCCTCCATTACGTTTGCTAAAGAGGGGCAAAATGGTATGTCCATTACCGCTACGCGTAGCGCCGATGGTAAAGACGCATTGACCCTCAAAGACAAAGACGGCAAAGAAGGCGTTTCTTTCCTAGAAGATGGTCGTATCACTAACGTTGCCGATGGGGTAAATGACAAAGATGCCGTGAATAAATCACAACTGGATAAAAGCATTGCACAAGCCAAATCCAGTGTTAACGCCGGCAAAAACATGACTATTACCCCGCAAAAGAATGCCGACGGAAGCACAACATACACCGTCGAAACCAAAGATGAGGTTGAATTCACCCGCGTGAAAAGCGGTGATACCACGATGGATGACAACGGCATTCATATTACAGGCGGTCCAAGCATCACCAAGGACGGCATTCATGCCAATAACAAGAAAATAACCGGCGTTAAAGACGGTGAAATTTCAGCGGACAGCAAAGAGGCGGTAAACGGTAGCCAATTACATCAAACCAATCAACATGTGACGAATTTAGCCGACAATATGCATAAAGGGCTGAATTTACAAGGCGATAACCAAGACGTCACCGTTAACCGCCAATTAGGGGAACGACTCAACCTTCGCGGCGGCGCAGATCCAAAGAAATTAACGCAAAATAATATCGGCGTAACAGCAGACAAAAACGGCACAATGACCGTTCAATTGGCGAAAGACGTCAATCTTGGCGCAAACGGTAGTCTCACTGTAGGTAATACCAAAGTGAACAATAACGGTGTTGCCATCAACGGCGGCCCAAGTATGACAAATCAAGGCATTAATGCCGGCGGCAAGCAAATCAGCAATGTTGCAAGAGGTAAAGCCCCGACAGATGCCGTGAACATGAGCCAGCTTCAAGAAGTCGGCAATGCCATCAACCAACGAATGGATAACATCGACAATCGTGTCAATAAAATGGACAAACGTCGCAAAGCAGGCGCGGCTTCCGCCCTCGCCTCCGCAGGCTTAATGCAACCGCACAGAGACGGACAATCCGCTTTGGTTGCGGCAGTGGGACAATATCAAAGTGAAACTGCCGTCGCGGTGGGCTATTCACGCATTTCCGACAACGGAAAATACGGCGTGAAGGTGTCCTTCAGCACCAATTCCCAAGGAGAGGTTGGCGGCACGGCAGGCGCAGGTTACTTCTGGTAAAACGCGCTCACTGAGGCAGTCTTAACCCAAAGTGCGGTCAAAAAATAAAATGTTTTTCGACCGCACTTTTTTATTTTCCAGAGACTGATTTTCCCCCTCAAATGAAATTTCCAGCGAAACCAATCACTAAACTTTTGCTGTAACAACGCATTAACAAAACAACCACAAAAATACCACATCTTGTGTCTTGAAATACACGAAATAACTATATATAGTATTGTTCAATTTTTTATAACACTAAATATGGACATCTCAAATGGGCACATTTTTCGTTATTAAGCGTGACGGTTCACGCATTAGTTTTGAACTTCAACGTATCGTGGACGCCATTAAAAAAGCGGCGCTGGCAGTGGGCATTACGGACGATCGTTATTGCTATGCCGTGGCGCAAAAAGTCAGTGATGATATTTTCAGTCGCTACCAACAGGAAATTGACATTAACGACATTCAAAAAATCGTCGAAAATCAGTTAATGATTAGTCAATATCCGCAAGTGGCGCGCGCTTATATCGAATACCGTCACGATCGTGATTTGGCGCGTGAAAAACGCAGTCAATTAACCCAAGAAATCGAAGGGTTGATTGAACAAAGCAACGTAGAATTGCTCAATGAAAATGCCAATAAAGACGCCAAAGTGATCCCGACCCAGCGCGATTTATTGGCGGGCATTGTGGCGAAACATTATGCCAAACGTTACATTCTGCCGCGCGATGTGGTAGAAGCCCACGAAAAAGGCGAAATCCATTATCACGATTTGGATTACTCACCGTTCTTCCCGATGTTCAACTGTATGCTGGTGGATTTGAAAGGCATGCTGACACAAGGCTTTAAAATGGGTAACGCGGAAATCGAACCGCCGAAATCCATCGGCACCGCTACCGCAGTCACCGCGCAGATTATCGCGCAGGTGGCAAGCCATATTTACGGCGGCACCACCATCAATCGTATTGACGAAGTGCTGGCGCCTTACGTTCAGCTGAGTTATGAAAAACATTTGAAAAATGCCGCGCAATGGAATGTGCCCGATGCGCAAGGATACGCGCAGGCACTTATCGAAAAAGACTGTTTTGACGCCTTCCAGTCTTTGGAATATGAAGTGAACACCTTGCACACTGCTAACGGTCAAACCCCGTTCGTTACCTTTGGTTTCGGCTTAGGCACCAGCTGGCAGGCGCGTTTGATTCAAAAAGCAATTTTGCAAAACCGCATTCGCGGCTTGGGTAAAAATCACAAAACGCCGGTGTTCCCAAAACTGGTGTTTACGCAGCGTAAAGGCGTGAATTTGGAGCCGAACGATCCGAATTACGACATCAAACAGCTTGCCTTAGAATGCTCCGGAAAACGTATGTATCCGGACATTTTGAATTACGACCAAGTGGTGAAAGTCACCGGTTCCTTCAAAGCGCCGATGGGTTGCCGCAGTTTCTTAGGTGCTTACGAAGAACATGGCGAACAAATTCACGACGGGCGCAACAACCTCGGCGTGGTGAGCCTCAACCTGCCGCGCATTGCCATTGAAGCTAAAGGCGATGAGAAACGGTTCTATGAAATTTTAGATCAACGCCTCGCCATTGCGAAAAAAGCCCTGATGACCCGCATCGCCCGCTTGGAGCACACCAAAGCCCGCGTCGCGCCGATTTTATACATGGAAGGCGCTTGCGGCGTACGTTTGAAAGCGGACGACAACGTAGCACAAATCTTCAAAAACGGGCGCGCCTCCATTTCCCTCGGCTACATCGGCATTTATGAAACCGTCAACGCCCTGTATCACCAAGGGCACATTTACGACAGCGAGATGTTGCGTGAAAAAGGCCGCGCCATCGTGGAATACCTCAGCAACGCCACCAAACAATGGCGCGCCGAAACGGGCTATGCCTTCAGTTTATATTCCACTCCGAGTGAAAACCTGTGCGACCGCTTCTGCCGCTTAGACACCAAACAGTTCGGCGTCATCGACGGCGTCACCGACAAAGGCTACTACACCAACAGCTATCACTTGGACGTAGAGAAAAAAGTCAATCCATACGACAAACTGGACTTTGAAATGGTGTACCCACCACTCGCCAGCGGCGGTTTCATTTGCTACGGCGAATACCCGAACATCCAGCACAACCTCAAAGCGTTGGAAGATGTCTGGAATTACAGCTACGACCGCGTGCCTTACTACGGCACCAACACGCCCATTGACGAATGCTACGAATGCGGCTTCACCGGTGAATTCGAATGCACCAGCAAAGGCTTCACCTGCCCGAAATGCGGCAACCACGACAGCGAAAAAGTCTCCGTCACCCGCCGCGTCTGCGGCTACTTAGGCAGCCCGGACGCCCGTCCGTTTAATGCGGGGAAACAGGAGGAAGTGAAGCGTAGAGTTAAACATATGTGATCTTAAGGTTCTGCCAAATCTCCCCTAGCCCCTCTTTGCTAAAGAGGGGAATTTTGTGAGCGTTAATTAAGAAAAGTGCGGTCATTTTTTTAGGTGTTTTACATTACATTCCTCTCACCCGTTTACGGGAGAGAGACAGGCGAAAAGTGCGTTTAGCACTTGAAGCCAGAGAGAGGGGAAACGGATAATATTTTCCCCTCTCCCTCCGAAAATCCTACGGATTTTCTCCACCCTCGCCCGTAAACGGGCGAGGGTGGAGAATAGATTCCCTATCAAAAAAAACATCTAAAAACATGACCGCACTTTTCTTAAATAACGCTCAAACAAACGGGTCCCCGTATAAGGCGCCTGAGTGACTTGCAATTTTTAGGAAATTTTCGTCTGTCTGAGCGTAGCGAGTTCGAAAATTTCCGTGAAGAAAATTGCAACCAAGCGAAGAATAGCGGCTTATCCGGGGTGCACTTTTCTTTGCTTACTTTCTTTTGTGCATTCAAAAGAAAGTAAGTCGCCATCGGCGAAATCCGATATTTCTACAAAACAAAAATTTAAACTAAATAAAACCAAAATGAACTACCTCCAATACTACCCCGTCGACATCGTCAACGGTGAAGGCACGCGTTGCACTCTCTTCGTCAGCGGTTGTACCCACGCCTGCAAAGGCTGTTACAACCAGAAAAGCTGGTCGTTCAGTGCGGGAGTGCCTTTCGGTATTGAAATGGAAGAACAAATTCTCAAGGATCTCAAAGATACCCGCATTAAACGCCAAGGGCTAACCCTTTCCGGCGGCGATCCGCTTCATCCGCGCAACGTGGAAACGCTGTTGCCGTTGGTACAACGCATCAAACGGGAATGCCCCGATAAAGACATTTGGGTGTGGACGGGCTACAAATTAGATGAACTGGATGATTATCAACGGCAAATGTTGCCTTATATCGACGTGTTAATTGACGGTAAATTCATTCAGGAACAGGCGGATCCCAGCCTGGTTTGGCGAGGTTCCGCGAATCAGGTGATTCATCGGTTTAAGATTTAATCCGGCGCCCAAAAGTGCGGTGATTTTTTCAAGCAAATTTTGCGATGCTGTGTTGCCAAATGGTCTCGGCGATGATTTCCGGCGTTTCGCTTCGTAATTCACACAAGGCATTGAACACCTGCACCACGCGTTCCGGGCGGTTCGGTTGCCCCTGAAAGCCGAATACCGGCATGTCCGGCGAATCCGTTTCCAACAGCAGCGCGTCTAGGGGCAATTTGGCGATAGTTTGGCGGGTTTTATTGGCGCGCTCGTAAGTAATCGTGCCGCCTACGCCGATTTTATAGCCTAGCTCCACAAAGCGTTTCGCTTGATCATAACTGCCGGCGAAACCATGCACCACGCCGCGTTTTGGTACGTCAATGCGTCTGAGACAAGAAAATAATTGTTCGTGAGATTTTCGGGAATGCAAATTAACGGGCAAATCATGGGTTTTCGCCAAATGCAGTTGCGCCTCCAAAAAATCACATTGTTTGCGCCACAATTCTTCACTTAATAATTCCGGCACGGCGCGCTCCAAACCGATTTCCGCCACTGCCGTGCAATTTGCCGGACGTGCCGCCAACGCCTGATCCAATAAATCTAAATCGCCGATCTGATGTTCTTTGATATACAAAGGATGCAAACCCAAACCGTAATACAGATTATCAGGATAAAGTGCGGTCATGTTTTCAATCGTTTTGAAATCCCGCTGCAACACGGCGACAATCAACATCTTCCGCACGCCTGCCGCCTGCGCGTTTTGCATCAGCTGCGCCAACGGCTCACCGGTGAATTGGTACAGGTAATCAAGGTGGGTGTGAGTGTCGAAAAAAGAATACATAGCAACCTAAAAAAGCAGGCAACTCAATGAGTTGCCTATGTCATTATTCGTCAACGGTAACGGAGGTAATCACCACATCTTCATTCGGCACATCTTGATGGAAACCTTTATTGCCGGTTTTTACGCCTTTGATTTTATCCACTACGTCCATGCCCTCAACCACTTCGCCGAACACCGCGTAGCCCCATTCCTGCACCACTTCGCGACCGTGTAATTCTTTCGCGCGATAATCCAAGAAATTGTTATCGGCAACGTTAATGAAGAATTGTGCCGTAGCGGAATGCGGATCGGAGGTGCGCGCCATGGCGATAGTTCCGCGTTTGTTGCTTAAACGGTTGTTGGCTTCATTTTTAATCGGCGCGTTGGTGGCTTTTTCGCGCATACCGCTTTCCATGCCGCCGCCCTGAATCATAAAACCGTCAATCACGCGGTGGAAAATTGTGTTATCATAAAAGCCGTTTTTACAATAAGTTAAGAAGTTTTCCGCCGTTACCGGTGCTTTTTCGTGATTTAAGGCAATTTTAATGTCGCCGAAATTAGTGTGTAGTGTAATCATTGTGCTTTTCCTATACGAATTAAAGAGCGTCATTATTTCATAATCCGCCCCAAATCGCCATAAAGTGCGGTGCGTTTTCAAAAAGATTTGGATCCTGATATGTTAAAACTTTTCAATACCCTCACCCGTGAAAAAGAAATTTTCAAACCCATTCACGCCGGCAAAATCGGCATGTATGTGTGCGGCGTCACCGTGTACGATCTCTGCCACATCGGGCACGGACGCACTTTTGTATGCTTTGATGTCATCGCCCGTTATCTACGTTATTTAGGTTACGATTTAACCTATGTGCGCAACATCACCGACGTAGATGACAAAATCATTAAACGTGCGTTGGAAAACAAAGAAACCTGCGATCAATTAGTGGATCGCATGGTGGTGGAAATGTACAAAGATTTTGACGCGCTGAACATTTTGCATCCGGATTTTGAACCGCGAGCCACCCATCATATTCCCGAAATCATTGAAATTGTAGAGAAATTAATCCGGCGCGGACACGCCTATGTGGCGGATAACGGCGATGTGATGTTTGATGTGGAAAGCTTCAAAGATTACGGCAAATTGTCCCGTCAAGATTTGGAACAATTACAAGCGGGCGCTCGCATTGAAATCAACGAAATCAAGAAAAACCCGATGGATTTCGTGCTATGGAAAATGTCCAAACCGAACGAACCGAGCTGGGATTCGCCTTGGGGCAAAGGTCGCCCGGGCTGGCATATCGAATGTTCCGCCATGAACTGCAAACAGCTTGGCGAACATTTTGACATCCACGGCGGCGGCTCCGACCTCATGTTCCCGCACCACGAAAACGAAATCGCCCAATCCTGCTGCGCCCACGGCAACCAATATGTAAACTACTGGCTACATTCCGGCATGATTATGGTGGATAAAGAAAAAATGTCGAAATCCCTCGGCAACTTCTTCACCATTCGTGACGTATTAAGCCACTACGACGCGGAAAGCGTGCGCTACTTCCTGCTCACCGCCCACTACCGCAGCCAACTAAATTACAGCGAAGAAAATCTCAACCTCGCCCACGGGGCTCTGGAACGGCTCTACACCGCATTACGCGGCACCGATAAAAGTGCAGTGGCTTTTGGCGGCGAAAATTTTGTGGACGCTTTCCGCGAAGCCATGGATGACGATTTCAACACGCCAAACGCCCTTTCCGTGCTGTTCGAAATGGCGCGCGAATTAAACAAACTGAAAAGCGAAGACATGGCAAAAGCCAACGGTTTAGCGGCACGCTTACGCGAACTTGCCAGCATTCTCGGTTTTCTCCAACTGGATCCTGAACAATTCCTGCAAGCCGGCTCCGACGAAGATAAAGTGGCAAAAATCGAAGCGCTTATCAAACAACGCAACGAAGCCCGCGCCGCCAAAGACTGGCCGACCGCCGACGCCGCCCGCAACGCCTTAACGGCAATGGGCATTGTATTGGAAGACGGCCCGAACGGGACGACTTGGCGGAAACAGTAACCGATAATTAAAAAACAAAAGGAAAGTGAGCAATTCACTTTCCTTTTTTCTTATTACTCGTCATAAGTGCGGTGAGAAAACACAATGAATTTTCACCGCACTTTTTTATTCACGTAAGACTAAAACAACACCCGCGCACGGATCGTGCCGTCGATTTCGCGGAGTTTAGCCAATAACGGGGCGGTGTCTTCCGTTTCCACGTCGATGACCACATAGCCGATTTTCGGGTCGGTTTGTAAGTACTGTGCGGCGATGTTGACGTTCGCCTCAACAAAAATCTGGTTGATTCTGTTGAGTACGCCGGGGCGATTTTCGTGAATGTGCAACAAACGTTTGGAGCCCTCGTGTTCCGGCAAGGAAACTTCCGGGAAGTTGACGGAAGACAGGGTGGAGCCGTTGTCGGAATATTTCACAAATTTACCCGCCACTTCAAAGCCGATGTTTTCCTGCGCTTCGGCAGTTGAACCGCCGATGTGCGGGGTCAGTAATACATTGTCGAATTGGCGTAACGGTGAGACGAACTCTTCGTTAATAGATGCCGGTTCTTTAGGGAACACATCGATTGCCGCACCGCGTACTTTGCCGTCTTCTAAGGCTTTCGCTAAAGCCTCAATGTCCACCACCGTGCCGCGCGCCGCGTTAATTAAAATGGAATCCTGTTTTAATTGGGCAATGCGTTCCGCGCTGATTAAGTTGCGGGTGGACGGCAAATCCGGCACATGCAGGGAAATCACATCGCAGGAACCGAGCAATTCTTCCAAACTGCGCACTTGTTTGGCGTTGCCGAGCGGAAGTTTGTTTTCAATGTCGTAGAAATGTACGTCCATACCCAATGATTCCGCAATAATGCTCAGTTGGGAACCGATATGACCGTAACCCACGATGCCCAATTTTTTGCCGCGTACTTCATGTGAGCCTACGGCGGATTTATTCCACAAACCACGATGCACTTCCGCGTTCGCTTGCGGGATATTGCGCATTAATAGCAGGATTTCGCCCAGCACCAATTCGGCGACAGAGCGGGTGTTGGAGAACGGCGCATTAAACACCGGGATACCGCGCGCTTTAGCGGCGTTTAAATCCACTTGGTTGGTTCCGATACAGAAACAGCCTACCGCAATGAGTTTCGGCGCGGCAGCAATCATGTCGGCGGTGAGATTGGTGCGTGAACGCAAACCGATGAAGTGGGCGTCTTTGATGGCGTCTTTCAAATCGTCGCCATCCAGGGCCTTTTTGTAATAATCGATGTTGGTGTAGCCTGCGGCGTGCAAGGTGTCCAAGGCGCTTTGGTGAACGCCCTCCAACAACACAAATTTGATTTTGGATTTATCCAAGGAAACTTTGACTGTCATGTTTGCTCTCCAGTTATTTTTAAATTATTTTTGCGCCGTTCGGGGTGCCGACAATCACGGTGTCCGCCGCCCGCAAGGCGAAGATACCGTTGGTTACCACACCCGCAATGTCGTTCAATTCTTTTTCCATCGCCACCGGATTCATAATTTCAAAATTATGCACATCCAAAATGATATTGCCGTTATCGGTCACCACGCCTTCGCGATATTCCGGCGCGCCACCTAATGCGACCAATTTACGCGCCACTTGCGAACGCGCCATCGGGATCACTTCGATTGGCAACGGGAAAGTAGAGCCTAACACATCTACCTGCTTGCTGCTATCCACGATGCAGATGAAATTTTTTGCAAGCGCAGCCACAATTTTTTCACGTGTCAATGCCGCACCGCCACCTTTAATCATCATTTTTTGCGGATTGATTTCATCGGCGCCGTCCACATAAATATCCAAACCGGAAACATCATTGGTGCTGAACACTTCAATGCCTTGTTGGCGCAATAATTCTTCCGATTTTTTCGATGCCGCCACCGCGCCTTTAATTTGATTTTTTAGCGCGCCCAAGGCTTCAATAAAACAATTTACGGTGGAACCGCTGCCGACGCCGACGATCATATCCGGCTTTACAAATTGCAAAGCCGCTTGCGCGGCGATTTTTTTCATTTCGAGTTGATCCATTTTTACTCCTTAGTAACAAAATTACGCGATTTTCTATCGCGTAAACGTTTGCGTTTACTTTAATCAGTTTTCTGAGGATAAACAAGTGGCGGGGAAATTTTATTCCGGCAAAAAACGTTCCAATAATTCGTTTAAAAACAACTTGCCATGTTCGGTTACTTGCCAAGTGCGGTCGGTTTCCGTGATAAATTTTTGTGTCTTAGCCCAAACAATTGGATTTTCCACCGCACTTAGGGGCAAGCCGGTGAGCTGTTCAAAGTCGCTTTTCGGCACGGGTTCCAACAGACGGAAGCGATTCATGAAAAACTCGAAAGGACGATCTTCGGCGCTCACGTCCCGTTCTTCATACAGATACTCACCGCGCATATAGCCTTTGGGGTGCTTGGTTTTGCTGTAACGCAAAATGCCGCCGTTCGGGAAACTGAGCTTACCGTGCGCGCCGCAACCGACGGCAAGATAATCGCCGAAACGCCAATAATTCAAATTATGCCGACATTGAAAGCCCGGCTTGGCATAGGCGGAGGTTTCGTATTGTTGGTAGCCTGCGGCGGTGAGTAATTGATGTCCCTGCTCAAAAATATCCCACAATTCATCGTCATCGGGCAATTTCGGCGGGCGATAAGCGAACATGGTATTCGGCTCGATGGTGAGCTGATACCAAGACAAATGCGGCGGCGCCAGTTCAATGGCTTGACGCAAATCGTCCAAGGCTTCGTTGAGAGTTTGGTTCGGCAAGCCGTGCATTAAATCCAAATTAAAACTGCGTAGCCCCGAAACGCTCGCGAAACCCACCGCACTTTTTGCTTCGGCGGCATTATGAATACGCCCCAACTTTTGCAATTTTTCATCGGAAAAACTTTGAATCCCCATGGAAATTCGATTCACGCCCGCCTGCACATAGCCTAAAAAACGCTCGGCTTCCGCCGTGCCGGGATTCGCTTCCAGGGTAATTTCGATGTTCGGCGCAAAGGGAATACGCTGTTCGATTTGTTGCAATAAATAAGCGATCGTTTCCGCCGAAAACAAGCTCGGCGTGCCGCCACCGATAAAAATGGAATGCAGCGGGCGGTGTTGCACGCTGTCCTGATAACGCGCCAAATCCGCCGTTAAATCGGTAAGCAAATGTTGCACATAATCCTGCTCGGGAATCGCCCCTTTTTGCGCGTGGGAATTGAAATCGCAGTACGGGCATTTCTGCACGCACCACGGAATGTGAACGTATAAGCTAAGAGGAGGCATCACCAACGGATTCAATGCCACCGTCATTAACGCACCACGACGGCGGTGCCGCTTGCCACAATCATGAACATGCTTTTGGAATCGGAGGTGATGGTGGTGTAATTCACTTCCACGCCGACAACGGCATTGGCGCCTAGAGCTTGCGCGTTTTTCTCCATTTCGTCCAAGGCTTCTTTGCGCGCCTTGGTAATGCGTGATTCGTACATGCCTGACCGTCCGCCGATAATGTCGGTAATGCCGGCAAAGAAGTCGCGGATAAAATTCGATCCGGCAACCACTTCGCCGAAAACCAGTTGTTTATATTCGAGGATTTGTTTGCCTTCAATGTGCGGTGTGGTGGTGATAATCATGTTGTTTCCTTTAAATTTACACTAAAAAACGACCGCACTTATGCGCCTAATTTGGCTTTAAGCACGGTTAATGCACGGGCACGATGGGAAATTTTCTTTTTCTCCACGGTTTCCAGTTCGGCAAAGGTGCAGCCTTGTTCCGGACTGAAAAATAAGGCATCGTAACCAAAACCGTTGTCGCCTTTTTCTTCAAAGGAAATCACGCCGTGGCATTCGCCTTGGGCGATAATCGGTGACGGGTCAGCGGGATGTTGCAATAACACGATGGTGCTGACGAATTTGGCTTTGCGCCGTTCGGTAGGCACGTCGGCTAATTCCGCCAATAACTTGGCGCGATTCTTCGCATCGGCTTGTTCGCCATCTACTCCCGCATAACGGGCGGAATATAACCCCGGCGCGCCGTTCAAAGCCTCAACCACCAAGCCGGAATCGTCTGCAATCGCCGGTAAACCGGATTGTTCGGCGGCATAACGGGCTTTTAAAATGGCATTTTCCACAAAGGTCAATCCCGTTTCTTCCGGGCTGTCAATGCCTAAATCCGTTTGCGCAATCACGTCAAATCCGAAATCGGATAACACATCCGCCATTTCTCTGACTTTGCCTTGATTGCCGGTGGCTAAAACAATTTTTTGTTTCATTTTGCCTCTCTTCTTTGTGCGTTTAAGTGCGGTTGAAAAATGCCCCGTATTATAACTGCGCCCAATAAAAAAGACGAGGAACATTGCCTCGTCTTACCTTAAAACAATAACTAAAAGGAAAAATTAAAGTGCGATGCGATCGCGATTTTTTTCTAACGTGGCTTTACCGATGCCTTGCACTTCCAACAACTGTTCTACCGCGCTGAATGCGCCATGTTTTTCACGATATTGCACGACCGCTTCCGCTTTTTTCGCACCGATACCCACAAGGGCTTTTTGAATTTCCGCCGCTGTTGCGGTATTAATATTGACTTTATCGCCAACTGCTGCGGTTGCCGCAGGTTGTTCCGTCTGCACCGTCGGTTCTGCCGTTTTTTCCGCCGCTACGGCAGATCCTGCAAACACCGAACCCAACACGAACAGCGAAGCCAAAAGATGTTTCATTGCTTTCATAGTGATTCCTTTTCTGACTAAAGTTAAAACAAACGTTGAATCAATCAACAGGCGTATTTTGTCGAAAAGAAAAAAACGCGCGAGAAAATGACCGCACTTTTGGGAGCCATGTCGCAAAATTCAGAAAAGTGCGGTGAGAATTTAGGGTGTTTTCGAGAGGATTTGGTTGATAGAGCACATGTCGCAGTGCTAGTCGGAGAAAGGGCACGCGTTGGGAAACGCGCACCGGCGAGAGGCTTGGTAAGTAACTCAGATTACCTCTTTCACCCTCAACTCTTTCGGCACTTCAAAGAACATATTTTCTTCGAGACCTTGTAGCTCTTCCACGGTGGTGACGCCGAATTCTTTCAGGCGGGAAATGACCGATTGCACCAGTTCTTCCGGGGCGGAAGCGCCGGCGGTAACGCCGATGGTTTGCACGCCGTCGAACCAATCGGCGTGAATGTCTTCCGGGTCGTCAATTAATTTGGACGCAACGCCCATACGGGAAGCCAGCTCTGCCAAACGGTTGGAATTAGAGGAATTTTTGGAACCGACTACCACCACCAAATCCGATTGTTTCGCCAGTTCGCGCACCGCTTCCTGACGGTTCGTGGTAGCGTAGCAAATGTCGTTTTTATGCGGGCCTTGAATGGCGGGATATTTTTCTTTCAGGGCGCTGATGGTTTCCGCCGTGTCGTCTAAGGACAGCGTGGTTTGCGTCATGAAAGTGAGATCGTCGTTCTGCTCCACCGGCAAATTGGCGATGTCTTCTACGCTTTCGATTAAATAAATGCCTCCCTCTTGGTTGCCGTATTGCCCCATAGTACCTTCCACTTCCGGGTGGCCTTTGTGCCCGATTAAAATGGCTTTGGTGCCTTTGCGACTGGCGCGTGCCACCTGCATATGCACTTTGGTCACCAACGGGCAAGTGGCGTCAAAGACTTTCAAATTGCGTTCTTTCGCTTCCTGACGCACCGCTTGGGACACGCCGTGGGCGGAGAAAATCACAATGGCGCCGTCCGGCACTTCGCTTAACTCTTCCACAAAAATGGCGCCGCGTTCACGCAAACCGTTCACCACGAAACGGTTATGCACCACTTCATGGCGCACATAAATGGGCGCGCCGTGAATTTCTAACGCCAACTCTACAATGCTAATGGCACGATCCACACCGGCGCAGAAACCGCGCGGGTTGGCTAAAATAATTTTCATTATTTACGTTCCTGTTTATTGCCGTTTTTGAACGCATCTAACGCGATCAAACCCGCCCCCACACAAATGGCAATGTCCGCCACATTAAACACGGGATAATGCCAATCCCGCCAATAAAAATCTAAAAAGTCCACCACATAGCCGTGATATAGACGATCCGCCGCATTACCTAACGCCCCGCCGATAATCAAGGCGTAAGCGGCATTTAGCAGTTTTTGGTCGTGGCGATTTTTCATTAAGAAATAAATCAACATAGCGGAAATCGCCAATGCCAAGCCAAGGAAAAAGAATTTTTGCCAGCCGTCATGATCCGCAAGGAAACTAAACGCGGCGCCGAAATTGCCCACATAAGTCAGGTTAAAAATCGGCAGCAGGTTAAGGCTTTCACCGTACTCAAAATTGGTCACAATCAAGTATTTGGTAAACATATCGGCAATAAACGCCAGCACGGCAAGCCACAAAAAGGAGAGTCCGGATTTGGTTTTGTTCGTCATAAGTTCGTTAAATAATCTTCATCATAAAAATAATAAAAGTGCGGTCGATTTTAACCGCACTTTTTTTCGTAAGCAGCAAATTAAGCGAAACGTCTGATTTCGCCGTTGCCCGCCACGTTTTCCACGCAACGCGGACACAGGGTCGGGTGTTGCGGGTTGACGCCGATTTTGTCGGAATAATGCCAGCAACGCGGGCATTTTTCGCCGTTAGAGCGCGCCACGCTCACCGCAATGCCTTCCAATTCGCCCTCTGCTACATCAGCAGGTTTATCCGCCAACGATTTGACAGCCGCTTTGGAGGTGATCAACACGAAACGTAATTCATCGCCCAGTTTTTCCAATAACGCGCGATATTCGTCGTTGGCATAAACCGTGACTTCCGCTTCCAAACCGCCGCCGATCACTTTCTCATTACGGGCGATTTCCAGCACGCGGTTTACTTCGGAACGAACCTTAATCAAGGCTTGCCAGTAAGCGTCATCTAATTTTTCGCTTTCATCTAAGCCGAATAGGCCTTCATAAAATTCTTCGGTGAATACGAATTCGGCGCGAGGCGTAGCGGTTTTCGGCAAATAACCCCAAATTTCATCAGCGGTGAATGACAGAATCGGCGCCATCCAACGTACCAAGGCTTCCGCAATATGCCACAAGGCGGTTTGGCAGCTACGACGGGCGAGGCTGTCCGCTTTGGTGGTGTATTGACGGTCTTTGATAATATCGAGGTAGAAAGAACCCATTTCCACGGAACAGAAACGCATTAAACGTTGCACCACGGCATGGAATTGATAGTTGTCGTAGGCGTCCTTAATTTCGTTTTGCGCCTCTAACGCACAAGCCACCGCCCAACGATCCAAACTAATCATGTCTTCCGGTTTTACTGCGTCACGTTGCGGGTCGAAGCCGTTTAAGTTCGCCAACAAGAAGCGCGCCGTGTTACGGATACGACGGTAGCTGTCCGCCGCGCGTTTTAAGATTTCGTCGGACACCGTCATTTCGCCGGTATAATCGGTGGACGCCACCCATAAACGTAAAATGTCGCCGCCGAATTTATCCATGACTTCTTGCGGTGTCACGATGTTACCGATGGATTTGGACATTTTGCGCCCTTGACCGTCCACCGTGAAGCCGTGCGTTAATACTTGTTTATACGGCGCTTTTTTATCTGTGGCGGTGGAAAGCATGAGCGAAGACATAAACCAACCGCGATGTTGGTCGGAACCTTCCAAATACATATCCGCCGCTTTGCCTTCAAATTCAGGGCGATTCGCCACCACGGAAGAATAAGTGGATCCGGAATCAAACCACACATCCAAGGTGTCGGGCACTTTACGGTAAGTTTCCGCGTCGGCACCGAGCAATTCTTTTTCGTCTAAATCCCACCACGCCTGAATGCCGGCTTTTTCTACGCGTTTTGCCACTTCCTCAAGCAATTCCAAGGTACGCGGATGCAATTCTTCCGTTTCTTTGTGCACGAATAAGGTCATCGGCACGCCCCAAGTACGTTGACGGGAGATACACCAATCCGGGCGATTTTCCACCATTTTCTCAATACGCGCTTGACCCCAATCCGGAATCCAACGCACTTGTTTAATTTCGCCAAGGGCTTGCGGGCGCAAACCTTGCACTTCCATGCCAATAAACCATTGCGGTGTGGCACGGAAAATAATCGGGGTTTTATGACGCCAGCAGTGCGGGTAACTGTGCTTAATCTTATCTAATTTCAATAAGTTACCCATTTCTTGTAGTTTTTCGATGACTAACGGGTTGGCTTCAAACACGCCTTTGCCGGCGAAGAATTCAGTCGTCGAAATAAATTTACCGTCATTCGCCACTAAGCCCGCCATCGGCAAGTCATATTGTTTACCCACGATGAAGTCGTCCAAACCGTGATCCGGCGCGGTGTGTACTAAGCCCGTACCGCCATCGGTGGTAACATGATCGCCTAAAATAATCGGCACGGTGAAATTGTAAAATGGATGATGGAAACGCAATAATTCAAGGGCTTTGCCTTTCGCGGAACCTAAAATTTCCACGTTTTCCACACCAACCGCTTTTGCCACGTCTTGTACCAAATCGGCGGCTAAGATCACGCGCTCGTCACCTAATTGCACCAGCTGGTATTCCAACTCCGCATTCACCGAAATGGCGCGGTTAGACGGCATAGTCCAAGGGGTGGTGGTCCAAATTACCGCAGAAAGTTTGCCGCTGCCTTTACCCACAGCGTTAAATTTACCTTCAATTTCCACCGCACTTTCCGCTGGGAAACGCACATAAATGGACGGCGACACGCGATCTTCATATTCCACTTCCGCTTCCGCCAAAGAGGACCCGCAATCCAAACACCAATGCACCGGTTTGGAGCCTTTATATAAATGCCCGTTGGCGATCACTTTGCCCAGAGTACGGATAATGTTGGCTTCGGTGTTGAAATTCATGGTGAGGTACGGATTATCCCAATCGCCCAACACGCCGAGGCGTACAAAGTCTTTTTTCTGACCTTCCACCTGCTCCGCCGCATATTCACGGCATTTTTGACGGAATTCCGCCGCCGAAATTTTCTCGTTCGGTTTACCTACCAAACCTTCTACTTTCAATTCAATCGGCAAACCGTGGCAGTCCCAGCCCGGGATATAAGGGGAATCAAAACCCAGCGCAGTTTTGGATTTCACGATAATGTCTTTCAGAATTTTATTCACAGCATGACCGATATGAATGGTGCCGTTGGCATAAGGAGGGCCGTCGTGCAAAATAAAGGATTTTTTGCCTTTGCTTGCCTGACGAATTTTTTGGTAAAGATCTTTCTCATACCAATTTTTCAACATCACAGGCTCGCGCTTAGCTAAATCGCCGCGCATCGGAAAGCCCGTTTCGGGTAGGTTTAGGGTATTTTTATAATCAGTCATGTTCTATTCCAGTTTTGTGTAAAAATTAAAATTTGTTATTTAAAAGTGCGGTGGTTTTAAAAAACGTTTTCGCCGTTTCCACATCCTGTGCAATCTGCTTTTTCAAATCCTCAAAGGACGGAAATTTCATTTCGTTGCGAATTTTGCAGCAGAGTTCCACTTCCAGCCATTGTCCGTAAAGATCGCCTTTAAAATCAAATAAGTGCGCCTCTAATAATTGATTCACGCCGTTGATGGTCGGGCGGGTGCCGATATTTGCCACGCCGTTAAAAAACGCGCCGGATTTTAACCGCACTTTGATTGCATAAACGCCTTTCACCGGATTCACCTGACGGTGCAGACGGATATTGGCGGTAGGGAAACCGATGGTGCGACCCAGTTCGTTGCCGTGAATCACGCGCCCTAAAATGCGATAGGGGCGACCGAGCAATTTTTCCGCCAGCGCCAAATTGTCGTTCGCTAAGGCTTCGCGGATGGCAGTGCTACTGATGCGCAGTTCGTCTAAGCAGAAGCTACGATTGTCTTCTACGGTAAAACCGAATTTTTTTCCGGCTTGCTGCAACATGGCAAAATTGCCCTGACGTTTGGCGCCGAATTTGAAATCGTCACCGATACTTAAAAATTTCACGTTTAATTTGCGCACCAGCCAATCTTCAATAAATTGTTGCGCGGACAAAGCGGCAAAAGTGCGGTCGAATTTCGCCACGATAACGATATCCACGCCCGCCTGTTCGAGATAAGACAATTTATCGCGCAAACGCATTAAACGCGCTGGAGCGTTTTCAGCGGAAAAGTATTCGCGCGGCTGCGGTTCAAACAGCATCACCACCATGGGCAAATGCAATTCGTCGGCTTTCGCCCGCAAATGGCGCAAAATGGCTTGATGCCCCAAATGCACGCCGTCAAAATTGCCGATAGTCAGCGCGCAAGCGTGCAAATTTTGCGGTAAATTCCCCAAGCCACGAATCAGCTGCATTGTAAAATTTGTTCCATTCGATTTCAGTGAAAAAAGATTTCGGTATTATACGCATAAATCCATGCGCCACAAAAGCTAATTTCACGCGCCCTGCGCGCCCGTCAAATCGCGTTTGCGAATCCCAAACAGCACCAACATCCCGCCATAAATCAGCGCGGCTAAAACAATCAGCCAAGCCAACCAATGCACGCGGGTGAGAAAGCGCATTTCATTCCATTCCGGCAGGCTCGGGCTGTTATACCAAACCAACAGCCCCATGACGGCAGCGGCACAAAAAACTTTCAGAAAAAACACCGCACTTTGGCGGCTGAAATGATACACGTCCGCTTTCGCCAAGCCGCGATAAAGCAGAAAGGCATTTAACGTCGCCGACATGGCGGAAGCAATCGCCAAGCCGACATAGCTGAACGGAATGGCGAGCAGGTTGAACGCCATGTTGCTCACCATGGCGATAATGCCGATTTTCACGGGCGTTTTGGTGTCTTGGCGGGCGTAGTAACCGTTCGCCAGGATCTTTATTAACATGAAGCTCAACAACCCCGCATTAAAGCCCCACAGGGAGTAAGACGCCGCCTGCACATCGCTAAAATTGAAGCTGCCACGCATAAACAGCACCAGTAACATGGGCTGCGCCAACACGGCGATACCAATCATTGCCGGCACGCCGAGCAACAAAATCATACGCACGCCCCAATCCATTGTATTGCGAAAATCCACCGCACTTTTGGCGTTATCGTCGCGGTTCACATGGTGGCGGGCGAGGGTCGGCAAAATCACCGTGGAAATGGCGATGCCGAACAAGCCGAGCGGAAATTCTAACAAACGGTCGGAATAATAAAGCCAGCTGATGGAGCCGGTCATTAAAAAACTGGCGATAAAAGTATCGAGCAATAAATTGATTTGGCTGACGGAAACGCCGAATAAAGCGGGAATCATCAGGGTGCGGATTTTCTTCACGCCTTCGTCATGCCACGCCCATTTCGGCTTCACCAATAATTTGGCTTTATATAAGAAAGGCAGTTGAAACAAAAATTGCAACAAGCCGCCGAGGAAAATCCCGATGGCTAAACCTAAATCGGGGTTTTCCAGCTGTGGGGCGAGCCAAAGTGCGGTGGCGATCATGGCGATATTCAGCAACACCGGCGAAAACGACATCACGCCGAACTTACCGAGGGTGTTCAAAATCGCGCCGGACAGCGCCACGAAAGTCACGAACCATAAATAAGGAAAGGTGATTTTGAGCAGCAACGAGGCTTGTGTGAATTTTTCCGCGTTCGGTCCGTCATTCAGCCAATCCACGAACCAGCCCGTCCCGAAAATTGCCGCCACCACCGGCGATCCGATCATCGCCAACAAAGTGACGACGGTGACTAAGCCACCCAAGGTACCGGACACTTTGCCGATAAATTCGCGAGTTTTGGATAAATCGCCGGATTTCTGGTATTCCGCCAACACGGGCACGAACGCTTGTGAAAACGCCCCTTCGGCGAATAATCGACGGAGAAAATTCGGGATTCGGTTGGCAAATAAAAACACGTCGGCGGCAGCACCCGCCCCGATCAAATTGGCAATCACCACATCGCGTACCAACCCCAATACGCGCGAAATGAGCGTCATCGCGCTGACGATGATGCCGGACTTTAATAATCTTTTACTCAAAACTCATCACTCTGAAAGATAAAATTTGCCTAATTGTATAGAAATTTCGTTTTTACGCTATATTCTAAGGGAAAAAACTGTTAAAATCTCGCGCACATCGTTTGGTGAGCCCGTTTGAAAGCGCTCGTTAAATATAACGATGCCTACTTTTCGGTTGTGTCTCACCGAAATCAACACAAAATTCCCGTTGACAAAAGTATAAGAAATCGGCATATTTACGCCCCTATTTTGTCACTATTTAACTAACAGAAATTTTTAGGAGTTTGACCTTGGCTAATATCAAGTCAGCAAAAAAACGTGCGGTTCAATCTGAAAAACGCCGTCAACACAACGCAAGCCAACGCTCTATGATGCGTACTTACATCAAAAAAGTTTATGCACAAGTTGCCGCAGGCGAGAAAGCCGCTGCTGAAGCGGCATTCGTTGAAATGCAAAAAGTTGTGGACAGAATGGCATCTAAAGGTTTAATCCACGCGAATAAAGCAGCCAACCACAAATCTAAATTAGCTGCACAAATCAAAAAATTAGCATAATTTTTGCTTAATGAATAAAGGAAACCGCTCAATTGAGCGGTTTTTTGTTTCCGAGGGTTTTGCCCTTGCCAAAGAGAAAAAACAATCGCAAAAACCACCGCACTTTTTCCTACTTCACCCTTCTGCGTCGCTGATGAAACAGCTTACTCATGGATTGTGCCGTTTTATGACTTGGTGCAGGCACTTTCTCCACCACATGAATACGGCTACGGCGATAGTGGCTGAGGAAATAATGGATGCTGCTGGCAAGCAAAATACCGGCAAGGAAGACGATAATAATTTCGCCGTAGAGGCGATGAAAGATCTGGTTGATTTTGCTTTGGGTGGTTTGCCCGTATTTGGCGTCAAAGGTCACGCGAAGAAAACCTTCCACACCATTCGGCGAATAAATGGGTTCCACAATTTGCTGGGAATCCGTTTCCCGTTCTTCTTTTTTATCCAACCCCAACAAACTACGCATATCCGAGGAATTCGTGCTTTGCGCCAATAATTCGCCGTTGCGCGCATACACGGCGGCATCCAGCACAAATTCTTCCTTGACGAAATTATCCAGATTTTCCACCAGCCGCTCGGTTTTCGCGTTGTTGACCAATAACATAGAAAATAAATTGGCTTGCTGGCGCGCCAATAAGTGCGAAATGTTGGCGACTTGGTTAACGCTGGCAAGCTGCGAGCCGATTCTAAATTGTTTTACGCCAAATAAAATGATCGCCATGATCCCCGTACATAACAAAATAATGCCGAAGAACATCATAAACTTAATCATTTTTTCTTTTGTTAAATGCAAGTTATTTTCCCCAAAGTTTAATAAGTAGGCTAGAATACAGTGCTTTTAAAAACTGCCACAATTTACAGGATTTTTATGCAAACACAAAATCTTACCGACATCATGCAACATTTTTCCTCGCTGCCAGCGCCTTTCATTGCCGATAAACCCTACAGCACGGCGCAAGCGTTTATTCTCTATTCCGACAACCTAAACCTCACAAAGTTACAGACTTTTCAACAAAAGTGCGGTGAAAATTTTTTGTGTTTTGCGGCTTGGAATGTGTTGCATAACACCGTGGTGTTGCTCAAAGGCGAGTGGCGCGCAGAATGGATTGCGATCGCCCATGAATTAGCGTTGGATATTGCGCCGTTAAATTTTCACGCGAGTCTAAACCAAGCGGGCTTGCTGGTGATGGACATGGATTCCACCGCCATTCAAATCGAATGCATTGATGAAATCGCCAAACTTGCCGGCACCGGCGATATGGTTTCCGCCATCACGGAACGCGCCATGCGCGGCGAATTAGATTTCAGCCAAAGCCTGCGCCAACGGGTCGCCACCTTAAAAGGCGCACCGGAAGGCATTTTGCAGGAAGTAAAACAACATTTACCGCTCATGCCGGGCTTGCCGGAAACCGTTAAAGTACTCAAAGATCACGGTTGGAAAGTCGCCATTGCTTCCGGCGGCTTCACGTATTTCGCCGAAGTGTTGCAACAACAACTCGGTTTGGATTTCATCGCCGCCAATCAATTTGAAATTATCAACGGCAAGCTTACCGGTCAGGTGCAAGGTGCTATCGTGGATGCACAATATAAAGCGCAAACCTTACAACAGCTGGCACAACAATTTAACATCGTCACTGAAAACACCGTTGCCATCGGCGACGGCGCCAACGATCTTGCCATGATGCAGGTCGCCGATTTGGGTGTGGCTTATCACGCTAAACCGAAAGTGCAACAATTGGCGCAAGTTATCGTCAATTTCACCGATTTAACCGCACTTTTATGTATTTTAAGTGCAAACGACAAAATCAAATAAGGAGAAAACCATGCCATCATTCGACATTGTTTCCGAAATCAGCGGACACGAAATCCGCAACGCCGTAGAAAATGCCAATCGCGAACTCACCAACCGCTGGGACTTCCGCAACGTGCAGGCGGCGATCGAATTTAACGAAAAAAACGAAAGTATTAAAGTCAGCAGTGAATCGGATTTCCAAGTAGAACAGCTAATCGACATTCTGCGCAATGCCTGTATTAAACGCAATATCGAATCCAATTCCTTGGATATTCCCGCCGATTATGAACACAGCGGTAAGACGTACAGCAAAGAAATCAAGCTGAAACAAGGCATTGAAAGCGACATGGCGAAGAAAATCACCAAGCTCATCAAGGATTCCAAAATCAAAGTGCAAAGCCAGATTCAAGGTGAGCAAGTACGCGTAACCGGCAAATCCCGTGACGATTTACAAGCGGTGATTCAACTGGTAAAAACCGCCGAACTGGGACAACCGTTCCAATTCAACAACTTCCGCGATTAAAAACGCACGAAAAAACCACCGCACTTTATTGCAAAAATGAAAAGACCGCCCGAAAGCGGTCTTCTTTTATGCGGCAAAACGCCTAATCAATGGGCGGAACATAGGTTCCGTTAACGATCTGATCTTTAATCCGATCCGCTTCTTGTTGCACCAGAGACAAAAGATTCTTGACGTTTTCTAATGTGGCAATCGGGCTTAACGTGGTCATTTTCAGCGCCTGCTTGTCGCCGACCTTGGTCACGCCGATATTAGCTTCACCACGGGCAAATAATTCATCCGCCACATTTTGATTTAACGTATCCACAAATTCCGTCGGATAACCTTTCGGCACCACGCGGAATAACACCGAGGCGAATTGCGTCGGCAATAGCATTTCCAAGCCTTCCGTCGCATTGATGTAGCTTTCCACCTCTTTCGTCAAATACACGCCGTGATCGATCATAGACGCGTACAATTCCTCACCCAACGCTTCCAGCGTAAACCACAGTTTCAGCGCATCAAAACGACGGGTGGTTTGTAAAGATTTGGCAACCAGATTCGGCACGCCGTGCGCTTCATCATATTCGGAATTGAGATAATCCGCTTTGTAATCGATAAAACGATAATTCGCCTCGTCTTTTAGCAGGAATGCGCCGCAAGAAATGCTTTGGAAGAAATGTTTATGGAAATCCAGCGTAATGGAATCGGCAAGTTCAATACCGTTCAACAAATGACGAAAATGTTTGGACAGCAACAACGCCCCGCCCCAAGCGGCATCCACATGGAGCCAGGCGTGATATTGATCGGCAAGTTTACGGATGGCGATTAAATCGTCAATGGCGCCGGCATCGGTCGTGCCCGCCGTCGCCACAATACAGGCGACGATGTTTCCCGCTTCGTGCAGTTGCGCCAATGTGTTTTCCAATGCACGAATATCCAATTGCGCGTTGTCGTTGGTCGGCACGGTGACGACCGACTGAAATCCCATGCCCATCATCGCCATATTTTTTTGCACGGAGAAATGTGCATTTTCGGAACATACCACTTTCACCTTTTGCATTGCCTCGGCAGGAATCCCCAATGCTTGCACAGACCAAGGCGTACCATCAGGCTGTTTCCAGCCATTGGCAATACACCAATCCCGCGCCAGCAACACACCCATTAAATTGGATTGCGTCCCGCCGGAAGTGAATACACCCGCCGTTCCTTTGCCATAACCCGCTTTTTGACGCAGCCAGTCAATCAAATGCTCTTCCATAATGGAACCTGCCGGGCTTTGATCCCAAGAATCCATAGATTGATTGGTGGCATTAATCAACACTTCGGCAATTTGGCTTGTCACCATGGTCGGGCAATGTAAATGCGCCAAAGAATGAGGATGATGCACTTTCAGGCTCGGATTCAAAAAAATCTCCACCAAATGCGCCAATGCCGCTTCGGTGCCCACACCTTCTTTCGTCGGTTTAAAGCCATCAATTAGGGCGCGCATTTGCTTGATCGAGCCGCCTGTGTACATTTTTTCATTTTTAAGCCAAAAACTGACCGCACTTACCGCCTTCGCCATGGCGTTTTCATAATCGGCGATAGATTGCGGATCACTACAAAAAAGGGCTTGTCGGTGTTTTGCCATATCTGCCATATAAAAATCCCAAATCATGTTGTGAATATAAAAAGTGGGCGCATTTGCCCACTTGACCATGATGAATTAACCGCGAACCGCTTTTACCGCGTCGGCAACGGACTGTGTAAAGCGCTTGATAAACTCTTCGCATTCCGCTTGATTAATATTCACCGCGCAAAGCACACGAACGACATGGCCGCCGCGACCGCCGCGCTCCAGCAACAATTTGTTGTTAAAACAGGCTTTTTGAATTGCCGCTGCCAGTTCGCCGTCCGCCGGGAATGCGCCAGAGGCATCCTTCGGTTGGCGCTCATCCACAATATCAATACCCATCATCAAACCGCGCCCACGCACATTGCCGATACAAGGGTAGGTTTTGCTGAGTTCGGACAAGGCGTTGGTTAGGTATTCGCCGCGTTCTTTGGCATTTTGCGCCAGATTTTCATCGCGCATAATTTTTAATGACGCATAACCGGTTGCCATGGCTAATTGGTTGCCACGGAACGTGCCCGTATGCCCCGCCGGCAACCAGGCATCATATTCTTTTTTGATAGCAAGTACGGCTAACGGCAAGCTGCCGCCGACGGCTTTGGACATCACCACGATATCCGGCTCAATGCCCGCGTGTTCGAAAGCAAACATTTTGCCTGAACGACAGAACCCAGCCTGCACTTCGTCAACAATCATTAAGATGCCATGTTTTTCAGTGACTTCCCGTACTTTCCGCAAGAAACTGATCGGCGCCGGCACCACACCGCCTTCCCCTTGAATGGCTTCAAGAATCACCGCCGCCGGTTTGACTACGCCGCTTTCGACGTCTTCAATAAAATTCTCGAAATAACGTTCAACCGCTTTTGCTCCCGCTTCACCGCCGATGCCGAACGGACAACGATATTCATGCGGGTAAGGCATAAACTGCACGCCCGGCATGAGATTTTGCACGGCATTTTTTGCCCCTAAATTGCCAGTCACCGAAAGCGCACCATGAGTCATACCATGGAAGCCGCCGGAAAAGGCAATCACATTCGCGCGACCTGTGTAGGTTTTGGCTAATTTCAGTGCCGCCTCATTAGCATCGGCACCGGACGGACCGGTAAATTGCAGAATGTATTTATTTTTAGGGAAGAATGACAACAATTCTTCGCTAAACGCATCTTTTAACGGCGTGGTTAAATCCAGTGTGTGTAAAGGAAGTCCGCTGTCTAACACATCTTGAATCGCTTGCATTAACACCGGATGGTTATGCCCCAGCGCGAGTGTGCCCGCACCGGCTAAGAAATCCAAATATTGATTGCCTTCAACGTCCGTCACCCAGCAGCCCTGCGCTTTTTCATAAGCAAAAGGCAGTTTGCGCGGGTAACTCCGCACATTGGATTCCATAACGTCTTGACGATCTAAGAAATGTTGGTTGGAAGCAAGGATTGCTTTTACAGGGGTTGTAATAGTCATTTGAGATAATACCTTCTAAAAGAGGTGAAAAAAATAAGTCGGGTGCCTTGCGGAAGCCTAGGCTTTCTGTTGAAAACAACAGAGATCATGGGGCATTTGACTCGCTACTTATTAAAAAAAGCGTTTCAGCTTTTTTGTTTTTACCCTAATTGCCCGCAGAGAATGGGCTAGGTTGGAAACAACGTTGATATAGGGTTATATCAAAGCCGGCTCATTGTACATTGCTTTAGCAAAAAAGAAACCGATCCCGGCTTGCCATGCCACGGATTAACACAGATCAGACCTGTCATCCCGCTTGAGTGTTACCAATCTCGGCACACGCATTGAGCCTTCAGCGCTTTTTCGCTACAATACGCGCCACTCTTTTTCGTAAGTAAAGCACTATGGCAGAAATCAAACTTATCGTGGGCTTAGGCAATCCCGGCGACAAATATGCGGATACCCGTCACAACGCGGGCGAATGGTTGATGGATCGTTTAGCCCGTCGATTCAATGTCATCCTTAATACCGAAAGCAAATTCTTCGGCTACACTGCACGCGCCATGATTAACGGCAATGAAGTGCGTTTTTTAGTGCCGACCACCTTTATGAATTTAAGCGGCAAAGCCGTGGGCGCGCTGGCGAATTTTTATCGAATCAAGCCGGAAGAAATTTTAGTCTTGCACGATGAATTGGATTTACCGCCCGGCAGCGTCAAACTCAAATTAGGCGGCGGACACGGCGGTCACAACGGGTTAAAAGACATTGTGGCGGCGCTAGGAAATAACAACAACTTCCACCGCTTGCGCATCGGCATCGGTCACCCGGGACATCGCGATCTGGTGGCAGGGTATGTGTTAAACAAACCTTCCCCAAGCGAGCGTGAGGCGTTAGACAAAGCCTTGGACGAAGCGACAGATTGCGTACAACTGCTGTTCAAAGACGGCATGGTGAAAGCCACCAATCGGCTGAATAGTTTTAAAATTTAACCTAAAAGTGCGGTCAAAAAACACCGTAAATTTCAACCGCACTTTTTTCACCAACAAGGAAAAATTATGGGATTCAAATGTGGCATCGTAGGTTTGCCGAATGTAGGCAAATCAACGCTTTTCAACGCCTTAACCAAAGCCGGCATTGAAGCGGCGAACTATCCGTTTTGTACCATCGAACCGAACACCGGCGTGGTGCCTATGCCGGATCCGCGCTTAGACGCGTTGGCGGAAATCGTCAAACCGGAGCGCGTATTGCCGACCACCATGGAGTTTGTGGACATCGCGGGCTTGGTTGCAGGTGCGAGCAAAGGCGAAGGCTTGGGTAATAAATTTTTAGCAAATATCCGCGAAACCGATGCGATTGGTCACGTCGTGCGTTGTTTTGAAAACGACGACATCGTACATGTGGCGGGCAAAATCGATCCGTTAAACGACATCGACACCATCAACACCGAACTGGCGTTAGCCGATTTAGACAGCTGCGAACGCGCCATTCAACGCCTGCAAAAACGCGCTAAAGGCGGCGACAAAGAAGCGAAATTCGAACTTTCCGTGATGGAAAAAATCCTGCCGGTATTGTCCGAAGCGGGAATGATTCGTTCCGTTCCGTTAGACAAAGACGAATTACTGGCAATCAAAAGCTACAATTTCTTAACGCTCAAACCGACTATGTACATTGCCAACGTGAACGAAGACGGTTTTGAGAACAACCTGTATCTCGACAAAGTCCGCGAATTCGCCGAAAAAGAAGGTTCCGTGGTCGTGCCGGTTTGTGCCGCCATCGAAGCGGAAATCGCCGAACTGGACGACGACGAAAAACTGGAGTTTCTGCAAGATCTGGGCATCGAAGAACCGGGCTTAAACCGCGTCATTCGCGCAGGCTACGCTCTTCTTAATCTGCAAACCTACTTCACCGCCGGCGTGAAAGAAGTACGCGCTTGGACAGTCTCCGTTGGTGCCACCGCGCCGAAAGCCGCCGCCGTGATCCACACGGACTTTGAAAAAGGCTTTATCCGCGCAGAAGTCATCGCCTACGACGATTTCATCCAATTCAAAGGCGAAAACGGCGCGAAAGAAGCCGGCAAATGGCGCTTGGAAGGCAAAGATTACATCGTGCAGGACGGCGATGTGATGCACTTTAGATTTAATGTGTAATATAAGGAAAAAAATTATGGAAAATAAACCTTTGAAACCTAAATTCTGGAAATTATCCCAAGGATTAGCTAGTGACTTTACATTTCAAGATATGCTTTTCAGTATTGATGAAAAGCTAGTTTTCGTCCACAAAGATACATCTGCTAAGGGCTCATCATCTATTTCCCAAGCAGAACATTTTGCAACGGCTGCAATTGGGGACTACTTCTATCTTACCCACGGGAATGAGGGTATCTATTTATTAGGACAATTTACTGGTCCGGTAAACTACTTTTCTCGATTAGAAGATGGTTGGATGGATAGACCATTCAGATTAATTTCAACAGCGATTAATCAGAAACCCTATAGTGGTATTTCAAAATGGTGGACACCAAACCATAATTCAACTTTTGTTGAAGTACCGTTTGATGAATATGATCTTTTTGAAGAATTAATTTTGAAACCTTATTTTGATTTGGATTTAAGCCAATTTAAATGATCCTTGTTTATTTGCCGTGCATATTGCACGGCATTATTTTTATGAAGGAAAGCAAACTATGTCAAACATCACGATTCTCGACGGCGGGATGGGGCGCGAATTAGCGCGTCGCAAAGCACCTTTTCAGCAGCCCGAGTGGTCGGCGCTCGCTCTATATCAACAACCGAGCGCCGTGCAGGCGGTGCATGAAGATTTTATCCGCAGCGGTGCACAAATTATCACCACCAACAGCTATGCCGTGGTGCCATTCCACATCGGTGAACAACGCTTTCACGCGGACGGCAAAACACTGGCGGATTTAGCGGGGCGGTTGGCAAAAAGTGCGGTCCAGAATTCGGGCGTTTCTACGGTGAAAATCGCCGGTTCCATTCCACCCTTATTCGGCTCTTACCGCTTTGATTTATACGAACCGAACCGCGTGCAAGAAGTCGCCCAACCGATTATCGACGGATTGGCACCTTATGTAGATTTCTGGCTGTGCGAAACCCAAAGTTCCGCCACCGAGCCGCAGGCAATTAAGCCGCTACTGCCAAAAGACGGACGCCCACTGTGGACCTCTTTTACCCTGCAAGACGACGAGCCTACCGATGTGCCACGTTTGCGTTCAGGCGAAACGGTAGAAAGTGCGGTGGAAAAAATGATCGAATTGGGCGTGGAAGCCATTTTATTCAATTGCTGCCAGCCGGAAGTGATTGAACAGGCGATCGCCGTAGCAAAAACTACGTTGCACGCCAAACACGCCGCACACATCCGCATCGGCGCTTACGCCAACGCCTTCCCGCCACAACCGAAAGACGCCACCGCCAACGACGGCTTGGATGACATTCGCGACGATCTCAACCCGCAGCAATACTTCGCCTGGGCACAAAAATGGGTCGCCAACGGCGCCACCATTGTGGGCGGCTGTTGCGGCATCGGACCGGAACATATTGCGGTGTTGGCAGAAAAATTAAAATAGTTGAAATATTGATAAATAATCCCGTGTAAGTCGCCCATTTTTTTACGATTTTTTAGGAAAGTTACGCCAGCGACACGTTAAGCGGAGTCTGCTAACTTTCCGTAAAGAAAAATCGTAAAAAATGGAAATAGCGACCTATCCGGGTGCCTTTTTCTTTGCTTACTTTCTTTTGGGCAAGCAAAAGAAAGTAAGTCGCTATCAGCGAAATCTGATTTGACTATAATGAGAAATGTGATTAATGCTCAGGAGAAAGATCGCTATGCCCACCCTCCCCCAAATCAAAAACGCCATCATGTCTGATCCGCAAAATCAATCCTTTACCGAGCGCGGTATCGAACCGTTGTTCGCCGCCCCCATCGGCGCACGCATTAACATTGTCGGGCAAGCGCCCGGGGTAAAGGCGGAGCAAACCCGTTTGTATTGGAATGATCAAAGCGGCGATCGGTTGCGTGAATGGTTAGGCGTGGATCGCGAGGTGTTTTATCACTCCGGATTATTCGCCGTGATTCCGATGGATTTTTATTATCCGGGCAAAGGCAAATCGGGCGACCTGCCGCCGCGCAAGGGCTTTGCGGAAAAGTGGCATCCGCAGATTCTGGCGGTTCTCCCCAATATCGAACTGACCATTTTGATCGGGCAATATGCGCAAAAATATTACCTGCCGCAGAATAAATGCAATGTGACGGAGACGGTGAAAAATTACCGTGAATTTCTACCGCACTTTTTACCGTTGGTGCACCCGTCGCCGCGTAATCAACTGTGGCTGGCGAAAAACCCGTGGTTTGCGCAGGAGGTGATTCCTGAATTGCAACAACGGGTTAAACAGATTCTCCCCCGCTAATTTCAATCTTTTTTTTCTTAAGGAAAGCAGTATGTCAAACAAAAAAATCGGATTAGTCGCCTTAACCGCACTGGTGCTCAGTTCCATGATCGGCTCGGGCATTTTCAGCCTGCCGCAAAATATGGCGGAAGTTGCCGGCGCGGAAGCCTTGCTTATCGGCTGGGCGATTACCGGCGTGGGAATCATTTTCCTCGGGCTGTCGTTCTTTTACATTTCCCGTCTAAAACCGGAACTGGACGGCGGCATTTATACCTACGCGCGCGAAGGCTTCGGCGAACTAGTGGGCTTTATGTCCGCCTGGGGTTATTGGCTATGCGCCACCATCGGCATCGTCGGCTATCTAGTGGTCGCCTTTGAAGGCGTGGGCATGTTCACCGACAGCGAAAGTGCGGTCATTTTCGGCAAAGGAAATACCATCGCGTCTTTCATCGGCTCCTCGATTATCGTGTGGCTGGTGCATATTTTGATCGCGCGTGGGGTGAAAGAAGCCGCCTCGGTAAACTTGGTGGCGACCTTCGTGAAAGTGTTCCCGTTAGTCTTATTCATCGGCTTAGCGATTTATTATTTCTCGCCGCAAACCTTTAGTCTGGATATGCAAGGCGGCGCGTTAAACAACAGCGTCGGCGAACAGGTGAAAAACACCATGCTCATCACCTTATGGGTATTTACCGGCGTGGAGGGCGCGTCGGTGTTGTCGGCGCATGCCAAAAAGAAAAGCGATGTGGGTTTGGCGACGGTGCTGGGCATCATTATTGCGTTAAGTTTATACGTTGCCATCACCGTGCTCTCCCTCGGCATTTTACCGCGCGAAACCATCGCGCAAATGTCTAATCCGTCCATGGCGGGCTTGCTGGAAACCATGATCGGCGGCAGCGGCAAAGTGATTATCACACTCTGCCTGATCGTCTCCGTGCTCGCCTCTTACATCAGCTGGACCATGTATTCCGCCGAAGTGCCTTATCGCGGCGCAAAAAACGGCGCATTCCCGAAAATTCTGGATAAATTGAACGCAAACGACACGCCCATTAATTCCCTGTGGTTCACCGGTTTTGTGGTGCAATTCTGCTTGTTTTTGGTGTTGCTCACCGGCAAAAGTTATAACGCCTTGTTGCTGATTTCCACCTCCATGATTTTGGTGCCGTATTTCCTCATCGGCGCCTATTTATTCAAACTCGCCATTCAACAAAACAGCCCGTGGCACATTAAACTCACCGGCTTCATGGCTTCCCTTTACGGCTTATGGATTTTATACGCGGCAGGATTGGATTATCTATTGCTTTCCGTGTTGCTTTATGTGCCGGGCATCGGGTTATTTTTATATTCCCGCTATCAACACCAAGGGGGAAAATTCAATTTGAACATGTGGGAAAAGCTGATTTTAGCGATTATCGCCGTGCTGTTTGTTTGGGCAGTGCATAATGCAGTAACGAATGTGGATTGGGGGTAAAGTGCGGTCGAAAAAACAAGTAGATTTTTAACCGCACTTTTGAGTGTCAATCCGTGGGTAATAAATTACCCACGGTTAAGCATCGCCGTTCCCCGTTGGGGAACATTACACAGCCCCAAAGGGGCTGAATTATGCTTAACCTAGGGTAACTTGTTACCCTAGGGTTAAAGTGCGGTCGTTTTCAAAAACGTTTTTCAACAGGCAAAAAAAAGCCTGTCTAACGACAGGCAAAGTCTTTGGAACAATTGGATTAACGATGAATTAGACTTCAATTCCGTCGAAAAGTGCGGTACTTAAATAACGCTCTGCGGCGGAAGGTAAAATAACGACGATAAGTTTATCTTTAAACGCCGGCAATTTCGCCAAGCGATCAGCGGCTGCCACAGCGGCACCGGAGGAGATACCGGCGAGAATACCTTCTTCCGCCATCAAACGACGGGCGGTAGCAATGGCGGTTTCGCTGTCCACGGTTTCCACACGATCCACTAAGGAAAGATCTAAGTTTTTCGGAATGAATCCGGCGCCGATACCTTGAATTTTGTGCGGACCCGGTTTTACTTCTTCGCCGGCAAGGGTTTGGGTAATCACCGGCGATTCTGCCGGTTCTACGGCAACAGAGGTGATTTGTTTGCCGTGATCCAATTTAATGGCGCGGGAAATCCCAGTAATTGTGCCGCCTGTGCCCACACCGGCAACCAACACATCAATTTTGCCTTCGGTGTCTTTCCAGATTTCTTCGCCGGTGGTTTGACGGTGAATTTCCGGGTTCGCCGGGTTTTCAAATTGTTTTAACATCACATAACGATTCGGATCGGATGCCACGATTTCTTCCGCTTTGGCAATCGCCCCTTTCATGCCTTTCGCGCCTTCGGTGAGCACTAAATTCACGCCCAAACCACGCAATAAACGTTTGCGTTCGTTACTCATGGTTTCCGGCATGGTGAGGGTAATTTTATAACCGCGTGCCGCCGCCACATACGCCAACGCAATACCGGTGTTACCGCTGGTGGCGTCAACAATTTCTTTCTCTTTCGTCAATGTGCCGTCTTTTTCCGCCTGCCACACCATGTTAGCACCGATACGACATTTCACGCTGAAACTCGGGTTACGCCCTTCAATTTTTACGACGATGTTGCCGTTGCCAAAATGTTTTAAACGGACTAGCGGGGTGTTGCCGATAGAATAAGAATTGTCACTGTAAATAGTCATAATCTGTTCTCCTGACCATGAGATAATGAAGTGGCGTTAGTTTTAACATGAGATTTCGGGATAAAAAAATAGTTATTTTTTATAAATCATAACCAAAAGCTATTTAGCGACGATTTGCCCGCCGGCGGAACTGCCGTTTCGCACACTCACCTCGGTGCCGCTTTCCCCTTGCAACGGGCGCTTAAATAAGGTGCGATATTCCGTCACCCACATTGCCGTCGCGCCGCACACCGCAACGGGAATAATCACTAAATTCACTATCGGCACGAAAGTGCATAAGGTCACCAAACCGCCGAAGGTCACCGTCACGTTGCGTTTTATCGCCAGTTCGTTTTTCATGATGCCGAAGGGAATTTTATGGTTATCAAAAGGATAGTCGCAATATTGAATCGCCATCATCCAAGCGGTGAATAAAAAGGTCGCGACGGGAATCACGGTCTGCCCCAACAACGGAATAAAGCCCAATAAAAACAAGGCGATGATTTTCGGTAGACTGTAAACCAGCTTTTGCCATTCGCGCGCGAGCATACGCGGCACGTCTTTCATAAAATCCCACAAAGACATTTCCTGCAAATTCTCGCCGGTCAGCATTTTTTCCACTTTTTCCGCCAACAAGCCGTTAAACGGCGCGGCGATAAAGCCCGACAACGTGGTGAAAATAAAATAAAACAGGACTAATACCATCAAAACGGACAGTAGCAATAAAACGCCGCTCAACCAACTCAGCCAATCGGGAATATAAGACATAATGGCGTCAATATAACTGCCGATTTGGTTCACAAAAAGCCAAAGCAGACCGCCCAATAACAGCACATTTAGCAAGATCGGCATGATCACAAAACGGCGCAAGCCTTTTTGCAAAATCAAATGCCAGCCCATCACAAAATATTCAAAACCGGATTTCATTTCCGCATGTTTTAACATAACGTTTTCCCTTAGAAAAAAGAGGCTCAGGATACAAAGTGCGGTGAAAAAAATCAAACTTTGTCTCTCATCAATTTCGCAAAAATATGATAAGCTTACGCCCAACTTGCGTGAATTTTGTATGATTGGAGAGTCGGCAATGGATTTAAATACAATTTTGATTATCTTGGGCGTTATCGCATTATTGGCGTTAGTTGCGCACGGAATTTGGTCAAACCGTCGCGAAAAATCCCAATATTTCAAAAACGCCAATACCTTTTCACAAAATCAGCAACCGAATCGTTTTAACGCGCCAAATCAAACGGCACGCCCGACCACAGAAGCGCCCATCGCCGATAAGCCGAAACATTCCTTTGTAGAAGAAACCCCACCGCAACAACAAGCATTGGATTTTGAAGAGGCCGCAGCGCCAAGCGTCAACGAAAGTCAATCCATTGATCGCGCCGTAGATGAAATTAAAATCACATTGCCGAGCGGCGCGTCCAATAGCACCTTTAATACTACCGAGACGGCGACACAATACGCGCCGGCGGAACAACAGCCGCAACCGACTCAAAGCACACAAAACAATGTGTCGTTCCAACCTTACGGCGAGCCTTCGCCTTACGCCGATCCGAATCGTGTTTCCATCACGCAAATGGAAGAAGAATACACCACGCCGACGGTTTCCTTAACGCCGGTAGAACAGGAAACACAGGCAGAAACAACAGAAAGCCAACCGACGACGCAAGCGGAAAGCAAAGCGCCGAATTCCGCCAAGCCGTCTTTCATTATGTTGTATGTGGTAGCACCGGAAAACCGCGAATTTAACGGCGGTCGTCTGGCGCAAGCGTTGGATGGTTTGGGCTTTATTTTCGGCGATCAACATATTTACCACCGCCATTTGGATTTAACCGCCGCCAGCCCTGTGCTGTTCAGCGTCGCCAACTTGCAACAACCGGGCACCTTTGATCCTTACGACATGGACAACCTGTTCACCGTAGGTATTGCGCTCTTTATGCAGCTGCCTTCCCCAGGCAATGATACCGTCAACTTAAAAACCATGATTCGCGCCGCGCGCAATTTGGCGGACGAACTGGGCGGCTTCGTGCTGACCGACAAACAGGAAGTATTCAACGATCACGCCGAACAGGCCTATTTAGCCAAAGTGGCATAATCCGGCACGGCGGCTTAAAAACGTTTGCAAAAACGACCGCACTTTTCGCTCATTGAGCACCTCAAAAGTGCGGTCGTTTTTTTCATTATTTTTACGGAACAACCATGACAACCTCAATTCAACAACAAATCGACGACCTCAGAAAAACCTTACGCCACCACGAATATCAGTATCACGTTTTAGACGATCCGCAAATTCCCGACAGCGAATACGATCGCCTGTTTCATCAGCTCAAAGCCTTGGAGCAACAGCATCCGGAACTCGTCACCGCCGACTCGCCGACCCAACGGGTAGGCGCGCGTCCGTTGTCCGAATTTGCCCAAATTCGCCATGAAATTCCCATGCTTTCTCTGGATAACGCCTTTTCCGATGACGAATTTCTGGCATTCGTGAAACGCATTCAAGATCGCCTAGCAATCGTTCCCGAGCCGCTAACCTTTTGTTGCGAACCGAAACTGGACGGTTTGGCGGTCAGCATTTTGTATGTGAACGGCGTGCTGACCCAAGCGGCAACCCGTGGCGACGGCACCACCGGCGAAGACATTACGCAAAATATCCGCACTATTCGTAACATTCCGCTTCAATTGCTGACGGACAATCCGCCGACGCGTTTGGAAGTGCGAGGCGAGGTGTTTATGCCGCATGAAGGCTTTGAGCGATTAAATGAACGCGCCTTGGAGCACGGCGAAAAAACCTTTGCCAATCCGCGCAACGCCGCCGCAGGATCGCTTCGTCAGTTAGATCCGAAAATCACCAGCCAACGCCCTCTGATGCTCAACGCGTACAGCATCGGCGTGGCGGAAGGCGTAGAACTGCCGCCGACCCATTTTGAACGCCTGCAATGGCTGAAATCCGTCGGTATTTCGGTGAACAATGAAATTCGCTTATGCGATGGTATCGAAAACGTGCTGAATTTCTACCGCACTATTATGGAGAAACGCAGCTCGCTCGGTTATGACATTGACGGCACGGTGCTGAAAATCAACGATATTGCTCTGCAACAACGCCTCGGGTTTATTTCCAAAGCGCCCCGTTGGGCGATTGCCTATAAATTCCCGGCGCAGGAAGAATTGACGGTGTTAAATGACGTGGAATTCCAAGTGGGACGCACCGGCGCCATCACACCTGTCGCCAAGCTGCAACCGGTGTTTGTGGCGGGCGTGACGGTAAGCAACGCCACCCTGCATAACGGCGACGAAATCGATCGCCTGAATATTGCCATCGGCGACACGGTGATTATTCGCCGCGCGGGTGATGTGATTCCGCAAATTATCGGCGTAGTGCATGAACGTCGCCCGGCAGACGCGCGCCAGATTGTGTTCCCGAGCAACTGCCCGGTGTGCGATTCCTTAATCGTGCGTATTGAAGGCGAAGCGGTAGCGCGTTGCACCGGCGGCTTATTCTGCGCGGCGCAACGCAAAGAGGCGTTAAAACATTTCGTCTCGCGTAAAGCCATGGACATCGACGGCGTGGGTGCCAAACTGATTGAACAGCTGGTGGATCGCGAGCTGATTCATACCCCGGCAGATTTGTTCAAGTTAGATTTAACTACGCTCACCCGCTTGGAACGCATGGGGCCGAAATCCGCCGAAAATGCGCTATCCAGCTTAGAAAAAGCGAAAAATACCACCCTTGCCCGCTTTATTTTCGCCTTGGGCATTCGTGACGTGGGCGAAGCCACCGCGTTAAATCTGGCAAATCATTTCAAAACGCTGGAAGCATTACAAAACGCCGATTTGGAACAGTTGCAACAAGTGCCTGATGTGGGCGAAGTGGTGGCGAATCGGATTTTTGTGTTCTGGCGCGAAGAACACAATGTCGCCGTGGTGAACGATCTCATCGCCCAGGGCGTGCATTGGGAAACCGTCGAAGTGCAGGAAGCGAAAGAAAATCCGTTCAAAGACAAAACCGTAGTGCTCACCGGTACGCTCTCCCAAATGGGACGCAACGACGCCAAAGCACTGTTACAGCAACTCGGTGCCAAAGTCAGCGGCAGCGTCTCCGCCAAAACCGACTACGTCATCGCCGGCGAAGCCGCAGGCTCCAAATTGAGCAAAGCGGCAGAGTTAGGGGTGAAGGTATTGAGCGAGGAAGAATTTTTGGCGTGGGTTAACGGATAATTCGACGATATGAATAGGACAGACATCAAGTCTGTCCCTATAAAAAACATTAAAAAAAACGACCGCACTTTTCAGCCGCTCTCGCCTATTCCGCCATTCTCTCCTTATAATGCAAACGGCATACGGATAAATAGCTGTCGTTGCCGCCGATTTGGATTTGGTCGCCTTGTTTGACGACGTCGCCCTGTTCGTTTAAGCGCAGAACGAAATTAGCTTTACGTCCGCAATAGCAAATAGTCTTGAGCTCCTCCAGTTGGTCCGCCCACGCCAGTAAATAGCGGCTGCCTTCAAACAGTTCCGCTTGGAAATCTGTGCGCAAGCCGTAGCATAAAACGGGAATGCCAAGTTTGTCCACCACGTCGCTCAGTTGATAAACCTGTGCTTTGGTTAAAAACTGGGCCTCATCCACCAAAATGCAATGCAGCGGTTCCTGTGCCAAATGTTGTTCAATTTCAGCGAACAAATCCGTATGGCGGGTAAAGGTGTTCGCTTGTTCGCTGATGCCGATGCGGGAAGTGACTTGCCCGACACCGAAACGATCGTCAATCGCCGCCGTATAAACCCGCGTGTTCATGTGACGTTCGCGGTAATTATAAGAAGATTGCAGCAATGTCGTGGATTTTCCCGCATTCATGGTGGAATAATAAAAATACAGTTTAGCCATCTTTATTTCAGTACCCAACGCCAGAAATGATAACAAATGAAGCCGACCAGCGGTGGCAAGGAGGCAAGAATAAAGACGCCGATGGTGGTGCGACCGCCAGCCAGTTTGCCGACTTCCGTGAGAAAATCAATAAAAGTTTCGGTGGGTGTGGTAAAGACGAAAAAGGCGATGATCGCCAATGTGATGAAGCAGCCGATACCGGCGGCGCGCATGGCTCTGAATTTGATTTTGTCCATTTGTTTTCCTTTTTTATTGAAAAAGTGCGGTGGAATTTGGCGGCGTTTTTACATAAAAACCTCTGAAAAAAACACCGCACTTTTCTGTTACAGAATTCGTTAAATTGCGCTTAATTCGGTCATTGCCCAGCGAGGGCGAACTTCAATCGCCAAATCCTGTTGTTGACCTTGTTTTAAACGTAAAAAACCGGCGTAGGCAATCATGGCGCCGTTATCGGTGCAAAATTGCGGTTGCGGGTAAAATACCTCGCCACCCAACTGTTGCATGAGTTCCGGCAAAGTTTGGCGCAATTGTTTATTGGCACTCACGCCGCCGGCAATGACTAAACGTTTTAAACCCGTTTGTTTTAATGCGCGCTTGCATTTGATCGCCAGCGTATCTACGACCGCCTCTTGGAACGCGTAGGCAATGTCCGCTTTGCTTTGTTCGGTTAATTCCCCTTCATCTTTAATGATCTGATGAATCGTGTTGGCGGCGAAGGTTTTTAAGCCGGAGAAACTGAAATCCAAGCCGGGACGATCGGTCATCGGACGTGGGAAAGCAAAGCGATTCGGCGTGCCGTTTAAGGCAAGACGCGCCAATGCCGCGCCGCCGGGGTAATCCAAGCCGAGCAATTTTGCGGTTTTATCGAAGGCCTCGCCTGCCGCGTCATCAATGGATTCGCCCAATAATTCATAGCGTCCGACGCCGTCCACACGCACCAATTGCGTATGCCCGCCCGAGACCAATAACGCCACGAAAGGAAAGTGCGGTGGATTTTCTTCCAACATCGGCGCCAGCAAGTGACCCTCCATGTGATGCACGCCGATTGCCGGCACATTCCAAGCGTACGCCAGAGAACGCGCCACGGTGGAACCGACCAACAATGCGCCGACCAACCCCGGGCCGCTGGTGTAAGCCACACCGTCAATGTCTTCCGGTTTTAAATGGGCTTCTTTTAATGCGGCTTGCAGTAAGGGCGCCAGTTTGCGGATATGATCGCGCGACGCCAGTTCCGGCACCACGCCGCCGTAATCGGCGTGCAGGGCGATTTGGGTGTGGAGTTGATTGGCGATTAAGCCTTTTTCTTCATCATAAATGGCAACGCCCGTTTCATCGCAGGACGTTTCAATGCCTAAAATTCGCATTTGAGTTCTCTTTTATAGATTTGAATCGCGCTAAATTTTACCCGCTTTACACTATTTTAACCAGTTTTCCGATACAGATTTCAGGAAAACCTCAATCTGAGCTTTACTTTCATGCATGATTTGGATTAAAATTGCAACCTTTATTGAATCTGCCGCAGGCGCGGCAACAAATAAAATTTAAATTGCAATTAAATTAAACTCATTGAGGTGATTGGCTTATGCCTGTAATTAAAGTTCGTGAAAATGAATCCTTTGACGTAGCATTACGTCGTTTTAAACGCTCTTGCGAAAAAGCTGGTATCTTAGCAGAAGTTCGTGCTCGTGAATTCTACGAAAAACCAACAACCATTCGTAAACGTGAAAATGCAACCCGCGCAAAACGCCACGCAAAACGCGTCGCTCGCGAAAACGCACGCAACACACGTTTATACTAATTAACAGTATTTTTAACTCGAGTTATAAAAACCGTGAATCTTCCAAGGCTCACGGTTTTATTTTCTTTCAATCTCATCAGTTAGGCTCATATTTCGTTCACAATAAGAGGCAAAATACTCGATGAAAGGCTCCATTCCACGCACCTTCATAGACGACATTTTAACCAAAGTTAATATCGTCGATCTGATCAATTCCCGCGTAAAACTGAAAAAAGCCGGTCGAGATTATCAGGCGTGTTGTCCGTTTCATCATGAGAAAACGCCCTCTTTTACGGTGAGCGATAAAAAGCAGTTTTATCATTGTTTCGGTTGCGGCGCGCACGGCAACGCCATTTCCTTTTTAATGGAATACGACAAGCTGGAATTTGTGGAAGCGGTTGAAGAACTGGCAGGCTTTCTCGGGCTGGAAATTCCCTACGAAAAACGACCGCACTTTAACGACGGCGGCAAGCAGGTCGGCTATCAAACCAAGCGCAACCTGTATGAATTAATGCAGGAAATCGCCAAGTTCTATCAGCAACAACTGCCGCTAAATATTCCGGCACAAAGCTATTTGCAACAGCGCGGCTTGTCGGCTGAAATCATCGAGCGCTTTCAAATCGGTTATGTGCCGAATGCGATGTATTCTGTCTATCGCCAATTCGGCAAAACTCGCGAGGAACAGCAAAAACTGTTCGATTTGGGCATGTTGTCGCGTAACGATCGCGGCAATGTGTATGATAAATTCCGCAATCGGATTATGTTTCCTATTCGCGATCGGCGTGGACGCACTGTTGCCTTCGGCGGCCGCGTATTAACCGATGAAAAACCGAAATATTTGAACTCGCCGGAAACCGTCACCTATCACAAAGGCAGCGAGCTCTACGGTTTGTTTGAAGCGTTACAAGCAAACGACTCACCGCAAAAATTGCTGGTGGTCGAAGGCTATATGGATGTGGTGGCGTTGGCGCAATTTGGTGTGAATTATGCGGTGGCGTCGCTCGGTACTTCCACGACGTCCGAACAAATTCAGTTACTTTTCCGCTCCACGGAACAGGTGATTTGCTGTTACGACGGCGACCGCGCAGGACGTGACGCCGCATGGCGCGCCCTCGAAAATGCGCTGCCCTATTTGGAAGACGGTCGTCAGCTGAAATTTATCTTTTTGCCTGACGGCGAAGATCCCGATACCTTTATTCGCCAATACGGCAAACAGGGGTTCGAGGAGTACATCGACAATGCGCAATCCTTAAGCGAATTTCTGTTCGCGCATTTAACGCCACAAGTCGATTTTTCTTCAAAAGAAGGTAAAACCAAACTTGCCGCACTGGCAATTCCGCTGATTAAACAAATTCCCGGCGATGTATTACGTTTGGACTTGCGCAATACCCTTGCCAAAAAACTGGGCATTTTGGATCCCACACAGTTGGAAAGTTTGATCCCGAATCAAACAAAAGCGGAAAACGAACCTGCGATGCCGACGATTCAATTCAAACGTACCCCAATGCGGATTCTGATTGCCTTATTGTTACAAAATCCGGAATTGGTGAAATTCGTACCGGATTTAGAACCGCTCCGAAATCTGGATGAACCGGGTTACGATTTACTCGCAGAACTGACCGCACTTTGCCGAGAAAAAGTGGGGATTAGCTCGGGGCAACTGCTGGAACACTGGCGCGATACAAAACAACAAAACACGCTTGAAAAATTGCTGGCGTGGAACCATTTGATTGAAGACGATAAGATCGAAGACACCTTCCGCGAAACACTGCGTTATTTTTACCTGCAATTGGTTGATAAACGAATACATTGGCTTATCGCGAAAGATCGCGCGGAAGGTTTGGATCTGAACGAGAAAAAAGAACTTTCACATTTGTTAGTAAAAAAACAAGAAAAGAAATAGTTAAACCATGGTAACAATGCTAGAATTCTAGCGTTTTATCTTCTCCAAATTAAGTAAGCAAGGCGGATATCAAATATGGATCAAAATCCACAATCTCAATTGAAACTACTCATCGCACAAGGGAAAGAGCAAGGTTATTTAACCTATGCCGAGGTGAATGACAGCCTGCCCGAAGAATTAGTCGATGCGGATCAAATTGAAGATATTATTCAGATGATCAACGACATGGGTATTCAGGTGTTGGAAACCGCACCGGATGCCGATGATCTGATGCTCAATGAAAATATCACCGATGAAGATGTCGTTGAAGAAGCAACCCAAGTTTTATCCAGCGTGGAAGCAGAACTCGGTCGCACTACCGATCCTGTGCGTATGTATATGCGCGAAATGGGCAGTGTGGAGTTGCTTACCCGTGAAGGTGAAATTGATATTGCCAAACGTATTGAAGAAGGCATTAATGAAGTTCAAAGCGCTGTTGCCGCGTATCCGGAAGCTATCACCTATTTAATCGAACAATATGATTCCGTCGAAAGCGGCGGTGTCCGTTTAGCCGATTTGATTACCGGCTTTGTGGATCCAAACGTATTAACCGAATCTGAAGAAGAAACAAATTTAGAAGAAGATTTCGATTCGGAAGAGGATGAAGAAAACGCCGAAGATGCCGACATCGATGACGAAAGCGAAGAGGAAGAAGATAGCGAAGAAAGCAGCAGTGATGACGGCGATAGCGATAACAGTATCGATCCCGAAGTGGCTCGGGAAAAATTCACCGCACTGAAAGAACAACATCAAAAAACCCTAGAAATCATTGCAAAACATGGGCGTACGGCGAAAAAAGCGAAAGATGAAATTCAAGCCTTGTCCGATATTTTCACCCAATTCCGCTTAGTGCCAAAACAATTCGACACCTTGGTTTTATCCATGCGTGACATGATGAAACGTGTTCGCAGCCAGGAACGTTTCATTCAACGGATTGTGGTGGACAATGCAAAAATGCCAAAATCCGGTTTCCAAAAAAGTTTTATCGGTCATGAAACCAGTGATGTTTGGTTAGTGAAAGCCTTAGCTGCGGGCAAATCTTGGTCCGAAAAATTGGTGCAATATGAAAACCAATTACGCCAAGCCATCGCTAATTTGGTGCAAATTGAACAAGACACCAATCTAACGATTCCGCAAATCCGCGAAATCGGCGAGCGCATTGCGCAAGGCGAACTAAAAGCCCGTCGGGCGAAAAAAGAAATGGTGGAAGCCAACCTGCGTTTGGTAATTTCCATCGCCAAGAAATATACCAACCGTGGCTTGCAATTCCTTGATTTAATTCAAGAAGGTAATATTGGTTTAATGAAAGCAGTAGATAAATTTGAATACCGTCGCGGCTACAAATTCTCGACTTACGCCACTTGGTGGATTCGTCAGGCGATTACCCGCTCTATCGCCGACCAAGCGCGTACTATTCGTATTCCGGTACACATGATTGAAACCATCAACAAACTCAATCGAATTTCCCGTCAAATGTTACAGGAAATGGGCCGTGAAGCTTCTCCGGAAGAACTGGCGGAACGCATGGGTATGCCGGAAGATAAAATCCGCAAAGTGCTGAAAATTGCCAAAGAACCGATCTCCATGGAAACGCCAATCGGTGACGACGACGACTCCCATTTAGGCGATTTTATCGAAGACTCCACCTTAGAGCTTCCGTTGGATTCCGCCACTGCGCAAAGCCTAAAAGCAGCAACCCACGAGGTGCTGGAAGGCTTAACGCCGCGCGAAGCGAAGGTGTTGCGTATGCGTTTCGGTATCGACATGAACACCGACCACACCTTGGAAGAAGTGGGCAAACAATTTGATGTCACCCGCGAGCGTATTCGTCAGATTGAAGCCAAAGCATTGCGTAAATTACGCCACCCGAGTCGCTCCGAAACCCTGCGTAGCTTCTTGGATGAATAATCCGTCATACAAGAAAAAGGGATAAGTCGGCAGGCTTATCCCTTTTTGTTTAATTTAGAAACACACAAAATTCGGTAGCTGGACTTTACACCAATATTTCCCTATAATCGCACCTCAACTCTCACCGCCCCCATAGCTCAGTCGGTTAGAGCAGTCGACTCATAATCGATTGGTCACAGGTTCAAGTCCTGTTGGGGGCACCAACTTAATATTTCGCTCCTATTCATACCAATCCAATTGCCCTATAGTTTTATCGCCAACCTTCAGCTCATTTGAATAAAAAAGTGCGGTGAAAATTCACCGCACTTTTTAGCAGGAAAGATATAAAAATCTAACAAACAATCAAATTTACATTCTTATTTTTCAACAATTCGTCAATGCTCGGCGGTACGTCCATATCGGTGAAAACGTATTCTACATCCGTAATAGACCCCAGTTTTACCATAGCGCGACGGCTGAATTTGGAATGGTCGGTAACTAACAACGTGTTGCGGGAATTATCAATAATCGCCCGCTTCACCTGAACTTCGTGATAATCGTAATCTAATAACGTGCCGTCCAAATCAATGGCGCTGATGCCTAAGATACCAAAATCCAAGCGGAACTGAGATAAAAACTCTACCGTCGATTCGCCGATAATGCCGCCGTCTTGGCGTAACGAACCGCTGGCGATGGTGATATCGAAGGAGTCATTTTGCATGAGAATGTGAGCGGCGTTCAGATTATTGGTGACGATACGCAAATTTTGGTGACCCAATAAGGCGAAGGAAACCGCTTCGGACGTGGTGCCAATGTCGATAAACAAAGACGCGCCGTTTGGAATGAGTTGCACCGCCTGATTGGCGATACGATTTTTTTCTTGAGAAAAAAAGTGTTTGCGATCGTGATAATCGCTGTTCTCGGCAGTGGAAGGGGAAGCGGCTCCGCCATGATGACGACGAATAAAATTAGCCTCCGCCAATTCGTTTAAATCACGCCGAATGGTTTGCGGGCTCACATCAAATAAAGCAACCAATTCATCCGTACTCAAATACCCTTTTTGTTTCACCAGTTCGACAATTTTTTGATGACGGAGAGACTGTCTCATGTTTGTTTCCTCATTCCGGTAAGATTTCGGGTTGCTAATTTATCGCATTTTAGTGAGGAAATCACGATTTAACGCGAATATTTCGATCCGTAAACGCCAACAATATGCCCACCAATAAGCCGGAAATATGCGCCGTATTGCCGATATTAATATCCACCAGCGGGCCGGCAAAGCCGAGCAAAATCCCCACCACCAGCATATTGAAAAAGCCGTCCGGTACTTCAAAATCCGTTTGCCGATTGAGCTTATCCAGCACGAACACATAGCCCAACACGGCGTACACCACACCCGATAAACCGAAAAATGCCGGTCCGCTCACCATGTTTTGCGCTACGCCGCTAAGCACACCTGCAAGAAAATAAAGTTGTAACAGCTTCAAACTGCCCAACCGTCGTTCAATCGCACCGCCGAAAATCCACCACCAAGTGAGGTTAAACAAAATGTGCATATTGGACAAATGTACTAAGGTATGACTGAAATAACGCCAAACTTCGCCGTACTCGTCAGGTTCGGCCGGGAAATGGGCAAACAGCACGATAGGTTCGGCAAAACCGAATAACATGAACAAATAAATCAAAGTACAAAGTGCGGTCACAATGACGGTTATTTTTCGTTGTTGAAGATAGGAGAGAACGGAAATTTTATCGAATGTTTGAGTATCCTCGGCAGGAGGCACTCGGCGCACCTTAATCGGGCTTGCCCCGTTTTGCCAGGCTTGCGCATTTTGCTGCGCCAGCCATTCCTGCAAAAACGCCTCGCATTCCTGCGCAATCGCCGCAAAGTGCGGTGCGTTTTCCGGCAAAAAAACATGGTACACGGGATCGCCTTGCTCGTTTTGCTTTTCCTCGACAATCAAATCCACCCGATATTTCGCGCGAATATGATCACGAAAATGCGTCACTAACGCGGGAATTTCACTACCAAACAAATGCTGCATTTGCTATATTCCTTTTCCAAAATTTAACGCACGGAGAAAAAATGAGAAATCCAAATTTGCCCAAGGGGTTCAGCCCGTTCAGTTGGGCGATTGCTATGTTTTGTTTACCGATTTTACTTTGGCCGTTGGCGCTATTAATTTCACCGAATTTATTGAATAACCCGAACCTCAATGATACGCAAATCCGCGCCATGTCGATTTTCCTGTGGGGCTACCCTTTCATCCTAGGCATTGTCGCACGGATTTTTTATCGGCTACATCAACATAAACCCGCTTTGGCACGTCGGGGACTTGCCCTAAGTGCGGTCATTTTTTATGGCGTTTTATTTTATGTCGCCACTGTTGGCTTTAATTAATCGGATGCGGTTAATAAGCGGTTTCCAGCGGCAAATTCGCCTCGACCCAACCGGCAAAGCCGCCCTGTATGCTGTACACTTTTTCATAGCCGCGTTGCAGTAAAAACGTAGCGACACTGCGGCTGCTCACACCGTGATAACAACTCACCAAAATCGGTTGATCGTAATCATATTGCGCTTCAAAATCCGGCCAGGTGAGTTCCGTCAAATTCACCGCACCCTGTGCATGAGAATAGTTAAAACGCATCTGATCGCGTACATCCGCAAGCACCGCGTTTTCATCCTTTTGTAACATCTCCCACGCCTGTTGCGGGGAGATTTCAATAAACTCTGTCATAAACCTTATTCATTAATGCGCTTTATGGCTTGTGCCATAAAGAACTTTGTCCGTATAAGCCATGGCAATGGCGGAGGCCAAGAAGCCTAAATGTAAAAGTAACTGCCACATCATGGTTTTTTCATCCATATTCGACGCATTCACGAAGGTTTGCAACATATGAATGGAAGAAATGCTGATAATCGACATCGCCAATTTCACTTTCAGCACCGAGGCGTTCACATGGCTCAACCATTCCGGTTGATCCGGATGCCCCCGCGTGCGCAGTTTGGAGACGAAAATCTCATAGCCGCCGATAATCACCATCACCAACAAATTGGCGATCATCACCACATCAATCAGATTCAGCACCGCCAACATCACGGTGTTGGAATCCATTTCCTGTAAATTGACAATTAAATGCCACAGGGATTTCATAAATTTATAGGCATAAATGCCCTGCACCACAATCAACCCGAGATAAATCGGCAGTTGCAACCAACGGCTGGCGAAAATAATTTTACTGATTGCCGTCGGCTCATAACGCGGTTTAATTTGTTGTCCTTGATTCACTTGTTGCACGTTTTCCCCCAAAAGATAAAAAAATAAATGTATAAAAGGCGGGCAAAATTAACCGTTTTCCGCCTAAAATTCAACGTTTTTTTAACATTTTGGGAAAATCATAAAAACGCCGTGAAAATCGACCGTACTTTCCTGTGAGGCGCCTCAAAAGTGCGGTGCTTTTTGTCAGGTATTTTTTAGGGATTGTCTCCCGAATCTTGATAAGCAATGCCGTGCATAAAAAATTGCAGAACGTCTTTTAACAACTGCTGTTCGTTGCCGACATAATGCTGTTGCAACATCGGCGTATTCAGCATTTCATCGATTTTTTGGATCAGCACATCAATTAATACAATGGGAAAATCATCACGAATGACTTTACGTTGTTGTAACGTGCCGAAAAAATGGTGCATAAAACGGTATTTTTCTTGTGCCATTTGCTGAAAGAACCGCTGTAATTCTTCGTTGCGGTGTGCCTTTAAATCCGCCAGCACCGGCGCAGAATAAAGCGTCGCCATGGCGTCCTGCTGCATGCCCAGAATGCGTTCAATGACCGTCGCCAAATCCGCATGCTCATGCAACAACCGCTCAAATTCATCGCGCATTTTATTTTTTTGTTCTTCAAACACGGTTTTGACCAATGTTTCTTTTGTGGGAAAGTGCTTGTAAAACGTCACTCTGCTGACACCCGCCAATCGACAGATTTCCGCAACGGAGGTGGCAATCCAACCTTGTTCATAAAAAAGCGTTATGGCGGCTTGTTTTAAGACAGAATCTTTTTTCATGTTTGCTCCTTAAACCGTCAATAAAATAGCCGAATGCCTTAAATTGTCAAACGTCATATTTGAGAAAAATTCTTATTTACTTTTTATTTTGGGTTATGTTAGGTTTACATTAATTTGTAATTCATATAAAAAATGTAAACTTTAAAGGTATCCCAATGAAAAAAATCAACACATCATTTGGCTTAATCACTCTATGCTTAAGCGGCACTTGTTCCCTTGCGGTTTACGCGGAAGAAGCCGAGCGCACCACATTGCTGGATGAAATTACCGTCACGGGTGAAAAATTTGAACGAAGCCAATCGGCAACAGGCTCCAGTTCAACGGTGGTCACCGATACCCAACTGAAACGGGAAGCCGATTTAATTTCCGCCACGCAATTATTAAAACGCGATGTGAATATTTTGGATACGGGTTTGGGTAACGATTTACCTACCGTGCGCGGCGTGGACGGCTCAGGTCCTGCCGTGGGCGCGGTGGCGTTCTTTGCCGGATCACGCCCGCGTTTGAATATGCAAATTGACGGCAGAACGTCCAGCTATAATGAACTGGCTTTCGGAACAAAATCCCTATGGGACATGAAACAGGTGGAAATCTATCGCGGCGCGCAAAGCTATGCTCAAGGGCGCAATGCTATTGCCGGCGCGGTGGTGATGACGAGCAACGATCCGACTCAAGAATGGGAAGGCGCCGCCAAGTTGAACGTGGGCAATCATCGTTTGGCACAAACCGCCGCGATGATTTCGGGTCCGTTGATTAAAGACGAATTGGCGTTTCGTTTAAGCGTGGATCACCAACAACGGGAAACTGCCGTGGATTTGCCCCATTACGATCCCGTCGGCAATCCCCGTTGGTTTAAAGCCACCACCACCCGCGCCAAATTGCTGTGGACGCCGTCCGCGATACCCGAATTATATAGCCGCTTAACTTTTAACCATGTGAACGCCCGTGCGCCGCAAAGTGAGGCGGAATTACAACCGAATTCCGCGCGCTACACGCCGGAACGCCCCGTATTCCAAACCCGCTCCGCCGGCACCATTTGGGACATCGGTTATCAATTCGCAGAGCACTGGAAAATCGAAAACAAACTGGTTTATACCCATTTCATTCACGACCGAAAAACCACTTCGCCACAAACCACCAGTGGCGTGCCGGCGCGAGTGGACGGCAATGAGTTCCAAATCGAACCCATCGTGAAATATGAAGGGGAAAAATACCACGGCTTGCTGGGCTTGTTCTATTTTCATGCCGACCAAGACGAACATGTCACCATGCCGCGTAGCCGCGTGAATCCTACCGCCGTCACCACCTATTTCAAAGATAAAACCAAAACGAAAGCGGCATTCGGCGAAATCACTTTCACACCGGAGATACCTTTTGAATTCACACTTTCCACCCGTTATGAGCAGGAGCATCATCAACGTAAAGGAGAAAGCACGCTGTTTTCCATTAACCGTGACAAAAAATATCATGTCTTCCTGCCTAAAACGGATATTGCATGGAAAATGAATGAAAACCAACGCCTCGGTTTCAAAGTGGGGCGCGGCTATAATCCGGGCGGAGCGGGCGTGACTTTCGGGACACCGTACACCGGCTATGAATATGACGCGGAATATGTGTGGAATTACGAACTGTATCATCGCTGGATTTCCGATGACAAACGCCTGCGCGTTAACAGCAACGTTTTCTATAACGATTACAAAGACATGCAACTACCGTTTTATCTTGGACCGAATTCCATCGTGATTCGCAATGCCGACAAAGTGGTGACTTACGGCGCGGAAATCAACACGGAATGGCAAGCCACCGATAAATTAGGGCTAAATGCAGGGATCGGCGTGCTAAAAACCGACATTAAACGCTACCCGAACAGCGGCATTGAAGGTAACAAACTCGCCCGTGCACCAAGTTTCAGCGGGAAACTGGGGGCGCATTATCGCCTTATTGAGAATCTGGAAATCGGCGCCAATTATAGCTACAACAGCAGTTACTATTCTACCGCCGACAACCTAACCAACGGCAAAGTGGGGCATTATGATCAATTGGATCTTTATTTGGCGTATGACTTTAAACACGCCAGAGTCATGCTTTATGCGGATAATCTGCTGAACTCCCGTAAAGACATCTTAATCGTGCCGCGCTCCGGCGATGTGACCCGTCAGCCGGAACGCCAAATCGGGCTTTCGACGGAATTCAGATTCTAGCCATGAATCCGCATCACCAACAGATTTGCCAACCCGTCGCCGCACAATTACGCCTTTCCATGGGGTTGGCTGTCTTCGCACAAGGGTTAAAAATCGGCATTTGGCTGCTCATGATCCACATGGTGTTCACGGTCAGCCACACCATGATTTTTCCTTATTGGCAGTTACTCACGCTGCTCGGCGTATCCATTTTGTATTACACCTGCAAAATCAAAGCGCACGATCAATCCCATTATGCCGCCTTTGAACTGGAAAAAATTCTGCGACAACGATTGGCACATAAAATCAGCCGCCTGCCTTTGGGAAAAATACAAGAAATCGGTTCCGGCGGTTTAGCCAAAGTGTTGTGTGATGACGTAAAAGAATTACATGCCTTTGTTGCCGACGCACCGCCCTTGAAGGCGGAAGCCTATTCCACCCCGATTTTCGTATTTATTGCGTTGTTTTGGCTCAATTGGCAGCTTGCCACAGCGGTGGCGATATTTCTGGCGGTGTTATTTGTGATTTTGCAACGTCTAATGGGACGCAGCAAATTAGCTTACGACGATTACGGCATCGCCGTAGGAAAAATTAACAGCGCCATCATTGAATATATCCAAGGCATGAGCACCATTCGTACCTTTGATGCCGGGCAAAGCTCATACAGCCGTTTCAACGCCGCCCTGCTGCATTTCAACCGCGTCATGTTCGCCTGGCTGGCAAAGGTCGGCACACCCACCCGTCTCGCCCGCGCGTTGTTCACGCCGTTGCCGATCATGTTATTTCTGATGCTTGGCGGCATTTCTTTACACCAGCTTGCCACGTTGTCCGCCTTTACCTTATTTGCCTTTTTCGTGTTGGCGGCGGGGCTGATTGAAACCATGCACCCTTACATGGGGCTGTTTCATTTGCTGGAACGCGCCCGCGCCGCCATTGAACGCATTAACGCCATCGAAACGCTGGAAAATTCCACCGCACTTTTGCCGTTACAAACGCCGCAGGGCTATGAAATTCGCTTTGAACAGGTCGGCTTCGGTTACGCACAAGAAAACCCCGTTCTACAAAATATCACCTTTAACGTCCCGCAAAACAGCTTCACGGCGATCATCGGCGCGTCGGGTTCCGGCAAAACCACCTTGTTAAATCTGTTATTACGTTTTTGGGATGTCACCGACGGCAAAATCACCCTAGGCGGCGCGGATATTCGCCACATGGAGGCACAACAGCTGATGTCTTATTGCTCGGTGGTGTTTCAGGATAATTTCTTATTTTCCTGCTCTATCGCGGAAAATATCGCTTACGGGATGGAAAAGGTAACGCATGCGCAGATTATTGCCGCCGCCAAACAAGCGCGTATTCATGATTTTATTATGACCCTGCCCGAACAATACCAAACGAAAGTCGGCGAGCGGGGGCAATTACTTTCCGGCGGTCAAAAACAGCGCATTACCATCGCCCGCGCCTTTTTACAAAATCGCCCGATTTTATTGTTAGACGAGCCCACCGCCTTTTCCGACGCCAAAAACGAAGCGGATTTAATGCTGGCGTTTCGGGCGTTAATGCAGAACAAAACGGTGATTATGGTGGCGCACCGTCTTTCTTCCGTGATTCACGCGGATCAAATTCTTTATTTATCCCACGGGGAAATCATCGCCCAAGGCACGCACCGGACGCTATTACAACATTCACCCGCTTATCAAACATTATGGGCGGAATATCGGCAGGCAAAAGCCTGGACGATACATTAAGGACAAGCATGCAAACTTACTTCAACCCCGCAACGCAACGCCACAAAAGCCTTTGGCAAACCTATCGAACGCTATTTCAGGCAGCCGGACAACAACGCGGCAGATTTTTGCACAGCCTGTGCTGCGCAATAGGCTCGGCAATGTGTTTCGGCACGGCAATCGCATTGCTCTATCCGCTGTTGTACGCGTTGGATAGCGACAGCACCGCCCAAAGTGCGGTCATTTTTTACGGCGTTTTTTGCGCGCTACTACTCTGCCTTGGCATCGGATTGCGAATCAGGGCGGAATACTACGACACCAAAGGCTATTCCCAACTGGCGACCTACCAACTCCGCCGCCTGTTAGGCGAAAAACTGCGGCGCGTTCCCTTGGCGGTTCTTAGCGGATTTCGTGCGGGCGAATTGAGTGCCGTCGCCGTGCAAAGCGTGAACGAAGCCACCAATTACGCGTTCAGCCTCATCAGCATTCTGATTTACGGTATCGTCACGCCCATTGCCGCCGCACTTTGTTTATGCGTTTTTGATCTGCGTTTCGGTTTGTTGATTTTCATCATTTTCCCGGTGATTGCGCCCTTATATTTATGGCGCCGAAAAGCCTTTCGACGCGGTTTTAGTCTTCTGGCGGAAGCCCAGCAGCGGCTGAAAGGGGAAACCATTGAATTTATTCAGGGCATGGAAATTCTGAAATCTACCGCGCAAACGGAAAATAAACAGCACATTTTTAATCGGGTGATTGAAGATGTGGCGAATATTCAACGAATCGGCACGCAAAAAGGCGAACGCCCGAATCTGATTATCACCTCAAGCATTCAATTCAGCCTGATCGCCGTGTTATTAATCGGGACGATTTGGGTTATCTCCGGCAGTGCGCATTGGACGTTATTGGCAACGGTGTTAATCCTGCTTGCACGCATCGCGGACGTGTTGAATTTCTTCGTGCAAATGTCATCGCTGTTGGAAATCTTTGCCATCAGCTGCGAAAAATTCCACAGCCTGATGGCATTGCCGGAATTCCCGTCGCAGCAGCTAGAGCGCCTGCCGACGGATTATACGATTCGCTACGAAAAGGTCAGGTTCGGTTACACGGAACAAAAAACCGTTCTGCACGACATTCATCTCAGCCTTCGCCCCAACAGCCTGAATGCCTTTGTGGGCACCAGCGGTTGCGGTAAAACCACGCTATTACTCCTGTTGCTACGCTATGCGGATCCGCAGCAGGGGCGCATTAGCATCGGCGGCGTAGATATTCGGAAATTTAGCCAAGCGCAGTTGATGAGCTTGATTTCCGTGGTGTTTCAAGAGGTGTATCTTTTTCAGGACAGCGTGCTGAATAATATTCGCATGGCAAAACCCGATGCCACGGACGACGAGGTCATCCGCGCCTGCCGACTCGCCCAATGTCATGATTTCATTCAGGCATTGCCAAACGGCTATGACACATTGGTGAACGACATCGGCAGCAATTTCTCTGGCGGCGAAAAACAACGTCTCGCCATTGCCCGCGCTATTTTAAAAGACGCGCCGATTCTGATTTTGGATGAACCCACCGCGTCGCTGGACACCTACAATGAACTGGCGGTACAAAAAGCCCTGGATCGGTTGGTTAAAAACAGAACCGTGCTGATTATCGCCCACCGACTTTCCACCATCGTGGGCGCGGATTGCATTCATGTGTTGGAAAACGGCAACATCATCGAACAGGGGACACATCAGGCATTACTTGATTTAAAAGGACGTTATGCGGAATTTTGGCAATACCAACAAGACGGAAATAAGCTATAAAACGGGCAATCCGTTACTCGTGCAGGACTGGGCGTTAATGACCACTACCGCCTGCTTTAAGTTTTGTGTGGTGGCGTTTTACATGATCGCACTACTCACCATGCTAAAAGAATCCGGTTTTGATTTAAAACAGCTCAGCTGGTTGTATTTATTGGGCGGTATGGAAATGGCGAAAGTCGTTGTTTCGCCGCTGATTGAACGCTATCGCTTAAAAAAATTCGGGCAATTTCGCGGTTGGCTATGGTTATCGACTCTGCTCATGTTCGTTGCGTTGCTGTTATTGCATTTCATTCAGCCGCAACAGCACTTCGGTTGGCTTATCCTCGCCTGTCTGCTGCTCAATCTCAGCAGCCTATTTTTCGGTTGCGCCGCATTGGGTTTTAGCTGCGCTATTCTACCGTTTGAGCAGCGTGGCTTCGGCGGTGCGATTCAAGTCATCGGCGGACGGCTGGGCAAAATGCTCGGCGGCGGTCTCATTTTGTTTATTTATCATCGTCATGGCTGGCAAAGTGCGGTGGATTTAATGAGCGTTTTTGCGTTCCTCATGCTCTTACAAATCGGTTTTTATCGTGAAACCGCCCTCTTCGCCCCGCCATCAAACGTTGCGTTCGGTTTCTTGTTCAAACGCTTTTTTAATGTCTGGCGCCAACCGAATATGTCTTTTCGCTGGTCGGGCTTACTACTCTGTGTTTTCATTCCCAGTGGAATGGTGGTCAGCACCTTCGTTCCCCGCCTCAACGCCCTCGGCTGGAGCAGTGAACACATCGGCTTACTGCTGTCCGTTTTCGAACCGCTTTGCGCCATCCTTTTCACGCCGCTAAGCGGCTTTTTACTGAAAAAACATTCCCGTTTTACCGTCACGCAATGGGTGTTATTCAGTCAAATCTTTGCTTTCTGCCTGTTTATTTTCTTTGAACGCTTCGCCGCCCATCCCCCTTACGTTATCGCCGTGCCCATTCTTCTGCTCAGCATCACTTACGCCTTATTGGTGCCTTGCCTGCTGGCAATGATCATGGACAAATCCGCCCCCGCATACGCCACGCTGGACAGTTCGCTGCAATTTTCCGTCGCCCTCTTCGGCGCCTACGCGGCAGGCTTCGCCGCATTACGTCTGGCGCATACGTTCGACTATTTAACGGTGTACAGTGCGGCGACATTGATTGCGGTTGGCGTGTGGTGGTTTTTTAAATCACAAAAAGACCATTTATTCTCGTGATATAAAAAACACGGAAAAAACCGACCGCACTTTACTCCTCGATATTTTCCTTATTCACCAACAACCGCTCCGTTTCAAAATCGTGGTGTAGCGGTTCGATGTCGGGCAGGGTTTTGGTGGCTTTGGCGGAGAGGGCTTTGAAGCGTTCCACTTTGCCGATCAAGCCCTGTTGCCCCACCAGCGCAGTGACGGTGCTGTTGTAGTGGGAGCTGACGGCGGAGAGGCTGTTGCCCACTTTCGCCAAGCGTTCGGCGAGCAGGCAAATTTGGTTGTAAATGTCGCCGGCTTTTTCGCTGATTTCGCGCGCTTCCGCATTGCCGCGTTCCACCCGCCACAGGTTCGCCACGGTGCGTAAAATCGGCATGAGCGTGGTGTGTGACACCATGATGACATTTTTGTCGTAACCGTAGCCGAACAGGCTCGGATCCATTTTCAAGGCTTCGATGTAAGCGGGTTCCACGGCGATAAACATCAGCACGAAATTCGGGCTGCGCACGCCGATAAGATTGCTGTAATCCTTGCGTGACAAATCGTCGATGTGATTGCGTAGCGCCTTAATGTGCTCGCGCAGAAACGCCTGACGCTCTATTTCATCCTCAGAACTGACCGCACTTTCATAGGCGTTGAGGGACATTTTGCTATCGATAATCAAATGTTTGTCGTCGGGCAGGTTAAGAATAAAGTCGGGATAATTGCGTTTGCCTTCCTCGTTTTTGAAATGCGCCTGCGCGGTGTAATGTTCGTTTTCAACTAAACCGGCGGATTGCAAGGCGCGCTCCAGCTGCATTTCGCCCCAGTTGCCGAGAGTTTTCTTTTCCCCTTTCAGGGCGGAAGTGAGGTTGTTCGCCTGTTGCGACATGCTCAATCCGATTTCCAGCACTTTCTTAATTTCCGCTTCCAAACCGGCATTGCCTTTCACAGATTCCGAATGAATTTCATTCACCCGTTTTTGGAAGCTCTCGATTTGCTCGCGGAACGGTTTCAACAGGCTGTCCATCGAGGCTTGGTTAGTTTGTTGAAAACGCTGACTTTTTTCTTCCAAAATGCGATTGGCAAGATTTTGAAATTCGGTATTCAGCTGCTGTTTGGTTTGTTCGAAATGGTGTTGTTGCTCGGCAAAATGCTTTTCTTTTTCCGTTAACGTGGTTTTTAGCTCCGCCAATTCCTGTGAAAGTGCGGTATGTTTTTCCGTTAAATTTGCCAACGCTTCCTCACGACGAACAATCAAGCTTTGGCTTTGTTCTAACTGTCCGCGCAAGCCTTCCGCCTGCGCCGACGCCACGCCGAAGCGTTCTTTTAACGCGGTAATTTGTTCCGCAATGGCGCTGTGGCAGGCTTGTTCTTCGTTCAGTTCCGTTTGCAGATACGCGACTTTTTCATCCCGCTCGGTCAGGCGAATTTGTAAACCGTCCGCTAGGGTTTGCGCTTTCACCACATCCTGTTCCAGCTGATTTTTACGTGCGCTGAGAACTTCAAATTTCGCCAATAATTGATTGAAATCTTCGATATTTTTATTTAAATCCTGTTGCAGCTCCAAACTATCGCGCTTACGTCTCGCCCCCACAAAAAATAAAATAAGGCAAAGCACCACCAACGCCGCACAAACGCCTAATAACACATTCAAATCAATATCCAATGCAAACATATTTCCTCCTGATTTCGGCGCATTAGTATAAAGGAAATCCGCGCCTTTGCCGACCTTTTGCCGGTGGCAAAACGCCGCGAACTTGCGTAGAATTGCCCTCATCAAAAACGTTTTCCAAAATGACCGCACTTTTTAGGCAAAAGCATGACAGAACCTTTATTTCAAGCCACCAAACACGAAGAACACTGCCCGCAGTGCGGCGCGCTGTTGCAAATTAAGCAAGGCAAAAAAGGGCTGTTTCTCGGCTGTTCCGCTTACCCGCAATGCGATTATCTGAAACCGTTGCACGCCGCCAACGAAGTGAAAATCCTCAAAATGCTGGAACAACATTGCCCGGAATGCGGGCATTTGCTGGCGTTAAAACAGGGGCATTTCGGTATGTTTATCGGTTGTAGCAATTATCCCGACTGCCATTTTGTGGTGCACGAGGAGGCGGAGGAAACGACGGAAGAACTTCTGCCTTGCCCCGAATGCAAACAAGGACAGTTGGTGGCGCGGCGCGGTCGTGCGGGTAAGCCGTTTTACGCCTGCAATCGCTTTCCGCACTGCAAATTTTCCGTGCCGAACAAACCTTATGTGATGGACTGCCCGCAATGTCACGGTACTTTAGCCTTATTAAAAAAACAGCAGGGCGAACAACGCACCTGGCAGTGCATCAACAAAGCCTGTCGCCATATTTTTATTACCGAGTAACCTCATGAATTTACCAAACATTGTTAACCAATTAAAAAATCTGCAGGTTGTCGCCTATCCCACCGAAGCGGTTTTCGGCTTAGGCTGCAACCCGAACAGCCAAAGTGCGGTGGAAAATTTACTTGTTTTGAAACAACGCCCCGTATCGAAAGGACTGATTCTCATCGCACCCGCGTTAGATTTTTTGTTGCCGTTTATCGACGAAAGCCGTTTGACACAACCCCATTGGCAACGTCTCACCGCACAATATGCGCGCCCGACCACTTGGGTCGTGCCGGCAAAATTCGGTACGCCGAAATTTCTCACCGGCGATTTTGACAGCATCGCGGTACGCATCAGCCAACATCCCGCCGTTAAGCTATTATGCGAACAGGCGGGCTTTGCCCTCACCTCCACCAGCGCCAACTTAAGCGGGCAAGCGCCCTGCCGCACCGCGCAGGAGGTCGCGCAACAATTCGGCGCGGATTTCCCGGTATTGGATATGCCCGTGGGCGGCGCAGTTAATCCGTCGGAAATTCGCGACATTTTCACCAACCAAATTTTTCGTCAAGGATAAATCATGTTATACGCCGTTTGGGGCAACCCTATCGTTCAAAGCAAATCACCGCAAATTCACCGCATTTTCGCCGAGCAAACCGCACAAGACGTGCAATATGACGCCATGTTGGGCGATGAACAGGATTTCGAACGGCAGTTAACGGCGTTTTTCGCTCAAGGGGCGGCGGGTTGTAATATTACCTCCCCTTTCAAAGAACGGGCGTTCAAGCTGGCGAATGCGCATAGTGAACGTTGCCTGATGGCGGAAGCCTGCAATACGTTGAAAAAACAGGAAGACGGCACGCTGTATGCGGACAACACCGATGGCGCGGGGTTGGTGACAGATTTACAACGGCTGAATTGGCTTCAGCCGAATCAAAACATCCTGATTTTAGGCGCGGGCGGCGCCACCAAAGGCGTGTTACTGCCCTTATTACAGGCGCAGCAAAATATCGTTATCGCCAACCGCACGCTTGCCAAAGCTCGGCAATTGGCGGAGAAATTCGCCCCTTACGGCAATATTCAGGCGGTGGAGCTTGAGAATATTCCTGCGCAATCCTTTGATGTGATCATTAATGCCACGTCATCGGGCTTGCACGGCGGCACGGTGCAAATAAACGATAGCATTCTGCGCATGGCGAAAGCGGTTTACGATATGCAATATGATCGACAAAAAGATACGCCGTTTTTGGCGCGTTGCCGTGCCTTAGGCGTGCAAAATCGTAGCGACGGTTTCGGCATGTTATTGGCGCAGGCGGCGCATTCGTTCTATTTGTGGCGCGGCGTAATGCCGAACATTGCGCCGTTATTCGAGGCGTTATAATCGGGTCGGGCTATGTTTGGTACGCCACACACCGTCGGCGATAATCAATAACATGGCGATCACCAAACAAATAAACAGCGGATAACTTTGGGCATCGATTTCTTCGCCGATTAAAAAGGAAATCCCCACCATCAGGCAAGGCTCCACATAGCCCAACAAACCGAGCAGATTCATAGGCAAATGGTTACTGGCGAGAATATAGGAATTGAGCGCCGTGCCGCTGATTAAGCCGAGAATCAGCAACAACGCCAGAATATGCGGATTGCTTTGTTGCACTTGGGCGATATCTACCTGCCATGCGAAATAAATGCAAAATGGCAAAAGTGTCAGCATTTCTAAGAAGAACGCGGCAAGATCGGTCATATTCAGAATGCGGCGCACCACAAAATAGGTGGTATAGCCCACGCAAATCACCGACGCCTCCCAGGAAATTTCCCCTTTCAAGACAATATTGGAAATCACCCCGACAGCGGCAATCAGCACTGCAAAAAATTTGATACGGGAAATGCGTTCCTTAAAAATAATCCGTGCTGCCGCCACCATCACTAACGGCAGCAATAAATAGCCGAAAGAAACACTGATCGAACTGCCGTTATTGGGCGCCCACAGAAACAACCACATTTGAAAACCCATCAACGCGCCGGTGAAGATAAACGCAAGAGCAAAATGCGGTCGTTTTTGAATGCGTTTTAAATGGGCGATGAGTGCCGCCTTCTGCTTAAACAGCACCACTGCCGCCGCCACGAAAGGTAGCGTAAAAACAATGCGATAACCAAAAATATCCGTTCCGCTCAAAGGCTGAAGCAGCGTGGAAAAATAGTACATGTAGCCGAACAGCAGGGAGGCAAATAATGAAAACGCGACGCCTTTTAGCATGGTGAAAAACTCCTTAGATTCAGACCGCACTTTACTCCAATAACTGCCAAAATGCACGCACTAAAGGGCGTTCTAACGCGGGTTTTAAGGCGCACACGCCCAGTTCAAATGGCGCAATAGGTACATCTAATTGCAAGGTAGAAATCTGGCTGTTTAACGGGCTGTTTTTAATCACCACATCGGGCAGCAATGCCAAACCGCACCCCAGCACCACCATGGACACAATGCCCTCATGCCCCGCCACCGTGCCGTAAATTTTCGGGTGCTTAATGCCTTTTTGTTTAAACCATTCCTCCACCCTCTGCCGCGCCATGCCATCTAACGGCAAAATGAAGGGAACTTGCTGCCAATTGATGGGATCTTGCTGCAATAATTGCGTTGCGGAGCAGGCTACGCGGGGCGCAATCAGCGACAAACCGATGTCGTCGATATAATGAAAGGTCACCGCACTCGGCAACACCGGCGGCTTCCCCGCCAGCGCCAAATCCACCTGCTGCGCCTGCACCAACTGCACCGCCTGCGCCGGATCGCCGGTGGTGAGCTGAATTTCCACTTTCGGATAATGGGCGCGGAATTTCTCCAAAATCCCCGGCAAGTGGCTATACGCCGCCGTCACCGAGCAATATAGCTTCAACTCGCCGCTCAGTTCTTCCTCTTGCGAATGCAACTGTTGTTGAAACAACAACCAATTCTGCCACTGCTGCTGCGCAAACGCCAAAAACACCTCCCCGTTCGGCGTGAGCGACACCTGACGATTATCCCGCCAAAGCAGCTGCTGCCCCAGCTCCTCTTCGATTTTTTGAATCTGACGGGACAGCGTTGACGGCGACATATGATGCTGCGCCGCGGTTTTGGCGAAGTTTTGGGTTTGGGTGAGGGTGATGAAGATTTTGAGGTCGTTAAAGTTCATAATATTCATTTGGTTAAGTTTGGGTTTCGTACTCAACGTTGTTGAGTACGAGTTCATTTTCTTTGCTTGTGCAAAGCAAAGTAGACAAAAGAAAGCACACCCCAGCTTCACCGCTTATCTTCGCTCAGGCGGTTCAGATGGGGCCCCCATTCTATTCGAGCATTATTTAAAGTTTATTCTGTCAATAGATTCAAAAGTGCGGTTGATTTTAAAAATGTTTTTCAAATAAAAAACACCGAAAAATTCAACCGCACTTTTTCAAAGAACGAATCATTCCCCCGTGTAAGACGCCCTTATGGAAATGCAATTTTTAGCTAAATTTCGCTTTGTTTGAGCGAAGCGAGTTCGAAATTTAGCGTGAAGAAAATTGCATTGGAATAAGGATAAGCGACTTAGTCGGGGTCGCCTTTCTTTTGGTTACTTTTCTTTGGCGAAGCAAAGAAAAGTAACTCGCCATCGGCGAAACCCGATCCCTTTAAATGCAATTAGTTGCAAAAACCGCAACACACAATCCCAATAATATCACTTTACGCAACACCAAAACACCCTATAATCACCCAAACCTAAACAAACACCCAACACAAAAGGAAAACATCATGGCTAATTATTTCAACACCCTCAACTTACGCCAGCAGTTAGATCAACTCGGCCGTTGTCGTTTTATGGATCGCAGTGAGTTTGCCAACGAAGCGAATTTCTTAAAAGGTAAGAAAATCGTTATCGTGGGCTGCGGTGCGCAAGGGTTGAACCAAGGGTTAAATATGCGTGATTCCGGTTTGGACATCAGCTACGCGTTGCGTCCGGAAGCCATTGCGGAAAAACGCGCGTCCTTCCAACGTGCCAGCGAAAACGGTTTTAAAGTCGGCACTTATGAAGAACTGATCCCAACTGCAGATTTAGTGATTAACTTAACGCCGGACAAACAACATTCCAAAGTGGTTGCCGATGTGATGCCGTTAATGAAAAAAGGCGCGGCATTGGGTTATTCCCACGGTTTGAATATCGTTGAAGTGGGCGAGCAAATCCGTCCTGACATCACTGTCGTCATGGTGGCGCCGAAATGCCCAGGTACGGAAGTACGTGAAGAATACAAACGCGGTTTCGGCGTGCCAACCTTAATCGCCGTGCATCCGGAAAACGATCCGCAAGGGGAGGGCTTGGAAATTGCCAAAGCTTGGGCGGCGGCAACCGGCGGTCATCGCGCGGGCGTGTTGGAATCCTCTTTCGTGGCGGAAGTCAAATCCGACTTAATGGGCGAACAAACCATTCTGTGCGGTATGTTGCAAGCGGGCTCCATCATTTGTTATGACAAATTGGTGGCGGACGGCAAAGATCCGGCTTACGCAGGCAAGTTAGTGCAATACGGCTGGGAAACCATCACCGAAGCCTTAAAACAAGGCGGTATCACCTTAATGATGGATCGCTTATCCAACAGCGCGAAATTGCGTGCTTTTGAGTTGGCAGAACAAATTAAAGAAGAATTGGCGTTCTTATTCGCCAAACACATGGACGATATTATCAGCGGCGAATTCTCCCGCGTGATGATGGAAGACTGGGCGAACGGCGATGCCAACTTGTTGAAATGGCGTGAAGAAACCGGCAAAACCGCCTTTGAAAACGCGCCGAAATACGACGGCAAAATCAGCGAGCAGGAATATTTTGATAACGGCGTATTAATGGTGGCAATGGTCAAAGCCGGCGTGGAATTGGCGTTCGACACCATGGTAGCCAGCGGCATTTACGAAGAATCCGCCTACTACGAATCCTTGCATGAATTGCCGTTAATCGCCAACACCATTGCGCGTAAACGCTTATACGAAATGAACGTGGTGATTTCCGACACGGCGGAATACGGAAACTACTTATTCGCCAACGTTGCCGGCCCGATCATGCAAAAAGCCTTGGTGCCGACCTTACGCAAAGGCGACATCGGCGAACCGACCCCGACAGTGGAAATCGACAACATCACCTTACGCGATGTAAACGACGAAATCCGCAACCATCCGGTAGAACTCATCGGTCAGGAATTGCGCGGTTACATGAAAGACATGAAGCGTATTTCCTTGCAAGGTTAATCCTTAAACGCACAAAAGCCGACAAGATTGTCGGCTTTTTTATGGGAAAAGTGCGGTCGGTTTTAAAAATGTTTTTTGGAGGCGGAGAAACATTTAGAAAGCCGACCGCACTTTTAATCAGAATCGGTACAAATTATTTATATTCCACCACCACATCCGCTTCGGTGATCGCGTCGCCGTAAATCGGTTGTAAGGTTTTTTCGTAAGCTTGTTTTAACACACCTTCTTTGCCCAATTTCTCAATTTCGGCATTGAGCCAGTTCAATAAATCGGTGTCGCCTTTTTTCACCGCCGGTGCAATGAAATCCTGCTCACCCAAGTTTTTCACACCCACGGTGAAGCCCGGATTTTCTTTCGCCCAAGCGAATAACAAGGTATTGTCGTGGGCAAGCGCATCGCCGCGACCGTCACGCAAGGCTTCGAAAGTTTCGGTGTTTTGCTCGAATTTCAGCAATTTGATGTCGGGATAATTTTTAGTGAAGTAGGCGTCGGCAGTCGTGCCTTTGTTGATTAACAAGGTTTTGTCTTTCAGCTGCGCCACGTCGGTGATCACAGCGCCGTCTTTCGACACCACGCCAAGTGCCACTTTCATGTAAGGTTTGGCGAAATCCACCACTTCCGCACGCGCCGGGGTCACGGTGAAGTTAGCAAGGATAATATCCACTTTGTTGGACGTGAGGTATTCCACGCGGTTGGCGGCTTCCACCAAAACGTATTCCGCTTTGTTTTCGTCGCCTAGCAGATCTTTGGTGATGGCTTTGGCGATTTCCACGTCAAACCCTTGGCTTTTACCTTGGCTGTCCACATAGCCGAACGGCGGTTTGTCGCTAAATACGCCGATACGCACTTTACCCGCTTGTTTGAGTTGCTCGATGGCGGAAGGCGCGGCGCCGTCGGTTTTCGCCTCTTTGTTGTTGCACGCAGTTAAGCCGGCAGCCAACAATGCCGTGGCAAAAAGTGCGGTCAGTTTTTTAAATGTTTTGTTCATAGTAAACTCCTCTCGGTTCGTAATTTAAGATGTTAAGAAAGGTTTTCGCGCGGTCGGTTTGCGGGTTGGTGAAGAAATCCGACGGCGCGGCTTGTTCTACAATTTGTCCTTTGTCCATAAACACAATGCGGTTTGCCACTTGGCGGGCAAAGGACATTTCATGAGTCACAATGAGCATAGTCATGCCGTCTTTCGCCAAGCCCAGAATCACGTCCAGCACTTCGCGTACCATTTCCGGATCGAGGGCGGCGGTGACTTCGTCAAACAGCATAATGTCCGGATTCATACACAAGGAACGGACAATGGCGATACGTTGTTTCTGACCACCCGATAATTCGCGCGGATAGGCATTTTTGCGCTCAAACAACCCGACCCGTTTTAATAAGGCATCCGCTTGCGCTTCCACTTCTGCGCATTGGCGTTTTTGCACTTTCAGCGGGCCGAGCAAAATGTTGTCGATGACTGACATATGCGGGAACAATTCATAACTTTGGAACACCATGCCGATGTGCTGGCGCGCAGTAACCCAAGACACATCTTTGCCTAACTCGCCTTCATTTTGTAGCAGTAATTGACCGCTCTTTATCTCTTCTAAGCCGTTAATGCAGCGTAAAAGGGTGCTTTTGCCACAACCGGACGGCCCTAAAATCACCACGACTTCGCCTTTATCAACGGATAAATTAATCCCGTTTAAGGCGAGGGTGTCGCCGTAATATTTCACTAACTCTTTGATTTCTAATAAGGGCATATACACCTTCTATTTTTCCCAATACGTTTCTAAATAACGTGAAAATAAAGATAACGGATAGCAAATCGCAAAATATAACAAGAAAATCACGCCGTAAATCCACAAGGCGGCGGAGGGCTCCGTGAACAAGGAGGTTTCGATAATCTGCTGCCCCACTTTGATCACTTCCAGCACGCCGATGAGCATGGCAAGGGAACTGGTTTTTACCATGCGGGTGAAGAGGTTAATGGCACTCGGCGTCACCCGTTTTAAACTTTGCGGCAATAAAATATAGCGGAACGTTTGTAATGGCGTTAAGCCTAGCGCATAAGCGGATTCCACCTGATGTTTTTCAATGGAGGTCAAGGCGCCGCGTACCAAATCGCCCATTTCCGCCGTGCCCCAGAAGACGAAAACCCAAATACATACGGTTACGCCGTCAATGTGCGTATTGAACCATTTCGCTACGCCGAAATAGGTGATAAACAACAGTACCAACAGCGGAATAATACGGACAAATTCCAAATAAAAACGACAAATGGCACGAATAAGACGATTTTTACTCGTCATTAATAAGCCGAGAATCACGCCAAGAATGCAAGCAAAGAAAACCGAAACGAAGGCAATTTTTGCCGTTACCCATAAACCGCCGAGTAATCGCTCGAAGTTGCTGCCTTCAAATAAAACATTAAGCCCCATATTTTGCTCTCCGCGTGCGACGTTCCAAATAAGCGATGAATAAAGACACCGGCAATAAAATAAGCAAATAAAACACCACCAATAAAAAGAGGGCTTCGTTGGTTTTGTAATCCATGCCGATAATTTCTTTTGCCATAAACATCAACTCGGCAATGGCGATGGCACTGACCACCGAAGTTTCTTTCATTAAAAATAAACAGTTGGCGCCGATGGCTGGCGTGGCGATGGCAAAGGCTTGCGGAAATAACACATAACGAAACGCCTGTGTCGGTGTAAGCCCTAGGCTTAACGCCGATTCCAGCTGCGCGCGTGAAATAGCTTCCAAACCGCCGCGAATGGCTTCCGACATATAGCTGCCGCCTAAAAATGCGAGACCGATGACCGCGCAAGTGAAACCGTCCAATTTAATGCCCACTTTAGACAAGCCGAAATACAGAAAGAAAACCTGAATCAACAACGGCGTGTTGCGGGACAGTTCGATGTAAAATTTTACGATGGGATTGAGAATGCGCACTTTGTAAGTGGTCACAATGGCGCAAAAAAACCGACCAGCAAGGAGAGCACAATCGCCCAGAAGGAAAGCTGCAACGTCATCCAGGTTGCATCAATAAAGCGGGGTAACGCGTTCCAAATATATTGCCAATTCATGAAAAGTCCAAAAACAGACGAAAACGTTTATGCATTATAAAAAGAAGATAAATTACGAGGGAAAGAACGAATTTGTATATCTTATAACCGAAAGCGATGAAAATCGGCGTTGGATTTCGTCATTAGGAAGCCCAAAGTGCGGTCGTTTTTCAAAATGTTTTTTAAGGCGTTACAGGCATTGCACGGAAAGTGAGAATCAGTTGACAGTCTGCGGTTTGAAGATTAAAATCTGCGGTCTGTTCTTGTATGGACAGATTTGTAAAACAACATTCTTTAATGAATTTTTATTAAACTGGAGTTTTTTAATGGCAACAATCAACCAGCTAGTACGCAAACCGCGTGTGAAAAAGGTTGTAAAAAGTAACGTTCCTGCATTAGAGGCTTGCCCGCAGAAACGTGGTGTATGCACCCGTGTGTACACAACTACACCTAAAAAACCGAATTCCGCATTACGTAAAGTATGCCGTATTCGTTTAACCAATGGTTTCGAAGTAACCTCATACATCGGCGGTGAAGGTCACAACCTTCAAGAGCACAGTGTTGTGCTTATCCGTGGCGGTCGTGTTAAAGACTTACCGGGTGTGCGTTATCACACCGTACGCGGCGCATTAGACTGCGCAGGCGTGAAAGATCGTAAACAAGGTCGTTCTAAATACGGCGTTAAACGTCCTAAAGCTTAATGGTTCTCCGTTAAGTAAGGCCAAACGCTAAATTAGTAAAACTTATTTAAATCGCAAACTCCAGTATCTAATTAACCCCTGAAATAAAAAGTGCGGTTAATTTTTATCGAGTTTTGGGATACCCTGAAGATTAATAAAACGGAGAAATTCGCAATGCCACGTCGTCGTAGTATTGAACAACGCAAGATTTTACCGGATCCGAAGTTCGGTTCAGAGTTACTTGCTAAATTTATCAATGTCATCATGGTAGATGGTAAAAAATCTATCGCAGAATCTATCGTTTATAACGCGTTAGACACGTTAGCTCAACGTACCGGTAAAGAAGCTTTAGAAGCTTTTGAAGCGGCATTAGACAACGTTCGCCCAACCGTGGAAGTAAAATCCCGCCGCGTCGGTGGTTCTACTTACCAAGTACCGGTTGAAGTTCGCCCGGTTCGTCGTAACGCATTAGGTATGCGTTGGATCGTTGAAGCAGCCCGTAAACGCGGTGATAAATCCATGGCTTTACGTTTAGCTAACGAATTATCTGATGCATCCGAAAACAAAGGTGCGGCAGTTAAGAAACGTGAAGACGTTCACCGTATGGCTGAAGCTAACAAAGCGTTTGCTCACTACCGTTGGTAATACTCGGTTAGCATTTACGTTTTTAGGCTTCATCACATATCTCCATTATGCGATGAAGCCTCATTCATATATAAAATTTCGTATTTAATCTTAAATAAGAAATCGTCAAGGAAATAATAATGGCTCGTACAACCCCTATTGAAAGATATCGTAACATTGGTATCAGTGCGCATATTGATGCGGGTAAAACTACTACTACTGAGCGTATCTTGTTCTATACAGGTGTAAGTCACAAAATCGGTGAAGTACACGATGGTGCAGCAACCATGGACTGGATGGAACAGGAGCAAGAACGTGGTATTACCATTACCTCTGCGGCAACCACCGCATTCTGGTCCGGTATGTCACAACAATTCCCACAACACCGTATTAACGTTATCGACACCCCGGGACACGTTGACTTTACTGTTGAAGTAGAACGTTCTATGCGTGTTCTTGATGGTGCGGTAATGGTTTACTGTGCGGTTGGTGGTGTTCAACCGCAATCTGAAACCGTATGGCGTCAAGCAAACAAATATGAAGTTCCACGTATCGCGTTCGTAAACAAGATGGACCGTACAGGTGCAAACTTCCTACGTGTAGTTGATCAATTAAAAACCCGTTTAGGTGCTAACGCTGTTCCACTTCAATTACCTGTTGGTGCTGAAGATAACTTCGTAGGCGTAGTTGATTTGATCAAAATGAAAGCAATCAACTGGAACGAAGCTGACCAAGGTATGACTTTCACTTATGAAGACGTTCCGGCAGATATGCACGCGGCTTGTGAAGAATGGCGCCAAAACTTAATTGAAGCGGCAGCAGAAGCTTCAGAAGAGTTGATGGAAAAATATCTCGGCGGTGAAGAATTGACTGAGGAGGAAATCAAAGCAGGTCTTCGTCAACGCGTGTTAGCAAACGAAATCATTTTGGTAACCTGTGGTTCCGCGTTCAAAAACAAAGGCGTACAAGCGATGCTTGATGCCGTTGTTGAATACTTACCTGCTCCGACCGACATCCCGGCAATCAAAGGTATCAATCCGGATGAAACCGAAGGTGAACGTCACGCAAGCGATGAAGAGCCATTCTCTTCATTGGCATTTAAAATCGCAACTGACCCATTCGTGGGTAACTTAACCTTCTTCCGTGTATATTCTGGTGTAATCAATTCCGGTGATACCGTATTGAACTCCGTACGTCAAAAACGTGAACGTTTTGGTCGTATCGTTCAAATGCACGCTAACAAACGTGAAGAAATCAAAGAAGTTCGTGCAGGCGACATCGCAGCAGCAATTGGTTTAAAAGACGTAACCACAGGTGATACATTGTGTGCTATCGACGCGCCAATCATCCTTGAGCGTATGGAATTCCCTGAGCCGGTAATCTCTGTTGCGGTAGAACCAAAAACCAAAGCTGACCAAGAAAAAATGGGTATTGCATTAGGTCGTTTAGCGCAAGAAGACCCTTCATTCCGTGTTCACACAGATGAAGAATCCGGTGAAACCATTATCTCCGGTATGGGTGAGTTACACTTAGATATTATCGTTGACCGTATGAAACGTGAATTCAAAGTGGAAGCTAACATCGGTAAACCACAAGTATCTTACCGTGAAACTATTCGCACCCGTGTTAACGATGTAGAAGGTAAACACGCAAAACAATCCGGTGGTCGCGGTCAGTACGGTCATGTTGTTATCGACTTGTATCCGTTAGAGCCGGAAGGTCCTGGTTACGAATTTGTGAACGAAATCAAAGGTGGTGTAATCCCTGGCGAATACATCCCTGCAGTTGACAAAGGTATCCAAGAACAACTTAAATCCGGTCCATTAGCGGGTTATCCGGTAGTGGATATCGGTGTTCGTTTACACTTCGGTTCATACCATGATGTGGACTCCTCCGAATTGGCGTTTAAATTAGCGGCATCCTTAGCATTTAAAGCAGCGTTCGCTAAAGCAAACCCGGTTCTGCTTGAGCCAATCATGAAAGTTGAAGTAGAAACTCCACCTGAGTATGTAGGTGACGTAATCGGTGACTTAAGCCGTCGTCGCGCTATGGTGAACGGTCAAGAAGCGAACGAGTTCGTTGTTAAAATCGATGCAGAAGTTCCGCTTTCTGAAATGTTTGGTTATGCAACTGACTTGCGCTCCCAAACTCAAGGTCGTGCTTCCTACTCAATGGAACCGTTGAAATATGCAGAAGCACCGAAAAATGTAGCTGAAGCAGTTATTGAAGCTCGTAAAAAATAATTTTGTTTAACAACATCCACAAGCCATTTCGGCTTGTGGACTTATACATTGAGGAAACTTAATCGTGTCTAAAGAAAAATTTGAACGTACAAAACCGCACGTTAACGTGGGTACAATCGGCCACGTTGACCATGGTAAAACC
>NZ_NRCJ01000003.1 GCF_003129965.1 Aggregatibacter kilianii | reverse complement strand
GAACCCACCGAGAGTAGCCCACGCAAAGCGGGGGAGCTAGTAGGAATCCCCGTCCTTTAGGGCGGGGAGGATGTCAATTTTTTTAATTGCGCTGATGATATGCTTTTCAAAAATAAAAAGCAATTTTTTGTTCTAAAAATGTTAAGTTAGCTAAAACACCAAACTCTCCCCCTTCAAAAACGCCGTATCCTCCCAACTCACCCCTGCCATGTCATCATACAAATCCAGCCCAATCAGCGTATAAAACTGTTTGCCGAAGTTTTTTTCGTTAATCGGTTCGATACGTCCGGCTTTATACAAGGCGGTGAGGGCTTTTTCGGGGATTTGGACGGTGTAAGGTTGCAGTTTGCGCAGCAGTCCGCCGACGTGGTCGGCGTGGCGCAGGGTGTCGATGAGGCGTTCGGCTTCAACATCGAACGGGATAATCAGCGGCTGCATATGGCTTTCGATCATGCGGAAGCGGGCGGCGACGGTTTGGAAGGGGAAGTCGAGGCTTTGCCCTGTGTCGCTGTGCATTTTTAGGATTTTTTTGTTGTCCAGTTCGCTGCCTTTTAATTGATAAAGCTCGGCGAAATAGGCGGCGACGGCTTGGGTGGATAAGAGGTCGTCTGAAAAGTCGTCGGCGGTCAGGCGCATGACGGCGGCTTGTGTGGCAAGTTCGGGCGGGGCTTTCCATTGTTCTTCGGGCGCAAATATCCATACGAAGCTGTTTTCAGGTAGCCTTTTGCCTTCTCGGTTGCAGCGTCCGGCGGCTTGGGCGACGCTGTCCAACCCTGCTTCGGCGCGCATCACCAGCGGGAAATCCACGTCAACGCCGGCTTCGATTAAGGAGGTGGCGATGACGCGGCAGGGTTCACCGTTTTTCAGACGACCTCGGATGTCGTCGAGCTGTCGGCTGCGGTGTTTGGCGCACATTAAGGTGGTCAAGTGGAACGTGCCGTCAAACGGTTTGGCTTGGTCGTACAGGCTGCGGGCGTGGCGGCGGTTGTTGACGATAATGAGCATTTGCGGGTGTTCGCCGAGTTTGGCGAGCAGATCGGCGTCGGTTTGCGTGCCGATGTGTTGCACGGTAGTGCGGCGCAATTTGTCAAAAAGTGCGGTCGGTTTTGGGGCAATTTCTCGCACGTTTTCAAAGCCGCGATAGAAGCCGTTTTCCGCTTGCACGGCGGGCTGGGTGGCGGTGCACATGACGACGGAGCAGCGGTAGTTTTGCGCCAGTTCTTTAATCGCCTGCATGATGGGCAAGAGAAGATTGAGCGGCAGCATTTGCGCTTCGTCGAGAATGATGACGCTGCCTGCGATGTTATGCAGCTTGCGGCAACGTGAGGAGCGGTCGGCAAACAGGGATTCGAAGAATTGCACGGCGGTGGTAACGACGACGGGCGCGTCCCAGTTTTCCGAGGCGAGGCGCAGTTTGTCTTTGGTAGCTTCGCCTTGCAGTTTGCCGTCGTCAAAAGTGCTGTGCTGTTCCAACACGGCTTGTTCGCCCAATTCGCCGAAGGCTTTGCGGAACTCGGCGGCGTTTTGTTCGATGATGCTGGTGAAGGGGATGGCGTAGATGATGCGCCGCATACTGTGCCGTTTGGCGTGTTCCAGCGCGAATGCCATGGAGGTGAAGGTCTTGCCACCACCGGTAGGGACTGTCAGCGTAAACAGTCCTGGCGGTTCGGCTGCTTGAGCGACGGCGTGATCGAGAATTTCACTACGCAGGCGGTTTAAGGTGGCGTTGCGTTGTTGGGCTTCGGTTTGCTGCGGAGTTTGGGCGATACGTCGTCTGAACGTGTCGATAAATTGATTGAAATTGCATTGCAGGGCATTTAAATCGGGATAATCGCCGCGTTCGGCAATTTTGTTTTCTAAATTTAAGTAAAAGGCTTCGGTATCGAGATAATCGGCATCCACCAGGCAGGAATAAAGCATTCGGGTAAAAAAGGCGTAGGAGAAATAAGGATGATGCGCGTTGGCCTTGAGCGGTGGTGCAGACAAGGTTTCAGGCAGCTTGATTTCTTGTTGCCATACGCTATCGAGTGCGGGAATATCTTTGCCAAACTGCAATGCCAGACGCTGTTTCAAAGTGCTGCGGTTATCGCCTTCGCTCGCACCATTCGCCAAACCGGCATGATGCCCCGCAATACAAAACGCCATCAGCTTGCCGATAGCAATGTTACCCCAGCGTTCAAAAGCGATTTTGGCACCGGCGGTTGCGTGATCAACTGAAGGACCGCCATGCAAGCGACAATTAAATGGTTCTGAGTATTTCCCCAAATCATGCAATTGTCCGGTGTGGTAGGCAATTTCCTGCGCGCCGAAGATTTGGGCGAACTCCGCCGCCATTTTCCCGACATTTTGAGCGTGGGATTGGAGGGTTTGCCAGCGTCCGTAAGGCAGGAGGTTGCCGAGTGGATCTTGGGCGGAATGAGCGTAGCGAATAACGGATTGGGGCATGGCGGTTTCCTAAGGTTTAATACAATATCGTTTTTATTTAATGCAATAAAGTGCGGTTTCTTTTAAGAATAAATTGCTATTTTTTAGAAACATAAAATCGCGCTTACTTGTAGCTGGAGGGTATCAAAAATATTACGTAGCATCTAATATCTTTCTCTCATTCTGAGACACCAATCACACTTTTTCCCCCCTGAAATTTCCCCCATTTCATGCTAAAGTTGACGCACCATTTTTCATAAGGATTCATCATGTCTTTTGTTGCGCCATTCACAGATAAACTCCATTCCCTTGCCGAAGTGCTGATTCAATCTTTTCCGGAACAATTCGATGCGACGTTGTTTGAACAAATCGACCGGCAGAAAGACGATCCTGCAACGAATATCGGGCAGATTGCCGTGGCGGTGGCGATGTCGGATTTTGTGGCGGATGTGTGGCAAAAACAACCGCACTTTTTGGCGAAATGCTGGAAAAAACTACCGCACTTTGAGGACTGTGACGGCTATGCTGAACGGTTGAATGAGGTGTTGCAGGATGTGCAGACGGAAGAACAGCTTTACCAGGAATTGCGTCGGTTTCGCGCCCGTGAAATGGTCAAGTTAAGCGTTTGTCAGAGCATCAATTTCGCCACGGTAGAACAGATTTTCATTCGTCTGTCGCAACTGGCGGAAAGCCTGATTATCGGCGCGCGGGATTGGCTTTATGTGCGGGCGTGCGAGGAAATGGGAACGCCCACCGATGCGCAGGGCAACGCACAGCAATTATACATTCTCGGCATGGGAAAATTGGGCGGGTTTGAGCTGAATTTTTCCTCCGACATCGACTTGATTTTTACTTACCCGAGCCAAGGGGAGACGGTGGGCGCGCGCCGCAGCATAGACAATGCGAAGTTTTTTACCCGTTTGGGACAACGTCTGATTAACGCCTTGGATCAATACACCGCCGACGGCTTTGTGTACCGCACCGATATGCGCCTACGCCCTTTTGGCGACAGCGGTGCGTTGGCGCTCAGTTTTAACGCCATGGAGCAGTATTATCAAGATCAGGGGCGCGATTGGGAACGTTACGCCATGATCAAAGGGCGAATTTTAGGCGCACAGGCAACGGATCCGAATGTTGCCGTATTGCAAAATCTGCTGCGCCCGTTCGTGTATCGTCGGTACATTGATTTCAGCGTGATTCAGGCATTACGCGACATGAAGCAAAAAATCGAACGGGAAGTGCGCCGTCGCAATCTCACCGACAACATCAAACTGGGCGCGGGCGGCATTCGCGAGGTGGAATTTATCGTGCAGGTGTTTCAGCTGATTCGAGGTGGGCGTGAAATCGCACTACAGCAGCACGAATTGCTGAATGTATTGCCGGAACTGAGCCGGCTCAATTTAATTTCTGCCGAACAGGAAGCGGATTTACGTCATGCCTATCTCTTTTTGCGCCGTGCGGAAAACGTGCTACAAGCCATCAAAGATCAGCAAACCCAACAACTGCCCGACAATGACTTGGATCGTGAACGTCTCATCTTCGCCTGTGCAGAATTCACCCAATGGAACGGGCAACAAGAAAGCGTTGCCGTCGCCTACCCGATTCAGGATTGGGACGGTTTTCTTGCCGTTTTACAGGCACATCAACGCAAAGTGCGGTCGGTTTTTCAGTCATTAATCGGCGACGAGCCGGAAGAAAACACGGCGGAAAATGAGTGGGAAGATTTTCTCGAAACCGATTTCGACGAACAGGAATTGCTCGGCATTTTGCAACAAAACGGCGTGCTGGAAGCGGAACAGGATGCGGTGTTGGATCGTCTGCTACAATTTCGCAACGAACTGCCCCGTTATGCCATCGGTGTGCGCGGGCGGGCGGTGCTCAATCGCTTAATGCCCAATGTGTTGCAACAAGTGTTGCACACGCCCCGTTGCCACATTTTGCTGCCGCGGATTCTGAACATCATCGAAAAAATCCTCACCCGCACCACCTATCTGGAATTGTTGGCGGAGAATCCGCAAGCCTTGACGCAGCTCATTGAGTTTTGCGCCCAATCGAAATTCATTGCGGAACAGGTGGCGCGCCACCCGATTTTGCTGGACGAGTTGCTCGATCAAAAATCCCTGCGAAATCCACCGCACTTTACCGAATATGCTTCTGAATTACAGCAATATTTGTTGCGTCTTCCGCAAGACGATGAGGAGCAATTTATCGACGGCTTGCGCCAATTTAAACACGCCGCCCTGCTCCGCATCGCCGCCGCCGACATTCTCGGCGTGTTGCCGGTGATGAAAGTGAGCGATCATCTCACGTATCTGGCGGAGGCGATTATCGGCGCGGTGGTCAATCTGGCGTGGCAACAAATCGCCGTTCGTTTCGGCGTGCCCGAACATTTGGCGGAAGGGCAAAAAAACTTCTTGGTGGTGGGCTACGGCAAATTAGGCGGCATCGAATTGGGCTACAAATCCGATTTGGATCTGGTGTTTTTATACGATCCCGTCAGCAACAGCCAAACCGTCGGCGGCAAAAAAGTCATCGACAGCAACCAGTTTTATTTACGCCTCGCACAGAAAATCGTCAGCATTTTCAGCATGAACACCAGCGCGGGGATTTTGTATGACGTGGATATGCGCCTGCGTCCGTCCGGCGACGCGGGATTGCTCGGCTGCTCTTTCGCGGCGTTTGAGAATTATCAACTGAACGAAGCCTGGACTTGGGAAAAACAAGCCTTGGTGCGCAGTCGTGCGGTGTTCGGTGAAGCGTCGTTACGGGAGGAATTTGATGCCATTCGTCGCAACGCGCTTTCCGCGCCGCGTGATATGGCGCAACTCAAACAGGACGTACGCGATATGCGCGAAAAAATGTATCGGCACTTGGCGCAACATGAGGAAAGCCAATTTAACATCAAAACCGACGCGGGCGGCATCACGGACATCGAATTTATCGCCCAATATCTGGTGCTCGCCCATTCACCGCAACAACCTGCACTCACCCGCTGGTCGGATAACGTGCGAATTTTCGAGATTATGGCGGAATACGGCGTGATTTCCGAAACAGATAGCGAACGCTTAAAACAATGTTATGTGGATCTACGCAACCGCATTCATCACCTGAACCTGCTCGGCTTGCCTTCCGTGGTGGACGCCTCGGAATTTCATGAGGAGCGGGCGTTTGTGCGGGAGATTTGGGCGCAGTTATTCAATTAAAGTCAGGCGATTCCATTAAAGTGCGGTTGTTTTTGACGACGTTTTTTCATTTCCTTAAAAAAACGTGAATTTATTTACCAAAATAAAATAAATTCACGTTTTCTGCTTTTCAACCCGGAAAATATTTTTTCATTTCGTCTATTTTCTGCTATGTTGACTACCTTTTTTCACTATCCGCATTTCAATTTAAGGACAGTTTATGCACGCATTGCTTAAATTCACACAATTTGTCAGCAAAACCTTTGCCCTTTGGGTTTTGCTTTTCGCCCTTCTCGCCTTTGTTTCGCCGGAAACCTTTTTAGGACTCCGCCAATACATTCCTTATTTGCTCGGCATTGTTATGTTCGGTATGGGGATTACGCTCACCTTCAACGATTTCAGCGAAGTAGCAAAACACCCGAAAGCCGTCATAGTCGGCGTGGTCGGACAGTTTGTGATCATGCCGTCTATCGCTTTTGTGCTCGCAAAAGCATTGAATTTACCGGACGATTTAGCCGCCGGTGTGATTCTGGTGGGTTCCTGCCCGGGCGGCACATCCTCTAACGTGATGACCTATTTAGCCCGTGGCAACACCGCACTTTCTGTGGCTTGTACGACAATTTCCACCTTGTTGGCGCCGTTGCTGACACCGATTATCTTCTATGTGCTCGCCAGCCAATGGATTGAAATCAACGCCACCGCCATGTTCGTTTCTGTGTTGGAAATGGTGCTCTTCCCGATTTTCTTAGGCTTGGTGGTTCGTGCCCTGTTCAAAAAACAGATGTCGCAACTCAGCCAAACCATGCCGCTGGTTTCCGTTGTCGCCATCGTCTTGATCCTTGCCGCCGTGGTTGCGGGCAGCAAAGACAAAATCATCGACTCCGGTTTATTGATTTTTGGTGTGGTCGTGGTGCATAACTGTTTAGGCTATTTATTGGGCTTTATCGCCGCGCGCGCCTTGAAACTCAACAATTACGACAGCAAAGCCATCGCCATTGAGGTGGGTATGCAAAACTCCGGTTTAGGTGCCGCCCTCGCCACCGCCCACTTAAATCCGATCGCCGCCGTACCAAGCGCCGTGTTCAGCTTCTGGCACAACGTCTCCGGCCCGATTCTGGCAAACTACTTCTCCACCTTGAAAAACGGCAATGAAGAAGAAAGTAAGAAGTAAGTAAAAACATCTAAAAAAACGACCGCACTTTGATCGATAAAATCAAAGTGCGGTCGTTTCTTTTATCAAATCAAAATTTAAATCCGGAAAATCCGCTGATGTCCATTAGGCATTTCCACACTAAGGCGCAATTTCCCGCCCATGGCTTCAATATAGCGTTTTAATGTTGCCAACTTAATTTCATTACCACGTTGTTCCATTTGATTAATCGCCGGTTGCGTCACACCTAAGATCGTTGCAAGTTGTTGCTGCGACATATTCAATTCATCACGTAGCAGTTGCAAACCCGTTTCAAGAATTAACTCTTCCGCCATGACTTGAATACGCTGTTGACTGTCTCTTGAACGTTCATTGATGACTTGCTGTAATGTTTTCATGTTACTTACTCCATGCCTGCTAAATAATGATTCAGTTCTTGATCCGCGATCCGAATCATATTGTGATAAAACCGCTTGTCATTGCCCTTATCCCCGCCGCATAACACAACGGCTCTACGCTTCGGATCAAAAGCAAAAAATATCCGAATTGCTCTTCCGGAATGTTGAACTCGTAACTCTTTCATATTGCTATGCGCCGAACCTTCTATACTGTCTACATACGGGCGAGCCAGATTGGGGCCAAAATGTTCCAATCGCACTAAATGAGCCAAAACCCGCTCCTGAATTTTAAAAGATTGTTGATTTAACCAGTTTTCAAACCGTTCCGTTAAAATCACTGTCCACATAACCGCCTCATTTTATAATCTATAACTTATATCTTCAATAATAAATAGGGCAAGTATGAGAAATGCTTCTAAGCAATCAAGAAAGCGAGATTAGTTTTACGACGATGATCGCAAAACATCTAAAAAAAGGACCGCACTTTGATCGATAAAATCAAAGTGCGGTCTTGTTTTTGGGTATTTTCGTGAAATCAGTGTTCGCGGGTTTTGAAGAAGGTTACGTCGGGGTAACGTTCTTGGGCGAGGTTTAAATTCACCATGGTCGGGGCGATGTAAGTGAGGTTATCTCCGCCGTCGAGTGCCAAGTTTTGTTCGTTTTTACGTTTAAATTCTTCGAATTTCTTTGCATCGACACACTCAACCCAGCGCGCGGTTGCCACGTTGACGGTTTCGTAAATGGCTTCCACGTTGTATTCGGATTTTAAGCGGGACACCACCACGTCAAACTGCAATACGCCTACCGCACCAACGATTAAATCGTTGTTCAGCAACGGGCGGAAAACCTGTACCGCGCCTTCTTCGGAAAGTTGTACCAAGCCTTTTAGCAATTGCTTTTGTTTAAGCGGATCTTTCAGGCGGATGCGGCGGAACAATTCCGGCGCGAAATTCGGAATGCCGGTGAATTTTAACTCTTCCCCTTGGGTGAAAGTGTCGCCGATTTGGATCGTACCGTGGTTATGCAAGCCGATAATATCGCCGGCGTAAGCCTCTTCCGCGTGGGCGCGGTCGCCTGCCATGAAGGTTAAGGCATCGGAAATCACCACGTCTTTGCCGATACGTACGTGTTTGAGTTTCATGCCTTTTTCGTATTTGCCGGACACCACACGTAAGAACGCCACGCGGTCGCGGTGTTTCGGATCCATGTTAGCTTGGATTTTAAATACGAAACCGCTGAATTTTTCTTCGTCGGCAGATACTTTACGCACGTCCGCCTGACGGGCTTGTGGCGCCGGCGCCCATTCCGTTAAGCCGTCGAGGAAATGATCCACGCCGAAGTTGCCCAACGCCGTACCGAAAAACACCGGTGTGAGTTCGCCGCTTAAGAATAAATCCAAGTCAAATTCGTTGCTGGCGCCTTTCACCAGTTCCAATTCATCGCGCAATTGTTGTGCCAAGTCATCGCCCACGGCGTTATCCAGTTCAGGATTATCTAACCCTTTGATAATACGTACTTCCTGAATGGTGTAGCCTTGTCCTGTTTGATAAAGATAGGTTTCGTCTTTGTAGAGGTGATACACGCCTTTGAACAATTTGCCGCAGCCGATAGGCCAAGTAATCGGCGCACAGTGGATTTTCAACACATTTTCCACTTCGTCCAGCAATTCCATCGGATCACGAATATCGCGGTCAAGTTTGTTCATGAACGTGATAATCGGTGTGTCGCGCAAACGGGTCACTTCCATCAATTTAATGGTGCGCTCCTCGACCCCTTTTGCCGAGTCGATGACCATCAAACAGCTGTCCACGGCGGTTAACGTGCGGTAGGTATCTTCGGAGAAATCCTCGTGCCCCGGGGTGTCCAGCAGGTTCACCAAACAATCGTTATACGGGAATTGCATTACGGAAGTAGTAATGGAAATCCCGCGTTGTTTTTCCATTTCCATCCAGTCGGATTTGGCGTACTGCGCCGAACCTTTGCCTTTCACCGAACCGGCTTTTTGAATGGCATTGCCGTAAAGCAATACTTTTTCGGTGATGGTGGTTTTACCCGCATCGGGGTGGGAAATAATCGCAAAAGTGCGGCGTTTGTTAACCTGTTCTTGTGGGTGTGTCATCGGTGTTGTCTGTATTATTTGGTTAAAGAAATAAAGAAACCGCCTTAAATGACGGTTCAAAAATGAGTGGCGCAACTATATGCTTTTTAGCCTGTTTTTTCAAGCACGGAAATAGCTGTCGCGATCGTAATGTCGCCATAAAGTGCGGTCGGTTTTCAGAGTGTTTCTGTAGGGTGGGTTTGCTAACCCACCACAGGTTGCCCCCACCCATAGATAAGGTCAAGATTTTATTGGTGGGCTGGCAAGCCCACCCTACCCGTCGCCTTTATGGCTCTCTATCAAGCATGATGTTAAAAATACCTGAAATTTTCACCGCACTTTTTCTTTAAAAACGTATTTTCTATCTAAAATTCATCATAAAACTCAAGTTAAAATGGAGTAAAAAAAGCCTGCACTCCATTGTTTTAAAAGGGATTTATGGTATTGACTCTGTGATCTGAATCACAAAAATAATACGAATTTCTCCGCTTAATTAAAAAATATTAATTTTATTTTTTCGTTAAATTTTAAAATAATTTAATTTCCATGATTATCAATGAATTAGAAAAATATGGATATAAAATCCTATATTAAAAAAATATTGAAAATGTGATCCAAATAACATTTATAAATGATTTAAAAACTTCATATAAAACCATAACACATTGATAAACAATAAATTTCAAAATAAAGAAAAATTTCCTAACCAGTTGACAGCATAAAAGCCTTTGATTAGCGTTAGCTCAAAATTAAGTAAAACACCATTAAATAATAAAAAATGGAGTGAAAAATCTTAATTTTAGTAAAGGATGACATCAATTTTATTTAAACCAACTGCAAGGTGACCAATATGAAAAAAACACTTCTCGCATTAGCCTTAACGGCAATGGCAGCGACCTCCGCAAATGCCGCTGTAATTTACCAAACCGACGGTACGAAAGTTGATTTAGACGGACGTGGAGCGTTAGAAATCGTGAAAGCGAAAGGCAAACGTACCGACTTGGTAGATCGCGGTTCCCGCGTACGCGTTCGCGCCTATCAAGACATCGGCGGCGGTTTTACGGCATTAGGTGCGGTAGAAATTCGCTTTACAACCAACGGCACCGTGGGTGACGGCGTGAAAACCCAACGTTTATTCGTCGGAATGTCGCATGAAGATATCGGTTCATTAACCTTCGGTCGTCAACTCACATTAGGCGACCACATTCCAAAAGCCAACTACTCCTATGAATTAGGCGGCAACGTGTTACATGATTCCGCCCCGAAAGCGGCGCACTTTATGTCTAGCAAATTTGCAGGCTTCCGTTTTGCCGCCGATTATTATTTCGGTGAAGCGGATAAAACCAAAGCCGCAAGCGGTCAAGGCTACGGCGTCGGTGCGTTCTATGACGGACAATGGGATGACTTGGCGGTAAGATTCGGTTCCGGTTATGTGGAAATCACCAAAGGAAACACAAAAGCGGATGACTACAAACAAAAAATGTTGGGTGTAGGCTTTGATGTGAAATATAAAATCGTTAGCGTCGGTTTAGACTGGGCGCATGGTAAATCAATCAAGGGCCACAAAGATTACAATTTCAAACATAGCATGAGTGCTAAATACGAAAAAATCGACCGTTTCGATTTAGGCTTCAAAGTCCAAGCCACCGAGAAAAACGCCGTTTACGGCGCTTACTTGTGGGGTACGGGTAAAAATGCGGATCAGCCGAAAGGTAAATACCGTGGTTGGACATTGGGTGTCGATCATAAATTCAACAAATATGTTTCAGTTTACCTTGAAGGCGGTAAAGCGCAAGTAAAAGAAAACGGCAAAAAAGTGGCGGAAGGCGCCCGTGTGGGTTTAGGTACTCGAATTACTTTCTAGTTTTTTATCTATAACAATAAATACTGTCTTTTTTGACCGATGACGCGAGTTGTCGGTCTTTTTGCTTTTCTTGCCCGTACAGTTTAAAAACACGGTGAAAATCAACCGCACTTTCCGGCAAAAAATCACCCGCCGAAGAATCTTGCATAAAAAATGCAAACGTTTGCGTTAAAAGTGCGGTAGAATACGCGGCACGATTTTTACGCAGATAAAAAGGTAAATGAAATGACACAACTCAGTCTTAAAAAAATCTATTCCGGCAAAGTGCGGGATTTGTATGAAATCGATGACAAACGAATGCTGATGGTGGCGACGGATCGGTTGTCGGCGTTTGATGTGATTTTAGACGATCCGATTCCGCGTAAAGGCGAAATTCTCACGCAAATCTCCAATTTCTGGTTCAACAAACTTTCCCATATCATGCCCAACCATTTCACTGGCGACAGCGTTTACGATGTGCTACCAAAAGCCGAAGCGGATTTAGTGAAAGATCGCGCGGTGGTTTGCAAGCGTTTAACCCCGATTAAAATCGAATCAATCGTGCGCGGTTATTTAACCGGCAGCGGGCTGAAAGATTACAAACAAACCGGCACGATTTGCGGTTTAGAATTGCCGAAAGGCTTAACAGAAGCCAGCAAATTGCCGGAGCCGATTTTCACCCCGTCCAGCAAGGAAGAAATCGGCAACCACGATATTAATATCAGCTACGCCGAATGCGAAAAATTGATCGGCAACAATCTCGCGGCGCAAGTAAAAGAAAAAGCCATCGCCCTTTACACGGAAGCGGCAAAATACGCGCTGAGCAAAGGCATTATTATTTGTGACACCAAATTTGAATTCGGTTTGGATGAAAACGGCACATTAACCCTAATGGACGAAGTCCTGACCCCGGATTCCAGCCGTTTTTGGTCGGTGGAAACCTATAAAGAAGGCACGAATCCGCCGTCTTTTGATAAACAATTTATCCGTGACTGGCTGGAAAACAGTGGCTGGAACAAACAACCGCCGGCACCGAAAGTGCCTGCCGAGGTCATTCAAAAAACCGTTGAGAAATATCAAGAAGCCTTGGATTTATTAACGAAATAACTTTAAAGCCATCCCTTCTATGGATTAGAATAGCGGGGATTTTTCATCACGAAACAGGAGTAATATGAGGTCGGTTGCGATTGTCGGCTTGGGTTGGTTGGGCTTACCGTTGGCACGCCATTTGAAAAATCTGGGTTGGGAGGTCAAAGGCACGAAACGCACGCATGATGGTGTCGAGCAAATGCGTTTATTGCGATTAGAAGCCTATCACTTGGAACTCACCCCTGAAATTAACGCCGATCCTGACGATTTAACCGCGCTGTTGTCCGTTGATTCGTTGGTCATCAATATTCCGCCGAGCCAATATTTTTTCGACCTCAAACAGTATGTGCGCGGCGTACAGAATCTGGTGAACGAAGCCCTGTTGCACGGTGTTCAGCACATTATTTTTATTAGCTCCACGTCTGTTTTTCCTGAAATTTCCGCGCATTTTGACGAATCCGTCACCCCTCGCCCCGAAACGGATGTAGGTCGTGCCTTGGTCGAAATCGAGAACAATCTGGCGCAGTTACAAAACGTCGATTGTGATGTCATCCGTTTTGCCGGTCTCGTGGGGCAGGATCGCCACCCGATTTTCTCCCTCGCCGACAAACCGGATCTCAAGTGCGGTCATTCGCCGGTGAATTTAGTGCATCTGGACGATTGCGCCCGTGCCATTCAGCTTTTACTGGAAACGCCCGGCGGTTATCGCCTATATCATTTGGCAGCGCCCGTGCATCCGCCCCGAGAAGCCTATTATTGTCTGGCGGCAGAAAAATACCGTTTAAATCCACCGCACTTTATCAGTACGCCGGACGATCCGCAGCGTATTATTACGGCGGATAAAATTTGTCGTGAACTGGATTTCGTTTATCAATACCCCGATCCGAATCTGATGTTTGCGGAAGAGAAGAATGAAAGTGCGGTGCGTTTTTAAAATGTTTTTTCACCGCACTTTTACACCAATTAATTAACCCAAAACAAACACAAATAAGGAAAGAAAATATGTCAAATACCATTTTGCAACACTTACCGAAAGGTGAAAAAGTCGGTATCGCCTTTTCCGGTGGCTTAGATACCAGCGCGGCATTACTTTGGATGCGTCAAAAAGGCGCCATTCCTTGCGCTTACACCGCGAATTTAGGTCAACCGGATGAAGATGATTACAACGCCATCCCGCGCAAAGCGAAAGAATACGGCGCAGAAATGGCCCGTTTAATCGACTGCCGCACACAGTTAGCCCAAGAAGGCGTTGCCGCCATTCAATGCGGTGCATTCCACATTTCTACCGGCGGCGCAACCTATTTCAACACCACCCCGCTAGGTCGTGCTGTAACAGGCACGATGTTGGTGTCCGCCATGAAAGAAGACGATGTGCACATTTGGGGTGATGGTAGCACCTACAAAGGCAACGACATCGAACGTTTCTACCGCTACGGTTTATTAACCAACCCGCAATTAAAAATCTACAAACCTTGGTTAGACCAACAATTTATCGACGAATTGGGCGGTCGTTTTGAAATGTCCAATTTCTTAATTGAAAATGGCTTTGACTACAAAATGTCCGTGGAAAAAGCCTACTCCACCGATTCCAATATGCTCGGCGCCACCCACGAAGCGAAAGATTTAGAATTTTTAAATTCCGGCATTCGTATCGTTAACCCAATCATGGGCGTGCCGTTCTGGCGCGAAGACGTGCAAATTAAAGCGGAAGAAGTGACCGTGCGCTTTGAAGAAGGCGTGCCGGTAGCGTTAAACGGCAAAACGTTCGACAACATCGTGGAATTATTCCTGGAAGCCAACCGTATCGGCGGTCGCCACGGCTTAGGCATGTCCGACCAAATCGAAAACCGCATCATCGAAGCTAAATCACGCGGCATTTACGAAGCCCCGGGCATGGCGTTATTGCACATTGCCTACGAACGTTTAGTCAGCGGCATCCACAACGAAGACACCATCGAACAATACCGTATCAACGGTATTCGTTTGGGCCGTTTGTTATATCAAGGTCGCTGGTTCGATCCGCAAGCCTTAATGTTACGCGAAACCTCTCAACGTTGGGTGGCTCGCGCAGTGACCGGCGAAGTCACGTTAGAATTACGTCGCGGCAACGACTACTCTATTTTGAACACCGAATCGCCGAACTTAACCTACCATCCTGAACGTTTGAGTATGGAAAAAGTGGAAAATGCACCGTTCGATCCGCTTGATCGTATCGGTCAATTAACCATGCGCAATCTGGATATTATCGACACCCGCGATAAACTGGGCATCTATTCCAGCACCGGTTTATTGGCGGTAAACAAAGAATCCGCCTTGCCGCAGTTGTATAAAAAGGCGTAAACGTTCTTCCCCTAGGGTAACAAAGTTACCCTAGGTCACGCATAACTCAGCCCCTTTGGGGCTGTTTTTATTTTCCCCAAAAAGGGAATTTAACCGAATTCCCCATCTGCAAAGATTTTGCAACCGACCGCCATTTGCAATATCATAGCGCCCTTTCTTATTTCATCTTTGAGATTATTATGTTTGAAATTAATTCCGTTGAAATTTTAGGCTACGTCGCGACATTGATTGTCGCCGCGTCTTTTTTATTTAAATCCATCGTGCCGCTCCGCATTGTCAACTGTGTCGGTGCCGCATTATTCATGATTTATGCCCTTATCACGCACACTTACCCGGTGGCATTATTGAACGCGTTTTTAGTCGCCGTGCATATTTATCAATTATGGCGCTTGAAACACACCAGCAAACTCAACAGCATTAAATAGTACTTTTCTACTAAAAGTGCGGTCGTTTTTCGGCACATTTTTCATAGCAAACGATTGCTTTCTTCCCTACCACAACTCTCGACTCATAAACGTTATTTATCCCAAGTATTAAAAAAAGTATCAAAAAACATGATCTATGTCACAAAATTACCGTTCATTTTGTGATCGTCTGTTGTTTTAATCAGCAAAATTAGGTTAATCTCAAAGCGGTTATTTCACACACAACAGGAGAAAATATGAAGAAATTTGCCACAAAATGCTTATTCAGCAGTTTAGCGCTTTCTATCGCCCTCGCCGTCGGCTCCCCGGCGATCGCCAATCAGCAAGCTCCCGCCATGAGTTCAACGGAACTGGCGGCAGCCCGTTATGACAGCGCAAACGATATATTTCATCCTGTTTATGCCAAGCACGGCATGGTCGCCAGTGAACAAGGCTTAGCCAGTGAAGTGGGCGCGGCGATTTTACGCCAAGGGGGTAACGCGGTGGATGCGGCAGTTGCCGTAGGCTTTGCCCTCGCCGTGGTGCTGCCGAATGCCGGTAACATCGGCGGCGGCGGTTTTATGGTGCTGCACGATGCCAAAAGCGGTGAAAACTATTCCGTGGATTTCCGCGAAACCGCACCACTCAAAGCCTCTCGCGATATGTATCTGGATAAAGACGGTAACGTGATTGACGGAAGCTCCCTTTACACTCATGCCGCCGTGGGCGTTCCCGGCACGGTGGCGGGCATGGAATACGCCTTGAAAAAATGGGGAACCTTATCCCTTGCGCAAGTCATTGAACCTGCAATTCAATTAGCGGAAAAAGGCTTTACCGTCGGACCGATGCTCGCCAAAACCTTAAAAGAAGAAAAGGATAATTTAGGCAAATGGCCGCAATCCACCGCGATTTTCTTTAAAAACGGCGAACCATTGCAAGAAGGCGATTTGCTGGTGCAAAAAGATTTAGCCTATTCCTTAAAACTGATCGCTAAACAAGGGGCGAAAGCCTTTTATGAAGGCGATATTGCGAAAAAAATCGTCGCCGAAATGGAAAAACATCAAGGATTGATCACCTTGGACGATCTCAAAGGCTACAAAGCCGTCGAGCGCAAACCCATTGAAGGCGAATATCGAGGATTCAAAGTGGTCACCATGCCGCCACCGAGCTCGGGCGGGATTCATTTAGTACAAATTCTGAACATTTTAGAACGTTACCCGCTTGCCGATTACGGCGTGAATAGCGCGAAAAGCATTCACTATCTGGCGGAAGCCATGAAATTAGCCTATGCCGACCGTTCCGAATATTTAGGCGACCCGGATTTTGTGAAAATCCCGATGAAAGGTTTAACCTCAAAAAAATACGCCGACGAACTGGCGAAAAGCATTAACGAAACCGCAGTAAAACCGGCGGCGGAAATCAAACCGGGGAAACCGCAACCTTACGAAAGCGACCAAACCACCCACTTCTCCGTGATGGACAAAAACGGCAACGCCGTAGCGGTGACTTATACACTGAACTTCAATTTCGGTAGTGGCATTGTGGCGGAAGGCACAGGGATTTTATTGAACGACGAAATGGACGACTTCTCTGCCAAACCGGGCGTACCGAACGGCTTCGGCTTAATCGGCGGTGAAGCCAACGCCATCGCGCCGCAAAAACGCCCGCTTTCCTCCATGACACCGACGCTTGTCATGAAAGACAACAAACCTTGGTTAGTTACAGGTAGCCCGGGCGGCGCACGCATTATCACCACCGTGCTACAAAGCATCTTGAACACTGTGGATCACAACATGAACCCGGCGGAAGCCATCGTCACCCCACGCGTCCACCACCAATGGTTGCCTGACGAACTCCGCGTGGAAGAAGGCTTGAGCCCCGACACTTTAGCTATTCTGAAAGCCCAAGGCTACGCCATCAAAGAAAAAGCCCCAATGGGACGCGTACAAATCATCCAAGCCCGCGAAGACGGCTTCTACGGCTACTCTGACCCGCGTAACCCGGAAGGGAAAACGGTGGGGTATTAAAACTTTTAACACTGGTCCAACATAAGGGGATTGACACCATTGCATAATTGCTCAATCCCCCCGAAACAAGTATAATCCTGCCAATTTTTTCACTAAAACAAATAGGAATAACTATGGGTTTCTTAACAGGTAAACGTATTTTAGTCACCGGTCTTGCCAGCAACCGTTCTATCGCTTATGGCATTGCAAAAGCAATGAAAGAACAAGGCGCGGAATTGGCTTTCACTTATTTAAATGAAAAATTACAACCGCGCGTGGAAGAATTCGCAAAAGAATTCGGCGCGAATATCGTGCTTCCGTTAGACGTTGCTACCGACGAAAGCATTCAAAACTGCTTTGCGGAATTAAGCAAACATTGGGATAAGTTCGACGGCTTCGTGCACGCCATTGCTTTCGCACCGGGCGATCAATTGGACGGCGATTATGTGAACGCGGCAACCCGTGACGGTTATCGCATTGCCCATGACATCAGCGCGTACAGCTTTGTCGCCATGGCACAAGCGGCACGTCCTTACTTAAATCCGAACGCAGCATTATTAACCCTTTCTTACTTAGGCGCAGAGCGTGCGATTCCGAACTACAACGTGATGTGCTTGGCAAAAGCCTCTCTTGAAGCGGCAACCCGCGTAATGGCTGCTGATTTAGGCAAAGACGGCATTCGTGTAAATGCCATTTCTGCCGGCCCGATCCGCACCTTAGCGGCTTCCGGCATTAAAAACTTCAAGAAAATGCTGGCGACATTTGAGAAAACCGCGGCATTACGTCGCACCGTCACCATTGAAGATGTGGGCAACTCCGCTGCTTTCTTGTGCTCTGATTTGGCTTCCGGTATCACCGGTGAAATCGTGCACGTTGACGCGGGCTTCAGTATCACCGCCATGGGCGAATTAGGCGAAGAATAATTTTTTCTTCCTTTCTTTATCGGCAGGTTTTTTAACCTGCCTTTTTAATTTTTTAAATCAAATACCGATAATTTATGTTTCAAGATAATCCTCTACTCGCCCAATTAAAACAACAAATTCACGACAGCAAAGAACGCGTGGAAGGCACGGTGAAAAGCACCGATAAAGCCTATAGTTTTTTAGAATGCGACAAAAAAAGCTATTTTATTGCCCCACCGGCAATGAAAAAAGTCATGCACGGCGACAAAATCAGCGCCACCATTGAAAAACAAGGCGACAAAGAACAAGCGGAACCGGAAGCCTTAATCGAGCCGATGCTCACCCGTTTTATCGCCAAAGTGCGGTTCAATAAAGACAAGAAATTGCAGGTGCTTGTGGATCACCCGAACATCAATCAACCAATTGGCGCCCAGCAAGCCAAAGCCGTAAAGGAAGCATTGCAAGAAGGCGATTGGGTGGTGGCGACGCTGAAAACCCACCCATTACGTGACGATCGTTTTTTCTACGCGCAAATCACCCAATTTATTTGCCGTGCCGATGACGAATTGGCACCTTGGTGGGTCACACTTGCCCGTCATGAACAACCGCGCGAACCGGTTCAAGGGCAAGATCAGTATGAAATGCAGGATCCGGAAACGCGAGAAAATCTGACCGCACTTCACTTCGTCACCATCGACTCGGAAACCACGCAAGACATGGACGATGCCTTGTATATTGAGCCATTAACAGAAAACGGCGAACAAACCGGTTGGCAGCTGGTGGTGGCGATTGCCGATCCGACGGCTTACATCAGCCCGGATTCGCAAATTGAAAAAGATGCCAAACAGCGTTGTTTCACCAACTACCTGCCCGGCTTTAACATTCCCATGTTGCCACGGGAACTGTCCGACGAACTTTGTTCCTTAAAACCGAACGAAACCAGACCGGCATTGGTGTGTTACATTCAAACGGATTTGCAGGGCGAGATCAGTGCGCCGGCAAAATTCGTGTTAGCCGACGTACAATCGAAAGATAAATTGTCCTATAACCGCGTTTCCGATTACTTGGAAGGCAAAGAAAACGCCTGGCAGCCGGAAAATCCGCAAACGGTGCAACAACTGCATTGGTTGCACCAATTCACCCTTGCCAGAACGCAATGGCGTAAAACCCACGCGTTGCTCTTTAAAGAAAAACCGGATTACTCTTTCGTCTTGGGCGAAAACGGCAAAGTGCAGGAAATCAAAGCGGAATATCGTCGCATTGCCAACCAAATCGTAGAAGAATCCATGATTATCGCCAACATCTGTGCCGCCCAATTTTTACATGAAAACCTACAATGCGGCATTTTCAACACACACAGTGGGTTCGATAAAAAATTCCTGGAAAACGCGCACAATTTCTTAGTGGCAAATCTTGCTAACGAAGAAAATCAGGCGGCGTTGCAAGCGCGTTATTCTTTAGACAATCTGGCAACCCTAAACGGCTATTGCCAAATGCGCCACGATATTGAACCCATTGAGGGAGATTATTTGGAATTCCGCTTACGCCGCTTCCTCACTTTCGCGGAATTTAAAGGGGAATTGGCACCGCACTTTGGTTTAGGCTTGAACGGCTATGCCACCTGGACGTCGCCAATTCGGAAATATTCCGACATGGTGAATCACCGCTTAATCAAAGCGCATTTAGCCAATCGTGCTTTTGCGAAGCCGGAAGAGTCCGTGCTAGCGCGCCTGCAAGAAGCCCGTCGTCAAAATCGTCTGGTGGAACGCGACATTGCCGATTGGTTATATTGTCGCTATCTTGCGGATAAAGTTGTCGAAAAAGCAGAATTTGAAGCAGAAGTGCAAGATGTTACCCGTGGCGGTTTACGCGTATTATTGTTGGAAAACGGCGCGTCTATGTTTATCCCGGCGTCGACGTTACATGACAACAAGGAGGACGTGCAGATCAATACCGATGAAATTGCTTTTTACGTCAAAGATCAACGACTTTATAAAATCGGCGATATTTTACGCGTGCAGTTAACAGAAGTGAAAGAAGCGACGCGTAGCATTGTGGGAACAGTCATCAAGTAAATAAAAAAGTGCGGTGGATTTTTGACGTGTTTTAAAATACCCGAAAAAACCACCGCACTTTTCATCAAAAAATCCTGCTTAAACACCCGTTCAAGCAGGATTTTTTATTTCACTAACCAACTAGTTTGCACAAGTTTGGCAAGCGGCTTGGAACATCCAAACCAGTTTTTCTTGTTCTTTAATGTAATCACTCATTTGTGAAACGGTGCCTTCGTCATCGGCTTCACCGGCAAGGGCTAAAATTTCACGTTGTTGACTCAACAACACTTTAAAGCCTTCTAACGTACCTCTTAAACAAGCGGCGGCAGAGCTCACGGCAATGTCTTCTTTAATGCGTGAATTGGTCAAATATTGACTGAACGCATTATTCGGCGTGTAACCCAAAGTGAGAATACGTTCTGCCACTTCATCCACTTTTTCCACAAGATTCGTATAAATTTCTTCAAATTTGGCGTGTAATTCAAAGAAATTCACATCTTTGATGTTCCAGTGATAACCACGCACGTTGGTATAAAATACTTGGTAAGTAGCTAATAATTCATTTAATTTTGCAGCTAAAACTTCAGATTTGGCAGTATCTAAACCAATGACTGTTTTTGACATAATGTTTCTCCTATACTTTATCTATTTAATAAAAAGATGAACGATCTCAACCCCAAGACCGCTCGTTTTTGTTGGCGTAAGTATAGAAAAAAGCACATAATAGAACAAATTGTTACATTGAATAGAATTGATAGATTATAGAAATCAAATAACTAAAAACAATTCTCAAAATCTATTAAAAATAAAAAGGATTCCACATGACTGAAGTAAGCGAACCGACCATTTCCGCACAAAAAAATATGCGCAAAAAAGCCTTAGGTATTTTCTTCTTTCTCCTCATCCTTATCAGCGTTCTCACCGGGTTATACTGGTTCTTTTTCGTTAAAAATTACCAAACGACGGAAGACGCTTATGTGAGCGGCAATCAAGTGATGATTTCCTCACAGATCGCAGGCAATGTACGACAAATTAACGCAGAAAATATGGATTTTGTGCACGCAGGCGATGTGCTGTTAGAACTGGATGATGCGGATTATCAACTGAGTTTCAGTCAGGCGCAAAATACGCTGGCAAGCGCCGTGCGTCAAATTTCACAACTCGGTTATACCGTGAAACAACTGGAAGCCACCGTACAAGCCAATCAAATCGCATTGAATAAAGCGCAAGGCGATTTGGCGCGTCGTGAGATGTTAGGTAAAAGCGGCGCCATTGATAAAGAATCCCTTCAACACGCCAGAGAAGCGGTTGTCACGGCAGAAGCTAACTTGAAAGCCGTCAAAAATCAGCTCGCCGCCAATAAATCCTTATTATTGAATGTGCCGCTCAAAGAACAGCCGGAAATTCAAAAAGCCGTCAGCTCGCTGAAACAAGCGTGGTTGAATTTACAACGTACTAAAATTGTCAGCCCGGTAGATGGCTATGTGGCGCGTAGAAGCACGCAAGTGGGACAAAAAGTCGCCGTCGGTAGCGCACTCATGGCAGTGATTGCGACCGACCAAATGTGGGTTGACGCCAATTTTAAAGAAACCCAATTGAGAGACATGCAAATCGGACAACCGGTGAAACTGTCGTTTGATTTATACGGTCACGATGTGAAATTTGACGGCAAAGTGGAAGGTATTGAAATGGGCACCGGCAGCGCATTTTCTTTATTGCCTGCGCAAAATGCCACCGGCAACTGGATCAAAGTGGTGCAACGGGTGCCTGTGCGTATCAGCCTGGATCCGCAACAAATTGCCCGTTATCCGTTGCGCATCGGCTTATCGACCTTAGTTGAAGTGAATATTTCCGACACAAGCGGCGAAATGCTGTCGCAACAAAAACGTACCGCGCCGCTCTATTCCACCAACACCTTGAATTACGATCAAAGTGCGGTGGAAAATTTGATCGAAAATATTATTCGCGACAACACAAACTAAGGCTTGGCAATCATGCAAAAACCGCTTGAAGGTATCGCCCTTGGCATCATTACGTTAGCGCTTTCCCTTGCCACATTCATGCAAGTGTTGGACTCCACCATCGCGAACGTGGCAATTCCGACCATTTCAGGCGATCTGGGTGCGTCATTCAGCCAAGGCACTTGGGTTATCACCTCTTTCGGCGTCGCCAACGCCATTTCCATCCCGATCACCGGCTGGCTTGCCAAACGTTTCGGCGAAGTAAAATTATTCCTGATTGCCACCGCACTTTTTGTTTTTGCCTCTTGGCTATGCGGCATTTCCCACAGCTTGGAAATGCTGATTTTATGCCGTATTTTCCAAGGCTTGGCGGCAGGTCCGATCATTCCGTTATCACAAAGTTTACTCCTCAATAACTACCCGCCGGAAAAGCGCGGTATGGCATTGGCATTTTGGGCGATGACCGTGGTTGTGGCGCCGATTTTCGGCCCGATTCTTGGGGGCTGGATTAGCGATAATCTGCACTGGGGCTGGATATTCTTTATTAATGTGCCCGTTGGTCTCATTATTATCGGCTTTAGCTGGAAAATTTTAATGCCGCGGGAAAGCGAAATCCAACATCAACCCATTGATACTGTCGGTTTAGTCTTGTTGGTACTGGGCGTAGGTTGCTTGCAATTAATGCTGGATCAAGGGCGTGAGCAGGATTGGTTCAACTCCACAGAAATTGTCGTTCTCGCCGTTATTTCTGCCGTCACGCTAACCGCATTAGTGATTTGGGAGCTCACTGACGACAATCCCGTTGTGGATATCTCCTTGTTCAAGCTACGCAATTTTAGCGTAGGCTGCTTATCCTCCAGCTTGGCGTTTTTAATTTATCTCGGCTCAGTGGTCTTAATTCCGTTATTGCTCCAACAAGTGTTCGGCTATACCGCCACGTGGGCAGGCTTGGCATCGGCACCCGTGGGGCTATTCCCGATTTTGTTATCGCCGCTCATCGGCAAATTCGGTTACAAAATCGATATGCGCATTTTGGTCACCATCAGCTTCGTGGTGTATGCCATCACCTTTTATTGGCGTGCCGTCACGTTTGAGCCCAATATGGCGTTCATTGATGTTGTTCTCCCGCAATTGGTGCAAGGCTTAGCGGTAGCCTGTTTCTTTATGCCGTTGACCACCATCACCTTATCCAATTTGCCTGCGCACAGAATGGCTTCCGCCGCCAGCCTATTTAACTTTTTGCGTACCCTCGCCGGTTCTATCGGCACCTCGCTCACCACGTTTTTATGGTATAACCGCGAAGCCGTCCATCACACACAACTCACTGAGGCGATTACGCCTTACAATCCTATCGCCCAGCAGTATTATCACATGATGGAGCGTTTTGGCATGAATGAGGTGTCCACGTCCTCCCTGCTTGCCCGCAATATCACCTCGCAAGGTTTCATCATCGGCGCCAATGAAATTTTCTGGCTGTCCGCGATTCTATTTATGGTGCTATTTATTTTGGTCTGGTTTGCCAAACCGCCCTTTGGTAGCCGCCATTAAAAGTGCGGTCAAAAAATAAAATATTTTCCCTCATACATTTACAAACCAATAACAAGCTCTTATAGTAATGCGCGTTAGTCGGGGTGCTCCGTTGTTTAAATAACGAAGCTGAGAAATACCCGTGAACCTGATACAGTTAGCACTGACGTAGGAAACTAATGCACTTCACTCTGCTTTTCATGGCGCCTTCCGCCGATTTCCCCGTTTAGCTGTTAGCCGGTATTGTTTTTCAATCTTATTTCACCGAGGATTAAATCAATGACCATGCTTTCTAAAAATAGCTCACCATTAAAAACATCGTTAAAAACAACCGCACTTTGCCTGCTCCCAATGCTTTTTTATATGCACAACGCCCACGCGGAGGGCAAACTGACCGTTTATTGCAGCGTGCAAAATGTCACCTGTGAAAAAGTCACCCAACGTTTTGCGGAAAAATATAAGGTCGAAACGAAATTTGTCCGCAATAGCACAGGCACCGTACTTGGCAAAATCAAAGCAGAAAAAGATAACCCGCAAGCGGACGTCTGGTTCGGCGGCACGTTTGAGCCACACTTGCAAGCTGCCGATCAAGGCTTGCTGGCGGTTTATCGCTCCCCATTACAAAAAGACATCATGCCGCAATTCAAAAAGTTGATGGACGAACGGGGCGATTACACCTCGATTATCTATTTAATGGAAGTCGCCATTGGCGTGAATACGGAAAAATTAAAACAGCTCAACATCCCTGAACCGAAATGTTTTGCGGATCTGCTCAAGCCGGAATTTAAAAATCAAATTCAATACGCCGATCCTCGGGTTTCCGGCACGGGGTATTCCTTGCTCACCACATTAGTACAACTTTGGGGCGAGGAAAAAGCCTTCGATTATTTGAAAAAACTCAACGCGAACGTGGCGCAATATTCTAAAAGCGGCTTGGCGACCGGCAACTTAGCCACCGGCGAAGTGGGTGTCGATATCGCCTTCATGCACGGCTATGTGCGGGAAAAAGACAAAGGCGCACCGGTCAAAGGCATTTTGCCATGCGAAGGCATTGGTTATACATTAGGTGCGGCAAGCATTATCAAAGGCGCCCGCAACCTTGAAAACGCCAAGCATTTCATTGACTTCGTGCTCGACACCGAAGCCCAAGAAATCCCATGGCGCGAATCCGACTCTTACCAAATTCCAACCAATATCCGCGCCAAAGCCTCACCCAAAGCCAGCGATCCGACCAAACTTAATTTATTGGATATTGACTTCATCCGCTTCGGCGCCGACGCAGAAAGCAAGCGCCTAATCGAACGTTGGGTTGAGGTAGTAAAAGGCGAAAATAACTAAAAATACAAGTGCGGTGGGTATTTTAATCATTTTGTATTTTTATATCTCATAAGGTATAAAACATAAATTATACTTTACAGGATATAAAATCAACTTTATACTCCATGGCGTATAAAACAAATTCTATACGCTACAGAGTATAAGGAGTAGAAATGGTTATTACCACCGCAAAAATGCTTTCACATGTGATTAGGGAGTTCCGCTATCAAAGCGATCTATCACAAACCGATGTCGCCAAACTCGCCGGCACCACACAAGCCAGAATTTCAGCTTTTGAGAATGAGCCTGAGCGCACAAAGTTAGAAACGCTATTTAAAATTCTGGCAGGATTAGAGTTAGAACTGACTGTTCAACCTCGTAAAAAATCATCGGATACGGCTGCCCATTTAATCCAAGAACCAACAGCAACCTACGATGACGATGAGGCGTGGTAATGAGCAATGCTATCTTAAACGTTGCCATGAATGGTTTGTTGGTCGGCGAATGGCGTAAACGCACAAACGGTGCAACAGAATTTCAATATGCAGAGAAATGGCTTGAATCTGCGCGCTCCCGCCCGATTTCCTTGTCGCTTCCCTTATCGCAGAAAGTTTACCGAGGCGATTCGGTTTATAATTTTTTCGATAATCTCTTGCCTGACAATGAACAGATCCGCTCGCGCATTCAGCAACGTTTTCAGACCTCGACCAAATCACCGTTTGATTTGCTTTCGGCAATTGGGCAAGATTGCATCGGTGCGATTCAGCTTTATCAGGGAAAAAGTCATTCTGTACGGCAAATCTATGCGGAGCCGTTAAATGATAATGAAGTGGAAAACGTGCTAAAAAACTACCGCACTTTTCCCCTTGGCATGGAGGAAAGCGAGGATTTCCGCATTTCTTTAGCCGGCGCACAGGAAAAAACGGCTCTACTTTATTATCAAAATCAATGGCAACGCCCTCTACATTCCACCGCAACCAGTCATATTTTCAAACTTCCTATTGGCATGGTGGCACAAGGACAACTTGACCTTTCCGGCAGCTGTGAAAATGAATGGCTTTGCTTAAATATCATGAAAGCGTTCGGCTTGTCCGTTCCTAGAAGCGAAATCCATTATTTCGGAGAAATTAAAGTATTAATTGTTGAACGTTTTGATCGTCGTTGGTCTGAAAACAGAAACTGGTTAATCCGCTTGCCACAGGAAGATATGTGTCAAGCCCTCAACATTGCGCCTGCGCGAAAGTATGAAAACGACGGTGGACCGGGCATTCTTCAAGTAATGTCGCTACTTAACGGTTCGTCCTATGCACAAGCAGATCGCAAACAATTTTTTAAAGCTCAAATTATGTTCTGGCTACTCTGTGCTATTGATGGTCACGGAAAAAATTTCAGTTTATTTTTAGAGCAAGGAAATCGCTATCGTCTAACGCCTTTTTACGACGTCATGTCCGCCTACCCGCTTATTAAACGCAACGGACTACAAAAGCAGAAAGTCAAAATGGCAATGGCGTGGCACGGTGAAAATAAACATTATCTATGGGATAAAATCCAACTTCGTCATATTTTCAACACGGCTAAGCTCGCAGGCTTGGCAAAAGAAACCGTAGAAGACATTTTGCATGAAATTAACGTGTTATATCCAAGAATTGGAGAAATCAATATAAACGGATTGCCTGATGAAATTGTCGAACCGGTTTTTGTGGGATTGGAAAAGCAGATGAAAAAAGTGCGGTGAATTTTCACCGCACTTTTACTATAAAAATCTAATTTGTATATGAATACCGCTTGAACAGTGCTACACACCTGAGCATATCCTACCCTCTAAAAATATTTTCTCTGTGAAATCTTAAAAAATCTAAACTTGGTGTAAGCCGTTCTGGCAAAATAATTTCTTTATTTTCATAAGGTTTAAACCACTGCATGGCATTTTCTGAAGAACACAACTGATGAGATAAGATAACTCTAAAATTTTCATCTAACGTGAATAATCCTCTATCAAAGGCTTTGTCATGAAGGGCGTTAAGACACAATCCATTTTGTGGATTTAAACGATTTTCCACATCATCTTTCCAAGGTTTAATATGACTCGCAATTAATAGTTCAGGAATATCAATTCCTGTGATACAACAACGATAATTGTAAGCCGCTAAAACGCTATCTCTGAAAAAAGATTGGTTCACGCGCACATTTACTTCTCTTTTTTCTTCCTTTCCATGGAAAGCATTATATCCCGGTACAAATGAAGCATCGGGTACTTTCTGCGATTGTTTTAAAAACTGATCGACGACTTTCTGATATATCTCATTAAGCAGACTCCATTTTCCTTCAAATTCATTCCATACATTTTCATCTAGTTGGCTGGCATTAGGTAAACCACCAATATTTTTTTCACGCAACGTTTTATCAAAACTGCCTAAATTGCCAATCTTCATTGTTAATGCTGATGGCGTTCGCCCTATCAAGGCGGCATATTCTCTAATCAAAGGATGAAATTTATTAACCTTATTAAAAGGAATCGTGAAATAGAGATAAAGCGCAATAATGACCTCATCCCTCGTCCAATTTCTACGCTTGTCGCTCATGCGGTTCTCCAAGTATAAAAAAACAGCTAACCTATTTTCATAAATTAGCTGTTTTACAGTTAAAAACTACAACGCCTCAATCGCCCTATACTGCTCGCGGATTTTATCTAACCCTGATTGGTATTCGGCCATTTTTTCGCGTTCTTTGGCGATGACGGCTTCCGGGGCTTTGGCGACGAAGGACTCGTTGCCAAGTTTGCCTTCGATGCGTTTCACTTCATTTTGATATTTTTCAATCTCTTTGGTTAAACGCGCAAGCTCGGCTTCTTTGTTGATAAAGCCTGCCATCGGTACGAGGATTTCGGTGTTGCCGACCAATTTCGCCACGGCTAACGGGGCGGCCTCACCTTCTTTCAGCACACTGACGTTGTCGAGCTTCGCCATGGCTTTTAAAAGTGCGGTCTGTTTTTCCAGTATTTTTTGTTCGTTCGCAGGAAGGTTGCGGAATAACAAATCCAAGCCTTTGCTCGGTGCGATATTGCATTCGGCGCGAATGTTACGCACGGCAATAATCACGTCTTTCAGCCAGTTGATTTCGGCTTCTGCATCCGCATCAAAGGCGTGCTCTTCCGCTTGCGGGAACGGTTGCAACATAATGCTGTCGGCATCGATACCCACGAAGCCTTTCACTTTTTGCCAGATTTCTTCCGTAATGAACGGAATCACCGGATGCGCCAGACGTAATAATTTTTCCAACACGCGCACCAAGGTTTGGCTTGCCGCGCGGATTTGCGCTTGGCTGCCGTTGGCGAACACCGGTTTGGTGAGTTCCAAATACCAGTCGCAGAATTGGTTCCAAGTGAATTCATAGATGGTGTTCGCGCACAAATCGAAACGGAATTGGCTTAACGCGGTGCGGAAGGTTTCCACGGTGCGGTTGAATTCCGATTGAATCCAACGGTCGGCGACGGAAAATTCAATTTCGCCTTCGCTTAAATCCAATTTTTCATTGGTGAGCACGAAACGGCTGGCGTTCCATAATTTGTTACAGAAATTGCGGTAGCCTTCCAAGCGTTTCATGTCCCAGTTGATATCGCGGCCGTTTGTGGCAAGTGCGGCAAGGGTGAAACGCAAGGCGTCGGTGCCGTGCGCCACAATGCCTTCCGGGAATTCTTTGCGGGTAGATTTGGCAATTTTTTCCGCTAATTGCGGTTGCATCATGTTGCCGGTGCGTTTTGCCACTAAATCTTCTAGGCTGATGCCGTCGATCATGTCTAACGGATCGATAACGTTGCCTTTGGATTTCGACATTTTTTGTCCGTTTTCATCACGGATCAAGCCCGTTACATACACAGTTTTGAACGGCACTTGCGGCTTGCCATTTTCATCTTTGATGAAGTGCATGGTGAACATGATCATGCGCGCCACCCAGAAGAAAATGATGTCGAAACCGGTGATCAGCACGTCTGTTGAGTGGAACATTTTCAGTTCTTTGGTTTGTTGCGGCCAGCCGAGGGTGGAGAACGTCCACAAGCCGGAGGAGAACCACGTATCCAGCACGTCTTCATCTTGTTTGAGCACCACATCAGAATTTAACTGATATTTTGACCGCACTTCCGCTTCATCACGCGCCACATAAACGTTGCCTTCCGCGTCATACCACGCCGGAATGCGGTGTCCCCACCAAAGCTGACGGGAAATACACCAATCCTGAATGTCACGCATCCAAGAGAAATACAGGTTTTCGTATTGTTTCGGCACAAATTGAATTTCGCCGTCTTCCACCGCTTTAATCGCCACGTCTGCCAGCGGTTTCACGCTCACATACCATTGGTCGGTCAACATCGGCTCGATTGGCACGCCGCCACGGTCGCCATAAGGCACTTTCAAATCGTGCGGTTTGATTTCATCTAACAGACCTAACGCTTCAAAATCCGCCACGATTTTCTTACGCGCCGCGAAACGCTCTAAACCGCGATAATCTTCAGGAATAATCGCTTCATAGCCCGTCATCGGTTTGCCGTCGGTGCCGATAATTTCCGCTTCATCGCGAATATCTGCGTTCAGTGTAAACACGTTCACCATCGGTAAATTATGGCGTTTTCCCACTTCGTAGTCATTGAAGTCGTGCGCCGGGGTAATTTTCACCACGCCCGTCCCGAACTCACGATCCACATACTCATCGGCAATGATCGGAATTTCACGATTGGCAAGCGGCAGAACCACGGTTTTGCCGATAAGAGATTGATAACGCTCATCTTCCGGATGAACGGCAACGGCGGTATCACCCAACATAGTTTCCGGACGGGTGGTCGCCACTACCAAATAATCCTTTCCGTCGGCGGTTTTCGCGCCATTGGCGAGCGGATAGCGGAAATGCCACAGACTGCCTTTGGATTCTTTATTTTCCACTTCCAGATCGGAAATAGCGGTGTGCAATTTAGGATCCCAGTTCACTAAACGTTTACCGCGATAAATCAAACCTTCGTCATGCAAACGCACGAACACTTCTTTCACCGCGTCGGAAAGCCCGTCGTCCATGGTGAAACGCTCGCGCGTCCAATCCACAGAATTACCCAAACGGCGAATTTGCTGGCTAATGGTGCCGCCGGATTGCGCTTTCCATTCCCAAATTTTGTCGATAAAGGCGTCACGACCATAATCATGACGGGTTTTATTTTCTTCCGCCGCAATTTTGCGCTCCACTACCATTTGGGTCGCGATACCCGCGTGGTCTGTTCCCGCTTGCCATAAGGTGTTATGCCCTTCCATGCGGTTAAAACGGATTAAGGTATCCATCAAGGTTTGCTGGAACGCATGCCCCATGTGCAGGCTACCGGTTATGTTCGGTGGCGGAATGGCGATGGAATAACTCGGCACATTCTCATTTTCGGAGGGTTTAAAATAACCGCTCTCTTCCCAATGTTGATAAAGGGCTTGTTCTACTGCAGACGGGTTGAATCGGTCTGCCATTTCGAATTTTTGTGTCATTGTTGCTCTCTTTTGTAAAGTTATAACTTACATATCTGAATTTTCTAATGTTTTATCTTTTGCAATTAGCTTAATTAATTTTTCACTACCCTCTAATGATAGAATTGCTATTTCTCTTATAACTTCTATAACTTCTTCACTTTTTGGATTATTTCTTAAATCATCTTCTTGTATATTTTCTAGTCTAATCCATAATTTTCTATATTCGCCTTCAATCTCTTTTCTATTTTCTTCTGTGAAATAAAATAAATAAATTATCGCAGGTTCAATATTCTCAAATATAGTACGCAATTTTATGAAATCATCTACGGTTATAAAGCTGCTTCTTTTTATCCTAAATGCATATTGACTGAATTCTAGAAAATATCTTATTACTTCTCTTATTGCTTCAGGTTCTTTTTGTTCTTTCCAAGAATCTGCAGTATCCTTTGCAATACAGGCTAATTTAATAGTAAATATAGCAATAACAAATGTACTTATAGATGTTATCCAGTCTGTAACATTAATACTCATTTTATTCCCTCAATTTAAATTTAATCAGTACAAATTCATTTTCACCCGGATAAATCCCCCGAATCACCTCTTTCAACTCCTCCAACCCCATATTTTCCTGCTTTGCATGCTGTTCCGTCAGTTCCTCAAGGGTAATCGGCGAGACACTTAACACTTCAATGGTGCAGAAATATTGATTATCTTCAAACCGCCCCACCCGCAAAATATCACCCGCTTTAAAATAGCTTTCGGATTTATCCCGAATGGTGATGGTTTTACGCCCGGCGAGAATATCGGCTTCAAAACGCTGATAGAAAGTGATGTCGTTCATAAAAGTGCGGTCATTTTTTTAAGTGTTTTTGCAACGATATTGCCTATCCGGCTTGTTCCGTACTCAACGCCCAGCCCAATTGTCTCAACTGTTTATAACGCTCCCGCGCCGAGGCTTTTTGCGCTTCTTCAGCGGGGACGAAATCGATAATCTGATTAAAGCTGTTGATGAATTCCGGTAATTGCGGTTGCAGGTTAATCAGTAAATCGCGGCTTTGTGCGTTGCGTTTGCCCGTCCAGCTGATTTCAATGGGCGTGGCGTAAGTAGTGGCTTCGCCGGAAAGATTGTGCGGGACGAATTCGTCCGGCTCGCGCTGCCAAAGGGCTTCATCAATATTGAGCGCCTGCGCTTCGGTTTCACACGCCAACAGAACCCGCTTTCCCAAACGCCAGGCGGACGCCGCCAAATCGCAGGCAAGGCATTCCGTCGCAGACAAATTCGGTTGTGCGGGCGAGGCGTCGGAAAGCAGGTAAAATTGCGCGGTTTTTGGCATAAAACGGTCCAAATAGGAAAAATGAATCGCTAGATTTTAGCGGAAATCAGCCTAAATAGAAAATGTTAATTTCCGAAACGTTTTGCAAACCGACCGCACTTTATGATCTAGGTCACAAAACCGTTTTTCTGTTTGTAATTTCAGTTCATAGATCGCGTTGCCAATGCTAGAATTCAGGCAATTTTGTTAATAATCATTAAGAGGTAATCACAATGGCATTTCGCATTGAAAAAGACACTATGGGTGAAGTTCAGGTTCCGGCAGAGAAATACTGGGCGGCGCAAACGGAACGTTCCCGCAATAATTTTAAAATCGGTCCTGCGGCTTCTATGCCACATGAAGTGATCGAAGCCTTTGGTTATTTGAAAAAAGCGGCGGCGTTTGCTAATGCGGATCTTGGCGTGTTGCCTGCGGAAAAACGGGATTTAATCGCACAAGCCTGCGATGAAATCTTAGCCAATAAATTAGACGATCAATTCCCGTTGGTAATTTGGCAAACCGGTTCCGGTACACAATCCAACATGAACGTGAACGAAGTGGTGGCAAACCGCGCGCACGTGTTACACGGCGGTAAATTGGGCGAAAAATCCATCATTCACCCGAACGATGACGTAAACAAATCCCAATCTTCCAACGACACCTTCCCGACGGCAATGCACATTGCGGCATACAAAAAAGTGGTGGAAACCACTATTCCTGCGGTAGAACGTTTGCAAAAAACCTTTGCGGCAAAATCCGACGCGTTCAAAGATGTGGTGAAAATCGGTCGTACGCACTTAATGGACGCCACGCCGCTCACATTGGGGCAGGAATTCTCCGCTTATGCGGCGCAATTACACTTCGGTTTACTGGCGTTGAAAAACACCCTACTGCATTTGCGCCAATTAGCCCTTGGCGGTACGGCTGTGGGCACCGGTTTGAACACACCGAAAGGTTATGATGTGAAAGTGGCGGAATATATCGCCAAATTCACCGGTTTGCCGTTCATCACCGCCGAAAACAAATTTGAAGCTTTGGCGGCACACGATGCTATCGTGGAAACCCACGGCGCGTTACGTCAATTAGCCATGAGCCTGTTCAAAATCGCCAACGACATTCGTTTATTGGCGTCCGGCCCGCGTTCCGGTATCGGTGAAATCTTAATTCCGGAAAACGAACCGGGCTCTTCCATCATGCCGGGCAAAGTGAACCCTACCCAATGCGAAGCCATGACCATGGTGTGCGCGCAAGTGTTCGGTAACGACACCACCATCGCCTTTGTAGGCTCACAAGGTCACTTCCAATTGAACGTGTTCAACCCGGTGATGATTGCCAACTTCCTGCAATCCGCACAATTGTTGGCGGACGCCTGTGTTTCCTTTGACGAACACTGCGCAACCGGCATTGAACCGAACTATCCACGCATTAAACAACAACTTGAAAATTCATTGATGTTGGTGACTGCGCTGAATACCCATATCGGTTACGAAAATGCGGCGAAAATTGCGAAAACCGCCCATAAAAACGGTACAACCTTGCGTGAAGAAGCCATTAATCTCGGCTTGGTTTCCGCCGAAGATTTCGACAAATGGGTACGCCCGGAAGATATGGTGGGCAGCTTAAAATAAGGCTTAAGCCTTGAATTAAGCCATTAATACAGAAAGACGGGATCAATTTCCCGTCTTTTTTGCTATAATCGCCCACATAAATTTTTATGACGGACTGTTTATGAAATTAAAATCGCTGTTATTTATTTTAACTTTATTTCCAACCGCACTTTCCGCGCATTGGCTCAATGTGGGAAACGCCGATTATAACTGGGGTCCGTTCCTGGTTTATACCATTGATTTGGAAACGGAAAACGGCGCTTATGAAGCGAATCAGTTGCCGTTCATGCTTTCTTTTAAATACGAAAAGCCCATCGAAGGCAAAAATTTTGCCATCAGCCTGGCGAAAGAAATGGAGCATATCAACGTTGATAAAGCGCAAAGCGATTTGTGGCTGAAACAAATGCAGCAGATTTTCCCCGATTTCTCCCCGAACGACATTTTGCGTTTTGTCGCGTTGCCGGAAAAAAGTTACTTCATTTTAAACGACACCATTTTGGATCATGAATTTGAACCGCAGTTTGCGCAGGCACTAATTGGCATTTGGTTGTCGCCGAACAGCAATTTTATTCAGTTACAACCGCAATTATTGGGCAAAGAAAAGAATTCCGACTCGCCGGAAAAATTTAAGCGTACACCGGAAGTGGATACGCTGGGTGAAGACGACGCCAGCCCACAATTGCCGCCGAATTATCAGTTTAGTGATCAAAATCCGGAATTAGGCTAAATCATCCGTCAAAAACTAAGGGTAGCTTTTTTTCGGCTACCCTTTTTTTTATCGCTCTTTAAAGGCTTTGATTTGTTGCAAATGCTGGGAGATTTGCTTGAATTTATGGCTTTCGTTTTCATCCCACATGATGTCGTAATAAGGCGACAGAAAGTCTGCACTGCGCTGTGAATCTAACACACCGTCCTCAACGGACAAAAACACCAAGCAACGATCTTTATTTTTCATACGGAAATTTTCCACACACTTGGTGGCGATGTCTTCATATTCTTCCGGGCGATCGATTTTGCCCGTCATATTTTCCTGCGGGAATAAATTCGGATTAAAAATCGCCTGTTTAATGCCGCACAAAAAGCCGACGCGCTCCGCCCAATAACCGCCTAAACCGACACCGCAAATCAGTGGTTTTTCATCTTTCGATTCGGACACCAATTTGTGCACTTCATTGAGCAAAAACGTCATATCATGGCGCGGGTGTAAAGTGCTGTAATTGACAAAACGCACATCGTCGTCAATAAATTTTAACTGCATGACTTTTTCATGATTGCCCGGACTACTGGAATCAAAACCGTGTAAATAAATAATCATTTTATTACTCCAACTTGATGACGGATTTTCTGCTCTAAATATAAAATCATTTGTAACGCGATATTAATACCGCTGGTTTTCTCAATCATTTCAAGCCCCGGGCTGGCGTTCACTTCCAGCACCAGCGGTCCTTGTGCCGAACGGATTAAATCCACGCCTGCAACATCCAGCCCCAAGGCGTTGGTGGCGTTCACGGCAATTTGTTTTTCCTGTTCGCTTAACACCACTTTCTCTGCCGTTGCGCCACGATGGCAATTAGCACGAAATTCGCCGTTCTGCCCAGTGCGCTGCATAGCCGCAACCACGCGTCCACCAATGACAAAACAGCGTAAATCCGTGCCGTCGGCCTCAGTGACAAATTCCTGCAACAGCACCGGCACATCCGCCTGCTTTAATGTTTCCAAAATACTGACCGCACTTTGCGTCCGTTCCGCCAAGATCACGCCAATGCCTTGCGACCCGCTCAGGGTTTTCAGAATGGAAGGCGCGCCTATGTGTTGCACCGCATGATTGGCGTTCACTTCAATCCCGGCAAACAACGAATCCGGCACGGCAATGCCATGTTCTAATAACAATTGCAAACTAAGCCATTTGTCCCGCGCCGTGCGAAACGCCTCGGCGCTATTTAAACAAGGCACGCCCTGCGCTTGGAAATAATGCAACACGCGACAACCCATCGGCGTGCTGGCGGTGCCGAAACGGGGCAAAACCGCGTCGTAATCGGGCAACAATTGCGCTTCGCTTTCTTCATCTGCCTGATAATACAGAACAAAGTGCGGTGGATTTTTTTGGAGTTTTATCAGGCAACGATTAGGATCCAAAATAGCCATTTGATGCCCGTTTTCTTCCGCCGCCTGTTTGAGCCGTTGACAGCTATACAAACGCGGCTCGCGACACAACATGAGAAATTTCATACAAGGTTATTTTTTAATGAAGCCCTGTTGCTGCAAATACGCCAGCACTTTCGGGCGAATCGGTTTATCCAAACTCTTGATCACATTGCGCGACCAATCCATGTCAATGTTGCTGCGTTGGCGATAATATTCCGCGACGGTGGCGTTATATTCGTCAAGTTTGCCGGTATCCAACGGCTGATAGGCGTTTTCAAAGAACAGGGTTTCTTTCGGCAAACGCGGTTTGGTCGGCGGATCTTGATCCGGATAACCCAAACACATGCCCACAATAGGCAGGCAATGTTCCGGCAGATTTAACAACTTACCTACGGCTTCCATTTCATTACGCAAGGAACCGATATACACGCCGCCCAGCCCCAAACTTTCCGCCGCTAACAATACGTTTTGCGCCATAATGCCGGTATCCACCGCGCCGATTAACAGCACTTCCGCATAATCCAACTGCGCCGTCGGGCAAATTTGTTTGTGCTTATGAAAATCCACGCAGAACACCCAAAATTCCGGCGCGGATTTCACATATTCCTGATTGGAGCTATACACCATCATTTGTTCGCGAATTGCCGGATCGGTAATACGCACGATGGAAACGCATTGCAAATGATTGGACGTAGAAGCAAAGCGCGCCGCATTCACAAGCTGTTTGATCACTTGGTCGGACACCGGCTCATGAGTAAAACGGCGAATGGAACGGTGGGATAAAATGCAATCTAAGGTTTCAGAAGTGCGTTTTTTCTCAGACATAAAAATTCCTTGTATAACAAACATCAAATTTGTTGCTATCTTACACCAATTACAACAACGCCGAAAAACACTTTATTCTTTTTTCGCGAATCCTTAAAATCAGCACGACTTCACTCAAAAAAAGGAAATATTATGTTCGTAACAATTTATGGTCGTCTAAGCTGCCCTTATTGCGTGCGCGCCAAAACTTTGGCGGAAAAACTGAAAAATACCGTAGAAAATTTTGATTATCGTTACATCGATATTATCGAGCAAGGCATGAGCAAAGAAGACATTGCGAAAATTATCGGCAAGCCCGTGCAAACCGTGCCGCAGGTGTTGATTGATGATAAACCTATCGGCGGTTGCACCGATTTTGAAGCCCTCATGCGCGATCAGTTCGGCGATATTGATTAATTCTTCTGATAGAAAAAAGTGCGGTTAAAAAAACACTTAAATTTTTAACCGCACTTTTATTTTCATCAAGTCGTTAATTCGGCACTGTCACATCAGAAATCAGACGTAAATCCGGGTTCACATAAACCACGCGAAAATCATCGCCCTGTTTCACCACTTCAATCATCTTAAGCTTGCGTTGGCATTCCCGAACCGGCTTGCGATAAGCATAGGTGCGCATTCTGTCGTTGAGCTTAATTTGCAGCTCGAAGCCATGCCCGCTATCCAATAATTTACACATATAACCGCCCGGCACTTGATGCGCGCCGAATTGTTCCACAGTGAAAACGTATCTGCCGTTCGGCATTTTATTGCGATTCACCGCCACGATGTTTTCCACCGGGGACGTGAAGTTTCGTTTTTTACTGCCGCAGCCCACGCCGTTCATGTCCACATCCAGCACCGCATACCCATTGGAACACTTGTTGGCATGGGCGTTTAAGGTGTTGAGTTGCAAATCCAAGTCCTCACCGTTATGCCACGCTAAAGATGCGCGGAAATCGCCATTCGGATTGCCGCCCGACGCCTTCACTTTCTCGGCAATGCTGTTGTCGATTTTCTTTGGCTGTTGAACGACTTTCTTCTCTTCTTTCGGTTTTTCCGGCTTCACCTCCTTTTTCGGCTTAGCTTTTTCTTTCACCGGCTTCGGCTCTTCCTTTTTTGGTTCAGGTTTTGGCTCTTCTTTTGGAGGTTCCGGTTTTGGTTCCTCTTTCACCGGCTCCGGTTCAGGTTTAGGCTCTTCCTTAACAGGTTCCGGTTTCGACGCCTCTTTCGGTGGTTCAGGCTTCGGTTCCGGTTTGGCAATTTCAATTTTCACCAGTTCCGTCGGTTCAGGTTTAACAGGTTCCGTACGGAAGAATAGCCACCACGCCAATCCACCTAACAATAACAACAATAACGGCAACAACCAAAGCCACCAACGGGCTTTTGGCGCAACCGGAACAGGTGGCGGCACAGGAACCGGTTTCTTCCCTAAGCCCCACCCTGTGATCACAGGCTGTTTGTTCACCACATAAATCTGGATCGTGTCATGTTGTGCCGCGTCAACCAGTTTCTCTAACAAAGCGGCTTGCTCGGTGGAAATCGCGCCTTTTTGCGTCAGTTCCTGACGTAATTTATCAATGGATTCCAAACGCTGAACAATTAGTGCTTCCGCCTGTTTACGGGTTTGTTGATCAGCTTCGGAATTACCCAATAAGTAAGGTTGTCCCTGTAAATCGGAATACCATTCCACCACATCGCCGTTTACTTCCGGACGCGCCAACATAGTCGCCGTGCTCGGCGGCAAATGACGATTTAAAAGACCGACAATTTCATCATAATGCCCGAACAGTTCAACAGCTTGTGTATTTTGTTGATCTAATGTGACCCGCGCCAAACGCTGCATAATGACTCCTAAAAAACGTTTTAAATTTCGACCGCACTTTTTTGTTTCGTAACGTGCGCTTATTTACACTCTTCTTTTTCCACCATCGGCTTAATGGCTTGGTTAATCATGTTCGTAACCTGCGCGCGGCTATTGGCGGTAAACACTTTGCCTTTAGTCGCCGTCGCCAGGCAGTTAGCCGCTTTTGCACCGCCAATGTCCACCACATTGATTTTCAGTTTCGGTTTTTGTTTGGCGAGTTGGCGTCCCAAACCACAAACATCGAGTTTAGCGCCATTACAGTTATCTTCACCATCACTTAGCACTAAAATGAAAGCTTCCCGCTTAACGCCATCCACCATTGCCGCCGCTTGTTGTAAACCGCTATAAAGCGCAGTTCCGGTGCCTTGATCACTTTCCTTAGGCATTAACGAGCGAATTTGGGCTTTCAACGCTTTTCGTTTACCTGGACCAAACATACCGTGATTACGGGCGCCGGGACACATTTTCAAACTGACTAGCCCAATATCAATATTCGGATCGATTTTATCGATGATCGACGCAGCAGATTTCTTCGCTGTGTTGATCCGATTAGGTTCTCGACGCATATAGGCAAGTTCTTCATCAGATACGCCGATCATCTCCCAACGTCGCTCAAATGCTTCTATTGCTGCCTTAGTTTCACTTAATGACCACAACATTGAACCGGAATCATCAAAAACTATCACCATTTGCGGACGCTGTGCCGGGGTAATGGTTTTGGTGCAATATTTTGGTTTTTCCACCTTCTTAGGCGGTTCTTCCACTTTCGCCGCTTCATCGACTTTTGGTGGTTCCTCCACAGGCGGCTCTTCCACTTTTGGCGGTTCTTCTACCTTAGGTTCTTCCGGCTCCGGAATAAATTCCAGTTTCTGCGGTTCCGGTTTCGGCTCTTCTTTTGGTGGTTCAGGCTTCGGTTCCAGTTTGGCAATTTCAATTTTCACCGGTTCCGTTGGTTCTTCTTTAACGGGCTCAGGACGGAAAAATAGCCACCACGCCAATCCGCCTAACAGTAACAACAATAACGGCAACAACCAAAGCCACCAACGGGATTTTTGCGGCACAGCCACCACAGGCGGTGCTACAGGAATCGGCTTTTTGCCTAAACCCCAGCAGGTAATCACGGGCTGTTTATTGACGATATAAATTTGAATGGAATCATGCTGCGCGGCATCCACCACTTTTTCCAATAACGAGGCTTGTTCTGTTGTAATAGCCCCCTTTTGGAGCAACTCCGTACGTAGCTTATCCACCGCTGCCAAACGTTGTGCAATCAAAGCTTCCGCCTGTTTGCGGGCTTGTTGATCGCGCTCTGAGTTGCCTAATAAATACGGCTGACCTTGCAGTTCGGAATACCATTCCACGATGTTGCCGTTGACTTCCGGACGCGCCAACATAGTCGCCGTGCTCGGCGGCAAATGACGGAGCAACATCGTCGTGATCTCGTCGTAATGGCTGAACAGCTCCACAGCGGCGCTATTTTGTTGATCCAGATTGACTCTTGCTAAGCGTTGCATAATTTCTCCAACTTCAAAAATGCGGCGAAAAACCACCGCACTTTATTCGCAAATTTCTTGTTCTACCGATTTCATTGATTTTCTAATGGCGTTGGTGAGTTTCGCTTGAGACGTCATATCGCCACTAATAATCTGCCCCCCCGTTTCTTTGGCAAGACAGTCAGTGTAATCTACAATTGAATTAATGCTCACGATATTCACTTTTAATTTTGGTCTTGCCTGTTTTTCTTGCTTAATTAGCTGACAAATATTTCGATGCGTACAATCATCATTACCTTCCGTAATTAATACAATCAGTGCCTCACGTTCTTTACCGTCCACTAAGGTTAACGCCTTTTGTAATCCCTCATAAATTGGTGTTCCAGTAGCATAATGCTGACGTACATGCATATTTTTCAACTTTGCTTTTAACCGCCCTCGCTGACCACCGGAAAAAATACCATGATTCGTTGCAAAGGACGTTGCCGTTGAGGTGGATAAACAGCTTTTTAATTCAACAAGTCCAATATCCACGGCAGCAGGAATACGATCAATTAACTGGGCGACGGATTTTTTCGATGCCGTCGAACGATTTGGTTGACGGAACATATACTTAATTTCCTCATCAGTAACACCTTGCATCCCCCATCGATCATTAAAAGCGATTACTGTTCTGGCGCTTTCTAATAAGGTATATTGCATTCCTGACGCATTATTAAAAATAATCGCCATTTGTGGAACATCTGTTGGCTTTTTAACGACACGACAGTTTTTCTGCGGTTTCTTTTTCACTTCTGCAACGGGTTCCAGCTTAGGCTCCTCTTTTACCGGTTCAGGCTCCGGTTTTGGTTCTTCTTTTACCGGCTCCGGTTCGGGGAGCGGTTCTTCTTTCACAGGCTCAGGCTCCGGAATAAATTCCAGTTTCTGCGGTTCCGGTTTCGGCTCTTCTTTCGGCGGTTCCGGCTTCGGTTCCGGTTTGGCAATTTCGATTTTCACGGGCTCCGTCGGTTCTTCTTTAACGGGCTCAGGGCGGAAAAATAGCCACCACGCCAATCCGCCTAACAGTAACAGCAATAACGGCAACAACCAAAGCCACCAACGGGATTTTTGCGGCACAGCCACCACAGGCGGTGGTACAGGAATCGGCTTTTTGCCCAAACCCCAGCCGGTAATCACGGGCTGTTTATTGACGATATAAATTTGGATGGAATCATGCTGCGCCGCATCCACTACCTTTTCCAATAACGAGGCTTGTTCTGTTGTAATAGCCCCCTTTTGGAGCAACTCCGTACGCAGTTTATCCACCGCAGCCAAACGTTGTGCAATCAAGACTTCCGCCTGTTTGCGGGCTTGTTGATCGCGCTCTGAGTTGCCTAACAAATACGGCTGCCCTTGCAATTCGGAATACCATTCCACGATGTTGCCTTTGACTTCAGGGCGCGCCAGCATGGACGCCGTACTCGGCGGCAAATGACGGAGCAACATCGTCGTGATCTCGTCGTAATGGCTGAACAGCTGCACAGCGGCGCTGTTTTGTTTATCTAAATTGATTCTCGCTAGGCGTTGCATAACTTCTCCAACTTCAAAAACGCGGCGAAAAACCACCGCATTTTATTCGCAAATTTCTTGTTGTACCGGTTTCATTGCCTGTTTGATGGCATCGGTTAATTTTTCTTGGCTGGTCATATCGTGGTCAAAAATCTGTCCGCCCGTGGATTTTGCCAGACAATCCGTGGCGTTCCACGGAGAATTAATGCTCACGATATTCACTTTTAATTTGGGGCGTTCTTTGGCGACATTTTCCATTAAGGCGCAAGCTTTGCGCTCGGTACAATCACCGTTGCCTTCAGTGATTAACACAATTAGGGCTTCCCGATCTTTGCCGTCGAGAAGGGTTAAGGCTTTTTCCAATCCCTCATAAATCGGCGTGCCGGGCACACGGTGTTCGCGTACAGTCATGTTTTTCACCTTATCTTTCAACTGATTGCGTTGTGCACTTTGGAAAATGCCGTGATTAATGACGGCGGACACCTCGGGCGACTTACTCTCGCAGCTTTGTAATTCAATCAAACCAATATCAATGGCGTTAGGAATATCATTAATCAAGTGATTAACCGCTTCTTTCGCAGCCACGGAGCGATTCGGCTGGCGATCCATGTAATCAATTTCCTGTTGCGGAAGACGTTGCTCCAACAATTTATCATCAAAGGCTTTAATCGCTTCCTTGCTTTCCAATAAGGTATATTTCATGCCTGTGGCATTATTAAAAATAATCGCCAGTTGTGGAATGTCCGTATGATTTTCGACTTTACGGCAATGTTTCGCCGCTTCCTGTTTAGGCGCCACGACAGGTTCGATCGGCATGGTTTGGGGGCGGAAATAGAACCACCAGAGTAAAAATCCGGCAAGCAAAAGCAATAAAAAAAGTAGAAGCCATAACCATGGGCGGGAGGTTTTAGATTTGGCGATAATCGGCGCCGCTTCAGGCGTTGTCTCTTGCTTCAAGCCGAAACCGGTAATCACCGGCTGATTGTTGACCAGATGAATTTGTATTTCATGCTGTTGAACAAGATCGACGAGTTTTTTCAGTTGTTCGGCTAATTCAGGTGCGATGGCATTTCTTTGCAACAGATCCTGACGCAAGGCATCAATGTGCTGTAAGCGTGAATCAATGAGGTTTTTCGCCTGTTCCCGCGCTGTTAAATGCACGACAGAATCGCTTTCCAATAAATAAGGCTGACCTTGCAGATCGGAATACCATTCCACCACGTCGCCATTGACTTCGGGGCGCGCCAACATGGTTGCCGTGCTCGGTGGCAAATGGCGGGTCAACACCGCAACGATATCATCGTAGTGACGAAATAATTCAACGGCTTCTTGGTGATATTGATCTAAACCGACTCGCGCCAGATGCTGCATACTATGCCTTAAAACAAAAAACACCGCCAAAAGCAACCGCACTTTTGGGACGAAAAGCGGAATAAAAGGGCTACAAACATCGTAGCCCTCGATTTCTTATTGTAAACCTAATGCTTTTTGCAGATTAGATAACTTACGTTGTAATTGCTCCAGCTCCGCTTGTTTTTCCATTTCGGAACCGCCGCTGTTATTCACCGCCTTCATTTGTTTTTCCACTTCGGCGATTTCAGCCTGCAAGTCTTGTCTGCCTTTGGCTTTTTGTTTCAATTCGGTAGTCAGTTTATCCACCGATTGATTCAACTTGGCTTGCTGTGCTTTTTTCTGCGCAATAGATTGGTTAACGGATTTTTGCTGCGCTTTGATGTCCGCATAAATTTTGTTGAATTTGGCGTTTTCTTTCTTCGCGTCTAACACCAATTTTTCTTTTTGTTCAATGCGTTTATCGTAACTGCCGGAAAATTGGCAAGTGGCTTTGCTGAAAATGTTTAATTCAACACTTGGATCGCATTCTTCCGGCGTGTTGGTGCATGCGGAAAGCATGATTGCGGCACTGAAAAGTGCGGTGGTTTTTAGCAACGTTTTCATACTCACTCCTTAACCCACGTTCAAGGCATTACGTTGTTGTGACACAAGCGCAACCTGTTTTTCCAACGCGGCGATTTGTTTTTGGTATTGGGCGATTTGCGAATCAAGTTTTGCCACGTTCATACCGCTGCCGCGCTCTTGTTGCGCCACTCTTTTCCAATCTTGCTCGCTTTCTTTCATTTTCTTCAATTTATCTTTTAAGTAAGCGATATTGCTGTCAATTTCTTTCAACTGACGTTTAGCTTCGTCTTTTTGAATGCTGTTATTTTTTAATTGCGAGTTCAAATTCGCCAAGGTTCTCTGGTTTTGACTCAACACGGTTTTTGCCGAATTCGCCAAGGTTCTTGCTTCTTGAGTATTTTTGTTTAAATCTTTCAAATAGGCGTTTAAACGCTCTTCTTTGTTGGCATAGCTGGTACGTTGTTGTTCTAAATAATAGTTACCGCCCATCAAAATACCGCAACCGGCAACCGCCGCCACCGCAGAACAAAGCGCCGCATTATCGGTACCGCTTAGCAAGCACGCCCCCACACCGGCAGCCGCACCCGCCGCACAAGCAGTTAAACCGGACTTACTAAAAAACTCCGCCTGATGGCCGGAGGTTAAACGGCTATCTACGTCAGAATCGGAACCGAATCCCGGCATGCTTTCACAACCGGTGAGCGCCAATGTCGCAGACAAGGTGAAAACACCCAATAAAGACTTCTTAGATTGAAGATTAAACATATTTTGTTTTCCTTTTTATGATAAAAAATCGTTTTGCAATGAGGACGTTATTTTACGTCACGGCAACTTTTTAACCAACCCTCGCGGTCAACTTTTCCGTCTTTGTTATATTGCGATAATTGCTCCCAATAAGATTGAATAAACTGCGCCGCATTATTTTTTTCTCGGTTTTGCAAGCGTTGTTTGGTGGCTTCCACTTGCTTTTCAATCATGCCCGCGTTGTATAAGGTGGCGTTATCCACCAAGGTGTCGGCATAATATTTCAACGTAAACTTGAGAGCATTTTCCGCTTTCAGTTTTTTCTCGTTCAGATTGTTAATTTGCTCATCGGAACACAAACCCTCTTTCGGTGCGCCGTCACAGGTTTGTTTGATATTTTCCGCCAGATTCAACGCGTTTTGGTAAGTATTGTCCAAATCCACAATATTGGTGCACAGGAAACCACCCAAACGCAAAGACGCCTGAATGGCGGAATCACGCTGTTCGTCGCGGGCTTGGTTGGCTTGACGCAAGGTGTCGTTAAGTTTTTTCAGTTCTTTTTCCAACTGTTCTTTTTCGATAGTTTGGTTTTGTACGTCTTTTGCCAACTGCTCTAACTGACCAACCACATTGGAGCCGGCGCCGTGTTTGTCGTCTTTGTTATCATCCCGTCCGAGCTTCGCCCATTCTTCTTTCAGCTCTTTGATTCGCTGTGCCGACGTGAGTACCGGCGCGACCAACGCTACGCGAAAACCGATGTCTTTGGCTTTATCCGCATTGCCGTTGTTATACAACGGACGTTCAATACGATAAGCGTTGTTCAGGCTTTCCGCCGAATTTAAATAACTGCCGCCGCGCACGGTGACGCCGCCACTTTGCCCGTGGTAATGATCCAAGCGATTGAGTTTGAAGGCATCAAACATCATTTCTGCGGCATTGCCTAAAGTATCGAATAAACCTAACGGATTACCTTCCAACTGACCGGTTAACTGAATTTTGCCGTTGGCGTTTTTATTGCTCCAAACGTACTTTTCTGCGCCGTCTTTCATCGGGAACAAGGGTTCACGGAATTCAGAGGAAGACACCGCCGCCCCACCACGCGCCGCATATTCCCACTCGGCGTTGGTCGGTAGCCGCACGAAGCCTTTCGCGCCGTCTTCCGTCGGCAATTTATCCGCCGCATGTTTTAACAACCATTCGTTGTATTTACGGGTAAATTCCACTGCGTCAAACCAGCTCACATCGGTAATCGGCAAACGCCCTTTCATGTTTGCCGACGGGCATTGCTCGTTCATCACCGACTGATATTGCAACTGCGACACTTCATATTTCGCCAGCAGGAAATAACGCCCTTGGGCTTTATCGCCGAAGCTCCCTGCGATGGAATTCGGGGTAGAATATTCGGCAATTTGATCGGCGGAATTGTCGCTACCCAACACCACGCTTTTTTCCTGTAACGGCGACTGGGTTTCCGTTTTGATCACGCGAAACACCATATTGCCCTCACAAGGCATCGGTAACACCACATCGCCTTCTAAGGGTTTCGGATTATAAAATTTTTCTTCCCAAGGCGCTGCGTGAGCGGCCTGCGCTATAAACTGCGCCAAAAGTGCGGTGGAAAAAAACGTTATTTTTGCGTTACGCCATTGTTTCGTTGTGTTAGACATCCCGTAAACTCTCCGCCGGTTGAATGCGTACCGCCTGTCTTGCGCCGATACCCGCCACCACAGCGGCAAGGAATAAGGCGATAACAAAAGCGATAAGTAAATGAATAAAATGCAGACTGCTGATGAAAATATCGCTAGACAAATTCTGACCTAAGACAAAATTGAAAACCTGACTGCCCGATAGGAACAGCAAATATGACAAAACAAATGCCATACTGCTTAAACAAAGGGCTTGCATGATCAAATATAAAATCACCGCGCCGGTTTGAAAGCCGAATAATCGCAACAGGGCTATTTCTTTGCGTTTGCGATCGATGTTCGCCAAAAATGCACCGATGAGGGATAGCACGCAACCCAACACTGCCGTGGTGGCAATCACCATGAAAATCACGTTCAGCACGCCGTCAATGGCTTTGACATTTTCGATGGCTTTGGCTTCCGTGGCAGTTTCAATATTTTTTTGGCGTAATTTTAACGCCAGCGGCGCCACATCATCTAAACCGTCGGCGTAAATGCGCGCGCGGGCAAAATGCTCCCGTTGTTGTTCGCGAGCAGGATCCTGTCGGTTAGCAAAAATTGCCGTTTGATAACCGTCACGAAAATCTTCCATCGCCAGAAGCGTATCCAGTTGCACAAATGCCCCCGAACGCGGGAAACGGGTTTCCGGCACAATGCCTTCAACCACCAGTTCTGCGATGGCTTTTTCCACTTGATTATGTTGCGAACGGGTTACCACCAGATTGATTTTATCACCCTTGTTTACCTGTAATTTTTCTGCCGTTAAAGCGCTGAGCAAAACGCCGTTCGGTTGGCTTAATGCAGTTTCCGTCAGCGGGTCATTAGGCGCAGTGGGAATGACCTCCACATCCTGCACGAATTTCTTCGCGCTGTTTTGATTAGCGGATAAATCCGCAATGGTATTGAGCGAGCGGGTCAAGGGCACTACAAAACGGGTTTCCGGTTGCTGTTGTAGCCAATCAAACCAGTTTTTATCCAAGTTCAAATTGCCGATAATTTTGATTTCCAGATTACGCGGATCATTAATCAGCTGATGACGCAATTGAGACACCACGCCGAATTTCAAGCTGAACAGCAATAGTAACGGGGCAATCACTGCAATGAGTGAAGCGATAATGCAAAAAGACACTTTGCGATCGTAATACAAATCGCGCAAAGCAAGTTTGCCGAGCAACGCATAGGAGAGTTTAACTTGCTGCATGCGTGGCATCCTTCGGTAAAAATACCGATTGGGCGGGAGTAGAAAGATCCGCATATAAACTGGGTAAGTTGTTGTTTTCCACTAAATCCCAATCGTGGGTCACTAACAGTGCGGTGATTTTTTGTTCTTCCACCAGTTTAATCATCAAGGAAAGCAAAATTTGCGCGTTATTCGGATCGAGTGCTGCAGTGGGCTCATCCGCCAACAATAAACTGGGTTTATGAATCACGGAGCGAATAAAAGACACCCGCTGCCGTTCCCCAATGGAAAGCTGGCGTGGGTATTTTGAAAGCAATGAAGTAATGTTGAGGGATTCCGTTAAATAGACAAACCAGTCCTTATCCAACGGTTTATTTAGCATCTCACAAGGTAATGTAATGTTTTGTTGCACCGAAAGGAACGGCAACAGCCCGCCGGTTTGCAGCATAAAACCGAGTTTAGCCGCGCGTAGCCGAGAAAGTGCGGTCTGATTTTTCTGCAAAATGAAAGGTTGCAAATCTTCTACTTGCTCCGCATCGCCCAGCTGATAGGTTTTAAGGCTATCAGGCTGTAAAATCAGCCCGATCATTTCCAGCAAGGTACTTTTTCCGCAACCGCTGGCGCCCTGAATGGCAAGAATTTCACCGTCCTGCAAGGCAAGTTTCGGCAGCAATACATTAAACTGCTGACCGCCCTGCCCTCGGCGAACCGCCATTTCTTCAATTAATAACACCGCACTTTCTCCGTGACTTAACTGAAATTACGGTAACGCTTCAAGGGGCACAGGATACACATAATCGCGCGGGTCACTGCCTTCCGATAAAGAAATCCAGCGGGATTGGTCTTCGTTAAATACGCGGTAATGGCGTAATTTACTGTTCAAATCACGAATGAATTTTTCCTGCTCCAGCGCGCTCATGCCTTTCCAGACCTGTTCGTCCAAACCGGTGACCTGACTTTTATACGGAATACCGTCCAAATATTCGCCAAGCAAGCCTAATTCACCCAGTTTGGTGGCATTTTCCTGTTTCAACTTATTTGGATCCTGCCCCATGGCGGCGGCAACGGAACGCAATTGTGCGAACATGGAATCCGGCGAAATTAAACCTTCATTCGCCGCATCGGCAATTTTTTTCACCACATCACTCAAATCGCTCAACTGCGCTTTGGTCATTAACACGCGCGCTTCTGCGGTCGGCACGGTCGGTTTCACGAAATCTTTATCGCTAATCCAAGCTTTAAAGACCGGCGGTGCTTTGGTACCGTTTTTATCGCCCAAATACGCTAACTGCATGGCTTTGCCAAGCAATTCGGCATCTTTTTCCATTTCCGTTTTGGCTTTTTCCTGTTTCGGCTCATCAATTACCGTACCGGCGGCATTTTCGCCCTGATACGCTAATTTCACCTGCGCGGTCAACGCTTTTGCCAAAGCATTGGCTTTCTCGCCGAATTCATTTACATCGCCCGCATTCACCGCGTAATACAACGGTTTATTCAGATAATTGTTGAAAGACAAATCCGTGTATTGATTTTTCGCCTGTTCGTGATTTTTCGCCCCAGACGGCGTTTTTAAATGTAACGTATAAATCGCCACACCGCGATGTTGTGCTTCCAGACGTAACTGTTTGGCATCCATTCCGGTGGAAGACAGCGGGTTATTACCGTCCAATGCGCCTGCGTCGGTCACCAACACAATGTAACGACCACCAAAATTATTCCAATTGATTTCATTTAACGCTTGAGAAATACCGGCAAAAGAATCTTCGCTGAATTCTTTACTGGAGACTTTCGCCTGTTTCAACTCGGCGGCTTTTTGCAGGAAATCCTGCGTATCTTTTACCGTGCTCGGATCAACGAACATTTTGGAGACATATTCCAACCCCGGAACCGCTTTGGTACTGGAACGGAAGCCCACCAAACCGAATTTCACCTGCTTACCCAGCTTCTCTTTTTCGATTTGCTCGGACACCTGCTTGATAACATCGCGGGTGCGGTTAATGTAAGGATCCATGGAAATACTGGCATCCACCACAAACACTACCGCCGCGCTAAAACCGGTTAACACCTGCGGCTCGTTTTTGGTGTTTTTAGGATCAGCGGCTTTGGTCGTCTTCGGATCCGCTTGTGCCTTTTCGTCCTGTTTTGCCGTCGGATCATTTTTCGTCACCGACGCCACTTCCAAAATACGCTCATAAAAACCTTGCGCATTCATCACTTCTTCCCCTTGTAAAATCGGTAGAAGATAGAAATTTTTTTGGAAATCGACGAATTCTTTCGGCTCTTGCGCCACGATTTGCGCAGGGGTTTTATTATTGGCTAAGTCGGCGCGAATCGGTTCAAGGATTTTCTTAGCATCATCGGCATTGACCACATTTTCAATGTCCGCCTTGGATTTAAAGAACAATAACGGTTCGCGATCTACCGGATTGGTAAACGCCAGCGTCATTTGCATATTCCAAGCAACGGTGCAATCGCCGTCCAGCCAGCCCACGGTTTTGCCAAAGCTGTCGGGGCCGACTTTCAGCCATTCTTTGCCATTCACATTTTGCCGTTGATAGACATAAAATCGGGAAAATGCCGGTTGTTTTTTGCCTGCCGTCGCCCCCGCACTTTCGGTTAGTTGACAGGTAGGTGTGCTTAACACCCGTTGATATAAGGTTTTCTTGCCTTCTTGTTTAAGAGGTTCATCCGCCAAGACGGTATTTGCCATAAATCCTGCCAATAAGGCGATGGCACTGACTTTAAAAGACTTCATCATTTTTTCAATTCCGCTAAACGTTGTTTGGCTTCCGCTAAATTCGGATTGGCTTCCAAAGCGGTTTCATACCAATAAATTGCTGTGCCTTTGTCGGCTTTAAAGCAACTGCTGTTGGCATTTTCCTCATATTCTTTTGCATAAGCTAACGCAATTTCCGCATTGCCGCCTTGTGCCTGATTGGCGTATAAACGTTGTGCAATGGCACATTTGTTTTCCGCTTTCGCCTGATTAATCAACGCCAAAATTCGTTGGCTGTCAGGCTTGGTTTTTAGACAACTTTGAATGAAAGCTAATTCATCATTTTTATTTTGACTTAAACTGCACTCGTCTGCAGGTTGCGGTTTTTCTTCCGCTTTGTCTTTATTCAGGAAGAAATACGCGGCAGCCCCCGCAATCGCCAATAGAAGCACTAACAAAATAATTAAGCCAAGCTTGCTTTTCTTTTTCGGCTCCGGTTGCGACGGCACGATAATTTCCGGTTCTTCCACTACGGCTTCCGGCTCGATCACGATTTCTTCTTCAAGCGGCACTTCAATTTCTTCAATGGGTTCAATGATCGGTTCCGGCTCAGGATCAGGAATTTCCGTCAAGATCTGATTATCCACCGAACGTACATCATCGCCGCGCTCCGTGTTACCGCTGGCGGAGGACGCCAAAACGTCATTAGACAATTTCAGCACGCCCATGTCTTTGGTCTCGGCGTCACGCACCATCATGCGATATTGCATCGTCGTGCTTTGTTGCACCAAGGCATCAATCAGCCAAGGACCCAACACTCCGCTTAACACGCCATCCTGCAGGCTCAGCTGTTCGTTTACTTTTAACCAAACGGGTTCAATATTCCAATTTTGCCCTTCGGCAAAATAATAAGAATCCTGACTGCGTTGTACGCTGATTTCAATATTTTCCGCGCCCCCTTTCCAGTTGGTTGCGCTAAACTCCGCATAACCGGGACGCACGGCTTTTAATTCTATTCTTAACATAATTTATCCTTGATTTTCGGCTTATTCCGCCACTGCCGAATCTCTGAAAACATTTAAAATTTCACCTAAACGGGCATTTTGTACCGCATCAATTTCACGTCCGGCGCTGTGCCCGGCGTTGCTTTGGGTAAATTCCATAAAGGCAATAAACCAGTCGGCGAGATAATTTTTCGTGTAATCACCGGTATAGTCGCTTAATTTCGGCAAATTATTAATTTTTTCTACCGCTTTGATTTCAAAAATTTGCCCATCACGAATGCGACTTGCCGGACGTTCTGCCGCAGGAACTTGGTCAAAACCTAGCCAAGCAAGGAAATCGGCGATTTCCGTGGTTACCGAGAACACTTGACGCTCCACGATTTGATCCCGTTTACTCGCGCCCACTTCATTGCGATTAATCACTTTGGTTAAGCGATTTAATAAATTCAAGCGGTTAGCGCCGGTAATCAATTCGCCCACGATACCTTCCACACATTGCACCGAGAACGGATAGAAGCGGATGTTGCGCGGATCCATGGAAATACCGCGAAGATGCTCAATCCATGCTTTAAAGACCGCCTGCGCAAAACGGGATTCAGGCAGTTTTTCATCCGCAGAAACGTTCGGATTTTCCACCGCACTTTTTGGCTCATCAAACAAATCAAAGCCGTCATCAAAGCCGAAACCTGATGCAAACGCGTTGGTTTCATTTTGTCCGACACTCTCTTTCGCCGCAGGAGACAACAAATCATCTTCGTTATCGGCAAAATAAAGGGAATGAATGGTTTCTTCCGGCAATTGCAGGCTGCGTAAAAATTCACCGACGATGAGGGCGCTTTTTTGTAGCTCGCCGATCACCAATTTGGCTAATTGTTGTTTACGCTGCACTTCTTCCGCGCCATCACTTTGATACCAGCTTGCAAAGCGATTTTCTACAATGTGACGAATGGCGTGATTCAGTTGCTCCGCAATCCGTTTTTGTTTCACTTGCGGTAACGCCACGGTTTTTAAATAATCGCTGATGCGTTGCATGCCGCCGTCATTGAGCAACATCATGCCGTCCCAGGCTTCTTCCGGGTGGGCGATGTGTTTTTGAATATCCGGATCATCGGCAAAGGTACGACGTAATAAATTCAGCTGCGCCGTTTCATTCGGGCGGACGCTTAATTCCTGTCCGTCGTCCACATCAAGGAAAGGTACTTTGAAACCCGGTTTGCGCACTAAAAAGGTATTATTAAACGGCTTACCGTTGGACCAATCGTTCAGCCAAGGATAATTACCGAATCGCTCCAAAATGGTTTGTTTCAATAATCCGCCGGATCCCCAGCTGATTTTCAGCATATTTTCGTCTTTCGTCAGATCCGCGCTAATCCGTTTATCGAACATGGTGATCGCCCACAACAATCCCGGCTTACGTTGCGCACGGGCTTCCGGCGTTTCGCCTTGGGTTTTGTGGATCCAGCGCTCCAACACCGGCCCAACGCTGTTCACATCGGATTGTTTATCCGACGGCGTACAGACGATAAGCAGGTTCATTTCCTGACTGTCGGTATAGCGTTCAAACAAATACGCCACTTTACCGCGCAGAATTAATTGAGAAACCGGATTGCCTTCCTGAATTTCTTTTAAACTGGCAATCGCCAAACGTCCGCGATAACCCGGAAAATCCAGTAAATCCACGCTTTCCACCGCCGGCACGCGGGTTGGATTCATCAGAGGGAAAACCAATTCGGCGGTAAGTGCGGTCAATTGTGCAAGCGAAATTTGTACCGGCTCACCGATATTGTCATCGGAAAAATACGGACGCACGTGAATTTGTTCGTCTTTGTCCGTATTCAGTCTTTCCAGCATATCCACGTTCATAATGCTATCTGCCTGAGAAAGCTCGCCGTTGACTTCTTTTACCACCGCACTTAAAGGTGCATAGACGCGATCCGCATTGCCCAAAGAGGCTAAAGTTTGCGCAAATTGCACATAAATTGCAGTTAAATCCGCTTCTTCGCCCCATAAAATAGAAAACAACTGAGCGCGATCATTGATGCTTAAATAAGGCGCGATTAAGGTCGCTTTCGCCCAATAACCGCCTTGTAACATCGCCAGCGATTTACCGAAACTTTCCGTGGCATAATCCTGCAAATCCACCACATCGTCTTCGGTGACGCCGGTCACGCGCTGCGCCGACATTTTGCCGGTCATGCGTCTTAACAAGGCATTGATACTTTGCTGTTCCAGTTTGTAATCGACTTTTTCTTTATCGAAATCGTTGAAATAGGAGTTCATCAACATTTTCGCAATTTCAATTTCATGGAACAGGCGAAGTTCCAGCGGATAGCCCTGAATCCCGCCTCTTGCCGTGCGGCTGAAACGGGTAACCAAACCGGTGGCTTCTTTACCGCCGCCCGGCGGGTTGACATGTTTGATGAAGTCTAATTTGCGACCGTCGAATAAGGTCTCCAGATTGCCATTGGCATCGGCGGCTAAAGCGGAAATTAAGAAAGATTTGCCTGCTTGAGATAAGCCGAAAAAACCCGTTGTCATCGGACGTTCGGACACGGCGCCAAGGCGTTTTGCGGTGTTGCGCAGACGGCGTAATTCTAAAATTAAGCCGTCCGCTTCGTTATTTAAGCGGGCGACATTCGGACGAACCTGATTGACCCAATCAATTGCCTGTTGGGAACCGTCAAAAATATTTTGCCATGCTTGGGCTAATTGATTTTCTGCACTCATCTTTTCACACATCCACTATCTAACCAATATTGCGTTTCGCCTAAACCGGCATCCACCATGGTGTTCAAGGTCAATTTAATATCTTCGTTGCGACGACAAGAACGTCCGTCGGAAGCGGAAACGGATTTAATGTAAAAATTCTCCGCACTTTCCTGACTGTTGCCCGAACCATTTTTATTTTTCACGCCGAGCACCACTTTCAACACCGTACCGTCAATGGCTAAGCGGCGTTTAATGTCATCATTTTCAATGGTTAATAAATAAATCGGTGAAGCCACCCAACGTTCTACGTTTAACTGACGGAAACCGATACGCATTGCCCCGCGCACCTCAAATTCCGTATCCGGGAAGTCGTAATCCTCATTATCCAAATCAATTTCCGAGTAATACAGATTGCTGTCTTTGATCACATTATTGTTATCCAACAAGCCGATGTAGCGGATAGTAGAATAAGAACGCATAGACGCCGCACGGAAATAGAAGTTCGGCAAACGCATATTGTTACTTAAGAAACACAGCATGGCGCCCACGGCAGCGGTGGTTTTCGGATCGTCAATGCGCCCTTGTTTATGGAACGGATACCAGTTGCCGGTGCGATAATGATGCAACGGCATAATACGTCCCACCGGCAACGGCAAACGGGTACGGAAGAAACTTTGTACCCCCGGCAAACGGGAAGGACGACCCGTTAATAACAAGACATCACATTGATATAAATTGATAATTTCGCATAACGCATTGAAAGTTTTACAAATATCAAAATGCCCGCGAATAAATAATTTATGAATCGCCGCCAAATCCACATGAATCGGTAAATCCAGAATATTAAAATTCGGATCGCCAAGTTCACGGGCAATCGGCGTATTAATGTAATTCAGCACATTTTCCGTCGGCTCATCCACTTGTGCCAGCAAGCTACGGAAGGTTGCGCCGGCTAAGGTATTCTCGGAGCCGAACGGATCGAATTCTTCATATTCTTTCAAAATACGCAAACCGATCGGACTAAACACTTGTAACGTAAGCTGTTGACGCAACAAGGCATCTTGTACTTTCAGGGTTTGTGAACCGATATATTGCGCCAGAATCGGTTCGGGATCGCGCAAACCGGCTTGTTTCAAACCGTTGCTTAATGCGGGAACCACAATATCACGAATTATATCCAGCAAAATATCATCTCCCGCCACTTTGAAACCGTCGCGGAATAACTGCTCCGGTTCAATGTAGGCGTTACTGCTGTTAGTATTGCTGTTTTCGCCGTAATCCATTTTATATTTGTTGATCACCAAATCCGTGGTACCGCCGCCAATATCTACGCTGGCGATAGTGATCGATTTATCTTTTGCCAATTTATCCGGGCGGGATAAGGCGGCAAAAAATTCTTCCGGGCGACCACCGTAGTTATTTTGCGTTTCATTAAATAAATATACGATTTGTCCGCAAGTAGCTTCATCCCACTGAATATGCACTTCCGGCAACATCGGCCAATATTTTTCTCTGCCTTCCGGGGTAGCGAAATCAAAGTTATCGTCGGATTTATCCCAACCCAAACTTTTCCACACCAGCCCGATTGCCTGATACATGGCATTTTTGAAAATTTCCCGTTCCGGCTTCGGCATTGCCGGCGGAATGGTTAAGATGATAGAACGCAGGAAACGCGGGGTGCGGGAATGTTCCAGTTTGGCGCGTTGCGCCGGGCTGTTAATTTGCATTAAAGCGTGCATTAACACTTCCGACAACATAAACGTCATTAAAGAACTGCGGGAATATTTCGGTTGGAACACCGGCATTTTGCGCTCAAACTCTTCTTCCACGTCATCGCGTAAAATATGTAACGCTTCGCCGTATTCGTTAATTAAGCCGGACAGCGGTTCCGCCGTAGCATAAGGCTCGTGATCGGTTTTGACATAAGCGGAATTGAAGCGCCACATTTGCTCGTATTTATCCAAATCCCACAAATAACGTTTCGGGCTGGATAACCCGGTGGATCCTTCATTACCGTTACGGCGACTTGCCAAACGTCCCGCCTCTTTTCCCACGCGGGCGATGGTCGGCCATTGGAAGGCATCGCGGCGACCGCTTTGCAATGACCAATGATCCTTGCCGAAAAAGGCTTGGGCAAATTCCACACGGCTTTCAAACGGCTCGCTGTAAATACGTTCCGGGTTGGTTAAATCACGCAATTCCAATTCATAACGTTTTTTCAACCCGTCTTTTTCCTGCACATGGTCTTCAATGAGAATACCGCAAGTACGGGAGTTGCCCACATCCAGCACCATATCTACCGGAATGGCTTTCATGATGTCATCGGTTTTGTTGGAAACCACTTTGATTCTCGGCATGGCGATTTCAGAACCTAAAATCGCCAAAATATTGAGATAATGCCCTTGGTGAACTTTGCGTTCGATTTCCTGTACCAAATCTTCCGGATGAATTTTTAACCGATTGGCTTCCGGTGCTAATTCTTTAAACAATTCCAACAACCAATTATTTACCCAGTTGAAATCCAGGAACCAGGACATTTGATCGGATTGATGCGCCAAACCGAACAACACGCCGGAGCGCACGTCTTCACCGGTCGGTGCCAAATAAGCGGTATCTTGGCTGTTCGGGAAAATTTTGGTATCAAACGCAAAAGTGACGCGGTGGGTATAACCGTCCGGATCCGCGCCCTCTTCCAACGCTACGATACGCACGCGCGCCCAGTTGTACGGCCCTTCATCAAAACGATCGGGCGGCACGGTGCGCAACACCGGCACCGGCAACCAAACGCCGTCAAATAATTTAAAGGATTGTTCTACGCTGATTTCTTGTTCGGTGCGCACCAAAATCCCGGGGCGACTCGGGTCGCAGTAACCTTCGCCGTTCTTATCGGCGATTAAACGGCGCAACGGACCGTTCACGGCGGATGACACGAAATTACCATTGCCTTTTTCGCGCCAGGCTTTATCTTTCCAGTTGATGTTCAGCGCAAAATCGATAAATTGCACGCCGCTGTTCATCACTAAAGAAAGCTCTTTACCAAAATGATGTAATTCAGGAAACATAGTCTATCTCTCTATCATGCTTATTTCTTAATGGTAATCGGGAACTGATTGTCGCCGTAAGAACCGTTACAATCCGCCGACGCGCTATTCGGTTTACAGCTGATTTCCGGCAATTGATAAGTGGTGCCGTCGCTGCAACTTGCCACGTTCTTATTGGAAATGGTCAATCCACCGCCGCTCACGTTGGCATTCACATCACCTACACATTTCACGCCGTCACCGCGTTGTAGCGTCACCTGACCTTTACCTTTATCGTCAAAGTTATAGCTCAACCGCATCGGTTTACCGGTAGTCTTATCCTGAATACCGCCGCCCGCATTCCACGCGCCGTTCAGGAAGTCCACTTTGCCTTCTTTCAGACTGTTTTCCGGAATTTGCAGTTTTTGTTGAGCCGTATTGTCCGGCTTATTGCCATTGACATCGGTCTTACTATCAGCTTTGTTATCCGTTTTATTGTCAGTTTTGACATCGGTTTTATTATCTGTTTGCGGATTATTTTTATCCTTCCCGTTCAGGTTCGGATCCGCCGGCGGCAATTTCGGATCATTCGGATTCACCTGATTTTTATCCAACTCGTTCTGTGCCAAGCCTTTGTTCAGCTCGTCTTTATTTAGTTCATTGGCTAAATCGGTTTTATTCTCTGCGGTGACATCAGTCTTCACATCGGTATTGCCGGTGACAGCAGTGTTATCCGTCGCATTCACCTCAGCCGCTTTATTTAGCTCACTTACCAAGTTGGTATCGGAAACCACCGTGCCGTTGGCATCTACCCATCGACCGTTCACATAACGATAACTCGAGCCGTTGATGTTCACCACGCTGTCTTTTTTATCATCAACCACAAGCGCTTGTTTCTCGTCCTTTTTCTCTTTATCGTCTAAAAGTGCGGTGGTTTTTTCAGGTGTTTTTTGCACTTCCTGCTTGGTCAGCGGATCCAATTCGATTTTCTTGCTAGCAGAATCAAAACAACCGAGCAAATAGCAAAGCAGCAAGGCAAGCAACAATAACAAAGGTAGCAACCACCACAGCCAAGACATGTTTTTCTTGGTCGGTTCGGCAGCGGCTTCAGGAATCGGTGCGGCTGCCACTAAGGGCGCGGCAGGTTTTAAGCTGAGGAACGGATCACCGTGCAAATTGGTGTTTTTCTCAATGAAGCCCCAGAAGGTAATCACCGGGCGATTATTCACCAAGTAAACATGTTCCGGGTTTGGAAAGCGAAGGGCTTTTAGGTTTTCGGCGGATTGCGGGTTGTTCGGCTCCGCCCAAAGCAGACGGGAAAACAGCAGTTGATCGCCTTTTAGGTTGGCTTGTTTGCTCATTTCCAAGCCGAGATCCGCCATGTTTTTTTCAAATACTTTCAGCTCGGCAAGGGCTTGTTGACGTTCCTCATCGGTGGCGGAAGACCAAGGAATAATCATGTATTTGCCGTCGGCGCGCTCCGATTCAAAAGGCACATACCAGTCAATTTTGCTGCCTTGGTCATTGCGTTGCGGAATCGCCAGATAATCGGAAAACATTCTGCCGCGTTTCAGGCGAATGGTGTCGCGTAATTGGGAAGCAACGGAATACACCGCCTGGCCGTCTTGTCCAAGAGCGGTATAATCTTTTATATCGCCGGTTCTTAAAAGAGTGCTTAACATACACAGTCCTCAAGTTGAAAATCTTATCGCTTATCAAGGTGTTAATCGGGCGGGATTTTACCGCAAAAACCGCTAAAAACCTAATATTCCAAGTAAAAATATAGGTTATTCACACATCAGCTTCAGTTTGAAATCAAAGGTCGTTTCATTGAATCGATACACTTCTTTCAAACTTGGACCGCAGGAATTGGAGCCGATTCCGCTCATTTTGTAATCCACGCACAGCACCGTGCTGTCGCTTTCCTCCAGCTCATATTGATGTTGTTTCGTCGCCAATTCCTCTTGGCTGTAAGGCGACAAATTGAAGCTAAACGGCGCGTTTGCCGTGACAAAAAATTCTTGATTTTCCGACCGCACTTTAACGTATGAACAACCGTAATGACTGCCGTTTTCCTGCGGTTTTAAATAAGGCGCATGATTTTGTTGTGGCGTGGTTTGGTAAACGCCCAACTGCGTGGCGTGGTGTTTATCCACATAGCTTTCCGTCGGGCCGTAGCCGAAATAATCGGCGAAATCAAAGGATTTCCGTAGGAAAAATCGCAAACCGAAACGCGGCAGGAATGGCAAATGCGGTGCTTTTTCGCCGTGAATTTTTATCGTCAAATCGCCTTGCACATCAATGTGATAAATCACCGTTAAAGTTAAAATGCGCGCTTTCGACACGGCGACCAGCGCCGATTTAACCAAAATTTCCACCGCACTTTCATGCTGCGCCACACGGCATTCATACGCCCGCGTTTCCGCCCGATCATAACCCGCCGCCTGCCAATGGGCTTTGATGAGCGCGTCATTATCCAAAGGCGCGCGCCAAATGTTGAAATCCGCCGGCGCATTCAGCCAAGGCTCGCCCGCCTTGCTGATTTGCTGAAGAATGCCTTTTTGCTTATCGAAAACATATGCCTTATCCGCCACGGCAACCTGAATTTGCCGAGGATCTTCGCTGACAGAAATCGCTTGCGCAGCTTTTTCCGCGTCATGCGGCAACGGCAGGGTTTGTTCCGCCAAAATAATTTGGTCAAAACCCAAACAATGATTTTCCGGCACTAAACCTTGCGCGACTTTTTGGTCATAACGCAAGGTTAGCATTTGCAACGTGCCGTTGGATTCGGGCAGTTCCAGCGGCAAAAGTGCGGTCTGTTTTGGCGCTATTTTTAACTCGTTAAATTCGCCTTCCTCCACGATTTTGCCGTTTTCCGTAAGTTGATAGTGAATCCGCAACATCTCAGCAACGTCGGTGAAATCCAGATAATTCGTAAGCCAAACCTTGCCATCGCACAAGTGAGCACGCAACGGGCGTTGCACATTTTTCAGTTCCAACAAATTGCTTTGAATTTGACGATCCGCCGTTACCAATCCGTCGGCGCAAAAATTGCCGTCGTTCGGCACATCGCCGAAATCGCCGCCGTAGCCCATGCGTTCGGTTCCCGCCAAATACGGCGAATGATTGCACCATTCCCACACGAAGCCGCCACAGGCGCCGGGATATTTTTGCATGGCTTGGAAATAATCCTCCGCGTCACCGCAGGAGTTGCCCATGGCGTGTAAATATTCGCAGAACACATAAGGCTTACGGTTTTTCGGATCGGCAAAGTAGGCGTCCATGTCTTCAGTACTTGTGTACATTTCGCTGTGTAAATCCAAATTAGACGTGTCATTTTGATGTGCGGAATGTTGGAAAATGGCGTTTTCGTAATGCACCAAACGGCTAGCATCACGCCCTTTCACCCAAGCGGCGACGGCTTCAAAATTCTCGCCGTAACCGCTTTCGTTGCCGAGCGACCAAATCACCACAGAGGGGCGGTTTTTGTCCCGTTCCACGTTGGCAAACGTGCGGTCTAAAATCGCTTTTTTAAATTCCGGTGCACGGGCGGTGTAGCAATAATTGTCAATGGTTTGTTGGCGAATGGCTTCATGATCGATGTCCGTTTTCACGCCGAGCAAAATGCTGGTTTCCGGAGTCGGCACGTACACCGCGTTGGTGCCGTGGGATTCGATATCGCTTTCTGCAATCACATAGAAACCGTATTCATCACACAGTTCGGTAAACCACGGAGCGTTCGGGTAATGGGCGGTGCGAATGGCGTTGAAATTATGCTGTTTCATCAGGCGCAAATCTTGCAACGCCTGCTCGCGGCTAATCGCATAGCCGGTGCGCGGTTCGCTGTCATGGCGGTTTACGCCCTTGAATTTAATCGCCTGCCCGTTGAATAATAACACGCCGTCGCGCACTTCAATTTTCCGCAAGCCGATACGCTGACAAATCACTTCCAAACCGTAACTCAACACCAAGGTATAAAGCGTCGGCTGCTCTGCGTTCCAAAGTTTCGGTTGTTTAATAAAACACTCGAAATTTTGACCGCACTTTTCCGCCAGCAGTTGCTGTTGCGGGTCAAATAACTGCCAATGAATCTCGCGTGCCGCTCCGTCGGAAAAGTCACATTGCACGGTAATTTTCGCTTCGCTGAAATCTGCGTTCAGTTCGGTTTGAATAAAGAAATCCTGCAAATAATGGGCTTCCCGTTCCAGCAAATACACGTCGCGAAAAATCCCCGACATGCGGAATTTATCCTGATCTTCCAAATAGCTGCCATCGCACCATTTCAGCACGATGACGGTAATTTTATTCTCACCAGACTGTAAATAATTCGTTACATCAAATTCGGAGGTACAATGGCTGATTTGGCTATAGCCCGCAAATTGCCCGTTCACATACAAAAACAAACAGCTGTCCACGCCTTCAAAATTGAGTAAATAGCGCTTGTTCGGTTTCGGTTCCATATTCAATGAGCGCTGATACCAACCGCACGGGTTCTGTTGCGGCACATAAGGCGGGTCGAATGGGAAGGGATAATTCACGTTGGTATATTGATGTTGATCGTAGCCGTGGTTCTGCCAGTTGGACGGCACGGGAAGTTGCCCGTTCGGCGTAAGCTGCTGAAAATCATCCGGTAAATCCCAATAACTCGCAAAATATTGAAACTGCCACTCGCCGTTTAGGCTGGTGAAATACGCAGAAAATTCTCTTGGATTTTCCACCGCACTTTTGCGATTTGGATGAGGAATAAAATAAGCATGGTGCGGCGTCGTATTGATGTGTAACACATCAAGATCTTGAAAATAATTCGGCAATGTCATGGGAATTCCTTACTGCTTGGTGAAAGTGCCTACTATACTCAATCCGCACCATGAATTTCATCTAAAATTAAAATTTTGTGAGTAATATCACGATCTTTGTTTTACAGAATGTAAAATTTGAAATACAATCGCTGTCAATTTTTCAATACACATTTAAGGAACATCTATGATGAACAAAACCGTTGGCAGCACCCTGCTGGTGTCGGGCACGATGATTGGGGCAGGTATGTTGGCAATGCCGCTCACCTCCGCCGGTATCGGGTTCAGTTTCACCCTGCTTTTATTATTAGGCCTATGGGGACTTTTAACCTTCACCGCCTTATTATTCGTCGAGCTTTATCAAACCGCACCGAGCGACGCCGGCATCGGCACCCTTGCCGAGCAATATTTCAGTCGCCCGGGACGCATCATTGCCACTGCCGTGTTAATCATCTTTTTATACGCCCTCATCGCGGCTTACATCAGCGGGGGCGGTTCCTTATTGGCGGACACCCTGCCGACCATCGGCGACAAAGATATCACGGGCAAAATCGCCGTGCTCATCTTCACTGTTTTCTTCGGCGCCTTTATCGTGATCGGCACGCACAGTGTGGACAAAATCAACCGCTTGCTGTTTTTCACCATGATCGCCACTTTTGTGGTGGTATTGGCGCTCATGTTGCCGGCAATCAAATTGGACAACCTCATGGCAATGCCGATTGATAATGCACTTATCATCTCCGCCAGCCCGGTCTTTTTCACCGCCTTCGGCTTCCACGGCTCCATTCCGAGCCTAAACAAATACCTCGACGGCAACGTGAAAGCCCTGCGTATTTCCATTTTAGTCGGCTCCGGTATCACCTTATTCGCCTACATTTTATGGCAGCTTTCCACCCACGGCTTGCTCACACAAAACGAATTTCTGCAAATTCTGCAACAGGATCCGACCCTAAACGGCTTAGTCACCGCAACGCTCACCATCACGCAAAGCAGCATTATGGCGAATGCAGTGAAAATCTTCTCCGCCTTGGCGTTAATCACCTCATTTTTAGGCGTGGGTATCGGCTTGTTGGAATGTATCGAAGACTTGCTCAAACGCTCCTTTAACATCAACGCAGGGCGTTTCTCTCTAGGCTTGCTCACTTTCATCCCGCCTATCGTCTTCGCCCTGTTCTATCCACAAGGCTTCATTCTAGCCCTCGGCTACGCCGGACAAATGTTCGCTTTCTACGCCGTGGTGCTGCCGGTGGCGCTCGTATGGAAAGCCCGCCGAATCCACCCGAACCTACCGTATAAAGTTTGGGGCGGCAATCTGACGCTGGCGGTGGTTTTAGTGCTGGGCGTGATTATCACCTCTATCCCATTCGCCATTCGGGCTGGGTATCTGCCGTTTGTGGTGGGATAAAACGTTTGGGAAAATGACCGCACTTTGATCGCCAAGCTCAAAGTGCGGTCTGTTTTTGAAATGAATGTTGAAGTAATCAACGAAACTAAATCGCCAGTTCTTCCACTTTTTCTACCACGCGATATTCCAGATCATCGTAATCGTTATGCAAGTGTTCAAAATTCTTTCTGGCATACGCGATTTTCATTTGTTCCGAAGGATCTAGTTTATTTTCATCGACGCCGCGCTGAATGCCCTTGCCGGTGTTTTTGGTTTCCGCCACAAAGTAAACCTTATTCTGTCCTTTAAATACTACCGCCCAGTCGGGATTGTAGTTGCCCAACGGCGTGGGTATTTTAAAATTTTTCGGCAGTTTAAAATAAAACTCGACGTTTTCACTGCTTTCACAATGATGCGCAAAGGTATTTTCGGTGTTGGAATCCAGTGCGATATAGCCTTCATAAATGGTTTTGGCTTGATTGGTGACGGCAAAACTGTATTGATTCAGATAAAACTCAAAATCCTTAAATAAGGTCATTTCATACGTTCTGCCTGCAATGCGGTGATATTCCACGCCGTCCGCCATAATGTGGCTTAACGCCTCATTGATTTTTTCCGCAACCAGATCAATAAACCGTTGTGGATTGTGGTAAATCTCACTTAAACGCCCCGATTGCTGCAAAATGCGACAAAGGGTTTGGCGCGTTAGCCCGGTTTTCTTCTGTAATTCGCCCAACACATCGGGAATATCCCAGTGCGTTTGCGCTTTTGCCTGACCTGAAGAACGATATTCCGGCGTTACGCCTTTTTCATTAATCGCAAAGGCAACCTTTTCATGTCGAATTTTCACTTCATCAATGCGCGGCATTTTAACCACATTTTTGACCGCACTTTGAACCAGTTCATCCTGTGAAAAACTGACCCGATAAGTCGTTTGATGTTTAATACGCTCCCAAATGGCGGAAAATTCCGGGTGTTGGCTAAAATCTTTGCGATAACGTACATATTTTCGGTCTTGTTTATTTTTGATTTGCCCTTTATCAAAGGACACACCGCAATCTTCTTCGATTTCCCGCTGTAATTTGGTTGCAAATTCCTCATAGCTTTCATTGGCAATCACCGTCAGGATATTTTTATCCCGCTCATGGCTTCTTACGCCCGATTGGTTCACCGGCAGGCGCAACCCGCGTCCGATTTCTTGCCGTTTTTTCATGTTCGAATGAGTGTCATTTAATGTACAAATTTGGAACACATTCGGATTATCCCAGCCTTCACGCAAAGCAGAATGAGAGAAAATAAAACGCAACGGTTTATCCAACGACAACAAGGTTTCTTTATCCCGCATAATCAAATGATAGGTGTCATTGTCCGCCTGCGTTGTGCCGTTGGTATCTTTCAATACGCCTTTTTTATCTTTAGAGAAATAGCCTTCATGCACACCCGCAGGATCTTCATCGGTTAATTGGCGATAAATTTCTTCAAACCATTGATAAAATTTACCGTCGTTGCGGTAGTTATCCACTTTATCAATAAAAAATAGCGACAACACTTTAATGCCTAAGGGGTTTAAACGTTTTTCTTTACGCAAGTGTTCCTCGATGGTGCGACGAATTTGCATTTTTTGAATGTCATCTTTCAATAGCGAATTATCAACGCCTTTCGTGACCTTTAACCCGCCGGAAAACTGAATCCATTGTTCATCCACGTTCATTGCTTCCAAAATATAACCGGTGCGATAAACCTCATTTTGTTTGGAAAGATCAAATAAGTCTTGATTTGGCTTAACGGTGACGACTTTCTTTTTCATCGACTTATCATTCACCAAGATTTCCACTTTTGCCGACCAGCTTTTCGCACCGGCGTTAATTTCTTTTAACGCCACATAAGCGCCGTTCACGTCGTTATCCGCCAATATGCTGTCCACTTCGATTTGTTTTACCAAACCTAATTCATACGCCTGTACGGGGTTGAGACGAAAAATTGGGTTATACGCGTTTTTGTGGGTCGCCGAATAGCGCAGCGTAAACAAGGGATTGAGGCCGGCAATGGCATCACGGCGAATGTCCGTTTCCATATTTTGCGGTTCATCAATAATCACAATGGGATTGACGTTTTGAATATAACGAATGGGCGCATCCCCGCTTTCATTCGGCGTATTAATCACATTGCTTTCCTTAGCAAAGGCATCAATGTTCATCACCAAAATTTCAATATGATTGCCGGTGGCGAAAGCTTTTAAGCGGGAAAGTTGATTGCTTTTATACTCATATTTCGGGTTCACGCTCGGGTTATCAAACAAGGTGGCGAAGTGATTACGCGTCGTTTCCAACGTATGCAATACCCCTTCACGAATGGGGACGCTCGGCACCACAATCACAAACTTCTGCCAGCCATATTGACGATGCAATTCGAAAATCGTGCGCAAATAGACATAGGTTTTCCCCGTGCCGGTTTCCATTTCTACGGTGAAATGCCTACCCTGCTCATGAACCAAAGTGCGGTAAGTATTCAGGTTATTTTGTTGCGCATCCAAGTTTTCTTGCAGCTGCTCCTCGCTAATTTGCAACGACAAATTCGCCACGAAACGCATATCATTTTGCGCCGTTAAACCGAATTCCGTTTGCTGATTAGGTTGCCCGATGAACAAATCCACCGCAGCTTGAATGGCGCGCGTTTGGTAATCCAAGGTTTCAAATTGAAGTTCCATTTCGCCTCCTTAAAGCACAAAGAAGGCAATGCCCGCGTCATTCATTTGCAACTCGGCATTTTTCTTTAAGGCATCATTGCCGTGAAACAGCAAATCCAGCGTCACCACTTTTTTCGGCTGGGCGGCAATCACCTGATCCAACAAATCCGCATTCAGGGTTTCAAGCAACAAGGCAAACTGCTGCCCGTTTTCATCACTCACCCAAAACACCTGATTTTCCGACCGCACTTTTGCCGTTAATTTCAAGCCCAAGCGCAATAGTATTTCATAAAGCATAGCGTCAGGCGTTGCCTCTTTCCGCAGGGGATCTACAAATAATTCGATTTGTTGCGCTAAATTTTCTGCCGACGGCGATTGCCATTGTTTAAAGTGGCTGTCGGTCAGTTTGAACACTTTAAAACCGGTATCCAGTTGTTTATCAGGATGATTTTCGGCAATCTGTTTGCCGGCACGGCGGATGCGTTCTTTGGAGATTTCGGCGATGTTTGTAGGCTTACCTAATTCTTTACATAATTCATAAGCTGATTTTTGATCTTTATCATTTGGATCTAAACACTCCATTAATTGAACACAAATATACTTACGCTTGCCCTGATCCTGAGAATTAAGAGCCATCACAGAATGAGCAGTTGTTCCGCTACCACAAAAGAAATCTAAAATTAAACAATCTTTATCGTCTTGCATTTCTAACAAACGTTTTAATAATGCAACAGGTTTCTTGCCATTTGGGAATGGTATATTTCCTTCTTTTGTCAAATTTTTAGTTTCTGAAACAAAATCCCAGTAAGTTCCTTGCATTTCTTTTTTATATAAAACACCGTTAATTTCTTCCGAAACATCTCTTAACCAAGCAAATAATCTGAAGCTATCTCCCTTATAAAATTGTTCATAAACAATTCCTTTATTTTTTCCGCTTCTAGGAACATATTTAATAGAAAATAGCTCACTCTTAATTCCTAGTTCTGATATAGCTCTCATAACTCTAGGTCTTATAGAACTCTGTGGCATTGCTGTCTGAAAAATTTTAGAAGCATATTTTTTATAAACTTCTGTTTCTGGTAAATTTTCTAATTTAGATAACTCTGAAACTGATTTTATTTCGTAATTTTCTCTTGAATAAATTTTAATTTCATTACCATCTCCATCAACAGTAGAACAAACATAATTAGCTTTTCCATCATCTACTAATACACTAGTATATTTCCAACTTTTACCGATTTTTTTATACTCCTCAACTAAATCACTAATTTCTATGTATTCATAAACATTTTTAAATCCCTTAAAATTTTCATATGACTTTACATAAACTAGGAGAATTTCTACATTTTTCTTTAATCTTTTATCCTCTCCACCACCTGAAGCTCCTGCAATATTTTTCATATTGATAGCAATGGAATTAACAAAATTCTCCTCCCCAAACACCTCATCGCATAACAACTTCAACTGCGCCTGTTCATTGTCATCAATGGAAATAAAAATCACGCCGTCCTCTTTCAGCAAATTTTTTGCCAAGTGCAAACGGGGCAACATCATATTCAGCCATTTGCTGTGGAAATGTCCGTTTTCTTTATTGTTTTTCTTAAACGCCAGTTTGAGTTTGCCTTCCTCATCCAATTCACCGCTTTGTTCCTGATAATCCTTAAGATCCTGTCTGAAATTATCGTTATAAACAAAATCATTGCCCGTGTTATACGGTGGATCGATATAAATCATTTTGATGCTGTTGAAATAGGATTTTTGCAAGACTTTCAACACATCCAAATTTTCGCCCTCAATAAAAATATTTTGGCTGGCATCAAAATTGACGCTTTCCAAAGGTTGCGGCGTAAGGGTTTTGTGGGTTTGTTCCTGCAAGACGCGATAAGCTTCCGATTTACCTGCCCAGTTCAGCATATAACGTTCGGGCTCGGAGGTGATGTGATGGGAAAAAAGTTGTTGGAATTTTTGGAAATCAATTTGCTCTTCGCAAAAAATTTCAGGAAGAAACGATTTTAGTTGCGTTAATTTGATGGATAGGTTATCCAAGTGCTGTGCTGTGCTGTGCTGTGCTGTGCTGTGCTGTGCTGTGCTGTGCTGTGCTTCAGGCATTGTAGTGTTCCTTAAGTGGTTGTCAAACGATAGGTTGAGTATTTTTGAAATTAATAAATCCGCTGTCAAGGAAATTGATGATATTTTCTCCCCTGCCGAAGCCTAAAAAACACCGAAAAAAATGACCGCACTTTTGAGGCGTTGACGTCTCCTACAAAAGTGCGGTCTGTTTTTAAAATGAATTTTAACGTCTGAAATTACTGCCCGTAATACGCATTTTTACCATGCTTACGCAGATAATGTTTATCCAGTAATTCTTGTTGCATGGATTGTAGGTTCGGGCGGAGTTGGCGGCTAAAGAGGTTCATGTAGCCGATTTCTTCCAGCACGACGGCGTTATGCACGGCGTTGTCGGCATCGGTGCCCCAGGCGAATGGGCCGTGGGAATGGACTAACACGGCGGGCACGTCTTTCGGGTCGATGCCGCGTTTACGGAAGGTTTCCACGATCACTTTGCCGGTTTCCAGTTCGTATTCGCCTTGAATTTCTGCCGGGGTCATTTTGCGGGTGCAAGGGATGGAGCCGTAGAAATAGTCGGCGTGGGTGGTGCCGGCAGCGATTAAGTCTTCGCCCGCTTGTGACCAAATGGTGGCGTGGCGGGAATGGGTGTGCACGATGCCGCCGATGGTCGGGAACTCGCGGTATAATTCCAAGTGGGTCGGGGTGTCGGAGGACGGTTTTTTGCTTCCTTCCACCACTTTGCCGGTGAATAAATCCACCACCACCATGTCTTCCGCCGTCATCACGTCATATTCCACGCCGGACGGTTTAATCACCACCAGATTTTTCTCGCGGTCAATGGCGGACACGTTGCCCCAGGTGAAGGTCACCAAATGGTATTTTGGCAACGCGAGATTGGCTTTGAGTACTTTTTCTTTCAATTCTTCTAACATTGGAAACCCCCTTCTTTCATTTTTTGTTCAATCCAATGGCGGGCGTTAATAATTTCCGCAATCGGCTCTTCCGCTTTTTCCGTCCACATTTCAATTAAGAATGCACCACGGTAATTCAATTCCGCCAAGGTTTTGAAACAGGCGGCAAAATCCACGCAACCGTCGCCGAACGGTACGTCGCGGAATTGCCCTTTGCAAGTTTCGGTGACTTTGTAAGTGTCTTTCAAATGGATGGCGGAGATTTTATCGATACCCAGTGTTAATTCCTCTGCGACGTTGTCGTTCCACGCGCTTAAATTGCCGAGGTCAGGATACACGGTGAACCACGGGGATTTGATAATGTCATCCCATTTTTTCCAACGGCTGATGGAACTCATAAATTGGGTGTCCATAATTTCCACTGCAAGCGTTACTTGATTGCTTGCCGCCAACTCCACCGCCCATTGCAAGCCTTCTTGGAAGCGTTGAATGGTGCCTTCGTCCTGTTCTTCGTAATAGACGTCATAGCCTGCCAGCTGAATGGTGCGAATGCCTAAATCCACGGCTAACTTAATGGCTTTTTCCATGATTTCATAGGCGCGTGCGCGGGTGGCTTCGTCACGGCTACCGAACGGGAAACGGCGATGTCCGGAAAGGCACATGGAAGGAATGGTGACGCCGGTTTTAATGATGGCTTTCACCAACTGAATGCGCTCTTTTTCGCTCCAGTCCAAACGTGCGAGGCGTTCATCGCTTTCATCAATAGAAATCTCGACGAAATCAAAACCGCACGCTTTGGCGATGGACAGACGATCCTGCCAGCTGATGTTTTTCGGCAGGGCTTTTTCGTAAATCCCCAGTTTATGTTTTCTCACAATACGCTCCTCTACTTATGTGTCAGCAATCAATCTGTCATCAGGCGAGAATGACTTCTAATCCGTGTTCCCGTAATTCCCGAATAATTTGGGGATCGGCTTCTTTTCCCGTCACCAATAAATCAATATCTTTCAGTTCACTAAATAACATCCCGACTTCGCGCCCCAGTTTGGAACTGTCCACCAACGCCACCAATTTGCTGACTTTTGATAAAATATGCTGTTCCGAATTAGCGATAATCATGTCGGTTTTATATAAACCGTCTGTGGTCATGCCTTTGCCGCTGGTAAACATAATGTTGGCGGCATAGGCGGGTTCATTCGTGGAATTCAGGGATAAGGTTACTGCTTTATTTTTATTGTATTGACCGCCCATGATCACCACATCGTCGTGGTTGTGTTCGATTAAAAAATTAGCAAGCGGCAAATAATTGGTAATGATTTGTACGTTGCGTCCGCACAGGCTATCCGCCAGCATTTGCATAGTGGTTCCGCAAGTAAGCACCATACTTTGCCCGTTTTCACACAATTTGGCGGCGGCTTCGGCAATGCGTTGTTTTTCTTCGGCATTATTCACAACATGGGTTTGCGCATATTTTTTGCCGTTAAGGGCGAGATATTCGGCGCCGTTGCGCACTTTTTTGAGCAAACCCTGTTCGTTCAATTTGTTAATATCACGACGTGCGGTTGCCGGCGAAATATTAAAGGTTTCGATAATTTCGTTAGTAGAAAGAAGACTTCGTTCTTTCAATAAATCTAATATTTGATTATGACGATAACTTTCGTTCATTATGTTTCCTTTTTCTTCTCTGCATCCATAACCTAATGAACTCGCTAAACATTACCGCCGCTAAAAAGCGACGGCAATGTGTTATATGACTTAAAGCATAGATTTAAACTGGATGTTCGGTTCCTGCTCGAAGCAATCATCAAAACCGCGCGGATGATGATATTCAATCAAATCTTTATCACGCGGATAAACATATTTACCACCGACTTCCCAGATAAACGGATGGAATTTATATTGCAGGCGATCTTTACGCATACGCCATAAATCAATGATTTCCTGCGTGCTTGCCATAAAGTTCGTCCAAATGTCGTGGTGAACAGGAATGATGACATTGGTGCGCAAACATTCTGCCATACGAAGTAAATCAATTGAAGTCATTTTATCGGCGATACCGACCGGGTTTTCACCGTAGTTATTTAATGCCACATCAATGTCAAATTCTTTACCATGTTTGGCAAACTGAATGGAATAGTGGGAATCCGCACCGTGATAAATGTTGCCGCCCGGGGTTTTGAACACATAGTTTACCGCTTTGCGTCCCATTTCTTCATCAGACGGGCAAAGACCTTTCAATTCGCCGCCTTGTGCTTCCGCGCCTTCCACAGGCAAAGTCACCAAGCAAGTGCGGTCAAAAGAATCTAAGGCGTGAATTTCAACGTCTTTCAGTTTCACCACATCACCCGGTTTCACTACGATAATGCGTTCTTCCGGCACGCCCCATTTTTTCCATAATTCGGCACAATGCCACGGACCAACGAATTTTACATGATCTAATTTAGGATTATTCACAATCGCCGCCGCCACATTAACGTCAATGTGGTCGCTGTGGTAGTGAGAAGCTAAAATGAAATCTACTTCGTTAATGGCAAACGGATCCAACACCATCGGCTGTGCGCGCAGGTTCGGTTGCAGTTTGCGCACGCCCGCCATGTTTGCCATTTGGTGACCGCGCACCATGTCTTTTACTTTTTTGGTGCTTTTACCACGACTGCACCATAAATCCATACAAATATTGGCGCCGGCAGGGGTTTTGATCCACACGCCGACACAACCTAACCACCACATGGCAAAATTGCCTTCAGGCACCACTTCGTTTTCAATCTCTTCATTCAACCAAGTGCCCCACTCAGGGAAAGTAGAAAGAATCCAACTTTCACGGGTAATTTCATTAACTTTAGCCATATGCTAACTCCTTATATTTAAGTTTCAGGGGAGGAATACATCTAATCATTTACAATCATAAACAATCATAAAGAAAAAGGGAATCTTTTTTTCAAAAAATTTTTGAGAAAATAGGCGAACAACTTATCGGACCACTAGATACAGCATAAACCAGCATTGCATAAGCATTCTATAACTGCATAATCTCTCTCATATAAATGCACCTTAAAATAATCACCCAACGATTATTCATGATTAAAAATCGTGACGACACTCACATTTTATCAAAAATAATCTTCCATAATGCATTGGGAATCGTTATTATTTAGCAGATCGCATTTATCCCGCCTCATCGGTGTATAAATGATTAGCAGGGTTCTCCCGGCTTCATATCAATCCCATTAGGAGAATATCACTATGGAAATCTTCATGTGGATCAACGAACAGATCCTCTCTAAAGCACCGTTACTGCTCGGTATCGTAGCCTGTATCGGTTATATTCTGTTAAGAAAAGACACGGCAACCATCATTAAAGGGACGATTAAAACCATCGTCGGCTTCATGTTGGTACAAGTGGGTGCGGCGACCTTGGTTGCCGGTTTTAAACCGATTATCGAAAATCTGGCAAAATTCCATAACTTAACCGGTGCGGTCATTGACCCGTACACCAGTATGCAGGCAACCATCCAAACCATGGGTGATAACTACGGCTGGGTCGGTTATGCCGTATTACTGGCGTTAGCATTGAACATTTTATTAGTGGTATTCAGACGTTTTACCGGTATCCGTACCATCATGTTGACCGGTCACATCATGTTCCAACAAGCGGGCTTGGTTGCGGTGTTCTATATGATTATCGGCGCCTCTATGTGGGAAACCGTCATCTATACTGCCGTGATCATGGCGCTCTATTGGGGGATTTCATCCAATATTATGTATAAAGCCACCCAATCCGTGACCGGCGGTGCAGGGTTCTCCATCGGGCACCAACAACAGGTAGCCTCATGGATCGCCACCAAAGTCGCACCGAAACTGGGTGACAAAAACGACAACGTGGATCACATGGATTTACCGAAATGGTTACACATTTTCCACGACAGTATTTCCGCCACCGCCATTGTGATGTCCGTGTTCTTCGGCATTATTTTGCTTTCCTTCGGCTTGGATAATCTGCAAACCATGGCAGGCAAAACCCACTGGTCTATTTACATTTTAGAAACCGGTTTGAAATTCGCCGTAGCAATTCAAATCATCGTTATGGGTGTGCGGATGTTCGTTGCAGAACTTTCCGAAGCCTTTAAAGGGATTTCCGAACGCGTCATTCCGAATGCAGTACTCGCTATCGACTGTGCAGCGATTTATGCCTTCTCGCCGAACGCCATGGTATTCGGTTTCATGTGGGGTGCTATCGGTCAATTCGTGGCGGTAGGTATTCTGCTCGGCTTCAGCGCACCGATTCTCATCATCCCGGGCTTTATCCCGATGTTCTTCTCTAATGCCACCATCGGTGTGTTCGCCAACCATTTCGGCGGTTGGAAAGCGGTCATGAAAATCTGTTTCGTGATGGGTATCGTTGAAGTATTAGGTTCCGCTTGGGTCATTCAACTCTTAGCCAGCCAAGGCACGACTTTCAACGGCTGGATGGGTATGGCTGACTGGGCGTTGTTATTCCCGCCGGTCTTACAGGGGATCGTCAGCGTTCCGTTCTTCTTCTTTGTTATCGTCGCCTTATCCTTGGTTTACATGTTCTTCGCCTCTAAAAAATTACGTGCTGACGAAGCCGCAGCCGCTGCCGCAGGCAAAACCTTGGAACAAATGGACGGCTACAATTTAGATGACGAACCGGTCACTGAAATGCAAAGCCAAGCGCAAACCGTGGAACAAAGTGGCGATCGCCCGATTCGCATCTTAGCCGTATGCGGCTCCGGTCAAGGCTCCTCCATGATGATGAAAATGAAGATCAAAGGTTACCTGGACAAACGCGGCATTCCGAATATTATGGATTCCTGCGCCGTGACAGACTACAAAGGCAAATTAAATGAAGTGGACATCATCGTCGCTTCCAAACACTTAGCCGGCGAAATCGAAGTGGGCGAAGGCAAAGCCGTACTTGGTGTACAAAATATGCTTAACCCGAACTCTTTCGGCGATGAATTGGTCGAATTAATTAATAAACATCATTCCGCCTAATCACCTACCGACTTCTCCTGCACACAGGAGAAGTCCTACTTAAAAGGAGTAACGCTATGTTAAAAGAATCCCTTATTGAAAATAATTCCATCAAACTTAATCAAACCGCATCAACTTGGGAAGAAGCCATTAAAATCGGAACGGATCTCTTAGTCGCCTCCGGTGCCATCGAGCCGCGTTATTATGACCACATTGTCGATAACATCAAAAAACTCGGGCCTTACATCGTACTGGCACCGGGGCTTGCCATGCCTCACGCACGTCCGGAAGAAGGCGTGATAAAAACCGCATTCGGCTTAACCACCTTAACCGCACCGGTGGATCTCAACGGCGAATCCATTTCTGTGTTACTCACCCTCGCCGGCAGCGACTCCAACTCCCACATGGAAGGCATTATGGAAATCACCCAAATCTTCGACGATCCCGATAGCGACGACGGCGTGAATATCCAAAAATTCCTGGATTGCAACACCACAGAAGAAGTTCTGGCGGTAATTGACGCAGCGCTGAATAGTTAATCCCATTCAAGCCAAAAAACATCTTTAAAAATCACCGCACTTTTATCAACGAATATCAAAAGAGGAAGCAAAAATGAGCAAACCATTACTTCAAATCGCCCTGGATTCACTCAGTTTAGAAAAAGCCGTTGCCGATGCCAAACAAGCAGAAAGCCTTGTAGAAATCATTGAGGTAGGCACGATTCTTGCCTGCGCCGAGGGCATGAAAGCGGTCTCCACCCTGCGCGCATTACATCCGGATCACATTATCGTATGTGACTTAAAAACCACCGACGGCGGCGCTATTTTGGCAAAAATGGCTTTTGAAGCGGGTGCCGACTGGCTCACCGTCTCCGCAGCCGCCCACCCGGCAACCAAAGCCGCCTGTAAAAAAGTCGCCGATGAATTCAACGCGGAGCATCCGAACCTCAGAGTGAAAAAAGAAATCCAAATTGAAATTTATGGCAACTGGACATTGGACGACGCCAAAGATTGGGTTGATTTAGGCGTAACGCAAGCCATTTATCACCGCTCTCGCGACGCCGAACTTGCCGGCAAAGGTTGGACACCGGAAGACGTAGAACTGATGAAACAACTCTCCGCTTTAGGACTTCAACTTTCCATTACCGGCGGCATCGTGCCAAAAGACATTCATCTGTTTAAAGACATTAAAAACGCCAAAGCCTTCATCGCCGGTCGCGCATTAGTCGGCGAAAACGGCAAAGCCACCGCCGAAGCGATTCGCGCCGAAATTAATCAATACTGGTAATTAAAAAATACCGTAAAAACAGACCGCACTTTGATTTTCACGATCAAAGTGCGGTCGTTTTATAGGGTGTTTTTCTACCGTGCCGAATGGCGGCGTTTTAAAAAAAAACAAAACGGCGACTGAGAAGGTCGCCGTTATTTTCATGGAACTCCGCTTATGCTTTCTTTGCGGATTCGTTGTGGGATTTGGTTTGATTTTTCATTTTGCTATTGATTTCGCGACGTTGTTTGGACAATTCGGCGTTGCGGATAATGTAGTCGTCTACGCGGTTTTCATAGTCATCACGCATATTTTCGATAATCGCACGCACATCTTTCACTGTCATGTCGTCACGCATATATTGGTTTAAGTTATCCAGCAACAATACGCGTTTTTGGTTATCGCGAATTTTACGGTTGTTATCTTCCATATCGCGCAAGAGTTTATTTTTTAAACGATACATACGCACATACTCCAAAACATCCTGAAAAGATTTATTCACATTGTCCATCGATTTGCTCCCTTGTTATAAAAAAATGAATGGCGATAATGTAGCCTTTTTTCGCTATTTCGTCAAAGAATTCGCGCTTTTTTCGGCAAGATGGAGAAATTCCTAAAATTTGCGTAAAAAACATTGATTAGAAAACAGCGAGGTGATAAAACGTAGTTCTCTTTTTATTTATTTTAAGGAAATAATTATATGGCGAACGTATTTAATTTCAGCGCCGGTCCGGCGATGATGCCCACCGCGGTGTTAGAACAAGCGCAACAAGAATTACTGAACTGGCAAGGGCAAGGCACCTCCGTGATGGAAGTAAGCCACCGCGGCAAATTGTTCATGGAATTAATCACCCAATCCCAAGCGGATTTTCGCAAGCTCTATAATATTCCCGACAATTATCAAGTGCTGTTTTTACAAGGCGGCGCGCGCGGCCAGTTCGCGGCAATTCCAATGAATTTATTACGTGAAAACGGCAAAGCCTTATATTTAAACAGCGGTCACTGGTCTGCCACCGCCGCCAAAGAAGCCCGTTCTTTCGGCGAAATTGATGAAATCAACATTTTAGAACCGGGCGATGAACTCAAAGTAAAATCCCTCGATTTCAGCGACATTGCCGAACAATACGATTACGTTCACTACTGCCCGAACGAAACCATCAGCGGCGTGGAAATTTTTGACGTGCCGAACGTGGGCAACGGCGTGTTAGTGGGAGACTTCTCCTCTACCATTCTTTCCCGCAAAGTAGATGTCAGCAAATTCGGTTTAATCTATGCCGGCGCACAAAAAAATCTCGGTCCGGCGGGCATCACTATCGTTATCGTACGCGATGATTTAATCGGTCACGCGCGCAAAGCCACACCGTCCATTTGGAATTATGAAATCCAGAAAAACAGCGATTCCATGATCAACACCCCGCCGACTTTTGCGTGGTATTTGTGCGCTTTGGTATTCAAACATTTATTGTCCATCGGCGGCTTACCGGAAATCGAACAACGCAACCTCGCCAAAGCCAAATTGCTTTACGATTATTTAGACGGCAGCGATTTCTATTGCAATAACGTGGCAAAAGCCAACCGCTCTTTAATGAATGTGACCTTCACCACCGACAATGACGAACTGAATGCAAAATTCGTCGCCGAAGCCACCGCTGCAGGCTTGCAAGCGTTAAAAGGTCACAAAGTGTTGGGCGGTATGCGCGCCTCTATCTATAACGCGATGCCGATTGAAGGCGTGCAAGCGTTGATTGCCTTTATGAAAAAATTCGCGGAAGAAAACACGTAAGTATCATAAAAGTGCGGTGAAATAATTCCTCTCGCCCGCTTGCGGGAGAGAGACGACAAAAATTGCATTGCGCAATTTTTGTCAGAGAGAGGGCAAACCAACTCCCCTCTCCCTCCGAAAATCCTATGGATTTTCTCCACCCTCTCCCGTAAACGGGCGAGGGGAAGATGTAAAAAACACCCAAATTTTCCACCGCACTTTTCCTCTATCACTCACTCGGAGCAACCATGCAATATCTTGATCGCGCCAATGAAGGCGTCAAAACACTGTTGCCTTATCAAGCGGGCAAACCCATTGAAGAATTGGAACGGGAATTAAGCATCGAAAACATCATCAAACTTGCCTCCAACGAAAACCCTTTCGGCTTGCCGCCAAGTGCCAAAAAAGCCATTGAAGCGCAATTAAACAGCCTCAATCTTTACCCCGATTCCAACGGATTTTATTTCAAACAGGCGGTTTCCGAAAAATTCGGTTTACAGCCGGAGCAAATCACCCTCGGCAACGGTTCCAACGATTTGATCGAACTCATCGCCCACACCTTTGCTTCCGAGCAGGACGAAGTGATTTATTCCCAATACGGCTTTATCGTTTATCCGTTAATCAGCCAAGCCTTGAACGCCAAGCGTGTAGAAATTCCGGCGAAAAATTACGGCAATGATTTGCAGGCATTTCTGAAAGCCATTACACCAAAAACCAAATTGATTTACATCGCCAACCCGAACAACCCGACAGGCAGCTTCTCAAGTGCGGTAGAAATTTCAGACTTTTTAGCCCAAGTGCCACCGCAGGTGATTGTAGCGTTGGACGAAGCCTATGTGGAATTTACCGATCCAAGCGAGCGTGTGGATTCTTTCGGCTTATTGGCAAAATACCCGAATCTTATCGTGTGCCGCACCCTTTCCAAAGCCTACGGATTAGCCGGTTTGCGTATCGGTTATGCTGCGTCCTCGGTAGAAATCGCGGGGCTACTAAATCGCGTACGCCAGCCGTTTAACTGCAATAGCCTGGCGCTTGCTGCCGCGACCGCAGCGATTCAAGATGACGAATTTGTAGCGAAAGTCGCCGAAAATAACCGAATCGGCTTGCAATTGTTGCAGAACTTCTTTGATGAAAAAGGCTTGCGCTATGTGCCGTCCAAAGGCAATTTCGTGATGCTGGATTTGCAACAACCTGCCGCGCCGATTTATCAGGCATTGCTACGCAAAGGCGTGATTGTGCGCCCACTTGCCGGTTACGGCTTGCCGAATCATCTGCGTATCAGCATCGGTTTGCCGGAAGAAAATCAGCGTTTTTTAACCGCACTTAGCGAAATTTTAGGCTTATAACGGACGATTTATGCAACAAGCAATTTCCATTACGCTCAACCCCATTGCCCGCGTTGAGGGTACGATCAATTTGCCCGGCTCGAAAAGCCTTTCCAACCGCGCCTTATTATTAGCGGCATTGGCGCACGGCACGACGAAAGTCACTAATCTACTGGACAGTGACGACATCCGCCATATGCTCAACGCCTTAAAACAGCTCGGCGTACAATATACTTTGTCCGACGATAAATCCGTCTGTGAAGTACAAGGCTTGGGCGGCGCGTTTCAGTGGCACGACGGTTTGGCGTTATTTTTGGGCAATGCCGGCACGGCAATGCGTCCGCTCACGGCGGCGCTTTGCTTGGCGCGTGAAGGCGTTTCGGCACAAAATGAAGTGATTTTAACCGGCGAACCGCGTATGAAAGAACGCCCGATTCGTCATTTGGTCGATGCATTGCTACAAGCAGGCGCGGACATTCGTTATTTGGAAAACGAAGGTTATCCGCCCATTGCCATTCGTAACACAGGCTTACGTGGCGGCACGATTAAAATCGACGGTTCCATTTCATCGCAATTTTTGACCGCACTTTTAATGGCGGCACCGCTGGCGGAAGGCGACAGCGAAATTGAAATTATCGGCGAACTGGTCTCCAAACCTTATATCGACATCACCCTCGGCATGATGAAAATCTTCGGCGTGAGCGTGGAGAACCGGAACTACCAACGCTTCGTCGTAAAAGGCAAACAAGCCTATCAATCCCCGGGTTCGTTTTTGGTGGAAGGCGACGCTTCCTCTGCATCTTATTTCTTGGCAGCGGGCGCCATTAAAGGCAAGGTCAAAGTGACAGGCATCGGCAAAAACAGCATTCAAGGCGACCGTTTATTTGCCGATGTATTGGAAAAAATGGGGGCTAAAATCACGTGGGGTGAGGATTTCATCCAGGTGGAACACGCCCCGTTGCACGGCGTGGATATGGACATGAATCACATTCCCGACGCCGCCATGACCATCGCCACTACCGCATTATTTGCCGAGGGCGAAAGCGTCATTCGTAACATTTACAACTGGCGCGTGAAAGAAACGGATCGCTTAACCGCCATGGCGACAGAACTGCGCAAAGTGGGCGCAGAGGTGGAAGAAGGCGAGGATTTTATCCGCATTCAACCGTTAAAACTCACGGATTTTAAAGCGGCGGAAATCGAAACTTACAACGATCACCGCATGGCGATGTGCTTTGCGCTCATCGCGCTTTCCGACACGCCGGTGACGATTTTGGATCCGAACTGCACGGCAAAAACTTTCCCGACTTTTTTCAAGGAATTTTTAGCCATCGCACAACAGCCGTCGAGCGAAGCAAATTAATCAGGAAGCAACTCAAAAACGCCGAAAAAAAAAGACCGCACTTTATGCTGTATCACATAAAGTGCGGTCTTTTTTCCAAGAGAATTTACGCCTCCGACCGATACCCTTCATCATTTAACGTGGGGTTTTCCGCGCCCTGCTTTGCCAACTGATCGCAAATTTCATTTTCACAATGCCCCGCATGCCCTTTCACCCAGCGCCAATCTACCTTGTGGCGGGCTATGGCTTGATCTAACGCTATCCATAAATCCTGATTTTTCACCGGTTTGCCGCTGCTCGCCTTCCAATTGTTTTTCTTCCAGTTGAAAATCCATTGGGTGATACCGTTTTTCATGTATTGGCTGTCGCTGTATAAATGAATGTCGCAAGGCTCTTTCAGGCTGTTTAACGCCTCCACCACCGCTAACAATTCCATGCGGTTATTGGTGGTTAAAAAGAAGCCTTTGGACAGCCGTTTTTCATGTTGTTTATAACGTAACAAAATGCCGATGCCGCCCGCGCCGGGGTTGCCAAGGCAGGAGCCGTCGGTAAAAATTTCGATTTGTTTGCGCATATTGACTACTAATTTATTTCAAATGCGGCGATAATACCCGAAATTTTTGCGGATAAAAAGCTAAGTTATGAGTATTCAAATTAACCCGAATCGCCAAATTGTACTGGATACGGAAACTACCGGTATGAACCAGTTGGGCGCCCATTATGAAGGCCATTGCATTATTGAAATCGGTGCGGTGGAAATGATCAACCGCCGTTACACCGGCAATAATTTTCACATTTATATTAAACCGAATCGCCCGGTGGATCCCGAGGCGATCAAGGTGCACGGCATCACCGACGAAATGCTGGCGGATAAACCGGATTTTAGCCAGGTCGCCAATGAATTTATCGAATACATCAAGGGCGCCGAGTTGCTTATTCACAACGCGCCCTTCGATGTGGGTTTCATGGATTATGAATTTGCCAAACTGAATCTGCCGATTAAGACCAATGATATTTGCCTAGTCACCGACACGCTGACTATGGCGCGTCAAATGTATCCCGGCAAGAAAAACAACTTGGATGCGTTATGCAGTCGTTTAGGCATTGATAACAGTAAACGCACCCTGCACGGCGCGTTACTGGATGCGGAGATTCTGGCGGACGTGTACCTTGCCATGACGGGCGGACAAACCAGCCTGTTTGACGAAAACGAACCGGAAATTGTTCAGCACGTCAACGAGCAGCAAGTGCAAAGTGCGGTTGCTTTTTCCCACAATTTACGTCTGCTTACACCCACGGAAGAAGAGCTGCAAGCGCACTTGGAATACCTCAAATTGATCAACAAAAAAAGCAAGGATAATTGCCTGTGGGACCGTCAATCTCAGGAAAAAACCTTGCAATAATAAAATCGTTCACCGATTAAACAAGTAACCCCAAAAGAGAAAAAAAAAGTTGACGGAATGCCCCGCCGCCATTATTATGCACCTCACCTGTGCGGAGTGGTAGTTCAGCTGGTTAGAATACCTGCCTGTCACGCAGGGGGTCGCGGGTTCGAGTCCCGTCCATTCCGCCAATTCTTTTTATCTATTCTAATTCGGAGCGGTAGTTCAGCTGGTTAGAATACCTGCCTGTCACGCAGGGGGTCGCGGGTTCGAGTCCCGTCCGTTCCGCCAATTTTCTAGAGTGTCCAAATTTCCTATCTTATTTGTCTTTATTATTTCTAGGTAACAAAGGTTTTGGGTTTTCTATTAAATATTCTCTATCATTTATTTAGTTTATGAGGTCAATGATAACCAAATTTATATTTTTGTTTTATCCGTGGGCAAGCGAGATAGATTAGATGTTTACTAAAACGCAGAATTCAGACAAGCTCAATAATAAAAAGGCACTTTCTCAAGTGCCCTTCCACCTTCACCCTATCTCCCCTCTTTCGGGAACACCACAGTCAAAAACATTTTAAAATTCTCCAGCGCATATAATGCATGGGGAATGTCTGCCGGGAGGACGATGCTTTCGCCGGCGTTGACTTCATAGTCGGTGGTGTCGATAGTAATTCGGGCTTTACCTTCCAGCATAGTAACCAACGCATCGCCACGGGATTTATGGGCGCTGATTTCTTCGCCTTTCGGTAAGCAAAACATAGTCAACCCTACCGCCGGGTTTTGTGAGAATGTCTTGCTGATGACTTGTCCGTCTTGATATGCCAAAAGATCGTTAAGTTTAAGCACAGTGGCTTTTTCAATGTTTTTTAACATATTTTTACTCCTTTTACGTCGTCAAATGAAAATGCACGCCCGTCTGAGAAACGAACGACAAGATGATTATAACCCCACACCAAATGCAATTCATTATCATCTGAATATTTATTAGCCTACATCAAAAAACACCGTAAAAATCTACCGCACTTTAAGCGAAAACGCCGCCCATCCTCATCAAAAGTGCGGTCGTTTTTTCAGACAAAAATAAATCCTTGATCCCGCTCACAATATCATCATAAGAAACTTCCCTTATGTTCATCGTCTTTTTACAATGAAAACGTTTTTAAGAAATTAAAAACACCATTCAATTTAACATCAGATATCACAAGGGTCTTATTATGAAAATCTTAACTTGGCCTGTGGTTGCAGGTGCTGCACTTGGTATCGTTGCTCCACTTCTAACCTACGATGGCAATCCCGGCAATATGGGCTTTTGCGCAGCCTGTTTCTTGCGTGACACTGCCGGCGCACTAGGCTTACATCGCGCCGCCCCCGTCCAATATCTCCGCCCTGAACTTATCGGCTTGGTGTTGGGCGCATTAATCAGCGCATATCTTTCCAAAGAATTCCGTCCGCGCGGTGGATCGGCGCCTTTAGCGCGCATTAGCTTGGGCTTCTTTGCCATGATTGGCGCACTTATTTTCTTGGGTTGCCCGTGGCGTGCTTATTTACGCTTAGGCGGTGGTGATTTAACCGCAATTGCCGGCATCGTCGGCTTATTCGCTGGTGTCATGGGCGGCATTTTTTTCGCAAACCGAGGCTTTTCCTTAGGCAAATCTGCCGAACAAAGCACATCTTCAGGCTTAATCGGTCCGATATTCAGCCTGATTTTATTGGTGTTGCTTTTGACGCAATTTAAATTCGGTGAAAACCTGCCTGTGTACTTTTCCGAAAAAGGCCCCGGAGCACAACACGCCACCCTTTGGCTGTCTCTTGGCGGCGGGTTATTACTTGGCGTGCTCATGCAAAAATCCCGTTTTTGCACCATCGGCGCATTTCGTAATTTTGTGCTGTTCCGTGATGCACACTTATTAAACGGCGTCATTGCATTAATCGTATTCGCCGCCCTCACCAACAGCCTGCTCGGACAATTCCATGTGGGATTTGAAAAACAACCCATCGCCCACAATCAATATGTTTGGAATTTCCTGGCGATGGCACTCTGCGGGCTTTGCTTCTCCCTCGGCGGAGGCTGTCCGGGCAAGCAATTGGTGAACATCGGCGAAGGCAACAATGACGCAGCGCTTTTTGTTTTGGGTATGTTATTAGGTGCAGCTGCTGCGCATAATTTTGCCCTTGCCGCTTCCCCGGTAGGCGTGACACAATCTACGCCCTATGTTTTAGTGATCGGCTTTGTCGTTTGCCTGTATATCGGCTTGACCAATAAATCCAAGATTTAGTCTTTTATGCACCACCTCACGCCCGCCGATGACGCGGGCGTTTTGCTTCGTTAAAAACACCGCCAAAAAGCACCGCACTTTTGCTTTACAAAAGCCAAAATCCGCCTAAAATAGCCGTCTTTACGATTTGCCTTGGGCAAATTCCTGACTTGAGATCAGACCTAGAGACTTTTATGACAACCCAATTTAAACCCGAACTACTTTCCCCTGCCGGCTCCTTAAAAAATATGCGTTACGCCTTTGCTTACGGTGCGGACGCAGTCTATGCCGGTCAACCTCGTTACAGCCTGCGCGTGCGCAATAACGAATTCAATCACGCGAATTTAAAAATCGGCATTGATGAAGCCCACGCCCTTGGCAAAAAATTCTATGTGGTCGTGAACATTGCCCCGCACAATTCCAAACTAAAAACCTTTATTAAAGATTTACAACCGGTGATCGACATGAACCCGGACGCGCTGATCATGTCCGATCCGGGCTTGATTATGCTGGTGCGCGAGCACTTCCCCGACATTGATATTCACCTTTCCGTACAAGCCAACGCGGTGAACTGGGCAACAGTGAAATTCTGGAAGCAAATGGGCTTGACCCGCGTGATTTTGTCGCGCGAGCTTTCCCTCGATGAAATTGCCGAAATCCGCCAACAAGTGCCGGACATTGAACTGGAAATTTTCGTGCACGGCGCCCTTTGCATGGCATATTCCGGTCGTTGCCTGCTCTCCGGCTACATCAACAAACGGGATCCGAACCAAGGCACCTGCACCAACGCCTGCCGATGGGAATACAACATGGAAGAAGGCAAATTGGACGACGTCGGCAACATCGTGCCGAAAATCGACCCAAGCCAACAAATTGAAGTGAAAAATGTTGCGCCGACCTTGGGCGAAGGCGCCGTCACCGACAAAGTCTTCCTTTACACCGAAGCGCAAAATCCGGACGAACAAATGACCGCCTTTGAAGACGAACACGGCACCTATTTCATGAATTCGAAAGATTTGCGCGCCGTACAACATGTGGAAAAACTCACCGCACTTGGCGTGCATTCCTTAAAAATCGAAGGTCGTACCAAATCTTTCTACTATTGCGCCCGCACCGCCCAAGTTTATCGCAAAGCCATCGATGATGCCGCCGCCGGCAAACCGTTCGACGAAAGCCTGATGGACACGCTGGAATCTTTGGCGCATCGTGGCTACACCGAAGGCTTCCTGCGTCGTCACACGCATGACGAATACCAAAATTATGACTACGGCTACTCCATTTCCGACCGTCAGCAATTTGTCGGTGAATTCACCGGCAAACGCAACGAACAGGGCATGGCGGAAGTTGCCGTGAAAAATAAATTCCTGCTCGGCGACGAAGTGGAAATGATGACACCACAAGGCAACGTGGTGTTTAAAATCAACAAAATGCTCAATCGTAAAAACGCCGAAGTGGATGCCGCATTAGGCGACGGACATTTTGTCTTCTTAGACGTGCCGCAAGACATTCACTTGGACTACGCATTGCTCATGCGAAACCTGGTCAACACCAACACCCGCAACCCGCACGAAAAGAAAAGTTAATTTTTTGTTAAATAAATGTTGCAATCTTAATTTAGGTGTATATAATGCGCGCCATACCCTAAAAAAATATGACTCCAAATACTTTATTCAGCCCTTCCCCCTTGAAAGGGCTTTTTTTTCGTCTTGAGGAAAGTGAGATTTCAGAAGAAATTTTATTAGAATAGGCACCGCTTGTATTTAAGAAAGGCACTAACATTATCTCTTTTCAAACCATTACTTATTTTCCCTTGAGATTCTCCCCGATTCGCACTAGACTACCGCCCTCTTTTTCAAACCGACTTTTCCATTATGCGTGTTGCCGATTTTTATTTTGATTTACCTGACGAATTGATTGCCCGTTATCCGAAACCGGAACGAACCGCCAGCCGTTTGTTACAGCTGAACGGCGAAAACGGGGAAATTTTTCACCGCACTTTTGCTGATGTGTTGGAACTGGTTAATCCGGGTGATTTGATGATATTCAATAACACCCGCGTGATTCCTGCGCGGATGTTCGGGCGCAAAATCAGTGGTGGGAAAATTGAAGTATTGGTGGAGCGCGTGTTGAGCGATTCCCGTTTTCTCGCCCATGTGCGTGCCTCCAAAGCACCGAAGGAAGGCACTGAGCTGGTTTTAGGCGAGGATAAATTAGGCGAGGGCAATGGCATAAAAGCCTTGATGATTGGTCGCCAAGGTAGTTTATTTGAGATCGAAATAGCCGAAAAACAGACCGCACTTTTTGATGTGTTGCAGCAAATCGGGCATATGCCGTTGCCGCCGTATATTGATCGTCCTGATGAAGAAGCGGATCAGGAGCGTTACCAAACTGTCTATAACAAAGTGCCGGGGGCGGTTGCGGCACCGACGGCGGGCTTACATTTTGATGATGAATTATTGGCGCAACTCAAAGCCAAAGGGGTAAGTTTTGCGTTTGTGACACTACACGTCGGCGCGGGGACATTCCAACCGGTGCGCGTGGAAAATATTGAAGATCACATTATGCACGCAGAATATGTGGAAGTGCCGCAAGCGGTTTGCGATGCCATTTTAGCCACGAAAAAAGCGGGCAAACGTGTGATTGCGGTGGGGACGACATCGGTACGCTCCATTGAAAGCGCGGCATTGGGAGCAGAAGAAAAGCAAAGTGCGGTGCTCATTGAACCGTATTTTTCCGATACCTCTATCTTTATTTATCCGGGCAAAAAATTCCGCGTGGTAGATTGCTTGATTACCAACTTCCATTTGCCGGAAAGTACGCTGATTATGTTGGTTTCTGCCTTTGCGGGTTTTTCGCACACAATGAATGCCTATAAAAGTGCGGTGGAAAATCACTATCGTTTTTTCAGTTACGGCGATGCTATGTTTATCAGTAAAAACCCGAATGTGAAGGGATTGGAATAACGGATTTCAGAAAGAATAAAGGTGAGATTGCCCCACCTTTATTTTTACTTCACTTATTTTACACCCAGCCTTTTTGCCGAAACTCTTTTAACACGCTGACAAAACGTTGCATTTCTTCGGGTGTACCTAACGTTAAACGACTCCAGTTTTGAATCGGTAAAAACTCACGCCCCACCAGAATGCCGTTTTCTTTCATGCGCTCTTGGTATTGCGGCACATCACCTTTAATCTCGTGGAAAATGAAATTTCCGTTAGAAGGCGCAAAGTCCAATTCCAGCTCTGACAATGCTTTTTCCACAATTTGACGGGATGCATTGTTGCTTTGTAAGCTGAGTTCTGCAAAGGTTTTATCTTTTAAGGAAGCCAATGCAGCAACTACGCCCGCAATATTATTGTTATCAATGGACATGAATTTATCCACTTCTTCCACCACATCGGAATTAGCCAACATATAGCCGACGCGATAACCTGCCATGGCATAAAACTTGGAGAACGTGCGGGTAACAGCAACATTTTTAAAGCCTTGTTTAATCAATTTAACGCCGCTTTCAAACTCGGGATCCTGCACATATTCCGCATAGGCTTCATCCAATAAGAAGAAATAATTCTCCGGTGATTTTTTAATCCAGTGAAATAATTCTTTTGCCGGCGTAACGGTTGAAGTCGGGTTATTCGGGTTACACAAGTAGATAATACTAACACCACTGAACTTCTCGGCGGCTTCCTGCAATTTATCCAAATCAAATAGGAAGTCATCTGCCAACGGCACTTTGACAACCGACACATTCATTGCTTGCGCATATAATTCGGCATAATTAAAGGTAGGATCCGGTACAATTAATTGAACCGTTTGCTTGGCTTGTCTTGCTTTGAAAACCTGTGATTGAATAATCCCCCGAATATTTTCGGAAGAACCGTTTCCTAAAGACACGAAATTATCTTCCAGATTATATTTTTCGGCTAATCGGCGGATTAATTCACTACGTTGGTCATCAGGATAACGGGAACCAATACCGATGCTATTTATAACCGCCTGCTTGGCTTTTTCAGACATGCCTAATGAATTTTCATTAAAATTCAAATGCAGCATAGCGGAACCATTACCCGTGCCTTTCTTTTTCGCCATGAGCGATGGCGCAATCGTCATGCCGATAACGGCTGCGCCGGTTAATTTCAGAAGCTCTCTCCGTTGCATAAACTGTGTTCCCAAGTGAATAAATAATCAACATAAAGCCATAAATTTGCATACTAATACAAAAAATAGCTTTTTCAAGAAAAATCTTAGTTTCTTTGACAACAATTATAGAAAAAAAATTGAAACTTCTTTAAGAATGGGAAAAGGCGAAGTTTGACTTATTTTCGGGCAAGTCATAAAATAAAAAACAAGGAATGGCGGGAACCATTCCTTGAATCGGTGAATCTGCTTAGCCAGCGCTACCTCTTAATAGCAGGCAAAGCAGAATAACGATGATTAATTTAACAATAAATTTAATCATAATTTTTATCCTTAATTGGATATTGTGAAAAATTAAGGATCTACTTAAACAGCCCGTCAGGTGCAACTGGCGGACTGATTTTTCACAGATCCGCCTCTGCTCTAAAGAGCATTGCCAAAAATTATAGCATGAAGCCTGTATATTTAAACAGGCTTTTTTATTGACTAAAAACCTTCGAACTGTTTATTCGTTGAGGAAATTGAATGAAGTATGAATTAGATAAAACCATTGGCAACGCCCGTCGCGGTCGCTTGGTGTTTGAACGCCCGCAAGGCACGTTTACGGTTGAGACGCCGGCATTTATGCCTGTAGGAACTTACGGCACGGTAAAAGGCATGACACCGGAAGAAGTACGTGCTACCGGTGCGGAAATTTTGCTCGGTAACACCTTCCATTTGTGGTTACGTCCGGGGCAGGAAGTGATGCGTAAGCACGGTGATTTGCACGATTTTATGCAATGGCACAGACCGATTTTGACCGATTCCGGCGGATTCCAAGTGTTCAGTTTGGGCAAATTGCGCAAAATTACCGAAGAAGGCGTGAAATTTCAAAATCCGATTAACGGCGAACGCATTTTTTTATCGCCGGAAAAATCCATGGAAATTCAATATGATCTGGGTTCCGACATTGTGATGATTTTCGACGAATGTCCGCCTTATCCGTCAACCTTCGATTACGCCAAACAATCCATGGAATTGTCCTTACGTTGGGCGCAGCGTAGCCGCAACCGTTTTGATGAATTAGGCAATAAAAATGCGCTGTTCGGCATTATCCAAGGCGGTACCTTTGAGGAATTGCGCAAAGTTTCCTTGGAAGGGTTGGTGAATATCGGCTTTGACGGCTACGCAGTGGGCGGTTTAGCCGTGGGCGAACCGAAGGAAGATATGCACCGCATTTTGGAATACATTTGCCCGCAAATCCCAACCGATAAACCGCGCTATTTAATGGGCGTAGGTAAACCGGAAGATTTGGTGGAAGGCGTACGTCGCGGTATCGATATGTTCGACTGCGTCATGCCGACCCGCAATGCGCGCAACGGACATTTATTCGTCACCGACGGCATCGTGAAAATCCGCAACGCTAAATACCGCGACGACGTAAGCCCGCTGGATCCGCACTGTGATTGCTACACCTGCAAACATTACACCAAAGCCTATTTGTATCACTTGGATAAATGCGGCGAAATCCTCGGCGCGCGCCTGAATACCATTCACAATTTACGTTATTACCAACGCTTAATGGCGGAAATTCGTCAGTCAATTGAAGACGATCGCTTTAATGATTTTGTGGTGGAATTTTATGCTAGAATCGGCAAACCCGTTCCGCCGTTGCAATTAGCGGAATCCGGGAAATAATCAGTGAAAAGTGCGGTCGTTTTCAAAAACGTTTTTTAAATCGACCGCACTTTTCCCAACCACAGGAGCACTTATGCAAATCCTTGAACCCCAACAATTCGCCAGTTGGAACGAACCTATTGAGATGCTGTATGCCTGCCATGGCAAAGTGAAGCGTTTTTGTCGCCAGTTGACGATTTTGCCCGATTATTTGGCGAAACATGGTTGTAATCAGGCGGTGAAAAATGATGTGCAACAAATTCTGAATTACTTCAACCAATCCGCGCCATTGCACCATGACGACGAGGAAAAGGATTTTTTCCCGATGTTGGTAAAATATGTGCCGGAAGCGCAGAAAGACATTGACGAGTTGGAAAGACAGCATGTGATTTTGCACGATAATTGGGCGAAATTATCCGCCCAGCTGGAAGCCCTGTTGAGCGGCGAGCAGGATAATGTGGACGTCGAATTAATCAATAACGTGGTGTTGGGTTACGATAAACATATCGCATTGGAAGAGCCGTTATTTGAACTGGGCAAACAGCACCTGTCGGAGGCTGAATTGAACTCCATCGGGAAAATCATGTCAAACCGTCGTCAGTTGCAGCGATAACCCATAATCAATAAAGTATGGAATATCAACTTGATACGCGGGATTATCGCTGTCCGTTGCCTTTGTTAATGACGAAAAAAGCATTAGTAAGGCTAACGGCGGGTGACGAGTTAGTCGTGTTGCTTTCAGCTGAAAGCACTGTTGAAGAATTTCGTTTACTTTGCGAAAAACAGCATTGTGTTCTTGAAGTGAATGCGCAACATCGGCAACTCAAAATTCGTAAGATCGACAACTGATTGTTGATGTTACATAACATTTTGTTATCCATAAGGATTTCTATGAAAAATATTCTGAAAGCTACGCTATTGGCGACTGTACTTGGTTTGACTTCAACTACTGTGTCGGCGAAATCTATTCCGAGTGATATTTATAAACCCCGCAACGCCGAGGTGGTGAAAGTAGATCGTCAGGATCGCGGTGAATATGAAGTGGAGTTTCGGCTATACGGTGATGATGTGCGTCCCCTTGCCAAACGTGTGATTGAACACGCCAAAGATCGCGGATTCCGTATCGAAGAGTCCGAAATCAAACGTGATGATGCGGATTTAAAATTTAAACGGGGCGATCAGGAACTGGATGTTTCCATCGAACTGAAAAACAAAGATCGGATTGAATACAAAGCCGATTTGGATTTAGATAAAAATTAGTCGGAAGACCGCCAAAGTGCAGTCTTTTTTACCGCCGTTTTTACAATATCATTTTCACATTTCAGCGGAATTATGGTATTTTAGGCGGCGATTTTTATCAGTTACGGACGCTTCACGGCGTCTTTATATTTTCATTAACTAAAAGGAAATTTGAATGGAAGCGCAACAAGGCAGCCCAATGTCAATGTTATTTATTTTCGTCATGTTCGGATTGATTTTCTATTTCATGATTTATCGTCCGCAAGCAAAAAGAAATAAAGAACACAAAAAACTCATGTCCGAATTAGCCAAAGGCACCGAAGTGCTTACCGCCGGCGGTATTATCGGCAAAATCACCAAAGTGGTGGAAAATAGCGATAGTATCGTTATCGCCTTAAACGATAGCACTGAAGTGACCATCAACCGTAACTACATTGCGGCGGTATTACCGAAAGGCACAATCAAAACCCTTTAATTTTACATTCCTCAAGGGAACAGGAAATCTATGTTAAATCGTTACCCTTTATGGAAGAATCTAATGGTGATCTTTGTGGTCGCCATTGGTATTTTATATGCTCTTCCAAATCTTTACGGTGAAGACCCTGCCGTACAAATTTCAGGAACTCGCGGTCAGGAAGCTAATTCCACAGTCCTCAGCGAAGTTCAATCCGTGCTCAAAGATAATGATCTGGCAACCAAATCCATCGTATTGGAAAACGGCTCGATTTTAGTGCGTTTTAACAATACCGATACCCAATTACTCGCCAAAGACAAAATTACCGAAAAGTTAGGCACAAACTATTCTGTGGCGCTCAACCTTGCGCCTGCAACCCCGAAATGGTTAAGCAGCATCGGCGGCAACCCGATGAAATGGGGCTTAGACTTGCGCGGCGGCGTGCGCTTTCTGATGGAAGTGGATATGAATTCCGCACTGACCAAACGTCAGGAGCAGTTACAAGATTCCTTGCGAACCGAATTACGCAAAGAAAAATATCAATATAGCGCCATTAAATCCACCGAGAATTTCGGCACCAGCGTTACCCTAGTCAACGCGCAACAACTTTCCGACGTGCAACGCTATTTGCGCAGACAGCACCCGAATTTAGATGTGCGAGCAACCTCCGATAACACCTTGTCTTTAGGTTTATCCGATACTGCATTAAACGAAGCACGTGAAAGCGCCATTGAGCAAAACTTAAGTATTTTGCGTAAACGTGTGACGGAATTGGGTGTGGCGGAAGCGGTAATTCAACGCCAAGGTGCAGAACGTATCGTAGTGGAATTGCCGGGCGTACAAGACACCGCCCGCGCGAAAGAAATTCTCGGTGCGACAGCAACGCTTGAATTTCGCATGGTCAACGCAAACGCCAATTTAGACGCGGCGGCGCGCGGTATGGTACCTTCCGACTCTGAAGTGAAATACGATAGAAATAATCGCCCGGTGGTGCTTTATAAACGTGCGGTACTTGGCGGGGAACACATTACCAACGCCAGTTCCGGTGTCGATCAAAACACTTCATTGCCGCAAGTCAGCGTAACGTTGGATAGCGAGGGCGGCGAAATCATGTCGCAAACCACCCGTTTAAATCTGAAAAAACCGATGGCGACTTTGTATGTTGAATATAAAGACAGCGGTAAAAAAGACGAAAGCGGCAAAACCATTTTGCAAAAACACGAAGAAGTCATTAACGTGGCGACCATCCAAGGTCGTTTCGGCAGCCAATTCCAAATTACCGGCATCGACTCCCCTGCGGAAGCGCAAAACCTAGCAGTGTTACTTCGTTCCGGTGCGTTAATTGCGCCGATTCAAATCGTGGAAGAACGCACAATCGGTCCATCTCTTGGTGCGCAAAACGTAGAACAAGGGTTGCAGGCGAGTTTCTGGGGCTTAATGATCGTGGTGGCATTTATGGTGATTTACTACCGTAAATTCGGCATCATCGCCAATATTGCCTTAATCGCTAACATCGTCTTATTGGTCGGATTAATGTCTTTACTGCCGGGTGCGACACTCACCATGCCGGGGATTGCCGGTATCGTATTAGCAGTAGGGATGTCTGTGGATGCGAACGTGTTGATCTTCGAGCGGATTAAAGAAGAAATCCGCAACGGTCGTCCGATTCAACAAGCCATTAATGAAGGTTATAACGGTGCGTTTACTTCCATTTTCGACGCTAACTTAACCACCATTTTGACTGCCGTTGCATTGTATGCGGTGGGAACCGGTCCGATTAAAGGCTTCGCCATCACCTTATCCTTAGGTATTGCCATCTCAATGTTTACCGCAATCACCGGAACACGCGCAATCGTGAACTTCTTATACGGCGGCAAACGAATTGATAAATTATCAATTTAACGGCGAGGAACATATTGTGAATTTAGAAAACAGAAGTCAGCCAATCAGAGAAATTCAAGGCATTAAACTCCCTTTCCGTTTAGTTGAGTTTATGAAATACCGTATGTGGGGTTATCTCGCATCGATTGCAATTATTGTCGTGTCCCTGTTCTTTGTGTTTACCAAAGGCTTCAACTGGGGATTGGATTTTACCGGCGGCGTGGTGGTGGATACCCACTTTTCTCAACCGGCGGATTTGGAAAAAATCCGTTCGACTTTAGTGCAAAACGGTATTGAAAGCCCATTGGTACAAACCACCGGCGGCGTACGTGACGTGATGATCCGCCTGCCTGCAACAGAGGATGCGCAAATCGGCGATCATGTGAAGAAAATGCTGAGTAATTTGGATAACGACATTCAGATTCGCTCCATTGAATTCGTGGGTCCGAATGTGGGTGAAGAACTCACTCAAGGCGCCATTTATGCCACCTTAGCAACACTTATTATGTTGTTGGTTTATGTAGGCATGCGCTTTGAATGGCGCTTGGCGACAGGCGGTGTGCTTTCCCTTGCGCACGACGTTATCGTGACCTTAGGGGCATTTTCCTACCTGCAAATTGAAATGGATTTAACCTTCATCGCAGCAATCCTTTCTGTGGTGGGTTACTCGTTAAACGACAGTATCGTGGTGTTCGACCGTGTACGTGAAAACTTCCGTAAAATCAGACGGATTTCCGCCATCGACATCATTGATATTTCCTTAACGCAAACCCTCTCCCGTACCATTATGACGTCGGTCACAACGTTAATTGTGGTCATCGCCCTCTTTATCTTTGGCGGTCCGACCATTCACAGCTTCTCGCTAGCGTTATTAATCGGTATCGGATTCGGGACTTATTCTTCCATCTTCATTGCTATCGCTATCGCTTATGACTTGGGTCTGAATCGTGAACACATGGTACAAGCCAAAGTCAATAAAGATGATATTGATGAATTACCTTAAGCCATAACACCAAAGTGCGGTTAAAATTCACGACGAATTTTAACCGCACTTTTTCTTTCTTTGACGCCTTAATTCACTTTCTTTTTGAATAAATAATAATCACTCCAAATAGTCACTTTTCTTGATCTAGATCAAACTTCAAAGCTAATCCACAAAAAATGTGATCAAGATCACTGGGGCATACAATATAATCCTAAATAGTTATATTTTAATTTTTAAACTTTAGGAGAAAACATTATGAGTAATGTTGAAAATGCAGTAAGCCCTGCACAAGCAGAAGTGAATGCTCTGGTTGAGAAAGGTTTGGTTGCGCTGGAAGAATTCCGCCAGTTGAATCAAGAGCAGGTGAACTACATTGTGGCAAAAGCCTCAGTGGCGGCGCTGGATCAACATGGTGTGCTGGCGATGCACGCTTATGAAGAAACCGGGCGAGGCGTATTTGAGGATAAAGCGACGAAAAACTTATTCGCCTGCGAATATGTCGTAAACAATATGCGACATTTGAAAACCGTCGGCGTGATAAGCGAAAATGATGTGACGGGCATTACGGAAATCGCCGATCCCGTTGGTGTCGTTTGCGGGATCACCCCGACAACCAACCCGACTTCCACCGCCATCTTCAAATCTCTCATTGCTCTCAAAACCCGTAACCCAATCGTTTTTGCCTTCCACCCTTCCGCCCAACAATCTTCCGCGCACGCCGCACGCATTGTATATGAAGCTGCCGTGGCCGCCGGTGCACCGAAAAATTGTATTCAATGGATCGAAAAACCATCCATGGAAGGTACGTCCGCATTGATGAAACACCCGGGCATCGCCACCATTCTTGCCACCGGCGGGAACGCCATGGTGGAAGCTGCTTATTCCTGCGGTAAACCGGCATTGGGCGTAGGGGCGGGTAACGTACCTGCCTATGTAGAAAAATCCGCCAATTTAAAACAAGCGGTACATGACATTGTGATGTCCAAATCTTTCGATAACGGCATGGTGTGCGCGTCCGAACAAGCGGCCATTGTTGATGAAGAAATCTACAATGATTTCGTAAAAGAAATGCTGTCTTACGGCGTTTATTTGGTCAACAAGAAAGAAAAAGCCATGTTGGAAGAGTTTATGTTCGGCGTAAAAGCCAACAGTAAAAACTGTGCGGGCGCCAAACTCAACGCCAATGTGGTGGGCAAACCTGCCTCGTGGATTGCAGAACAAGCAGGCTTTAAAGTACCGCCACGCACCAACATTTTACTTGCCGAATGTAAAGAAGTAGGAGAAAAAGAACCGCTCACCCGCGAAAAACTTTCCCCTGTCTTGGCACTCTTAAAATCCACCTCCCGTGAAGATGGTTTAGAAAAAGCGGAACAAATGGTGGAATTCCACGGTTTGGGTCACTCCGCCGCCATTCACACGGCAGATGCCGACCTTGCCAAAGAATTCGGTAAACGCGTGAAAGCCATTCGTGTGATCTGGAACTCACCGTCCACCTTCGGCGGTATCGGCGACGTGTATAACGCCTTCCTGCCTTCCCTCACCTTGGGTTGCGGCTCTTACGGTAAAAACTCCGTAGGCAACAACGTAAGTGCGGTCAATTTAATTAACATTAAACGAGTAGGCAGACGGAGAAACAATATGCAATGGTTTAAAGTGCCGTCAAAAATCTATTTTGAACGGGATTCAATTCAATATCTTCAATCCATGGGCGGCATGGAACGCGTGGTTATCGTCACCGACCGTACCATGGTGGATTTAGGTTTCGTAGAAAAAATCGCTCATCAAATCACGGCGCGCGGTAATTCCGTCACCTATCAACTCTTCGCTGATGTAGAACCGGATCCGTCCATCGAAACCGTTCGTCGCGGTACGGAATTAATTCGTAGCTACAAACCGGATACCATCATCGCCTTAGGTGGTGGCTCGGCAATGGATGCGGCGAAAGTAATGTGGTTATTCTATGAACAACCGGAAGTGGATTTCCGCGATTTAGTTCAAAAATTCATGGATATCCGTAAACGTGCGTTTAAGTTCCCACAATTAGGTCGTAAAGCCAGATTTATCGGTATTCCGACCACCTCCGGTACAGGTTCTGAAGTGACACCATTCGCGGTAATCACCGAAGGCAACAAAAAATACCCAATCGCCGACTACTCGCTTACCCCGACCGTTGCCATTGTGGATCCGGCATTAGTGATGACCGTGCCTGCGCACGTTGCCGCCGACACCGGCTTGGACGTATTAACCCACGCCACCGAAGCCTATGTCTCCATTCTCGCCAATGACTTCACCGACGGTCTTGCCTTGCAAGCCATTAAATTGGTGTTCGAGTTCTTGGAAAAATCCGTGAAAGAAAAAGATCCGGAAGCGCGCGAAAGAATGCACAACGCCTCCACCATGGCGGGTATGGCATTCGCCAATGCGTTCTTAGGGATGAATCACTCCTTGGCACACAAAATCGGCGGTCGCTTCCATACACCGCACGGACGTACCAACGCGATTTTAATGCCGCATGTGATTCGTTATAACGGTACTCGTCCGGAAAAAACCGCAACCTGGCCGAAATACAATTACTACAAAGCGGATGTGAAATACCAAGACATCGCCCGTATGCTCGGCTTACCTTGCGCGACACCGGAAGAAGGCGTGCGCTCTTATGCCCAAGCCTGCTACGATTTGGCGGAACGTTGCGGTATTAAGATGTCCTTCAAAGAACAAGGGCTGGATGAAAAAGCCTGGATGGATGCCCGTCGCGACGTAGCACTCCTCGCTTTTGAAGACCAATGTTCTCCGGCAAACCCTCGCTTACCGATGGTCAACGACATGGAAGACATCCTCACGCGTGCTTATTATGGTTATGATCCGAAGGATTATTAACGACTCGTCATTGAGCTACAAAAAAAGCCTAGCAGTTTTGCTAGGCTTTTCTTTTACTCACTAAAAGTGCGGTCAAAAAATTCAACGGATTTTGAACGTTGGCTTTGCCAACACTCCTAAGGAGCTCATAAATCACGGAAGTGACGTATGAGCCCAAATTTATCCTTTTTTACGACGTTTTAAGGTATCAAGTAATACGGCGACAACGATAATCGCGCCTTTTACAATTTGTTGCCAATACGGGTCAACACCAAGCATATTCAGCCCTTTGTTGGTTGTCCCGATAATCAATGCGCCGATAACACACATTGGGATTGTACCGAAACCACCACTCAAGGAAACCCCACCGATAACCGCCGCAGCAATGGCGTCAAGCTCCCATGCCAAACCGTAAGACGGGTTACCGGCATAAGTACGGGCGGCCAATAATGCGCCGGCTAAACCGGATAACGCACCGCCAAGAACATAAACCCAGATTAAGGTACGGTTAGTATTGATACCGCAAATTTTCGCCGCATTCAAGTTTCCGCCCACAGCGTAAACATGGCGACCAAATGTTGAGCGACTCAGTAAAATGTGAGAAACAATAACAATTAAAATATACAGCAATACCAATCCCGGCAGTCCTAGAATATTGACATCCGCAATCCAGGTAAAGGCTTCGGAAGAAGCGTCAATCGGGCGTCCGTCGGAGTAAAGTTGTGCTGCACCGCGTGCAATAATCATCATCCCCAATGTAGCGATAAACGGCGGAATGCCCCCGATTGCGGTAAGTCCGCCATTAATAAGCCCCAATCCGGCACCGATTAAAATAGACACGGCAAAGGCAAGCAAGGCGGCAGAAACCGTATCTCCGCCGGTAACAACCGAAGCGGAAACGACGGCAGTTAAGGCAACCACCGAACCTGATGATAAATCGATCCCGGTGGTAATAATGATAAATGTCACCCCAATGGCGATAATACCGAACATGGAAACCTGTTCAATAATACTCCACACTGTTCTTGCTGAGAAAAAACCATCAATTGAAACTGATAATCCCAAAAAGAGAAGAATTAAAATTAAGACCATCCCATAAGCATTGATAATTTTCTTCAATGTCACGTTTTCCATAGTAAACCTCTCATTTTTTTAATTTAAAACCGATCGTGATGAATACAAAACTAACCTGAAGCCAATTCAAGAACCCGCTCTTGTGTTAGCTCCGTATGAGGAATAATGCCCACTTGATGCCCTTCGTGCATGACCATCACGCGGTCACTCATAGATAAAAGCTCCAGCATATCCGATGTAATCATAATGATGGTTTTGCCTTGTTTTGAGAGTTCAACCATCAATTTATACAATTCTGCTTTTGCCCCCACATCAATCCCTTTGGTCGGCTCATCCAAAATCAGAATATCCGGTTCCAGCAATAACCAACGGGCAAGTAAAACTTTCTGTTGATTACCGCCTGAAAGATTATTGGTAATCACCTCAACATTCGGGGCTTTTATCTTGAGTTTGGTTTTTTGTTCGTTTGCCGTTTTTTGTGCCCTTACGACAGAAACCAGGAAATTTTCCAGATAAGGCGACATTTTCGGCATAATCATGTTGTCTGTAATGCTCAGATTTAAAAACAATCCGGTCAGTTTTCGGTCTTCCGTCACAAAGCCGATTTTATATTTCATGGCATCTAACGGATTATTAATAATCGCTTTTTCGCCTTTAATATAAATTTCACCGCTATCTGCCGGTTTATAACCGAATAGCCCTTCCACAATTTCCGAACGACCGGCACCGACCAATCCTGCGATACCGAAAATCTCGCCTTTACGTACGGCAAAATTAATATCCTGGTATTTTCCTGCACGGGTAAAGTGTTTGATCTCCAAAACAATCTCGTCGGATAAATCAAAACGCTCACGCTGGAACATTTCCGACATATCGCGTCCGACCATCATGGAAATAAGCTGTTCTTTGGTGACTTCTTTGGTTGGTTTGGTGTCCACATATTGACCGTCACGAATAACCGTGATCTCATCGGATACGCGGAAAACTTCGTCTAATTTATGGGAAATAAAGATAATCGCGATGCCTCTGGCTTTTACCGTTTCAATAATTCGGTAAAGCTGCTCCACTTCATTTTCAGTCAATGCCGTTGTCGGTTCGTCCATAATGATAACTTTTGCATCATTGGAAACCGCCGTAGCAATCGCCACCAACTGTGCTTTCGCCACCGACACATCGGACATTTTTGCCGTCACATCCATAGGCACACCGAGGTCTTTTAAGATCGCAGAGGCTTGCTCATCCATTGCTTTTTGATTAAGAAAAAATTTCCCTTGGGTAATTTCACGTCCCAAATAGAAATTATCGGCGATAGTTAAATTCGCGGCGGGAGAAATTTCCTGCGGCACCATGGTTAAACCGCTGCGAATGGCATCGATAGGACGACTTGGCTTAAAGGGCTTATCATCCAAAATCAACTCACCGCCCTCATCCGGAATATAGATTCCGTACAGAACCTTCATCAACGTTGATTTTCCTGCACCGTTTTCCCCCATGAGCGCATGAACGCTTCCGCGTTTCACCCGAAGATTAATTCGATCCAGTGCTTTCACCCCGGGAAATGTTTTTGACACATTTCTCATCTCTAAAATATAGGGAGAATTTGAACTGTTAGTCATTTTTAACTCCTTAAATCGGTTAAGAACGAATATTAGAATAGTCGTTATAAAGTGCGGTCAATTTACTCCTTATATTTATTGATATATTGCTCCTTCATATCAGGTGTCACCAATTCAAAAGGAATCCAGTTATATTTTGGAATGTCTTCGCCTAACGCGGCTTTATATGCCATCTCGGCACTCAAGCGACCTTGTCCGGAGGCGGATTGATAAACCGTAGCATCAAGGCCGTTACCTAAATACCCCAATGCATCCGGTGTCGCATCAATGCCTACAATCAGCAAATCTTCATCTTTAAAACCTAATTTTTTCGCAGCAAGCAGTGCGCCAATCGCCATTTCATCATTATTACTAAGAATCACGTTGGCATCGCGATGTGCTGACAGCAAATTTTCTGCCACTTCCATGCCTTTTGAGCGATCCCATTTCGCCTCTTGTTCAGCGACCACTTTAATTTCAGGATGCTGTGCAAAAATCTTTTTATTGCCTTCCGTACGCTTGATTTGCGCTTCTAAACCCAACGGTCCGAGTAAAATAATCGCTTTTGCCGGTTTGCCCTTCAGCGAATTAACAATAAATTCCCCCTGCATTTCCCCACTTTTAATTTCTTCGGAACCCACATAACTCGCCACATATTGCATATCTTCTTCATTCGGCTTCACCGTGACTACAATCAGAGGGATCTTGGCTTTCTTCGCTTTTAATCCGATGGCTTTGACGATTTTTTGATCCGTTGGCATGATAATTAATGCATCCACCTTAGAATCAATAAAATTTTCCACATCATTTAGCATTTTGGCAGGATCACCGTTAGCATCCGCATATTTAAACTTCAGATCAGACTGTGAACTGACAAATTTATTCATTGAATCCTGCAAATAAGTGGGATATTTATCTGCGAGGCTATACATGGAAACGCCAACAACAATAGATTTAGCAAGAATGATCGGAGTGAAAAAGAGACCAAGAACCAAGATGCATATCTTTTTTAACATTGTTTATCCCTCCGTTTATGGAATAAATGACTGAGTGAATAGCGGAAAGGACAAACGCCCTTTCCGTTACCGTTGATTTAAAACTATTTTTTGTATTTCGCTTGGTATTCCTCTTTTTTGTCCGGTGTCACAAGCTCGAAAGGAACCCATTTCACGGACGGCACTTTCTCACCTTTCGCTGCCAGATATGCCATTTCCGCTCCTGCAGCACCTTGACCGGCTGCCGATTGGAATACCGTAGCGTCTAAGCCTTTACCCAAATAATCTAGGGCATCAGGTGTTGCATCAAGACCTACGATAATTAAATCTTCGTCTTTAAGGCCTAGCTTTCTACCTGCCAATACGGCACCAATCGCCATTTCATCGTTATTGCTGACCACAACATTCAGATTCTTGTTTGCGGCAAGTAAGTTTTCGGCGATTTCCAAGCCCTTAGCTCTATCCCATTTACCTTCTTGCTCAGTGAAAATTTTGACATTTTTATTATGCGCAAAAACTTCTTTATTACCTTGTGTCCGTTTAATTTGCGCATCCTGTCCCAAAGGTCCCATCAAAATAGCGGCTTCAGCTGGTTTACCTTTTAATGTATTCACAATAAAGTCCGCTTGAATACGTCCACCTTCAATTTCATCGGAACCCACATAGCTGGTGACATACTGCATATCTTCATCTAACGGTTTGCGATTAATAATAATAAGAGGAATGCCGGCACGTTTGGCTTTTCTGCCGATAACCTTAACAATATTCGGATCGGTCGGCACAACCAGTAACGCATCGACTTTTTGGTCAATAAAGGTTTCCGCATCGTTTAATAAGCGGGCAGGGTCGCCGTTAGCATCGGCAAGTTTGATTTCTACATCATCGTGAGTTTTATCAAATTCACGAATCGCATCTTGAAGATAGGTTTGCCATTTGTCGGAGAAGGCAACCATTGGAGCGCCAATAACAACATTTTTAGCGATAACGGCTTGAGACGTTAATAGGATTCCACCACAAAGTAACGCAAGTAGTGACTTTTTCATAATGCAACTCCCTTTTATCGGTTAAATGAATAACAATAAAAATTGAAATACAGCTATACCCCACCACAACAGTTATATGCGAATATAAATTTCACCACTAGACAATTTGAAACAAATTATCCGTTAAGTATATGTACCATTAAAAGAAGATTCCCTGCAATAACCATTTTTTGAAAGTGTGAGATAGATCTTATTTTTTGGAAGGAAAATTTAACTATCATAAAAATAAACTAAATATTTTATTTTTAGCGAAAAAAATAGGCATCTCCCGATGCCTATATAAATCATTAATGCAGTTTATTTATGCGACCTCTTCCACCTCTATCCAGCGTTTTTGTTCACAGGAAAGCGCAATAGCATCCAATACTCTGGAAACCTTATAACCTTCTTCAAAATCCGGATATAGTCTGTTTGCCGATGAAGCTAACCCATTAACTAAATCCCGAATCTCTACGGTTTTCTGATCATTAAAACCGATACCATGACCGGCACTTACACAAAAATTCTTATAATCCGGATGCAACGGGCCGGTAAGAATCGTTTTAAAACCTTGTCTGGCCGGATCTTCATCATGCAAATACAGTTTTAATTCCGCCATTCTTTCCTGAGTATAAGTAATCGTGCCTTTCGTGCCTGTAATGACATAACTTAGCCCCATTTTACGTCCGCAAGCAATACGGGAAGTTTCAATGGTTCCCATGCAACCGTTTGCAAAACGGACTAATGCCGTTGCCTGATCTTCATTTTCTACCGCTAAACGTTCTTGCAGATTATTGGGATTCGGTCTGGTTTTAATTACCGTTTGCATATCACCGATAACGGAACGAATCTCCTGCCCTAATAAGTATTGGGACATTTGAACAATATGCGCAGCAAGATCCCCCAACGCCCCTAACCCTGCCTTTTCTTTCACACAGTGCCAGTCTAACGGGGTATTTTCATTAGCAAGATAATCTTCATTATGCGTACCGTAAAAATGAATCACCTCACCGATTTCGCCGTTTGCAATGATTTCTCTCGCTAACTGCGTTGTCGGGTTCTTTATATAATTAAATCCGACCAATGTTTTCACACCGGCCTTTTTTGCCGCCTCATACATCAACTTGGCATCTGCCGCCGTCAACGCAAGCGGTTTTTCAGAATAGACATGTTTACCATTGGCAATTGCCGCTAAAGCAATTTCTTTATGGAGGAAATTTGGCGTACAAATATCCACCACGTCCACATTCGGATCCTGCACAATATCATGCCAATCGCCGGTAAAACGTTTAAAACCGAATTCTTTTGCTTTCTTTTCTGCCAATTCAGGCGTGACTTCCGCCAAATACTCCAACACCAATTCCGCATCAAGGGGGAAAACGGTTGGTGCCTGTGCATAAGCAATTGCATGGCAACGCCCGATATATCCTGTTCCGACTAAACCGATACGCACTTGTTTCATACCCTATCCTTACCATTTATGACATAAAATAAGAGGAGATAAGCCCTAATGTTCATTATCTCCTCCTGATGATTTAAAAACGAAGCCGATTACAATGTCGGCATACTAAATGCCGCATTCTCAATCACATATTTATTCGGCCAACGTGTAGTCACGGTTTTCATCTTCGTATAGAAACGAACACCGTCCGGACCGTAAACGTTCAATGTGCTGTAAGAAGAGTGTTTCCAACCGCCAAAGCAATGGAATGACATCGGCACAGGAATCGGCACATTAATGCCCACCATACCTGCTTGAACATGATACGCAAACTCACGCGCGGCACCGCCGTCAGAGGTAAAGATCGCCGTACCGTTTCCATAAGGATGTTCATTAATCAACTTCATTGCTTCCTCAAAACTTTTCGCTCTGACAATACCTAAGACAGGACCGAAGATTTCTTCTTTATAAATCACCATATCGGAAGTCACATTGTCAAATAAGGAGCCGCCGATGAAGAAGCCATTTTCATGGCCGGCAGGTTTTTTACCACGACCGTCAACCACTAAGGTTGCGCCTTCCTCTACGCCGGTTGTAATGTAATTGGTGACATTATTAAGATGTTGTTGGGTAATTAACGGACCAAAGTCCATTTCTTTTTCACCCGGTTTCGGAATGCCCGGACCATAACGAAGGGCTTCCACTTTCGGTTTTAAGGCGGCAACTAATTTATCTGCGGTTTCATCATCAATCGTTACGGCTAATGCCAACGCCATACAACGCTCCCCTGCCGCACCGAATGCCGCGCCTAACAACGCATTGGCGGTAGATTCAATATCCGCATCAGGCATGATTAATGCATGGTTTTTCGCCGCACCAAAGGTTTGAACCCGTTTACCGAACTCAGAACCGACTTTATACACATGCGCCGCTGCCGGTGTGGAGCCCACAAAGCTCACTGCATGAACACGCGGATCACGCAACAAGATTTCATTGTCATTGCGATCGCCATGCACCACATTAAATACACCGTCAGGCAAACCGGCTTCTTTTAATAACTCTGCCAAACGAATAGATAAAGAAGGATCGGCTTTTGCCGGCTTCAAAATAAAGGTATTACCGCAGGCTAATGCAATCGGGAACATCCACATCGGCACCATCGCCGGGAAGTTAAACGGAGTAATCCCCACTGTCACCCCTAACGGTTGCAAGGACGAGTGAATATCAATACCGCGTCCTGCCTGTTCTGAAAACTCACCTTTCAATAAATGAGGGATACCGCATGAAAACTCGACAACTTCCAAACCACGGGTCAATTCACCACAAGCATCGGAATAAACTTTACCATGTTCTTCAACAATCAAACGCGCCAATGAATCCCAATCTCTTTCCAATAACTCTTTAAATTTAAACATAATACGGGCACGGCGTAGCGGAGAAGTTGCAGACCAATCGGCAAAGGCTTTATGCGCCACTTCAATCGCCTCATTAACATCATCAGGCGAGCTCATAATCACTTGGCGAATCTGCTCACCGGTTGCCGGGTTATAAATCGGATGCGCTTTTGTCCCTCTGCTTGGAACTTGTTTACCATTAATAAAGTTATAAACGGTTTCCATTTTGAACTCCTTCTTATAGTTTAAGAAATTAACATGCGATAAACGAATGGCAATTTACATAAAACAACGATGCTTATCACCCAAGGTAGCTATAGAGTAGAAAAATAAAATAAAACTTTCAAATCATTTTATTTTAAATTGAATATTTTATTTCATTTTTGTGATCTGTGTCTGATTTTAATCCGCAGATAAAAAGTGCGGTCAAAATCCACCGCACTTTTTTGTCCGTCAACCATTAATTTGCTATACGTTTAGTTTGGTAATACACCACGATGGCAAATAACACAGACGCCAATACGGAACACACATCTGCACCAACCCAGAAGTAAGACAGACTGTCAAAATCATAGATTTTCTTGCCTGCTTCGTTAATAACGGTAGTTTTATCCAACATGAAGCCGGTTAGGAACTCACCTGCCGCTGCGCCGGCATAACCAAAGACACCCATCATGCCCAATGCAATGCCTGACGCGGATTTGTGGGAAATATCCGTTGCCAATAAACCGCCCAAGAAACATAACTGAATACCAAGCGTGATACCGAAGACGGAAAGGGCAATAATGGAGAACCAGGTATTGCCGTTTGGTGCAAACAAGAAAGCCGCTAAGGCGATGGCGTTCAACAGGCTGACACCGATGGTCATAATGTTTCGTTTCCCATGCAAGAAGCGATCGGATAACCAACCTGAAACCACCGTGCCTAAAATACCGACGATACTGTTCACACTGATGATGGAAGCGGCTTCAATAGTGGTATAACCTTTGCCGTTTTCAAGAAAAAATACGCCCCAGCTGTTCACACCGTAACGGGCGATATACATACAACAAGACGCGACAGCCAAAATCCAAATAGCCGGATTTTTAATGACTTCCCATTGGTGTCTTAACACTTCCTTATTATCAAAAACTTCCTCTTTCGATTCGGTTTTAATAATCGGTTTATAGCCGCAGGATTCCGGCGAATCTTTCATAAACATGATGGTCACAAGCACGCCTAACAAGCCCGCAACACCGGCAAAATTAAATCCGGCACGCCAACCGAATGCGGTGATGATTGCCGCCGTCACCACAAAGGTAATACCTTCGCCGACATTATGTGCGACTGACCAGAAGCCGTAATAAGAACCACGTTCTTTATCATCGTACCAACGGGATAATGCCACGACACAAGGTCCAACACCCATGGATTGCACCCAACCGTTAAAACCCCAAATAATGGTGAGTACAATGGCACTGGTATTCATGCCCATAGCAAAATTGGCGAGTGCGGAAAAGAACAATCCTACAGAAAAGAAACGGACAATATTGGAATGATCCGCCAAAGCGCTGTTAACAAACTTACCGACGGCATAAGTAATGAAGATCGCGGAACCGATAACCCCTAATTCCGTGGCAGTTAAGATACCATTATTGACTAACGCGGGTTTCGCCACATTAAAAGACAGGCGACAAACATAGTAAATTGCATAAGCAAAGGAAAATGCCCAAAAGTTTTTCATGCGCGTGCTCTTGAACATTTTCTCCGTATAATCCTTCAACGGAATCGCCGAACTGGCTCTGAAAAAGCTGAGAACAGACATATAGCCTCCTTTCTACTTTAACGTATTTAGTGTGAATTTCTGATGTGATTCATTGTGTTAAATAAGGCTTCGGTACAACAACCTAAAATATAATTTCCTTTGGATAATCCGTCATTTTCAAGGAAATTATTCACATAACCGCCCGCTTCTTGAACAATAATTATGGCGGCACAAACATCCCAAGCGTTAATGTGCGGTTCAAAATAGCCAATCAAGCGACCGGCAGCCACATAAACCAGCATTAATGCGCCGGAACCATTACGAATGAACATACCGCCATCAAGTAAAATTTGGTGTAACACAGGGGTGAAAGTGTCGGGATGAACGCGGTGGGAGACACCTAATCCCATTAACCCTTCTTTTAATGAGGTGGAAGAGGAAGCGTGAATAGGTTGATCATTAAGAAATGCACCGTCGCCTTTCATGGCTCTGAATAATTCATTATGAACGGGATCAAAAATCACACCGGAGACTATTTGATTTTTATGCAGGATTGCAATGGAAACGCACCAAGCGTTTAATCCATACAAAAACGGGCTGGTACCATCAATCGGATCCACTACCCAACAATATTCACAAGCTAAGTTTTCCGCGCCGGATTCTTCGCCTAAAAAACCATCTTGCGGAAAATGTTGTTTTAAGGCTTCTTTAATTTTCGCTTCGACGGTTTTATCCGCAATACTCACTTGATCTTGCAAATCGCCCTTTTTACACTCAATTTTCAGCTCCTTACGTTTAAGGTAAAAATCCAGTGCAATTTTCCCAACTTCTTTGACTAACTCCTGAGAAAATAAATATCTATTTCGTAGTTCAACGTCCATATAGATTCTCCTGATTAATACATCGTTGTAGGCTTATGATATGAATTGGTTAAGTTACAATAGGCGTCGTTCCCTCCTTAATTTCTTGATAAGCACTTTCACGCTACGCCTGTCATTTGAAAAATTCAATACGTATGAATCTAAAATGAACTTTTTGTTCCACTTTTGTGATCTGTATCTGATTTTAAAGAAAAGCCTGTGGATTAATTAAGTTAAGGGAGTATTATCCAAGGAGTTTATTGAGTCATTTTAGGAGAATGCGATGAGTCACTTACTATCCAAATCAAAGAAAAATCATCCTGAAAAGAATGGTGAAGTACAAAAAATCACCCCAAAAACAGCAAACTGGGAATATGTCGGTTTTGAGATGTACCACCTACAAAAAGACCAAAAGCTTACCTTCGATACGGAAAACACCGAAGTTTGCTTCGTGCTGGTTGCCGGTCAAGCTACCGTTGCCACAGCACAAGCCACATTTGAACATATAGGCAACCGCACTTCGCCATTTGAGCGGATTCCGCCTTATTCGGTATATGTTCCGCATCAGCAAAAAGTCCAAATTAAAGCCGAAAGCTATTTAGAGCTGGCAGTTTGTCGCGCACCAAGTCAAGGCAATTTGCCGGTACGCTTAATCGAACCGAAAGATGTGGGCGTGGAAAAACGCGGCTACGGCAACAATAAACGTCTGGTACACAATATCCTGCCGGAAACCGAAACTGCCGATGCGTTATTGGTCGTTGAGGTATTTACTGATGAGGGCAATACCAGCTCATTCCCAAGCCACAAACACGACGATAAAAACTCGCCGACGGAAACCTACTTGGAAGAAACCTACTACCACCGTTTCTCTCCGTCACAAGGTTTCGCCTTGCAACGGGTTTATACTGACGACCGCTCGTTAGACGAATGTATGGCGGTCTATGACGGCGATGTGGTGCAAGTACCGAGAGGCTATCATCCGGTTGCCACCATTGCCGGTTATGACAACTATTACTTAAACGTGATGGCTGGACCAGTGAGAAAATGGCGTTTCACTTGGGAGCAGGATCATTCTTGGATTAATACCGAAGAATACGCCGATAAGTTTAAATAAAGGATGCTTAAATCCATAACCCGACTTAAAGTGCGGTCATCTTTTTCGGTGTTTTTTAAATTCACTGAAAAAAATGACCGCACTTTTCTTGAATTTTTCGTTTATCTCTATAATATTTAGGAATATTTATTTTATGGATATAACAATATGAAAGAAAAATCTCAATTAACCAATTTACAAACAGAAATTCAAACCCGCTACGACAGTTTAAGCAAAAGACTGAAACAGGTTGCCCAATATATTTTAGATAACAGCGATAGTATCGTTTTTGATACGGTAGCAACCATTGCCGAAAAGGCTGATGTGCCGCCGTCCACATTGATCCGCTTTGCCGCCGAATTCGGTTTTTCCGGTTTTAACGAAATGAAACAAATCTTTCGTGAAAATCTCATGGAAAAAACCACAAACTACACCGAACGCCTCCAACTTTCACACAAAATCGCTCAATCGGAAGGGGAAGAATCGCCTGAAGATATTTTAACCATCTTCTCGCAGGCCAATAGCCAAGCCTTGATTCAATTGGCAGAACAAACCACAAACGAACAAATTTATGCTGCCGCCAAGATCTTAAAAGAAGCCAATAACATTTTTATTATCGGGTTAAAACGTTCTTTCAGTGTCGCCTGCTATCTTAATTATGCCCTGCACCATTTGGATTGCAGCTCCTTTTTAATCAACGGACTGGGCGGAATGTTTGATGAACAGCTCAATCAGGTCAAAGAAGGCGATGTTGTGGTGGCGATCAGCTTCTCCCCGTATGCTACGGAAACCGTCAACATTATGAATACCAGCGCCAAGAAAGGCATCAAACAAATTGCCATCACCGACAGCCAAATCAGCCCGTTGCTTGCCTTCAGCGATATAGCTTTCGTGATCAAAGAGGCTCAAGTATTGGGATTCCGCTCACAATGCTCCACCATGACGTTAGTGCAAACGCTGGCGATTGTGCTCGGATTGGAAAAAGAAAAAGAGAAAAATGCGAAGTAACAAAAATGCCCCGAAACGGGGCATTTTTACATGTAGGCTTATTTGCGGGCTTGCCACAGTTTAATCAGTCTTCTGTATCTCTCACCCACTTCGGCAATCAGCTCGTCATCCGTTAATTTTCCGGCAAACCAATCTGCCGACGGTTGTCCGAAAATCGTCCGTCCGACCGCGAAACCTTTGACTAAAGGCGCATTGGCGGAGGCGTCAAACACCGCTTTGAATTGCGCTTCAGGCGCGTCCAAACCTAAAATTAGGATGCCACGGCAATACGGGTCGTTTGCCTGAATCACCGCACTAATACGTTCCCAACCTTGCGCCGAAACACCCGGTAATTTCCACCAATCCGGTTTAATGCCTAACTGATAGAAATGCGCGATGATGTCCGCATAATATTGTTCGTTTTGTTCCATATCCGCAGGCAGAATCACTTCCAACAGTAGCTCATGACCTGTGCGGCAACAGGCTTGATACACCTGTTTTAAGGTTGCATCTTGATCCGCTTTCATTTCGGCACTGTCTTTCGGATGATAAAAGACCAGGCATTTCACCACATGTTCCTGCGGCCAGCCGGCTAATTGACTACCTAAATCACCGTGTTCCAAACGTAGCGGACGGGAAGAAGGAAGCTCGATCGGGCGACCAATCCACCATTTTTTACCGGTAATTTCATTTAATGCCGCTTGCCCGAAAGTCGTATCGGCAAGGATCCCCGCTTGTCCGTCATAAATGCCTTCTTCTCGCGCCGTTTTTTCTGCCGCCTGCAATAAAAGCTGTTTTAATTTAGGAATACGTTTCACATCCGCACCGTATTTTTGCGCCATATCCACCAGCTGTTTACGATGATCAAAGGCAAAAATGCATAAATTATCCCATTTCGCTTTTCGGGTGGTGACGCGGTGTAAGTGATTCAGTTGCTCGTCCAAATCCGGACGAGGCACCGATTGCGCGCGGGCAAGATAATTATCCAACTCGATTTTGGTCGGCATTGCAGGGGCACAACCATGACGGGAAACCACCAACGCGCCGCAGGCATTAGCATAACGGCAAGCTTGTTCCCAGCCTTCATTATTGATATAGCCGCGAATTAACCCTGACATAAAGGCATCGCCTGCGCCCAGCACGTTCAGCACTTCCACTCTGACGCCATACACGTTTAATCCGCCGTCTAAATCGTCAGGAATATCGCCTTCAAATACGGAACAACCTAATGCGCCGCGTTTGCAAACTAAAACGGCATGACTAAATTGACGCACATTTTTAAGTGCGGTCAGCGTATCCGTCGAACCGCCGGCAATATGGAATTCTTCTTCCGTCCCCACCAGCACATCAAAATGGTGCAACACTTCCTGCAAGGATTTGGTCACCGCCGCCGAATCAATAAAACGGGTTTCTCCGTCGCCCAGCGAAGTCAGCCCCCATAACACCGGACGATAATCAATATCCAGCAAACGTTTCGTATTATTTCTGCCCGCGTATTCCAACGCCGTCAACACCGCCTCTCTGGTTTTCAGGTGGGATAAATGGGTGCCGGTGATTGCCAAGGCTTTAGCGGAAGCAATATAACTTTCATCAAAGTCGTCTTTGGTAATTGCCATATCCGCACAATTATCACGATAGAAAATCAACGGGAATGTATCCTGATCTTTAATCCCTAAAATCACCAGTGCGGTTAACCGCTCTTTGTCGGTAATCAAATGGCTCGTATCCACCCCGACACGTTGCAATTCCTCGCGCAAAAAACGTCCCATATGTTCATCGCCGACACGCGCCAACATAGAGGATTTTACGCCCTGCACCGCCGTACCATAAGCCACATTACCGGACGAACCGCCGAGATATTTGGAAAAAGAAGAGGCATCTTCCAATCTGGCACCGATTTGTTGTGCATAAAGATCAACAGCCACCCGACCAAGACAAATAAGGTCTAATGTTTTTTCTACCGTTTTCATAATGCAATTCCTTCTATTTTTAGTGAAATTGTGTTACCCGCACAAATTGAAACATATATTTCAAAAAAATCAATATTGGAATTTGATTTTTTAGAGGTTAATCACAAAACCGAGGAATCCCGATTTTTTATCGGAAGTATTATGTTGCAAGATTTAACAGGCTGTTAACCTGATTTTTTAATATAAAACATAAATTCGGAAAAATTTGATCTATGTCTCAAAAATGAAATTTTTGTTTCAAAAAGATTTAAAATTAAAAGAATGCTTATATACTTGTTTCAATGCTAGCTACCCGTAAAAGGAGATTCTAATGAAAACCGTAAGACTTACTGTTGCGCAAGCGCTTATAAAATTCCTTGATAATCAATATATTGAATTTGACGGCAAAGTAACAAAATTTGTTGAAGGTATCTTTGGTATTTTCGGTCATGGCAACGTGCTCGGCATCGGTCAGGCGTTGGAGCAGGACAGCGGCGACCTCATCGTACGCCAAGGGAGGAACGAACAAGGCATGGCGCATGTGGCGATCGGTTTTGCGAAACAAAATCTGCGCAAAAAAATTTATGCCTGCACCTCCTCCGTCGGTCCCGGTGCCGCTAACATGATTACCGCAGCCGCCACCGCAACAGCCAACCGCATTCCGCTTCTTCTTTTACCCGGCGATGTGTTTGCTACCCGCCAGCCGGATCCGGTATTGCAACAAATTGAACAATTTCATGATTTAAGCATCAGCACCAACGATGCTTTTCGCGCCGTCAGCAAATATTGGGACAGAGTCAGCCGCCCGGAACAATTGATGACCGCCTGCATTAACGCCATGCGGGTATTAACGGATCCGGCGGACACCGGCGCAGTGACTATCGCCCTGCCACAAGACGTTCAAGCGGAAGCCTATGATTTCCCGGAATATTTCCTGCAAAAACGTATTCATCGCATCGAGCGCACGCTACCGACCGAACCGATGCTGAAAGCCGCCGTTGATCTGATCATGAATGCGAAAAAGCCGTTAATCATTTGTGGCGGCGGCGTGCGCTATTCCGAAGCGGCGGAACAGTTAAAACAATTTGCCGAAACCTTCCAGATTCCTTTTGCCGAAACCCAAGCGGGTAAAAGTGCGGTCGTTTCCGAGCACGTTTTGAATGTGGGCGGCGTGGGCGAAACCGGCTGTTTGAGCGCCAACCTGTTGGCAAAAGAAGCGGATCTGGTGATCGGCATCGGCACGCGCTACACGGATTTCACCACCTCCTCCAAATGGATCTTCCAAAACCCGGATGTGAAATTCCTGAATATCAACGTTGCCCGTTTTGACGCTTATAAACTGGACGGTGTGCAAGTGGTTGCCGACGCCAAAGAAACACTGGAAAAACTGACCGCACTTTTGGCGCCGACCGGCTATCGTTACCGCGCCCACTGGGGCAACGCTGTCGCCGAAGCCAAAGCGCAATTTGCCCAAGAGCTGCAACGCATTTATCACGCCACTTATACGGAAACCGATTTCGTGCCGGAAGTAAATGATGCCCTCGATCGGGAAAAAGTGTATGCGGAATTTATCAAACTCACTCAATCCCGCCTAACACAAAGCCGCGTTTTAGGCATTCTTAATGAAACTTTGGGCGAAAACGACATTATCGTGGGTGCCGCCGGTAGCTTGCCGGGCGACTTGCAACGGGCTTGGCAATCTAAAGGTGAAAACACTTACCACTTGGAATACGGCTATTCCTGTATGGGCTACGAAGTCAACGCCGCACTAGGGGCAAAATTAGCCAAACCGGAAAAAGACGTTTACGCCTTGCTGGGCGACGGCTCCTACATGATGCTTCATTCCGAATTAGTGACATCGGTACAGGAACACAAAAAAATCAATGTGATTTTATTCGATAACATGACCAACGGTTGCATTAACAATCTGCAAATCGGCAACGGCATGGACAGTTTCGCCACCGAGTTCCGTTTCAGAAATCCGCAAACCGATAAACTGGACGGCGGGTTCGTGCCTGTTGACTTCGCCATGAATGCCGCCTCTTACGGATGCAAAACCTATAAAGTCACCACAGAAGACGAATTGCGTACTGCCTTAGCGGACGCTAAGAAACAACCTGTTTCCACGTTAATTGATATTAAAGTGTTGCCGAAAACCATGATTCACGGTTACGGTAGCTGGTGGCATGTGGGCGTGGCGGAAGTGTCGGAAAAAGAAACCATCCGCAAAGCCCATGAAAGCAGCGTGAAACACATTAATGAAGCAAGACGTTATTAATTCGTGATTCAAAAATCATTATCTCCAATTTAACCATTCTGTTGAGAAGGAAAAAACTATGAAAGCTGAAAACGTGAAATTAGGTATCGCGCCAATCGGTTGGACAAATGATGATATGCCTGATCTTGGCAAAGAGAATACCTTTGAACAATGTGTGAGCGAAATGGCGCTGGCGGGATTCACCGGCTGTGAGGTCGGAAATAAATATCCGCGTGATGTAGAAGTGCTAAAACATAAGCTGAGTGTTCGCGGGATTCAAATTTGCAATGCCTGGTTCAGTACGTTTTTTGTGGACGGCAAAAAAGAAGAAACCATCAAAGAATTTATCAAACATCGTGATTTCCTGCATGCCATGGGCGCCAAAGTTATCGGTTGCTCCGAACAAAGTCGCAGTATCCAAGGCACCACAAAATCTGTTTTCAAAGAGAAAACCGTCTTCACCGAAGAGGAATGGCAAAAATTAGCGGAAGGTTATAACGAGCTTGCCAAACTGGCTGCCGAAAAAGGCATGAAAGTCTGCCTGCACCACCACATGGGCACCGGCATTCAAACGCCTGCGGAAATTGATAAATATATGGCGGTGGTCAACGACGACGTGTATTTGTTATTCGATTCAGGTCACCTTTATTATTCCGAAGGCTCGCAAAAAGCCATGCTGGACGTCTTGGAAAAATACATCGACCGTATTTGCCACGTCCACCTCAAAGACGTGCGTGATGAAGTGGTAGCGGAAGTGAAAGCCAAAGATCTGAGCTTCCTGGAGGGCGTGCGCAAAGGTACATTTACCGTGCCGGGCGATGGCGTTATCGACTTCAGACCGATTTTCGACATTCTCGAAAAACACAATTACAAAGGTTGGATGGTGGTTGAAGCAGAACAGGATCCGGCGATTGCCAATCCGTTTGAATACGCCGTCAAAGGTCGTAAATACATTAAAGAAACAGCGGGGATTTAATTATGATTAAAGTAGGCATTATCGGCGCAGGCCGCATCGGTCGCGTGCATTCCGAAAGTATTACAAAATATGTCAAAGGCGCTGAAATCAAAGCGATCTCTGATGTGCGCGTGACCGATGAGCTCAAACAATGGGCAAAAGGCATGGGCATTCCGCACGTTTATGAAGATTACAAACAAATCCTACAAGACCCTGAAATTGATGCGGTGTTGGTGTGTTCCTCCACTAACACTCATGCGCCGATTTCTATCGAAGCCGCCCGTGCCGGCAAACACATTTTCTGCGAAAAACCGGTGGATGCCGACGTAAATCGCATTAAAGACGTGTTGGCGGAAGTGGAAAAAGCCGGTGTGAAATTCCAAGTAGGTTTCAATCGCCGCTTCGACCACAACTTCAAAGCCATTAAAACCCGCGTAGCAAACGGCGACATCGGCGAACCGCACTTAATCCGCGTCACCTCCCGCGATCCGGATGCGCCACCGATCGAATATGTGAAAGTGTCCGGCGGGATGTTCTTTGATATGACCATTCACGATTTCGACATGATCCGTTATTTATCCGGCAGCGAAGTGGTAGAAGTGTATGCCGCAGGCGGCGTGCTGGTGAATCCGGAAATCGGCAAAGCCGGCGACATTGACACCGCCGTCATCACTTTAAAACTCGCCAACGGCGCCATCGGCGTCATCGACAACAGTCGCAAAGCGGTTTACGGCTACGACCAACGGGCAGAAGTGTTCGGTTCAAAAGGGGCAGTACAAACCCGCAATGATACGGATTCCACCGCCGTGTATTCCTGCGAAGCGGGCGTGATTGCCGAAAAACCGAAATACTTCTTCTTAGAGCGCTACATGCAATCTTTTGCCGATGAAATGGCGTGCTTTGTGGATTCCGTGGTGAACGACAAACCGACTTTGGTGAACGGCAACGACGGGTTACAACCTGTAATTATCGCCCTTGCCGCCAAACGCTCTTTAGATGAAGGACGTCCGGTGAAACTGGCAGAAATTGCTTAACATCCATTATCCAATAGTAAAAAGACCTGAAGCCGATTCAGGTCTTTTGTTTTTTATGGCGAGATGAAAAACATCTGAAAAAACGACCGCACTTTTCCGCCCAAAATCTACAACGGGCTTTCCACTTGCAGGCGTTCGCAAATGTCGGTGATGGTGAGAATCAAGCTGGAGCGGATGACTTTTTCTTTACGTTGATGTTTGATTTGGTAAAGCAAAGAATCCTGATTTTCGACTTCCGGCGGGAAATTAAGGAGCGATTTATCTTCCAATAAATTTAAGTTTTGCGCGAAATCCTGAATAATCTGATCGGAGAAATCATATTCTTTTTCGTCGTTGTTCAGGCTTTCTTTTAGCTCGATAAATTGCATGATGTCGGCAAAGATCGGTTGTTCCACAATGCCTAAACCGAGCAAGACTTTTAAACGAATGCTGAGGTCGGAGAGGGGGCCGGAGGTTTCAAACAGGGAATCCACCACGGATTTTACGGCAAAATCCGTTTTACGAAAAACGCGGTTAATCAACTCGTCAATGGCTTCATCAAAAATCGCCACGGACGCCGTAATAAAACCGCGAATGGAAATTGCCCCGTTTAATTTCTCATAAACCTGATCAATCGGCACCTGGACATCCTTTTAACATTTGAAATTTATTAAACCCTGAGGGCGAATTCTCATTCGCCCTGTTCGTTTAAATTGCCTGATACGCCGCCACAATGCGTTCAATCACTGCGTTATCCTGCAACTCGGTGTATTTGCGCACGGTTTCCGCCACGCCGTTTTCGGCAAGGGATGTTGCCAATTCCTGCGCTTGCGGATCCTGTTCGTTGCGGTACGCCAAGGCTGCCGCAATAGCGTTAATCAAATGCTGATTCGGTAAGCCGTATTCCAGCGTGCCGCGCAACGGTTTGATTAGACGGTCGTTGTAGCTTAATTTGCGCAAAGGTTCGCGCCCCACACGATCCACGTCATCCACCAAGAACGGGTTAGCGAAACGTTTGAGGATTTTTTCGATATACGCCGCGTGCGCCTGCGGGTCAAATCCGTAACGTTTAATCAACACCGCGCCGCTTTCTTCCATAGTGGCTTTCACATCTGCTTTAATGCCTGCATCTTCAATGCTTTCTTTCACAAAGCGATAGCCTTTCAATTTGCCTAAATAGGAGGTGGTAGCGTGTCCGGTGTTTAGGGTGAACAATTTGCGTTCCACAAACGCCATCAGATTGTCGGTTTTTTCCATGCCGTCAATCGCCGGGATTTGCCCTTTAAATTGGGTTTCGTCCACAATCCATTCGCTGAACTCTTCCACCGTAACCAACAACGGCTCGCTTTCATCCGCTTGTACCGGCGGCACAATACGATCCACGGCGGAATCCACGAAACCCACCAGTTCTTCGGCTTTGGCTTGTTGTTCCGGCGTTAAATGGGTGAAGACTTGTTCTTTTAAAAAAGTCGTGCCGCGCACCATATTTTCGCAGGCGATGATATTTAACGGCGTATTATTGCCGGCGGCAAAACGGGCAACCAAGCCTTTCGCAATGGTGCCGGCTATGATTTTCAATACGTTCGGGCCTACCGCCGTAGTGACTAAATCCACGCTGTTGAATAAATCGATGACGGCATTTTCATCTTTGGAATTCACACCGGTGACATTGGTCACTTTTTCTACGGTATTCACGCTATCACCGACGATTTTGACGGGATAAGCGCGTTGCGCTTTGAGCAGGTCGATGACCTTATCATTCACGTCGGCAAAAATCACTTCAATGCCGCTGCCCGCTAACAATTTTCCGATAAATCCGCGGCCGATATTGCCCGCGCCGAAATGTAATGCTTTCATGTTATGACTCCGAGTTTGAATAAATTTGTTGTGAAAGGCGGTGTAAAAAACACTGCAAATTTACACCGCACTTTTCCGTTACCCTTTACGGTTTTAACAGCGCCAACACTTTTTCCACATCGTTGGTGGTGGTCAGCAATTCAATGGCTTCGTCGCTGTCCAAGGCGTTAGTAATCGCCGATACCACTTGGATATGCTCGTTGTTTTTCGCCGCGATACCCACTACCAGTTTGGCAACGCCGTCTTCTTCCTCGGTAAAGCGTACGCCTGCCGGGTATTGACACACTACGATACCGGTTTTCAGCACCGCATCTTTCGCTTCAATCGTACCGTGCGGCACGGCAACGCCTTCGCCTAGGTAAGTTGATACCAGTTTTTCACGTTCGAACATGGCATCCACATAGCTCGGTTCAACAAAGCCCGCTTTGACTAATTGCTCGCCGGCAAAACGAATGGCGTCTTCTTTGTTATCGGCTTTTAGACCTAAGAAAATTTGTTCCGGCGTTAAGGTGAATTTCGTGCCGTTCACTTCCACCACGTCTTCTTTCGTCGGCGCAGTTTCTGCTGTCGGCTGTGCGCTTAACTGCTCTTTCAAATCCTGTACCAAACTGTCGTAGAATTTGTTATCCAAGAAGTTGGTTAAGGATAAGTGCATGGCGTTCGGCACTTGTTTTTTCGCACGCAAGGTTAAATCTTGGTGAGTGATGACCAAACGGGCATCTTCCGGCAAGTCGTTAATCGCTACGTTGGTGACATCCAACGGCAAGCCCGCGTCTTTCACTTTCTTGCGTAACATACTCGCGCCCATGGCACTGGAGCCCATGCCAGCGTCGCAAGAAACATAAATTTTGGTTAAGCCTTTGTAATCGGTCACGACGCCTTGATTGGCATTGCCGGATTTCATCGCTTTTGATGCCGCTTGCATTTCTTCCAAGTTGGTGGATTCTTCTTTTTGGATTTTCAAGAAGAAGGCGGACAACGCAAAGGAAACGGCACAAGCCACCACCACGGAACTCAACACGCCCACTAAGGAGGCTTTCGGTGTCATGAGCAATACCGCAATGATAGAACCCGGAGACGCCGGTGACACTAAGCCCGCGTTAAATAAAGTCAGCGTGAACACACCTGACATCCCGCCAGCGATGACCGCAAGCAAGAGACGCGGATTCATCAACACATAAGGGAAATAAATTTCGTGGATACCGCCGAAGAAGTGGATCACCGCCGCACCGCCTGCGGTTTGTTTGGCAGAACCTCTACCGAAGAAAATGTAGGCTAACAACACACCCAAGCCCGGGCCCGGATTCGCTTCAATTAAGAAGAAAATAGATTGACCGAATTCTTGTGATTGTTGAATACCAAGCGGTGAGAAAATACCGTGGTTGATCGCGTTATTTAAGAACAAAATCTTAGCAGGTTCGACGAAAATCGAGGTCAATGGTAACAAATTGTTATCCACCAACACTTTTACGCCCGCCGCCAACACTTCGGTTAAAGATTTCACCACCGGACCCACAACCCAGAAGAACAAAATCGCCAGAATCATCCCGATAATGCCGGAGGAGAAGTTGTTGACCAACATCTCGAAACCGCTTTTGATCTTACCGTGCGCCCATTTATCAAAGGTTTTAATCGCCCAACCGCCTGTCGGACCGGCAATCATCCCCCCTAAGAACATTGGAATATCCGTACCGATAATCACACCTGCCGTGGTAATCGCACCGACCACCGCGCCGCGATCGCCGCCAACCAATTTACCGCCCGTATAACCGATTAATAACGGCAATAAATAAGTAATCATCGGGCCGACCAATTTCGCCAACGTCTCGTTCGGCAACCAACCGGTCGGAATAAATAATGCCGTAATAAAACCCCAGGCAATAAACGCGCCGATATTCGGCATCACCATATTCGATAAAAAGCGTCCGAAGCTTTGAATCTTCACTTTCGCATTTGCTGATAACATAATTGTCTCCGTCACAGGTTTAAAGTGCGGTCAAAATAGCACAAGAAAATTTTAGTCAGAAACTTTTTTAGGCGAAAATGTGAACTACATCACAATATTTTTTAATCAATATTTTTATAAAATGTGACCAAGATCACAGTTTTGAATTTACTGCCATAATTTTGTGATATAGATCACATTTTTTCGGAAGATAACGATATAAAAAACACTTGAAAAACACACCGCACTTTTATTATTTCCCCATCACGTTTTCTCTTCTTAACATCCGCAATTATAGAATCGGCAATAGCATAAATAATGTCGCTTATCCTCTTGAAATTCATTAAAATACCCAGGTTTTTATTAGCACAAAGGAACTTTTATGGATGCTGAAACAATTGGCTTACTTTTAGCTGCGGGCACGTTTATTGCTTTTTTGGCATGGTTAGCTGAATGGGAAAACAATCGAGATAAATCCCCCGAGGCACGCCGTAATACTGCACGCACTTTTCTCATTTTATTTTTGGTTGTGGACGGAATCATTGCCGGCTGGATCGCTTTTTTTATTCTTTCCTTTGCATCAGGATTTGAAAAAGATCACAGTTTCATTACCGAACGCCTTGCCACCGAACAAGAAATTCAAGAATTCGCCGAGCGCGGTTTGCCGAATTTGCCGGCTGGAACAATCATTGCTGTCGAGGACAGTGGTGATCAGCGCCAATTAAGGGCACCTGAAGGTAGCACCATTCCTTGGGGAAACTTGCAGCTTGATGGCTTTAATTTGGTCTCGAATGTGCCCGTTTTTTCCATTAATAACCCGGCTATTCATGTGATGGGGGTAAAAGATGTGGTTTGCGTTGATGACCAGATGCCTATTTATCGTGCTAAACCCAATACTACTGAGACTTCACTACGTTTTGAAGATTACAGGCTTGATAGTTGCAAGGTTGCCACTGTCACCTTTAAAAATTTCTCTCCAACACTTAAGTTGACTAACCCCAGTTATCAAGCCAATACGGTTGAGCTTTTCCAAAGCCCTTTTTTACCGAAAAATGTGGCGGCTCGGTATGAAGTCAATCAGTATGAGGATGTGATCACATTTCATACACAAAACCAATCAAAAAATGCCTGGGTTAAACTTGAAGAAGCTTATACGGATGAGCAAAACCGTTTATTAGCATTGGATCTACGGTTAACTGACCCTCCGCAAGAAGAAATCGAAGAAAGCCACGAAGTGGAAAATGAAAGCTACGCAGTGGAAAATGACAGCAAGGTGAGAATCGGAAATTGTGATTATGTGCCTTATCGAACATCCATTCTTTTAACGGATTTCAATCAAGGCAAGGCAACTTGGCATTTTGAAAGTGAAACCCGTGAAATTGCCAAGGAATGCCAAACGCAGGTGTTGCCATATAAAATGGAAGTGAGAAAAGTGCGGTAGAAATTTGAGGCGTTTTTAACAAATAGCGATGATGGCAATTAATGCCGGCACTATCTATGAAAGAATAGAGGAAACGATAGCGCACCCTTATAGCGTGTGTTTGTAACTAACAGATTTAGGCACACATTGGGAAACGAGCTCCTTAACGATGGCGCAAGCGTCCGCGCTTGTGCCGTAAGAATAAACAAAACACAAGCGTGGACGCTTGCGCTATCAGAGGGGGAGTACAATACAAATTTTGTCTGTTTTAAGTGATTTTAATTTCTATGAAATAAAGTATTATTTTCTCAAATCCATTTAATTCCTTAAGGGACGATATGCTTAGAAAAATTCTTTTCATTATTTTGGCGTTTTCAATCACGCTATTTCTCTGGATGACGACTTTTTATTTCGTGCAAAAAGGTAATAAACTGGCGCGCTTTGCCGACGAACCGTCAAAAATTGCTGATGTCTATGCTGATAAGCACTATCATTTTGAAACGGTTGGCAAATCAGGTAAATGGCATCGTGGTGATGTTAAATTTATGACAGAAGGAAACCGCCTTATTATATTAAAGACTTATCAAGTCAATACGGCGGAACGTGATATCTTAATGACGGGCGGCAGTATAAAACGGCAATATTTAGTGAATGAACCGCAGATAATAAAAAGACCCGATCCTGAGGATGACAGTTTTGCGGAATATGCAATGGCAGCGCTTTTCTTTGCTTGTTCACTCCTCTCCTTTTGGACATTACTTGCCGTTTTTAGTAGGAAATCCAAACATATTTAATCCCATAATAAAATGAATTTGTAGCAAGTTTATAAGATATCTCCAGATGACGACGCCCAACGCATACCTTTCTTTTACAACCAAGTGCGGTCACAAAAACGCTATTTTTATGACCGCACTTAATATGGCTTATTTAACTTATTCGCTGTTTTCTGGAATGGCGAGGATCTCTTGATAGCGAGGCGAATTTTTAAATTCTTCTTTAAAATCTTCAAAAATCCCTTCATCGATCTCATAGGCTTTTTTCATCCAATAAATGCCTTTTTCATCATCTTTTTCATCAACTGCCCAGCTAATTAAAGCACCTAAGGCATCGATATTTCCCCGTTCGCCGGCAAGGGCTAAATATTCGCGGTATTTTTTCTTATCTGCCGGTACGTCTTCGCCTTCACGATAAAGGGTGCTTAGCAAATAAGGAGCCAAATCATCGCCCAAATCAATTGCTTTTTGTAAATATGCAATGGCTTTTTCGCCATCATAATGGACTCCCAAGGCATTTAATGCGTCAACATTATTGTTTTCAGCCGCTCTTTCCATCCAATAGATATATTTCGGGTCCCCAGGCTCAAAGACATGATAGGCTAAGTTATATTGTGCCACCGGGTTATTTTTTTCTGCAGATGTGAAGAGAAACGGTTCGGCTTGCTCAAGCTTATCCTGTTCAAGATAAATTTCACTTAAATGCCCCATTGATAATGTGTTGCCCTGTTTTGCGCCAAGTTTAAAGTAGGCAATGGCTTTTTTGGTATTTTCCTTTGTGCCGATGCCATAACGATAGCTGTAACCGACTAAATTCACATAGTGTAAATCGCCTTTATCCACTGCATTTTTCATGGCGTTAAAGGCTTGACGGTAATCTTCGGTATATAGTGCTTCAGGCATGCCTCTTTCTATGCCGATTTCAGCTAGAAGATAAGGCTCTTTATCATTTCCAAGGACTCTCGCTTTTTCGGTATAGATCTCGGCTTCATCAAGATTTCCGTCGTTGATCATATTCAGCGCATAGAAAAAAGCTGCATCGGCATTGCCAAGATCGGCAGCCTGTTTCAAAAGCTCATTCGCTTTTTTATTATTAATGGGTTGTGTGATTCCATAGCGATAATCAAAGCCCTCTTCAAAAAGCGCATTAACCTGCTCGGTTGTCATTTGAGCTTGTTGACTTGTCAAAAGTGCGGTGGAATTTTGCGGCGTTTTTATCTCGTCTAACGGCGTATTTAGATTTAATACGGTGATGACAATGATTGAAATGGTTTTTAACATTTTTATCCTTGTGTTTGAGGTTATTTATGCCGATGGATAGCTTGTTATCCACGGCATAAATATCTGTGAATTATTTTTCAATCACCAACTTATACGGCAACACCTGCATTTTGCAGTTTTCAGCAAGGTCTTTGCCTGAAAAATGCCAGTGGGCGGTGGTTGCGGTTAAATCTGTAAGAGTGATATTGACGTAAGGATCATATTCACATTCGCCAATTTTTATCACGTCATCGTATTCCCCCATAAAGCGACCGCCAAACCCGATAAACTGTTGTTGGTTGTCTGTGTAAATTTCGTTTAAGAGAATTTTTCCATTAGGCACAGGTAAGCTAAAAATGTAGCCAACAGGATAATAGGTTTCCAATGTGCCAAATTTTTGCAGAGTCTCTGTCTCTTCTGGTCTAACCATATTGTTATAATTAATATTAAAAAAGGTGCTACCGTCTAAATTCAGTGTGCCTTGCGGCGTTTGCACGCTAAAATTTGCAACTGTGCAACCATCCAGCACGTAATCGTCAGGCCGGTAACTGTCAATGGTTTGGCTATTTTTACGTTTAAAACGTAAATCCATATTGGTTAAACAATGGCGTCCATCTATTTCCACCACTGCCGGCAGTTCACTTTTGCCTTGCATGCCTGTGAGCTTAAAACTGAGATATCCAGTCGCCCCCAAAAAAAGCTCTTTAAACTGAGACGCTCCCCAAGAAATATTTCCTGATTGTTCTTCGGTAAGGTAAATCCTCTGTATTTCTTTGTGGTTGCCATTTATTTCCAACCAAGAGCCTTGCGGGATCTGAATGCCTTTGTCTTGAAATTGCTGAATCTCGGCAGCCGTTGCTTGCCGATATTCAAGGGGGCGGTGATGTTCAGCAAACAATAAATAAATGAAAAGATACAATACCGCCACGCAAACTACAGGTAAACTCAAAAAAAACAAAATCACCATCAGTACACAGGCGATGTGACTGCGTTGGCTTTCGTCTTTATGGCGGTTATTTCTCATCTCCATAATCCATGCACCAAAGGCAATCAAAAACGCAATCACCACAAAATAATCGTATTCAAATAAAAACATTTTTTCTCCTAATTATCCTTTTACCCTTCAATCGGGAAATCCAACATTCGGGCGAGTTCTAAGGCGCGGTATTGTACATCTTTGTGGCAGATTAACAACAGCACATCATCGCCGCCGTTTCGACATCCAGCGCAGTGTGATCGTTTTTTTCTTCCACTTTGGCTTTAATCGGTTCAAATTCATCTAAGGCTTCTTCAAAGGTTATTTCAAAATCTGTGCCTGTGCTCGTTGAAATAAATTCGCTTAATGCTTCGTAATCAATTTTCCAGTCATCATTGAAATGGTGGAAATAGGCTTTTAAAAAGAATTGTTTGGCAAAATCCCCATTTGATGGCGCGCATTTCCTAACATGCGTCTCTATTGTTAGATATATACTGTCAAATGCATCTAAGATTTTATAAAAAATACAATAAAATCTGACCGCACTTTGTCAATTTTCGTCGAGTTATTTGCTTTCAAACGCTTTTAAGCTTGGCTCTAAAATATCCTTTTTAAACGTTTTAAAGGCTTCGTTGCCTTCATCGTCTTTAAAGCCCAATTCTTTCCACCAGTAGGCAGCTTGTTTTTCATCTTTTTCCACACCGCCCGTGCCGGTTAAATAACGTTTTACCAGTTCAGTTATCGCATCGCCGTTGCCGGCTTTTGCTGCGCGTTTTAAAAATTCCAAGGCTTTTTGCGGGTTTTCTTCCACGATGTCGCCATCTTCATAGAGTTCACTTAAGGCGAGTAGGGAATCCGGCTCATTCATTTCTGCGCCTTTTTGATAGTAATAAAGCGTCTTTTTCGGATCATTTTCGCGATAATATTCAGCTAAATGCGAAATGGCTTCACCATTGCCATTTTGAGCCGCTTTATCCAACCAATATAAAGATTCTTTCGAACCCTCTTTATACACAGTAAAACCTAAATGAGATTGGGCGAATGTATCATTCAATTCAGCGGCTTTTAGGAGTAATGTTTTGGCTTTTTCAATATCCCTATCCATAAGAGCAATATAGCCCAGTTGCCCTATAGCAGAAACAACACCATGTTCCATCGCTCTTGTGAAAGCCTGTATTGCTAATTGTCGATTCTCTTCTGTGCCAATGCCTTGAAGGTAAGCATAACCAAGCCAACCGGCATAATGCCAATCACCTTGTTCAAACTTAGCTTTTAGGGCTGTAAAACCTTTCTTATAAAATTCTTCTGCCTCCGCTTGTGATAAGGGGCGTCTTTCCGAAAGAAAGCCTAACATATAATTGGCGGCCTCATTTCCGGCTTTTAGGGCGGCGTTGGCATATTCCGTGGCTTGGGTTATATCTCCTTCATTAAAGAGATCGACGGCAAGGAAAATCATGGCGTCCGAATTGCCGAGTTTGGCGCTTTCGCGAAAATACTCATGCACAAGCCGGCTATCTTGTCGTTGGTTTACGCCATATTGATATTCAAACCCTTGTTCAAATAATGCCTTGGCTTTTTCCGCACGTTGTTCCGCCGTCATGGGCATGGGATCGATCATCACGGCGGATTTTTCCAAGCCTTGCGTTATTGCCAAATTTGTCGAAAAACTCAAAAGGCTTGATGCGAGTATTACAGCGATATTGGATGGCATAATGTTCCTCTTAAAAAAGTGCGGTTAAAAATCACCGCACTTTGGCTAATAAAAATGAATGATGAATTGTGCGGGATAATATATCAATCCACTCAAGTTCTCAACGCACAAGCAGAAATAAAATACTTAAAAATCAACAAAATACCCACAAAGAAAAAGCGACAATTTTCATTGTCGCTTTAATTATTCTTCGTTTGTTTGAAATTATGCGTAAACCGGAAGGCGTTTACAAATTGCCAACACTTTTTCTTTGGTGTCGGCAATCACTTGTGCTTCGTTATCTTTGCCGATGGCATCTAACACATCGCACATCCAGCCTGCCAGTTCTTTCACATCCGCTTCGTTAAAGCCGCGACGGGTGACGGAAGGGGTACCCACACGAATACCGGACGTCACAAATGGTTTTTGCGGATCGTTCGGTACGGAGTTTTTGTTCACGGTGATGTTTGCTTTGCCTAATGCGGCATCGGCGGCTTTACCGGTTAAGCCGTGGCTGACCAAATCCACTAGGAACAAGTGATTTTCAGTGCCGTTGGAAACCACTTTGTAGCCGCGTTGTTTGAACACTTCCACCATGGCTTTGGCGTTTTTCAACACGTTTTGTTGATACACTTTGTATTCCGGTTCCAAGGCTTCTTTGAAGCACACCGCTTTCGCCGCAATGATGTGCACCAACGGACCGCCCTGCCCTGCCGGGAATACGGCACTATTGAGTTTTTTATAGATTTCTTCATCGCCGCAAGCAGACAGAATCAAACCGCCGCGCGGACCGCCTAAGGTTTTGTGGGTGGTAGTGGTCACAACGTGCGCATACGGCAATGGGTTCGGATAAATGCCGGCGGCGATTAAGCCCGCAACGTGCGCCATATCTACGAATAAATACGCGCCAACTTCATCGGCGATTTCGCGCATTTTTTTCCAATCCACCACTTGAGAATACGCGGAGAAACCGCCCACGATCATTTTCGGTTTTACCTCGTGCGCTTGTTTGCGTAAGGCATCATAGTCAATCAAACCTTCGTCGGTAATGCCGTATTGTTCCGCATGATAAATTTTACCGGAGAAACTCACGGACGCGCCGTGGGTTAAGTGACCGCCGTGTGCCAAGCTCATACCTAAAATGGTATCGCCCGGATTGAGTAACGCCATGTAAACCGCCGCATTGGCTTGTGAACCGGAATGCGGTTGTACATTCACATAATCGGCTCCGAATAATTCTTTTGCGCGATCAATGGCAAGCTGTTCCACAATGTCCGCGTACTCACAACCGCCGTAATAACGTTTGCCCGGATAGCCTTCTGCATATTTATTGGTGAATTGTGAGCCTTGCGCTTCCATTACGCGCGGGCTGGCATAGTTTTCGGAGGCAATTAATTCGATATGTTCTTCCTGACGGCGATTTTCATCTTGAATGGCTTGCCATAACACGGGATCGTAATCGGCAATATTCATACTTTTTTTAAACATGGTGTTTTCCTCTTGGTAGTGAATTGGAACTGCGGCTTATTGTACTCAATTTCGCCGCGAAATTTTAATAAAACCGGGTGTGTTTTTTTCATCTTAAACATGAAAAATTTTCACCCGGCGGTATTTATCGTTGTTATTGGCGAATACAGGATGTGGTGTAGCTTTTTTGTGCCGTTTTTTGCGCTAACACCATCACATCTTTGCCAAGCTCGGCATTACGTGTCAGTGAGGTTACCACAAAATTAATGGTGCTCGCTTTGTTTACGCGTTTGCTGTATTTCTTAAACAAATTTTCTTCGTAAGGTTTATATCTGGAATCTTTTTCAATGGCATCCAATGCCTCTTCGGTATGCTTACGTTGCACGGAATTGGTGGTCATCGTATAAGTTAATTTATGGTCAACCTCATTGAACTGCCATGTGCCCGAACCCGTCGTTTCATAAACGAAAAACGGCTTATCAATCGGTTCAATAATAGAACTGTTATTCACTAATGTGCCATCCCGATTAAGTCTGAGATTATTCACGGTTTTTAAATTATGTTCAGGGTAAGTGCTGGTACATTGCCACTCCCCGCTGACTTTACGTTGGGTAATTTTGCCGTCGTCCAGCATATCGGGTAGCGTACAGCCGCTTAAAAAAGAAAACGTTAATCCGAGTAAAATGAGTTTTTTCATGTGTTTATCCTCTATATTCACAAAAGTTAAGCCACCAGAGCACCGATTGTTTGCACAAAATCACTTAAAACCTGACAAAGCAAATACGGAACCAAGCACGCTTTTATTTAGCTAAAAATAGCTTAGACATGTTTGCAACTATTTTTCAGCCTCTTTATCCACTAAAGTTTCAATCCCTCCTAATGAATAAAAAACAGCATCAAATGCTAAAGTTAATGGGGTTAAAATAACTTTAGTATCCAAACCATCAAAATTTCTTTTTGTTTTATAATCGACAAGCTCCAACTCAATCGGAACTTTGATTCTAAGCGGGGTATCTGCTTTTACGCTATCCAGCTTCATATAAACCTTTCCATTTGCATGGAAGCAGTTGCCCCAAAATTTACTCTTTTCATCAAAATTAAAATCAAGTTTTTTTAACTGTTTTACATCTGCATCGGAATGAGGCTTATAACCTAAGCAGACATAAGCGGAAAACGTACTGTCTTTGCGGTTCAACGTAGCTCTTATTCGATCGGTAGCCCGATATTCCCCTTCATGGCTTCGATACTCGACTAATTTCAATGGGCGGGATAATTTGTTTCGCGTTAGCAATGGCAACAGTATCTTGCTTTGTTCCGGATCGATGACATACCAAAACCCACCTGTCATCACTAAACGATCAGGATTCTGCTTATCTTTAATAATGCCAAAGGCATCCAAATCATCTTGCTGTGTTTTTATATGAACCACTTCCGTTTTTGTTTCACCGAAATCCTGCCACAATAACTTAGTACATCCGTTCAACATAAAAGCTGTCACGAAAAGAATAAAACTCAATAATAATTTTTTCATATTTGTCAAATTGTTGAGTAGCTCATAAAGACTAAAAACAGAGATAAAAACCACATCATACCGCTCAAAAGTGCGGTGCATTTTTTTAGTGTTTTTTCATCCCGAATACGGAATATCCAAAATACGACAATTACACAAATCATCGCTCTCAAACTCCGACATCTCGCCGGCAATTTTGTTCGGAATCGGGAACAAACGCACGGTTAGCGGTTTATTTAAGCGAAACGCCATGGTACCCGTGTCGCGCATGATTGCTGCAATACTTTCCGCGCCGGCATTGCCCGCCACCGGTACGGTGTCCAAACCGATGCCACAAACTGCGCTATAAGTCAGCAACGCGCGAATATCAAATTGTTGTTTCTGTGTGCCGGCAGCCAAACCTAAATCTTCCGTCGCGGCTAACATTAATCCTGAGAAGCCCACCAACGGCACATTTTGCACGGATTTAAACACCTTGGTTAATAACGCCGAAACCTCCACAGTTCCTGCCGCACCAAAATACGGCACGCCCATGAGTTCATACACGTCCGTCATCGGTGCACAATTTTTGGATGGTGCCGCCGAGCTATCAATACCGGCAAATTCAAAATCGCCGGATAATTTGACCGCACTTAACATCGCCAAAACTTCATCAACATGGTATTGAAGGGCTTGAGACATAGCGCGATAACAATCGGCATAAAATGAATTATGCTCGGATTTCGGCACAGATTTCAGCACGGCGACCAATAAATCCGGCGTTTCCAAGCCAATTACGAAACTGTTTGGCAAATGGCTCAAATGGTAACCTGCCGGGAAATAAGGAATGAAGGGTTTGCAGTTAAAATTCACGGTGAAATTGAAATTGCCTTCACCGCGCGGTGTGATTTCTGCAATACGTTGCACCGCTTGCACGGACTGTTCAATCAGAGCATTGTCCAACACGCCGTTGTCATCTAACGGCACATTCACACAGGCATTACACAAATCCCCATAAGCGGCGATGAGTTCAGGCAATAACGCAATTTCCTGCGCATTGGTTGCAGCCCCGATAGCAAAACGAATACGCACGCCGCTTTCGTTCAATTTGTTCAGCAGTTCCGTTAAATATTGCAAATCCGCTTTGGCGCTTTCCAGATTCGTTAAATCCAAATATTCGCCGAAAGGATTGGTAATAATTCGAATGGATTGCAAAGTATAGCCCGATTTTTCCACCGCAGGCAGTAACACATCCACCTCACGCTTAACGGAATTAAGTGCCGTCGCCCATTGGGATTTGTCTTTATGCAAGGTCAGAAAAAAGCTGATGGTACGAATGCGACAAAGGGATTTGTTTTGATAATCCATTCAATTTCCTTATTTTTTTTAAAATGGTCTCAGCATACTATCACTTTACAACGAATGAAAAAACCGCACTTACAAAAAAGTGCGGTCGTTTTTTCAATTATTTTTGTTGCTCACGCGCTACCGCACGATAACCGATGTCTCTACGATAGAAACGTCCGCTCCATTGGATTTGCTCGGCAAGTTTCAGGGCTTTTTGTTGCGCGTCGAATACGCTCTCACCTAAAGCCGTGGCACATAACACGCGTCCTCCGTTGGTGAGCAATTTGCCATCTTTGGCTTCCACACCGGCTAAGAAAACTTTTTCATTTTCCACCGCACTTTTTGGAAGACCTGTAATTTCATCTCCTTTGCGATAATCGCCCGGGTAACCTTCCGCAGCTAACACAATGCCTAAGGAGGCTTTCGGATTCCATTGCGATTTCACTTCATCCAGCTTGCCATCACTGGCTTTCAAGCAAAGTTCTACAAGATCCGACTCCAAGCGCAGCATAATCGGCTGGGTTTCCGGATCACCGAAACGGCAGTTAAATTCAATCACTTTCGGTTGCCCATTTGGCATAATCATCAAGCCGGCATATAAGAAACCGGTGTACACATTGCCTTCTTGCGCCATGCCATTCACGGTCGGATAAATCACTTCGCGCATAATACGATCGTGGATTTCAGGTGTAACAACCGGTGCAGGCGAATACGCCCCCATACCGCCGGTGTTCAAACCGGTATCTTTTTCGCCCACGCGTTTATGGTCTTGGCTGGTTGCCATCGGCTCCACATTTTTGCCGTCCACCATCACAATAAAACTGGCTTCTTCGCCGTCTAAAAATTCTTCAATCACCACGCGACTACCCGCTTCACCAAAGGCATTACCGGAAAGCATATCGCGCACAGCATCTTCCGCTTCTTGCAACGTCATCGCCACAATCACGCCTTTGCCCGCTGCCAAACCGTCCGCTTTCACCACTATCGGCGCGCCTTTTTCGCGCAAGTAAGCCAGTGCTGGCTCCACTTCGGTGAAGTTTTGATATTCCGCCGTCGGGATCTGATGACGCGCCAAGAAATCTTTGGTAAAGGCTTTGGAACCTTCTAACTGCGCGGCGGCTTGAGTCGGTCCAAAGATTTTTAACCCAGCTGCGCGGAACGCATCCGCCACACCAATCACAAGCGGTGCTTCAGGCCCCACGATGGTTAAACCGATTTGATTATCTTGAGCAAATTTCACCAAAGCAGGAATATCAGTGGCGGAGATATTAACGTTTTCTACGTTATTTTCTAAGGCTGTACCTGCATTGCCGGGCGCAACGAAAACTTTCGTCGCAAGAGGAGATTGTGCTACTTTCCAAGCAAGGGCGTGTTCACGACCGCCGTTTCCGATGATGAGAATGTTCATTTATTCGTCCTATATTTAATCTTGTTTCTACGTAGGGTCGGGTCCTGTGCCCGACCGAATATCAGCGATAAATAGGTCGGGCACAGGACCCGACCCTACAAAATTTAGTGTCTAAAATGTCTCATCCCCGTCAACACCATCACCATCCCATGTTCATCCGCCGCATCAATCACTTCTTGATCGCGCATAGAACCGCCTGGGTGGATGACGCACTGAATGCCCACTTTCGCCGCCGCATCAATGCCGTCGCGGAATGGGAAGAAGGCATCGGATGCCATGACGCAACCTGCCACTTCCAAGCCTTCATCTTGTGCTTTAATGCCGGCGATTTTAGCGGAATAAACGCGGCTCATTTGACCGGCACCGATGCCGATGGTTTGGTTGTTTTTCGCGTAAACAATGGCGTTGGATTTCACGAATTTCGCCACTTTCCAGCAGAATAATAAATCTTTCAGTTCTTGTTCAGTCGGTTGACGTTTGCTGACCACTTTTAAGTCGTCCAAGCCCACCATGCCTAAATCTGCGTCTTGCACTAATAAACCGCCGTTTACGCGTTTGAAATCTAAACGTTGAGTGCGAGATGTCCATTCGCCACATTCAAGTAAGCGCACGTTTTTCTTACGTTTTACCACTTCTACCGCAGCTGCAGAGACTTTCGGCGCAATAATCACTTCCACGAATTGACGTTCTACGATTTCGTTTGCGGTGGCTTCGTCTAATTCACGGTTAAACGCAATGATGCCACCGAATGCAGAAGTTGGATCCGTTTGATAAGCGCGGTTGTAGGCTTCCAAAATATCTTTGCCTAACGCCACGCCGCATGGGTTCGCGTGTTTGACGATCACGCACGCCGGCTCATCGAATTCTTTTACGCACTCAAGGGCGGCATCAGTGTCAGCAATGTTGTTATAAGAAAGGGCTTTACCTTGAAGTTGGGTTGCCGTTGCCACGCTTGCTTCTTTCACGTTTAAATCCACATAGAACGCCGCATTTTGATGGGAATTTTCGCCGTAACGCATGGTTTGTTTACGCACGAAATTCAAGTTTAAAGTACGCGGGAATTGACCGCACTTGGCACTCACATCTTCTTCTGCCGCCACGTGATAAGGTTTCACCAACTGACCAAAGTAGTTCGCGATCATGGAATCGTATTGCGCGGTATGTTCAAAGGCTTTAATGGCAAGATCAAAACGGGTTTCTAAAGAAAGGCTGTTTTGATGTTGATCCATTTCCGCAAGAATTGCATTGAAATCGTTGTTATTGACCACGATCGCCACATCTTTATGGTTTTTCGCTGCAGAACGCACCATGGTCGGGCCACCGATGTCGATATTTTCTACCGCATCTTCAAGGGTGCAATCCGGTTTTGCCACCGTGGCTGCGAACGGATATAAATTCACCACCACCATATCAATGCCTTCAATGCCGTATTGTTGCATGATAGCGTCGTCCGTACCGCGACGACCTAAAATACCGCCGTGCACTTTCGGGTGTAAGGTTTTCACGCGACCGTCCATCATTTCAGGGAAGCCTGTGTAATCGGATACTTCCGTCACCGGCAAGCCGTTTTGTTCTAAAAGTTTTGCGGTGCCACCGGTAGAAAGCAGTTTCACACCGCGTTTCACTAAGCCTTGGGCAAATTCCACAATACCGGATTTATCGGACACACTAAGCAACGCTTGGCGGATAGGACGATTTGATTGCATGAATAATTTCCTTTGATTTATGAAGTAAAATTTGAGGTGGCGTATTATAGCGCAAACGTTTGCGTTTATGTAGGCTGATTTTACGAACAATGGTTGGATCTCACACAAAAAATTAAGGGCGTCGAAGCCCCCTTAAAAACACCCAAAAATCACACCGCACTTTTACTATTGCAATGCGTTGCGTAACTGTTTTGCGCGTTTGATCCATTCCGCATTTAAACGTTTCACATGCGGCGGTTGGCGCTTAATATGCAGCTCCGCCACATCCAATAATTGTTTCGCTTTTTCCTTTTCATTCCATTGCAACAGAATTTCAACATAGCTGATATGTGCCTCCAAAGTCGGATAATACGCCACCAACGCATTAAATTCGCGCATGGCACCGACGCGATCATCCAGCTTGGTTAAAATTTTGGCGTACAACAAATGCCCTTCGTTAGACTGATAATCGGGATTTTCCACCCGTAAATAATCCAATTGCTGTTTCGCTGAAGCGGCATCGTCGGCAAGATACAAAGCGTAAGCATAAGCCAATAAAATATCGGGCATGGTTTTGTATAAATCCATTTGTAACACGGTTTGATAATGCGGTAATGCCTCTGCAACCCGATTATTATCCACCAAGGCTTTGGCTAGCGCTAAACGGTTCGCCACCGTTTCCGATTGTTCAAAATTTTGCTCCGCTTCGCGCAATTCCCGTCCCGGATCCAGCGCTCGGCGCAGTTTGCTTTCCAGAATTTGCCCTGAATAACCACTACGGAAGGACGGTAGAAAAATAGCAAAAAAATAGACCGCACTTCCCAGAAACGGAAAGCTGAACATGATGAATAACCAATAACGATCTTGCCCCGTTCTCACGGCATGAATGGCGAAATAAATAGCAATAAGAAAACTTAACCCCAGCAGCAACGGCATATTTAATCCTTAGTTTTTAATAAGTTAGATAAGGTCGCACAATGTAGCATAGTTTTTAAAATTAGAAAAACAAAAAAGCACGAACCGGCTTGAGCGGATTCGTGCTTTGCTAACGAAGTTTAAATTACGCTTTTGCTTGCGCGCGTTTAATTAAAATGGTGGAAAGGCTGAAAGCGACAATAAAGGAAATCGCCATACCGATACTGTACATTGCCAGGCTGTCCGGTTTGATGGATGGGATCCCCAAGAAGCCGGCAGCGCCAAGGGCGATGGCTTTTACGTTAAAGAACGCGATGAACGCACTGGCAAGACCGGAGCCAATCATGGCGGCAATAAAGGCTTGGCGGTAGCGCAAGTTTACCCCGAACATTGCAGGTTCGGTGATGCCGAGTAGCGCAGAAATACCGGACGGAATGGCTAAACCGCGTACTTTCGGATCTTTTAAGGCGAACGCCACACCCAAACAAGCTGCGCCTTGCGCAATGTTAGACATTGCTGCAATCGGGAAAATGAAAGTGCCGCCGGTGCGTGCCATTTCCGCTAATAACTGGGTTTCCACGGCGATAAAGGTTTGATGCATACCGGTGATGACGATCGGCGCGTAGAACGTACCGAAAATCGCCCCGCCGATAAAGCCTAAGGTGTCGTATAACCAAGTTAAGCCTGCGGCGATTAAAGAACCCGCCTCACGTCCGATAGGACCAATTACGGTAAAGGCTAAGAAGCCTGCGATAAATAAGGAAAATAACGGCGTAACCAGATTATCCAAATAAGACGGCACGAATTTGCGGAACGTTTTTTCCAAAGTTGCCAGCACCCATGCGGAAATCAAGGTCGGAATCACCGTGCCTTGGTAGCCCACACGTTCGATTTCCAAACCGAACACGTTCCAATATTGAATTTTGCCTTCCGCTAAAGTTAAGGCGTAGTTCCAGCCGTCGGCAAGCGCCGGGTGAACCAGCAACATCCCCAACGCCGCACCAAGGAACGGGTTGCCGCCGAATTTACGGGTGGCGGAGAAGCCGAGTAATACCGGTAAGAAGACGAACGGCGCATTGGCGATGGTGTTAATGAAATCCACCAAATCTTTCAGTTCCGGATGCATGTCGATGACACTGAGTTCATCCACAAAGAACCCTTTGGCGGTAAGCATGCTGTAAATCCCCATCAGCAAACCGCCGGCAACGATAGCCGGAATGATCGGCACGAAAATATCCGCCAAGCCTTTCACCAACCTTTGCAGTAAACTTTGGTTACCGCCTGCCGCTTCCGCCACTTCCGCTTTACTCACATCGCCGATGCCAAGCAATTTGGTTAATTCGGCGTGGACTTTATTTACCGTGCCGGAACCAAAAATAATTTGGTATTGTCCCGCTACGGCGAACTGCCCTTTCACACCCTCAATGTTGTCAACGCCTTCCTTGTCTACTTTGCTTTCATCATTCAGCACAATACGCAAACGGGTGGCGCAGTGGGCGGCGGTTACGATATTTTCTTTGCCACCAAGTTTTTCAATAACCTGTTGGGCGATTTTAGGAAAGTTCATAGTCTTCTCCGAACGTAGTCAATAATGGGAATGGATTCTAACTAAAAGGTTTTAGTCGTGCTAGCAAAATTTAGTGCGAACGCCACTCATCCGCGCACCGAATACACCTTAAACTTGTTATTTTTCGCCAACACGTCATGGCTGCCGAAATGTTGATCCAGCCAATCGGCGTAAGGCAGAAACGCATTTGCCACAAGGCGCAGCTCTCCGCCTGCTTTTAAATGCCATTTTGCCTGTTTAATCAACTCGCTGACGGCGGTGTAGGCGGTATCAATGCCGTCGTGGAACGGCGGGTTGGAAATAATCAGGTCAAATTTACCGTCAATGTGAGAGAACACATCACTGGCAAGTACCGTGCCCGATAAACCGTTTTCCAGTAACGTGCGCCGTGCGGATGCCAGCGCCATAGCGTGAATGTCCGTCATTACCAGGTTAGTTTGCGGATTGTGTTTTTGAATATAACTGCCGATCACGCCTGCGCCACAACCGACATCCAACACATCCCCCGATACCCTTTGCAAAGTGGACAGCAACAATGCCGTGCCACCGTCCAGTTCGACAGCGCTGAATACGCCCGGCAAGGCATACACGGTTAAATCGGCGAGTTGTGGCGATTGATAGGATTTCCAGAATTTGGCTGGCTCAAAGTGCGGTGGATTTTTTAACTGAAAATGATACAGGCTGCAACGGCGGGCAGAGTCGATTTTGTGAATGTCCCCGTACTCCGCCAACATATTTTCCGCAGAACGCACACCGCTACGATTTTCACCCACCAACAACACCTCTTGTCCCGCGACACATCGCGATAACAGTTGCATAAGTTGGAAATAACATTCTTGCTTGTTCTTCGTCCAATAAAACAGAATCAGATCGGCGTTGCCCTGAAATTCAAGGGAAAAATCCACCGCACTTTGCTGCGTTTGATTTTGTCGGTTGGCATAATCGAAATACCAACTCCAAGCACGAGCGTTAAAACCTTGGCGACGCAAATCAGCGAGAAAATCATCGTTCACCGCGCCCGTGAGCAACAGCGATTTCCCCGTTAAAAGATCCAAATGCCGCGCCAGCACTTCACTTTCTGCACAAATCACGCTATTCATCCTCTGTCTTATTGGTTAAAATGGGCGCCCATTATACTGGATTGAATTGATTTTAGATATGCAAGAAACGCGCCAACCTTACTCCCGCCGAGACATATTACTGCAACAAATGGGTATCAGCCAATGGCAGTTGGTGCGTCCGGAAGCCTTGAAAGGCGCCATTAATATCGTCGTACCCGAACACATCCGCTTGGTTATTGTCAGCCGCCAAAATCTGCTGCAACAGCCGATTATGCAGGATCTGTTGCGCAGTCTGGCGCTTGATGGCAGCGACGTGCTGAATATCACCTTTGAGCAGCTTTCTTATTTGCAGGTCGAACACGCTGTCAGCTATTGGCTACTAGATAAAAACACTGAAAAAAATGACCGCACTTTTTCGCTCCGGCAGCCGTTAAATGTATGGCAATCCGTTGATCTCGACGAATTAAAACGGGATCCGCAGGCAAAGCGTCAGCTCTGGCAACAAATCCAACAATCCGCGTCAATAAAATAAGGTTCCGCCGTGATAACCATTTCCCCCGTTGAAACACAAGATTTCGATCGTCTTTATGCGATTGAACAGGTGGCGCATGCTGTTCCGTGGTCGTTCGGCACGTTAAAAAACAATCAGGGCGAACGCTACCTCAATTTGAAAATCGGCGAATACGATGAGATTTACGGCTTTGCCATTTGCCAAACGGTGTTGGACGAAGCAACCCTGTTTAATATCGCCGTGGATCCGAAAAAACAGGGCTTGGGGCTGGGGCGTCAATTATTGACCGAACTCATGGCGCAGCTAAAACAACAAGGCATTCTGACGTTGTGGCTGGAAGTGCGTGAATCCAATAAAAAAGCCCAAGCGCTTTACGATTCGCTGGGCTTTAATCAGGTGGATGTGCGTAAAAACTATTACCCCACTGCCGACGGCAAATGGGAAAATGCCGTGGTGATGGCGGCCTATTTGTAAGGCTATTTTTCTTTTTTTGTCTCTTTTTTGATGGCTTGCCACATTGGCGCAAACCAGTTTTTCACCTGCTGATTTATCTCATTCACATCCAATTCCTGCGTTTGCATCAACACGCGCTGCCAATATAAATCCCCGCGAGAACGCTCATCCCCAAAAGCGATTTTATTTAACAAGGCAAAACATTGGTCAAAATCCACCGCACTTTCATCACCAAGCAACTTCAGGTACGCCTCAAGGTTTGCGGTTGGAATCAGCTGCAAGTGCGAACGCCCTACCAAATAACATTGCACATACCTTTGTAATTGCGCCATGGCGTCCGGCGGGAACAGCACATCAAAAATCACACGCTTATCCTTACCTTGGAAAATAGATTCCGTCGGTTGCGGCTGCGTCGCACAGAGCAATAAATGATACAGCCAGGCTTCAATACGATCTTTGTCTTTCACCGTTGCCATGCGCCAGGAGACACGCGCTAGAGGATCGCCGTACAAACGGGACAGGTTGCCCGATAACGTCACGTCGCCGAATTCCGTCGGAACGACCAGTTGCACAAAACGGCTTTGCGGCGTTTGTTCCGCATAATCGACGATATTCTGTTTAAATTCGGCAACCTCCGCCACCAGCTGATTGGCATAAAGGGTGGCAAATGCCCCTCTCGGCAACACGCCCTTGACTTTTAAACGGGCAAAAAACGCCTCCGTTTGCTGTTCGTCCGCCGCTACCAAATCCGCATGAATACCGTATTTTTCCAGCGCATTATCCAAAGCGAAATTTTCACTGTCGGCAATGCTTTCTTCCTGTTCAAAAAAATTCACGCCAAGGCGTTTTTCAAAGAAAAACCGCACGGGATTTTTCACAAACGCCACCAAACGGGCGAATTCAATTTCCGTTTCCTGTTCAGAAAGATCCTGCGACATCGCTGGCTGAATGAAATCCGACAAGGTTTGGTTGGCTTGCGAATTTGCCAAAGGTAACCATTGTTGCGCAAAAGACGGCGTAAAAGTGCGGTCGTTTTTTTCAAAGTTTTTTCGACTGAACGCCGTCATGCCATGTTGTTGCACCAATTTTTCACGCCAATTCGTGCCTTCCGCAGGCAGATTTTCCACGATGTAATCCAACAACTGGCTCACCAACACCGACGGCTCGCGTTCCTGATTATCGGCAATGGAACGCCCGATATAGCTGATATACAAATACTCCTGCGCAGACAGCAAGGCTTCAAGGAACAAATAACGATCGTCGTCACGGCGCGCACGATCGCCTTTGATACGATGGTATTGCATTAAATCGAAGCTGCTCGGCGGCAGCTGGCGCGGGTATTCGCCGTCATTCATGCCGAGCAAACACACCACTTTGAAGGGAATGGAACGCATCGGCAACAAGGTGCAGAAGTTCACTTTGCCGGCTAAAAAGCGATAGTGATTCGGGTTTTCTTGCAAGGCGTTGCTCATCACATCCGCCACCACATCAACGCCCAAATCTTCGGTAAAATGCACCTCCTGCAACTGCTCGCCAAACTGCTGAATCACCTCTTTAATATAAAACAGGGTTTCCTCGGTTTCCGTCGTGGCGGCGAAGAACGTCTCCGTCAGAGCTAGCAAATGTTGTTGCCATTGAACTGCGGAATAGCGGTTTTGCAGGGTTTGGAACCAATTAAATAACGCTGCAAGAAATTCCGCCAGCTGCCCCGCCAACTGCCCTTTTAAGCCGAAGCTGTTATCCAATCCGAGGCTGTCCTGCCAAATGCCGTTTTCTTCCCGCAGGGCATAGCCTAACAACATACGCTCCAAGCCCGCCTGCCAGGCATTATAGTTGCTTTCCGCCTCGTCATTTTTCGCTAAGCCGAAGCGCACGCCCGCCTGTTTCACCCAATCGCGAATTTGCGCCAAGTCCTGCAATTCGATATTAAACCGCTCCCGAATCGCCGGCACGTCTAACAACGCCAGCACATCTTCCGCGCTGAAAATGCTTTCTTTAAGCTGCAATAATGTCAGAAAAGCGGCGATAATCACGTCATTTTCCGATAACTTATTATCAGAAATGGAAAACGGTATCGCAGTTTGTGGCGTCGCATTTTGCCCGAACACGGCGCGAATATAAGGCGTGTATTTATCAATGTCCGCCACCATGACAATGATGTCTTTCGGAGTTAAATCGGGTTCCTGTTGTAACAAATGTAGCAGATAATCCTGCAACACTTCCACCTCACGCATCATGCTGTGGCAGGCGTGGAAAGTTAAAGTGCGGTCATTTTCCCGATAGTTTAGCGGCACGGCGCCGCTCGGCGTTAAGTGCAAAATTTGATGCTGGATTTGGCTTAGCAAATTACGCGGTTCAATCTCCGCATAAGCGGAAATTTCATTCGGCTCCAACTGCGTCAATAAATAAGAAAAATCACGCCCCAGCTTGCCCCAAGATGCCAACAGCGGATGACCCGTCTGTAATTTTTCCTGCGCATAAGTGACATCCCACTGTTGCTTCGCCTTTACTGCCTGCTCCGCAGATAACAAGGGCTTGTCGAGCTGCTTGAAATAATCGGTGCGGACGCGCAACGCCAGTTTCTCCACAAATGCGGGATCCACAATATCGCCCCAATATTCTTCACAAGGATTATTAAAGAACAAATGCACGTCGCAATATTGGCTGATTGCCTGAAAAATTTCCAAATAGGCTTTTGGCAAGGCGGGAATGCCGAAAATAAACAAGCGTTCGGGCAAAAAGAGCGGTCGATTTTCACGGAGTTTTTCCAGTAACAATTGGTACAAATGGGCACGATGTTGTACCAAATCCAACCCTGTCTCCGTTTTTACCGCCTGCACCAAGGCACGCCATAACTCGCCTTGCCAGGTGATATTCTGCTCAATCTGCGCCAACAATCGTTCGTTATTAAGGCTTAATTGGGTTTCGATTTGTCGGCGAATTTCAGTATCCCGATGCGCTTCCCAGGCGGCGATCCAGTCGGGGCGATAGACCAAATATTGGTCGAATAAATCGGCGATTTTCCCGGCGAGTTGATAAAGTTTGAATTGCTCCGACTGGGAGGAATGAGTCAAATAATGACGTAACGGACGGAAAGTCTCCCGTTCTAAATATTGCGGAATAAGGCGCACCAAACGCCACATCATGGCGTTCTTGTTAAATTGGTTACTTTGCGCCACATCAGGCAAATTTTCCGCATAAAGTTGCCAAATAAAACTCGCGGGCATGGGGAAAGCAAAATTCGCCGCAATATTTTTTTGTTCGGCGATTTGTAATTGTAACCACTGTGCCATACCGGGGCTTTGCACCAGCACGATTTCCGGCTGTAACGGATGGGCTAGCGGTTGGCGTTGAATTAATTCAACTAAAATGTCCTTTTGCACTTCAAGTTGATTGGAATGATAAATGGTAAACACGCCGCCTCCGAAAATTCGCCCTTATATAAGTTGCGCTATTATAAACTAATTTCACCGCGAGGATATTTCACCGACACCTGATTTTGCATACAAATCACCCGGAAATGAATTTGATTTTGCCGCACCTGCGTTTCGCAAGGCAAACCGAGAAATCGGCGTTGGTGTTGATTTTCGGCGATTTGAATGGCTTGAAAACGCTGGTAAATTTCTACCGCACTTTTTCGTTGCACGTTGCCCCATTGGTTAAAGGTGAGAAAAAGTCCGCTGAATAAGGTCAAAGCCACCAATAAGGACAACAGACTCATGCCTTTATGGTTAATTTTCCGAAACGGCAAAATCATACCAACTGTTCTCCGCTAAACGCCATCGACTGTATTGTTGCACGATCTGCGCAACGGTGCTTTTGGAATAAGTGACTTTGATGTCCTCATCCAGCGTTAATCGTCCTTTCGTGATAATGCTCCCGCTGATTTTGCCCTTCCCACGAATAGATAAATCGCCCTCCGCCACGATCACTGCATTCACATTGTGATCAAGCGCCCACTCTGTGTTGTTAGCCTCAAACCAATACAATGCAGGCGACGAATTTCTTGTAATATGCTTCGGCGAAGCAGCAAGTTGATCGCGAAAAATCGCTAAATCGCTTTCCGTAATAAATTGCTCAAAGGCACCTTCATGACGATTCCTGACCGGCGATTTTTGAAATAACTTATCGCGCTGACACCAAGCATAATGCCGAATACCATCGGGGAAGACTAATTCCTCATTCAAGTCAAATTTCAATAAGAAAGTATCACCGTTTTCCTCAAGCGGCAGCTGCTCGCAGCGTTGCCGTTGGGTTGTTTGGCTTAATTCCTGCAATTTCACCTGCTGTGCCACGTACAGATTTCGCTGGGCGGCAATGGAGGAATAAAGCCGCAGTAAGTCATCGTTAAACAACATCGTCAGCAACAAAAATGCGCTCAATAGCAATAACAAACTTATCGTCATGATGCCGTGATGAAGTCGTTTCATTCTTTAGCTCCGTTCAATAACGGCACGATAAGCGAAGTTTCATATTCAATTTTTTTATGATGTTTAACATTCCCGACCAAACGAATTTCAATGCCTTTTTGGTCTGATAACCAATCAAAACTCAATTGTGAAATTTCATATTCTTTATCATCTAACAAATCCGCCCACCCGCCGTGATTGCAGGCGGATTGCCGAGTATAGCCGCGACACTCTTCCTGTGTGCAATTTTGTTTTACCGAATTTTTGTAGGTCAAACGGGTTTCCAGCATTTTTTGATTCAGTCGATAGCCAAACAACTCGCGTTCTATTTCTTTTGTCGCATTGCGTCCATTCACTACGCAAGCATCGCCTTTATAGTTGCCGCCGATACAGCCGTTAGCATCTAAATCATAAAAAAACAGCACGCAACTGTTATTTTTCTCGCTATTCATTTGGGCAATAAGCATCGTTGAAGGGGCATTTTCCTGTTCAAATAACGTGAGATTATTTTGTTTTAATTTATCGTTAACCGCACGAAAACCGCTTCTCGCCAAATCTTTGCCCATTAATTGAATGACACGCTGCAACTCCGTTTGTAGCTGCAAACGAAGCAACATTTCCCGATTTTGCTGTTGATGTTGGCTATAAAACTGCATAATCACGAGCATTAAAAAACTGGAAAGCGCTATTGAAACCATGAGCGCAACGAGACTTTGTCCGCGATAACACTTCAAGCTATAAAAAATTCTATTCTTCATCGTTCACGCAAGCACTTAAAGATTGGTTGTCCTTTAATTTCAGGCTTCCCACATTAAAAAATGAAAACAACGTGCGTTGCTGATTGGCTTGTAGCACAAAACAAGCAGTGGAGGCGGTGTTACGAATGCCGCTTAAACGGGTAAATTCCAGCGGATAATAACGTTTGCTGATCAGCATGGTTTCAGCAAAAGCGGGATAATAAAAATGCGCAGAAGTCTTTTGCGGGCAGGACTGCGGACTCAAGCAATCACACAGGTGATCATGTTTTAGCTGCGCGGTCAAACACCAACGCTTTCCGCTTAAATCCCGATTCGCGATTAACAACCAAATATCTGCCGAATTTTCTACCCTCGCCTGAATTTGGCGCAAGAAAACATAAAGTTTTTGTTGCTCTTTTTGCAGAATATTTTGCTGTGAATGCTGTTGCCATGTCGGCAAGGCAAGCGTCAGTAACAAACTGATAATAAAGAGTGCAATTAACATTTCCAGCAAAGTAAATCCCTTTTGCATAAACGTTCCTTTTTTTGACCGCACTTTAAAGGAATAAAAGCTTGCACAGAATAAACTCAGGCAAATTTTGCGATTCGGATCGCAAAGTTAAATCATTTGATTGAAATTTTTAGGGTATGAAAAGAGAAATGACATCGCATTTACGACAAAAAAACGTTGCAAAAAGGTAACAGCTTAAAGATTATAGTTTGAAACATAAAGATTTTGGTGGGTCGTATAGGATTCGAACCTATGACCAATGGATTAAGAGTCCACTGCTCTACCAGACTAAGCTAACGACCCATGTTTGGGAAATACAGCTTTAAATTGGTGGGTCGTGAAGGATTCGAACCTTCGACCAACGGATTAAAAGTCCGCTGCTCTACCGACTGAGCTAACGACCCGACAACGTTTGACAACGAGGGCTTATAATACTGATTTTATTTTAATAATCAATAAAAAATTTCGTTTTTTTATCTATTTGTTTGAATACTCATCAAACATAATCTATTTCAAATAGATAAAGTGCGGTTAGTTTTACAGATATTTTTTTGAATAAGGCAAGTACTTTCGCATAAAACGAAAAACCGGGCTTAACCCCGGTTTTTCTCTACGTTATAGCAAAATTAGTATGCTAACACTGCACGACGGTTTTTAGCATAAGCAGATTCATCATGACCTAATACTGCCGGTTTTTCTTCACCGTAAGAAACAGTAGATACTTGACCTGCTTGTACGCCTTTAGAAGTTAAGAAACTTTGAACTGCATGCGCACGACGTTCACCTAATGCCATATTGTATTCCGGTGTACCGCGCTCGTCGGTATTACCTTCAACACGCACGCTTGTTGCCGGTGTTGCGTTTAAGTATGCTGCGTGAGCATCTAAGATTTGAGTGTATTCACCTTCGATATCATATTTATCAAAACCGAAATACACGGTGTTGTAGCGTTGTTGCAAATCTTGAACGGAATAGCCACCAAATGTTTGACCATTATTGCTACCATTACCGCTTTCGTTTTTGTTGGATGATCCACAAGCCGCTAACACAGCCACAGAACCAGCAACTAACAATGCTTTAGTAAATTTATTCATTGATTTCTCCTTGTTTATTTAGTTAAGTATGGTGACCAAGCTGGAAATTTAACTTGTCCATCATTCCCAGGTAAACGTGCTTTAAAGCGACCGTCAGTGGACACTAATTGTAGCACCTTTCCTAAGCCTTGGGTAGAACTATAAATAATCATGATACCGTTTGGTGAAATGCTCGGGCTTTCATCCAAGAAAGTGGAACTTAACACTTCTGAACTGCCTGATGTCAAATCTCTTTTCACAATATTATTGCTTCCATCGATCATGACTAACGTACTACCATCTGAACTGATTTGACCACTGCCGCGTCCACCAACTAAAGAAGCACCACCACCGGATGCACTCATGCGATAAACTTGCGGGGATCCGCCTCTATCGGAAGTGAACACAATGGATTGACCGTCAGGAGACCAAGACGGCTCGGTATTATTTCCCGCACCACTGGTCAGCTGAGAGACCTGCCCGCTTCCTAAATTACTCACATAAATATTCAACACGCCGTCTTTTGAAGAGGCAAATGCCAGTCTTGAGCCATCAGGAGAGAATGCCGGTGCACCATTATGTCCCGGGAAAGAAGCAACCACTTTACGCGCCATTGAACCGAGATCCTGTAAAATAATTTGTGCTTTTTTGTTTTCAAAAGACACATAGGCTAATTTTTTACCGTCCGGAGACCATGCCGGCGACATAAATGGTTGAGAACTTCTGTTCACAATAAATTGATTGAAACCGTCATAGTCTGCTACGCGCACTTCATAAGGCTGAGAACCGCCATTTTTTTGTACTACATAAGCAATACGGGTTCTGAATGCCCCCCGAATACCGGTGAGTTTTTCAAAGGCTTCATCACTGACGGTATGGGCGCCATAACGCAACCATTTTTGAGTCACCGTGTATTGGTTTTGTGACAAAATTGAGCCGGCACTCCCCATGGTGTCAACTAATTGGTAAGCGATATCAAAGCCGCCATTTGAAGGCGTAACTTGCCCTACAATAACCGCTTCAATACCTTGAGCAGACCAAACCTCCGGATTCACCTCGGAAGCAGAAGTCGGTTGCTGTGGCATTTTACTGACGTCCATCGGATTAAATTTCCCACTATTACGCAAGTCGTCAGAAATAATTTTCGCGATATCCGTAGGCGCACTGCCCGGACCATTCCACTTAAACGGCACGACGGCGATAGGACGGGCGGAATCCATAACTTCATCAATCACGATACGGACTTCTGCCTGAGCCACCGAAGTAAGCCCGAGCAGCATGATAAATAAGCTGAAAATTCGAATAACTACTTTCATTTTTTCTCCTATTGTTTAAAAGTGCGGTAAAAATCTACCGCACTTTTCTTGGGTCGAAACCTAAAGTAAAGCTTTTAAACATCTCATATTCTTCCGGTGTCGGTGCTCTACGCATTTTTTTTGCTTGTGAAATGGCATTTAATGCAGCCGCACACAAGTCATTCGGACCGGATTTTTTCTCGTACGACAAGATTGTACCGTCGCTGGCGATTTCCATTTTAATATCACAGACTTTACCGATAAAACGTGTGTCACCACGGAAATACGGCTTAATGGAAGAATAAATCACGCCGGCATAAGCAGAACCTGTTTTACCGCCATCACCCGCCCCCATTGAAGCACCGGAACCTTGGCTGCCTTGTTTGTTCGCATTGCCACCTTGTACAGCACTACCGCCACCGACATCGCCGCCGTTAAAGAAATCATCTAAAGCATTTTGGTCGGCTCTACGTTGCGCATCAGCTTTTGCTTTAGCCTCAGCATCTGCTTTCGCCTTGGCATCGGCTTTTGCCTTCGCATCGGCTTTCGCTTTAGCATCTGCCTTGGCTTTGGCTTCTGCATCCGCTTTTGCCTTCGCATCTGCTTTTGCTTTGGCATCAGCCTCAGCTTTGGCTTTAGCATCGGCCTCCGCCTTCGCTTTTGCATTAGCTTCTGCTTTAGCCTTAGCTTCCGCTTCAGCTTTGGCTTTTGCTTCTTGCTTTGCTTTTTCAACAGCTTGCGCTTTCGCTTTTGCCTCTTCTTCCGCTTGTTTAGCGGCAGCCGCTAAACGTTTTGCCTCTGCTTCGGCTTTTAGTTTTGCCGCTTCAGCAGCTTGCTTGGCTTTCGCTTCTTCAGCTTGTTTTTGCTTTTCCAGCGCTTCTAAACGGGCTTTTTCTTCCTGTTGTTTTTTCTGTTCAGCCAAGAGCTTTTGTTTTTCCTGCTCTTTCTGCTGTTCCAACTCTTTTTGACGGGCGATTTCTTGTTGACGTTGTTGTTCTTTTAGCGCTTCCTGCTGTTTTTGTTCTTCACGTTTCTGTTCTTCGCGCTTTTGATCTTCAAGAGCTTGTTTCTTTTGACGCTCAGCCTGACCTTTTTTCTGTTGTTGGATTCGACCCCATTCTTGTGCTGCCGACCCCGTATCAACCATCACAGCGCCGATAACCTCTCCGTTATCGCCTTCACCACCGCCCATAATGTCTATATTATGGTAGAGCGAGCTTAAGATTAACAATCCGAACAAAGCTAAGTGCATTATGACCGAAATCACAACTGCATCAACATCACCTTTTTGTCGCTTATTCTGCACAATGTTACCTATTTGATTAGATTGGATTTGTCATCAAACCAACGGATTTGATACCGGCAAGATGAAGTAAATTCAACGCCTTGATGACTTCTTCATAAGGCACTTCTTTGGCGCCGCCGACTAAGAACATTGTATTGTTATCTTTATCAAATTCTTGTTTTGATAATTGGGTAACCATATCTTCGGTAAGATTTTCCGTACGGGTGCCACCGATTGAAATGGCATATTGACCGATTCCCGACACTTCTAAAATCACCGGCGTTTTGTCTTCCGTAGAAACATTTTGACTTTGAACTGCATCCGGCAACTCAACTTCTACGCTTTGACTAATAATTGGCGCTGTAGCCATAAAAATTAAAACCAATACCAAAAGCACATCCAGAAACGGCACAATATTGATTTCGGATTTTATATCACGGCGCTGGCGACGATAAGACATATCAACCTTCTAAATCTGTAATCTAAAAAATGCTTAAAATAATGACCGCACTTTTCACGTAAAGTGCGGTAAGAATTTCCGATAAATTTAACTGTGATGGTTTTTACCAAACACTTGACGGTGCAAAATGGTGGTAAATTCATCAATAAAGTTGCCGTAATTTTGTTCAAGTTTATTCACACGCAAACTCAAACGGTTATATGCCATCACGGCTGGAATTGCAGCAAACAAACCGATTGCCGTAGCGATCAAGGCTTCTGCGATCCCCGGTGCAACCATTTGCAAAGTAGCCTGTTTTGCTCCGCTTAATGACATAAAGGCGTGCATAATCCCCCAAACCGTACCAAACAAGCCGATATACGGACTGATGGAAGCTACCGTTGCCAAAAACGGCACACGGGTTTCAATATCTTCAATTTCACGATTCATTGATAAGTTCATGGCACGGGTGCTTCCTTGAATGATCGCTTCAGGCGCATCCGGGTTGGCTTGTTTTAAGCGGGAAAACTCTTTAAACCCGACATAGAAAATTTGTTCGCTACCGGTTAAACCATCACGGCGGTTAGATAAGCCCTCGTAAAGTTTGTTTAAATCTTCACCGGACCAGAAACGATCTTCAAATGCCATGGACTCTTTCAGTGCTTTTGTAAGCACGCGGCTACGTTGAATAATAATCGCCCAAGAGGTAATTGAAAAAATGATTAAAATTAAGATAACGAGTTGAACTACGATACTCGCTTTTAGAAATAAATCTAAAAAATTTAATTCTGCAGTCATTACATACTCCGAAAACAACTAATTAATTGCTACTTGATTAACGTTGCCTTGATTTCCTGTGGAATAGCCACAGGTTTCATCTTACCAAGATCAACATAGGCTACCTTGACGGTAGCCCGACATAAAACTAACTCATCCCGTTTAATGGTTTGAGAAAAAATAATTGAGGCACCTTTTAGTTCGGTGACAAGCGTTTCCACTTGTAATAGATCATCCAATTTTGCTGCCGCACAATAATCAATATTCATTGATTTGACAACAAAAGCGGCTTTATTCTCATTCAATAATGTTTGTTGGGAAAAATGAAATTCTCTTAAACATTCCGTTCTCGCACGCTCCAAAAAATGCAAATAGCGTGCGTGATAAACTACCCCACCGGCATCGGTATCTTCGTAATAAACGCGCGCGGAATAGTGAAAAACTTTCTGCTCCAAGATTTCTTCCTTACCCTACGGGAATTTAGAATACAGGAAGTTGGTTATTTTAGAGTGCCTAAAAATGATTAGCAAGCGTCAAATCACGTTATGTAAAAATATTAATGATTTGCTTTTAATTTGCCAAGTTGTGCAACAATGCGCCGATTCCTGCGATATAGCCTATCCAAGGCATGAAAAACGCACGCCACAGACTTAGGCGAATTTCAAATCCAATGCCGTGAATCCATAAAATTACCGTTCCCCAAATCAAAGCGAAAACGTAATAAAATTCGACCGCTCTTAACTGTGTAGCAAATTGGTTGACATTAAAAAAGAAAAATCCTGTGAGTATTAGAGCTAAAATAAATGAAAGGGTTCGAAACGAACCCTTATTTACTGATTGGTACAATGAGTTAATCATTCAATTACTCGTCAAATTTACCTGTTTTTTCAATGCTAATGGTAACAACAACACTTAGCATAATGGCTAACAAAACACCCAATACCCAGATGACATAAAACATAATATTTCTCCTTAATATAATGAGTTTTTGTTATCTTCAATGAAGCTACTGTCAATGCGACCAAACATTTTGTAATAAGCCCAAATAGTGTAGGAAAGTAAAATCACTACGAAAATCAATGCAAGGAAGAACATTAATGTTAAGGTTAACTTACTTGAGGTCGCATCCCACATTAACAGACTCATTTCCGGATGAGAAATGGACGGCATCACAAATGGGAACATGGCAATTGCAGCGGTTAAAATCACGCCTGCCATGCTTAGTGATGAGAACAAGAACGCAAAGCCACAACGATTTGCTTTCGAGAAAAGCACATTCAGCAACGCGCCGCCTACAGCTAATGCAGGGAATAACCACAAAATCGGCATCTCTTTATAGTTGTTAAACCATGCACCTGCTTGTACCGCTACTTCTTTTCCGATCGGGTTAGAAGGCGCATTATGATCAATCACACTGGTGACAACGAAACCGTCTTTGAAAGAAAGCCATACGCCGGCCAAGACAAAGGCAATTAAGGTCACAATTGCGCCGACTTGAGAAATCATACGAGCACGCTCACGCAATTCTGATGTGGTTTTCATTTGTAGCCAGTTTGCGCCATGTGTGGTTAACATCGCCAAGCTGATCACACCGCAAAGTAAGGCAAACGGATTTAATAGTTCAAAGAATGTACCGGTATATTGTACTTGTTGTAACTCATTGAATTCAAATGGAACACCTTGTAATAAATTACCGAATGCCACACCGAATACCAAAGAAGGAACAAAGCCACCGATAAACAACCCCCAGTCCCAAGCTTTACGCCAAGTCGGGTTATCAATTTTAGCGCGGTATTCAAAACCCACCGGACGGAAGAATAATGCCGCTAAAACCAGAATCATCGCAATGAAGAAACCGGAGAATGAGGTTGCATAGACCAACGGCCAAGCAGCAAACATAGCACCGCCGGCTGTTAACAACCAAACTTGGTTGCCGTCCCAGTGCGGCGCGATCGTATTGATCATAATGCGTTTTTCAACTTCTTTCTTACCGGCAAACGGTAACAGATTTAAAACGCCCATATCAAAACCATCGGTAACGGCAAATCCAATAAGCAATACGCAAACTAAGATCCACCATACGAAACGTAGAAATTCATAATCAAGCATCGTTAAGCTCCTGCTTATTTAGAGGATTGTTCGAAATAATAACGACCGGTTTTTAATGCGCTAGGACCTAATCTGCCGTATTTAAACATTAAATACATTTCTACGACAAGGAATAGGGTGTATAAGGCACAAATTAAACCGATGGAGAACCATAAATCGCCCGGTGCAAGTTTAGAAGCGGAAACGCCAACCGGTAACACTTCATAAATTGCCCATGGTTGACGACCATATTCTGCCAGGAACCAGCCACATTCAATACCAATCCAAGGCAATGGCAAGCCCCATAATATGGCTTTTAACAGTAACGGACTACGACCTACGGTTTTACGCACGTTTTGTGCAAATGCAAGCAACATTAACAGTAAAATCGCACCGCCGGCAGCCATCATCGCACGGAAAGACCAGAATGTTGGTGCCACTTTTGGAATCGTATCTGCTGCCGCTTGTTTGATTTGCTCTTCAGTCGCATCAACCACATTATCGGTATAACGTTTTAATAATAAACCGAAACCTAAATCTTTTTGTACTTGATCAAATTTCGCTTTGGTCTCTTCACTTGCCTGACCGTTAGCTTTTTTCTCGGCACGCAACTGTTGTAATAATGCATAAGCTTGAATACCACTACGCACACGTTCAACATTACGCTCTTGTAAATCAATCAAACCGCTAAATTGTTTGTCAAATGAACGGGTAACGATAATCCCCGCAGCATATGGGATTTGCAAAGCAAAATCATTTTTTTGTTCCGCCTGATTCGGCACAATAATCATATTCCAAGCAGCCGGAGCGGGTTGGGTATGCCACTCACCTTCCATTGCCGCTAATTTGGTCGGTTGCGCATGACCGATTTCATAACCGGATTCATCACCCATAATTAACACGGAAATAACGGCGATAATACCGAAAGTAGAAGCTACGGAAAAAGAACGTTTGGCAAAACCGATATCACGACCTTTCAAGATGTAATAAGAACTGATTGCCAATACAAAGAATGCACCAGAAACATAACCGGCAGATAAGGTATGCAAGAACTTACTTTGCGCAATCGGATTCAACCATAAATCCATAAAACTGGTCATTTCCATTCGCATAGTTTCAAAATTAAATTCGGAACCCACAGGTGCCTGCATCCAACCGTTTGCCACCAGAATCCACATAGCGGAAAGGTTTGAACCGAACGCCACACAATAAGTGGCTAAAAGGTGTTTACCTTTACTTAAACGATCCCATCCGAAGAAGAATAAACCAACGAATGTCGATTCTAAGAAGAACGCTAACAAGGCTTCAATGGCAAGAGGCGCACCAAAGATATCTCCTACATAATGAGAATAATATGACCAGTTAGTACCGAACTGGAATTCCATCGTAATCCCGGTTGTTACCCCAAGGGCGAAGTTAATACCAAATAACTTACCCCAGAATTTTGTCATATCTTTATAAACTTCTTTACCTGTGACCACATAAAGGGTTTCCATAATCACCAGAATGAATGACATCCCCAGTGTCAATGGCACAAATATGAAGTGATACAGTGCTGTCAAAGCAAACTGTAGTCTTGAGAGTTCAACAACGTCTAACATCTCGACTCCTTGTAAATGCTACAAGTCCTTAAATTATGATTACTTCGTAACCACCCCAATAAACTCAAAAATTTTGAATTTTTATTCAGAATTACCTTTATAATGACCGTCACTTGCAGTTGTTGGAGCCGATTATTACATAGATAATCCAAGTAAGCGGCATATTCTACTACTAAACATAAGGATAAAAAATAGTAAATTTTGCTACGCCGCTCACATTTTTGGATATAAATCAAAAATAACAAAAAATAGATAATTCTAGCTATTTTGATGAAGATCAAATTATAAATTTTAATAACATTTTTGCAACATAAAGCAATCGCAAAGCCAACTGATATGATTCAGTTCTCAAAATTGAGATTAAAAACTAGACATATCCCATAAATTCTGTTACTTTTCAGGGCAATTTTATTGTTCTTACCCAATTCGATGACACAGGTCTCTCAGATGACAAAAAAAATAGCCGGAATTCTGACCGCACTTTGTATGGCGGTCGCAGTCACCAGCGTGGCAAATGCTGCTGAAAATGATAAAAAAGTTGCAGAAAAAACTGCGGTAGAAATGCCAAAACAATGTAAAGATTTATTTAGCGAAACAGAAAATTTAATTGCTGAAGCAGAAAGACAACCCGGCACACATACGCAGGTTAATAAAATCCGCAGCAAGTTAAATCAAAGTAAAAAGCAAATTCTGGAAATGGAATTAGCAACACAAATCAAAAGTTGCGATGTCGCGTTAGCAAAGCTCAATAGCATGAAACAACAGCAACAATAATGAGTTATTTTATGACAAAAAGGCTTATTGGATTCCAATAAGCCTTTTTGTTTAATCCTCTCGGGAAATTTTCTCAATGCCGAAATGACGATAAGTAGTTGAGGTCGCAATTCGCCCTCTTGGCGTCCGCTGTAAGAAGCCCTGCTGAATTAAATACGGCTCCAACACATCTTCAATAGTGTCCTTCTCTTCGCCAATAGCTGCCGCCAAGTTATCTAATCCCACCGGGCCACCGTCAAAACGTTCAATCACCGCCGTAAGCAATTTTCTGTCCAAATAGTCAAATCCGGCATTATCAATATCCAACATAGATAACGCCGCTTTCGCGATCGCTTCCGTAATCACACCGTTATTGCGCACATCGGCATAATCACGTACACGGCGCAATAGTCGATTGGCGATACGCGGTGTACCACGGGAACGGCGGGCAATTTCATAGGCAGCCGCATCATCAATATTGAGCTGTAAACAGACCGCACTTCTTGACACGATAGAGGTTAAATCCGGCACAGAATAAAACTCCAAGCGTTGCACGATACCGAAACGATCCCGCAACGGAGAAGTTAACGAGCCGGCACGGGTGGTTGCGCCGATAAGCGTAAAAGGGGGCAAGTCCAATTTAATGGAACGCGCCGCAGGCCCTTCGCCGATCATAATATCCAGCTGATAATCTTCCATTGCCGGATAAAGCACTTCTTCAATTGCCGGTGAAAGGCGATGAATTTCGTCAATAAACAGCACATCATGCGGCTCAAGATTGGTTAACATTGCTGCCAAATCGCCCGCTTTTTCCAATACCGGACCGGATGTGGTACGAATATTCACGCCCATTTCATTGGCGACAATGTTCGCTAAAGTGGTTTTGCCCAATCCCGGCGGACCAAAAATCAACAAATGATCCAAGGCGTCCTGACGCAATTTTGCCGCTTTAATGAAAATCTCCATTTGTTCGCACACCTGCGGTTGTCCCACATAATCCGCCAACAGTTTCGGGCGAATGGCACGATCAATGAAATCTTCGTCGGTTTTTGCCGTAGCACTGATAATTCTATCTGCTTCAATCATCTTGGTTATCTCGAATTACAGCGCCGCTTTCAAGGCTTCACGAATAAGTTGTTCGCTGGAAAGTTCAGGTTTAGACACTTTTTTCACCATTTTTTCCGCATCCAACGGCTTGTATCCTAAGGCAATCAATGCGGCAACCGCTTCATTAGAAGGCTCAACCGTCGTCATGCTTTCCACATTAAAACTCGGCAAATGATCCGCCTGCATAAAGAAATCGTTATTTTTGACTTCTTTAAATTTACCTTTTAGTTCAACCAATAAGCGTTCGGCGGTTTTTTTACCGATACCGGGAATTTTCACCAATCGAGAAAGTTCTTCACGTTCAATGGCATAAGCAAATTCATCCACCGACATGGCAGACAAAATCGCTAACGCCAATTTGGGTCCGACACCATTGGTTTTAATCAATTCACGAAATAAAGTGCGGTCGGTTTTTTGGGTAAATCCAAACAACAAATGCGCATCTTCGCGCACCACCAAATGTGTAAACAAGGCTGTTTGTTTGCCCACTTCCGGCAGATTGTAAAAGCTTGTCATCGGTAGCAACAACTCATAGCCGACACCTTGTACATCCAGCAAAATTTCCGGCGGCTGTTTTTCCATTAAAATACCGGTGAGATGACCAATCATAAGAATCCTAGTGATGAATAAAAAATTGTGCGTAGCATAAAATAAAACTGGATAAACATCCAGTTAAATTTTTAAACGGAAGCGACCTCGGCTGTATCGGGTACGCAAAAGTGCGGTCATTTTTTCCTGCGTTTTATGCTGACCGACAGCATCTGCAACATGGAAAGAATGTTGAATAGAATGGGCATGAGTAATGGCGATTGCCAAGGCGTCCGCCGCATCCGCTTGCGGTTTATCGGAAAGTTTCAGAATGCGGGTGACCATTTCCTGCACTTGAATTTTATCTGCCGAACCGATCCCCACAACGGTTTGTTTAATCAGGCGCGCCGCATATTCAAATACCGGCAAATTATGATTCACCGCCGCAACAATCGCCGTACCGCGTGCTTGCCCAAGCTTTAATGCAGAATCGGCATTTTTTGCCATAAACACCTGTTCGATAGCAAACATATCCGGCTGAAATTGCGTAATAATTTCTGTTACACCTGCATAAATTCGTTTTAAACGAGTCGGCAAATCTTCCACTTGAGTGCGAATTGCGCCGCTACCAAGATATTCCAACTGCCGCCCGTGCTGTCGAATCACGCCGTAGCCTGTCACGCGAGAACCGGGGTCAATACCTAAAATAATACTCATGAATTGCTCATAAACAAACGGGTAGAAATCCTCTACCCGTTTTGCCTTATTTTAAAAATTATTTATTGGCTCTTGCTGTGGCTTTTGCATTAACTTTACAGTTTTTAGCCAAAATTCTGTCCACTTTTTTACCGCGTTGAGTCAACATAACACCTTCAGTTTCAGTGGCGGTATTCAATGAGAATCCATTGTCAACGCTCCAAATATATTTATCGGAAACGAATGAAGGGAAATCTTTATCAACATTGCTCAATGGTAGTGATTCCGCAATTACTTTCTTGCGCATCACCACTTTGGCTTCTGTTGGCTCTTGGTTTTCAAATTGGTAGGTCACGGTCACTGCTCGCTTGTTACAGGAATAAACCACCGTTTTCTCGGATTTCACCGGCGGTGGTGGTTCTTTCTTGGAAGCAGAACATGCGGACAATACCGCAATGATTGCAACAGCAGATAATGTTTTTACTAATTTCATACATGCTCCTTATAGCATTGCTGCGATTTCATCACTAATTTCACCGTTATGATATACGTTTTGCACATCATCACAGTCTTCTAACATATCAATTAAACGAAGTAGTTTCGGCGCGGTTTCCGCGTCTAAATCTACTGTGGTGGACGGAATCATGGTCACTTCGGCATTTTCAATTTTAAAGCCGGCGGCTTCAATAGCATCGCGCACAGCACCCAAATCTTCCCATGCGGTATAAATTTCAAAGGAACCGTCTTCCTGCGGTTGAACATCATCGGCACCGCCTTCGATCGCCGCTTCCATCAGCGCATCCTCATCCGCTTGGTTCACTAAAATCAGACCTTTTTTGCTGAATAAATAACCGACAGAACCTTCCGTACCTAAGTTACCGCCACATTTGGTAAAGCTCGGACGCACTTGGGAAATAGTACGGTTAGCGTTATCGCTTAAACATTCCACCATCACCGCCGTACCGCCCGGTCCATAACCTTCATACACGCGGGTTTCCATATTGGTGTCGTCACCACCGCCCACACCGCGTTCGATAGCTCGATTAATGGTGTCACGCGTCATATTATTGCTTAATGCTTTATCTACCGCCGCACGCAAACGCGGGTTGGAGGCTACATCGCCACCGCCGATTTTGGCAGCAGTCACCAATTCACGAATTAATTTAGTAAAGATTTTACCGCGCTGGGCATCTTGTGCCGCCTTACGGTGTTTAATATTTGCCCATTTACTATGGCCTGCCATTTTGTTTTCCTTCTAATTTTCAAAATTTAATAAATATTTTCTAATCGCTTCCGCATTATTTGGCGACTTCGTCATTTGCGCGGCTTGTTCCGCAGAAACCCATTGAAACGCCAGATGTTCCGTTAATTTTGGGGTAAATTCCTGCTCTACGGCGAATAAAAACCAATGCTCCCGACAATGGGTAATATTTGGTGCGTATTTATAACGGAAATGCGGAAAAATTTCAAATTCTATACTTTCATGACAATCAAAAAGTGCGGTTGTTTTTACAGATATTTTTAAACCGACTTCTTCCCACACTTCACGAATTGCAGTTTGGCGCGGCGTTTCGTTTTCCTCAAGTGAACCGGTTACCGATTGCCAAAAATTAGGGTCATCACGACGTTGCAACATTAAAATCCTGCCGCTATTTTGCGCATAAATCACAACCAAAACCGATTCATTATTTTTATATTTCAAGGGGGGCATTCGCGTTGTTGGAAATGAAAGGCATAATACCTTGTTTATTAAAAACTTTCAAAAAAATTACCGCACTTTACGGGAATAAAGTGCGGTAATTTTCTACGATGTTTTTTAACTTAACCAGCCAGCTTGTTGCACAATAAATAATGCGGCAAATGCGGTTAAGTAGAATAAGCCGATCAAGGACAACCACAATAATCCGCCTTTCACGCTGTGTTTGGCTTTCATGGTTAAGGATAAATTTAACCAGGCAAAAACCGGCGCGGAAACAAAGGAGGCAATCATGGCGAATTTGAGCATCGGACCAACGGCATTATTAAAGTAGAAAATAATCGCCAAACCGGATAACGCCGCCAATACCATCGCGATGTTTAAGGTTCTCACCGAGCTTTCGTGTTTGCCGAGCAATAAACGCAAGGATTCCACATTGGTGCGGGAATAGCCGTCGATAACGGTAATGGTGGTACCGAACATACACATAAACGCGATAACCGCAATTAATAAACGTGCCCAATCACCGATGGTGCTGGCATACATATTAATCAGTTGCGCGATATATTTAACACCTGCGATTTCCACGGTTTCAGGCGAACCGAATTGCACCAATGCGCCCAATGCCAAAAATACGACCGCCAAAATTGCCGTGCCAATATAACCCACATTGAAGTCAAACAAACCATCCTGATAAGACACCTTCGTCAAGCGGCGTTTCGCTACCACCCACATAGAGTTAATCGCAGAGATTTCAATCGGTGCCGGCATCCAGCCCATTAACGCCACCAAGAACGCCAAATTGGCAAGTTCCCACGGTGAAGGTGCAACAAAGTCCGCCGGTGCCACGCCTTGCATACCGTTCCGCATAAAAGCAATTACCACTGCGCTCACCGTTGTTACCGTTAAGGCAATCATGATGATCTTGGATAGGCTGTCTAAAAGACGGTATTTGCCTAATAATAAAATGGCTGTTGTGACAACAATCACTAATGAACTTAACACCGGCATTGGCAACGGGATTGGAATAACAAATGTTAAAATCGCCGCCGTTAATAAACCAACCGCTGCAGTATTAATCACGGTGGCAAAAATGTTTAAAATCAGGAATAACCATAAATAGAATTTGCCTTTTTGGCGATAGCCTTCCAACAAAGTATTGCCGGTATCCAAGGTATATTGCACGCCGAAGCGGAAGAAAGGATATTTGAATAAATTGGCAAGAATCACAATGCTCACTAACTCCCAGCCGTAAATTGCACCGGCTTGTGTAGAGGCGATAATGTGCGAACCGCCGACGGCAGCGGACGCCATCACAATTCCGGGGCCTAAGGCGGCGAATTTAGTCGCCCATGTGGACTTCTCTACTGGATTTGAAACTTCACTCATAGCATTTTCTCTTATAAATTGACCATAAAAACAGAAAAAGAAGCCATTTATAATAGAATTTAACAATTGAGTAAAGAAAATAAAATTCCGCGCTATGCCAAATAACAGTGTAAAAATCTGATTATTTCCTCATTTCAGCATATCACTTCAACATAAAACACAATAACAAGCAATAACACCAAAAAAGCAATTTATTTCAGTGAATAAAATTTTTCTAATAAAAAGAAAGTGCGGTTAAAAACACCTACGTTTTTAACCGCACTTTTCCTCAAATAGCAAACGATTAACCGACTTTCTTTGCAAAAAATTGATTGGCGGAGGAATGGTATAAACACACAATATTAACAATGGAAAGGGCAATGCCAAGCAAGGTAATTTCTATATCATTGAACACGGAATAGCCCAAAACATTGAGAAAAATGCACCAAGCCATAAACACGTTTCTTGCGCCACGCCGCCCGCGCAAAATCATATTGTTTAAATACACCACTAAAATCAAATTAAGGTAAGGCATAAGAAGCAACACATAAAAATCCCCAAAGTCCATCGACGACGTACCCACAGCTAAAATCACCAATGTCATACCTAAAGCAATCAGATAGTTAATGGCAATGTTAGTCCAACAAATGATAGGAATGGATAACGGTCTTTTCATGTGATTGGTCTTATTTTTTACGGCTTGTTGATAAAAAAACGATTTTGCAACACAGGCAACAGAAAACAAATTTCCCGACAAATGTGTGCATAGTAACATTTATCGGTAAATTTGTTTATCTTTAAATCACTCGTCCGCTTTGCTTGTTTTAACCACTTGAATACTTAATTCCGCCAACGCTTGCGGATTCGCAAAACTTGGCGCTTCCGTCATCAAGCACGCTGCCGCCGTAGTTTTCGGGAAGGCGATCACATCGCGGATGTTTTCCGTGCCGGTTAAGAGCATGGTTAAACGGTCTAAACCGAAAGCAAGACCTGCGTGTGGTGGTGTACCGAATTTTAAGGCATCCAACAAGAAGCCGAATTTTTCGCGTTGTTGTTCTTCGTCAATGCCAAGAATACGGAACACGGTTTGTTGCATTTTCGGATCGAAAATACGTACAGAACCGCCGCCCACTTCGTAGCCGTTGATGACCATATCGTAAGCATTGGCAACCGCACTTGTCGGATCCGCTTCTAATTGTTCCGGGCTGAAATCTTTTGGTGAAGTGAATGGGTGGTGCATTGCTGCCAAGTTGCCTTCGTCATCACGCTCGAACATTGGGAAATCGATGACCCAAAGCGGTTGCCATTCGTCTAAACGGGTTAAACCTAAATCACGGCCCAGTTTCAAACGCAATGCGCCCATGGCATCGGTGGCGGTTTGCCATTTGTCCGCGCCGAAGAATAAAATATCGCCGGTTTGTGCGCCTACGCGTTCAAATAAGGCTTTTAACACCTCTTCATTTAAGAATTTCGCGATTGGGCTTTGCACGCCTTCAAGACCTGCGTTGACATCGTTCACTTTTAACCACGCCAAGCCTTTCGCGCCGTAAATACCCACGAATTGCGTGTATTCATCAATATGTTTACGGCTAATTTCATTGCCGTTCGGCACACGAATCACGGTGACGCGACCATTTGGATCATTCGCAGGTCCGCTAAATACTTTGAAATCCACGTCTTTCACGATGTCTGCTACATCCACCATTTCTAACGGGTTACGTAAATCCGGCTTGTCGGAACCAAAACGGCGCATTGCTTCTTGCCAAGTCATCACTGGGAACTTGCCTAAATCCACGCCGATGATTTCTTGCCACAAACCGTGCACCATACGTTCCATAATTTCACGCACTTCAGGCGCGGTTAAGAAAGAGGTTTCCACATCGATTTGAGTGAATTCAGGCTGACGGTCTGCACGTAAATCTTCATCGCGGAAACATTTCACGATTTGATAATAACGGTCAAAACCTGACATCATAAGAAGCTGTTTGAAAAGCTGCGGCGATTGTGGCAACGCATAGAATTTGCCTTTATGCACACGGCTCGGCACCAAATAGTCACGCGCGCCTTCCGGGGTCGCTTTGGTGAGCATTGGGGTTTCGATATCCAAGAAACCGTTGTCGTCCATAAAACGACGCACAAAGCTGGTGATTTTCGCGCGGGTTTTCAAACGTTGCGCCATTTCTGGGCGACGTAAATCCAAATAACGGTATTTTAAGCGCTGTTCTTCGGTGTTGTTTTGGTTGAAGTCGAGTGGTAACACATCAGAAGCGTTGTAAATGTTAAGTGCTTTTGCCAACACCTCCACTTCGCCGGTCGCCATATTTTTGTTGATTTGATTTTCCGGGCGGGCAATCACTTCACCTTTGATTTGAATACAAAATTCGTTACGCAAGCCTGCCGCGGCGGTTAAGGCGTCTTGGAATTTAGGATCGAAACACACTTGCACGATACCGTCACGATCGCGCATATCAATAAAAATCAACCCACCTAAATCACGGCGACGGTGTACCCAACCGCTTAATATCACTTCTTGTCCGATGTTGCTACGGTTCAACGCACCGCAATAATGTGAACGCATCATTTTTATATTCCTTTTTTCTAATTCAGAGATAAATTAACCGCCTGATTATACGGAAATTGCCGGGGCTTTTGAATTGGAAAGCGAAATTTATTTGCGCTGTGAAAAACTTTCTCTAAAATGACCGCACTTTTTTGCACAGTTTATAAAAACCATGAACAAAGACACCATTTTCTCCGCGCCCATTGAAAAATTGGGCGATTTTACCTTTGACGAAAGCGTTGCCGAAGTGTTTCCCGACATGATCCAACGCTCCGTCCCCGGTTATTCCAACATCATCACGGCTATCGGCATGCTTGCCGAACGCTTTGTGACCGCAGATAGCAATGTGTACGATCTCGGTTGTTCCCGTGGTGCGGCGACCCTCTCCGCCCGTCGTCACATTCGTCAGACTAATGTGAAGATCATCGGTGTGGATAATTCTCAGCCGATGGTGGAACGTTGTCGTCAGCATATTGCCGCCTATCACAGCGACATTCCCGTAGAGATTTTATGTGATGACATCCGTCAAATTGACATCCAAAACGCTTCCATGGTCATCCTCAATTTCACCTTACAGTTTCTGCCGCCACAAGATCGCATGGCATTATTAGAAAAGATTTATCAGGGTTTGAAACCAAACGGCATATTGGTGCTTTCGGAAAAATTCCGTTTTGAAGACGGGAAAATTGACGAACTGCTAATCGATTTACATCATCAATTTAAACGTGCAAACGGCTACAGTGAGTTAGAAGTGAGTCAAAAGCGCACCGCATTGGAAAATGTGATGCGCACGGACAGCATCGAAACGCATAAAGTGCGGTTAAAAAACGTGGGATTTTCTCATGTGGAACTGTGGTTCCAGTGCTTTAATTTCGGTTCAATGATCGCCATTAAATAAACCTGTATCTTAAAACATAAAAAAGTGCGGTGGATTTAAAAAACGTTTTTAAAAACCACCGCACTTTTTTCCTCAATACCCTTTCTACAACGGTTTCAAATCCTTATCCAGCAAACGGGCGAGCAATAAGATGCCGTCTTTAAAACGGTATTCGGCATATTCCGCCTGCGCATAATGCTGTCCCTTGCCTTCTGCGAAGAAATATTCCTGACTTGGTAATGTTGGAAACCAACCCACGTTATTTATCGGCAAATACACGTCCGGCACGCAATCAAAAAAATCTGTCGGAATGCGGCTTTCCACGCGACATAAGGTGGCAACGCCCTGTTCGTCCTGATGAATTAAGGCATAAAGCCGTTTCGGGCGTTGTTTTGGCTCGGGCACCTCATCAATGAGGTTTTCCGAATGGTTGGCAGATTCGTTTAGTTGCGCACGGATGTCCGTCAAAATGGCATAGTTGAGGGACATATAATCCCCTTGCATAATGGAACGCGGGTCAACAGGCGCGATTTTCAATACTACCGGCTTACCTGTCGCCAACACATTTTCAAACTGCCAAACTTTGTAATTCAACGGTAGCAAAATCACCAGCACCGTGCACAAAGCGATGAGCGGCTTGACTTTAGAAACGCCGGACAAAACGACCGCACTTTGGGGCTGCGGTTTATGATTTCGGTGCAAATAAATCGCGACGGCGGAGAATAATAAGGCAAAAAATAGGAGCAATAACGCCTTATAAAGCAACGGGATAAATAATAGATAATAGTAAAGTCCCAAGTTACACACCAAGGCAAACACGGCAATGAAAAACAAGGCGCGACTTTCCGTGAAGTATGCCAGTAATAATAAGGTGACGAAAAATAAGGCGGAAGGCTGACCGACGAAAATGAAGGTAAAGGTTGCCAATACCGCTGCCACAGCCGGTTTTTCATGGGATGCTAAGGTGAAAAAACGACTGATGACAAAATAGCTGATTAACGGGGCGAGGCAAACCAACAAGGAAACCCACCAGCCGAATTTGAAACCGGCACGGGAATAAAAACCGGCGGTGATCATATTGAAAAATTCGCCAAAGGTGTCAATTTCCGGCAAGGAATTAATGGTTTCTGTCACATTAAACACGAACGGCGACAAAAAATTATCCGCAGAAAATGCCCAACCGCCAATGCTGAATAATAAAAACGCCCAAGCGAAAGGGGTAATTTGTTCTGTGATCTTGCTGTTTTCGGCGTAGATTTTTTGCACAAAAAATGCCATCACACAGCACAGCATGGTGACAAAATACAAAGGTGCATAACTGTGTTCAATGCGATTGGCATGGTTAAGATGCACCATGGCACAATCGGTAAAATAAATGTGCCACATCATCAACACCGTCACAATGGTGAGCGTTCTCAGCCAAACTTCTTTGCGTAAAAAATAAAGTACCGCAACGATGGCAGTAAAGCATAATGGCGCGTCACAGGTTAATTCCCCTTCGCCGTAGGTATCAAAAGTATCGGCAAGGAAATAGCCGGCAAGCAGGTTGTATCCCATCAGGAAAAAGATCCCGATGATAATGGACATATGTGTTTCAGCGTGAGGATTACCGAAATTCAGCCCCAAGGCGATAAATAATACGATGACACTGAGAATCAACAAGCCGGTTTTCGGTTCGGACACGTTTAAGGTTAAGAAAAGCCAAATTAAGGCGGTTACGATGCCGATAAAAATGGCAAAAATCAATAAAATCGACAACGCCCAAGAAATATTTTTACGCTGTGGGTAATGTTGTTTATACCAGCTATGCAACAACATAATGGCAAAAATCGTAATGATAAACGTCAGCAAACCGGCTAACACGGCAAAATCGCCGGAGTTCACGTTAGAAAACAGGAAAACGACAAACGCAATAATGGAACACGTGGTTGCCGTGATCAAATTCACGAAATCAAATCGATATTTTTTATACACATAAATAAATATCGCCGACGGAATCGCCACCTGCAAAAACAACGTAAAAAAATACACGGCAGGATGGGTATCAAGGGGCAAATTATCCGTGATGATATCGACGCCAAACAGAAGGCTTAACACGAAAAAAGTGAGAATCTTCGGCAAAATACGCCAATTCTGATCGTGTAATTGACGAATAAAAATTTCACTTAACAATAAGAAAACAAAATTCAAAAGGAAAGCATGATTAATCACATCATACTCAGACCAAGTGTCGTAGTACAAATACGAGGTTAGATTCGTGGTAGCGATAAATAATAAAGCGGAAGCGATATTCGGCAGCAAAAAAAGCAACGGAAGCTGGCACAACGACCAAATGGCAAACAACTGCCACGCATTAGCGCCCGTTTGATAGGTCTGCCCCACTAAAGCGAACACCGCACCGATAAGCACGGCGGTAAGAAAGAAAAAGGTGGCAGAAAGCAGTTTTAATTTTTCCTTTTCCAATTTTCGGCTTTCACGCAAAAAGAAATGGCATCCCAATAAAACGGAAAGGATTAACACCAGCTGCAAGCCGTAAATTTTGGCTAAATCGGAAAGGTAATCTAAATTGGCGGCAATCAATGTCACCACACCACTGGCTAAAAACCCTGCGCTTAATAATAAAAATAACAAATTCAAATAGCGCGGCCAGGATAAATTAAACAAAGAAGTTTGGTTCATGGTTTTGCTTTCCTTGGAATTTATAATTATGAATAAAAAATTGGTGCTATTCTGCCAACTTTGGCGAAAAAATGAAAGGGAAAGTGCGGTTGATTTTTATCGTGAATTTCAACCGCACTTTCGGTAGGTTATACCCAAAAAATCGATTTGTGGCATTCGCGTTATGACATACGCTCTTAAAAAACTCAACATCACATCAGACCAGCTTATTGGGGAACTTTTTCGTATAAAAATAAACATGATTTCCCATTCAATAACAGCAGGTTAACAAAATCATTTAAAATCAATAACAATTATCATTTGCAAACCTTACTTAAATAGGCTAAATTGCCCCGCGATTAATTTCAAACTTCATTAACCTTTACAGGAGCATTTATGCGTAAACATTTTGCCTTGCTTCCTCTGGCAATGTTAGTTGCCACTGCCGTTCAAGCTGAGGAATTAGATGTCATTAATGTGGTGTCCGAAAATACCGGCGCCAAAAGCAAAACCAATGTGATTACTACCGAATCGGTAAATCGCAGTACCGAAACCGAATTAAAAGGCTTATTAAAAGATGAGCCGGCGATTAACTTCGGTGGAGGTCGCGGAACCTCACAATGGTTTACCATTCGTGGCATGGGACAAGATCAGGTGGACGTTAAAGTGGATGATACCTACACCGACGCACAGTTGTTCCACCATCAAGGACGTTTTATGTTTGATCCGACGTTGTTTAAGAAAGTCAGCGTACAAAAAGGGACAGGTTCAGCCAGTGCGGGCATTGGTGCAACCAGCGGTGCTATCGTCGCGGAAACCGTCAGTGCAAAAGACTTGTTGAAAGACGGTCAGGATATCGGATTCAAAGTCAATGCAGGGGTCAGCTCCAATAGCGGTTGGAGCAAAGGCGCAACCGTATATTCCCGCGCCGGCGCAATGGACGCATTAATTTCCGGTAACTGGGTAAAAGAACGTGATTACAAAGACGGCAATGGTTACAAAGTAAAAAATAGCGCGTTAAGTCAACGTGGTTTATTAGCCAAAGTCGGCGTTGATATTACCGAAGATCAACGCGTTGAATTAAGTCACCGCCAAGAACGCCACTACGGTGTTCGTGCATTACGTGAAGAATTTGACTTTGCACAAGCCGGCAATGATGCAAATAACGCTCCGCGCTATCGTGTCACCACCAATGACACCAGCAAAATTGAATGGACAGGAAAAAACATGGGCTTTATCAGTGTGGCAAAAGCCAATGTTTGGCGTAGCGTGATTAGCCGTGAAGAACCAAGTGAACGCTCCCGCTCCCGTTTAATCGCCAATGGCGCAAACCTCAATTTAGATTCTCAAATTGGCGAATCCCACTTAATCAAATACGGTGTCAATTACCGCGATCAAGAAGGTAAACCGAATTCTCTTACCGTACAAAACGGCGTGCAAATGAAAACCCAGAAAAAACGTGATGTGGGCGTTTATGCCGAAGGTATCTGGGGCTTAGGCGCATTCACCTTAACCACCGGTTTACGTTATGATCACTTCTCCTTCCGTGCAATGGACGGTTCAAAATCCGACAAAGGCAACCTAAACCCAAGTGTCGGTTTAATCTATGAAGTCACCAATGATTTAAGCTTAAATACCAGCTTAAACTACGCCACCCGTAGCCCGCGTTTCTTTGAAGTCATGCTTGCATCCGGAACGACTCGAGGAAGCACTGCGGTGTATTCCATTGCAAACAACATTAAACCGGAAAGATCACGCAACGCAGAAGTCGGTTTCAACTATAAATTAGCCGATAGTCTTTCCTTAAATGGTAGCTATTTCTGGCAAACCGTTCAGGACACGCACGCCTTCACGCGAATCAGACCGGGTTATTATGAAATCCAAAATGCGGGTAAATTGAGAAACCACGGATATGAGTTGGGCGCGGCATATAAATACGAAGGCTTAACTTTGCGTGCCGGTGTAGCTTACAGCAAACCGGAATTAGACGGCAGAACCGTGGACAGCACCGTAACCGCCATTCCAATCGGTCGTACTTGGACAACCGGCGTGTCTTATCACTTTGAACAACCTGATGTAGAAATCGGTTGGAAAGGACGTTTCGTACAACACACCAGCTATAACAGCGCTACCAATAGCCGTGGCGGCGGTGGCGAGTCAGTGACTAAACGTCCGGGCTACGGCGTGAACGATTTCTATGTTACTTGGAAACCGGTTGAAAACGTCAACATTAACTTAGCGTTAAATAATGCGTTCAATAAATACTATCGTAGCCACAGCCAACGTGCAGGCATTTCAACCTTGCCTGAGCCGGGTCGCGATGTTCGCTTAAGCGTGAATTACACGTTCTAAGCCATAAAAGTGCGGTGGATTTTCACCGCGTTTTTATCACTCGAATAGAAGGATTAAGTTGAAAGGCTTAATCCTTTTTATTTTCCCAAAGCAAACGCCGTTATTCTGTGGCATAATTGGCGCGATTTTATTCATTTGAAGGAGAATATCATGCGAATTTTACACACTATGTTGCGCGTCGGCGATTTACAACGTTCCATTCGGTTTTATCAAGAGGTGCTTGGCATGCGTTTATTGCGCACCAGTGAAAATCCCGAATATAAATATTCTCTGGCATTTTTAGGTTATGACGATGAAGACAAAGCCTCGGTGTTGGAACTCACTTACAACTGGGGCGTAGACAAATACGATTTGGGCAATGCTTACGGGCACATCGCCATCGGCACTGACGACATTTACGCCACCTGTGAAGCGGTACGCCAAGCCGGCGGCAATATCACCCGCGAACCCGGCCCGGTAAAAGGCGGCAAAACGGTGATTGCTTTCGTGGAAGATCCGGACGGTTACAAAATCGAATTTATCGAAAATAAAAATGCACAAGCGGGCTTAGGCAATTAAAGTCGGCATAAAAGTGCGGTAGAAATTTCAAACGTTTTTCAACGTGGATTATGAGCGATAATCCACGTTTTATTTTTAGGATGAGATATGTCTGAAACCCAAGAACCTATCAATTACAACTTACTAAAACACCGATTTCGCGGCTATTTGCCAGTGGTGATCGACGTGGAAACCGCAGGTCTCAATGCCAAAACCGATGCGCTATTGGAGCTGGCGGCAATTACGCTAAAAATGGATGAAAACGGAAATTTAATGCCGGATCAGAAATGCCATTTCCACATTCAGCCTTTTGAAGGCGCCAATATTGATCCCGAATCCATCAAATTTAACGGCATCGACATCGACAACCCGTTGCGTGGTGCGGTGAGCGAAAATATCGCTATCAGCGAAATGTTTAAAATGGTTCGCAAAGCACAAAAAGACGCCGATTGCCAACGTTCCATCATCGTGGCTCACAATGCGGCGTTCGATCAGGGGTTTCTCATGGCGGCGGCACAACGTATGAATGCCAAACGCAATCCGTTCCATCCGTTCTCTACCTTTGATACGGCAACCTTGAGCGGTTTTATGTTCGGGCAAACGGTGCTGGTGAAAGCCTGCCAAGCGGCAAAAATCCCCTTTGACAGCCAACAGGCGCATTCGGCGTTATACGACACGGAACGCACGGCGGAACTGTTTTGTTATATGGTGAATCATTTGAAGCGGCTGGGCGGGTTTCCCCATGTTATGACGGAAGATTAAAAAACATCAGAAAAACCAACCGCACCGCACTTTTAAATTTTTTTGAAAAAATGCTTGCGGTAAAAAATTTTTTCCAGTAGTTTAAAAAGCAATTCACACAGGAGAGCCAAAATGAACGTTATTCGCAACCATTATCACCATCATGTAACTGAATAATCTTTCAGGTATGTGGTGTGCTTGGAAGATCACTTCCGGGCAAGGTGCGAAGAATTCACGGTTTATCACAACCCCTCGGAAGTCCGCTTTCGAGGGGTTTTCTTTTTAGCCCGGATTGTGCCAAATCAAAAAGATCGTGATTTCATTCGACAAATTTTATTTTTCTAGTAAATTGTCAACAACTTAACTTACAAGGATAAACACATGTTAACCAACCCTGTTGTCATTTCGATCGTCGTTTTGCTGGCGCTCAGTTTGCTACGCATTAACGTGGTCATCGCATTGGTCGTTTCCGCCTTAACCGCCGGTTTAGTCGGCGATTTAGGCTTAACCAAAACCATCGAAGCCTTTACCGGCGGGCTTGGTGGCGGTGCCGAAGTTGCCATGAACTACGCCATGCTCGGTGCTTTTGCTATCGCCATTTCCAAATCCGGCATTACGGATTTAATCGCTTACAAAATCATCACCCGCATGAATAAAGTGCCCACCGCAAACAGCCTCGCCATGTTCAAATATGCCATGCTCGGCATCTTAACGCTGTTCGCCATTTCATCCCAAAACCTATTGCCGGTGCACATTGCCTTTATTCCAATCGTTATTCCGCCGATGCTCGCCATTTTCAACAAACTGAAAATTGACCGCCGTGCCGTCGCTTGTGTACTGACGTTCGGTTTAACCGCGACTTATATGTTATTGCCGGTAGGCTTCGGGAAAATCTTTATTGAAAGCATTCTGGTAAAAAATATCAACACCGTGGGCGGTCCGTTGGGCTTACAAACGACTGTGGGCGAAGTGTCATTGGCGATGACCATTCCCGTTATCGGCATGATTTTGGGCTTATTAACCGCCGTGTTTATCACTTACCGCAAACCACGCGAATATGTGGTGATGACCGCCGAGCCGACTGCTCAGGATATTGAACAACACGTCGCCGACATTAAACCGAAACAAATCTTAGCCAGTTTAATCGCCATTGTCGCCACCTTCACCGTGCAATTAGTCACCAGTTCCACCATTATCGGCGGTTTGGTCGGTTTAGTTATCTTCGCCGCTTTCGGTATTTTCAAACTCAAAGAAAGTAACGACATTTTCCAACAAGGCTTGCGTTTAATGGCAATGATCGGCTTTGTGATGATTGCCGCTTCCGGCTTCGCCAATGTGATTAACACCACGAGCGGCGTAAAAGAATTAGTAGATGTGTTAAGCACCGGCTTAGTTCAAAGCAAAGGCGTCGCCGCCTTCTTAATGTTATTCGTCGGCTTGCTGATCACCATGGGAATCGGTTCCTCCTTCTCTACCGTGCCGATCATCACCTCCATTTATGTACCGCTGTGTTTATCTTTCGGCTTCTCCCCGCTTGCCACCGTGTCCATCGTGGGCGTTGCAGCCGCGTTGGGTGATGCGGGTTCACCGGCATCCGACTCCACACTCGGACCGACTTCCGGCTTGAATATGGACGGTAAACACGACCACATTTGGGATTCCGTGGTGCCGACCTTTATTCACTACAATATTCCGTTGTTAGTCTTCGGCTGGATTGCCGCCATGTATCTATAAGCCTAAAAGTGCGGTCAAAAAAACAGTTAAATTTTCGACCGCACTTTTCTTCCCTACGCCTATGAACAAGATTTCCATTCAACACCTTAAACAAAGCCTTCAGCATTTCTTTGCGCGTTATGAGGCGCAAAAGGAAGAAACGCTTTATGCCAAATTTTCGGCAAATCTGTTTACCGAAAACTGGCAGAAAACTGCGTTTTATTTTCAGCAAATCGAGCAGACGTTCTCTCAGCTTGAACAGGTTGGAAGCGACAATCTTGAAGCATGGCAGTTTTACACGCAAAAACTGTCGGCGCAATGCACCGCACTTTCCGATGCCTTAACCCGCCAGCAACAAAATACGCGGATCTTTTCCGCTCATACCAAAGAAGAAAACAAACGTACGGATAAACGTCATCACCCCGTGCACAGCCTGCCGCCGCGTGAACGCTTGGCAAAATATTATGACTATTTAGCTGCGTTTAATGAAAAAATTCAGTTTGAACAGGATCAGGCGAAAAAAGCACAACGGGCAGGACTGCCGTTTGATAAACAAAAACTGGCACAGTTGGAGCAACGCCGCGCCCGCTGTTTAGAAGCCATTGAAATGTTAGAAGAATATTTGGTTTTCATAGAAAATCAGAAATAAGGAAAAACAGAAATAAAAAACCTCGCCGGACATCGCGAGGTTTTTTAGTTTCTTAAGAGCTGATTAGCCGACGTAGCGTCCGACACCGAGCTCATCTTCTTTACGGGTGCGGTTAATCACCATTTGCGGCGATTGCAACACGCGCAGCCCCATTTGGTCTTCGGTGCGCACCACTTCACCACGCAAGGAATTCGTGAAAACATCGGTGATTTTAATATCCACAAACTTACCAATCATATCCGGCGTGCCTTGGAAATTCACGATGCGGTTGGTTTCCGTACGACCGGTCAATTCCATAATGTCTTTCTTCGACGGACCTTCCACCAAGACGCGCTGTTCCGTCCCCAACATGGCGCGACTAAATTGTGCCGCCTGATTATTAATACGTTGTTGCAACAAATACAGGCGTTGTTTTTTCTCTTCTTCGCTCACGTCATCAGGATAATCCGCCGCCGGCGTGCCGGGACGCGCGGAGTAAATGAAGCTGAAACTCATGTCAAAATTCACTTGCGCGATTAAATTCATGGTTTGCTCAAAATCTTCGTTGGTTTCGCCCGGGAAGCCGACGATAAAGTCGGAACTGATTTGAATATGCGGGCGCACCGCTTTCAGTTTGCGAATAATGGATTTGTATTCAATCGCCGTATGACCGCGTTTCATCATGTTCAGCACACGATCGGAACCGGATTGCACCGGCAAATGCAGGAAGCTCACCAATTCCGGCGTATCGCGATACACGTCGATAATGTCGTCGGTAAATTCAATCGGATGGCTGGTGGTAAAACGCAAACGGTCAATGCCGTCAATTGCCGCCACCAAACGCAATAATTCGGCAAAGGTGCAAATGTCGCCGTCGAAAGTCGGTCCACGATACGCATTTACGTTCTGACCGAGCAAATTCACTTCGCGCACGCCCTGCTCTGCCAACTGCGCGATTTCAAATAAAATGTCATCCACCGGACGACTCACTTCTTCACCACGGGTGTAAGGCACCACGCAGTAAGTACAGTATTTATTGCAACCTTCCATTATGGAAACAAAGGCGGTCGGACCTTCCGCACGGGGTTCCGGCAAGCGGTCAAATTTTTCGATTTCCGGGAAGCTGATGTCCACCACGGAACTTTTGCCGCCACGAATTTGGTTGATCATTTCCGGCAAACGGTGCAGGGTTTGCGGCCCAAAAATAATATCCACATAAGGCGCACGGGTGCGAATATGTTCACCTTCTTGCGATGCCACGCAACCGCCCACGCCGATCAATAAATTCGGATTACTTTTCTTTAATTCTTTCCAGCGACCTAATTGATGGAACACTTTTTCCTGCGCTTTTTCACGAATGGAACAGGTGTTTAACAACAACACATCCGCTTCTTCCGGCACTTCGGTGAGTTCCAAGCCGTGCGTGCTGTGCAATAAATCCGCCATCTTAGATGAATCGTACTCGTTCATCTGACAGCCCCAAGTTTTAATATGTAGTTTTTGCGTCATATTGGCTAAAATTTACTCTAATGATTCATAAAAATTGACTGGCTATTCTACAGAGTTGCGCTTTTTCTGGCTAGTTAAAAAGCAGATTTTCTTTAGAATTTTACCTGTTGGGGGTAGAATAAACGCCGGTTTACATCGGCAGGAAATGAAAAATGACGGCAATTCAAAAAGATATTATCGTAGTAGGTGGCGGCATGATTGGTGCGGCTTGCGCCCTGGGTTTAGCGGAGCTGGGTTTACAGATTCAAGTCATTGAACGCGCCCCGTTGCCCGAATTCTCTCCCGACGCGCCTTACGATTTACGCATTTCCGCCATCAGCGCCGCGTCGGTGAAATTATTGCAACAGCTGAAAGCCTGGCAATACATCGAAAAAATGCGCCTCAATCCTTACCGCACTCTGGAAACCTGGGAAATCGAAGGCTTTTCCACCCGTTTCGAAAGCCGGGATCTTAACCTGCCGGAATTGGGATTTATGATCGAAAACAATCTGATTCAACTGGGTTTATGGCAAGCATTTGCCGCCTACCCGAATCTCCAAACCAGTACCAACGTTGCCATTCAATCCATGCAAAAGTGCGGTCAAAATTGGCAGTGTTTTTTAGCCAACAACGAATGTTATGAAGCGTCTCTGGTTATCGCCGCCGACGGCGCCAATTCCCAATTGCGTGACATCGCGGGTATCGGTTTGACGGGCTGGCAATATCGTCAAAGCTGCATGTTGATTCTGGTGGAAACAGAACTGGGTGAGCAGGATATTACTTGGCAACAATTTATGCCTTCCGGCCCCAAAGCCTTTCTTCCGTTATTAGGCAATCAAGCCTGTTTGGTGTGGTATGACGCACCGCAACGCATTCGCGAATTAAAGCAAATGAGCAAAGAGAAACTGGCGGAACAGATTGCACACACGTTTCCGGCGCGTTTAGGCAAAGTGAAAGTGCAAAATGCCAACAGTTTTGAGCTCACCCGCCGCCACGCACAGCAGTATTTTCATCAGGGCATCGTGTTGGTGGGCGACGCGGCACACACCATCAACCCGCTGGCAGGACAGGGGGTAAATCTCGGTTTTAAAGATGTGAGGGCATTAATTGAAGTGATTCGTTCTGCGCTGCAACATCAGGAAAATATCGCCGATGATACGGTGCTGGCACGTTACCAACAAAAACGTAAAACCGACAATTTACTGATGCAATCGGGCATGGATTTGTTCTATAAAGCCTTTAAGGAAGACATTTTGCCTTTAAAAGTGTTGCGCAATTTGGCATTGGCGGCGGCAGATAAAACCCCGATACTGAAAAAACAGGCGTTGCGTTACGCGCTGGGATTTTGATCTGCCGTTACTGACTTAGTGATTCGGCGAATAATACAGTTTACCGATTTCGATTTTCTGGCGCCCGCTTTGTTCACGCCATTTATTGCTGTCGCGTAGGGAATACACGCAGCCGCAATATTCCTGTTGGTAAAAACGTTCGCGTTTGCTGATTTCAATCATGCGTTGCGAACCGCCTTCTTTGCGCCAATTGTAGTCCCAATAAATCACGTCATCATATTTTTCCGCCGCACGATGACCGCAACCATTAATTTGATCCATGTCTTTCCAGCGGGAAATGCCAAGACAACTGGTGAACACCGGAAAACCGTGCTCGTGAGCATATTCGGCGGCTTTCTCAAAACGCATATCGAAACACATAGTGCAGCGAATGCCGCGCTCCGGCTCCCATTCCATACCTTTGGCACGATCAAACCATTCTTGGCGATCGTAATCGGCGTCGATAAACGGAATACCGAATTTTTGCGCAAAGCGAATATTTTCTTCTTTGCGGATCAAATATTCTTTAAGCGGATGGATATTCGGATTATAAAAATAAATGGTGAATTCAATACCAGAGGCAAGAATCGCTTCCATCACTTCGCCCGAGCAAGGCGCGCAGCAGGAGTGTAAAAGCAATTTATTGTGCCCTTCAGGCAGCTCGAGTTTTTCACGAATAAAAGGCGCATTGGGATCTTTACGCGGTTTTTGTTTGCGGGTTTTGTTCGGAAAATTGACCGCACTTTTAGGAGATTGAGTTTGTTCTATCATTTGTTTTAAATAATAAATTAAATTTTATAGAAATCACCCAATTGATAGGTTGTAATTGGTGTCATATATAATTGATATTTTTCAACCAACTCAATAATTTTATTACCGTCAATTAGAGTAATTGTTCTTGTTCCTTCATTTTTTGCATTGATATATGCATCTTTGGCAAAACGAGTAGTCGCAATAAAAATACCATATTCCGCTCTAAACTTATCCATTGCTCCACGAAATTTATCAATTTCAGGCGAGCCGATCACTTGATTTTCATTCCAGCGTTTTGCTTGAATTGCTACACGAGTGGTCCTGAAATCATCAGAAATTGTGTAGCCAAATCCATCTATCCCACCGTCTCTTGTTGCTGAAACACCAAGGCTACTATCAATTTCAACTCCCATCTTTCTGACTAGGGCGCGACAAAACGCTTCAAATTTCTTCGGTTCCATTTTCAGCAATGCCTGTTTTAATTCTTCTTTCCAAGTTTCGCTAGGATCTGTTTCTTCTACGGTGTCTAATTCTTCGAATAGGATTTTAGGGTCATTAATTTTAGTTTTTTTACTTTTCTTACTTCGATTTTTCCATTCAGCATTTGAATAAACATAAATATCTTTATCAATATTCAGCTTTGCGAGATCTTGCATAATCCCTTTTGTTGTTAGTTGAACATCTCCTCTTTTGGGGCAAGTGAGAAAACCAGCCATTTCAAGATTCGTGATGCTAAAATTAAAAACAAAATCAAATGGGCGATACGAACTTCCGTTTTTAGCGGGGCGTGTTTTATCAATAGCTTCTTCTGAAATCACATCAGAATTTCGAAGTTCACTTTTTATCTCATTTCTTGTTGCTTGCCCTCCTAATTCTTGCAAAGTTTTTAGTAGAATAGGCATTAGTATACGTTCTTGTTGGCTTCGGCTCATATCTTCAAATAACATATCTTTAACTCCTTAATAAGATCGAGCTACCGACAAATACGCCAAGGAAATTAACGCCTGCTTATATTCACTTTCTGGCAAAATGGAAATCGCATCCACGGCTTTTTGCGCTTCCTGTTTGGCGCGATCCATGGCGTAGTCTAAGGATTTGTGTTCTGCCATAATCGCTAACACTTCATCAATGGCTTCGCGTTTTCCGCCTTGCTCAATGGCTTCGCGAATTAACGCGGCTTGTTGCGGGTTGCCATGGAGCATGGCGTGTAACAAAGGCAGTGTCGGTTTCCCCTCTGCCAAGTCATCACCCACATTTTTGCCGAGAGCTTGAGCATTGGCACTGTAATCCAATACATCATCCACAAGCTGAAACGCGGTGCCGAGATAACGGCCGTAATTCTGTAATGCCTGTTCCTGTGCCTCATTGCCACCGGCGATAATGGCTGCCGCCTGCGCCGCCACTTCAAATAAACGGGCGGTTTTGCTGTAAATCACCCGCATGTAATTTTCTTCGCTGGTTTGCGGATCATTTACGTTCATTAATTGCTGTACTTCGCCTTCCGCAAGTACGTTGGTGGCATCCGCCATAATGCGTAAAATTTTCAGGGATTCCAGTTGAGCAACTAACTGAAAAGCGCGGGTATAAATGAAATCGCCCACCAGCACGCTTGCCGCATTGCCGAACTCCGCGTTTGCCGTGGCACGCCCGCGACGCATATCGGATTCATCCACCACATCATCATGTAATAAAGAAGCGGTGTGAATAAATTCTACAAAAGTCGCACAGGTAATGGCTTGTTGCCCTGCAAAGCCCAACGCTCTTGCCGCCAACACGGCAATCAGCGGACGAATGCGCTTACCGCCCCCTTGCACGATGTAGAAACCCAGCTGATTAATTAACACCACATCGGAGTTCAGCTGGGCTAAAATTGATTCGTTGACTTGTTGCATATCCGCGTGGCTTAACGCCTGGATTGCCTGCATATCCATTAAGTTTGTTGTATTCATTTTGTTAATTCGACTGATTAAAACCAATAAAATCAGGTCTTGGTGAAACGAAAAAGTAAAGTGCGGTGGATTTTACCTGATTTTTCAGGCTTTCTGAAATCAAACTGCCGAAATTGCGAATTTTTTTATTTTCCCGCAAATAAATTCTTGCTATCCCCTAAAAATTTCCGTAGAATTTGCGCCCTATTTATATGAATTTTATGTGCGAAATGAAACAACATTAGAGCACAATTATAGCGGAGTATTTATGTACGCAGTTTTCCAAAGTGGCGGTAAACAACACCGAGTAAGCGAAGGTCAAGTGGTTCGTTTAGAGAAACTTGAACTTGCAACTGGCGCAACAGTTGAGTTTGATTCAGTGTTGATGGTCGTTAATGGTGAAGATGTTAAAATCGGTGCACCGGTCGTTGCCGGCGCGAAAGTAGTGGCTGAAGTAGTTGCACAAGGTCGTGGCGATAAAGTTAAAATCGTTAAATTCCGTCGTCGCAAACACAGCCGTAAACAACAAGGTCATCGTCAGTGGTTCACAGAAGTGAAAATCACTGGGATTCAAGCATAATTTCAGAGGAGATCAAGTAGATGGCAACTAAAAAAGCTGGTGGTTCAACTCGTAACGGTCGTGATTCTGAAGCTAAACGCCTTGGTGTTAAACGTTTCGGTGGTGAATCTGTATTAGCAGGTAGCATCATCGTTCGCCAACGTGGTACTAAATTCCACGCAGGCAACAACGTTGGCATGGGACGTGACCACACCTTATTCGCGACAGCTGATGGTAAAGTAAAATTTGAAGTAAAAGGCGAGAAAAGCCGTAAATACGTAAGTATCGTTACCGAATAATTTTACTAAAACAGAATAAAATGCCCTGCTTTCATGCGGGGCTTTTTTTATAAGTGAAACAATGAAACAACAACCTTTAGCCGGTTTTTTACTCGCCTTAACCGCCGTTTGTATGTGGGGCTTATTACCTATTGCGTTACAACAGGTGGTAGCGGTGATGGATGCTCAAACTATCGTGTGGTATCGCTTTATCACCTCGGCTATCGGTTTATTCATTTTATTGGGCTTGACGCAAAAGCTACCAAAACCCACCGCACTTCGTCAGCGTTATTTAATTTTGATTATTCTGGGAATCGTTGGTCTTTCAGCCAATTTTTTCTTATTTAATCTGGCATTGAAGTACATTCCGCCCACCAGCAGCCAAGTGCTCAGTCCACTGTCTTCATTTATCATGCTGTTTGCCGGTGTTTTTGTCTTTAAAGAACATATTGGGTTGCACCAAAAAATCGGTTTAGTCATTTTACTCATCGGCTTAGGCCTTTTCTTCAACCAACGTTTTAACGATTTTTTGCAACTAAACGACTACTTCAAAGGCATTATCATTGCTTTATGTGCCAGTTCCTGCTGGGTTGCTTATGGCATGGCGCAAAAACTCATGTTAAACCGTTTCAGTTCGCAACAAATTTTGTTGATGATTTACCTCGGCTGCACCTTGATTTTTACGCCGCTGGCAAATATTCAACAGGTAACAGAATTAAACACCTTTCAGCTAAGTTGTCTGATTTTTTGTTGCTTGAATACCATTATCGCTTACGGCACTTACGGCGAAGCGTTGAATCGCTGGGAGGTGTCAAAAGTGAGCGCCATCATGACGCAAATTCCGATTTTTACCATTATTTTTACTGAAATTTTAACGTCCTTTTATCCGCAACTATTTGTTGACCAACCCCTTAACTGGATAAGCTACCTCGGTGCTATTGTGGTGGTATCCGGCGCACTCCTTTCCGTGGTAGGGTACAAATTGCCCGGTATTTTTGCTGGCAAAATTCGCTAACATGAATAATTTCCCGTATAGTCGTAAAACGTTGGAAAAAACAACCGCACTTTTAGAGACAAATATCCAAACTAAAGGAAGATAAATGAAACAACAACCCCTGTTAGGTTTCCTTTTTGCATTGATTACCGCCATGGCGTGGGGCTCCCTGCCGATTGCCTTAAAACAGGTCGTCACGGTGATGAATGCGCAAACCATTGTTTGGTATCGTTTTGTTGTGGCGACTTGCGCCCTCTTGCTATTACTCGCTTATAAAAAAGCCTTGCCCGATTTCTCCAAACTTGGCTATTTTGCCGGGTTGGCAATTATCGGCGTAATGGGATTAGCGGGAAATTTTTTCTTATTTAACAGCTCGTTAAATTATATCGAGCCTTCCGTGGCGCAAATTTTTATCCATTTATCCTCCTTCGGTATGCTCATCTGCGGCGTACTTGTCTTTAAAGAAAAGCTGGGCTTACACCAAAAAATCGGCTTGGTGTTACTACTCATCGGTTTAGGTTTATTTTTCAACGATCGCTTAGACATTTTTAGCGGACTGAACACCTATTCCACCGGCGTGCTTATCAGCATCAGCGCCGCGCTTGTGTGGGTAGCATACGGTATGGCACAAAAACTCATGCTCAGAAAATTCAGCGCACAACAAATTTTATTCATGATGTATTTCGGCTGCGCCATGGTTTTCACGCCCTTTGCCGAATTTTCACAAGTCCAGGAATTGACGCCATTTGCCTTCGGTTGCTTTATTTACTGCTGCTTAAACACTTTGTTCGGCTACGGTGCTTATGCTGAAGCTTTAAACCGATGGGAAGTGTCAAAAGTCAGCGTAGTTATCACCCTCGTGCCTTTATTTACCATTTTATTCGCCCACATGGCGCACTATTTCGCCCCTGCCGATTTTGCCGCTCCGGAACTAAATACTATTAGCTATATCGGCGCGTTTATTGTAGTATGCGGGGCAATTTTATCCGCCATCGGGCACAAGTTATTCCCATCCCGACCATAAGTGCGGTGCAAATTTTCAGTATTTTGGAGAAATGAAATGAAATTTATTGATGAAGCTTTGATTCGTGTCGAAGCCGGTGACGGGGGCAACGGGTGTGCCAGTTTCCGTCGTGAAAAATATATCCCGAAAGGCGGCCCGGACGGGGGGGACGGTGGGGACGGCGGGGATGTTTATTTGATCGCCGACGAAAACCTGAACACCCTTATCGACTACCGTTTTGAAAAGCGCTTTGCCGCCGAACGCGGCGAAAACGGACGCAGTGCAAATTGCACCGGTCATCGCGGTAAAGACATTACTTTACGTGTGCCGGTCGGCACCCGCGCCATCGACAACGATACGCAGGAAGTTATCGGCGACTTAACCAAAAACGGCATGAAATTATTGGTTGCCAAAGGCGGCTATCACGGGCTGGGCAACACCCGCTTTAAATCCTCCGTCAACCGCGCGCCGCGCCAAAAAACCATGGGTACGGAAGGGGAAAAACGGGATTTATTGTTAGAGTTAATGTTGCTTGCCGACGTGGGTATGCTCGGTTTGCCGAATGCCGGTAAATCCACCTTCATCCGCGCCGTTTCCGCCGCCAAGCCGAAGGTTGCCGACTACCCGTTCACGACCTTAGTGCCAAGTTTAGGCGTAGTAAAAGTGGACGACAATCGTAGTTTCGTGATCGCCGATATTCCGGGCTTGATTGAAGGCGCGTCGGAAGGCGCCGGTTTGGGTATTCGCTTCCTGAAACATTTGGAACGTTGCCGCGTGTTAATTCATTTGGTGGACATCCACCCGATTGACGACTCCGATCCTGCGGATAACGTGGCGATTATCGAATCGGAATTGTTCCAATACAGCGAATCCCTAGCGGAAAAACCGCGCTGGTTAGTGTTCAACAAAATCGACACCATGAGCGATGAAGAAGCCCGTGAGCGCGCAGAAGAAATCACCGAACGTCTTGGCTGGGAAGAAGACTATTATTTAATCTCCGCCGCCACCGGCAAAAACGTGCCGCAACTGTGCCGCGACATTATGGATTTCTTAGAAGCCCATCCTCGCGAAACGGAAGAAACGCCGGTGGAAAACGAAGAAGTCAAATTCAAGTGGGAAGACTACCACCAAGAACAACTGGAAAACGCCGAGTTTGACGATGAAGAAGACGATGACTGGGACGACTGGTCGGAAGAAGATGAGGAAGGCGTGGAAATTATCTACAAACCTTAATCTGATGTAAAAAAAGTGCGGTCACAAAATCCAGTGAATTTTGTGACCGCACTTTTATAAATAAAAGCGACTACACCTCCACCCGCTTCCCAATATCCTTCAAATTGGAGAACTATCGATATGCTATTACATCATAACGATATAATGCATATCGTTCAGGCTTTCTGCTTGCTACTAACTATACGAATGCATAAAATAAGAAATCTAAATACATTCAGGTAGTTATTAAATGCAACAGCACACATTGACACAAGACCAAATCGCAATTTTAGACTTTTGGCATAAGATTGAATTTTTTCTTCCTTATGATTTGCAAGAAGCCCTATCGAAGATTAAAAAAGAAAAGCAAATTTACCAACCTTTTCATTCTCATCAAGTTGAAACTTTGCCAATTAAACAGTTATGGTCTAATCCTTACCAAGAGAAAGATGATGCTGTTGTCGGATTTGAGCTTTTTATTGGTGTTTATAATAAAGATGAATTATCGGCACAATTAAAAGAACTGCTAGATGTAGACGATAGTAGCGATAATGTTCGTTTTATTGGTAATGTACGAGATAGTATTCAGTCAGTCGATGGAAAAGGGTTAAGTTGTTGCGCTCGGATTAACTTAGATGAATTTGGGCGCTTAGACCCCTATAAGTCAGGTAATATCGAAGTTTCCACAGCACCATGGGCAATCGGGCAAATTCGCAAATATGACGGAGATCTGAGTTGTCTTGATTTTGATAGGTTTGATAGTGAAATGAGATTGCTAAAAGACAAGCTTGCTGAATTTTTGAGAACCAATATTGCTTTACAAGTAACAGAAGAAAATCCGTTTCCTCCTCTAAATGGACAAAATGTAGCAAAGCTTATTGACGTAGTTATGAGATGGATGAACTTCCAAACCAACATTGATACACTACCCTTGTTTTATTTATATCCTAAAAAAGGAAAAGTTAAAAAAGATAACAACTCTTCTAATATTCCTCCGTTTGTCGTTGAAGTTGAACATATTCAAATTTCTATTTTAAATAGTTTCTTTGCAAGCGATATTGCAAAAGTTATTCAAGTGGGTAAACAGCAGGGGGAAGTAAGTTCTCCTCTATTTTCCTACCTTTCAAAGGAATACAAACGTATTGATTTATATAACTCTTTAGCAGGCAAAGAGTGCATTATTGAAAATTTAAAGCCTGAATATATTAATCGTGGACATTGGTTCAGTGAAAATACTCATCATATGAGTTTGATGCAACAATTTGCTATCAATACCATTTTCAAAGAGTTGGACAAAAAACAACAAAGCCAATCTCTTTTTTCTGTAAATGGTCCGCCGGGAACAGGAAAAACTACCCTGTTGCGCGATATTTTTGCTGAAAATATTGTGCGTAGAGCCTCTGTATTAGCTGAATACTCTAGTGTAAAAAATACCTTTAAAACAGAGAAAATCAAAGTTAACTTCGGCAAAGCGACTTTTCATTTGTCTGTTTTAAAAGACAATCTTACTGGTTATGAAATGGTCGTTACTTCATCAAATAATGCGGCAGTCCAAAATATTTCCGAAGAACTACCTCAAGTAAAATCCTTGGGTAAAAATTGGCAAGATGAAGCTCAACAACCTAAAATCACTTACTTACAAACTGTAGCAAGAAATGTAATTGCCTGTAAGAAAGAAAAAAAACAAAAAAAATATATTGAGCTTGAACCTAAACAATCGCCTTGGGGACTTATCGCTTGTATATTAGGAAGAAAAGATAAACGAGAATTCTTTATTGATCAATTTATCAATAATCCTGATGAGGAAATAGAAAAAGATAAACCTAATTATTATGACAGCATTCTTTCTTGGGGAGAAAAATATTCAAATTTAAGTTTTTATGATGCAAAAAAACAATTTCTAGAAAAGAGGAATGCAGTTAATCAACATATAGAAAAACTAACTCGCTATATGCAATCAGTTTTGAGTTGGTATGAACTAGAAAAATGCAATTTTGAACAAGATATTCAACTTGCCAAAATAGGAGTTGGGCGTACGACTTCCGAACTTGAAACATTGAAACAAGAAAGAGAGTTGATCGAGCTACGTAAGCCTAATTACTTCATTACGTTATTTTGCCCTCAGAAAAATAAAGCTTACTTAGAAAAAATTGAAAGTAATAATAGGGCGCAAGCTACACAACGCGCTCTTAAAATCAACTTTGAAAGTGGCTTATTACAGGCTCAAAAAAATCAAGAAGAAAAACAACATTTACTTAAAGAACTCACTAAGCTAAAAGAAGAATTACATTGCAGTGATATTTTCAAAGAAAACAAAGTTAAAACACCTACAAATATGCTTGAAGATTTAGAGCAAGATCAATGGCAGATTAGTGGTTTTTGGTCTGATGAGAATCTAAATCAAAAGCGTGCCGAATTATTCCAAGCAGCATTAGTTCTGCACGAAGCTTGGATTGCAGAGAGTATGGATTATGGATTTAAAGCCAATATTTGGGCAATAAACAACCTTATCTCAGGTAAACAACTTCAAGGTGAACAACATAAAGTTGAAGAGGTCGCCTCTGTAATTTGGCAAAGCCTATTTATGATGGTTCCGGTTGCATCCACAACCTTTGTCTCTTTTGGCTTTTTATTTCGTTATCTGGGAGCCAAAAGCCTAGGATGGGTATTTGTCGATGAGGCAGGGCAAGCTATTCCGCAGGCCGCCGTAGGTGCATTATGGCGTGCTAAAAATGCCGTAGTAGTAGGTGATCCATTGCAAATCGAACCAGTATTTACAACTCCTGAAAAATTGACGGATATTTTACTTAATGCAAGCAAAATCAAAGCTGATTTTGAAGTATCGCCACATAAAACATCAGTACAAGTTTTAGCTGATAAAGCAAATCCTTATGGTGCAAATTTAAATTTAGATGGGGAAGAAAAAGAAACTTGGATAGGTAGTCCACTACGTGTACATCGTCGCTGTTTAGAACCTATGTTTTCCATTTCTAACCGTATTGCTTATCAAGGGAAAATGGCGTTTGGTTTAAATAATACATTACCAGACAGAGATCCTTGGTTAATGGAAAACAGTGCATGGATTCACCTCTCAGAAGGTGAAAAACAAGAGGAAAAAGAGGTTGAATTAGTCACGCATATTTTCCGCCAGCTTTGCCTTCAGCGTTATAAAGATAAATTATTACCTCCCGTATATATTATTTCCCCGTTTAAAGGGATGTGCGAGAATATTCGTTTAAATCTTAAGAAAAATAAGAAGTTATGGCAGAAGTTCGGAGTGGATAGCAATGATTGGGTAAAGAAAAATGTAGGAACAGTACATACATTTCAAGGTAAAGAAAGTAGCATTGTATTACTTGTTCTGGGACGAAATAGCTCAGATATTGGTAAAGCGACACCATTAGTCAGTAAACCGAATTTATTAAACGTCGCCGCAACACGAGCGAAAGATCGTTTCTTTATCATTGGCGATTACTATGTTTGGAAAGAAAAATATGAATGTTTCAAGAAGGCGGTCCCCGTACTCAATAATGTTATTGAAGCAGAAAATTTTTTGGAAGGACTAAAACAGAGAGTTGGTGCAATTAAGTAAAGATGAATAAAGCAAGCGGTGAAGTTGGGCATTTTGTTATAAACATCACCGCTTGTTTTTATATCACACCTCCACCCGCTTCCCAATATCCTTCAAATTCGAAAACTGCTCAAGCAACCTAGGCGCATCATCAAGGCTCATGGCAAATGTCCAAAGATAGGTGATAACGGCATAAATGTGCCCGGCTTGTACCCCCTTTGTGGTGGCGAGATTGACTACGGTGACACCGAATAAAATCGCCGATGCCACACCAATCCATAAATAACCCGCCGCTTCGCGATTGGATAAACGAATGCGTAAATGCGCCAGCCAATCATAATGTTTGTTTAAGTGATAATGATCTTTTTGCTCAATGACGGTGACTTCTTTTTCCAAGCGGTCGTTCAATTTTAAATAGAGCAAATCGTTGGTTTTGGCGTATTTCGGTAGTAACAAACCAAAGAACAACAAAATCAAACAAGCCGTCACGCCCGACCAAAATTCCAGAAATAACAACATTACCGCAGCCCCAATAATCGAAAAGCCGGACATCATCAACGTGGGTAAATGTTGTTCAAAGAAATCCACGAATTGACGGGAAAGTGCCACACGCGCCGTAATCGCCGAAGTATCCAAGCCTTTTTCCCGCTGGCTTAATACCACCGGTACGGCAAGTTCCGCATAAATGCGGGCGAAAGCACGAGTGTCCACCGCTCGGCGAGCCGCCCCGATTCCCCAAATAATGATCACCAACAGCGAATAACTGAGCGAGCTCCACACATCCCCGCTTATCATCGCATTCACTGCAAAACTGCCGAACACCGGGTAAGTAATAAAGAGAACGTTCTCTAGCGTTACCAAACTAAAGGTATAAAACAGCCTCTTTTTGTTATTTTTCGCAATAGATTTAATATTCTCCAACGCATTGGAATTGAGTTGTTCCACTTTTCACCTCTAAGAAGTCCTAATTTTTACTAATACAACAAATTATAGTCTTAAAAATAACTAAATCAAGTCAATTTTAAGACTATGTTTGTATTTTAAACGTGATAGAATGAGCAAAATTTGAAAACGCGAAAGGATAAAAATGAATAACTTTGACTTACTCGGCAAACACATTTCGGAAATTGATGATGTGTTGGATAGTTGGGTTGAGCGGACATTCGCCATGAATTACAACTACTTTGCCGTGCTGTATAGCTTAGCGGGAGCGGAAAACGGGCAATGTACGCAAAAGCAGATTGGCGATGAGTGGTATATGCCAAAACAGACGGTGTTTAACATTTGCAAAGAATTCCGTGAAAAAGGCTGGATTGAATTTTACCCAAGCCCGACGGACAAACGCGAGCGAATTATGTGTTTAACGGAATCGGGCAAACAGCAGGCAGAACCGATTTATCGCACAACAATAGACGCGGTTGATCGCGCATTTAAGGTATTCGGCAAGCAAAAAACGGCACAGCTTTTTGCCTTAATGGCGGAATTTAGCGCCGTTTGTCGGGAGGAGATGAATAAATAAAAAAGTGCGGTCATTTTAAAAAACGTTTTTCAAAATGACCGCACTTTTTATTCCCCGCGAGAGAACACTACCCTCTTCGCGCGTTTTTCATAATCCGCTCTTTCGCCACTTTCCATTCGCGTTCTTTAATGTCTTCCCGTTTATCCTGTTGTTTTTTCCCTTTTGCCAAGCCGATTTTGACTTTCGCCCAAGCGCCTTTCCAATATAAAGAAAGGGCGATAAGCGTAAATCCGTCGCGGTTTGCTTTGCCGAATAGGGAATCCAGTTCACGTTTATTCAGTAATAATTTGCGGGTACGGGTCGGGTCACACACAATGTGTGTGGATGCCACGCTTAAAGGTTGGATGGTCGCGCCGAATAAAAAGGCTTCGCCATTTTTGAAAATCACATAGCTGTCGCTTAAATTCGCTTTGCCGGCGCGCATGGATTTTACTTCCCAGCCTTGCAATTCAAGCCCAGCTTCAATTTCGTCTTCAATAAAATAATCATGTCTGGCGCGTTTATTCAGCGCAATGGTGTTGGAACCGACTTTTGCTTTTTTCTTCGTCATATTTTGTTGGAAATTAAACATAAATTGGGGCTCATTCTACCGAATCCGCACAAAGATAGCAAAACCCGCCGGATTGCTATAACATAGCGCCCATCATTGGTAAAACGGGTTACAGCATGAAATATAAAGACTTACGCGATTTTCTGACGCTTCTGGAAAGAAGGGGCGAGCTTAAACGCATTACGCAGGAAATCGATCCTTATTTGGAAATGACGGAAATTTCCGACCGCACTTTACGCGCCGGCGGCCCTGCGCTGTTATTTGAAAATCCGAAAGGATTTGATATTCCGGTGCTGTGCAACCTTTTCGGCACGCCCGAAAGAGTGGCGTTGGGCATGGGGCAGGATGACGTTTCCGCCTTGCGTGATGTCGGCAAATTGCTGGCATTTTTGAAAGAACCCGAACCGCCGAAAGGCTTCAAAGAATTGTGGCAAGTGTTGCCGCAATACAAACAAGTGTTGAATATGCCCACCAAGGTCTTAAACAAAGCGGATTGCCAGCAAATTGTGTTAAGCGGCGATGAGGTGGATTTATCTAAGCTGCCGATTATGCACTGCTGGAAAGATGATGTCGCGCCGCTCATTACTTGGGGGTTAACCATCACGAAAGGCCCGCATAAAAAACGTCAAAACCTGGGCATTTATCGCCAACAACTGATCGGCAAAAATAAATTAATTATGCGCTGGCTTTCCCATCGCGGCGGTGCGTTGGATTTTCAGGAGTGGCAAGAAACACACCCGAACGAGCCGTTCCCCGTTTCCGTAGCATTAGGCGCTGATCCCGCCACCATTTTAGCCGCCGTGACACCAATTCCCGATAGTTTATCGGAATACGCCTTTGCGGGTTTGTTGCGCGGCAATAAAAGCGAAGTCGTGAAATCCATAAGCAATGACCTGGAAGTGCCGGCGGGCGCGGAAATCGTGTTGGAAGGTTATATTGATCCGCAGGAGACCGCACTGGAAGGGCCTTACGGCGATCACACCGGCTATTACAACGAACAGGAATATTTCCCGGTGTTTACCGTCACCCACATCACGATGCGTCGTGACCCGATTTATCACTCCACCTATACCGGACGCCCGCCCGATGAACCTGCGGTGCTCGGCGAAGCGTTAAATGAAGTGTTTATCCCGATTTTGCAGAAACAATTCCCGGAAATCGTCGATTTTTATTTGCCGCCGGAAGGCTGCTCTTATCGTCTTGCCGTGGTGTCCATCAAGAAGCAATATGCCGGTCATGCCAAGCGTGTAATGATGGGAATCTGGTCGTTCCTGCGTCAATTTATGTACACCAAGTTTGTGATTGTGTGCGATGAGGATGTAAATATTCGCGATTGGAAAGATGTGATTTGGGCGATCACCACCCGCTGTGATCCCGCCCGCGACAGCACTCTGATTGAACATACGCCGATCGATTATTTGGATTTTGCCTCACCGGTTGCCGGCTTGGGCTCTAAAATGGGCTTGGATGCCACCAATAAATGGCAGGGCGAAACCCAACGTGAATGGGGCACGCCCATTAAAAAAGATCCTGAGGTGGTAAAACGCATTGATGAGATTTGGGAAAGTTTGAACATCCTTTAGACAAATAATTAACTTGATTTCCCGCTTTAAAAAAGCGGGATTTTTTTAAATAAAACATAATTTTCCGGCTTTATTTCGTTCTTTTTTACGAAAAAACAAATAAATCGTCCTTTTTTGTTAATTAATCTTTACAAAATAAGGATTTTGCGATAAATCCTTTTTCAGACTCTTACGATAATTCATTGCTCACAACAAGGAGATTCAAATGCAACAAAAATTACTTGTCTCAGCCATTGCGCTCGCGTTGTCTTGTAGCGTTTATGCCGCCAAAGTACCCGAAGGAACACAACTTGCAGAAACCCAGAATATCGTGATCAATAACGGTTCCGAACCGCAAAGTTTTGACCCGCATAAAACCGAGGGGATTCCTGAAGCCGAAGTGGCGTATCAATTATTTGAAGGCTTAGTAACAACCGATTCCGACGGCAATTTAATTCCCGGTGTCGCTGAAAGCTGGGAAAACACACCGGATTACAAAACCTGGACATTCCACCTGCGCAAAGATGCTAAATGGTCAAACGGCGAACCTGTGACGGCAAATGATTTCGTCTTCGCCTGGCGTCGTTTGGTGACACCGGCAACTGCCTCGCCTTACGCCAGTTTCTTAGATTATCTTCAAGTTGAAAACGCCCAAGATATTATCGACGGCAAGAAAAAGCCCGAAGAACTTGGTGTGGAAGCTAAAGACGATCACACCTTTGTAGTGCGCACCAGCAACCCTGTGCCTTATGCCGTGGGCTTAACTACGCACCAATCCTTGTTACCGTTACCGCAGAAAACGGTAGAAAAATTCGGCGATGCTTGGGTGAAAAAAGAGAATATCGTCGGAAACGGTGCGTATAAATTAAAAAATCATGTGATTAATGAAAAAATCGAATTTGAACGTAACCCGCAATATTGGAATGACAAAGAAACGCAAATTAACAACGCCACTTTCTTAGCCATTGAAAATTCCAGTACCGACGTGGCGCGTTATCGCGCAGGCGATTTGGACATTACCAACTATGCCCTGCCGCCGGAACAATTTGCCAAGTTGAAAAAAGAGATTCCGGATGAAGTCTTCACTGCCAGAACGCTTTCAACTTACTTGTACGAAATCAATCACACCAAAGCGCCGTTCAACGACATTCGCGTTAGAAAAGCGCTTAACTTAGCCTTGGATCGTAATGTGATCACCGATAAAGTGTTAGGACAAGGCCAAACACCGACCTATGTCTTTACACCGACTTACATTGCCGAAGGCGAGCTGATTCAACAACCGGCTTATAGTAAAGAACCGATGGCGCAACGTAATGAAGAAGCCATTAAACTTTTGGAAGAAGCGGGATATAGCAAAGCCAATCCGTTAAAATTCACGATTCTCTATAACACCAATGAAAACCACAAAAAAGTGGCGATTGCCGCCGCCTCTATGTGGAAAGCCAATACCAAAGGTTTGGTGGATGTGAAACTGGAAAATCAGGAATGGAAAACTTACATCGATAACCGTCGCGGACAACGTTATGACTTGGCGCGTGCAGGTTGGAGCGCGGACTATAACCAAGCCAGCACCTTCGGTAACTATTTCTTATCCAACTCCAGTAACAACACGGCGAAATACAACAACCCGGAATACGACAAAGCCATTGATGCGTCTTATCTTGCCAGCGATGAAAAAGGTCGTGCGCAGGCTTACGCTAAAGCGGAAGAAATTCTGGCAAACGATTTTGCCGTCGTTCCGGTGTATAACTATGTGAATCCGCGTTTAGTGAAGCCTTATGTTAAAGGCTACACCGGCAAAGATCCGCAAGACACCATTTTGTTACGCAACCTTTATATTATTAAACATTAATCAAAAAGTGCGGTCGGAAAATTCAATGAATTTTTTGACCGCACTTTATTTTATTTTTGATTTTACGTCCGTATTTTATCAATACGTTGGGGCAATTTCATGTTTAAGTTTATCTTAAAACGCGTGTTGGAAGCGATACCTACATTATTTGTTCTGATAACCTTTTCTTTTTTTCTGATGCGGCTTGCACCGGGTAGCCCGTTCACCTCGGAGCGCGCCTATCCGCCTGAAGTGATGGCGAATATTGAAGCCAAATACCACTTGAACGAACCGTTGCATACGCAATATTTTTTATATTTAAAAAACTTGGCCAAAGGGGATTTCGGTCCGTCTTTTAAATATAAAGATCAAACGGTGAATAACTTAATTGCCACCGCCTTTCCCGTGTCATTAAAAATCGGCACTATCGCCTTTTTCTTTGCGGTAACACTGGGTGTTGCCGCCGGTACGATTGCCGCGCTAAAGCAAAACAGCAGGTGGGATTACATCCTCATGAGCTGTTCTATGGTCGGCGTCATCATGCCGAGCTTTGTCTTTGCGCCATTGCTCGTATTGCTGTTTGCCATCACTTTGGGCTGGTTGCCTGCGGGCGGCTGGAATGACGGTGCATTAAGCTACATTCTGCTACCCGTAGCCTCCCTAACCATCGGCTATGTGGCAGGCATTGCGCGGATTATGCGCGGTTCCATGATCGAAGTGCTGCATTCCAATTTTATTCGCACCGCCAAGGCAAAGGGGTTATCCACCTCCCGCATTATCCTAAAACACGCGCTCCGCCCTGCCCTGCTACCGGTAATTACTTATTTAGGGCCGGCGTTTGTCGGCATTATTACCGGCTCCATGGTGATCGAAACCGTGTTCGGCTTACCCGGCATGGGCAAACTTTTCGTTAACGGCGCGCTCAATCGCGATTATTCTCTGGTGTTGAGCCTCACTATTTTAGTGGGTACGCTGACCATCGTATTTAATGCGATAGTCGATATTTTATATGCCGTAATCGATCCGAAAATTCGTTATTAAGGAAGCCACATGACGAAAAATAAGGGTGTAAAACCTATAAATCAAAAAAATACCGAATTCGTTGAACAACTGGCTGAACGCATGGATGAAATGCAACTGGAAGGACGCAGCCTGTGGCAGGATGCCAAACGCCGTTTTTTCCGTAATAAAGCGGCGGTGGCAAGTTTAATCATGTTGTTCGTGATTGTGCTGTTTATTACCTTTGCCCCACTCGCTTTTCCTTTTACCTATGAAGACACCGACTGGAACATGATGAGCGTAGCGCCGACGACGGAAGGTTACCATTTCTTCGGTACGGACTCTTCCGGGCGCGACCTTTTGGTGCGTACGGCTATCGGCGGGCGTATTTCCTTGATGGTCGGCATTGCCGGTGCGCTCATATCCGTCTTAATCGGCACCATTTACGGCGCCATTTCCGGTTATTTCGGCGGCAAAATCGACATGGTGATGATGCGCTTTCTGGAAATTTTAAGTTCTTTTCCGTTCATGTTTTTTGTCATTCTATTAGTGACCTTATTCGGACAGAATATTTTCCTAATTTTTGTAGCTATCGGCGCTATCGCCTGGCTTGGTTTGGCGCGGATCGTGCGCGGACAAACCCTTAGCCTGAAAAATAAAGAATTCGTAGAAGCGGCAATCGTATGCGGCGTACCGCGTCGGCAAATCATTTTCAAACACATTATTCCAAACGTATTGGGTTTAGTGGCGGTATATGCCTCCCTTGAAGTGCCGGGTTTCATTTTATTTGAATCCTTCCTGAGCTTTTTAGGTTTAGGCACACAAGAGCCGATGAGTAGCTGGGGCGCTTTATTAAGCGATGGCGCGGCGCAAATGGAAGTGTCGCCTTGGCTGCTGATTTTTCCGGCGTTCTTTCTCTGTTTAACCCTTTTTTGCTTTAACTTTATCGGTGACGGGCTACGCGACGCCCTCGATCCGAAAGACCGTTAGGAGCTGCGCATGACAAACTCAACGCACTTATTGGATGTGCAAAATTTACATGTCAGTTTTAAAACCCCGGACGGCATCGTTACCGCCGTCAACGATCTGAATTTTACCCTAGATGCAGGGCACACCCTTGGTATCGTGGGCGAATCCGGTTCCGGCAAATCGCAAACCGCTTTTGCGCTGATGGGTCTGCTTGCCGCCAACGGCATGGTTTCAGGCTCTGCCCTATTTGACGGAGTTCAGCTGGTAAATTTGCCCACAGCGAAACTGAACAAGATTCGTGCAGAACAGATCTCCATGATTTTCCAAGATCCCATGACCTCGCTGAACCCCTATATGAAAATCGGCGAACAGTTAATGGAAGTGCTCATGCTGCATAAAGGCTACGACAAGCAGACCGCCTTTAACGAATCGGTAAAAATGTTGGATGCGGTAAAAATGCCGGAAGCCAAGAAACGTATGGGCATGTTTCCCCATGAATTTTCCGGCGGTATGCGCCAACGGGTAATGATTGCCATGGCGTTATTATGTCGCCCGAAACTGTTAATCGCCGACGAACCGACTACCGCATTGGACGTCACCGTACAAGCACAAATTATGACCCTGTTAAATGAACTGAAACATGAATTTAATACGGCGATTATTATGATCACTCACGATCTCGGCGTAGTAGCGGGTATTTGCGATCATGTGTTGGTGATGTACGCCGGGCGGACTATGGAATACGGCAATGCGGAACAGATTTTTTATCACCCGACCCATCCTTACTCCATCGGCTTAATGGACGCCATTCCACGTCTGGATATGGATGAAGAACATTTGGTCACCATTCCCGGCAATCCGCCGAATTTATTGCATTTGCCACAGGGCTGCCCGTTCTCGCCGCGTTGCCAATTTGCCTCAGAGCAATGTCAAAAAACGCCGCCAAAACTGACCGCACTTCATGACGGGCGACTGAGAAATTGTTGGATCCCTGCAGAGGAATTTGCCCTATGAGCGAACAATTGGAACGAAAATTGCTGTTAGAAGTAAACCATCTCGGCGTGAGCTTCAAAATTAAAAATGATAAATCCCTGTTCTTTGCCAAACCGCAAACCCTGAAAGCAGTAAAAGACGTGTCTTTCAAACTCTATGCCGGCGAAACGCTCGGCGTGGTAGGCGAATCCGGTTGCGGCAAATCCACGCTGGCACGCGCGATTATCGGCTTAGTGGAAGCCTCCGAAGGGCAAATTTTGTGGTTAGGCAAAGACTTACGCAAACAGTCGGCAAAACAATGGCATGACACCCGTAAAGACATTCAGATGATATTCCAAGATCCGCTGGCGTCGCTTAACCCGCGTATGAACATCGGCGAAATCATTGCCGAACCGCTGAAAATTTATCAACCGCATTTGAGTAAAGCACAAGTCAAAGAAAAAGTGCAGGCGATGATGTTAAAAGTGGGACTGCTGCCGAACCTGATTAACCGTTATCCGCATGAATTTTCCGGCGGACAATGTCAGCGCATTGGTATCGCCCGCGCGTTAATTATCGAACCGAAAATGATTATTTGCGATGAACCGGTGTCTGCGTTGGACGTATCCATTCAGGCGCAAGTGGTAAATTTGCTGAAATCCCTGCAAAAAGAAATGGGCTTGTCGCTGATTTTCATTGCGCACGATCTTGCCGTGGTGAAACACATTTCCGATCGCGTGCTGGTGATGTATTTGGGCAATGCCATGGAGCTTGGCACTGATGATGAGGTCTATAAGCACACCAAGCATCCTTACACCAAGGCTTTGATGTCGGCGGTACCGATTCCCGATCCGAAACTGGAACGCAATAAATCTATTCAGTTACTGGAAGGTGATCTGCCCTCGCCGATTAATCCGCCTTCCGGCTGCGTTTTCCGTACCCGCTGCGTTCTCGCGGACGAATCCTGCGCCCGACAAAAACCGGCATTTAACAGCGAAAATAACAGCCATTTCGTAGCTTGCCTGAAGGTTTCTTAACGCAAAAAAGTGCGGTCGGAAAAAACATTATTTTTTTCGACCGCACTTTTATTAATTCAAGATAAAAAAATCAGCGCATCATGCGCTGATTTTCTTTTTTATGATTCTAACTCGCCACAGAAGCGATATCCTTCGCCGTGAATGGTGGCGATGATTTCCGGCGTGTCGTGATGATCTTCAAAATGTTTACGAATACGACGAATCGTCACATCCACAGTACGATCTTGCGGTTTTAACTCACGTCCGGTCATTTTCTTCAACAATTCTTCACGGGTTTGGATTTTGCCCGGATTTTCGCAGAAATGTAACATGGCGCGGAATTCGCTACGCGGCAATTTACGCTCTTCGCCTTCCGGTGTAATTAACGTACGACTGTTTAGATCCAACGTCCAACCGTTAAATTTATATTGCTCCACATGATGCGCGCGCTGATTTTCCTGCATAGTGCGTTGTAGCAGATTACGGGCGCGAATAGTCAATTCACGCGGGTTGAAAGGTTTGGTGATGTAATCGTCGGCACCGATTTCCAAGCCGAGAATTTTATCCACTTCGTTATCCCGACCGGTTAAAAACATCAGGGCGATGTCGGCATTTTCACGCAATTCTCGGGCAAGCATTAAGCCGTTTTTACCCGGCAAATTAATGTCCATAATAACCAAATGAATATCTTCGGTATCAAGCACTTGATGCATTTGGCTACCGTCGGAGGCTTCAAAAACTTCGTAGCCTTCCGCTTCAAAAATGCTTTTCAGGGTGTTTCGGGTGATCGTTTCATCTTCAACAATTAAAATTCGTGGTGTTTGCATGGGCAAATCCTTACTTTTGTCGTTATAGCTTTTCCATAAGGCTGTTAGATTTTAAATAAGTTCCATTTTATAGTTGCAACATTATTGTAACAATAAAAAAATGCAAAATTAGGTGTATTAGAATTTGATTTTATGATCTAAGTCATAAAATGACGCACTTCAACCTCTTGTTGCCAAAATAAAAAATCCTCCAATGGAAGAAATCATCGGAGGATAATTGAACACAAGGTTCAAATTTACACACAAAAACAAGAACACATTTTTTAACGTTTTTTCTTACCGCCCTGACGCGCTTTAAAACGCGGGTTTTCTTTGCAAATTACATACACCACGCCGTGACGACGCACCACTTTGCAGCCGGGGTGACGGCTTTTCGCGCTTTTTAATGAAGATAATACTTGCATGAGACGTCCTTATTTTGATTTAAATGCACCGAACTTGCCGTAACGATTAGCAAAATCGCTGGCGCGACCTTCATTGGCGACTTGGCGGGTTTTGCCGGTGTAGAAGGGGTGCGATGCGGAGGACGTATCACACATAAAAACCGGATATTCCTTGCCGTCTTCCCATTTCATGGTGTTCGTGGTTCTGGCACAGGAGCGGATTAAAAAGCCTTGTTTGGCGTTGGAATCGTAAAAGAGAACGGTGCGATAATTTTCCGGATGAATACCTTTTTTCATTTTTCTGCAATCCTTATTTTTTGATGAAAAATAACAATACGCGCCATCTTACACAAAAAATTTTGCAGAAGCAAACTTATTTTTAAATAAAAAATAAGAACCTCATAAAATCTAAAATAGAAACGAGAGAAAAGAAAATGTCGTCAAAAGACACAAGAAAAGGACAACTTAATTCTCATAAAAAATGATGTTATTTTGTGAATTGCATGTTTATGTACAGATTAATAAGTACGAATTTCAGGCACTTGATAAGTTTTAATAAAGTGTTCTATTTCAACAAGATCATCACTAAACAGCAATTTATCAAAATGGGGTTGTGTTAGAAAACCTGCCGTCACCATGCTTTGATACATCATTTTTAAAGGCTCATAAAAACCATTCTGATTGAATAAAATACAAGGATGAGGATTTTGCCCGATGCGAGCCCAAGAATAGACTTCACAAATCTCTTCCAAGGTACCGGGACCACCCGGCAAGGCAATACAGGCATCGGCTAATGCCAGCATTTTTGCTTTACGCGTCGCCATGGAATCCACGATGATAATTTCCGTGCAACCAAGATGCGCCAATTCGCGTGCTTGTAAAAATTCAGGAATCACACCAATAACCATTCCGCCGTTAGATAACACAGCATCCGCCAATACGCCCATTAAGCCCGCCTTGCCGCCACCATAAACCAAGGTATGTTGATTTCCGGCAATCCATTCGCCCAACCGAACCGTCGCTTGTCTATAGGCTTCAATATAGCCAATTGCCGCACCACAATACACCGTAATATTCATTTATTCCCTCTGCTATTTTTTATTGGTGAATTTTACGCCGAATTCAATGCCGAATAAATGACAACAATAGGCGCAATATCACGTTAAAGCACGATATTTTACAGCAATTCATTTTGCGTAGTGCTAGAATGAGCGACATTTTATGGAAGATAATCGCAATTATTTTATGAAGAAATTTCTCTTTTCTGTCCTCTGTTTTTTTGCTGCATTGAGTACGCAAGCGGTGGATTTATTTAACCAAAAACCGAAATATTTGCCGGTCGATCAGGCATTTCAGCTTCAGGCTGAACGCCGAGACAATCACCTTTCGTTAAATTGGCAAATCGTCGAAAATTATTATCTCTATCAGGATAAACTGGAGTTTTCCCTGAATGGACAACCCGTTGAAAGCCAACCGCACTTTTTAAGTACAGCGGAACAATATGAAGATCCCTATTTCGGCTCGGTGAACATTTTTAAGCATCAGCTTGCTCTGAATCTGGCATTGCCTAACGGCAAACCGCAAGATGTGCTCGCCGTGACCTATCAAGGCTGCACTCAGGGCTTTTGCTATCCGCCGGAAACCAAGCAATTTACGCTCGGTGAAATATCGCAATCGGCGATGACGGTACAAACGGAAGCGCCAAACAACCGAAGTGCGGTCGAAAATCCAAGTGTTTTTTCATCGCAACAAAATCAACTCGCCGACAGCCTATTCCAGAGCAAATACGCCATATTATGGTTTTTTGTTTTAGGTATCGGCTTGGCATTCACCCCTTGTGTGTTACCGATGTTGCCGTTGTTATCGGCAATTGTCATCGGTAGTCGAGCAGAAAACAGCAATACTTGGCGCGCGTTTGCCTTGAGTTTCGTTTATGTACAAGGCATGGCGCTGACTTATACGTTACTGGGCTTATTGGTGGTACTTATTGGTTTACCGTTCCAAGTGGCATTGCAAAGCCCTTACGTATTAATAGGCTTGTCTTTTATCTTTATTTTATTGGCACTTTCCATGTTCGGCGTGTTTACCCTGCAACTGCCGCCATCGTTACAAACCAAGCTTACCCAACTAAGCCAACAACAAAAGCGCGGTGCGTTTTTCGGCGTGTTTGTCATGGGGGCTATCGCGGGGCTCGTCGCCTCGCCTTGTACCTCCGCCCCACTGTCCGGCGCGTTACTTTATGTGGCACAATCGGGTGATTTTGTGATCGGTGCATTAACCTTGTATTTATTGGCGCTCGGCATGGGGTTGCCGCTTATTTTAATTACTGTGTTCGGCAATAAAATCCTACCGAAATCCGGTGCATGGATGGAAAATGTAAAAATCGGTTTCGGCTTTGTGATGTTGGCGTTGCCGGTGTTCCTACTTGCCCGCGTCATTCCGGCAGTCTGGGAGCCCCGGCTCTGGGCGTTACTTGGCGTGAGTTTCTTTGTTTGGCTTGCCACACAAATGCGTTCTCATGGTATCGGTTTGTTTTTTCGCATTATTTTCTTGGTCGCTGCCATTACGCTGGCACAACCATTACAAACATGGATTTGGCAAAATAATACACAGCATACGGAAGCCCAAAGTGCGGTCAAAAATTCACTTGAATTTCAACAAGTACAAAGCTATGAAGAACTTCAGCAGGTGTTAGCGCAAAATCCAAAAGCAATGGCAATGCTGGATCTCTATGCAGATTGGTGCGTGGCGTGCAAGGAATTTGAACATAAAACCTTTACGGATGCCAAGGTGCAGAATGCGTTAAAAGAGGTTTTGTTGTTAAGAATCGACATGACAAACAACAGCGAAAACAACCGCACTTTAATGAAGCAACTGAACGTCACCGGGTTACCGACGCTGATTTTCTTTAACGCACAGGGCAAAGAAATCTCGTCTCATCGCATTACCGGTTTCCTCGATAGCGATGAATTTTTACAAACATTCGTGGCGGCAAAAAACGCGAATCATTAACCGATAAGAAAAAATCCTTTTCTATTTTTCTTGTTTTTTTCTTTTAGATTTATTGTTAGCATACACATCCTCAATTTTCATTATTTTATTTAAGGAAGAAAAAATGTTTTTAAACAAATATAGCAATTACTTTTTAGGCTTATTACGCATCGCGTCAGGCTATGCATTCGTGTTACACGCTACTGCAAAATTCTGGGAATTCCCGGTTTCCATGACCGGCGGTAACGGCTCCGTAGAATTGGCTTCATTAATGGGCGTTGGCGGCGTTATCGAATTGGTATTTGGTATTTTATTGATTTTAGGTCTATTCACCCGCGTTTCCGCTTTCTTATTGAGCGGTCAAATGGCAGTGGCCTATTTCATGTTCCATGCACCAAAAGCCTTCCTGTTCCCATTAGCAAACGGCGGCGAACCTGCATTTCTATACTGCTTTATTTTCCTCTATTTTGTTTTTGCCGGCGCCGGTGCTTTCGCATTGGATAACAAAATCGGTAAAAAATAACCTCTCACACAATACGTAAAAAGGATTAGGCAAAACCTAATCCTTTTTTATTGTCTGCCAATAGCATAAAAGTGCGGTTAATTTCCAATGCCTTTTAGTTGTTAACGCGTTTGCCGCCAACAAATAGAAATCGTTTATAAAGGGGGATATTTCCATCAGAAAAATAACACAATGCAGAAAAATGAGTAATACAAAAAGGCGCTAAGTTTACCACTTAGCGCCTTTTTTGAAAATGGCGGAGGAACTGGGATTCGAACCCAGGGAGGGCGTAAACCCTCGCCGGTTTTCAAGACCGGTGCCTTCAACCGCTCGACCATTCCTCCGTGTTTTGAGCGTGGTGAATAATACGGACTTTGCTACATCAAGTCAAGCAGTTAAATAAAAGATTCTATTTAACTGCTTTATTTTCAGGCGATTACTTTAACGCCTCGGCTTTTGTCGGCTCGGCGTAAACATGGCTAATTGCCGTGTGATGCCCTGCCGCGCCCTTACCGTAGAAATAATAGCGGGATTCCTGCCATTCATGTATCGGATAAACCGTAATTCGCTCATCGGAAGCTTTCGCTAATGTCGCTTCCGCCTTGGTGTGCGTAACGGCAGAAAAAGTGCCTGCACGTCCGGTAAAACTAAAAGTGCGGTCAATATCCGCCATGAATTTCACCTCCGGTGAAATCGGTGGCAATTCGGCGCTTGCTGCTGCGGCCTCCGTTGGTGCGGATACTACATTATTACTTAAACGTTGTAATGACGCCTGTACTTTTTTCTCAACAGAATCATTTGCCGGTTGGGTAATAAATTCCGTTAGCGGTTGGACGTCATTTTTGCTTTTTTCAACAATCATATCTAGCGCCGGAACAGTAATGCTCTGCTCCTGCTCGCCGGATTGATTTTGTTGTTCAAGTAGCTCATCAACGGACAAAAAACTGTTTTCTTTCGGTTGATTACCTTGCGGCATCTCAATCCAGACTTTACCGCTTGCTAATTCAGGCGAAGCCACTGCTGCAAATAATGGCATCGGTGATTTTTCTTGCGCATTGCGACGACGGCGTTGATTATTCACCCGCAAATGACGCGGTAAGCGACGTTGACGAGAACTATCACGCAATGATTTATCCCCTTCAGTTTCCACATCCGCTACATCTGTTGCTGTTGTTGCAGCCAATTCATCAGCTGACGACTCAGCAATTACATCCTCAGTAAGTTGCGTAACTTTCGGTTGAACCGGCTGAACCACACCAGCATCTTCTTCATTGAGTCGCACTTTTTTGCGCAAATCACGACGCTGACGACGTTGTGTCGGCTCGGCTTTTTCTTCAACCGTCGCTGATGATTCCGGTTTTACCACCTCTTCAATCACTTCAGGCTTGCGGCTACGTTTGGCGTTACGCTCCTGATTTCGACTGCGGGTTTCGGACTTCTCCGTATTTTGTTCATCAACTACGCTTTCCGCATTATCACTGCGGGAACGGCGATTATTTCGACGCTCCTGATTACGACGATTACGGTTATTATTGCTGTTTCTGTTATTGTTGCTACGAGTTTTCTTATTCTGCTCTTCCTGTTTCGGCTCGGAAGCAAATAAACCTTTTAACGCAGAAACTAAACGGCTTAACAAAGACGGACCACTTGATTCTTTACGCTCAACAGGCTCCGGCGCAGGCATGGTAATTGCCAAAGACACCGCTGCACTTTCCACTGCTGGCGTTTCTGCCGGCGTCGCGTCAATATTACGGGAAACCAAAGATTCCTCGGCAATAAAGGTTTCATCCTGATCCTGATGTAATCTCGCCAAGTTGTAACTTAACTCATTGATCTCTTCGCCATCACGCACACGGAATACGCTAAAGTGCGGTGTTTCCATGGCTTCATTTGGCACGACGATAATATCCACGTCATGACGTTTTTCGATACTATGAATCGCCTTGCGTTTTTCATTCAGCAAGTAAGAGGCGATTTGGACGGGCACGATGGTGTGAACCTGTTTAGTATTTTCTTTTAACGCTTCCTCTTCCAGCAAACGCAAAATGGAAAGGGAAAGAGATTCGTTATCGCGGATTTTACCGGTGCCTTGGCAACGCGGGCAAACGTGATGAGAAGACTCACCCAAAGACGGACTCAAACGTTGACGGGACATTTCCAACAACCCGAAGCGGGAAATACGGCTAATTTGAATACGCGCACGATCTTGACGCACCGCGTCGCGAATACGATTTTCCACTTCGCGTTGATGGCGAACCGGCGTCATATCAATGAAGTCGATAACGATTAAACCGCCCAAGTCACGCAAACGTAGCTGACGGGCAATTTCATCGGCGGCCTCGAGGTTGGTGTTTAATGCGGTTTCTTCGATATCGCCGCCACGGGTAGAACGTGCGGAGTTAATATCAATGGCGGTCAATGCTTCTGTGACATCAATGACGATAGAACCGCCGGAAGGCAAGCGCACTTCACGTTGGAACGCCGATTCGATTTGTGATTCAATTTGATAATGGCTGAATAACGGCACTTCGCCTTGATACAATTTCACTCGATTAATGAAATCTGGACGCACTAATTTAATGTGCGCTTTGGCTTTTTCATACACTTTTGGGCTATCAATGAGAATTTCGCCGATGTCTCGACGCAAATAATCGCGAATCGCACGTACGATAACATCACTTTCTTGATGAATTAAAAACGGAGCCGGACGGCTTTGTGAGGCTTGTTTAATGGCTTCCCAGTGGTGCAACAGCACTTTCAAGTCCCATTGCAATTCTTCCGGCGATTTGCCGACGCCTGCGGTACGCACGATTAAACCGACGCCTTCAGGCACGTCCAAAGAACTCAAAGCATCTTTTAACTCTAAACGTTCATCGCCTTCAATGCGCCGGGAAATTCCGCCTGCACGCGGGTTATTCGGCATGATCACCAAATAACTTCCCGCCAAGGAGACAAAGGTGGTCAGCGCCGCGCCTTTATTGCCGCGCTCTTCTTTGTTGACCTGAACGATGACTTCCTGTCCTTCCGAGATAATATCACGAATATTCGGGCGCCCTTGATAGACATAATCCGCCGGAAAATATTCGCGCGCAATTTCTTTTAACGGTAAAAAACCGTGACGTTCAGCGCCATAATCGACAAAGGCGGCTTCCAAACTCGGCTCAACGCGAGTGATTTTTCCTTTGTAAATATTGGCTTTTTTCTGTTCATGTCCCGGACTTTCAATGTCCAAGTCAAATAAGCGTTGTCCATCGACTAACGCGACGCGCAACTCTTCTTTTTGAGTTGCGTTGATTAACATTCTTTTCATTCGTTTTCTCTTTTATAAAAAAGGGCTAACCCTAAAAACTCCACCAAAAATGACCGCACTTTTCATAGTAACGCTTAGTAATCGACCTCGTGTCTGTCGCAGAATGTCTGTCTTCCCGACCGTCATCTGCTGGGTGCATTGACTACCTTATTAAAATCCGTCAAATGCCGACGTTTTAATAAAACAAAGCCTATAAATAAAAAGGTTTGCAAGCCAACGTCCATTTTTGATGCTAAAAAATCACTGACCTATCAATGTCTTACGCCAAACGCCGCATGATATCTCATCAATGATAACGTATTTATTTTTAAGCGTTTTTTAACACTTAAAAATGCTCGTTATTATCGCCTGAATAGGGATTTTTAGCAAGGCAGTTATCATGATTCGGCGAATATTCCTTGCGACATTCAAAGCCATAGCACGATGTGCTATCATGCCTGCCGAAATTTATAACGAATACGATAATGAACATTTATGAGTGAAAAAATCATCAACTCCAGCGTGCAATTTTTAACCGTCAGCGATGACGAAGCCGGTCAACGATTGGATAATTTCCTACTAGCGCGCTTAAAAGGTGTGCCGAAAAGTCTGATTTATCGCATTGTGCGCAAGGGTGAAGTGCGGGTGAACAAAGGCAGAAGCAAGCCGGAATATAAATTACAGGCGGAGGATGTGTTGCGCATTCCGCCGGTGCGTGTAGCAGAAAAGGCACAGGATACGATTTCCAATAAGCTCACTAAAGTCGCCCAATTAGAGCAACACATTATTTTTGAAGACAATTACTTGCTGGTGCTTAATAAGCCTTCCGGTATTGCTGTGCATGGAGGTAGCGGATTGGATTTCGGCGTCATTGAAGCCTTGCGTGCCCTTCGCCCGGAAGCGCGTTTTTTAGAACTGGTACATCGTTTGGATCGCGACACTTCGGGTATTTTATTGGTGGCCAAAAAGCGTTCGGCGTTGCGCAATTTGCATGAACAACTGCGCGAAAAAACCGTGCAAAAAGATTATTTGGCACTGGTGCGCGGTCAATGGCAATCTCATTGCAAAGTCGTTCAAGCACCACTCTTAAAAAATGAACTTTCCGGTGGTGAACGTATTGTGAAAGTCAGTGAACAAGGCAAGCCGTCGGAAACCCGTTTTTCTGTGGAAGAGCGCTATGCCAACGCCACCTTGGTGAAAGCCTCACCGGTCACAGGGAGAACCCACCAGATTCGCGTGCATACCCAATATGTGGGGCATCCTATTGCATTGGATAGCAAATATGGCGATAAAGCATTTGATCAACAAATGGCGGAACTGGGATTAAATCGTTTATTTTTACACGCCTATTCCATCCGTTTTGAACATCCGCACAGTGGCGAAACGTTACGCCTAACCGCGCCGTTGGATGAAAAGATGAAAGGTATTTTGAAACGGTTGCGCGAGATGAAATAAAAAGTGCGGTATATTTTCCTGGCGTTTTAAAAACGCCTCGAAAAATGACCGCACTTTTAGATCGCGTAATACAAAAACGCCAAGCGAAATGCTTGGCGTTTTTTACTTATTTAACAATTAGATATTTTGATTGATAAACGCAGCTAATTGATTTTTTGGTAAGGCACCCACTTGTGTCGCTACCGGCTTACCGTCTTTAAACAACAGTAATGTTGGGATGCTACGCACGCCGAATTGTGCCGGAGTAGCTTGGTTGTCGTCGATATTGATTTTCACAATTTTTACTTTACCGTCGAACTCTGCCGCTAAATCATCAAGAATCGGGGCAATCATCTTGCACGGTCCGCACCATGGCGCCCAAAAATCTAATAATACCGGGACTTCTGAATTTAATACGTCTGCAACGAACGTTGCGTCGCTGGAATGTAATACTTCGCTCATTTTCTTTCCTTACTTGTTTACTATTACTGCTTAAGTGTTCGCGCATAATAGCACAGCACTACGCGAATGGCACAAATTAGTTTAATTGCTAAAAGCTAAGAAGGCAAAACCACATTGTCGCAAGTCTTGCCTTTGCTGACCGCATAAATATTTGATAAGGTCACATCGGCAATGCTGGTCAGCGCTTCTTCCGTCAAGAAGGCTTGGTGCCCCGTTAATAATACGTTGTGGCAAGAAGACAAACGGCGGAACACGTCATCCTGAATCACTTCGTTAGATTTGTCTTCAAAGAATAAATCTCTTTCATTTTCATACACATCCATGCCCAACGCACCGATTTTACGTTGTTTTAGCGCATCAATTGCGGCTTTGGTATCAATTAGCGTACCGCGACTGGTGTTGATAATCATCACGCCGTCTTTCATTTTGGCAAAAGCTTCGTGATTCAATAAATGATAGTTTTCCGGTGTTGCCGGGCAATGTAATGTAATCACATGGGAGCGCTTATAAATTTCGTCCAAACTAACATATTCTGCGCCTAACTCTTCCGCTACGGGATTTTTAAACGGGTCATACGCCAGAATGTGCATACCGAAGCCTTTCAGAATACGCATGACGGCAATGCCGATTTTACCTGTACCAATCACACCAACGGTGCGCCCGTGCATATTAAAACCGATCAAGCCTTCCAATGAAAAATTAGCTTCACGGGTACGCTGATAAGCACGATGAATACGGCGATTTAAAGTCATCATCAAGCCCACCGTATGTTCCGCCACCGCTTCCGGCGAATATGCCGGCACGCGAACTACGGTCAGTCCCAGTTCCTGCGCCGCTTTTAAATCGACGTTGTTAAACCCGGCACAACGTAAAGCAATGATTTTCACCCCAAGTGCGGCGAGTTTTTCCAATACTTTTCGACTGCCGTCATCATTCACGAAAATACACACGGCTTCACAATGTTCCGCCATTTTGGCGGTGCGTTCACTGAGCATAAAATCGTAAAATTCCAGATCCAAACCATACTTAGCATCAATTAATTCTAAATATTTTCGGTCGTAACTTTTCGTGCTATATACCGCAACTTTCATTTTGCCCTCCGAATACATGACGTTTATTTAAGTTGTGCAAATGCCTGCGCTAAATCCGCTTCGATGTCTTCGGCATTTTCCAATCCGACGGAAAAACGCAGAAGATTATTGGTAATCCCACGCGCAATGCGCTCCGCTTCGGGGATATCCATGTGGGTTTGGGTTGCCGGGTAAGTAATAAAACTTTCCGTACCGCCAAGGCTTTCGGCAAAGGTAATGAGCTTAATCGCTTTTAAGAAAGGATTAACCCAGTTTTCATCTTGTAAACGGAAAGACAACATTCCGCCTTTATTTGGGTACAACACATCTTTTACCTGCGGTTGTCGGTGCAAAAACTCTGCAATCGCTTTAGCATTTTCCTGATGACGTTGCATACGTAGCGCCAAGGTTTTCATACCACGAACGGTTAACCAAGAATCAAACGGCGACAACACCGGACCGGCGCCATTTTGAATATAAAATAGACGATCACAAAGTTCCTGCCCTTTCGCCACGATTAAACCGACTAAAACGTCGTTGTGCCCCGCAATATATTTGGTACCGCTATGAATGACGATGTCCGCACCATGTTCCATCGGGCGGAACAAGACGGGCGTTAAAAACGTATTATCCACGATAAGTAATAAATTGTGGCGTTTGGCGACTTTTGCAATGGCATCCACGTCGCATTCTTCCATTAGCGGATTAGATGGCGTTTCAATAAAAATCGCTTTGGTATTCGGCGTAATCGCCGCTTCAATGTCTTGTACGGAGGCGGTGTTCACATAAACCGGTTTAACGCCGTGGGTATTTTTGTAAGCGAAATCCAACAAACGATAAGTCCCGCCATAAACATCGCTGGAAACGATCCATTCATCAGGAGAAGTAAATAATGACATCAATAATTGGATTGCCGCCATCCCCGAGGAGCAGGCAAATCCGCGCTCGCCTTTTTCTAACCGTGCAATGGTTTCTTCTAGCACGGCACGGGTTGGGTTTTTGGTTCGGGTATAGTCAAAACCGGTACTTTCACCAATACCGTGGTGACCGTAAGCGGTAGAAAGGAAAATTGGGGTGGAAACGGCGCCTGTGCGCTCGTCGGTGCGATTTCCTGCTTGGGCTAATAAGGTGTCAATCGCATATTCTTGTGTCATAAATCCTCCGCGAAAATAAAATATTTTTATACCGCACTTTTTAATAAAAAATGTGCTTCATTTTGGCACAAAGTGCCATTCTATAAAAGGAAATTTTATAACCCGTTGATTGCACAAACTAAAATTAAATTCAGGATTTCTTTGCGCTTTTGCATTTTTTTTCAACAAACTCACTGATTTTTTGAATTGTTTATTGACAGTTTTAGATAAGTCAGTAAAATGCACCGCACTAACAGCAAACGCGGGAATAGCTCAGTTGGTAGAGCACGACCTTGCCAAGGTCGGGGTCGCGAGTTCGAGCCTCGTTTCCCGCTCCAAAATCACGGCGTGTTAGCAAAGCGGTTATGCACTGGATTGCAAATCCATGTAGCTCGGTTCGACTCCGGGACACGCCTCCATAACACCCCATGCAGTTAGCAAATCACTCAGCCCGAGTGGTGGAATCGGTAGACACAAGGGATTTAAAATCCCTCGCCTTTCGAGGCGTGCCAGTTCAAGTCTGGCCTCGGGCACCATTTAAAACCTCATAAAAAAAAGATAGTCGCATAAGCGGCTTTTTTTGTGTCCGGAATTTGATATGTCTCCATATCCCAAATTATATAAATAAAAAAGGCCAATGTTAGCGATTAACGCTAAATCAGCCCCACTAGTGACGAATTATAAAATCATCTTACATTAACGTTCATTGGAATAATACGTCTCCAACCTCTTAACACAATAGCCTCACCGGAAGTTAATTTCTCTTTTTCGACTTGAGCACCAAACAATCGATTTCCAACTATGCTTGGCTCATAAAAGATATTAATTCTATATTCTTTAAAATTACCGGGAAAAGATTGATATTCTTTGATAATATCCTTTCGATTAGCAAGTGTTACAACTCGACCTCTAATTTTATCATCTCCTTTCTTATTCACGTTAAATGTATAGTCTACAATATTTTTTTCATTAGTTTCATGCTCAACGACTAACTTCATTGAACGATCCTTCTTAACCATTCTTTCAAGCTGTTTTAAAAGCTGTTTGGCTTTATTATTTTTAGCATAGAAACCCTTAATTTCTGCCGTATCTTTTCTGGAAAATTTTTGATTCTCTTCTTTATAAACACTTAATATGGCGTCATTAAATGAAAAATCGACGCTACGCTCCTTTACCCACATACGTGCACTAATCGGCTGTCCGATCTCAGCAAACACCGGGGATAATTCAAAAAACAACTTAATATCTTTGCCCTTAGATTTTGGAAACTCATAATCAAGTGTTTCTGTCAACACGTAAAGATTACCATTTGGTGCGGTGACTACGGCCATAATTTTCTCATCCCCTGAAGAGGTTTTTGAACTACAGGCAGACAAGAAAATCACACTCATACATAAAAATAGTTTAAATAACATTCTCATTCTTTGTTCCTTAAATGAATATCAGCAATTACTCTCTATTTGCTAACTACATAGCCTCAAAATTGATTACAGTATGGATGCTCGCATTCGTTACACAATAATTAAACTCAACGAGAAAGAAGTGTATGTGAATAGACTCGACCTAAGAATCTCAGCGATTGAAATCCTTGGATACCAGTCTATCTGCACCACATCTTGAACATACACAATCATAACGAAGCAATAAGCACGGGTGCAGATTATATACTGATTTACTCAGGATGCGTATAACCTTTTTATAGCAATTAAAGTGCAGTTGAGTTTTCTAGCACTTTATAAAATCAGAAGGATTCAAAGCACTTAATACATTTATTGTTTTTTTCAGCCAAGTGATTAGAATAAAAGCAAACTACATACATAGGAGAAAACTTAAATGCTAACTCAAACTTTACCTTGCCCACATTGCAACCAATCCATAAAAGGGACTGCATTTAAAGGTTTTATGGGGATAAAATCTTGTCCGCACTGCAACAAAAAAATAAAACTTCGTAAAGGTCCTGTGAAAAAGACATTACTGGCTTTTTTGCTCTGGTTGGTTGTCATGATTCCACTTCTTGCGGTTTACATCAGCCTTGTTGGTCCTGAAATGAATATAGGGCTGATATCATTTATCATTATTTCTTATATGCCACTTCTAATTTACAGCTCAAAACAGATCTCTTTTGAGAAAGACGAATAACTTATCAATCAACTCTTCAGGAGGTCTCATGAAATCACCTTGGTCTGTTAATATAGCAGGAGGTATCTATACTGTAGTAGCGCTGTTAAGTATATTTGTCTTTGTAGCACACACCATTTATACGCCCCCTGGAGAGTTTTTTTCTACAATCTCAGAAAGCATACCGTTTTTGCCACCGTTGTTATCCGCTATCGTCTATATAATATTAGTCATGCTGCCGGGGATTGCTTCTGTAGGCATATTCGCCGGCAAAAAATGGGCAAGAATCCTATTTATCCTTATTGCTATATTTGACATAAGCATTACTTTACTAGGCGAATTTGAAATGAAGGCTATTGTAGTAAAGTTGCTATATAACGGAATTATTGCAATTCTTCTATTTACCCCATCATCTTCAAATTATTTTAACTCCACAAAATAATTAAGAACAAACATTAAGTTTAACTATGACCGGTTATTTATTGTTTTGGCAAGTAATGTAGTAACGGAAGGATTTTTTGTAGTTTAAAGACGAAAAGCTACTCTATGACTCTACTATCCTGTGTGTGCATCAGATTAAACGCCTTGTCATATTGCCATTTACGGCTGATTTGGGTGCCCGCTATCGGGTAGGTGTGATTCGGTTGGTAGTTATCGAGTTGCTCTTCAGTCAGGTTATTATGCCAACCACCGCCTTGCGCTTGCAGTAAGCCTGATGGTGAGAAGTGTTCGGCAAGGATAAAACCGTTTTGGTTCTGTTTTCTGGTTTGTCTGCCCAGTTTGTCGTAGCCGAGTGTCAGCGGGTTGTGGTCGTTAACTTGGAATTGCGTCAGTTCGCCGTACCGGTTAAATCCTTGCGAAATTCTGACCGCACTTTGTGCGTCGGTCGAAGCGGCGGATTTGCCGTTCGGTAACAGAAGGACAGTTTGTCTGCCGTATTTATCTAATTCGACTTCAACCCGTTCACCATCCTGAATCTCCGCAATCAAGCGATGTTGTTCGTCGTATTCAAACTCGGTGATGTGTGTCGCATTGAAAGGAAGGTATTGTGTGTTGACGGTTTTACTCAGTTGTCCTGTTTTCTTCGTATAAGAATAGCTCATCTGATGGGCAAGTCCATAACCCTCAAGATTGATATCATCTAAAAGTGCGGTCAGTTTCTCCGGTGTTTTTCCAATTATTTGGACCTTATTTTTTTGATACTTCGGCAGCCATGTCTGACAGGAAAGTAACTTATCTTCCACATCATATGCGTAGGTTTCCACACACTGCCGTCAACTTGAGTTCGGCGGATTAATCTGCCTGCAATATCATAGGCGTAACGTCTTGCTCTTCCCGTAAAGTCCGTCTCTTTGATTAATTGACCAGCCTTGTCATATTCATAACGATAGCTATCCCCCTGACTATTTCTTACCTCAGTCAGACGCGTCAGTTTGTCATAGTGGAAACTGAAGGTTTCGCCTCGTCGAAGTGTCATTGTAATAGTTAATAATTAACTATAAAAGTGTAATGAATTTTCTAAGTGTTTTTGGATTAAGAAACATCTTGAATTTTAACCACACTCTTATGTGTTATTCCTTATTTTTTAAGGACAATTTTATATAACACAAAGCATCGCAATCAATTGATATAAAATAAAAAGGCACACTGCACCATATCGGACTTAATGACTCTCTTTATTGATATCTATTAAATGTAACGTTCCGCTAAGTATAAATTCAACCAATCCATCTACATTTTTAGAAAAATCATTGCTGATCAGTGAATAGACTCTTTCTATAAAATCCTTCTTGTAATCAAGATTTTTATTGGCATATATCTCTTTTTTAAATTCAATGACTTGTAATTTTGTTAACTTAGTATAAAAAACTAAAAAATCAAATAAGGAATCACTTAATTTAATAGCTTTATCGTCTCCTGAAATGAGACCATATACAGGATTTTTTTCATCTCTAATATCACAAAAAATAATATCATCCGAAATCGTAGCAGCAAAAATAATATAATCACGATTTTGAAATCTTTCATTAGCTTGCAATGCCCATGCCTCTGGTTCAGTACTTTCTGATAGCGCAGGAAAGAGTATCATACCAAAAAGTTGATCGCCAAAATAACAATCGCCTTCAAAAGAAAGATGTTGATAGTACTCCAACAATTGACCAGAAATATCCTCAGCATTAACTTTTAACGGCATTTCTGAATATTCTAACTCGCCATCTATCGGTTCGCTCAAATAAAAACATTTCACTAAATCTGGCAATATATTTTCTAAATTCATAAACCCGCCCCTAACTATATTTACTTTGTTTTTGATTTAATTTTTGTCTTAATGTTGTTTCATACTCCATCTTAAATTTTAATATCCTTTAACTCTTAAATTATAATAACCAGATAAAATAACAGCACATGTTAGAAACATGTGCCATCAAAAGTTAGACCATTTTTTCAAATATATATACCGAGCCATTCTAATTTTGAAATTAAAACAGCGTCAGTCTCTAGCTCATTTTTAACTTAGATCAATAAAAAATCCACTACACTCCAATAAAATGCAACACCCAAATATCATTGATGATTATATATCAAAATACCATTCAATAAATTTAGAAAAGCTTGACCATTTTCCAATAACCTTATCTTATTCACTTAGTTTAAAATGAAAGACTTCAGCAGTTTTATCATTATAAAAAAACCATTTTCACCTTCAAAGTTATCCAATGGAATATAATCCTCTGATAAATCTAACAATTTATTAATTGAGTATAGATTCCGCAATAAATTTGTATTAATAAGAAACCATCCCAGCTGGTATATTTCTTTCCCACGGCTATAAAAAGTTGCTCCATCTTCGGCATGTAAATAAAACTGAATAAAATCGCTATTCATATCTACACCAAGTTTAGACAATGCATCTCGATAATCAACGCTTTCATCTTGATACCACCAATTTTTTTCTTTTAAAAAAGAAATAACTTTTTGATTCAACATATGTCACCTATAATTAATTTAGAGGTCATATTAAATTAGCAGTTATGCTAGCCTAATACAGCCTTATTAATTATCCAAAAAAGCACTTTGATATCTTGAGGCTATTACCTCCACATAACTATCATAACCAATAATCAGATAATGTTTTAAGCCAAGTTTATTATTGGGGTCAAATATCTTACCCTTTTTATTCAAAACTCCTGAGTCTGCAACTTGATAAAAAAGAGGATCAGGATGGTATTTATTTTCCTTCCAAAAATCTATTTCCCTAACTCTTTCATTAAAATTTTCAATTTGAAAATCATTATAATGATTTTCAAAAAAATTTAAGGTTGTACATTTAACCTCTGCAACCACACTAAAATGAACCTCCAATTTTCGATAATTATTTACCTCAAAATCATCATACGTCTGAACATCTACATATAGTTTAACCCCATTTGACTCTGTATAAATAACTTTAAGATCAGTGGTCGATACTAAAAAATCTACTTTTTCAGGTACTAATTTTATTACCATATATTTTCTTTTATCCAACGTGCCGTAAAACTCCGTCCTTCAGGGCGGAGATATAAGGCACAAACGGCGTAAGCCGTTTCAAACCT
>NZ_NRCJ01000039.1 GCF_003129965.1 Aggregatibacter kilianii | reverse complement strand
TTAGAAGCAGCCATCATTTAAAGAAAGCGTAATAGCTCACTAGTCGAGTCGGCCTGCGCGGAAGATGTAACGGGGCTCAAATATAGCACCGAAGCTGCGGCATCAGTAGTAATACTGTTGGGTAGGGGAGCGTTGTGTAAGCGGATGAAGGTGTATTGAGAAGTATGCTGGACGTATCACAAGTGCGAATGCTGACATAAGTAACGATAAAACGGGTGAAAAACCCGTTCGCCGGAAGACCAAGGGTTCCTGTCCAACGTTAATCGGGGCAGGGTGAGTCGGCCCCTAAGGCGAGGCTGAAAAGCGTAGTCGATGGGAAACGGGTTAATATTCCCGTACTTGGTAAAGCTGCGATGTGGGGACGGAGTAGGTTAGGTTAGCGACCTGTTGGATATGGTCGTTTAAGTTGGTAGGTGGGAAGTTTAGGCAAATCCGGACTTCCATTAACACTGAGAGATGATGACGAGGCGCTAAGGCGCTGAAGTAACCGATACCACACTTCCAGGAAAAGCCACTAAGCTTCAGGCTTTACTAAACCGTACTGAAAACCGACACAGGTGGTCAGGTAGAGAATACTCAGGCGCTTGAGAGAACTCGGGTGAAGGAAC
>NZ_NRCJ01000038.1 GCF_003129965.1 Aggregatibacter kilianii | reverse complement strand
CCTTTTATCAATCACTCTTACTCAGACTTTCTTGAAAGTCTCGTTTTCAGCTTGTTTCCGGATTTTTAAAGAACAGATAAAAATAATGCAAGCGACTTGGCTTGCCATCATCATAGTTAAATTTACTCCATCGACTTTCGTTCAATCCAATTAAATTAAATTAAATTAAATTAAATTAAATTAAATTAAATTACAGACTAAACTTATTGAACCAATTAATAAACTTAACTATGACGATATTGGTGGAGATAAGCGGGATCGAACCGCTGACCTCCTGCGTGCAAGGCAGGCGCTCTCCCAGCTGAGCTATATCCCCAATCATATCCTTTGGCTTTCACTCACACTCGGTACTTCTGATATATTTAACGTTGTTTAGTTTGAGGTTTAACTTCGCTTACGCTTCATCAACTCATCCCATCACTAAACTTATTCAAATCATCAAATCACCGGTCTAAGTGGTGGGTCTGAGTGGACTTGAACCACCGACCTCACCCTTATCAGGGGTGCGCTCTAACCACCTGAGCTACAGACCCAACAGGATTTTGTCTTCGACATTTTGTTTTGTTCTTCTCTTGTCTACAACCATCAAACAAACTGTGTGAACACTTAAAGTCGTCTTCTTGGTAAGGAGGTGATCCA
>NZ_NRCJ01000037.1 GCF_003129965.1 Aggregatibacter kilianii | reverse complement strand
CGACGATTGCGCCAATGCCAGACCTGTGGGAAATATTTCATGATGGTTTCCGCGCCACCCTGCGCCCAACGTAAACGTTGTTTGTAAAGTCCTTTCATGCTTTCCGGCATCAGCACCCAACAAAGGGCACGCGGTTCGTACATGATGTTGTAACCGGCAATTTGGATTTTCCAACTGATGTCGATGTCTTCGGTGATCATGTTGGTGCTCCAACCGCCGATTTCATCCATCACATCTTTACGGAATAAACAGCATACGCCTGACACCGTGAAAATCGTCCCCATTAAACCTTGAGCACGTTTAATCAAACCGATGATGGAGCTGAATTCTGACACCTGTAAACGCCCTAAAATGGTGCTGCGGTTACGCACGCGTGGGTTGCCTGTAGTAGCGGCATATTTCGGGTCTTTCTCTAGGGCTTGTACCATGTAATCCAAGGCGTAGTAATCCAGCACGGCATCGCCGTCGATACAGGCGACATATTTGCCTTTAGCAACGGTCAAGCCGTGATTCAATGCGCTGGCTTTGCCTTGGTTTTCTTGGTGTAATGCCGTAATTTTCGGTTCTTTTGCCGCCCAGCGGTCAATGATTTCACCGGTGTTGTCTTTACTGCCGTCATTAATAAAAATGAGCTCGTAATTCGGGTATCTCAGCTGCAATAAGTGCGGTATGGATTCGTCGAGATTATCGCCCTCGTTATAACAAGGCACCATGAG
>NZ_NRCJ01000036.1 GCF_003129965.1 Aggregatibacter kilianii | reverse complement strand
CCGGTTACGTCAGTCGTACGGAAATAGAATTGTGGACGGTAACCTTTGAAGAATGGAGTATGACGACCACCTTCTTCTTTGGACAATACGTACACTTCAGATTCGAAATCGGTGTGCGGAGTGATTGAACCCGGTTTCGCCAAGACTTGACCACGTTCGATTTCTTCACGTTTAGTACCACGTAACAATGCACCGATGTTTTCACCTGCACGACCTTCGTCAAGTAATTTACGGAACATTTCAACACCGGTTACGGTGGTTTTCGCAGTCGGTTTAATACCTACGATTTCAACTTCATCACCGGTACGGATGATACCGCGCTCAACACGACCTGTTACTACGGTACCACGACCGGAGATGGAGAACACGTCTTCGATTGGAAGAAGGAACGGTTGGTCGATAGCACGCTCAGGCTCAGGGATGTAAGTATCTAAGTGGCTTGCTAATTCAAGGATTTTTTCTTCCCATTGTGCATCGCCTTCAAGCGCTTTTAATGCAGAACCGCGTACGATTGGGGTATCATCGCCCGGGAAGTCATATTGAGAAAGAAGTTCACGCACTTCCATTTCAACTAATTCTAATAACTCTTCGTCATCTACCATGTCGCATTTGTTTAAGAATACGATGATGTAAGGCACGCCTACTTGACGACCTAATAAGATGTGCTCACGAGTTTGTGGCATAGGGCCGTCGGTTGCCGCTACGACAAGAATAGCACCGTCCATTTGCGCCGCACCGGTAATCATGTTTTTAACATAGTCCGCGTGTCCCGGGCAGTCTACGTGTGCGTAGTGACGGGTTGGCGTGTCGTATTCAACGTGAGAGGTGTTGATGGTGATACCACGCGCTTTTTCTTCAGGCGCGTTATCGATTTGGTCGAATGCACGGGCTGCACCGCCGTAGTGTTTTGCCAATACGGTGGTGATTGCTGCTGTTAAAGTGGTTTTACCATGGTCAACGTGGCCGATTGTACCCACGTTAACGTGCGGTTTTGTACGTTCAAATTTTTCTTTAGACA
>NZ_NRCJ01000035.1 GCF_003129965.1 Aggregatibacter kilianii | reverse complement strand
TGGAGTTCATCAGGAGGTCAGCTTTAACGGTCAGTTGATAGTCTTGTCCGACATAGATTTCCTGATTCTTACCGATAGTCTGGGTTTCATCGCCAATGACTTCTTTATAACGGCTCTGATTGACACTGATTTTCTGTTCGCCCTTAACGGTTTCCGTATGGTTACCGCCCACATTGGTGGTACGGTCATTGATGACTAAGGTGTTCATATCATGTTCGGCATGAAAATCCAACCGTTGTTTACCCTGTTCATCTTCCATCATCATACCGTTATGCCCACCGCCCTTATAGGTCTGTGACATTAAGTGCATCTGGGTTTTGTTCTGCGGCAGTTTGCCCGGCAGCGGCATATTGGCATGGTAGGTACGTCCGGTGACAATCGGCTGGTCGGGGTCACCTTCCAAGAAGTCCACCAGAACTTCATGTCCGACCCGAGGAATCGCCACCATCCCCCAGCCTTTCCCCGCCCAAGGTTGGGTCACCCGAATCCAACAGGAGCTGTGGTCATCCCGTTTGCTCTCTCTGTCCCACAAAAAGTGTACCCGAATCCGCCCGAAATTATCGGTATAAATCTCTTCGCCTTTCGGACCGGTGACGATGGCAGGCTGCGGACCTTCCACCAACGGTTTTTGTAACTGAGCCGGACGCCAAGTCTGATGGCGTGGTAAGCATTCAAAGGCGGCGGTTAAATGTGTGCCACGCTCACCGGCTTCCCCCTGTGCACCCTGCGCCTGTTCGGCATGATAGTGCACCCGGCTTAATTGCCATAGGGTATTAAAGGCGGCATTAGGATGACGCTGTAAGTTAATTAAACCGCCCGCCATCAACAACGGACTGTTACTTTCCCCGCGTCCGCTATGGGCATCACGACGTAAGCTCTCCAACCGATAACGGCTATATTGTTTACCCCGTCCGTCTTTAAAGCGTCCCGGAAAGTCATAATGCTCATACATGGCACGTTGTGCCTCAAGGTCTTTGGCTTCTTCCGTGAAAGTCGCTTCCCACAGGGGCTTTTTAAAGGTGTAGTCTTTTAACACAGCCTGAGACACCCGCACCCGTTCACTGTGGGCAAAGCGGGTGACGGTGTTTTCCTGTAGTTGGGCGTTTTTATTGGGGTTGTAGTTTAAGGTGACGGCTTTTTCGTTATTTAAGGTCGTGGCATCATCACCGATAACTAACCGGCTTTGTTCATCAAAATAATAGAACAGCCCTTCTTCCGCCGCCAAGCGTTCAAAGAAGGCTAAGTCGGTTTCGCGGTATTGCACACAGAACTCGCGCTCGGGGTGGGAGTCACGTAGCATAAAGCGATAGTCGGTGACTTTATTTTCATCAAGCAGGGTAGCGAGAATGGTTTGCAGGTCTTTTTGTTGGAAGATGCGGGAATT
>NZ_NRCJ01000034.1 GCF_003129965.1 Aggregatibacter kilianii | reverse complement strand
AATCTGTTGTTTGCGGGGCAGTACACAGATGACGAATCCGGACTGGCGTATAACCGCTTCCGCTATTATGACCCGCAGAGTGGGTGTTATCTGAAGTCTGACCCGATTGGGTTGGAAGGTGGAGAGACGCCTTATGCTTATGTGCATAATCCGATGGGGTGGGTCGACCCGTTTGGGTTGGCTGGATGTGCTTCCGTAGAAAACGGAATATTAAAAATTAAGAATAAATTTGCACCTAATAGTCCAGAAGCAAAAGAATTAACTGAATTCGTAAAAAAATGGAATGATCAAATTGCAGCCTCTGGAGGGACAATGACTAGACAAGCTGTTGATAAAGCGACGAGAAGAGCTGCGAGCAAAGCTGCAAAATTAGAAAAACTCAACAATCCTCAACTTTATGCAAATGGAAAAGTTGCTGGTCATATATCTGATGTTGGCTGGGGAGGAAAAACAACTGGACCATTTATGCCTTTAAGTACCGCTGTTAACTCTTATATTGGTGGTGCAACACAAGCAGTTGATGTAGGAACCGTTTACAAGTTAGTACAACTTATTTAATTATTATGGAGTCCACAATTATGAATGCTACAAAAGATTTAATTTTAAAAATCTTAGAGGAAATAGATGCCCAAGAGGGGGATGATTACTCAAAAGGTTATCCTGTATCAAACGTTCCTACACTAGAAGAAAATAAATATAGGAATATCACGCCAATGCTAAAAGCTCGTTTTGAGCTCTTAAGTTATCTTATCGACGCAACCCATGGAGACTGGCTTTCTATTGATGAAATGAAACTACTATGGAGTGAGACGATCCCAGATGAAAGATTACAAGAAATAAAAACAATTCTATATTCACACATTGAGAATTGGGAGAACAATGCAGGTGCGCTATTTAAAAAAGATAGACTTAGCCTATTTGCAGGTAGTGCATATACAAATGAACATATTTATTTATTATGGCTAGATGGCATTATTGAGCCTGAATTATGGGTTTATGATACGAACGGAGAAGCTAGATATAAGAATTTAGATGAATATCTAATAGCATATATTAATGATGATTTATCTCAATATGAAAAAAAGTGGATATTATAAGTTATTAGTTTTAACTTAGTTCCCACATGATGGCGCACGTTTCCAACGTGTGCCTTTTTCTATCTACTACCGCTCTTTAAAAATTAAGAAATACCCCACAAAAGTGCAATCAAAATTCCAGATGTTTTTTCAATCTAAAAAATACTTGAAAAAACCTACCGCACTTTTAACCTACACGTCGCTGCCGACGGCTTCTATCCGGTATGGTTTGACTATGCCGACAACCGAACCCGGGTACGTGACAGCAAAGGCAATGTCACGGTGTATGACTTCGACCCGCACATCATGAAGCCTCTTGCCATCA
>NZ_NRCJ01000033.1 GCF_003129965.1 Aggregatibacter kilianii | reverse complement strand
TTTATCCAACGTGCCGTAAAACTCCGTCCTTCAGGGCGGAGATATAAGGCACAAACGGCGTAAGCCGTTTCAAACCTAACTAATCAGGTGTTTGTTGCTGCTCGATGTATTGGCGAATAATTGAAATAGGTGCACCGCCGCATGAACCTGCAAAATATGACGGTGACCATAACGCATTACCCCATAATTTTTTCTTAATTGATGGATAATTTTTCTTTCGGATCATTCGGCTAGATACGCCTTTCAAGCTATTCACCAGCGTAGAAACTGCCACTTTGGGTGGGTAGTTCACCAGCAAATGAACGTGATCATCTTCGCCATCAAACTCGACTAATTCAGCTTCAAAATCAGCACAGACTGATTTAAAAATTTCAGCTAAATCATCAAGTATTTCTTTCGTAAAAACATCTCGACGGTATTTTGTGACGAAAACTAAATGAATATGTAAGTTGAAGACACAATGTCTGCCACGTCTGATTTCGGTTTCTTTTTGCATAGACCAAGGATATAATTAAACCAAAATTCTATTTTGACTGAACTATGCTTATCCGTAAAGCCTTTAAATTTGAAATTAGACCAAATGGCGAACAACAGCGTAAAATTGCTCAATTTTGCGGTTGTTCTCGTTTTGTCTTCAATAAGGCATTGGATTGGCAAAAACAAGCCTATGAAGCGGATACAAAAACCAAGTTCAGTTACACCAAACTTGCCAATTTTTTACCACAATGGAAAATCGACTTTCCCTTTTTAAAGGATTGTCACAGCCAAGTATTACAACAGTCTCTCAAGGATTTAGAAAGTGCCTATCGCCACTTTTTTAGTAAACGAGCTGATTTTCCTAAATTCAAAAAGAAAGGCGTAAAAGACAGCTTTCGCTATCCGCAAGGTTGCAAACTTGAGCAGAAAAATGACCGCTTGTTTTTGCCTAAAATCGGTTGGATTCGTTACATTAACAGCCGTGAAATTATCGGTGAGATAAAAAATGTCACAGTCAGCAAAAAGTGCGGTCGATTTTTTGTCAGTATTCAAACGGAATTTAAGCACGAAATCTCGCAGCACAAAGGTTCAGAAATCGGTATTGATATGGGCGTAGCACGTTTTGCGACACTCTCAAATGGCGATTATTTTGAGCCGTTAAATAGCTTTAAAAAGCACCAAAATGCGTTAAGAAAAGCACAACAATCCTTAAGTCGAAAAGTGAAGTTCAGTCAAAATTGGCTAAAACAAAAAGCGAAAATCGGCAAAATCCATCACAACATCAGCAACGCTCGTAAAGACTACTTGCATAAAATCTCAACCCAAATTAGCAAAAACCACGCAATGATTTTTGTTGAAGATTTACAAGTCAACAATATGAGCAAATCGGCAAAAGGCACGCAGGAACAGCACGGCAAAAATGTCGCCCAAAAATCAGGCTTGAACCGCTCAATATTGGATCAAGGTTGGTTTGAGTTCCGTCGCCAACTAGATTACAAAACCCAATGGCAAGGTGGATTTTTAGTTGCTGTTCCACCCAAAAACACCAGTCGTACCTGCCCTTGTTGCGGTCATATTGCGAAGGAAAACAGACAAACACAGGCAAGTTTTGAATGTGTGGAATGCGGTTACGCCGAAAATGCGGACGTAGTTGGTGCATTAAACGTGTTAGCTCGTGGTCGAGCCATCATCCAAGTATAACGAAAAAAAACAGGCAGGGACACTGCCGTAGCGCTTGTGAAGTGAACCGTATTAGCGGTCAGCAGCAAGAACCCACCGAGAGTAGCCCACGCAAAGCGGGGGAGCTAGTAGGAATCCCCGTCCTTTAGGGCGGGGAGGATGTCAA
>NZ_NRCJ01000032.1 GCF_003129965.1 Aggregatibacter kilianii | reverse complement strand
ATTTAATCTTAGATAGTGAGGGCGTTTAAATGGCGAAGACTCTTAATCCGGATTCGTTGGTGAAAGCAGCGGATGGTATATCTTCAATTAGCGATAAAGTCGATTTGGCTTCCACCATTTCGGGTAATAAGAAAGTAGCGGCCAAGGCGGCGAAATTAAAGGAAGGCGTCGCCAAATTACAGTCGGGAGTAGACACTGGAAAGGATGTGATTCATCGGGTGCAGCAATGGGGACAAAAGAGCCATCTGCCTGCGGCGACCGCCCCAATGAGTCTTGTTGCCGGCGCTTCTCCGTCCTCTGTTACCACAGCTACCCCCACCTTAGCGCCTCCCTCTTTGTCCTCTTCTTTATCAAGTTTATTAGGCCTCTCCCCAAGCGGATTACAATTTACGCTGGAGGCGGGAGGTTTGGCTCCTTCTACATTTGGCGTCATTCATTTTGAATGCCATGCTCGTTATAGCGAGTTATCTTGTTTAGATGTTGAGGTCAATAGCACAGACCCGGCAATCGACCCGAGTGCGGTATTGGATAATCAGGCAGTGCTGTCGGTATGGCAAGATGGTGAGCGATTACAGACCTTTGCCGGCATGGTGACGCACTTTGAACAAGGCGACAGCGGTTTCAGACAGACCCATTATCGCCTGCGTATCCAGCCGGATTTATGGCGCGCAACCTTGCGCCGCAACTCCCGCATTTTCCAACAAAAAGACATTCAAACTATCCTTTCTACGATTTTATCGGAAAACAAAGTAACCGATTACGCCTTCGTCTTACGTTACCCGCATCCGGAACGTGAATTCTGTGTGCAGTATCAGGAATCGGATTTTGACTTTTTCCAACGGCTGACGGCGGAAGAGGGGATTTTCTATTATTTTGAGCAAAAGGACGGACAGCATCGTCTGATGATGACCGACGATGCAACGACCTTAAGCGGCGATACCGTATTACCTTATAACGTGAATCGTAACGCTCAGTTACAGGAAAAATCTATCACCTCCTTTAATCGCAGTGAACGCGTGCGCCAATCGGAAGTGACGTTAAAGGATTACACCTTCAAAAAACCGAACTGGCAGGCCACCTTCAACCGCCCGGCGAACGACACCCAATATCAGCGTGCCATGTATGAGCATTACGACTATCCGGGACGCTTTAAAGACGGTCGGGGCGAGCAGTATGCCCGCTACCGGTTGGACAGTTTAAGACAGGATGCACATTTGGGTTGGGGGGAGAGCAACAGTCCGAATCTGCAGGTGGGCAAATTGTTTAAGTTACAAAATCACCCGAATGAAAGTTTAAATACCGACTGGCAATTAGTCAGTGTGGTGTATAAGGGACAACAACCACAAGCCGGCGAAATGGAAGCGGGGGATAAAGCGACTACGTTAACCGGACGTTTTGAATTTATGCCACGCGAACAGACCTGGCGTCCATTGCAACGCACCAAACCGCGGGTTGATGGTCCGCAAATTGCGATGGTGGTGGGACCGGAAGGCGAAGAGATTTATACGGATAACTTTGGTCGGGTACGCTTACAGTTTTTATGGGACCGGGAAGGTAAGTTTGATGACCACAGTTCGTGCTGGATACGGGTGACACAACCTTGGGCCGGGAAAGGTTGGGGGATGATGGCGATACCTCGGGTGGGTCAGGAAATCGTGGTGGACTTTTTAGATGGTGACCCTGACCAACCTATCGTAACCGGAAGAACCTATCATGCCAACATGCCGTTGCCGGCGGAATTGCCGGGTGGTAAGACACAGATGCATGTGATGTCGCAGACGTATAAGGATGGCGGCTATAACGGAATGATAATGGAAGATGCGACGGGAAATCAGCGATTAGATTTTCAGGCGCAGAAGGACATGAACAC
>NZ_NRCJ01000031.1 GCF_003129965.1 Aggregatibacter kilianii | reverse complement strand
TTTGGTGTCTGAATGACTGCTTTAATCAGTTGGTCTTTGGCATTGTAGGAATAGGTTTGCACTTCACCGTTATTTCGCTTGCGTTGGCTTAAGTTGCCGAATTCGTCATAGCCATAGGTGACGCCTTGGTATTCGAGCAGTTGGTTATTCAACTGTTTATCGGTTTCCCGCTCAATCAGATTATGTGCCGGGTCAAAGGCAAAGACTTCATTGCCAGCCATGGTCAGTTGACCGAGTTTATCATAATAGTAATCCTGATTACCTGAACGCAAGTCGCGGCGTTGAATCAGGTTGCCTGTTTCATTATAGCGATAAGTCCGATTGACAAGCGTATGTGGTGCAGCTTGTGGTGTTGTTTGTGTTGCCGGTTGCGTCGTTTGCTGTTCAAGTGTTGCCAACTGTGCTTCCAGTCTGCCGATAGCATCCAGCTTGAACGAGGTGACAAGTTTCCCTTGCGTACGCGAGACTTCACGGTGCAGTTTATCGCGGGTGATGTCGGTGATGAGGCAGTCATTGAATTTGATTGCGGATAAATGACCGCTTCCGTAGTAGAAGTAATCAATTTGTTCACCGCTCGGTAAGGTAGTTGCCAGTCGGTTGCCGTTGGCATCATAGGTATAACGCATGACTTGGCTGTGACCGTCTTTGTCCGATAAATGATGTTCGATAACTCTGCTTACGTCGTCATAGGTAAAGTGTATTGTGGTTTGCTCATCGGCTAACTGACTCAATCTGCTCAGTGGGTCATAATGATAAGTGGTTTGCTGACGTTGCCCGTCAAATTGGCTAACCTGCTCGGCGATGATTCGTCCGAGATTATCCCGTTTAAATTCGGTGGTACGCAATACTTGTTTGTGGTTATCGGTGCCGGGGTAAAAACGATAGGTGACTAGGTTTTCATTGGTGAGTTGTACCAAGCGTCGGGCGCTGTCAGACATACATTGTTTTAACACCAAAAAGTGCGGTTGTTTTTCCAAGCGTTTTTTCTATTGAAAAACGACTGAGAAACTGACCGCACTTTAAATTCACTATTGTTTCTTGCTTTCAGCAAGTTCATTCAAACCTTTCACCAAGGTGTCATATCCTTCAGGTAAATATGGCTTACCAATTGAGCTTTCTCCAGTGTAATACCAAGCCGTACCGTCATTATATTGAATTGATAAATCCCAAAGGTACCCATTCCCAGCTGCTTTCAGTCCAGGGGTTGCATTATCATAATTATTTTTCCAATGAGTCATGTTACTTTTTTCTAATAGATTATATAAAGCTTCAATATCACTTTCTGAAAGATTAATTTCAAACTCCTCTAAACCACCTAAATGTAAACGAGTAAAATTAACTTGCATTTTTTTTCTTGTTATATCAATAGCAAAGCTGTTTTTTGTTTGCATATTTACAAGTTCAAGGAATAATATTTTTGCAATATTCCTAACAGGTTGAGAATGCTCGCTATTTTTTAAATCATTATGGAATGCATATAAGTTTTCAAAGTCAGAGATAGGGAGATTTTCTTTCATGTTGTATTCCTTACTAAAATGATTAATGTTGTCTTTAGACAATGCTTGTTCAAGAGTTATGCAGGGAATTGATATTATTAAGCCCAAGTTAATTATTGCTTTTAACATTTTTTTCTCCTGTAGAATTATAATTTTATTTAGCTAGATCAATTATAATCTGCTCTAAATGTTCCGTAGATTTGGGTAGATATTGTTTAATGCTATTGAGTCCATCACTCTTTTCAGGATCTAATATCATTTGACGACCATAATATTCGGCAAAGCTCTCTTTGTTTGTCGTATTAACAACTTTTCCTGATTTTACCCAGTAGCTTTCTCTATGACTCCAGCTACCTGAAACTTTTAATCCGGAAACTCCTCCGTAAACATCTGAAGCCGATTCATTGGCTGCACCTTGTAAATTTGAATTAATATTTTTTACTGTGGCTGCATATACTGCTTTATCATTAGCTGAAACATCACTTATTTTTTTTGTTGGATCCGTCAAAATAGCTGTAATATTATCAACGGATGTTTTTTCGGCGCCCGATAATTGCTCATAGCTTTTAGAATAGTAGCCTGCTCCTGTTTTTCTCACATAATTTGCAGTGTCTTCAATATTGTGATCCGACAAGGTCTTTCCGTTATATTGGTGAAATTCTGATAAGAATTCTGCATCCGAACCTTTAAAAGCTCGTTGGAAAACATTTAATTTATCTCTTCCGCCATAGTAATCAATCCCGTGTCCCAATTCATGGAAAAAGGTATAGTAATTTCCCCGGGGATTATTTCTGTCCTGTGAAAAATCAACAGTGATAAGGTTGTCGGAAGCTTGGAAATAAGCATCTTTGTTATTATTCGGTTCAATTCTCATCTTATCCAAGTATTTCATGCCCAAGGAACGATAAGGCTCTCTAGCCGTGTACATAAGGTATTTGATTTCATTTCTGTCCTTTTCTTCCAAAGGTTCCAAAAATTTATTGACCTTTTTGGCATTCTCAGGATTTGCCGCTTCGTATTCAGCAATGGCTTTGGCTTTTTCCGCATCACTGACAGGACCGCCCGGACCACCCATACCACTTACTGCTCCCAACGCACCGGCACTGCTCATTGTTGCCATCATGCCTGCCACGGCTGTGTTCCCACTGCCCGGATTCAACTCAATAGGCTGCCCATTAATATACACATACTTGCCTTCCACCTGAATATTGCCGTTCTTAAACATACTCAGTTTGGCACCGGCGGTCTCAAAGACAATATTATCCGCCGTGGAGTTCATCAGGAGGTCAGCTTTAACGGTCAGTTGATAGTCTTGTCCGACATAGATTTCCTGATTCTTACCGATA
>NZ_NRCJ01000030.1 GCF_003129965.1 Aggregatibacter kilianii | reverse complement strand
TTTGGTGTCTGAATGACTGCTTTAATCAGTTGGTCTTTGGCATTGTAGGAATAGGTTTGCACTTCACCGTTATTTCGTTTGCGTTGGCTTAAGTTGCCGAAATCGTCATAGCGATAGGTGACGCCTTGGTATTCGTGCAGTTGGTTATTCAACTGTTTGTCGCTTTCCCGCTCAATCAGATTATGTGCCGGGTCAAAGGCAAAGACTTCATTGCCGGTCATGGTCAGCTGACCGAGTTTATCATAATAGTAATCCTGATTGCCTGAACGCAAGTCGCGGCTTTGAATCAGGTTGCCTGTTTCATTATAGCGATAAGTCCGATTGACAAGCGTATGTGGTGCAGCTTGTGGTGTTGTTTGTGTTGCCGGTTGCGCCGTTTGTTGTTCAAGTGCCGTTAACTGTGCTTCCAGTCTGCCGATAGCATCCAGTTTAAAGGATGTCACAAGTTTCCCTTGCGTACGTGAGACTTCACGGTGCAGTTTATCGCGGGTGATGTCGGTGATGAGGCGGTCGTTGAATTTGATTGCGGATAAATGTCCGCTACCGTAGTAGAAATAATTAATTTGTTCACCGCTCGGTAAGGTGGTTGCCAGTCGGTTGCCATTGGCATCATAGGTATAACGCATGATTTGGCTGTGACCGTCTTTGTCCGATAAATGATGCTCGATGACTCTGCCTACGTCGTCATAGGTAAAGTGTATTGTGGTTTGCTCATCAGCTAACTGACTCAATCTGCTTAGTGGGTCATAATGATAAGTGGTTTGTTGACGTTGCCCGTCAAATTGACTAACCTGCTCGGCAATGATTCGACCGAGGTTATCCCGTTTAAATTCGGTAGTACGCAATACTTGTTTATGGTTACCGGTGCCGAATTCCTGTTGGGTATCGAGTTCGCCTTTCTCGTTGTAATGATAAAGGGTTTTGCGGTTGTCAAAACCGATTTCGGCATTGAGACGGTTCATCGGGTCATAATCGAAACGATAGGTGACGAGGTTTTCATTGGTGAGTTGTACCAAGCGTCTTGCCTTATCATAGGTGTAAGCAAAGGTATGCCCTAAGGCGTTTTTACGGCTCACCGGTAAATCATCCAAGCTATACTCATACTTGGTTTGATTACCTTTACCGTCGGTATAGGAGATTAAGCGCCCCGCCGTATCATAAGCGAACTGTTCCAGGCTGCCGTCGGCGTAAACGGTTTGAATGAGCTGATGATTGTTGTCATAGATATAGCCGGTTTTTTGTCCCAGCGGGTCAATGACGCCGGTGAGCAAGCCATCGTTATTGTATTCCAGTTGGGTTGCGTTGCCGGAGCAGTCAACACGGCTTATTAACTGATTGTCGGTGTTATAGTGGAAGGCGGTACGGTTGCCTAACGGGTCAATCATGGCAGTGCGCAAGCCCTTATTGTTGTATTCAAACTTCACACTTTCCCCTAACGCATTGGTTGCCATCATGAGATTGCCGACACCATCATAGGCATAATGGCTTTGATGCCCCATGACATCGGTCTGCGCAATTAAGCGTCCGTTGTTATCATATTGATATTGCTGTGCCTGCCCGTCAGGACCGGTGACTTTTATCACTTGTCCTTGTTCATTGTAAGCATAACTTATGGTTCTACCCGCACTATCGGTTTGGCTTAATAAGCGTCCGAGATTATCTCTTTCCATGATGGTTTGTGAGCCGTCGGCAAAGACCCGTTTTACAATTTCTTGGTTATTATCAAAATGGTACTGCTCAACCCGTCCCAGACTATCGGTGATTTGCGTATAGGTCGGATGATAGGCAAACAGCCAACTTTCATCTAAATTAGTGGTATTGCGTAAGACTTTGCCTTTAGGACCATACACATCATATTCATAGTGTGATTCCAAGCCGGAGGCGTTGCGGTGTGACACCATAATATGGTTGTGATAACCGAAGGTGCGAACTTCAGTACCTTGTGCATTGAGTACCGAAATTAAATCACCTGCTTCATTATAGCGATAAGAAACCAGCAAAGTGCGTTGTTGTTCTTTTTGTAATGCAATTGCGGTTAAGCGCCATAGCGGCGCAGAAGTATCCATATTTTGTGCCAGGTTCTCAAAAGAAAGAGTAAACTCCCTTCCGTTACCATCAATAATGCGGTGCGGTAGGGCGGTTTCCAAATCATACTCAAAACGTTGTTGATTGCCTAAACTATCCTGAATCGCAACTAGCACATAGCTTGGGGAGGTTTCCGATAATGAACGGAAGATGAGCGATAAGCGCTTATCCAGCGAAGCAATAATAATTTCATCTGATTCATTGCGTTGCAGCCAAATTTGTTCTGCCTGATGATAGATTGCCGAACCGCCTGCGGTAAGTGCCGGGAGGCGTAGTTCACGACCCTGTTCATCAATATAGACCAAGCCGCGTGCTTGTCTTTCAATGCGTTGGCAACCCGGCACCGACCAACCTTGACCCAACCAGCCTGTCCCCATCTGGTCGGAGTAATAGCTACGCGACCAGATTAATGGCATGATACCGGTAAAAGCAAAATCTATTTCGTCGGTTAATAATTTTAAGCCCAGTATCGGGTTAACCGGACGTCCTACCGCTGCGGCAGCTTTACAAGGAATGCATTCGTTTGCTGCCTCAGACGGTGCGGAGCCACCTCCACCTGCACCACCGCCGGCACTATCGCCACCTTCAGCACCACCACCGGCGCCTGCGCCACCCGTGCTTCCGCCGGCACCGCTACCGGCAGCACCTTGCCCGCCATCGGATGCAGCACTGCCACCCGGATTTAACTCAATAGGCTGCCCATTAATATACACATACTTCCCTTCCACCTGAATATTACCGTTCTTAAACATCGTCAGTCTGGCACCGGCGGTCTCAAAGACAATATTATCCGCCTTGGAGTTCATCAGGAGGTCAGCTTTAACGGTCAGTTGATAGTCTTGTCCGACATAGATTTCCTGATTCTTACCGATA